>JASGKW010000009.1:0-881703 GCA_049840515.1 Muricomes sp. | reverse complement strand
AAGGTTAATAGGGAAACACGATGAATCCGAACAGCACCTCCCGGTCCTCATAAACATCCTGCTCTTCTGTCAGTGTGACAAGATTACAGCGGAATGCCACATCCGTAGGCTTCATATCCACTCCAATGCTCAGCGCTTCCAAGGAGATCCCCGGTGTAATATTCTCTTGGGTTATACCCGATAACAGACAAATTTGCTGTGTCACTCCCCGGTGACATCTCCGGAGGCACTGTGCGCGTACCATGCCAATTTCAGATTTTGGAGCTAAAAGCTTCATATTTGGTGTCTCTGCCGCCGCAAGTGGTGTCTTTCCTCCAAGCTGTTCCAAAGGTTCATCCGCCATTCCGTCGCATAGTATAGTTACATATTTCATGCTGCGCCTCCTGTTAAAATTTATCCCTCTACACGTATCATATGCAAAATTCCCGGAAACTCTTTTGCATTTTCTTCATAAGCTCTCTCTGTTATCACCCCTGTCACAAAACCGAACTCATTTTCCAGTCCTTCTGCTTTTACAATTTCAACAGGTCCAAACTTGCTCTCCAGGTGTGCCTTCATAGCCTCCGCATCGCCTTTGATTCTCACAAAGAATTTCTTGGTTGTCTCTGATATGGGCTGAAGTTCCAATTTGTCACTGGTCCACACAGTCATAACATTTCTGTTCAGGTTCTTTGCCGCATCAATAATATCTGCAACTACCGCGCTGGCTGTGGGAAGAATTTTTCCTGCGCCGCTTCCATAAAACATGGCATCCCCCAGTACGTTCCCGTGGACAAAAATTGCATTAAACACATCATTTACACTGTAAAGAGGATGCTCCCTGTGCAGCATGTAAGGTGCTACAATTGCATTAAGATGGTCTCTATTTCTTCTGCTGGAAGCAAGCAGCTTAATTGTCATACCCAATTCTTTTGCATACATCATATCCTGCTTTGTGATATTTGTAATTCCCTCTGTATAAATCTCCTCAAAATCCACCTGCTCACCGAAACCAGAGAAGATAAGATGGCGATTTTTCTGCAGGAATCATGACCTTCCACGTCCGCTTCCGGATTTCTCTCCGCATACCCTTTATCCTGAGCCTCTTTTCAGAACCTCATCATAATCTGCGCCTTCATAAAACATTTTGCTCAGCATATAGTTTGTTGTACCGTTGAGGATTCCTGTGATTTCCTCCACCTCGTCCGCTGTCAGGGAAGAGTTCAAAGGCCGTATAATAGGAATACCGCCTCCCACGCTGGCCTCAAAGAGAAAGTTAATATCTTTGTCCTTTGCAATGGACAGAAGCTGCTCCATGCTTTGCAACCAGAGCTTTATTTGAAGTGGCCACACTTTTTCCTGCCAGAAGACAACGCTTCACAAAAGTATATGCAGGCTCAATTCCGCCCATCACTTCCGCAACAATCTGGATTTCCGGGTCATTCACGATAGTCTCAAAATCGTGGACTATTTTAGCCTGAACCGGGTCACCCGGAAAATCTCTTAAATCCAGAACATACTTGACATTTATTTCCTCTCCAACTCTCTGGTTCATTAGTTTCCCGTTGGTGTCAATCACCTCCACCACACCAGAGCCTACTGTACCATATATCCCATCACTGCTACATTTATCATGTTTTCCTCCCTGTAACTCATTCTTCTATTAAAATACTTCTCACACTTTCATATTTAAGTATATTTACTGAACTATTAATATTCGATAAGACATACTTATTGAACTGACAATATTCGATAAGGTATACTTATTGAACCGCCAATGTTCGATAAGGTGTACTTATTAAACTGCCAATGTTCGATAAGGTGTACTTATTGAACTGCCAATGTTCAATAAGATATGCTTATTAAACTGCCAACGTTCGATAAGATATGCTTATTGAACTACTAACGTTCAATAAGATATGCGTTGATAAACATGTCAATACTGCCGTCCATCACGCTGTTTACATTACTTGTCTCCGCGTTTGTCCTGTGGTCCTTTACCAATGTGTATGGCTGCATTACATAAGACCTGATCTGATTTCCAAATCCAATATCTTTTACTTCTCCGCGGATGCCAGACATTTTCTCCGCCTGCTCCTGCTGCCGCAAAAGATACAGCTTCGCTTTGAGCATTTGCATCGCCTTATCTTGCTCATGTGCTGAGAGCGTTCATTCTGACACTGCACAACAATTCCCGTCGGCAGATGAGTAATGCGGATTGCAGACGATGTCTTGTTTACATGCTGCCCGCCGGCACCTCCCGAACGGTAGGTGTCGATACGCAGCCTTTCCTCATTAATCTCAATGTCTATCTCATCTTCAATATCCGGAATCACATCACAGGATGCAAAAGACGTCTGGCGCTTTCCTGCTGCATTAAAAGGCGAAATGCGGACAAGGCGGTGCACACCTTTTTCAGAGCGGAGATACCCATATGCATTTTCTCCTATCACTTCAAAGGTTACCCCCTTAGTCCCTGTTATATCTCCATCCAGATAATCTAAAACCTCAATAGAAAAACCTTTTTTTTCAGCCCACCGGGTATACATTCGGTAAAGCATACCTGCCCAGTCACAGGATTCCGTACCTCCGGCCCCCGCGTGGAGAGTCACAATTGCATTGCTGCTGTCGTACTCCCCGGTCAAAGAGTCTGAATCCTCAGTTCTTCAAACTCTTCCTCGAAGCTGTCCAGTTCTTCTTCTATTCCTTTTATGGTTTCTCCGTCCGGCTCTTCCTCACCCATTTCAATCAACAGCCCTATATCCTCATAATCTGTGTACAGCCTCTCTATCTGCTCCACAGAATCTTGAAGACCTTTTAGCTGTTTCATTATATTAGTAGACTTTTCAGGGTCATCCCAGAATCCCGGCTCCATGCTCCCATGTTCCAGCTCTTCAATCCGCTTTTTCTTTGACGCTAAGTCAAAGTGAATCCCTCAATTCTTTCAGCGGTTCTTCGTATGCACTCAGTCTTGTTTTTAATTCATCTAACAAAACCACCCGTCTCACCTCTTTCTTATATATCATGCAGCTTTATAATCTGCACCTTGTATTTACTTCTTTATTTGCGTCCACAGCATTGTTTGTATTTCTTTCCACTTCCGCAGGGACACGGGTCATTGGGATAAATTTTCTTCTCTTCCCTCTTCTTTGGTTCACGGAGGGCAGTTTCATCCTTATTTGTGCTTGTAACTTTAGCTACCTGCTCTCTCTCCACTTTCTGTTCAATACGGATGTGGAACAGAGTGCGGATTGTTATCTCAGCGATGGCATTTGTCATCTCACCGAACATGTCATAGCCCATCATTTTATACTCTACAAGAGGATTTTTCTGTCCATAAGCCTGAAGCCCGATTCCCTGACGCATCTGGTCCATATCGTCAATATGGTCCATCCACCTTCCGTCAATTACTTTCAGTAATACCACACGCTCAATTTCACGCAGCTGCTCCGCTTCCGGGAACTCTGCTTCTTTTGCCTCGTATGCTTTTACTGCGCGCTCCTTGAGAAGATGCTTTAACTCTTTCTGCTGTATCTCCTGTGCTTCCTCAATAGCAGGAAGCTGAAGCTGTGGAATCACTGTATGAAGTGTCACATCCAGCCCTTTCATATCCCACTCCTCCGCCTCCGCATCGGGGGAAGCAAAGCGGTCTACAGTATTCTCCACATATTCTGTAATCATATTGTAAATGGTATCCCGCATGCTCTCGCCATCCAGAACGCGGCGTCTTTCCTCGTAAATAATCTCACGCTGCTCGTTCATTACCTGGTCATATTCCAGCAGGTTTTTACGGATACCAAAGTTATTGCTCTCAATCTTCTGCTGTGCTTTCTCGATTGCACTGGAAAGCATCTTATGTTCAATCTGCTCTCCATCAGGCACACCAAGAGTATTGAATATACTCATCAGTCTTTCTGAACCGAACAGGCGCATCAAATCGTCCTCCAGAGAAATGTAAAATCTGGATTCTCCCGGGTCGCCCTGACGTCCGGAACGTCCTCTAAGCTGATTGTCAATACGTCTGGACTCGTGGCGCTCTGTACCGATGATTTTCAGTCCGCCGGCCTCTCTTGCTTCGTCATCCAGCTTAATGTCTGTACCACGGCCTGCCATATTTGTGGCAATGGTGACAGCACCATGAATACCTGCATCAGCTACAATCTCAGCTTCCAGCTCATGATATTTCGCATTCAGGACTTTATGAGGAATGCCTTCTTTCTTCAGCATTTTGCTCAGCAGCTCAGAAATCTCGATGGTAATTGTACCAACCAGTACAGGCTGCTGTTTGTCATAAGCTTTTTTCACTTCTTCAATAACAGCTTTAAACTTCTCTTTCTGCGTCTTATAAACAGCGTCCTCCAGGTCAACTCTCTTCACAGGTTCATTGGTCGGAATCTCAATAACGTCCATCCCGTAAATATCCCGGAACTCCTTCTCCTCAGTGAGAGCTGTACCTGTCATACCACTCTTCTTTTTAAATTTATTAAACAAGTTCTGGAAAGTAATGTTCGCAAGAGTCTTGCTCTCCCTCTTTACCTTCACATGCTCTTTTGCCTCGATTGCCTGATGAAGTCCGTCAGAATAACGGCGTCCGGGCATAATTCGACCGGTAAACTCATCTACAATCATAACTTCACCTTCTGAGTTCACCACATAATCCTGGTCTCTGAACATCAGATTGTGTGCCCGCAGAGCCAGAATAATATTATGCTGGATTTCCAGATTTTCCGGGTCTGCCAAGTTTTCAAGGTGGAAGAACTTCTCTACTTTTTTGACACCGTCTTCTGTCAGGTTTACTGCTTTTTCTTTTTCATTTACAATGAAATCGCCGGTCTCCTCAATATCCTCACCCATAATGGCATTCATTTTGGAAAACTCACCGCTGGCCTCGCCACGCTCCAACTGACGTGCAAGAATATCACATGCCTCATACAGCTTGGTGGACTTGTCGCTCTGTCCGGAAATAATCAACGGAGTTCTGGCCTCGTCAATCAGAACAGAGTCGACCTCATCAATGATGGCAAAATGCAGACCCCGCTGAACAAGCTGTTCTTTATAAATGACCATGTTATCACGGAGATAATCAAAGCCCATTTCATTATTTGTCACATAAGTTATGTCACAGCTGTACGCTGCGCGTCTCTCATCATTGTCCATAGAATTGAGAACCACCCCTACGGTAAGTCCCAAAAATTCATGAACCTTTCCCATCCACTCCGCATCACGCTTTGCAAGATAGTCATTGACTGTTACAATATGCACACCATTTCCTTCCAATGCATTTAAATATGCAGGAAGTGTGGAAACAAGAGTCTTACCTTCACCAGTACGCATCTCAGCGATACGCCCCTGATGGAGAATAATGCCGCCGATAAGCTGAACTCTGTAATGGCGCATCCCTAAACTTCTGGTTGCCGCCTCGCGCACAGCAGCGTAAGCCTCCGGAAGAATATCATCCAGAGTTTCGCCCTCCGCCAGACGCTGTTTAAATTCTCTTGTTTTATCTTTTAATTCTGTATCAGACAGAGCCTGCATCTCTGGTTCTAATGCCTCTATCCTGTCTACAATCGGGTAAATACGTTTTAATTCATTTTCGCTGTGTGTTCCGAAAATCTTTTCAATCAAACCCATAATCTGTAATTAACTCCTTGTCTAAATTTACTTCTGGTATATTGGTACGTTGATACACTACCCCTCATTTTAACACTATCTATTTGTTAAGTAAACCCCGTTTTGCAATCGTCTCATAGGGTATTTTCCCACCAAATAAGTCCAGGGCACTCCCAATCGTAAAATCCAGGCTCCCGCCGCTTATTCTGCGGAACATTTCCAAATCTTCCAGGCTTCCAATTCCGCCCGCATAAGTCACCGGTATCTCATTCCATTCCCCCAGCATACGCACAAGCTCCATCTCAACACCGGAAGATTTTCCCTCCACATCCACGCCGTGGATGAGAAATTCATCACAATACCCTGATAAATCAGAAAGCACCTCTGGGGTCAGACAAACATCCGTAAAAGTCTGCCACCGATTTGTTACTATGTAATAGGAATCACCTTTTTTCCGACAGCTCAAATCCAGCACTATACGCTGCCTGCCCACGGCCATCTTCAATTTTTCCAGGTTTTCCCGGCAGAATTGTCCATTTTGAAACACATAAGAAGTCACAATCACATGGCTGGCACCTGCCTCCAGATATCCCGCTGCATTCTCCGCCGTAATCCCGCCGCCAATCTGCATTCCACCTGGATAAGCCGAAAGTGCCCCGAGAGCCTGAGCCCGCGTCTCCTCAAAAAATCCCGAATCCAAGGAGTTCAAAAGAATGATATGGCCCCCCTTGAGACCATCACGCTGATAAAGCCTGGCATACCATGCAGCATCAAGCTCCGAAGAAAAATTAGTCACCGCCACATTTCCCTCATCCTTAAGGCTGCCGCCTACAATTTGCTTCACCTTTCCATTGTGAATATCAATACATGGTCTAAACCTCATAACAATCCTCTTTTCTTCAAAGGGGTCAGTCCCTTTTGAGCTCCATTTTCTTAATTGTCTGAACAATTCAAAATTCGGTGTTCAAAAGGGTCTGACCCCTTTGATATTATATCTGTCATCAAATATTCTTAACTGATTTTTTTCGTCTCTGGCAAATCCCCAATGGAAGCCGATTTTCCATTCTCTTTTTATACATCCCACTTCATTTCAACTATCCATCAAATATGTAATATTATTTTAATATATTATCACACTAAAGTAAAAAAGAAAAGTAAAAAGGGGACTGACCCTTTTGAACTCTGAATTCTGAATTGTTTGAAAAACTCAGAAAATGGAATTCAAAAGGGTCTGACCCCTTTTTAGTTATTTGTATTCCTCTTGTTGAGATTGTCTTTCTCCGTGCCATTGTTATCTGTCACATCGTCCGCTGCCTTATCCACCTTGTCTGTAACATCGTCTACCGCTTTATCAACAACACCGTCATTGTTATTATTTCGGATTGTTGTATCGTCTGTGCCTTTTGTAGCATCGTTTAATTTCTTGTCTTCTGTGGTAGTTGTTCCATCAGTAGTGTTCCTTGCTGTGCCACATGCTGTCACGCCGGTAAGCACGCCGACACACATCATTAATAATAAGAGTTTTTTGATTTTTCTCATTTCATTTCTCCCTTTCCATAAATAGTTTTGCATTAGTAATATTTGCAATTATCGACTCTTTATGTGTGGGAAAAATTTCTAAATTTTTTCGATTATCTCACCACTGCGGTATGCGGCCAGCAAACGCTCTAAGTCTGTGACTTGTTCCTTTAATTCATTTCCGACGTCAGTGTCTCCCACTCTGCGCCGCTGTACCACTCGTTTTACAACCATGTACTCTGAATGGATATCGCTTTCTTTCTGAATTGCCGCTTCCATTGATTCAAACGGCTCGTGGGCTACCAGCAGTAATCCGTAGGAGTTATAGATTAAGGTATACCCTGCAATTCCTGTTTCTTTTTGATATGCTTTTGAAAAGCCTCCGTCGATTACGAGAACTTTTCCCTGGCATTTTATAGGGCTTTCTCCATTTTTGCGTTTCACAGGCACGTGTCCGTTTACAATATGGGACTCGCTGGGATTTAAACCAAATTCTTTTAAAATGTTGTCAACAACTTCCTCTTTTTCTAAAAGACAGTAATAGGAGTTTTTCTTCTCCATGTGTGTCTCTTTCTCTGCAAGAAAGTATCTCTCGAAAGTAGCCATTTTATCCTTGCCAAAAAGAGGAGAATTTGGATGCAGCCAAATATACCACATCATATCCTTGCCAATTTCGCTTTCTTTTTCGTCTAAAGCAAAAAATCCTTTTCTCAGATACCTGTCCAGAGCATCATACAGAGATTTTCCTTTATAATTTTGGCCAAACAAGGATACCTCTTTGAGGCTGCCGTCCTCATTCAATGGCATACAGCCGTGATACAGGAGATTATTATTATAAACCTTATACAGACTGCCTTTTGTGAGAAGGAAACGCATATGCTCCTGCAGTTTTTCGCATCCCAGGAATGCCCGCTCCAGGCGGTCCATAACTTCCTCTTCCTCTTCACTCAGCTTATATGGGTCTTTCGGATCTATTGTCGGGAAATTGTTGTCCAGAAGCTGATACTCTTTTCCTCCCAGCACAATTGTCCCTTTTCCGTAATCAATGTGATGAAGGAGGGCTCTGTCAGCCATGTTAAATTCTTTCCTCGCCCTCACAATCTGCCCTTCTACTTTGAACTGGATGATAGAAATGGCTTTATGCATTCTCAAATCCATCTCCATCTCTGCCTTGTTCTGCTTTTCCGGTCCCTTCAAAGTGAAGCAGGTACAAGGGTCATTCTCATAAGTGCGCAGAGCGAATGTGGCCAGAGGCAACAGGTTGATTCCATACCCGTCCTCCAATATATCCAGATTCCCATATCTGGCACAGATACGGATTACATTTGCAATACATCCTCTCTGTCCCGCTGCCGCACCCATCCAGAGCACATCATGATTTCCCCACTGGATGTCCACAGAGTGATACGTCATAAGCTTATCCATAATAATATGGGGGCCCGGCCCTCTGTCATAAATATCTCCTACAATATGTAAGTGGTCCACCACCAGACGCTGAATCAGCTCGGATATAGCCGCAATAAATACTTCCGCCCGGCCAATCTTGATGATGGTGTGAATAATCTCATTGTAATAAGAAACTTTATCATTCACCCCAGATTTTTCTGTAATCAGCTCCTCAATTACATAGGCAAAATCTTTGGGAAGAGCCTTCCTCACTTTGGATCTGGTATATTTGCTGGCAGCCCGTTTGCTCACCTCAATAAGGCGGTACAGATTAATCTTGTACCAGTCCTCCATATTGGTCTCCACCTTTTTCACCTGTGCCATCTTATCTTTCGGATAGTAAATCAATGTTGCAAGTGACTGTTTATCTCTCTTGCTCAGCGTATTTCCAAATACATCATCAATTTTCCGGCGCACTGAGCCGGAACCGTTTTTCAGCACATGGGAAAACGCTTCATATTCCCCATGTATGTCTGTCAGAAAATGCTCTGTCCCCTTGGGCAGATTTAAAATAGCCTGCAGATTAATAATTTCTGTAGATGCGGCAGCAATTGTGGGATATAAATCAGAAAGCCGCTCCAAATATCTAGTTTCCAGATCCTTCATAGACACTCCCCCTATTTTTGAATTAAATTTGAATTACATCACTCATATCATATCTGCCCGCCGGTTTTCCGGCCAGGAATTTTGCTGCTTCCACAGCGCCCTTCCCAAAAACACTTCTTGAATAAGCAGTATGCTTAAATTCTATAATCTCATCAGGTCCCGCAAAAATCACCTCGTGGTCCCCCACAATGGTACCGCCCCGGACTGCTGAAATTCCCATCTCTTTCTTGTCCCGTTTCTGGCGGACCTGACTGCGATCATACACATAAGTATATTCCTGATTCATGGCATCATTCATGGAATCTGCCAGAGCAAGGGCTGTTCCGCTGGGAGCATCCAGTTTCTGATTGTGGTGGCGTTCCACAAGCTCAATATCATAACCTGCCGGTCCCAGAACTTTTACAGCATCTTTCAAGAGCTTCAGAAGAAGATTGATTCCCATAGACATGTTGGCGGATTTGAGAACTGCAACCTTTTTAGAAGTCTCCTCCACCTTTGTCAGTTGTTCCTCCGACAACCCTGTTGTACAGAGCACTACAGGCACCTGTTTCTCCACACAATAATCCAAAAGTCCATCCGCGGCACCTGCGTTGGAAAAATCAATAATTACATCTGCTTTCACATCACACGCCTGAATATTCTCAAAAACCGGATAAGTGTTGGAAATCCCTGTAAAGGCATCCACACCTGCCACAACCTCAATTTTGTCGTCCTCCCGTATTAACCCTGTTATCATCTGTCCCATTCTTCCATTACATCCATGAATCAATACTTTTACCATCTTTGTTCCTCCCATTTCTTTCTCAGTTGCATATAAAAAAGGCTCTATTGTGAGCTTCTCTAATGCAGTATCTTCCCCACCCGGGTTTTTATACAACAGGAAATCAAATTTCCCATTATCTTCTATATATAAAAAGGATACCACATCTGAGTCTGTTACTCAACATATGATATCCTTTTCACAACATATATTTATGCTAATTTAATACCAAAGTCAGCCATTGCTTTCGCCAGATTTGCAGCATTCTTCTCCGTCATCTCTGTGAGTGGCATTCTCAGTCCGCCCACTTCCATTCCCATCAGGTTCATCGCTTTCTTGACAGGAATCGGATTCACCTCGCAAAACAACTGATCCACCAAAGGCAATGCCTTAAACTGAAGTTCCCGGCTGCCCGCCAAATCTCCCGCAAAAAACTTCTCACAGATATCGTGTGTCTCTCTTGGAGCAATGTTAGACAAAACGGAGATAACTCCCTTGCCGCCCAGTGCGAGAAGAGGGACAATCTGGTCATCATTGCCGGAGTACAAATCAATCTTGCCGTCTGCAAGCTGCATGATTTTAGCAATCTGTGATATATCCCCGGATGCTTCTTTGATTCCCACAATATTTTCCACTTCACTGGCCAGACGCGCTGCCGTGGCTGGCTCAATATTGGTTCCGGTTCTGCTCTTTACGCTATATAAAATAATGGGCGCTTTTGCCTCGTCCGCGATAATCTTATAATGTGCAAAAAGACCGTCCTGTGTAGCTTTATTATAGTAAGGAGTCACTAAGAGCAGACCATCCGCCCCAGCCTCCACCGCTTCTTTCGACATCTGTGTGGCAGTGCGCGTACAGTTTGAACCAGTTCCCGCAATCACCGGAATTCGTTTCCTTGTGCGCTCTATTGTGAACTTGATACATTCCATATGTTCTTCTTCTGTTAATGTGGAAGATTCACCTGTTGTACCACAAATAACAATGCTGTCAGTGCCATTCTCACAGTGGAAATCAATCAGCTCATCCAGTTTATCATAATTCACACTTCCATCTTTGTGAAACGGCGTAATAATCGCCACCCCGGCTCCTTTAAATATTGTCATATATATCCTCCTAACCTAGAACCTTATCTTTTTCAAAGTTTAACACTATTTATGGCCGCTGTCAATGAAGAAGGAGCGCCATTTTCCAAATGCCGCTCCTGACTTTTCTATGCTCTAATCTTCTATATTTATGCTCTACTCTTCCATACATTCCAGCTTACTTACAGATACTTCATATGCAATACGGGTTTCTGTATCTGTCTCAGATATTTTCTTTACATATTCCCTGCTCTGGATTCTTCCAAGTATCTGTACATGCTCCCCCACCTCAAATCCAGATGCATATCTGGCATTTCTGCCCCAGCATATGCATGGGATATAATCGGATTTACCATAAGGTCTGTTTACTGCCAGCAGTAAATCGGCAATTTCTCTTCCCAGAGGTGTCTTCCTGTATACGGGTTTTTTGCAGATATAGCCTTCCAGTAAAATATTATTCGTCTTTGCTCCATCCAACTCCTCATCAATAAATTCAACTTCACGGACAAAAACAGATAACACCAGTCTGTTCTTCTGCTCCTCGTGTCTGTTGTAAGAACGGAACTGACCCGAAACCATAATAAATTCTCCCGTATAATCCTGAGTCACGTCAATGAGTCTCTCCGAGATCATGAGCGGAATCCTGTCATCCGAATTGCTGAGCCGCTTTACCAGTATATCCACCATGTAAAAGCCTTCTCCAAAGACCTCATGGCTGTATGTAAATCCGGACGCCACCTCACCCATAATCATTACCTGATTGTTTTCAATAACCTTATCTGACATAATTTGTAATTCTCCCTTCCTCTGATTGGTATTTTTGAGTCAATACTAAGTCTATGAATTTAGTACATGCATTAGAACAAAAATGAGGGAGTAATCGTTCGACAAAGTTTGAACTTCCCATAGAAAAAGTTTTGTGCTAGAATAAAAAAGTTGTAACTCATTAACATAATTAGAAAGAGTGTTGAACATTTATGAAAACAAAACGCGAAGATATTAGAAATATTGCGATTATTGCCCATGTTGACCATGGCAAAACCACCCTGGTGGATGAACTTTTAAAGCAGAGCGGCGTGTTCCGCGAAAACCAGGAAGTGGCAGAGCGTGTCATGGACTCTAACGATATTGAAAGAGAAAGAGGTATTACTATTCTCGCCAAGAACACTGCTGTGTTCTACAATGGAACTAAAATTAACATTATTGATACCCCCGGACATGCCGATTTCGGCGGTGAGGTGGAACGTGTACTCAAAATGGTAAACGGAGTTGTCCTGGTAGTGGATGCATTTGAAGGTGCTATGCCCCAGACCAAGTTCGTGCTCCGCAAGGCGCTTGAGCTTGAACTGCCTGTTATTGTCTGCATCAATAAGATTGACCGCCCTGAGGCGAGACCTGATGAAGTTATCGACGAAGTTCTGGAACTTTTCATGGATTTGGATGCCTCCGACGAACAGCTTGACTGCCCATTTGTCTACGCTTCTGCCAAAGCAGGAATTGCTGTTCTCGATTTGACGGATGAAGAGAAAAACATGCAGCCATTGTTTGAAACGATTCTGGATTATATCCCAGCACCGGAGGGTGACCCGGAAGCTCCATACTCAGGTATTAATCAGTACCATCGATTATAATGAGTACGTAGGACGTATCGGCGTAGGCAAGGTAGACAACGGAACAATCGCCGTAAATCAGGAAATGGTTTTATTAAATCATCATGACCCGGATAAACAGGAAAAGGTAAAAATCAGCAAACTGTACGAATTTGACGGATTAAGTAAAGTTGAGGTAAAGGAAGCAAGCATCGGCTCCATCGTGGCTATCTCCGGTATTTCCGACATTTCTATCGGAGATACACTGTGCTCTCCTGTAGATCCTGAAGCCATCCCATTCCAGAAGATTTCAGAGCCGACTATCTCTATGCAGTTTATTGTAAATGACAGTCCATTTGCAGGTCAGGAAGGAAAATTTGTTACTTCCCGCCATCTGCGCGACCGCCTGTTCCGCGAATTAAACACAGATGTAAGTCTGCGTGTAGAGGAAACAGAAAATGCCGACAGCTTCAAGGTATCTGGGCGTGGCGAACTGCATCTTTCTGTCTTGATTGAAAATATGAGACGTGAAGGATATGAGTTTGCCGTGAGCAAGGCAGAAGTTCTTTATAAAAATGAAAACGGCAAAAAACTGGAGCCTATGGAAATTGCCTATATAGATGTTCCTGATGAATTTACAGGAAATGTCATCGAAAAATTAGGACAGCGCAAAGGTGAGCTTCAAAATATGGGAGCTTCCAACGGCGGTTACACACGTCTGGAGTTTTCCATCCCCGCACGTGGTCTCATCGGATATAGAGGAGAATTTCTCACAGATACAAAAGGAAATGGTATCCTGAATACTATTTTTGACGGCTATGCTCCTTATAAAGGAGATATTCAATATAGAAAACAAGGTTCCCTGATTGCTTTTGAAAACGGAGAATCTGTAACTTATGGTCTGTACAGCGCTCAGGAGAGAGGTACTTTGTTCATCGGCGCCGGTGAAAAGGTATATGCAGGAATGGTCATCGGACAAAATGGAAAGGCAGAGGACATCGAGCTGAATGTATGTAAGACCAAACATCTGACAAACACCCGCTCCTCCGGTGCAGATGACGCACTCCGTCTGACGCCTCCCCGCATATTAAGCCTGGAGGAAGCGCTGGACTTCATTGACACGGACGAGCTTCTGGAAGTAACACCAGAAACTTTGCGCATCCGCAAAAAAATTCTGGACGCCAGAATGCGCAGAAGAAGTCAGAAGTAATAAAAAAATAGATTCATCCTATACAACACTGCTTTTCCATGCTATAATATTGACATAATACAGACGAGAATATCCGTTTCATCTGTATAATATGAACAAAGGAGTTGATCACATGAAATTTATTATTAGTGGAAAGAACATCGACGTAACGCCAGGCCTCAAGGACACTATTGAACACAAATTAGGAAAACTCGAAAGGTATTTCACTCCTGAAACAGAAATTATCGTAACTCTCAGTGTGGAAAAAGAAAGACAAAAGATTGAAGTAACCATCCCGGTAAAAGGGAATATTATCCGTTCCGAGCAGACAAGCAATGACATGTATGTATCCATTGACCTTGTTGAGGAAGTAATCGAGCGTCAGCTTCGCAAATATAAGAACAAACTGGTT
Source organism: Muricomes sp. (assembly GCA_049840515.1). Classification (GTDB taxonomy): domain Bacteria; phylum Bacillota; class Clostridia; order Lachnospirales; family Lachnospiraceae; genus Muricomes. The sequence continues at coordinate 867,512 of JASGKW010000009.1, read as the reverse complement.
GCCAGAAATCAGGGACATCCTACCGCTGCTTCCTCTGGAAGTAATTTCAAGAAAGAATTTTTTGAATCAGAGGATGACAATCACGCTGAAGAGGAAATCCGCATTGTAAGAACCAAGCGTTTTGGAATCAAACCAATGTATGCGGAGGATGCATGCATCCAGATGGATTTGATTGGACATTCTTTCTTCGTATTCTGCAATGCAGAGACAGACGAAGTAAACGTGGTATACAAGAGAAAAGATGGTTCCTTTGGATTAATCGAACCAGAATTTGATTAATAAAATATCTTACAGAATAAAAAAGACAGGTGGCGGGGTAAAATCCGCACCTGTCTTTTCTTTCCGTTTAAATCAAGTCATATTAAATCAAGTCATAATCAGAGAGAGTCTGGAGTTTCCAAAGAATAGGAATTTTCTACATAAGAAACCACATTTACAATATCATCGAGCCCTCCCTCTGCCGAAATGTAGTGGAACACGCCCTGTTCATCTTCAACTATCCAGCACACAATACTGCTGGGCAGACTGTAATCCTCGCTGATAAAATTTCCATATACCTGAACGGCATCCAGGCCGTTCAATGTTACTTTTGCACCTGTGATGTCCGTAACTCCATTATTTTCTAAATTGTACCATATGTGAGATGCCACAGTTTCTGCATCAAGTTGGGTTTTCTCTTCTTCCGTCAGGCCGCTGTTATCAAATACATTCAATGTAATGATTGATGTGCCAGGGACATTTGAATATTGAAAATCTGTTCCTCCATCCAGCTCCTGAAATTTTACCCAGTCACCTGGCACGGAAACATAACCAAATTCATCCGTTCCTACAACCTGCATACCAGATTTCTTTTCTTCCGAATCTGATTCATTCTCCTCTGACACCTGTATGTCTCCTCCGCCTGCTTCTTGCACATCTTCCGCATTTCTGTCATTTCCCTGACAGGCTGTAAAGCCCAGACACATTAAGGCTGCTATCATAACTGCTATTGCTCTCTTTGCTCTCATTCTCTTTTTATCCTTTCGCTATGTAAGTTTCCAACAGATATCACCCTTATTCAAAATCAAAAATCTTTATCTCCTGCCCTATCTGTGCAAACCAGCATTTTCCACCAGCCTCAATTTCACTTTTTCCATTTGTACCCTCAGTAATCTCCCCGGCCACCTGTTTTTCTTCACTCAGCGGTACAATGGCAGTCAATTCCACCAAATCAGTATACTCCGTCTCTAAAATTGTAATCCCTCTCTGAGCCAGAAGATACTGTATTTTCCCCAGACCGGTATAATCTGTTTTAACTTTTAGTTTAATCCCCTGAGTTCTGGTAATAATGGTACTATGGAGAAGGCCCTCCCTGGCGGCGGCAGTGTATGCTCTTACCAGCCCCCCTGTGCCGAGCAGAGTCCCCAAAATACCGGGTCACCACGATTAACACATTGTGCAGCCCCTGCCCTTTCATAACTTCCAGAATTGGTTTTCCGGCAGTGCCGCTGGGCTCCCCGTCATCGCTGCACCGCTCCTGGGCATTCTCTGTTCCTATAATATGCGCCCAGCAATGATGCCTTGCATCCCAGTACTGTTTCCGTATCTGTTCTAAATAACCTTGTGACTCCTCCTCCGAAGATACGGGGAAAATATTTGCAATAAAACGAGACCTTTTTTCGACAACTTCCGCGTTCCCGCCCTGATATACTGTTTTGTAGTCCATCCGCTTTACCTCATTTTCTGCATTTGTTATACATACAATATACCAAAATTATAAAAAACCACAAGAATTTATTAAGATTTTTTTAGAAATGTGAACTTTTCTCGTTTTTTCTTTATTTAAGCAGACAAATTTGTTATAATGGGTGGAATGAATAAAGGAGGATATTATTCATGAATTACGGAAAAGAAAGTCTGGACAAGACAAAGAAAGATATCTCTTCAAAAAAAAATATGAAAAAGAAACGGGTGGGCGTACGCCTCTTTAAGGCACTGGTAATCTGCACGCTTTTGATAGTGTTGGTCGGAGTCGGAGGTACCGGCTACTTTGTGAAACGAATTATAGACAACACCCCAAAGGTGACTCCTGCCGATATAAGGCCATCGGGAGCCACTTCATTTGTTTATGCGGAGGACGGCACACTGCTGGATAAATTCCTGCAGAAGGGCTCCAACCGTGTGTACAAAAACTACGATGAGATTCCCATCAACCTTACCCACGCTTTCGTAGCTATAGAAGATGAACGTTTCTACCAGCATAACGGGATTGACCTTCAAGGTATTCTCCGTGCCGGGGTGGTTGGCATAACTTCCGGGAATTTCACAGAAGGTGCAAGTACACTGACTCAGCAGCTCATTAAAAACAATGTTTTCCCTAACTTCACGGAAGAAAAAACCTTCTATGACCGCCTTGAGCGAAAACTTCAGGAGCAATATCTGGCTGTAGAAATTGAAAAGCAGATGTCCAAAGAACAAATTGTAGAAGCATATATGAACACCATCAACCTGGGTCAGAACTGTCTCGGAGTACAGACAGCGGCAAAACGATATTTCAACAAAGATGTATCTGAACTGACTCTCTCCGAATGTGCTGTTTTGGCGGGCATCACCCAGAGCCCCTCTGATTATGACCCGGTTGTACATCCGGAAGCCAATGTTCTGAGGCGGGACAAGGTTCTGAAGTATATGCTGAAGCAGGAATATATCACCCAGGCTGAATATGACGAGGCAATGGCTGACCCTGTATATGACAGGATTCAGACGGCTGTCCAGGAGAGTGTTGACACCACACCTTATTCTTATTTTGTAGATGAGCTGGCACAGCAGATAATCAACGATTTCCGCGTCCGCAAGAATTATACAGAAACACAGGCCTACAATGCCCTATACAGCGGAGGACTTACCATCACCGCCACACAGGACCCGGCCATTCAGAGAATTGCCGATGAGGAGGTTGCAAATCCAGAAAACTATCCCTACAATGTGGAGTTTGGTCTGGAATATGCCCTGACAGTTACACACCCTGACGGCACTTCCGAAAACTACAGCAAAGAAATGCTGGCAGAATATATTCAGGCGGCCAGAGGAACACAATTCCCGCTTGTTTTTTCCTCACCGGATGAAGCAAACCAGGCAATTGCAGAATATAAGAGTACCCTAAACATCACAGAACAGGATGTAGTGACAGAGAACATTGATATCAGCCCGCAGCCGCAGACTTCCGTAGTCATTATGGATCAGTATACAGGCAAGGTTAAAGCTATTGTCGGAGGGCGCGGAGAGAAGACAACAAGCCTTTCTCTCAACAGGGCCACAGCTTCCACCAGACAGCCCGGCTCCTGCTTTAAGATTCTGTCCACCTACGCCCCTGCACTGGATTCTGCCGGTTACACGCTGGCCAGCACCATTTTGGATGAGCCTTATCAATATGCAAGCGGTGCAACTGTCAACAACTGGGATCATATCTATATCGGTAATACACGTGTACGGTATGCAATTGAACATTCTATGAATGTCTGCGCAGTAAAAACGTTAACTGATATCGGTCTTCAGACTGGATATGACTATCTGCAAAACTTTGGGTTCACTACGCTGGTGAACTTTGATAATGACAATTATCCCGGCTTTACTGATGTGGCACAGGCTACAGCGCTGGGAGGTATCACACGCGGTGTCTATAATCTGGAAATGACTGCGGCATATGCCGCCATCGCAAATGGTGGAACTTATACAGAACCTATTCTTTACACCAAGGTTCTTGACCGGGACGGAAATGTTCTTCTGGACAATACAACGCCTTCCACACATCAGGTGATTAAAGACTCCACCGCTGCTCTTCTTACAAGCGCAATGGAGGATGTTATTAATAAGGGAACAGGTACTGCTGCCAGATTGGACAATATGCCCGCTGCCGGCAAGACAGGTACTACTGAGGACAGCACAGACTTATGGCTCTCAGCATACACACCTTATTATACCTGCTCTGTGTGGGGCGGCTATGATTCAAACAAACCGATGGCGAATATGAATCAGTCCTGGCACGAGGTTCTCTGGAAACACATTATGGACAGAGTCCACGCAGATTTGCCATACAAAGAATTTAGCATGCCGCCTTCTGTGGAACAGAAAACAATCTGCACCCAGACCGGACTTCTGGCAACTTCCAGTTGTCCAACCTTGACAGAATATTTTGCCAAAGGAACTGCTCCGACACAGAGCTGTCCGGGACACTATGTTGAGAAGGTGGAACCGCCTAAAGATGAAAATAAGGATAAAAAGACCGAAGATAAAGACAAAGATAAAACTGGAGATACAAACGGAACCGAAGGTGAAACTCCGCCGACGACAGATAATGGTGGTACAGAGACTCCCCAGGATGGCGGCACAGAGACCCCTCAGGACGGCGGCGGTGGTGACGCTGCGCCTACCCCCTGATTTGATTAACATGACTCACAAATAGATTTTAATAATGGAGCTGTTACTCTTGCAGATAAATGTCTGCCGGGCGGCGAGCCATTTGCGTATAAAAAAGGAACTGTTACAAACAAATTCGCAACAATCCCTCAAAAAATATTCTATACAAAGTCTTGTTCACTGAGAACCAGTCTGGCACAGCCGCAGATTCCCGCGTCATTCCCTAGAGTGGCCAGTGAAAACTTTACATTCTTTGTTCCAAAGACTGCCCGCTCAAGATAAGGTTTCTGAATAAAAGGAATCAGAACTTCCCCCGCTCTGGACACACCGCCTCCTATGACAAAAACTGCCGGGTCCACCACCAGCGCTATATTAGCCAGGGTATATCCCAAATAACAGCCAAATTCTTCCGCCACTTCCGTTGCGACCCTGTCTCCCAGCTTTACGGCATCGAATACAGCCTTGGCTGTCACAGGTTCCTTCGTCAAAAGCGTATCTCTTTTCCCGCTTTCCAGCTTTCTATTTGCCAGCCTTACAATGCCTGTGGCTGAGGCATACTGTTCCAGACAGCCCCGGCCTCCGCAGCCGCACACAGCGGTTTCCTCATAATTCACACAAATATGTCCGATTTCTCCGCCTGCACCGTGAGAACCAGAGATAATCTTTCCGCCTGAAATAACACCGCTTCCCACGCCAGTGCCCAAGGTAATCATAATGATATTTTTCTCGCCAAGGCCGCCGCCCTTCCACATCTCACCCAGAGCGGCTACATTTGCGTCGTTTTCTATCCAGGCTTCCAGACCAGTGAGGTCCTCCAGCTCTTTTTTCACATTCTTGTATTTCCATCCTATGTTGGGCGTTCCATTTACACTCCCGTCCTCGGCAACAGGTCCGGGGACCCCCACACCAACTCCCAGAAAAGCGGACTTGTCCAATTTTCTTTCCTGTATTTTTCCTAAAATGGATGCTGAGATATCCGGGAGAATATTTTCCCCGTTATTCTCCGTGCGAGTCACAATTTCCCACTTCTCAAAGACTTCACCGGATTGTCCGAACAGTCCTATTTTTACTGTGGTTCCTCCGATATCCACGCCAAAACAATATTTCATGGCTCTTCTCCCGCTCATTTTACTTCGATTCTGACTATTTATTTTTTGCCAGATTATCCTGCACACGTTTGTATAATTCCTGTGCCGCGTTATATCCCATCTGTTTTTGTCTGTGATTTACAGCCGCAGATTCAACGATAATTGCAAGATTACGTCCCGGACGGATAGGAATACTGTGGCAGACCACTCTATTGCCCAAAAACTCTGTATAGTTTTCTTCCAGCCCCAGTCTGTCATACTCCTTATCTCTGCTCCAGTCTTCCAGAGTAATAACCAAATCAATATTCTGTGTCTCACGGACGCTCTGCACACCGAACATGGACTTCACATCCACAATTCCAATTCCTCTAAGCTCTATAAAATGGCGGGTAATATCAGGAGCAGCCCCCACGAGAGTTACATCACTTACTTTGCGGATTTCCACCACATCATCTGTCACCAGACGGTGTCCTCTCTTAATCAGTTCCAGGGCAGCTTCACTTTTTCCGATACCGCTCTCTCCCATAATTAAAACGCCTACACCGTACACATCCACCAGCACACCGTGAATAGAGATGCATGGTGCCAGTTCTACATTCATCCAGCGGATAATCTCACTCATAAAAGAGGAGGTAGATTTAGAGGTCATAAAAACCGGAACCTCATGTTCCACCGCTTTTTTCAAAAGCATCTCTTCCGGCTCCATATCCCTGCTGAATATAATACAGGGAACTTTGTGGCTTAAAAATTCTTCGTATATCTGAAGCTTTTTTTCACTTTTCAGTGTCTGAAGATAAGTGTACTCCACATACCCGATAATCTGTACCCTGTCAGACGCAAAATGGTCAAAGAATCCGGCAAGCTGTAATGCCGGTCTGTTGATATCCGGGATATTGACTTCACGTCCGGCCAATTCCACCTCAGGAGTCAGATTTTTCAAATCCATCTTTTCAACAAGTTGTTGTAATTTTATACCATGTGCCATAGCTATCTCCTTTTTTGTAAGATAATGTCCTCATTTATGGAACTATTATATCACGAATACAGGTCTAATGAAAGAAATTATACACCGCCTGGGCCGCTTTTTCATTCATAGTCGGTATCTTTGCCAGTTCCTCCACAGATGCCGCCCGGATGTCATCCAGATTCATATAATGCCTCATCAATGCCTTGCGGCGTGCAGGCCCGATTCCTCCGATATCATCCAGCACAGAATGTACCTGTCCCTTCCCTCTGAGCTGCCTGTGATACTCTATGGCGAACCGGTGAGCTTCATCCTGGATTCTTGTGACAAGCCTGAATGCCTCCGAAGACTTATCAATTGGAATCTCTTCATTGTTGTAATACAGCCCTCTTGTTCTGTGGTGATCATCTTTTACCATGCCGCAGACTGGGATATTCAAACGCAATTCTTCCAATACCTGTAAGGCTACGTTTACCTGCCCCTTTCCGCCGTCCATAAGAATCAGGTCAGGGAACAAAGTAAATCCTCCCAGCTCCTTGCTCTCCTCTCTCTCCCTGAGTCCGTGGGTGAATCTTCTGGTGAGCACCTCCCTCATACTTCCGTAATCATCAGCCCCCTGAATCCCTTTGATTTTAAACTTGCGGTAGTCATTTCTCTTGGGTTTGCCTCTCTCATAAACCACCATAGAGCCTACAGACTCAAATCCATTTGTATTTGAAATATCAAAGGCCTCCATCCGCCGTATGTCATCCAGCCCTAAAAGTGCCGCAATCTCTTTTACAGCCCCGATGGTTCTTCCCTCTTCCCTTTTCAGCCTCTCCTTGTCCTTGCTCAATACCAGGCCCGCATTGTTGGCGGCAAGCTCCACCAGCTTTTCTTTTGTTCCTTTCTTTGGAACCTTGATGGACACCTTTCCTCCTCTTTTTGTGCTTAGCCACTCTTCCAAAAGCTGCATATCCTCCAGCTCCACAGGCAGCATCAGCTCTCCGGGAATAAACGGTGTGCCGGCATAGTACTGTTTAATAAAGCTGTCCAGAATCTCACTGTCCTTTTCATCTTTTGTAATGCGCAGATAGAAATGGTCTCTCCCAATCAGCCTGCCCCCGCGGATGAAAAATACCTGTACCACAGCATCCTCTTCCTCAGAAGCCACTGCCAGAACATCCCGGTCTTCCCCACTGCTGTCTGTAATTTTCTGCTTCTGTGACACTTTCTTCACACTGTTCAATAGCTCTCTGTACTCAATAGCCCTTTCAAACTCCAGTGCTTCCGAAGCCTCATTCATCTTCTTCTCCAGGTCACTTAATACACCCTCGAAGTTTCCGTTTAAAAAGCTGATAACCTCCTGAATAGATTTCCCGTACTCCTCTTGAGAAATGTATCCCTGGCAGGGAGCCTCACATTGTTTTATGTGGTAATTCAGACAGGGCCGTTCTTTCCCTATATCTCTTGGCAGGTTCCTGTTGCAGCTCCTCACATGATACAGCTTATGAATCAAATCAATGGTATCTCTAACTGCCTGGGCACTGGTATACGGACCAAAATACTTTGCTTTGTCCTTCTGCATCTTTCGCGCCAGCATGACCCTGGGAAATGGCTCATTTACAGTCACCTTAATAAAAGGGTAAGCCTTATCATCCATCAGCATTGTATTGTACTTGGGCCTGTGTTCTTTAATCAGGTTGCACTCCAGAACAAGAGCCTCCAGCTCCGAGTCTGTCACTATATACTCAAACCGCCGTATATGAGTGACCATCTGCTCAATCTTAACCCCCTTATTTCTGCTGCTCTGAAAATATTGGCGGACCCTGTTCTTCAGGCTGATTGCCTTGCCGACGTAGATGATATTATCCTTCTCATCATGCATAATATAAACCCCGGGACTGCCGGGGAGTTTTTTTAGCTCTTCCTGTATATCAAAATTATAATTTTCCATAACTCTATTATAAATGCTCCCAAGGTATTTGTGAAGTAGTTCAGATATAAACACTAAGGTTTGAAAAAACAAAACCAAATGTTTGTTGGCATCTCCCACAGTTCCAGACTCGAAAAGAGCAGGGAAATATGACCTCCCTGCTCTTTTACATTCATTTATTCAACCGGCTTCATAGAAATCCGCACTTCTTTTTTAGCTTCTTCTCCTTCTTCCGGCTCCTCAATTCCTTTTACCTCCCGGAAGATTTTCATAAATTGTTTTCCTGTTATTGTTTCTTTCTCTATGAGGAAATCAGCTATCTTATCCAGAACCTCACGGTTTTCAGACAACAAATGCTTTGCCTCCTCATAGGCTTTCTTCAGCATTTTCATGACTTCCCCGTCAATCTCTGCCGCTGTGGCATCTCCACAGTTCATTACCGCACGTCCGTCCAGATACCTGTGCTGAACAGATTCCAGGCCAATCAGACCAAACTTTTCAGACATACCATACTGGGTAATCATGGCTCTCGCAATCTTTGTAGCCTGCTCGATATCATTGGATGCACCGGTAGTCACAGTGTCAAATACAAGCTCTTCCGCCGCACGTCCTGCCAACGCTCCTGTGAGCATAGCTTCCAGTTCCTTTTTCGTGTTGAGGAACTTCTCTTCCTCCGGAGTCTGCATCACATATCCAAGCGCGCCCATAGTTCTCGGCACAATTGTAATCTTCTGAACAGGCTCTGCATCTTTCTGGAGGGCACTTACCAGCGCGTGGCCTACTTCATGGTAAGATACGATGCGTCTCTCTTCCTCGCTCATAATGCGGTCTTTCTTCTCCTTGCCCACCAGCACTACTTCCACTGCCTCAAACAAGTCTTTCTGACCCACCACTTTTCTTCCGTTCTTTACGGCATTGATGGCTGCCTCATTAATCATATTTGCAAGGTCTGAACCAACTGCCCCTGATGTCGCCAGCGCAATTGCTTCCAAATCCACAGTTTCATCCATCTTTACATCTTTGGCATGTACTTTCAGGACATCCACACGTCCTTTCAAATCTGGTTTATCTACGATAATCCGCCTGTCAAAACGTCCCGGTCTCAGAAGTGCCGGGTCCAGTACCTCAGGGCGGTTTGTCGCCGCCAGCAGAAGAAGTCCCTTATTTGTGTCAAATCCATCCATCTCAGCCAGCAGCTGGTTCAATGTCTGCTCACGCTCGTCATTGCCGCCTCCCATGGCTGTATCTCTGCTTTTACCGATGGCATCAATCTCATCAATAAATACAATACAAGGTGCCATCTGCTGTGCCTGCTTAAATAAATCACGCACCCTGGATGCACCCACGCCTACGTACATCTCCACAAAGGCAGAACCGGACAGTGAAAAGAATGGTACTTTTGCCTCCCCCGCCACGGCTTTTGCGAGCAGGGTTTTTCCTGTACCGGGAGGTCCCACCAGCAGTGCTCCCTTTGGAAGCTTCGCACCAATCCCTGTATACTTTCCGGGATTGTGCAGAAAATCTACAACTTCCTGCAAAGATTCCTTAGCCTCATCCTGACCTGCCACATCCTGAAAAGTAACCCCGGTCTCTTTTTCCACGTAAACTTTTGCGTTGCTTTTGCCAATTCCCATCATTCCGCCGCCCTTTGACATGCGCTTCATCAAGAAATTAAATAAAACTACAATCATAAGAATCGGCAGGATTACTGTAATAATAATCTCAAATATCATAGAGGAAGCTGTATCCGGAATCTTCTGTCCATACTCCACACCAGAAGTGTACAGATGCTGTGCCAGCGTATCATCTTTCACAACTCCGGTATAATAATCCGGGGACTGTTCCTGATTTCCCGCTCTCTCCTCAAGCTGGGTGACAATGGCTGACGGAGTTTCCTGGGCATCCTGTGTCTTTGCTTTCTCCTCCGCTTCTCTTGCCTCTTTTGTTAATGTAATATAAATCTTTGTTGAATCAATGGTGACCTTATCAACCTTTTTCTCGTCCACCATTGTAAGAAATTTATCATAACTGATTTCTTCAGGGTTGTTATCCTGCATTAAAGAATACAGCCCCATTACTATAAAAACGGTCAGCAGTGTAGTTACAAGAATGATTCCCCAACCCTGCCGGTTGTTTTTAGGATTATTGTTTTTATTGTTCTGATTGTCCATTCTTCTCCTCCTAAAATCCACTATCCCCATTATAAGTACAGACTTCCCATAAATCAATAAAAAGATTATGAAAATATTGTAAACATAAAGTGTTTTATAGTATACTAAGTAGGTGAAAAATGTCATGAAGAGGAATATGAAAATGAAAATAGGATTTGATAACGAGAAATACTTAACTATGCAGTCAGAACATATCCGGCACCGGATAGATCAGTTCGACAACAAACTTTATCTTGAATTTGGCGGAAAGCTGTTTGATGATTACCACGCGGCAAGGGTGTTGCCGGGCTTCGCGCCTGACAGCAAGCTCCGGCTTTTAAAACAGCTCAGCAGCCAGGCAGAGATTGTCATTACAATCAGTGCCAAAGATATCGAAAAAAACAAAATCCGCGGAGATTTAGGCATCACCTATGATTCAGATGTGCTCCGGCTTATGGATTCTTTCCGGGATAACGGTCTGTACGTGGGCAGCGTTGTTATCACACAATATTCAGGTCAGGAGAGCGCTTTGGCTTTTAAAAACCGCCTCGAAAACCTGGGTATCCGCGTTTATATTCACTATTATATCAATGGTTATCCTGCCAGCCTCCCCCTGATTGTCAGCGACGAAGGCTACGGCAAAAACGACTATATTGAGACAACACGCCCCCTTGTCATCGTGACCGCACCAGGTCCCGGAAGCGGCAAAATGGCTACCTGTCTCTCCCAGCTTTACCATGAACACAAAAGAGGAATTCATGCGGGCTATGCCAAGTTTGAAACATTCCCTGTGTGGAATCTTCCTTTGAAACATCCGGTGAATCTGGCATATGAAGCCGCCACCGCGGACTTAAATGATGTCAATATGATTGACCCTTTCCATCTCGAGGCATATGGAATTACAACCGTAAACTACAACCGGGATGTAGAGATTTTCCCCGTATTAAATACTATTTTCGAGAAAATATATGGAAAAAGCCCTTATAAATCACCCACTGACATGGGTGTAAATATGGCCGGCAAATGTATTTGCGATGATGACGTCTGCCGCGAGGCATCACGCCAGGAAATTGTGAGAAGATATTTTACCGCTCTGAACTGCCTTCTGGAAGGGACAGGCTCTGAGGAAGAGATTCAGACTGTCGAGCTTTTGATGAACCAGGCAAATGTATCAGTGCAGGACCGCAAGGTAGTTGGAAAAGCACTGGAGCGGGCGAAGGAAACTCAGGCACCTGCTGCCGCTATGGAGCTGGATGACGGCCGCATTATAACAGGCAAGACCAGCAATCTCCTTGGGGCATCCGCCGCGCTTCTGCTCAATGTGTTGAAGGAACTGGCAGGCCTCGACCACGAACTCCATGTGATTTCTCCGGAATCCATCGAGCCAATCCAAAAATTAAAGGTAGATTATTTAAAGAGCAAGAATCCCCGTCTTCACACCGATGAAATTTTAATTGCTCTTTCTGCCAGTGCTGCCACCAGCGCCGACGCGAGAAAAGCTCTGGAGCAGCTTCCCAAGCTGAAATGCTGCCAGGCACACACCTCTGTTATGCTTTCTGATGTAGATATTAAAATCTTCAAGAAACTGGGTGTACAGCTTACCTGCGAGGCGGTATACGAGACAGACCATATTTACCACTAATTTCAAATACACAAAAGAGGAACCAGACTTTGATGGAAATATCCATAAAGCCTGGTTCCTCTTCTTAGTTTTATACCTTTTATTCACTTCTTCAATCAGTTCCTGCACCTTCCCCTTCTGAGGCGGAATCTCTATCGCGTTTTCTCCCAATATACGCCATGATGCGCATTGCTGACCATGCAGAGAAGGCTCCTACGGCCGCACCTGCAAGAACATCACTTGGGTAATGTACTCCTAAATACAGGCGGGAAAAGGCAATCAGGGAAGCCAGCACTATGGCTGCCGTACCCCATCTTCTGGGGAGCATCCTGTAATACACCAGTGCGGCAGAAAAAGAGGCACATGTATGCCCCGACGGAAAAGAATAATCATGAGGTTTCTCTATCAGAAACTTTAACCCCTCCACCACCTCATAGGGGCGGATTCTTGCCACCAGATTCTTCAGCATTACATTGGTTATCAGCGCCCCGATTAACAACGACACGATTGCGGCAATTCCCACCATCCTCGTTTTCCTTGGAATCAACAGCAAAAAGGACACAACCAGCCAAAACCACCCGCTATTTCCCAGGGATGTAATAAACATCCAGAATTGATTCATCCATTCCTGGCGGAACGTGCTCCTGTATCAAAAGTAAAATCTTCCCATCCAGTTGTAAAAGAAAATTCATGTGTATTCCTCTCATCTCTAAGCATTATTATATAGTAAGTATATCATATCAACCACAGCTATTGCTATTGTTTCTTTATATATTCCTCCGCCGCAGGATCTTTCATATCATATTTTCTGTGCCACTCTTTTGTCTCCACTTCTTTCCATGTCTCACTCCGGTTCTGTGAAAGAAACCGGGTCAGTGCATAGCAGTCCACCCAGATTTCACTGCTTCCCTCTTTCTGGCTCTCGTCAAAAATCAACTGCAGCCCCCAGTGCAGATGAGTCTCCCTGATATTATTCACATTTTCCTTGGTGCTGTATCCAGTATGCCCCATATACCCAATCACATCCCCGGCCGTCACCACACTTCCCTCCTTAAGAGATTTATTAAAGGGAAAGTTCTGCCTTAAATGTGCATAATAATAATATCGTTTTCCGTCGAAACTCCGAATTCCAAGGCGCCAGCCCCCATACTGATTCCAGCCCAGCGCTTCCACGTAACCACTCTCAACGCAGATTACAGGGGTTCCAACCTGCCCCATCATGTCATGTCCCAAATGGTTTCTCTGGTATCCATAGCTCCTGGAAACTCCAAAATCATCAAATTCTGAATAGGGGAATCCTTTTGCAATAGGGCCAAATGCCTTCAATCCATAGCATTTTTTCCATACTTTTGCATCCACTTCTTCCTCTGATGGCTTCTCAATCTCATACTCACCCACCATTCCATCCAGAACGGCTCCGTACGCTTCCCGGTAATATCCATAATATTGCATATCTGCGGTTAATTCTTCTATGGTTGTTTCCCCCGCCAAAATCTTTTCTGCCGCCTGATCCATATCCTTCTGACGATATCTGGTGAAATCACCGCCGTATTTTGCCCCCAGATAAGCCAGAAGGTCCACCCAGTTCAGGTGGATATCTTCCATATAAGTGTCCACGTCATATGTATATGCCTTGTTTAATGCTTCATAAGTGACATTAAATTCCACCCATTTAATAAAATCTTTTTTCTCAGTTTCTGTGCCGCCCTCCGCCGTGACAGAGACTGCTCTCTCTCCATGTCCGGATTCAGCCAGATTTTTTACCTGCCAGATTCCCAGCAACAGAAACAGCAGCAATACTTCTACTATAATCCCAAAGGGAGAAATCAAACGTTTGCGCATGTGCAAGCTCCCGCAAATGAACTCTTAACAGTTTATGCACTATGAACGCAACAAATACTTCTGAATATACTGAATACAAACCGCTACTATAATATCAGGAGCAGATTATGCATCTTATTCCAGCCCTTCTATTTGCTCTTTCTGCAAATATAGACAGTTTTATTATCGGAATATCCTACGGAATTAAAAAATCAAATATCAGCCTTTTAAAAAGTGTTCTAATCAGTCTGGTCACTTTGGCCGGCACCGTATCCGCAATCCTGATGGGTACAAAGATTTCCCAGTATCTCCCCTCAGCCTCGTCACAGGCCATCGGATGCGCCCTTTTAATCGGTCTTGGACTGTATTATATTTTAAAATCTTTGTTTAGCTATCTCCGGACAAAACTCAAAAAACCAGAAGTAACCTCCAATGAATTCACCCCCGATTCCAGCGATAACCATTCTATAAAAGATTCTCTCCTCACCATGAAAGAGGGGATTTTGGTGGGTCTTGCTCTTTCTATCAATAATGTAGGAATGGGTATCGGGGCCAGTATTACGGGCCTCAAACTTGTGCCCACAGCTATCATTTCTCTCCTTGTTTCTGTGATATTTCTTTATGCAGGAAATGTTATTGGAAAAACAAAAATGCCCCGCATTTCTGACCGGATGGCAGACGTCCTGTCAGGACTTATACTTATAGGGCTGGGGCTTTATGAATTGTTTTTCTAATCACTTTGCCGTGATACAGTAAAGAAGAGACCCGGGAATCCCTCTCCCTGGTCTCTTCTTCATATATGTCTTTACATTTTTATTCCACACAAATTTCCTGCTCATGGAACAGTGCTTTTACTATCTCCTCATAGTCCCGCAATCTCTGTGCCTTCCTAATCTTCTTCCCATATTTCTCATAATTCGTAAACACACCGGCCAAATAAAACCACAGCTCTTTCATCTTGAACAGCACATTTTTTTCACCGTACAAAACTCCCTGATATTCCTGATATATCTGATTGTGAAATGCCTCAAGCGCAGGCTTATCCAGAGATATGCCTTTTCGGATTGCCGGAACCAGACCCGGGTTAGACAAGATTCCCCTTCCCAGCATTACACAGTCCACCTCCGGAAAAGCAGCAGTAAATGTTTCATAATCTTTCACTGCAAAAATATCTCCGTTATAACATACGCTGCATTTACATTTTTCCAGCGCTTCTCTAAATACATGCCAGTTAGGCGTATTTTTATAGTAATCTGTCTGTAATCTGGGGTGGATGATGAGTTCCTCAAGGGGATATTTGTTATAGATTTCCAGCAGCCGCTCGAATTCCTCAGGGCTTTCTTTTCCAATCCGGGTTTTGATGGATATCTTCATCTTTGTCTGGTCAAATATTTCTTCCAGAAAACGGTCCAGCTCATCCGGAAATGCAAGAAAACCAGAACCTCTTCCCTTTGACACTACTGTTTTAGAAGGGCAGCCCAGATTCAGATTAACTTCCTTGTATCCATATTTTTGAATCTTCCACGCCGTCTTCACAAAGTCTTCCGAGGAATTGGTTAAAATCTGGGGAACTGCATGCACCCCCTCGTTGTGCTCCGGGGAAATGTTATTCTTCTCCCTTGAGCTGAGGTGCCCAAACTGATTGGGGCTGATAAATGGAATAAAATACTTGTCCAATTCCCCAAAATATTTATAGTAGGCATTTCGATATACATATCCTGTGATTCCCTCTAAGGGGGCTAAATAAAATTTCATCCTGTTACTCTTCTTTCTGCCATTTTAGTTTTTTCAGCATAGCTTCCCTGCCCTTTGGTGTGAAATATGACTTTACATCCAGCCTGCCCTCTGAAAGTATCAGACCCGCCAGAGCCAGCCCCGCTCCCACTGCCGCCACTACTGTTATTTTTTCATTCAGGACTAAAATAGAAGTCACAATCGTAACCACCGGGGAAACATAAATATACACACTGGTGCGCACCGCACCCAGAACCTGAACTGCAAAATTCCAGGCCACAAAGCCAACCGCCGATGCCATCACACCCAAGAATAAAATATTCAGGAAATTCACGGGAAGCATCAGGTCTGATATTCTGGGGCGGAAGTCAAATATCACAGCCGCCGGAATCATAAACAAAATGCCATATCCGAACATACGCCGGGTCACCTGTATGGTGGAATACCCACATCCGCTGATTTTTTTCGTCAGCACACAATAACAAGCCCACACGAACGCTCCCCCAAGAGCCAGCAAATCTCCCTTGGGACTCAGCTTTAGACTGCTGGTTCCACTAAAACTCATCATTCCAATCCCTACCATCGCAAACGCAAACCCGACAAAAAAGGACAGATGCAGCCTGCCCTCCTCTTTTAAAAATATGCGGGACAAAAGAGCGGTAAAAAATGGTGCCGCCGATATAATGACCCCTACATTAGATACCAGTGTGTATGTAAGCGCAATATTTTCCAAAAGAAAATACAGACAATTGCCGCACAATCCTGCCGCAGCGAATATCCACTCCTGCTTTTTATTTTCCAAGTGCAATTTGCCTGGTTTTATAAGAAATAACAATATATATCCTATCACAGACCTGAACAGCAATATCTCAATTGGCTTGAAATCTCCGAGAAGCACCTTTGTAGAAATATAGGTGGTCCCCCATACCATAATTGTCAATAATGCTGCCAAATGCCCAATACCCTTACTTTTACCCATCTTTCCTGTTCCTCTCCCACAGCGCGAATCACCGTGTCTTCAGTCATACGTTTCTTATTCTACACGATTATTCAGAAGAAAGAAAGGGTAATATTTACACAAATAAAAGAACAACAAAGATTAAAAGAAACAAAAAAATAGCTATGTAAGCTTTTCTGTCGTTTTCTCCATATATAAGTGGGTACATTCTGGATGTCTGGCGGTCCCCTGTATATCCTCTCGCCTCCATCGCCATGGCTAAATCTGCCGCCCTTCGGACTGTTGAAAGAAATAATGGGGGCAGCAGGGTAAAGACATTTTTACACTTCTGAATAAAAGAGCCCTTCTCAAATTCAGCCCCCCTTGCCGCCTGAGCATCCATCAGTACATTTAATTCTTCAATCATGATTGGGATGAAACGAAAAGCAATCATGACAATCACTGCCATATCATGAACAGGGATGTGTATTTTCTCCAAAAATGAAAATGCCTTTTCCAGCCCGTCAGCCAGCGCCCGCGGCGTGGATGTGTAGGACAGAAGAGTAGCTCCGGTAATCATCAGTGCAATTCTTGAGGTCATTCCGATTGCTTTCACAATTCCCTCCTCTGTCACAGAAAAAATTCCCCACTGATATATCAAGGTTCCGGGAGTAGCAATCAAACGAAAAATAAATGTAAAAATCAAGAGCAGGACAATGCCTTTTAGTCCCCTCAAAAAATATCCCACAGGCACCCGAGCTATATGATACAGTATCAAAAGCACACCAAAACAGAGGAGGTACCACCATGGATTTCTCACCAGAAATAATACAACAATATACACAAGAACTCCCATCAGCTTTGTGCGCGGATCCAGATCATGAATCAAAGAGCCGCCTGCATAGTATTGTCCAATTGTAATATCACGAATCATGCTGTTCTCCTCCCTCTATTTCAGATAAACCTCTGTGAATATCTTCTCAGCCTCGTCAACAGTTACCGCCGGAGACTTGATTGGAAATCCCTGCTGCATCAGTTTTTCCGTCACGCTGGTAATCTGCGGCACTCCGATTCCAATTTCCCGCAAAAGCCCTGTTTGAGTAAATATTTCCCGGGGAGAACCTGTGAGCAGAAATGTTCCATTGTGTAAAACCCACACCTTATCCGCGTAATCAGCAACATCTTCCATATGGTGGGATACCAGCACAATAGCAAGATTTCTTTCTTTTTTTATCTTCTCTAAGAGCTCAAATATTTTATGCTTTGTCTCAGGGTCCAGGCCCGCGGCCGGCTCATCCATAACCAAAATCTGTGGATTCATTGCAAGTACACCGGCAATCGCCACACACCGTTTTTGTCCGCCTGACAACTCAAAGGGGCTGACAAAATAATAAGACTCATCTATCCCCACCAGATTCAAACTTTCTTTTGCTGAAGCTTCCGCTTCTTCCCTGGTCATCCCTAAATTCAGCGGTCCAAACATAACATCCGTGAGAACATTTTTCCCGAACAACTGGTGTTCCGGGTACTGGAAGACAAGCCCGACCTCTTTTCTCAGACCCGTCAGAGAATATTTCTTATCGTAAATACTCTTACCTTCAAAATATATTTTCCCTGAATCTGCTTTTAAAAGCCCATTTAAATGTTTCATCAATGTTGTTTTTCCAGAACCTGAGGTGCCGATAAGCCCGATAAAATCACTTTCCTGTATCTCAAAAGAAATACCATCTAACACCTTTATTTCTCCCGCTGTTCCTCTTCCATAGGTAAACTGCAGGTTTTCACCTTTTAACAATATCCTGCGCTCTTCCTCCTGTGGAATCCCGTTCTCTGAGGGTTCGTTCTCTGATGGTTCTTTCTCTGATGGTTCTTTCTCTTCAGTTTTCAAAAGTTCTTTTCCAAAGCTCTCCGCTTCCAGACTTTTAGAGTATACTCTTTTTATTTCTTCTGCCAATTGGTCTTCCGTTAAAATAGGAAGTTCCAAAGGTACACCCTGCTTTTTTAATCTGTAAGCCAGTTCCGTCACCTGAGGCACATCCATCTTTACCTGGCGAAGCAATTCTAAATCAGCAAAAATGGTTTTCGGCGTTCCCTGCCGGATAATATGGCCTTTATCCATGAGAATCACAGTGTCTGCCTGCACCACTTCATCCGTGTGATGTGTAATTAAAACAATGGTAATCCCACTTTCCTTATTCAGCCTGTGAATCACACTCAAAACTTCTTTTCGGGAATTTGGGTCCAGCATGGCTGTGGGTTCATCCAAAACAATGAACCCCGGATTCCCCGCGAGAACTCCGGCGATTGCAGCCCTCTGTTTTTCTCCGCCGGACAGACGGGAAGGAGAAGATTTCCTTCTATGCAATAAGCCAACAGCACCAAGGCTGTCGGCCACTGTTTTTCTAATCATTTCGGAGGGCAAGTTTTTATTTTCCGGCCCGAAAGCTACGTCCTCCTCCACACTCGTGCCAATCATCTGGTTCTCCGGGTTTTGAAAAACCATTCCCACAGCGCTGCGGATTTCCCATAGCATTTCCCGGTCCATCGTATTCTTGCCGTCTATCCATACCGCACCCTCATCCGGCAGCAAAAGAACATTTAAATGCTTTGCCAGAGTGGATTTTCCTGAACCATTTGGCCCTAATATAGCAATAAACTGACCGGATGGAATATCAAGTGATATTCCATCCAGGGCAGTTTTTCTACTTTTCTTATTATCATTTTCCCATACAGTATACTTATGTATCAAGTTTTTGATATTAATCATAATTAAATCTCTTTTGCTTCTTTCTTAAAGTTCTCCAAAAAGCGCAGGGGCATTGTCTTAATTAAAAGGCATCCGATAATACATGTTCCAACCTTATCAATGAGGTTGGAGGCCACATTTCTCAGGAAAGATGCCTGGAAAATAGTTTTTCCGCCTTTCACCAGAGACATTACAAGTACATCAGAGAATGAGCCGTTCAGTCCTCCATATACAAAAATGCCGATAGGGGTTCCGATTGCCGGGCAGATAAAGCTCAGCGCAAGACCTGTTATAACAGCAGGTATCAGTCCAAAACCAAATTTCTTAGCCACAAGACCTACAATCAGACCAACTGCCATATTTACCAGACAGAATGGAATGTCTGATACACTATAAATCAACCCTGTAATAATATTACTTAAAGCACCCACAATGACACCTGGAACAGGTCCTAAAATTGCTGCGGATAACACGGTTCCCAAAGTATCCAGGTAAAGCGGAATTCCCAAAGCGGATGTAAGGATTCCCAGTACGATGTTCATTGCGACCGCTACGCCGCAAAATGCAGTTACATATACTCTTCTGTTTTTCATTGATGTTTCTCCTCTCTCTCTTCACACGATAACTCGTTTGAGGAAAGCCTTCTGACTGCTTCCTCCATGCTCATGACAGGAATGTCCATATCTCTTGTCTCAAGTTCTCTCTGCAGTATCTGCATAAACATGCCCGGCTCTTCTTTCATCTGAAGATTGTTCTGAATCTCTGCAATTCGCTCCGCATCCGTGCCAATCTCTCCGCCCCAGTTTCCTGTGCATGTGAGCTTAAAGCCGCAGCTTGGACTTCCTTCCACAGAAACAATTCCAAATACTCTGAATTCTTCCGGATATGTCAGATATTCTTCTAATTGAAGCAGCACCGGCTCCAGAAGTTTCCTGCTCTCTTCCCGAAAATGAGGATGTGCAAACTGCCCTTTTACATGTCCCCATCTGCGGGAACCATATAAAATAAATTCAGGGCAGGGCATCTGAAACAGCTGAATATCCTGCTCCACAGCAAGACGCAGCAGCTCACCCCTTGATTTGTACTCATCGGCAAGCAGTTGTTCATCCTGTGCAACCTTAGACGCTGTATTCAAAATGCAATGTGATACAACTAAAAGAGTCTTCATAAATTCTTCCTTTCCTGTCAATCTCCTGAACAGTATAACATTCAGGGCAGTGGTTGCACCAATAGTATTTTTAAATAAGTAAGCCTTATTTATAGTTTTTATCTATATATTTCAGAAAGAACTCCTGCCATACATGCTCAAAGCTTCTTCAACCAAAAAAGAATCCCGCAAGCGAGATTCTCTGCCACTAAAAGACCACAATGCCTGTTCAGGATAAAAGTCTGCCTCTGAACTTCCCCCAAATATGCTGCTGCACATACTCATAGGCCCTGTCATAAATCCAAAGACCTGCCTGGCCCGCGGCAATCATTCCCAGCATCCAGGGAAGTGATAAGCTTCTTCCAAATAAGAGCTGCTGGAAAAAAACAAGTGCCGGAATATACAGCAGATTAAATATCAAATATTTTACAGCCCAAAACAAGACTTTTCTGTTGATTCTCTCTGAGGCTCTGCCAAACATATTCCATGCCAGCTCTACAGCCAGGATATAAAAGCCCATGGCTGCAAAAGAAACCACATACAGCTTGTTAGGGGCCAGGAAAAATCCCAGCAGAACTGCGGCAAGATAAAATGCCAGTCCCATCCTCATGCCCATCTCACGTATCATAATTCCTACAAAATAGGAAGCTGCCGCCAGCAAAAACAGTGTATTCGTCTCAATCACACTTCCCAGTGCCATACATACAATCGTCAGAGCGAGGAGCAAGCCCCCCAGCGCCATTTTTTTTGCATTTACATGCATGAACAAAGGTCTCCTCCCATACATTCACATAATGAATCTGCACACCATAAATCGCAGCATAGATTTCCCGTACCACAGGAAGAATTTCCCATGCCATATCCCCCGCCATATGGGGAATTCTGGTATCTCCTGCTGTTCCACTCAAGCTGATTCAAAAGCTGGCGGTACTGCGGATTGCCCGGATCCATATTCACAGCCTGACCTGCGTGCTCTCTGGCAAGTACATTGTTGCCCAAACCTGCATTCGCCGCTGCGCTTAAGTAATACCACTGAGCCGGCCTGCCGGACATGCGGTTCAACAGACTGACCGCATCCTGAAAACGCCTAGCATTAATATAATTATAGACCGCCTGCATTTCGCTGCTCTGGTCCCCGCTGTAGGAGCTGTTCTGCTGATAACTGCCTGACCCGTAATTGCCGTAACCGCTGCCCGCTGAACCATAACTGGAATAACCGCCCTGTTCTCTTTCCTTCATAATAATATCGTAAGCTTCCTGAATCTCCTTAAACTTCTCCTCCGCCAGGTCAGCCAGAGGATTGTTTACATTAGAGTCGGGATGATATTTTCTTGTCAAATCCCTGTATGCTTTTTTTATGTCGTCATCCGATGCATTTGAAGGCACTCCCAACACATCATATGGATTTTTCGTCATGATTTTCTTCCTCGTCTTTCTTCATTTGTTCCTGTATCTTCCGATACCTGGTCCATACACCATCATATAATATATTTCTGAGAATGTCTATATCTAAAAGGCACGGAAGAGATTCAAACTGAGCACTGCATTCCCCCATCATCATACAGAGCATTTCTCTGCACCGCTCCTCATAATCACCATTGCCATTCAGCTCTTTCAAAGGATTGTAGCTGCCTTCTTTCAAATCCTTTCCCAGATCGTCATAAGCATCCATAATATAAATAAACTTTCCCAAAAAGAAAGCCATTTGTCTGAGGCGCTCCTCCCACATATCTTCCTTATATACAAACAGCTCAGACATCAATCTCCCAAAACATCCCGCAACTCTGTCTATATCTGAGATACCAGCTTTTTCACAGGCGGCAAGCTCCTTTAGTTCTTCCTGAATCACCCGGCTCTGGCGGGGATAGGCGCGGATGACTTTCTCAGCCTTTCCTTTCAGTGCCTGTTTTCCTGCGAGGCCGCTTATCTTTTTTTCATCCTCCCAGTCATCCGCCATATGGTAATAGGCCAGAAGAAGGTTCATATCTGCCGCGTATTCTGTAATCTCATTTTGCAGTATATTCTGTTTTTTCACCGGGTGCGCCTTGCACCTGTGAGCTGACATTCTCGATTCACTCTCATACAGGGAGGTGAGCAGAATTACCGCAAATGTCATATCATAGGTCAGAGTCATCTGCCCCAGATGGCCATGGCGCTCCTTCAAGGTTCTGCACAAACCGCAATAATATGACTTATATTTTCTAAAATCCTTCACTTTAAGCTCAGGCTCACAAATCGTCACATAACCAAACATAAATTTTCCCCGTATCCCCGTATCTCTGATACATTTCTCCTTTATTGTACGTTTCTGTATTATAACACCAATCTCATATGTTGAAAAGAAAATTTGCTGGGACAATATATCATATAAAAATTAAATCAATATTAAAGATATAATAAAATGAATTAACTAATCTTTTTCTTTACAAATCGAAACATTAAAAATATGACTCCTATGGCCAGTGCCGCCTTAATAAAAGCGGAGTATCTGCCTATGTATACAAGCACCACTTCCCATGAAGCTCCCAAAATGGCGCCCAGAGATACAAGCAATATATTCCATACCGTACTCCCAATAATTGTATAAATTAAAAATACAGGGATACTGATTTCTGCCATCCCTGCCGGAATAGATACAAGACTTCGGATGATGGGAATACAGCGCCCGAACAAAATTGCTTTCTTCCCATGTTTATCAAACCATTCCGTTGTCTTCTCCACATCTTCTTTTTCAAATCCAAGTACTCTAAAAACCTTTCCTTTCGTCAGTGCGTCCAATCTCTCAGGAGTAAGCGCTGTTCCCACCCAGTACAGCACCAGCGCCCCAATTGTAGAACCCAAAGTTGAAAAAATAATTACTCCCGGAACCGTCAGCCGGGTGTAAGTTGTCATAAATCCCCCGAAGGTTAAAATCACCTCAGAGGGAATCGGCGGAAAAATATTCTCTACTGCAATCAGAAAACAGACTCCCAGGTAACCAAACTGATCCATAATCTGAACAATCAAATCCTGCATACATTCTCCCTATCTCATGATATCACCTGTTACATAAGTATATGAGAAACCAAAAAAATCATTCCTTTACAGATATCAGACATGAGCCGAAAAATCCCGGACCAGAAAATCACTTTTTTCAATAAAATCCTCGATTTTATCAAATCCGGACTCTTCCAGCAGTTTCATCACATAAGGATTTTCAAGGGGAGTGGAAAATGCCGCGCTATCCCCATATTCATCTACACACCGGCGCCCCTCTTCCCTGTCTGCGATGGCTTTAGGGCCGCCTACACAGCCCCCGCGGCATCCCATACCCTCAAAAAAGTTGGCTTGTGTTTCCCCATTTTGTATCCGTTTTACCATTTCACGGCAGGCAGGAATCCCATCTGCCTGTTCTGGCTGAACTTTTATTTTTCTGTCAGGCCGCAATTGCAATGTAGTCTCACTGACGGCCTCACTCACTCCCCCCGTGCGGGCATAAATCCGCCCTGCCCTTGAAGAATGCTCTTTTTCATTGTCTGTCATCTCCTCCGGCCTGATATCAGCGGCCTCAAAGATATCCTTCACTTCCTGAAAGGTAAGCACATAATCTACCGCCCCGGCAATATCAGGCTCCCTCGCCTCACTTTTCTTCGCCATACAAGGCCCCGCAAATACCGTAACAGCGTCCGGGTGGAGGAGCTTTATCATGCGGCCGCAGGCAACCATGGGAGAAACCGCTCCCGGGACATGCGGCATCAACTCATGGTATATCTTGCGTATCATAGCAATCCACACCGGACAGCAGCAGCTTGTAAGCTGATAATCTCCTACTTCCAGCACATGCTTGTCAAACTCCAGCGCCTCTTTCAATGTCAGTATATCGGCCATCAGCGCAACCTCAAGCATCCCGGTAAAGCCAAGAGCCTGAAATGCCGTGCGCAGCTTTCCGGGTGTTACATCTCTGGTAAACTGGCCCAGAAATGCAGGGGCGACCATCATATACACAGGTCCTTCTGCCTCCCTCACGGCCTTCATTGCCGGGAGCACATCCTTGCTGGCTGTAATCTTCTCGGCTTTGCATGCATCTACACAGGCAGCGCACCCTGTGCACAAATCAGGATTAATGCGCAAGCTCCCATCCTCCCCGTCTTCAATGGCATCAAAAATACAACTATTCTGGCATGCACGCTCATATTCACACTCCTCACAAGGTTCATTAAAAATAACAGATGCATAATTTTGAGGATGCAGCAGACAATCTAAATGATAGGGATGATATTCCGGGGGCAGTGGGTCTTCCAAAGAGATTTTATGATTCAAAATTTCCCGGTAAAGCTGTTCAAATGTTTTCATTTATGCTTGTCTCCATTTCCAGCATTATTTATAAAATGCTAAGGATTATTATACTAAAAAAATATAGTTCAATTCGTATTGACAAACTTATTTTAAACGCCTATACTAAGTTGCTAAACCAAAAATATGAGGTTCAGCTAAAGGCTGGGCCACAACAAAAAATTGAATAAAGGTTTTGGAGGTTTTAAGGTGAATATCAAGAATGTCTTATTAGACAAGCCATTAAAGAACAATGAACTTGCGCATGAAAAGTTATCGAAGCTGTGGGGGCTTCTGCTATACTGGCCAGTGATGCCGTATCTTCTGTCGCTTACGCGATTGAAGAGATTCTGCTGGTCCTGATACCTTTTGCCAGCGTTGCTGCGTTCCATTTTGTTCCTTACGTTGTAATACCCATTTTACTTTTGCTTCTCATTTTAGTATTTTCATATTCCCAGATTATAGATCACTATCCTCAGGGTGGCGGGGCATATGCAGTAGCAAAAGAAAATATCGGCGACAAAGCTGCATTGCTGACAGCCGCATCTTTAGTAATTGATTATATTATGACCGTTGCAGTTAGTATCTCTTCCTCAACGGCCGCCCTTGTGTCAGCATTTCCTGCTTTCCACGACCACAAGGTGCTGATTTCTCTTGTGTGCGTGTTCCTCATCACACTGATTAATCTCAGGGGGGTAAGGGAAGCCTCCAAGATTTTCGGACTGCCCACTTATATTTTTATTTTTTCCATGGCGTCACTGATTATCGTCGGCTTCTTCAAACTGTTTACAGGGAATCTTCAGCCCATCCAGTATCAGGCGGGAATCTTTCCCAAAGAGACACTGCAGGGAATCGGAGTACTGTTCTTACTGAAAGCTTTCTCCTCCGGCTGTTCTGCAATGTCAGGTATCGAGGCGGTAAGTGACTCCGTTCCAAGCTTTAAAAAGCCCGCGACACGCAACGCAAAACTGATTTTGTGTACACTGGCCGGAATTATTATATTTATTTTTGGGGGAATTTCTCTCCTTGCAGTCAATCTGAAAGTTGGTATTGTACCCGGACATACCGTATTGTCCCAGTTATCATCCGCAGTATTTGGACATACATTTATGTTTTATGTCATTCAGGTATTTACTTCCCTGATTTTGATTCTTGCTGCTAATACTGCCTACAATGGCCTGCCGCAGCTGATGTATATACTGGCTCATGACGGTTATGTGCCGAGACAATTTTCTTCAAGGGGAACAAAACTGAGCTTTTCCAACGGAATCGTATTCATTTATATTGTTTCTTCCCTGCTGATTGTGGGATTTAGAAGTGACACTCATAAAATGGTTCCGCTGTATTCTGTAGGTGTATTTATATCTTTCACTGTAGCCCAGTTCAGTATGTTCCTGAAATGGCGGAAAATAAAAGAAAAAGGCTGGCAGTATAAATGCTGGATTAATGGAGTCGGAGCAATCGTAACACTGGTAGTATCTATCATTGTTTTCTCCACAAAGTTTACAGACGGAGCATGGCTGTTAAGTATTGCCATACCTGCCATTATGCTTCTGATGTACTTTATTAACAAGCACTATACATTCGTATCAGAGCAATTAAAGATGGAAGTATTTCATCCATATGATAAGGTATCATCCACCCAGTGTATTATACTGGTTCACGATGTGAATAAGCCCCTTTTGAAGGCTATCAATTATGCAAACTCTATTTCCAATGATATCAGCGCCCTCCATGTATGCCGCCATCCGGAGCATGCAGAGGCTTTGAGGAAACAGTGGGAGGAAATTAAAATCCCATGTAAATTGAGAATCATTGAGACGCCTTACCGTGATATCATCAAACCTATGGATGAATATCTTTGGGCCAGAGAGAAAGCCTTGAAACACGGAGAAAATATCTCAGTAATTATCGTTAAATTTGTCATTGACCACTGGTACGATAACATTCTCCACAATCAGACTACGTACTTTATCAGCCACAACTAAGTAAACATAAAAATATATCCACAGTCGTTCTGCCTTTCCACTATGATTTAAAAAATGTGGAACGCCATTAAAAAGCAGGACGGAAGATGTGCATTTTGCCTCATCTTCCGTCCTGTTTTTAATGGATAATCTTCTTATCTCTCACTGATACATATTTATTATCTTCTATATAAAATCTCCACAGATAATCCTTCGCTTCTCCCGTGTTGGGAATCCCCACCCTCTTAGACGACACCACTGTAAAATTTTCTTCCTGCCCGCTTTCTATATATAACCTGTTTCCACACAAATCCTCTCCATTGAGCGTTTTATCAATCAAAAGTGCCCCGCATAATTTGCCCGGCCCGCTGGTCAGCCCGGTAATCTGACTTTTGGTCAACTTCTCATGGGGCTTCTTATATCTGTTCTGAGCCATAAGCTCAATTCCTGATACCGGCTCTAAGGCTCTTATCAGCACAGCCTGCGGAACTCCCTCTTCGTGTGTCACCACATTAAAGCAATAGTACATACCATAAATAAAATACACATAAGAAACTCCCGGCCCGCCGTACATCACTTCCACCCTGGGTGTTCTTCTGCCCCCATAAGAGTGGGCGGCCTTATCCTCCACTCCTCTGTAGGCCTCCGTTTCCACAATTCTGGCGGCCAGTCTCTGTCCGTTCACCTCATGCACAAGCACCTTTCCCAAAAGTTCTCTGGCGACAATCAATGAATCTTTATTATAAAATTCTCTGGTTAGCTTTCCCATTTAAAATCCTCCCTGCAGCTTATCTCATTACAGTTCAGCCATATCTGAATATCTGTACACAGCCAAACCGCACTCTTATCTTGTTACAGTTCAGCCATACAGCTTGAGTTGGCTGAACTGTAACCTTATCTTACCACAAATAACTGGTGAAGTCTTTTCCATATCATGAGTTTATGATATAATCTTACTATCAGTTTACTAAAAACCCTCAGGAGTTTCCTTACATGACAAAAGATGAAAAAAATCTACTACGGCAAAAACGTGTGGGCATAATTATAATTTTAATATTAACCCTTTTTGCATCAATTTATTACCTTTTCTTTTACAGAGAGAACAGTCCTCTTATCCACAAAGACTATTCTCCTGTGAAACATGTACTTTTTATCAGCTCCTACAGCGAAAGTTTTGAGACTATAGAACCGCAAAAAAAAGGAATCAAAGAGGGTTTTGCGGGCAGCAACATTCAGCTTGATATTGAGTATATGGATACCAAAAGATTTGACCAGAAAGAGAATGAAGATTTATTTTATCAACATCTCCGATACAAACTCAGGCATACTCACAAATATGATGCCATACTGCTGGGCGACGATGCCGCACTGCAATTTGGACAGACTTACCAATATAAACTATTTCCCGGCATACCTATGGTGTTTTTCTGTATCAATAATATAGAAGATGCCATAAAAGCCGGCGAAAATCCATACATTACCGGAGCGGTGGAAGAACTATATCTCAAAGACACCATTGATATCGCTATCCGTTTCCAGCCCGACGCTCAAAAAATAGTTGCAATCTATGATAATGCTCTGTCAGGCCAGGGGGATGAAAAGCAATTCTCCTCTATGAAAAGCAAATATCCTAATTATCAGTTTGAAGGAATCAGCTCATCAAAATATACTTTGCAGCAATTTGGTGAAAAGCTCTCCCACATATCCGAAGACAGCATCCTTATATATATGAGCCGTTTTCAGGATGCAGATGGAAATCAATACACAATACCCGAAAGCGTCCAGTATATTGTCTCACACACAAAAGTGCCTGTATACCGGGTTTCTTCTCCCATAGGAGTGAGCGAGGGACTCATCGGGGGCAAAATGGTTTCCTATGAAAAATCAGGACGCAAGGCTGCATCCATGGTTCTTCAAATTCTAAGCGGAACAAGTCCCGCGGATATCCCTGTCGTGACAAAAGGTGAAAGTCAGTATTACTTTGATTATCAGGTTCTGAAAAAACATCATATTGATGCCGCTCTCATCCCGCCAGGTTCCGTTGTTGTTAATAAAGGGCAAACTCTTTTTGAGAAATACAGAAAAATAGTAATCGGCATATTTTTATTTGTCTTAATTACTGTGTCTATACTATTCATTACGTCCATCGACAACTTAAAACGCCGCCGGCTCACGATGGAATTGCAGACATCCCACGACAAATTACAGGAGACACACAGTAAATTAGTCATCGCAGAAGAAAAGCTGAAACAGCAGTACGAAGCAAACCAGGAATATACAAAATATCTGGAAACAAAAGAAGAGTTTATCCGTTATCAGGCAGAGCATGACTATCTCACAGAGCTTCCGAACCGGCGCGCTGCCATGGAAATGTTAAATACACTGATTACAGCCAACGAGCACTGTACTGTCATCATTGTAGACATTGATGATTTCAAGGAAATCAATGATTCCTACGGACACACCTGCGGCGATGCCGTATTAAAAGGTATATCCAAACGCCTTCTGAAACTTATGCACGATTTCCGCTTCTACGCGTCAAGATTAGGCGGAGATGAATTTCTTCTAATCGTCAGGTCTGTAGATACAGGCCCTGACAGTAAATTGATGTTTCAGATAAAGAAGATTTTCAGAGCTCCCATCTTCTTTGAAGAAAAAGAACAGTACGTCAAAGCCAGCATGGGGGTCGCCTATTTTCGGGGAGACCTGACAGAAGCCAGTGATATTATTTCAAATGCTGATTTTGCAATGTATACAGCCAAAAAATCCGGCAAAAATGAATGTCTTTACTACAACTCCGGCATGAAAGATGAAATGATTAACCGCAAAAGAATTAAAAATCTGCTCAGTGAAGCCTGCCAGCATGATGGATTCTATGTTTTATACCAGCCCCAGGTTGATGCTGTGACAGGCGCAATAGCAAGTTATGAGGCGCTGCTTCGGTTAAAGAACCACTCAATTTCTCCCGCCCAGTTTATTTCAATAGCGGAGGAAACAGAACTCGATATTAGCTTTGGGCCGCATCGTCACAAGGAAAACAGTGGAACAGATGGCGTTGTGGAGAAGTCATGGCGTCGAACTGCACCCTGTAGCAATCAACTTTTCAAGCAAGCAGATAAAGGATAAAGGCTATGTCCGCTATTTAAAGAACCTGCTGGATGAACACCACATCTCCGCAGAGTTAATAGAAATTGAAATTACAGAAAGTATCTTCATTAACAATAATGAAAAAGCTATGAAGTTATTTGATGATTTCCTTTCTATCGGGGTACGGCTTGCACTGGATGATTTTGGCACAGGCTACTCTTCTATAAATTATCTTACCTATATACCGGTAACAAAAATAAAGATTGATAAATCTTTTGTGGATATCTTTCTTATAGACGGAAAAGATGCATTTATTGAAAATGTCATACGGCTGGCTCACTGCCTGGGATTAAAAATCGCAGTAGAAGGTGTGGAGGAAAAGTGGCAGCATGACAGATTGAAAGAATTTGACTGTGATTTTATTCAGGGCTACTATTTCAGCAAGCCAATATCAGGGGAAGAAATTGAACAATTAAAAGATTTCTCAACTACATAGAGGGGAAACTGCGGCTTGCAGCTTCCCCTCATTCTCATTTTTAGTGCTCAAATCATGTCTATAGAAACAAATTTCTTACTCCACTTTCTCAATAATAATATTGTCATCTTGAAAAATCAACAAATCCCCTGTCGTAAGCTTTTTGTAATCTTCCTCTGAAATATTGCGGAGCGCCATCCCGCGCCCATACATCTTTTCGCCGATCAGAGGTCCCAGAGCCAGCACCGGCTCCGCCTCCAGACATAATATAGCAGCCGGGGCAGTTCCCCGCTTTACCATTTCTATCAGAACACCAGAACCAGAACAAGAGCCCCTGTCAAAAGGGATGCACAAAACCTTACCTGTCACCACCTCCCCATATAAATCATGGTGAACATCCAGAATCCGCCCTGTGACAGTATCCACACCGCCCCAGAAACTTAAAGGTTTGTTTGAAACAAGAGCTTCTGCTTTTGGGTTTCCCTCCAGCAATACTTTAACATTTTTTATAACTGTCATTTGCTACAGCCCCCTTTCTGGTTTCTTCCCTGTCAGCGCTGCTTCCACACAGCCATTTATGTCAGCCATTGTGATGCTGACACTTGCAATGGATGGCGCATATTGTGCTGCTTTTCCTGAGTTTGTCACAAAATGCTGCCCCTCCCACACGCCATCACATTCCATCTCCATCAGACATGTATCCTTCAGAATCACAGCCCCTGTCTCTTCTATAAGCTGTGCCACTCCGGCTCTTTCAGCCAAATCATATACCGTCTGGTTGGTCTGTATCCAGAATTTAGTATTCTCTGCTATCTGTCTGCCCGCTATTAATTCTGCCACTTCCCTTATTTCCGGAAACGAGAGATGAGGACATCCAATCAGAACCATATCTACCGTGTCTGACTTTGCTGTATTCAGCCGCGCTTCCATATCGCACATCTCTTTTGGTGTAATTTTTACAACTTTGTAATCTGTTTTTCCCTGGAATGCAGTTTCCAAATCTGGCGCTTCCGGGGTAATTCCCACCACATGGAATAAGGCTACGGCGCCGCCGGACGCTGCCGCTGCGGACAAGGATTTCAAATCATCCGGCATTGTGCGCCCCGGAAGTCCCTTAATAACCGGAACCTTATTTACCACAGTTTCTCCAACTAAATATCCAAGAATGGCATAGTCCACACTGTCCTGAAACCATTTTTCATCAAAGCCTTCCAGCTCAAACAGCACATCTCCTGCCCTGTTTTCGTCAATGTATAATCCATATTCAGGAACTCGTCCAACTATAGCACAGCACACATCCACAAGGTCGGGGAGCCTTTCAGCTCTTGCGCCAATTACCGAGTTGACATAATTCACTGCATTGGACTCAGACCAACTTACAACTTCCCCGAATCCAGGCACATTGGTGCACTGATAAGGGGCACACGTCCACGTGGGAATTACTCCAAGCTTCAGATAAGCATCCTCAAGCCGCCTGCTTTTTTCTGCAAACCCTTTTGTAGTGCCTACCTTTTCCCAATTAGCAATATCTCTGGATACCGGATTAATCGTGGTGGGAACTGAGACTCTGGCTCCATTATTTAACAGATACTCTATAAATTCTGTCCCCGCGTCCCATATAGTTGTATAGGCGGCAGCGTCAATATGAGCGTTCTTAACCTTCAAAAATCGTCTTGCTCCAAACAATTCCCCCATCTTGACGAGAATCTCCATCGCCTGCTGAACACCTTTGCCCATGTCTCCATGCAACATGCGCTGTTCTTCATCTGAAAGTCTCATAAGTGCCCTCCTTTTCTGTGCTGGTCACTAAAACATACTTCTTGAACTTCTAATGTTCAAGAAGGTATACTTATTGAATTGCTAATGTTCAATAAGGTATACCTTGCTGAACTACTGCGTTCACTAAGATTATTTTACCCTATCTAATGTATAAATCCAAGACAATTCAACATGATAATAATCATTAATACAGGAATGACAATCCTTGCCAGTATCTTCTGGAATCCTGACAGCTTGCCGTCTCTGCCGTCAGCAGTCAGTTCCTTCTCATATTTATCAGTTCCCCACACTCTTACCACATAGAAGCAGGTTAAAATACAGCCCAGGGGCAGCAGTATGTACGCCGTCAAAGTATCCAGCCAGTCATACAGATTGTAAGATGCCAGTCCATTGGCATCAATCCAGGGAAGTTTAACATGATCTAAAAGTCCAAAACCAAGAGATACAAAAATACTTCCCATAAATATAATCATTGCGACAACAATAGTTGCCACTTTATGTTTTAATTTAAATCTTTCTTCCACCCATTTTACCGGAATCTCAACAATGGTAAACAGAGTAGAAAATACCGCAAAAATAAGAGCCAGGAAGAAGCATACGCCAATAAAACGCCCGCCTGGGAGATTTCCAAAAATTTGTGTCATTACTACGAAAATCAGAGACGGCCCGCTTGCAACATCAACCCCTGCGCCGAACGCTGAGGGAATAATTACAAAACCTGCCAGAAGTGCCACAGAAGTATCACAAAGAGTAATCCACATTGCATCTTTCTTTATATTATTTTCTCTCGGGAGACTTGCGCCCAAAGTAATAAAAATTCCCCACCCAATACCAACTGAGAATAAAATCTGTGTAGCGGCATTCGCAAAAACCTTGACACTCAGCTTACTGAAATCAGGCAATAAATAATATTTTAAGCCTTCCATTGCACCTTCTGTAGAAAATATAGCCCAGATTCCACAGATGACAAGGAGAACAAACAATATCGGCATAATGATTTTTGTCACCTTTTCTACCAGGTTGGTAATGCCAAAAAACAGCAGGAATGCCGTAATTGCAACAACAATGGCAGTATATACAATCGGTTCAGCCGGCGCCGTTATAAAATTATTGAAATATTGAGTGGTATCTGTTCCAAAATCTGCCCCAACAATATAGGCACCAGCATATTTCACAACCCAACCGCTTACTACTACATAATAAAAATCAATTAGTACCGTACAAACAATGGCAATAATGCCTATAAAGCTGTACTTTTTCTTTACCGCACCAAAAGCAGCAGCTACATTTCCTCTTCCATACCGCCCGATTGCCGACTCCATTTCAACCATCGGATGTCCCATAATAATAGCCAATATAATATAAATAAAAATAAATATGCCCCCGCCGCCTTCGTATGCGAGGTATGGAAAACGCCATATGTTTCCTAATCCAATCGCAGCTCCTGCTGCCACCATTATGTACCCAAATCTGGACCCCCATTGAGGATGATTCTTCTTACCCATAAGTTAAACTCCATTCTCCTAGAACTATTTTAAGTTGCCTGCAATATCTTTCTTTTTAAGGCTTTAATTGATATTTCAATATTTTCTTTCCCCTCCTTGTTAATTTTCTAACTTACTAACTTTTTCTTATTATAAATACTTTACTGCTTTATTGCAACGCATTTTTTGTTATTTCTTAACAGTTTTTTAGCAAAATCAAATTCACAGTATAAAAATAAGGCGGGGTTTTATTCCCGCCTTATTACCATAAAACAATTATATGAAAGGAGATGCCTAAGCATCTCCTTCCTCTTTCTTGCCAAGTCTCTCGAAAACCATATCATATCCATCATTCCCATAATTTAATGAACGGTTCACCCTGCTGATAGTAGCTGTGGAGGCACCTGTCTTTTCTGCAATTTCCAGATAAGTCTTCTGTCCCCGGAGCATTCTCGCAACCTCAAAACGCTGGGAAAGTGATAATAATTCATTGATGGTGCAGATATCCTCAAAGAATGTATAGCACTCCTCTTTGTCTCTCAGACTTAATATGGCACTAAACAAATAGTCCACTGCCTCTGTTCTTATCTTCTTGCTCATACTGCCGATCTCCTTTATCAGTCAAATGACTACGGATACAGTTTAGCACAGTAAACTCGTAAAGTCCACCCTTTTATACTGTGCACCTATCGTTTGTATAGATTCAGATAAGGCTTTAATTTTTCAAAATCTGTGGTTACAATCAACTCCTCAGGAAAATCACAGCGCTTCAAAAGATTCTCAATGTTACAGAAATTTCCTGCATCCACATCTACATGGGCGTCACTTCCGGTTGTCACCGGCACACCATACTGTTTGCACAAATCCAGCATTGTCAGCATATTTTCCTGTGCTCCCTGACGAAAACTTTCAGGGCGCAGAGACAGAATTATTAAGCTCCAGCAAAGTTTTTGTCTCTTTCGCCGTCTTAACCAATATCTCATAATCTATTGGGAAACGCCCGTCATCCGGGTGTCCGATGATATTTACGTAAGGCTTTTTCATTGTGTTTACATAAGCCCGGGTCACTTCTTCAATGGTACAGTCTGATTTAAAACATGGGGGATGAACACTGGCAACAATAATATCCAAATCCCAACACATTTTTTCAGGCAGATCAACAGTTCCGTCGGAATCCATAATATTTAGCTCTGCCCCGAACAACATCTGTATACCATTCATCTCTCTGGGAACCACATCCAGATTTAAAAAATAAAATGAGTGGCATGTGCCGGGCATCTCTGGTGCGTGTTCAGTCAGAGCAAGTGCCTGAAGTCCTTTTTCTGCCGCCGCTGCCGCCATTTCACGGATTGTGCTGTAAGCATGTCCGCTTGCCAGTGTATGTGAATGAGTATCTGCAATAAATTTCATATCTAATACCTCTTTTCTTTTCCTTCCTTTTCTAAGTATACCATATTTTTTCCAGAATACAATTTCCGTATGGGTAAATACTAATGTTGAGGTGAAGTTTATGTTAAATAGTAAAGAAAATGAAAAAATTATTGACGATTTTGATTATTTGTCAAATGCGGCATCCTCTATGGATTGTACAGGTCTGATTCCCTCTCTCCCTGTCACAGATGCCGAACTGGAGTCTTATAATGACTTGTATCAGTATCAGACTCCCGCAACCAAGGCAAAGACATCCAAACATGCTAATTTTCCAAAGCATTCTCCTCAAAACAATACTTCTCTATAGTATTTCCCAAATGAGCGCCGTCATTCGTTATATGACGGCGTTTTCGACATAATATGTCAAGAGATTGCATTTTTTCATTGTCCTTCCACTTACAAAATGGTATAATAAAAACGTTGTTAATCACATGAGAAAGAGAGGAGTACATAAATGAGATGTCCTAAATGTGGGAAGGATGTAGAATTACAAAACAAACAAGTAGGCGTTGATAAGAATGGTGAACCTATCTTTAACGAATACGCAATCTGTAAAGACTGTAAAAAACAATGGAATCTTGACAAACAAAGAGCAAAAAAAGCTGCAGATGCAGCCGCTTCCAATCATATACAACCCGAATCAGCAGCTCCCGCCAAATCAGAACCGGCAGTGAAACTAAAAGATGTAAAGTCAGCCGCCTCCGATCAGGGTAAGGCTCCCATGAAAACCATACCTGTGGAGAAAAT
The DNA here is from genome assembly GCA_049840515.1 of Muricomes sp. Classification (GTDB taxonomy): domain Bacteria; phylum Bacillota; class Clostridia; order Lachnospirales; family Lachnospiraceae; genus Muricomes. The sequence goes on along the minus strand of JASGKW010000009.1, from coordinate 831,713 downwards.
TGGTTCAGAAGAAAGAGTTTCTCAGGAAATACCGGAAAAGAAAAAACCTTCCGTTCAACGAAGACCTTCATCACCTGCAGCCTCACAGGAAGAGAGACCTGTCAAAAAAAGGCGCCCTGCTCCAAAATCTGCAGATACAGGGGAAATTCAGCAGTACAGCAATATTCCCCCTAAGACGGTAAGAGCAAAAAGTGAAAAAGCTGTCAGACAGAACTATGAAGATATGCTTGCTACTGACCCTGGCCGGAAGTCTGCGAAAAAGAAAAAACCTGCTGCCTCACAAAATAGTGCCGCAGGAAAGAAAACTGCTTCCTCCGGCGAAGCTCCAGTGAAAAAGAAAACAATTTCACACCCTTCCCAAAAGGAAGTGGTTAAAAAAGAAGAGCCAAAACCCAAATTTAAAGTTTTACGTATTATCTTTGGAATTATTTCAATTATTGCTTTTGGCTTCTTCGCATATCAGGGAGTCCTCGCAGGACTGAATAATATTTCTTCAGGAAAGAATTCCGGCGCCGGAATTACTTATATCATACTTGCACTTTGTATGCTTGTATCTGGTCTGCTTCTTTTGATTATGCACAAAAAACGTACCATTTTTGCATTTGTACTGCCTATAATCTTCTACGCCGGAGGCGCTGTAGTTGCTTTTCTGAAACGCGCAGATGACAAGTGGCTGTTATACAGCACCATCGTCTATGGTGTGCTGGCATTGGTTTTCCTCATACTGGCTATTATTTCCAAATCAGGGGCTGATGGTGACCAGGACGAGTATGAAGACCCTTTTGAATAAGACTTTTTAATAAGGCTATTGTATTGCCGCATTGATTTGGCAATACAATGGCCTTTTTCATATATGAACCATTCCACAAATTTCTCATATATTGTAAGAGACGAAATATCTTATGGGAGGAATTTTATGAAAAGACGATTACTCGCGGCATTTCTTGCGGTCGGCATGGTCGTAACCCTACTGCCCGGCTGTACCTCACAAAAGGAAGATAAAAAAGTATCTGGAAATTCTGTATCAGAGTCACAAGAAGAGAATTCTAAAAAGGAAATGACTGACATCACTTTAAACGAGGTTGCCCATTCTATTTTCTATGCGCCTATGTATGTGGCTATTGAAAAAGGATACTTTGAAGAAGAAGGCATTAATCTGGACCTTGTATGTGGGTTAGGGGCAGACAATTTAGTACAAAATCGCAGCAAATTTATCTTAAATTGACCATATCTGGACTGGAAATAATCACCAGTAAATATCTTGATGAAATTTATCTTTTTATTGATGAAATTTATCTTCCTTTATGATAGAATAAATACAGCCTTTTTACAAAAAACGAGAAAGGAATTCTATGAGAGCATAGAAGGGAGAATTTAGATTATGGAACAGAAGTTAGAGAAAAAGTACGGCCTTTTTACAGCCATCGCAATGGTGGTCGGCATCGTTATCGGCAGCGGTGTCTTTTTCAAGGCCGAAAAGATTTTGACCGCTACGGGCGGCAATCTGAAACAAGGTATTCTGGCATGGTTAATCGGGGGTGTCATTATGATTTCCTGTGCCTATACTTTCGCTGTCATGGCCACCAAATATCAATATGTAAATGGATTGGTGGACTATGCCGAGGCCACCGTAGGCAAAAAATACGCCTACTACATCGGATGGTTTATGGCAATTATTTATTACCCGGCAATTACATCAGTTTTGGCATGGGCTTCCGCGCGGTACACCTGTGTAATTTTTGATTTGCCCATCACAGGCGGTGAATGTATGACCATCGCATGCCTTTACCTTGTGGGAAGTTTCACAGTAAATGCATTATCCCCTGTTCTGGCCGGAAAATTTCAGGTGAGCACCACAGTGATTAAGCTGATTCCGCTCTTTCTGATGGCTATAGCCGGAACAACCATCGGACTCCACAGTGGAATGACAAAGTATAACTTTACCCATTATGTATCCCAAAGCAGCTCCCACGGGTTATTTACCGCAGTTGTAGCGGCATGCTTTGCCTATGAGGGATGGATTATTGCAACCAGTATTAATGCGGAGTTGAAAAATGCAAAGAAAAATCTTCCTCTGGCTTTGGTTGCGGGTACTTTTATCATCATGTCTGTTTATATCCTCTATTATATTGGTGTAGCAGGAACAGTTAAGAATGAAATCATGATGGCCGGCGGAGAAGCTGGCGCCAAGATGGCATTCCAGACCGTTTTCTCTTCCATAGGAGGAACACTGCTGTTTGTATTTGTTATCATCTCCTGTCTTGGCACTTTGAACGGACTGATGGTGGGCTGTACCCGCGGTATTTATTCTCTTGCCGCGAGAGATTTAGGTCCCAAACCTAAAGTATTCAGCCATATAGACCCTATTACAAACATGCCTGTAAACTCTGCAATTTTAGGAGTATTTCTCTGCGCTGTCTGGCTGTTTTATTTCTACGGGGCAAACCTGACTGAGTCCTGGTTCGGATTTTTCAGTTTTGATTCCTCCGAATTGCCTATTGTTACTTTATACGCTATGTATATCCCTATTTTTATTATGTTTATGATAAAGGAAAAGGGACTTAACATTTTCAACCGGATATTTATGCCCTTTGTATCCCTTATAAGCTGTATCTTTATGATGATTGCAGCCTACTTCGCCCACGGAACTGCAGTGTTTGCTTTTCTGATTGTATTTTGTGTGGTTATGGCATGCGGATGGTTTTTGTATCGCAAATCAGCATAATTTTTTCTATTATAATGCAGGGAGCCAGATTACTGGCTCCCTGCTCTCTTTAACTGTTCATTTACTCGATTCATTCTTTTCTATTGTATATTCCAGAATCACACCTTCCTGCTCAGCCAGCAAAGATAATAAGACATTTATAATTTTCTCCATATCGGGTTCCATATGTATCACCTCAACCTGTCTTCTATTACATGATATGTCGAACCCTTTGTCCAGATTTCCTGTTTATGGATTACATCTTTTGCATGGAGTGTTATCTTCTGAAATTAATTCATCCCGTGATTTTGTTGTCTCTTTGCGATTCTGCGGCTTTATATCCTGAACGCTCGGGCAATCCGGGCGATGGAAAACATGTGTGTTTTTGTTCAGGATATAGGCCACCTCAGTGTCCGACGGATTATTCTGAGATGCCGCCGTATTGTCAATATAGCTGTCACCTGTGGCATAATCAATTGTAATTCCCGGCTGATTGTTATACACAAACACATTAAATTTTATATCGTCATCTTCTACCGATGCCCCCTCCATTTGGACTCCTGCCGCGACAAGATTATTGCCTTCATAAATTGGAGTTACACGGTAAAGTACATGGTGACCGGTCTGCCGCACATAATCTGCCACTAAATTCTCAAAGAGAAGCATTCCTTCTGTATTCATGTACCTTGTTCCGGTAATCAGATTCTTCTCATTGGCATTTTCACCGGAAAGCTGATACCCTATCAAGTGACACCGGTTATACAGATATTTTCCGTCCACACCGTCATATTTAACAGTGTGCCATCCGGAAGGTTTTATCTGCCCAATCTTTCCTCTCTCCTCCGTCGGCATCAAATCTTTTCCTATATTAGCAACGGCAGCTCCGCACCTTCCCAATGCATCCAGTTCACTGTAGGATTCAAAAGACTCCTCCCGAAACTCAGACTCGTCAAACTCCGGCTGATTATGATTTAAAATAACGCAGGGTTCCCCGGAGAACTCCGGGATTGTGCCCAATGATATATTTTCTGCCTGTTGAATCCCCTGTATATCAATGGAGGCCTTCTGCGGAACTTTCGATTCACACCCCGTAAATGTAAACAGCCACATCAGAGCAAAAAGAAACACTATATACTTTCTTAATTTTTTCATTATTACCACCTTGACCTTAACTTGATACAGTCCAAAAGGGCTGATAACAAGAAACGTTATTTTGTCTCATAGTTATCAGCCCGCATATTAATCAATCATTTATATTATGAAGTTTTATATTTCTCTTCCAAAGAGCACATCCAGTATCCTATTGCCACTCCAACGAGACAGAACAAAAGGCATGTAAAAGTTCCCAGGCTCAGATAGTTAAAGTCACGCGGAACAATCACAATAGTGGAGGCAAATACGACACCAAGAATGCCGTGGAAAAGTCCTGTATACGCTTTTTTAAAAATATAGTCCATAACTTTGGAAAGCAATAAAACTGTTAAGATTCCTCCGATTATAATTGGAATGATTATCATAAAGTTTAATTCTTTAATACTGTCAGCCATGTCTTTATACATTCCCATATATACAAGAAAATTTGATGGGCTGAGACCTGGGACAATTATACCAAGGCCAATCAATCCGCCTGCCAGCATCCATGTCGCAAAGTTCTGAGGAACACTTCCTGAAAACAGTTCTTCACCATAAAATAAAAACGCTAAAATAATTAAAAATGACACTACAAGTATTACAATATGTTTCCCCTGGCGTCCATTCTTTCCAGCCTGTTTCCAGAGGGTCGGTATAGTACCAATAATACAGCCTACAAATAACCAGAGAATCTGAGTTTCATAAGTTCCCAGGAAAAAACTGACCACAAACGAAAATACAAAAACACCAGTTACTCCGCCGAGACCCAACGGCAATAAGTACAATACATTTTCTTTAAAATTCTTGGTGATATGAGCCAGGAAAGTTATAATCCGCTCATATACTCCAAACACAGCGGCCAGTGCCCCACCGCTGACTCCGGGAAGAATAAATCCGGAACCGATAAATATTCCTTTTACAAACCGCAAAATCCAGTCAACCATAACTTATATATCTCCTTTTTTCCGTCAAACTTCAATACTTAATAGCATATTACGCAATTTTGCCTTATCATCCTAACAGATTAAGTCCCTGTTGTCAAATTTACAGCCTGACAAAATGGGATTCATTCCACATTTTATAATGAGGCGCAGGCTAAATCAAAAATAATGTAATATCCCGACTTTTCATAATATTATTATAATAGGATGTAATATCACTAATCTTAATATTTAGTTTAAGATAATTCAAATAAGGAGTTATGTAATGTCCGAAAAGATTTTAAGGTGTGCCATATATATTCGTGTTTCAACTACAGAGCAGATGATACATGGTAAATCTCTGGAAGCACAAAAGGAGTATCTGACCAGCTATGCCAAGAATCACAATATGGTTGTAGCCGGCATTTATTCCGACGAGGGCAAAACTGCCCGTAAAGAACTGAAAAAGCGTAAGGCAATACATACTCTATTGCAGGATGTTCAAAGGGATAAGATTGATATTATTTTATTTTGGAGGATTGACAGGTGGTTTCGCAACCTTTCAGATTTCTATAAAGTCCAGGATGTGCTTGATGCTCATGGCGTACGCTGGATATCTGCTTCTGAGCCTGGCATTAACATGGAAACCCGGGATGGCAGATTACAGCTCAATGTAGTTCTTTCTATCGGACAAAATGAGGTTGATACCACCTCAGAGCGTATCAAGTTTGTAAATGAAGCATCCATCAGACAGGGAAAGGTTATCTTTGGAGATTCTAATATGCCGCGGGGATACAAAGTCGGCCTTGTAGACGGCGTAAAAAAGATGGTCAAAAACCCTGATGAGGAACAGATGGTAAATGATTTTTACAGATACCTAAAAACTACCCACAGTAAATCTGAAACCCTTCGTTATATCCAAAAGAACCACGACCCTAACTTTTCATACTCCATGATGCGGACCATGCTGGAAAGTGAATTCTATATAGGCACATACAGGGGCATCCCCTATTGCCCCGCCTATTTAACCAGGGAAGAGAGGGATGAAATATTACAGATTTCAAAGAAAAATGTTAAAAAGACACCCTCTGGAAGAATATACTATTTTTCCAGCCTGATACACTGCCCTGTTTGTAATCAGCTTTTGTGCGGCACAGGTGTCTCTTCCATCATCAACCATAAAACCGGTGCTAAGAAAAGTTACACCTACTATCGCTGCAACAGAACCTACATAGACCACATATGTACGCATCGGCGCCGTGTGAGTCAAAACCTGATAGAATCCTATCTCATCGAAAACCTGGAACAATTATTTTATGACTTTAAAATCCGCAATTCCAATGTTAAAATGAATACCAAAAAAAATACCGATTTAAGAGATCCCGAAAAAATAAAACGTGAAATGAAAAGACTGAATTTACTTTTTCAAAAAGAACGTATTGAATGGGAATATTATAACAGAGAGTATTCAAACTTAGAAAAAGAGTTGGAGGAAATGTCTGTGGTCCAGAAAGTCCCGCAGCAGGACTACAGTTATGTGGAGAATCTCTTACAAAGCAATTTCAGGGAAATCTATTCTAAACTCACTCCTGAAAATAAACGCTCCTTCTGGCAGTCTACACTCAACCAGATATTCCTTACAGCTAACAGCCAAATCAGCAAGGTGGATTTCTTATAATCCATCTTGTACTAACTTGTGCGTTCCATTTGGGGCTGATAAAACCATGACCGCCCTTCTCTCCGGCGAGGCAGACATTGGTTTTATGGGTTCTGAGGCATCTATTTATACTTACAGTGAAGGTGCAAATGACTACGTTGTCAATTTTGCTCAACTGACACAGCGCGCAGGCAACTTTTTGGTGGCAAGAGAAAAGATGCCTGATTTTTCATGGGATGATATCAAAGGCAGTACTGTTCTTGGCGGAAGAAAGGGCGGAATGCCTGAGATGGTATTTGAGTATATCCTGCAGAAAAATGGAATTAATCCGGCTACAGACTTAGAGATTAACCAGAATATTGATTTTGGTTCTACCGCTGCCGCATTTGCGGAGGGGCAGGGAGATTTCACCATTGAATTTGAGCCCGGCGCTACTACTCTGGAATCTGAAGACAAAGGGTATGTTGTGGCTTCCCTTGGCGAGGACAGCGGCTATGTTCCATACACCGCATACAGTGCAAAACAGAGTTTTATCAATGAAAACCCCGATGTTATACAGAGCTTTGTAAACGCTCTTCAAAAGGGAATGGATTATGTTCAGTCCCACACCCCGGAAGAAATTGCAAAGACGATTGAACCTCAATTCCCGGAAACAAATCTCGATACGATTACAAAGATTGTGACAAGATACTATAATCAGGATACCTGGAAAGATAATCTTGTATTTGAAGAGAACAGCTTTAATCTGCTGCAGGATATTCTTCAAAGTGCAGGGGTCCTGGACGAAAGAGCACCTTATAAAGATTTGGTAACTACTGAGTTTGCAGAAAAGGCCGCTAAATAATGACTGTGACCGAAGGAGCTGCATATGTGGGCTCCTTTTCCCTGATATTCCTTCAATGTTCTATCCCTCTGCGGGAAAGAACAACTTCACTTTAAAATTTTCTTTCAAATATTCTTCTTTATAAGGAATACTTAATCCACCAATATTTCAACTATTGCTTTAATAAATCCCAAAGTCAATTACCTGTGGTGCATCAGTTGTACCAGTTACATAAGCCTCACAAACCATTTCCACATCAGCACCATATTCATTAGTGATAACACAATCAGCCCTTAAAAACCATGTTTTTTCATTGGATGCTTTTTGGACAATATTTCCCTTTAAGTAATGCAAATCAAAGCCGTAGGGATATTTTGATTCACCATATTGTTTTACGGCAGTCCATGCGGATTCGGTTTCCAGTTTTTCTTTAAGAGCGTTCTCTTCTTGTATTGCTTTCATATCAGATTCGGATGCAATATGAACTTTAACAGTTTTGTCATAACCTAAGGCACTAACATCCGTAATTGTATATAATCTGGCAGCCTCAGAGTCTAAAGGGGAAATTATATCTGTTATATCCTTATTGCTTAAATTCAAATAAGTTGCTTTGAATCCATATTCTTCTATCTTCGCCATTCCATCGGATAGCGAACTATTAACGAGAGATTCCAATTCTTTTGCCTGCGAATCGACTTCTTGGGCTTCCTGTTTAGCTTTCTCTTTTTCTTCTTTCGAGTCATTACCGCATGCTGTAAATGATAGTGCCAACATTGCCGCTAAAATAGTTGCTAATATTTTCTTTTTCATTTGTTTTTCCTCTTTTCTTCCGTACTGAAATCCACATATATGTAAAACCAATAGGCATTACATCAAATAACAATCTTCCCCACAGCTGGGTAAGGAATGAACATAATATAGTAGTTGTCCACTGTAATTTTGGCGCAAAAGTATATCAAAATATTATCAATATTAAAAAGAAACTTCTCCCTAAATATTTTCCTTATTTTACCACCTCCGCCTTTTTTTCACAACAGGACTCGCTATATATATGCCAATTCACAAAATGCGAATCACTCTTTTACTGTTCTCAATACGATTACAAAGATTGTGACAAGATACTATAATCAGGATACCTGGAAAGATAATCTTGTATTTGAAAAGAACAGCTTTGCTCTGCTGCAGGATATTCTTCAAAGTGCAGGGGTCCTGGATGAAAGAGCACCTTATAAAGATTTGGTAACTACTGAGTGTGTTCAAAAAACTGCCCCACAGTGCGCTGCCATCCACACCCTTTGCTCTTGTGAAAGAGAAACATTTCAGAAATATTCCATATAATAAGATGAGAATATCTAAATATCAGAGGTTAAAATATGAACAATAATAGCAGGGGTACAATAACTCAACTTGGCAGTGTTCTGGTAGTGAAAAATGCCCTTGTAGAAAATGTCGTCACTCTATTTGGTGAAAGCAGCCACTTATTGATTTCTTATACGGTAGGCGAATCGGATGAGGTGACTTTTGTTGAACTTCTAAGATTGAATATAAACAGTAACACCGTCCTTATGGACTCATCCGGTGCACGCATATGTATATGTGATATTCATAAAGGTGTATGGATATCTTCTATTTTTTCTCCGGTTATGACCCGGAGCATTCCGCCTCAGTCAAATGCTTTTTTAATTATAGTGCAGACGGATTCCCCCTGTACTTTGAGAGTTGTAAATCACGAAGTTATCATGACAGACATTGGCAATAGTTTTCTTTACACAAAAGACCCCGATAACACCAACAATGAAATAATATTTACACTGTCTCCTTCAACCCAAATAAGAGATAAAACAGGAACTCCGGTAACCCTGGACGCCCTTTATACCGGAGACATGGTGAAAGTCATTCACGCCAATATTCAAACAGCCAGTATTCCTCCTCAAAGTCCGGCAGTCTATATACAACTGATATAAAAAAGAGGGCGGTAACCGCCCTCTCAGACTGAATGGATGAAAAAAATTATATCAAACAGTTTTCTATATTTCGTTTTTAAGGTTTATTTTACGGAATAGCTCCCCAATTTCTTCTGCCGGCATCGGTTTATAATAGTAATATCCCTGTACCTCGTCGCACATTTTCTGATTCAGAAAATCCAGCTGAGATGCACTCTCCACACCTTCAGCTAAAACTTCAAGATTTAAACTTTTAGCCAGGTTAATAATTATTTTTGTGATTGCCTGGTCTTTTTCGCTGCCTTCAATTCCTTGAACAAACTGCATATCAATTTTAATTCGGTCGATTGGAAGCGCCTTAATACGGCTAAGGGATGAATACCCTGTCCCAAAGTCGTCAATGGAAATTGATATGCCAAATTGTTTGAGCTGATTTAAGACATCCGTTATATGGGATGAATCTTCTGTCGCAGCACTTTCCGTAATCTCCAGTTCAAGATATTTGGGGTCTAAACCCGACTTTTTCAAAATCGACTCTATTGTACCTATAAGTGCCGGGCTATGTAATTGCATTGCTGAGAGATTTACAGCCATTCGTACCGCTGGAAATCCATTGTCCTGCCATTTTTTATTTTGATTGATTGCTGTCTCAAGCACCCATTTCCCTATTTTATTAATTGTTCCATTTATCTCTGAGAGCGAAATAAAATCATTTGGCAAAATCATTCCAAATTTCGGGTGATTCCACCTCAAAAGGGCCTCCAAACCAACAATTTTGCCTGTGTATATATTAATCTGGGGCTGGTAATAAAGAATCAGCTCATTTCTTTCCTGCGCTCCATAAAGATCATTTGACAGCTTCACGTTTTTCTTTACTTCTTCCCTCATATTGCTTGTACATTGCACATATTGATTTTTCCCTTTTTCCTTTGCCATGTACATTGCGATATCAGCGTTCTTTATTAAGGATTCTGTAGTTTCTCCATCGACAGGGTACATCGCCACTCCTGCACTTGCTGTCACACGGAATTGCTGCCCGTATACCGAAAAGGGCTGTCCGAAAGTTGTCATAATGACGTCCGTAATCTTAATAATATCCTTTTCATCATTCAGATTATTAATCAAAACTAAAAACTCATCTCCACCAAAGCGTGCAACAGTATCGGACTTGCGCAAACGGGATGAAATTCTTTTTGAAATTTCTTTCAAGAGCTCATCTCCGCCATTGTGGCCCATCGTATCATTGACCATTTTGAAACCATCCAGATCCAAAAATATGACACCCACAAATCGCTTGTTTTCTTTTGCAAGATGAATGGCCTGAGACAAACGTTCAGAAAATAATGTGCGGTTTGGAAGTTCTGTCAAATGATCATAATATGCCATGTTTTCAATGACTTTTTCCGAAGTAACCCGCAGTAACCCATCCGCCACCAGATGAGATAATATTCTAAGTAATTCAATGTGGTAGACAGACCATTTCTTTGTTGAAGTAACAGAATCCAACCCTATGAACCCAAGCATACTGCCTTCCTGCTCAATTGGAATTGCAAGTATTGATTGAACTCCTTGTTTTATAAGCAATTCTTTTTCTTCAAAAGCATCTTCTGGCACGGAGACCACATCTTCTATGTACACCAATTTTTTAGTGGACAGCCCTTCTATCCACCGGGGTATCTCATCCATTGAAATGTCTTTCATATTTTCAGTTCCTGAGGGGATTTTCTCATCGACCCATTCATATGTACGAGTCATAATATTTTTTTGCTCATTCACCAGGAAGATATATGCACGATCTACCAGAAAAAAGCGTCCCATCTTACTTAGGAGAACAGAAATCTTTTTATTCATGTTGATTTGATTAATATTTACAAAATCAGAGGAAATTTCCGAGACAAGTCTTTGAAAATTTGCCTGGTAGATGTTCTCTTCCATTTTGCTGATGTAGGTCCTATTGACAAAAGACCCTACCACAAAAGTTAAAAGAATAATACTAATCCGCAGAAAGTAATCGAACTCATCAATATGCACGGTCCCCTTTGGCGCGTGAATCCATACAAGAATTTGGGTGACAACTGCCACTGTTGTCAGTGAAGCTATATATTTCCGAGAATTGAATACCAGTGAAGCCATAATTAGGACCAGAGGGAATACCCAAACTGTTATGCTGGCGTACTCGACAAATTGCAGTGTAATTACAGGAATACTGCACAGCATTATAATTAGTATCACCGCTTCTTTAATCTTCTGGTTTCTGATTAATTGGGCTGACAAAATCCCCAAGCCTATCAGGAAAATTGTCACTCCCCCATAAAACATGGTCCGCATGCTCTCTCTGTTATTCACCAAATTGGGAAAATAACAGGCTAATGCGCTTGACACACCCCCTATTAAATAGCTAATGCCAAGATAATATTGCATCTTCCGATATGTTTTGTCATTCAGCACATTAATTTTATCTTTTTGTGCAGGGTTTGCCATCAGTTTATAGCGTTTCATAGAATAGTAGATTGCCAAGATAGGTAACAGGTTGAATATAGGGGCCAACTGGGGCAAAACAGGTCCATATAACGTGCTTAAAACCACATCAGTAAAACTTCCAAGAATCGTCGTTACAATCAAGGTGATTAAGAAAATAGCTGACTGCCTGCGTATATTCTGATTTTTTCTATTCCGCTTTTTCCATCTCAAAATAATAATCAGACAAGCCAGCACATATCCAACATAATAGATATTAAAAAAAGCAGACCATACACTATCTACAGACATACTGGCCCAGCCAAGTCTGGTTTTTACCAGATGATATTGGACAGCACTAATATCCGTGGATACCGCAAAAACATAGACCGAAAGAATAGCGGGCACATACAAAAAGGCGTAAAATGCCTGTTGTTTCTGGGCATTTCGATTTGCCGTAAGCAGCAGAAAATAATGCAGCATCAGGCTGTATATGGTTCCCCATCCGATTGCTGAAATCCGTCTCCACAAAAAGGATATTTCCCATGTGGCTGCGGAGGTTGAGATTGAAAATCCCAGAGACCAAAAACATAGAGATAAGCATATAGCAAAAAAAATCCGATTCAGCTTCTGTCTCGGAATTCATGCGCAATGTATAGATTCCAAAGAAAAGATACGTAATAAATGCCAAAAAGAACAGCAAAGAAAATATCAATGAAATTTGCATAGTAATAAACCTCCCTAACAGGCATCTCTTACAGTTACCTCTTCGCTGATTGAGATTATATCTTTTCTCTCTTTAGATTGGTATAATGCCGTGTCTGCCTTCTGCAGAAGCTGGGTTGCCGTCATGTCTCTGGAATATCTGGCAACACCAATGCTGATGGTCACAGGAATCCCAAAGGTACTAAGCATCTCTTGTCTGAGTTTGTCTTGAATATTTTGCAGGATATGAAGCGATTCTTCCAACGTCTTATTTTTAAACAGTATGCAAAATTCATCACCCGCAAAGCGAAAGGGAGTGACACCTTCTGTGCGGGCTCCCATGAGGATTCTGCCTACTTCCTCAAGGCACTGATCCCCCTTTTCATGTCCCAAAGTGTCGTTGAGTGTTTTGAAGTTATCCAAATCCGCCATTGCAAAATAGTATAAAATATCAGAGGTATCCGCCTCCATTTCATCAAAGGCGACCCTGAGCGCACCCCGATTGGGGATTTTTGTGAGGTCGTCGGTGAGCAGTTGCTGCTGCATTTCATACCGTTCTATCTCTTTTTGTATGACCGCGTTATCTTTTTCTCTCTGGAAATAGATGATAACCATACTGATGGCATAAAACAATATTAGAATCAGCGTGGAAACAATAAAACCTATGATTGTGGAACTGTCAGTGAAAGGATGAATCTTTCCGGTATTCCATGTTACGCACAAATCCGAGATAATCTTGGCAAAAAGACTCATGGCCGCAACTGCGGCTGCCATTTGATAATTGCCGTAAATGACCGTAAACAGGACAGGGGCAAAAAACAGAATGCCAATGTCATAATTATAGTGTGCAGAGTAAAAGACAAAGCAAATCCCAATCAAGGCGATGGAAATCATATACGCCTTCGCCTGCGAGGTCAGGCGGGGATTGTGCATAGACCATATGCTGAAAAGAATCCAACCTGTATTCAGCAGAACAGGCAGTAGAATATATCTTATCAGATACTCTGCAAACCCCAACTCTATATTGATATCTGTATAAAACAGCGCGGTAGCAAAAATGCTCTCAATCAGTAAGCCCACCAGAGCCGCATAGACAATGGTTTTGTGGTGCAGTCTCAGCCACCGCTCATCAATCTTCTTGTGCTCTTCCTGAACAACCCGAATAAAGGTGTTTATATTTTCGTTGTCCATACTTTCCCTTGCCTCCATAGTGCAAATCAATATTTTCCCATAGACCTCCCAGAATCTGTCAAGGAAGCGCCTTTTTCTTTTTTATTGACTTCAGGTGCTAAAACAGCACCTGCTGGGGCACCAACATCTTTTAACTCAAAACCTTCTACAAGATTTTTCAGCATCTGAGCCTGTCCGCTCAGTTCTTCGCTTGCAGCAGCGCTTTCCTCCGCAGTGGCAGAGTTGGTCTGAACAACTGCGGAAATCTGTTCAACACCGGCTGTGAGCTGTGTGATTGCCTGAGATTGTTCTTCGGACGCTTGAGCAATCTGCTGGATGGTTTTGTCCACCGCTGCGGCTTTTTCCACAACCGCCCCCAAAGATTCAGCAGTTGCCTCGGTTTGCTTCATTCCATTTTCCACCGCAAGGACCGTACTTTCAATGAGTTCTGTCGTATGCTTTGCTGCCTCGGAACATTTTCCTGCCAAACTGCGCACCTCATCCGCCACCACGGCAAACCCTTTTCCCGCAGAACCGGCACGGGCCGCTTCCACCGCAGCATTCAGCGCAAGGATATTAGTCTGGAAGGCAATATCATCAATTGTCTTAATGATTTTACTGATTTCAGCGGATGTATCTGTAATGTGAGACATTGCTGTCCGCAGTTCCTCCATATTGTCATTGCTCTCCTGCATGCTGGCTTCGGTCTCCGCGGAAACTTGACCCGCCATCACTGCACTCTCCGCATTCTCTGTAATGCGCCGCGAAATTTCAAGGAGAGTGGCCGACAACTCCTCCACGGAGCTGGCCTGCTCGGCTGCGCCCTGGCTGAGTGCCTGGGCACTGCCGGCTATCTGGTCTGAGCCTGCAGAAACCTGATTTGCCGCCGCATTAATCTCCATGAGGGTGCTGCTCAGATTTGTATTAATACTGCGCATAGCCAGCAGAATGTTGCGGTATTCTCCAATATAAACTTCCTCATGACGTGTCCTTACACGGAAATTGCCCTTTGCCATCTCACCCAGCAAATAACCCACCTCAGAAATAATAAGCCGTAAATTATCCGACATATTTTCAAATGCCCTGGACAGGATACCAATTTCGTCCTCGGACTCCACTTCCACATGAACATCCAACTCGCCTTTTACTATCTTCTCCGCCACTGAAACAACATGATTGATAGGCTTTAACATACGTTTCAGGAGCAGGACTACAACAACAATAAGCAGCACAAGTGCAAAAACCGCCATACCTATCATCAGAAGACTGAGGCTGACCACCACCTTATTGAGATCGGATTTTGCCAATGCTGTGGAGGACCACCAGATTTCTTCCCCCGCCTGAATCGGGTAATAGTACTCCATCAAAGGATCTCCGCTGTAATTTGCCTCTATTTGAAAAGCAGTACCCGCTTTCGCTTTTTCAAGAATTTGTCCGGTTATATCGTCCCCCAGTAAATCTGTCAGATTCTGGCCCACAAATTCTTTGGAATCGCTGTCGTATACAATGACGCCCTCCTGGGTGAGAATGTCTGTAAACATGGTCGGATACTTTTCATCCGCAGACTTTACCTTCGCAAAATTGTCCACATCAATGTCAACAAGGATTACACCTTGTGTTTTTCCTTCCGAAACAATCGGATAGGAAACAGTAACCATGGTAATGTCATCCTCTACATAAGGCTTTGTAAAATATGGCTTCTGGGTTGTCGCAGCCATTGAATACCATTCCATATTGGCATATTCTTCATAAGGCACAGCTATTTCGGCTGTCTCATTTTCTGCGCCTTCTTCACTTACATATAGAGAGTAATCTTTTACGCTGTCATCAAAAGCATAAGGTTCAAAATATGCCCCAATGCCAATAATATCCGAATTATTCTTGACGATGTTCCATGCGTTGTGCAATATGTAACTTTCCGCCTCATAGCTGACTTCTATGATATCAGCATCGTAGACCTCACTCCTTTTGACGGGGAAAGGAATCTTACTGCCATCCTCAGACTCCCCCTGATTGTCCAGCATTTCCTCGTATTCCACATAGGTATTGTCCAAATAACCCTGAAGGTTCTGGGCAACACTTGCTGCATCATCCATAATGTTCTGTACGATAATTCCGTTTTCGGAAGCAATGCCCGAAAATTCGCTGTCGATGGTTTTGAACATTCGTGCCCTGACAGTCAATACGGTTGCAGTAATGAGCGCTGCGAGTAAAACAGTCAAGATGACTGCGATAATCAGCGATGTCTTTGTCGCCAATTTCATTTTTTTAAAGTTCATAATTCGTTTCTCCTTTTCACAGCAGTATTAATAATCTAGATTCATTACCCATGCAAGGGCTTCCATGTATATATTGATGAGATCTTTGTGAACATCTTTATCGGAAATTTTATTAAGCATATTCGCGTCCAAATTCATCATTTCATAGTTTATTGCCACATCCAAAGCATGTTTGATAGGGGTCTCCCGACCTATAAGAGTATATTTTACAGAATCCGGCAACAATATTTCATCCAAAACGTCTGCCATATTTTTGTTCATGAGTATGTCAATAGATGAAAACATACCTGCAAGGAAGTAATCAAATTGACTGCCGGCATTCCCTGTTTTCACTGCCATAAGTTCCATAAATTTTGCTCTTATTAAACAATTTCTGATTAACTCCTTATTTTCTATAATCTGCCTGTCCGTCAGAATCAGGAGATAAACCCATTTTTTAATCTCAGCAAAGCCAATCCGAATCAACGCCTGTCTGACATGATATATCTCATTTTTTGAACCAAAATAGACAGAATTAGCCAATCGAAGCAATTTAACAGAAAGCCCGATATCTGTTTCTATAACTTCTGCAAGCTGCTGATATTCCGGTTCATCGTGACTCAATATCTCCAAAATTTTAATTAGGTTTGCATTGATAGGGGCGATTTCCTTTTCTTTCACAACAACAGGCTTGCTGAAAAAATACCCTTGAAAATAATCATATCCCATATCACATGCCATTTGATATTGTTCTCTTGTCTCTACCCTCTCAGCAAGAAATCGGATTTTGTTTTTATATTGATTTATGAGCCGCCGCTGCTCGTCGTATCCCACAGCGGAAAATTCCACCTTAATGATATGAGCAGTCTCAAGAATGGGTAAATATCTTTCGCTGAAAACAAAATCATCAAGAGCTATAACATAGCCTTTTTCCCTGAGCCTTCTGCAGGCGTCAACTACATCTTCATCAATTTCAACTCGTTCCAGAATCTCAATAACAGTGGATTCCACCGGTAAAAGCGAAGGAATATCCTGTAACAGCACATCTCTCGGGAAATTGATAAACGCCTTGCGGCCACCTGTGAGTTCAGGAAGATGCATTGTCAAAAAAGCATTGTTTATCAGCTCTAATGTCGCCTGGTTGTCATCTGTTCCCTCGTAAAAATTATTCATACTTTTACGGTAAAGAAGCTCATAACCAAACACACGCATTTTTCTATCGAATATAGGCTGCCGCGCTACATATATATCCATGAAACTCCTCCTTGCTATCTCAATAGCATGAACTAACCTCTGTATAAAATCATACAGGAGTCCTGTTTATATTCTATCCACCTGTTCGATGTATTTTTGGTTTTTTCGTCAAATTTCTCTTGCAGCCAACTCAGCCCTGGAATGTACATCCAATTTGGTGTACACGCTATGAAGAATGGTTTTCACAGTTGATTGAGAAATAAAAAGCTCGTCTGCAATTTCTGCTGCGGTCAATCTTTCCCGCGCCAAAAGTGCAACTTCCCTCTCGCGCGGCGTGAGGGGGGACTGACGTTGAAGGACAGCTTTTCTTATAATTTTCACTCCGTTTTGGTGACGTTTATAAAGGGATTTAAGCGAAGCGGCGTTACCCCCCCCCCCCCCCCCCCCCCCCGAGGTGGTGGTGCGTTCTGAGCCCTCTGTGGCTCCGACAAGCCCGTCAAAACGTTGTCTCTCATGGAGGAGTACGCCCTTATTCTCAATCGTGTTAAACAGCCCTATAATCAAGTCTGACAGCTCCTCATTTAGAAGCCAAATATAAGAAAAGGGGAGGTAAACCTGATCTGGAAGGGCAATATCCAGTGCTTTTTCCAGAA
Source organism: Muricomes sp. (assembly GCA_049840515.1). Lineage (GTDB taxonomy): Bacteria > Bacillota > Clostridia > Lachnospirales > Lachnospiraceae > Muricomes. The sequence goes on along the minus strand of JASGKW010000009.1, from coordinate 814,098 downwards.
ACTCTTCGGCCTCTTTTTGTCTCCCGTTACTGTGTTCCGCAGCAGCCATAAGAAGGAGCGCATAGAGCTGCGGCATCATATATTGGATATCCTCACTTACATATTCAGAATGATCAAGCATCCGATTGCACAGGCCATAAAACTTATGGTACTGCTTTTGCATCAGAAGAAGCCCCAAGTGTATGATTTGAGCGAAGGGCACAATTGGGGCATACAATACATTTTGAATTTGCTCCAGGTCATACATCCAGGGGGCAATATAGTCCTCAATGCACAAATAGACCCCCAACAGCGACATGCAGTATTCCACCATGCTTGTAATATGTGAGCTGGAGTTATCCAGAAGATAACCCTCCAAATTGTCCATTGAGGCAAAAAACTTTTTCGTATCTCCATTCAAAAGTGCAATCCTCGTCAGGACAAAGTCTGCACAGATACACATGCTGGTTTGCTTATGGCGGTGAGCAAGGTAGCGCGCTTCATGACACAGGATTTCTGCCTCGTCGGTATCACCCCGCAGCAGCATCGCCTCAGCCCGCATGACCAGATGATACCCAATCCCCTGCTTATTGGTCAGCATCTCACAGAGATGAGAATTATCATCCCATTGTTCCATTGCCGCTTCCAGCTGTCCTGATTCACACCAGAAGAGATTTAAGACAGAGGGAGTTGCGAACATCCACTGAACATTGGGGGTAATCATTTGAGAAGGTCCCTCCAAAAGCTGATATGCCTCCCCAAGGCCCTGCATCACTCTGTGGGCATCATTGAAACTTGCTGCTGCCGTCAGAAGGATAAATTCGCCCTCAATTCGCCGAAGTTCTTCCTTGTCAAACCCCACACGCTCCTGTATGATTCGTTGCAGTAAACTAGTTAGCTTCTGATAGGCATTCCTCTGTCCCAGCATCAAAGCATAATACCCAAAAGCAAGCATGGCATAAGGGTACTTACACCATATCTCCTCCGGGCATTCATCGGCAATGTGAATGATAAACTCAAACTGATATTTTTCCTTTTGTTTATCGAGACATTCGATAGTAAAGGGCAAAGACAGGATAGCATCAAAATCACCTGTTTTGTAATAGAACTCAGCCGCAGGAAAATTCTGACAAACAGCGGCACAAGATGCGCCAGCCTTGCAAAACACTTGTCTGCGGTATTCCTCAGTGCAAAAATGATAAAATCGGTTCTGTAAATATTCCTGCAAAGTATTATGGATACAATAAATATGACTGTCCGGGAAATATTGGATAAAGTCATTATTTTTCAGAAGCTTCTCAAATTTTTCAGAAACACTATCCTGTCCCAGCATGACAGCCGCCTGAGCTGTGCTGAAACTATGCAAAACGGACACTGAAAGTAAAAATTCCTTTTCTTCGGCATCCAGATCATGCCAGATGGCGTTCTCCACCAACTGCTCCATGTCCGGGCTGAAACTAAAAACACCATTCTCCTTGAGGTGGACTGCCTGCAGACAAATGGCAGAGACCCACCCCTCAGTGAAGTGGAACATTTTATCAAGTTCTTCTTTCCCCAGGCGAATGCCCTCTAACCGGAGTAAACGGTCTGTGCCGTCTTTGTCAAAAAAGAGTGTGCCGGCATCAATTGCGTGAATGTTATGATTATACATAAACGGTTTTTGCCTGGAATTCAAATTCTGTGTGATGACGATTATGTGCAAATTTATGTTTTCATGCATGGAGAAAATATCCAGAAGCTCATTGGCAATATCGCCGGCAACCAAGTGATAATTGTCCACCACTATATAGGTTTCCTTCGAGAGAGTCGTGCTTTTCATAAAGGACTTAAAGTTAAAAGCACTGCCTATTGTAGGAATACCAAAGTTTTTTAACCGATTCGATATTTCATCACTCGTGTTGACAAACAGTCCGCAAAACTCTTCCCACTCAGCCTGTACAGATTTTCCCAGGCAAGTATACCAATAGATATGGGTGTCTCCGGGCAATTCCTTCAAATGTTCCCGGACGGCTGTAGTTTTTCCAAAACCCGATGGCGCCTCCACAATGGTCAATGGATACTGCGACATCTGTTCAAGTTTTTTGGTAAGCCTGTTCGGAAAATAGTATTTATCTCGTAGTCTAATTTCTCTTCTCATGCAATCTCCCCCTTCAAAAGGGAATCTGCAAGCTAATTTGCGCAGTCCCTCTTTGTACATTGAAGTACTATCACCTTCTGACAATATTTTCCATTTTAGCACATATTTTGACGTCCGAAAAGGGAATCAGGCGGTTTCTTTGTGCAAATTGTTCAAAAATTATACTTATCGAACTGCTAATATGCCTTTTTTGATGATATAGAGAGGGATATACTGAACAGATAAAAGAATTTCACTTCTAAATTGGAAATTGAAATATTAATAAAGAAAGGATTGTATGTATAGATTATTAAGAAACGGCAAGAGACCGCCGAAGCATGGGATATATGACAATGATTGATAAAATCAAGAGAATACAGTCTGAGGAGGGCGGTAACCGCCCTCCTCTTATTTACCACAAACTCCACATAATATTTCTTCCAGAGCTGTTCTGCTGCTGGTATGACATCTGATTACATCCGCATTACAGCGCCCCGCTTCTTCTACAGCACACTTCACCATTTTGTGGGAAACTGTATTTGTAAAAAGAACAATCAAATCAGGGCTTCCTATCTGTTTACTTAAACCCGCCGACATCTGGGTAAATACTTTTGCCTTACATTGAAATTGCTTACAGATTTTTTTATACTGACATACCATGCGGTCATGTCCTCCAATAATCACTACACTCATAACAGCCTCCTTGCTATCTCTCAGAAATATTGTTTATACTATAACTACTATAGTCTCATAAAAGTATCATGCGTCAATTAGTTAGTTTAATCTAACTCGTATGTATATGATAACCATTATCAATTGAAAAAGCAACCATTTGAACTGATAATGTTTATCATTAACTTTTTGCCATAAAAATTGCCCTCAGAAAGGGAGCCATAGACTCGAATTCTGAAGGCAGTTTCAAATGAATTTATTCTCTTTTTAGTGTTACAGATTTGCTGTCATCACACCCTAAATTCTGCATACTTCTCAAGCTGATTGCCAGTGTTGATAAATTATGCAGCAAAGCTGACGTGGCCGGCATCAGTATCCCTGCTATTCCAAATGCAATGAGACCTGTATTAAAGCCCACAATAAAGCGGTAATTTGAGTGAACCCTTTTCATAAGCGCTTTGCTCAAAAGTCTCAATGTCACCAGCTCATACAGATTGTCCGCAGCTATGGTGATATCCGCTATCTCTCTTGCGATTTCAGCGCCGTCACTGATTGCAATCCCCACATCTGCCGCAGACAGCGCAGGAGAATCGTTAATTCCGTCCCCCACCATAATAACCTTCCGCCCTGCCTGTTTCTCTTTCTCAATAAAGCTGGCTTTGTCTTCAGGCAGCACTTCATAGTAGTATTCATCTACTCCAATGCGCCTGGCAATACCTGCTGCCGCATACCTGCTGTCTCCTGTCATCATGACAACCTTTTTAATGCCGCTGTCCCGCAAGGCTTGTATCACCTCTGCCGCTTCTTCCCTGAGCGGGTCTTCTATACATATGACCGCTGCAAGTTTCTGCTCAATGGCAAGGTAAAGATGAGAATATTCTGTGGACAATTGCTTAAACTTGTCCTCATCCTCTTCTCCCACTGTGCACCCTTCATCCTCAAATACAAAATGATGGCTTCCTATTATGACCTTTTGGCCGTCTATCGACGAGGAAATCCCGTGGGCCACAATGTAATCCACCTTGGCATGCATCTCCTCATGGACAAGACCCTTCACTTTTGCCGCCTTGACCACCGCTTTTGCCATAGAATGGGGGAAGTGTTCTTCCAGACATGCCGCAATGCGCAGCATTTCATCTGCATCTCTTCCCTCAAATGCTACGACCTCTTTTACAGTGGGTCTGGCCTCTGTAAGTGTACCCGTTTTATCAAATACAATTGTTTCAGCCTCCGCTGCTGCCTCCAGGTATTTTCCGCCTTTTACCGTAATGTGCTTCTGTCCGGCTTCCCGGATTGCAGATAAAACAGCGATGGGCATGGAAAGCTTCAATGCACAGGAAAAATCTACCATCAAAACACTCAATGCTTTCGTGGTATTTCTGGTAAACAGCCATACGAGACCTGTCCCAGCCAAAGTAAACGGCACAAGCCTGTCCGCCAGATGCTCGGCCTTTCCTTCCGCTGATGATTTCAGCTTCTCAGATTCCTCAATCATGGCCACAATTTTCTCAAAACGGGTAGTTCCCTTGGTCTGCTTTACCTGTACTACAAGTTCGCCTTCCTCCAAAACACTTCCGGCATACACGTATGCGCCCGGCTCTTTTCTCACCGGAAGACCTTCTCCAGTCATAGATGCCTGATTTACAAATCCATTGCCCTCTGTGACAACGCCGTCAAAAGGTATGATAGTGCCCATATGTACCACAACCATATCTCCCGGGACAATTTCAGACGCATCGGTGAGAACTTCCTGCTCCTCTGTCTTTAACCAGACCTTTTTTACATCCAGAGACATACTGCGGGCCAGGTCTCCTACCGACTTTTTATGTGTCCATTCTTCCAGTGTCTCTCCAATTCCAAGTAAAAACATAACAGAACCCGCTGTATCCATATCTCCCCGCAGCACGGAAATGCCAATCGCTGTGGCATCCAGCACAGATACATCCAGCCTTCCCTTTGAGAGCACTTTCAGCCCCTTCCACAAATATTTCAGGGAATTAAAACCAACAAGAGCCGCCTGCACCGGATAAGGAAGCAAAAACTTTCTGGCATACCGGATAATAACACTCTGTATCAGCTTTTCCTGATACTTTGCATTTAGTTCTCTTCCGGAGTTTTCAATAAGCCCTTCAGGAACCTCCACATCCTCATAGCGGTATTTTTTCAGCAGACAGATTAACTCTTCTCTGTCACCCTCAAATTCAATGGCTGCGTCCGCAGTTCTTTCATATACCTTCGCTGCTTTCACCTGATGCAGGCCCGACAGATAATAGTGTAATGTGTCTGCCTCCTGAAATGTCATCCGGCTCTGCATAAGATGAATGCGCAGTCTTCCCTTTATCTCATGTTTTATTATAAATTTCAATCTGACTCCTCTTATTCCTCTTCAAAATTTTCTACATCTGCAGGTGAATCCTCCGCCTGAACTTCTTCACATTTTACCCGCTCTTCATTTATTTGTTTTGCCTCTGCCAGAATATCTTCTGCATTTTCCTGTACGCTGGAGGCTGTCTTCATCACACAGTCCTTTGCTCTTAATACTGCTGCCGTACAGTTCGTATATGCTTTCTTCGCATCCCTGCTTGAAAGGATTTTCACTCCCGCTGTTCCAAACAGTACACCTCCTGCAAAAATACCAATTTTCTTCATGTTAAAAATATTCATCATTTTTTCCTCCTTATTGTAGTTTTTCATCATGTTCCAGGCAACTTTTTTTACAAAGCTCTTTATTTCCGCTTATACCCGGTATAGAGAACCATGCCAAAGCAAATCACTGTTGCCCAAGCCCAGAATTTATGCTGCTTCATCTTCATCACTCCTGTTCTGATAAGCTTGTTTGTTGTTTCTTTTTTCTATCATAACAAAAGAAATCAAAAATAGTCAAAACTAACCCTAACTATAGAGAAATTTTATCATTAATAAGCCTCATGCTTACGAAGAAGGGCAGTTAATGAAATTTACTCTCATTAACTGCCCCTCTTTATTTTGTCATTAAAGTGTAAGCATCAGTTTTCTATTGATTGCACCAATTTCCTCCAGAGCATTCACCATCCGGTATACTGTTGCTATACCGATTTTGTTGTCTATCTCAATTGCTCTATAATAGATTTCCTTACAGCTCTGGCATTCATTTCCTAAAATGATGTCAATCAATATGAGGCGCTGCCGGGTAATTCTGCATCCGTTCTTTTTGAGTTTTTCAACAATCTCTTCTCTACTGTCCACAATGGCCTCCACAATGGCCACAGTCTCCGCCACAGTGACCCTTTCCACTCTTTTTATCCCGAATCATCTTGCGAATTATCATAGCAACTGCTCCTGCCAGAATTGCTCCTACTACTACTGTTCCCATAAAGCTGCCTCCTTTCACAACAAACCACTCTGTGTCAAACAGATTTATTCTTATTGCCGTCTACTTTGTGCCTGCCACACTTCTCATATTCATCTTTAAATGATTGTTTTCTTTCTGAGGTCTGACTAACAGATAGATAAATCCGATTATAAGTATAATTGCTGCAATTAATCCTGCTCCAAATTTTCCTGTTGTGATAAATGTTCCAACCTGGTATACACACAGTGACACTACATATGCCAGCGCTGTCTGATATCCAATGGCAAACCAGAACCATTTTGCATTGTTCATCTCTCTTCTAATGGCTCCCATCGCCGCAAAGCAAGGTGCACAGAGAAGGTTGAATACAAGGAAAGAATATGCCGCTACCGCTGTCATGTTGGTCGCCAGAGAACTCCAGATTTCATTTCCTTCTTCCGCTACCTCCGCAAATCCATAGAGAATTCCGAAAGTACCAACTACATTTTCTTTCGCTACCAGACCAGTGATTGCTGCAACTGCTGATTTCCAGTCTCCCCAGCCAAGAGGAATAAATATCCAGCTGATAGCATTTCCCATAGCTGCAAGTATACTGTGGTCTAATTCCATGGCATCTAACATTCTGAAATGTCCGTCTATCCATCCAAAGAATGATGTGAACCATACAAAAATTGTGGAAAGAAGAATAATTGTGCCAGCCTTTTTAATGAAGGACCAGCCGCGCTCCCACATACTGCGGAGTACATTGATTACTGTAGGAAGATGATAGGCCGGAAGCTCCATAACAAAAGGTGCCGGATCTCCTGCAAACATCTTCGTCTTCTTCAAAATAATACCTGAACATATAATTGCTGCAATTCCTACAAAATAAGCACTTGGTGCCACCCACCATGCGCCGTGGAACAAAGCACCTGCAATCAATGCGATAATCGGAAGCTTAGCGCCGCATGGAACAAAAGTTGTAGTCATAATTGTCATTTTTCTGTCGCGGTCGTTTTCAATAGTACGTGATGCCATAACACCTGGAACACCACAGCCACTTCCTATAAGCATAGGGATGAAAGACTTTCCTGAAAGACCAAATTTACGGAAAATTCTGTCCATGATAAATGCAACTCTGGACATATATCCGCATGCCTCCAAAAATGCGAGGAAGATAAACAATACAAGCATCTGAGGTACAAATCCTAACACTGCTCCCACACCGGCAACGATACCATCCAGAATCAGTCCCTGAAGCCATCCCGCAGTACCAATTGCACTCAACCCAGACTCGACAAGTACAGGGATTCCAGGAACATGCAGGCCAAATAAACTCCATCCTTCACCGAACACACCGTCATTTGCCCAATCTGTAGCCCATGTTCCCACTGTTGTTACAGAAACATAATAGACAATAAACATTACAACGGCAAAAATCGGAAGTGCCAGAAAACGGTTTGTAACAATGCGGTCAATCTTATCTGAAGTTGTCAGTTTTCCTTTGCTGACTTTGGTATAGCACTCATCTATTATGGAAGAAATATAAACGTATCTTTCATTTGTGATAATACTTTCTGTATCATCATCCAGTTCTGTTTCTATTGCATTAATCTCTTCTGTTACATCCGGCACGATTTTCATCTGTGCAGAGATTTTTTCATCTCTTTCCAGCAGTTTAACTGCAAAAAATCGCTTCTGTTCCTCCGCTACGTCATCACCAATTTTGGCTTCTATAGCAGCTAATATGTTCTCCACAGCCGGTGCAAATGTATGTACAGGTATTGATGCTTGTTTTGCATTTGCAGCAGCTACCGCTTTTTCAGCAGCTTTCTGAACGCCGCTTCCTTTCAGTGCTGATATCTCTACAATTTCACAGCCCAGTCTTTTGGAAAGCTTGTCGAAATGTATACTATCGCCGTTCTTCTGTACAACATCCATCATGTTCACTGCCATGACAACCGGGATTCCAAGCTCCATCAACTGTGTTGAAAGATAAAGATTCCTCTCAAGGTTCGTACCATCCACGATATTCAATATCGCATCTGGTTTTTCATGAATCAGATAATTTCTTGCCACCACTTCTTCCAATGTATAAGGTGAGAGGGAATAAATTCCAGGGAGGTCTGTAATGATAACATTTTTATTTCCCTTGAGCTTTCCTTCCTTCTTTTCTACTGTAACTCCCGGCCAGTTTCCAACAAACTGGTTAGACCCGGTCAGTGCATTGAACAATGTAGTTTTTCCACTGTTTGGATTTCCCGCCAACGCAATTTTAATAGCCATTTACTCTTTCCTCCTGATAATGTTCAATAAAAATATATTAACTGAACTTTTTATGTTCAATTAGTTTTAGCTAACCCATCCGCAAAACGAAATGCAGAAATGTCTTCTCCAGTCTACTCAACTAAAATCATTTCTGCATCTGCTTTTCGTACAGATAACTCATACCCTCTTACTGTTATCTCCAAAGGATCTCCCAAAGGTGCTACTTTTCTCACAAAGATATCCACGCCTTTTGTAATTCCCATGTCCATAATACGTCTCTTTACCGGACCCTCACCAGCTAACTTTGTTACTTTAACTGACTGTCCGCATGGAACTTCTTTTAATGTCTTCACTGTTTCTCCTCCCTAAACAACCATGATTTTATTTGCCATATCTTTACCAATGGCAACTCTGGAATTTTTTACATTAACAATCACATTCCCTGCAATCACAGAGACAACCGTGACGATTCCCCCTTCAACAAAACCAAGGTTCTCCAGAAATCTTCTGGTCTCCTCTTTTCCTCCGACTTTACGGATTGTGTTTGGTTCGCCTTCTTTTACCATTGTTAGCGGCATCATGACTCATCTTCTTTCTTTTGAATAATTGATAATTCTTTTCATTTGTATAGTTAGTATATTCTAACATTCGGCAATTGTCAAGCACTTTATTGATAAAAACTCTCATTAAGATTTCTTGACACAATGTGTTTGCCCTATCCCCTGAAATATGATACCATAACATTATTACTAAAATGTTATGGAAATCGAGGTGAGTCCTATGAAGACGAATGAATCTGCTGAAAATTATCTGGAAACTATTCTAATTCTTGAGTAAAGCACATCCCACTGTCCGCTCAATTGATATTGCCGAAGAAATGGGCTTTAAAAAATCCAGCGTCAGTGTAGCTATGAAAAACCTCAGAGAAAAGAATCATATTATTGTATCAAAAGAAGGATTTATCACTCTTACGGATGCTGGAAAAGAAATTGCAGAAATGATTTATGAGCGCCATGAACTGATTACTGCGTGGCTTGTACGTCTCGGTGTAGATGAAGATATTGCTGCTAAAGACGCCTGCAAATTGGAGCATGTTATCAGCAAGGAAAGTTTTGAAGCAATTAAAAAACATATCAGATAGAGGTAGTTTATTGATGGAGAGGCAATCAGATTATGATAGATAAGAATTTAGTCCCTCTTGGCGGATTGAAAAAAGAACCATTTTCCGGCTGCCACAGAGGGATGCGTTATTATTTTCAGATGGATGACAGTAAGGAAACTTTTACAGTGACGGTGTATCCTGAGCCATGGTCCCTTGAACATACTCCAGAAGAAGATAAAGAAAAATCTTCTTTCCCGATGTCACAGGAGGGTATGGATTGTGCAATAGAATGGCTGTACACCATGTATGAAAGTCAAAAAGAACGATGGCATGATTCTTTAAAGAATGGTATGCACCTTGTCTATAAAGGGCACTGAAATATTTATTCATTTTCCTTTAATAAACTTCATAAATATTTTCAAATATTGTCACACTGCATTCACAATTATTTGTTATTCTATACTTATCAAAAACAGAAGACAATGGCTGCATTTGCAGCACTGCGGGTGCGGCCATTGGACTTCGACTAAATAAAATTATTTTAAATTCTTATAGATGCCCATAGAAAAAGAGCTGTGACTTAGATGTGACAGCTCTTTCTTTATGGGTGTATTCTTATCGGATATATCCGTTCTGATATGCCATTGTTTTGTTCGCCGTATATAACTCAGCAATCGTAGCCTGAATGTAAGGCTCCACATAGAAAATACCCAATATCCCAAAAGTCAGACCTTCCAGTATTCTCCATCCCAAAAAAGACAAATCCAGAACAAAGGTATTCCACTTCTGTCCTTCCATCATCTTCCTGCTTATCAAAAATGCCTCTTCTTTCTTCATCCCTGGATTCTCAGAAAGAATATAAGGAACCATCAGGTATTCATAATGCTTGATTATTCCCGGCACAATAAGCAGCAGTGTCCACAGGAATGTAAATAAATCCCTCAGAAACATAATTAATACAATATTTCCGTAATGTCCTGATTTAAAGCCATATCCAAGGCTGCCCGCCGTCACATTTTCTTTTTGGTTGAGCACAAAGAAACGATATCCCCCAACCATCAATACATTTCCCACAAAAACGTTAAGGAGCATCATACCAATTGCCAAAATCCCACCGATGACCGCGATTATCATCCAAAACAGAGAATATTCCAAAAAATAACCGTCATTTCGATAGGGGTTCAAACTGTCTCTTGCCCCGCTGGAACTGGACGTGGTATATGTGGCAGTCACTATAGACATAACCAGAGCAACTGCAACCGCAGACCAATAATTTCCCTTAAAGTTCTGCTTTCCTCTCATTTTCAACTCAGCTCTCGTCCACATAATTTTTACCCCCTTTTCTCTCAGTTGACCTTCTCAAGGTATCTGTACATCCTATTTCTCTTCTTCCTGATTTCGTGCATATTCGGGGAAGTAGTATTCAAAAGTCTCCAGGGTCAGTTCATTTACTCTTCTCTCCATCTTGCGGTATCTGCTGATCAGAGAATCTCCCTCCTCCGTCATCTCGCATTTGCCGCCCATATTGCCCCCATGCCTGCGGACAAGCAAATCATAACCCAGTTCCTTTTCTGCCCTGTTCACAATCTTCCAGCCCTTACTGTAAGACATGCCCATCTTGATGCAGGCTTCTTTCATGGAGCCTGTTGACCGCAGACATTCCAGCAGGGCAATCAGCCCTGGTCCATATGCCAATTCATTATTGTATACCTTTAACTGTATGAACGGATGAAACATAGACACACCTTCCTCGCATAGCTATATTGTAATAACCTTTCGGCCTCCGCCGCAGCTCATTCTCCCTCCAGCAACAAAATCTTTTCCTGGTTCACCCATACCTTTTGAGGTATCTGCCAATTTCCTCTCTCCCGTTTCATCCATATGGACTCTTTTGGGTCTTCTTTATTCTGAAACAGCAGCGTCCATTCAAAAGGTGTTTTTGTTGTATCATGGGGAAGTACTTCAATCACATTTTCCCGGCGTTCATCTTCCACATCCACGGGAATAAAATCGTAGCTCTTATACCTATATATGATAACTGCTCAGGGATAGCTCTGTCAATACAAAACTCTACTCCCCAGTCCAGAGCCTGCACTGTGTGAGCTCAGGTGCGCTCTGCCCTGGAAATATTTTTACACCCTGTAAGTCTGGCTGCCTGCATGTATCTGGGCTGTTCAAAGAGTTTCTCTGTCTCCTCGCAAATGATATTTCTTCCATTCCCCATAACCATGGTATGGCTGCATAATTTATAAATCTCATCTCTGTCATGGCTCACAATAACGCTGCACCCTGGGAACTCTTTCAGCCGTTTGTACAATTCTATCTGCAGTTCCTCCCGCAAATAGCTGTCCATCGCAGAAAAAGGCTCATCCAGCAACAAAATATCCGGCTTGGATGCCAGAATCCGTGCCAGGGCAGTTCTCTGCTGCTGTCCGCCGGAGAGTCTCACAGGATATTGATTTTCAAGGCCCTCTAATTGAAATTGAGCAAGTAAACTTTTCACTTGCTCTTTCACGGCCTGCCTTCTCATTTTTTGATTTTTGCCGTTCTCCGTCTGTCTGATTCCGGCAGCAATATTCTCCGCCACTGTCATATTCGGAAACAGAGCATAATTCTGAAACAGATATCCTACTTTTCTCTTCTGAGGTGCCAGATTCACCTTCTTAGTGCTGTCATAAAATGTGGCCTTGTCTGTATAAATCTTCCCCTCATCTGGTGTAACAATTCCTGCTATTGCTTTCAATGTCATGCTCTTCCCACAGCCGGACGCTCCCAGTATTCCAAGGCATCCCTGATCCATAGCAAAATCCATACGCAAATCAAAATTCTTCAGTGTTTTTTGGAAATCTGCCTGTAATTTGTTCATTTGACCCTTTTCCTTTCCTTCCTCTTCAGCTTAAAGAATGGCGTATCTTGTGTAAGATTGTGCTTTTGAAATACATAAGTAATATAATTCATGCCTGTCACTACAAAAAATGAGATGACAAGTAAAATCAATACATATTCATACGCTCCCCGCATATCTCCTGCCGCCACATTAGAGTATACAGCAAGAGGAAAGGTTCGGTGTCTTCCCTGCTATATTTCCTGCTATCATCGCTGTAGCTCCAAACTCACCCAAACCTCTGGCAAAAGCTAATATACCGCCTGACAAAATGCCGGAAAGAGCATTGGGAAATAATATTCTCCAAAAAATAGTCCATTCGGACATTCCCAGCGTCCTTCCCGCATAGAGCAGGTTAGAATCTACCAGTTCAAAAGCCCCTCTTGCAGAGCGGTACATCAGTGGAAAAGAAATTACTACTGCCGCCAGCACTGTGGCGCTCCAGGAAAAAGCAATCTTTGCACCGAAAAAATCCAGGAAAAATTTTCCTACAGGCCGCTTCACCCCGAAAACATACAGCAGGAAGAATCCTGCCACTGTAGGCGGCAGTACAAGAGGAAGGGTAAAGATTCCATCACAGACCATTTTCAACTTTTCACGCTTCATATTCACGACCCAGTAAGCTACTGCTATACCTGCAAAAAATGTGATAATAATTGCAGCTACTGCTGTCTTCATTGATATGAGTATCGGTGATATGTCCATACTCTTTCCTCCATTACAACTCTATTTATGTGTCTCTATATTACATTTCTCTATTTGTTAGGAATAAATCCATATTTCTCAAATACAGCGATTGCTTCATCACTCTGTAAGAATTCTACAAATTTCTGTGCTGCCTCTTTATTTTTGGAAGCTGATACAACACCTACAGGATAAATAGCTTTTTCTGCCAGGCTTCCTTCTGGTGCTTCTGCAACTACTTTTACTTTGTCTGTTGTTGCTGCATCTGTAGCATAGACAATTCCAGCCTCTGCACTTCCCTCAGCTACCCAGTTCAATACTTCTGTTACGTTTGTTCCCAGACTCGCTTTTGCAGAAACTTCATCCCAAAGTCCCAGGCTGGTCAGTGCTTCCTGTGAATACTGTCCTACTGGTACACTTGCAGGATCACCGATTGCTATTGTCTGTGCTTTTGAAATATCAGTAAACTCTTTCAGATCCAGTGTGGAATCTGCAGAAGTAATCAACACAATCTTGTTTTCAAGAAGCTCTACAACAGAATCCTTGTCCACCAGGTTCTCATCAACCAGTGCGTTCATCTGCTTGTTAGCTGCTGACATAAAGATATCAGCTTCAATACCTTCTTCAATCTGGGTCTGCAGTTTTCCTGAACTGTCAAAAGTACCTTTTACTGTAATATTAGGATTTTCTTTTTCAAACATTGGAATCAATTCATCTTCATAAGAATACTGCAGACTTGCTGCTGCTGCAACCATGAGGGTGACCGGTTCTTCTGTTTTTTCCTCTTGTTTTACGGCTTCTGTCTTTGTTTCTTTTGTCTCATCTGCTTTGACGTCATCTTTCTTTGCGCCGCATCCTAAAACAAGTGCTCCTGCTAAAATTGCGGTCAAAAGTACTCGACCAGTTTTTTGAAATTTTTTCATAATCTTTTCTCCTTTTTTATTAATATAAGGCACATGCCTTTTTCCATTATACACCAAGTTTTGTCTAAAAACAACTTGATTTCAAACTATTAAGGAAACTATATATAAATAATTCCCTTAAAGTATCAGCTCAAAATATCAGATCTGAAATCAATGTCTCTTAATTCCTCTTCCTGCGTCTCCACATACCTGATTTTCGTGGGAAGTCCCGATAAAATCCGTTTTCCTCCATTGTCCCCGGTCAATCCCATCAGCTGGGAGAAAAACTGCCGGTCCCAGAGAACCGGATTTCCCGGACTGCCTTTACTGCCTGCACAGATAATCTGTCCTTTGTGCAGATTTGCTGTATTAAGAATTCTCTGTATTGTAGAAGCCTGCAATTTGGGCTGGTCACATACTGAAAATAAAATTCCCTGAATATCGGGGTGCTCTTCCAGACATTTTTCTATTCCAAGATGGATGGATTGAGAAATTCCAAGTTCCGGAGCTTTATTAATCACCGGCCTTATTCCCTGCTTTTTTGCTTCCTCTGCAATTTTTTCATAGCCCGTCACAAGAAAAATCGGAAAATCGGAAAATCCTTTCAAGGTCTCCAGAGTATGTTGATATAACTCCCTGCCCTCCACCATTGCCATCAATTTGTTGCTTCCAAATCGCACACTTCTTCCTGCTGCCAGAACTATAATCGCAAATTTTTTCCTCATGTATTCAAAGCCTGTAATTGCCTCCAGCACTCCTCCGCCTATTGATCTGGCTTTGTCAGAGATTGTAAAACAATGGGACACCTCACATCGGGCATCAATATCACCGATTTTCAATCCTTCCCACACTTCCACACCGGGCTGGAGCATTCCCCGGACTACACCATTCATCTGCGCATATACCTCTTGATTACCAGTTATTGCAACTACCTGTCCTTTTTTCACCATATCTCCAATGGCCACAATAGGTTCTATCATGCCATCAGCGGAAGCCCGTATAAGACGCTCTGTGGTATACCCGCCCACATCGCCAGGAATCCCTGTATTGGGGATTGCACTTCCCTCGTATATAAGCTTTCCCAGTGTGTGCCCGCGTTTCGTTTCTATAATACAATGGCAGTCCACACCCGCCGTAAATCCAGGTCCCACACCTATAACAAAGGGTGCATCTGTAATTCTGGTTCCACGATTTATCTTTGCGATAATGGCATCTATAATAACGTCAGGCTTATATTCCTCACGAATTGCCGCCTCTTCATCTACAATTATGGGAATATCGCCGGCTTCCAGCACTTTTTCTGCCTCTGACATATTGTTCACCAGAACTCCTGTCATATTTTCTACAACTGCCCTCCCTTTATAAACTGCCCTGGAAAGAGCAACCGTTCTTCGCACGGTCAGGGGAACTGCTATTTCTGTCATCATAATCTGATGTCCGCCGCGATAAAGCCGGGAAGCAATTCCTGTTGCCAAATCCCCCGCTCCTTTAATTAATATTTTCATCTCTGCCTTTGTTTCCTCCTGCTACCACTATTCCCTCCGTCTGTCCCTGCTCTCTGGCAAGTCTGCAAATAGAAAGTGCAGCAGCCTCTCTTTCTAAAGTATCTACTTTATTTAAAGCAATCTGATAGGACATGGATGGGGTCACCGACTTTCTCCCTGCCCGATTATCAAATGCCAGCTTTACAATATCTTTTTCTGTAACAATATCTGTTTTTTCTTTTCCAAGCAGCGTCAAAACTATATCTGCCCGAAAACATATCTCTTCAAAAGTCTTCCCCACAGAATCCATTCCATACACATTCACTACATGACTTGTCTGCGGCAATATAACTGGCTCATGTGCCGCAGGTGCCTTTAGAGGAAGGCGTTTTGATCCATCTGCCTCTATCAGAACAGGACAGCCTAAACCAACAATCTGATTCAAAAATTCCGGCGGAGGAGATTTCATCTTTGCCTCCTTCGTCGTGTATCCGACCCAGACCATTCCCTCTCTCTTTAAAATTTCTTCCAACTTATATAAGGAAGGTTCCAGTAAAAACCAGGGCTTTTCCTCCGCCTTCATATGAGTGGTTGTGGTGACAATAACAGGAATTCCTTTTTTTCTGTATTCCTCCGCCGCCAATCCGATTAAAGTCGTTTTTCCTCCGGCTCCCACAAAAGATACAACAGGGTTTTTTGCATCCTCTATCCCTAATGCCTGGAGAAAAGATGGCTGTGTTTTCAGAATGCCCTCCGAATATGTCTTTATCATAAGCTGCATCCTCTTTTCATATAAAGTTTCCGATTATGTATGTAAATGAAAGCTTACAGAAGAGCTCTTATCTGCATTCATGCATAATCGGAAATTGTTATGTTCTATACAAATACCGCTCCCCCTAAAGCTGGGGGAGCGGAAATATTACTTTAGGTTTCTTATACTAAGAAAAATGGGTAATCTGTGATTACTGTTTCAATCATTTTCTGCAGTGGCTCTGGGAATTTTGTCTCCTCACCCTTTGTCCATGTGAAAGTATCTCCAAGATATCTTACCTGGCATACTACTTTCTCTGCATCCAGAACTGCAAATCCTTCATTTGTGCTGTCTTCCATATCTTTTACTCCAGCGAACAGTGTAAACTTGTCTTTGTATGGAGCACTGTTATATGGGCAGAAGCTCTCGCAGTTACCGCACTCGTTGCACATGTAATCTACGTGGATAATCTGAGTCTGAGTTAAGCCTGGAACCTTGATAGATACGTTTGCTCTGTTCGGACATACTTCCATACAGTTCTCACAAATGCTTGAGCAGGAAAGGCAGCGCTCTGCTTCAACTTTTCCTTCTTCTGTCAGCTCTAAGATACCTTCTCTGTTATAAACCTGAGTATCATCAGCCTGGAAGTGGTAATCTGTGGAAAGAACTTCTCCGATGATAGCTTCCGCTGCCATCTTTCCGTCACGGATACCTTCTACAATTGTAGCCGGTCCGCCGAGACCATCTCCTACAACAAAGACGCCAGCCTGGCTTGTCTCGCATGTGTCTGCATTTACCATAGCTTTTCCACGTTCATTTACATTGATACCATTTTCCTGATAGAACTTAGTCGCAACGCCTTCACCTACTGCTACAATAACAGTATCTGCAGGCACTTCACGGATTTCTTCAGTCTCTACAATTCCTCTTCTTCCAGATGAATCGTAATCTCCTAACTGCATAACTTTACATGTGAGAACACCGTTTGACAGTTTTACAGGTGAAAGTAATTCTTTGAATTCCACACCGTCCTCAAGCGCCATGATTAATTCTTCCTCATCAGCTGGCATGAAACGTTTTGTTCTTCTGTAAACAAGAGAAGATGTCTCCACGCCGTTTGTAAGTTTTGCAGCTCTTGCAGCATCCATTGCAGTATTTCCGCCACCGATGACAACAACATGCTTTCCAACGTTCAAGTTTCCGTTTGTCTCTTTGAACTGTGCAAGGAATTCAATGGCATTTAAAGTTTCGCCTTCTTCCAGTTTCAATACACCTGGTTCTGGTGCACCGATTGCAAGAATTACATGTGTATAGCCTTTATCTTTGAGTTCCTGTACGCTCTTAACTTCTGTATTAAACTGAATGTCTACGCCTACAGCTTTTACAATTGCTTCATCTCTGTCAATGTCCTCTTTTGTCATTCTGAATCCAGAAATAACGTTGCGAGGCACACCGCCCAAAGCACCGGTCTTCTCAAATAAAGTGACTTCCATTCCTGCTCTTCTTAAGAAGTAAGATGCTGCCATACCTGCAGGACCACCGCCTACAACTGCAACCTTTCCTGTCTTTGTTACAGCAGCCGGAACTACTTTCTTAATCCATGCATCATAACCGTTCTGTGCTGCTACCAGCTTCATGTTACGGATATGTACCGGCTCCTCGTAGAAGTTACGGGTACATTTTGTCATACAGTTGTGCGCACAGATTGTACCTGTGATAAATGGCAATGGGTTCTTATCTGTAATTACTTCCATAGCTTCCTCATATTTGCCTTCGCTTACAAGCTGCAAATATTCCGGAATATCCTGGTTGATTGGGCAGCCATGTTTACATGGTGCTGTATAGCAGGATACAAGGGGAACTTGCTTACCAATCTTGCGGGTTGGAAGTGGTTTAATTGCTTTCACGTGCTGAGAGCTTACTTTTGCTTCATCTGCCAATGCCTGTGAACCTTCCACGCTGACACCTTCAAATACAGCATTTTCTGTTTCTACAGCTTCTGCTATCTGTATCATTCTCTCATATCCGCCTGGCTTCAACAAAGTAGTTGCCACTGTTACAGGCCAGATACCAGCCTCAACAACACCTTTAATATTGAAGTACTCTGCTCCACCTGAGTAAGAAATGCGAAGTTTTCCGTCAAATTCTTTCGCCAGTTTAGCAGCCAGTGAAATAGAAAGAGGATAAAGTGACTTTCCTGACATATACATTTCTTCGCTTGGAAGCTCATTCTGCTTCACATCTACCGGGAATGTATTTGTAATCTTCACACCAAATTCCAGATTTCTCTCCTCACATACCTTCATAAGACGAGTGAGCATAGGTACTGCATCTTCATACTGTAAATCATCCTTAAAGTGGAAGTCGCCAAATGCAATATAATCATATCCCATATCATCCATGGTCTTTCTGGCAAATTCATATCCTAATAAGGTAGGATTGCATTTAATGAAGGTGTGGAAACCTTTCTCTGTAATCAGGTACATAGCGATTTTCTCAATCTCTTGCGGAGGACATCCGTGGAGAGTGGAAATTGTTACAGAATTACAAATCTCAGACTGGATTCCTTCAATGTCTTCTTTTGTTACTTTCTTGAATTTATCCACATTGTCCAAGAGGTACTGCTTGCAGGACTGGAATACTTCTGAATTTTTTGCATCCTTCATTGTGTTCAGGAAGTTATCAATCTTCTCAGACTTGATTCCTGCAAGGTCATATCCAACACTGATATTAAACTGGAATCCGTCCATGCTTCCCAAATCATATTCTTTTGCCATAACTTTCAGGAGAAGCCATGCCTTGATGTACTCTTCCATAGCCTCAGGAACATAAAGCTCTGTAGACCACTCACAGTTGTAACACTCATCTTCTGCTTTGATACATGGTTTATTTACACATGCTGCAAGCTCCGCTCCGTCCATAATCTGAACAGTCTTCAGCTCAAAAAAGCGGCTTCCTGTATAATATGCAGCCACAATATTCTGAGTAAGCTGAGTATGAGGGCCTGCTGCCGGTCCTACCGGAGTCTCCAGGTTTCTTCCAAAAATAGTACGGTTAAACTTCTCGTCTGCGCGATATGCACGGTGCTCTCCAAATATTGTACCATGCTTCTCATGCTCTGTAACAATCCAATCTACTAACTGCCCAAAAGAAATCGGGGTCATAATATCACTCATCTGTGTGAACCTCCTAAAATTATCTAAATATTCTGAAAATGGTGTGCAAAGGGGACAGTCCCTTTCGACACCTTTCGCTGTTATTATGCGTTGATTCTGTTTGCTAATTCTGCCGCTGCCTGTCTGCAGTCTGCCATTACTTTCGCTTCATCAATATGCTGCAGTACACGGTCTTTCATCAGAACTTTTCCGTTTCCTACTGTTGTTACTACATGTCCACCATTTATACCAAATAAAATATGTCCATTACAGTTGTTTTCATTCATTGGTGTAAGAGGATTATAATCTACTATAATAACATCTGCTGCTGCGCCTTCTTTGAGAACGCCTAATTCTTTCTTAAAGTAACGGTTTGCAATCTTTGCATTGTTTTCAAACAACATCTGAGGAACTTCTACCCATGCTGTTGTCGGGTCACACAAGTGATGTTTGTGTAAAACATTCGCCACTTTGTAAGACTCTGTCATGTCGTGGGTATAACCATCTGTTCCAAGTCCTGTCAGTATTCCTCTGTGTACCAGTTCCATCATCGGAGGGCATCCGCAGGCATTGCCCATGTTGGACTCTGGATTGTGTGTTACCATAGTATTGGTCTCTTTAATCAAATCCATCTCATGTCCGTTAACATAAATACAGTGAACAAGAAGAGTCTTTTCTCCAAGTATGTTCCAGTCCATAAGTCTGTCCACAATACGCTTGCCATAATGCTTCAGGCAGTGGTGCAGATCCTCAATTCCTTCTGCAACATGAATATGATATCCAACACCTTCCGGTTTATTCGCTGCTGCAAGTTCCATTGTCTCATCAGAAATAGTGAATTGAGCGTGCATACCCATCATACCCGCAATCATGTCACTGTCATCTTTTAATGCATGGCGGATGAATTCTGCATTTTCCATTACAGAATCTCTTGCTTTTTCTTTTCCGTCTCTGTCAGAAATCTCATAACACAGACAGGAACGAACACCTGTCTCTTTTGCCGCTTTCTCTATATGGAACAGAGAATCTCGGATAGAGCCAAAACTTGCATGGTGGTCAAAAGTTGTTGTTACACCACATTTGATGCTGTCAATATATGTTGCCATAGCACTCAAATAGGTATCCTGCAATGTAAGGTTTCTGTCGATTGTCCACCACAGGCCATCTAATATATCCAAAAAGCCATTTGGATTATATCCGTTGATAGAGAGGCCCCTCGCAAAAGAACTGTAAATGTGCTCATGCGAATTAATAAATGCAGGCATAATCACCTTCCCCTTTGCATCGATAAACTCTGCGTCAGGATAAGCTGCTTTGACCTCCTCCAGAGTACCCACTTTCTTGATTGTTGTACCCTCAATGGCCACGGCACCATTATCCATATAAGGATTCTTCGCGTCCCTTGTTATCATCCTGCCATTTCCTAAAATCAGCATACTTTTCATCTCCTTTTCTTTAAAAATTATTGTTTTTCTATATATCTTATATATAGGATATCATCAAAAGAGTAGAAATGCAATACAAATTCTTAAAAAGATTTAGGTTGCCTAAAAATTTTTTAGAAAAAGGTATTGATTTAATTTTATTTTATGCTATTATGGTTTTAGAAGCAAAGAGTTTTCGGGAAAATAATTTCCTGGATTCACATGTGAAAGGAGCGATAACTTGAGCCAAAAACTGGATTTACTAAAACAACTTGCACAGGGCCTGGCCATGCAGTTTGGAAGCTCATGTGAAATTGTCATCCACGATCTTACCAAAAAGGAATTGGACAACTCTATCGTCTATATTGAGAATGGTCACATTACCAATAGAAAGCTCGGCGATGGACCCTCCAGCGTAGTTTTGGAGACATTGAGCAAGAAGCCTTCACAAATTCGTGACCGCCTGTCATATCTTACAAAAACAGAGGACGGCCGGATTCTGAAGTCCAGCACAATGTACATCCGGGATGACAACGACCACATTGCTTACATTTTCTCCCTAAATTATGATATCACAGGACTACTCACCATTGAGACTGCTATCCAGTCATTAATCAGCACAGAACCAGAAAAAGAATCAGAAGCCCAGAGCAAACAGCCCCAAAAAATCACCCACAATGTGAGTGAGCTTTTGGATACTTTAATTGAACAGTCTTTGGCGCTTGTGGGCAAGCCTGTCGCTCTAATGAATAAGGATGATAAGGTTATGGTAGTACAATACCTGAATGATGCGGGTGCTTTCCTGATTACTAAATCCGGAGACAAAATTGCTTCACTTTTAGGAATTTCAAAATTCACACTTTATAGTTACATGGACGCAGGTAAGTAAAACACTTCAAAAAAATAACAAAAGGAGGTTTTTCACACATGGAAACAATCAAATGGGCCGTGAACCACATGCCCAAAACAGACGATGCGCAACTGAAAGTTATGGCACTTACTGAGGTAGAAAAAGCAAAAGCTTTTCACGAGAGCTTTCCTCAGTACAGCGTTACCCCACTTGTTAAGCTGGAAAAAATGGCAGACAAGCTTGGATTAAAAGAGGTATATATAAAGGATGAGTCCTACAGATTCGGACTGAACGCATTCAAAGTACTGGGTGGTTCTTTTGCAATGGGACGTTACATCGCTCAGCAAGCTGGGCAAAGACGTTTCTGAGGTGCCCTACAATGTGCTGACTTCCGATGAATTAAGAAAAGAATTTGGACAGGCAACTTTCTTCACAGCTACAGACGGTAACCACGGCCGTGGTGTTGCATGGGCGGCTAACAAGCTGGGACAGAAATCTGTAGTACTTATGCCTAAGGGTACAACCCAGACTCGTCTGAACAACATTTTAGCAGAGGGTGCACAGGCAACAATCGAAGAATATAACTATGACGAATGTGTACGTATGGCTAATGACATGGCTAACAAGACAGAAAACGGAATCATGGTGCAGGATACTGCATGGGATGGTTACGAAGAAATTCCAGCATGGATTATGCAGGGATATGGAACAATGGCTATGGAAGCAAATTCTCAGCTGCAGGAAGCAGGCTGTGACAGACCTACACATGTATTTATTCAGGCTGGAGTAGGTTCTCTTGCCGGAGCTGTTTCAGGGATATTTTGCAAACCGTTATCCTGAAAACCCGCCGAAAGTTATCGTTGTAGAAGCTGAAGCTGCTGCTTGTCTCTACAAAGGAGCTGCTTTAGGTGATGGAAGTATTCAGATTGTAGATGGTGATATGGTTACAATTATGGCAGGTCTTGCATGTGGAGAGCCAAACACTATTTCCTGGGATATCTTAAAGAATCACGTAGATACATTTATCGCTACACCAGACTGGGTAGCTGCAAAAGGAATGCGTATGCTGGCAGCACCTATTAAAGGTGATCCGGCTGTTACATCTGGCGAATCAGGTGCAGCACCTTTCGGTACATTAGCTTGCATTATGTGCATGGATGAATACAAAGAATTAAGAGAGCATCTTGGACTGGATGAGAATTCCAAAGTACTGCTCTTCTCTACAGAGGGTGACACAGACCTGATAGATACGAATCTATTGTCTGGGGCGGAAACGACCGATAGGCAATCGAGATAAATGCATTATGTTCTATATTAATGCAACAGTAAACTTTAAACCCAATTTAACAAGAAGGAGTGTATGAAAAATGGATTTTAACAAAATCAAAGAAGCTGCACAAGGTTACCAGGCTGACATGACAAAGTTCTTGAGAGAAATCGTAAAGAACCCAGGCGAAAGCTGTGATGAGAAAGCTCATATCGAACGTATTGCAGAGGAAATGAGAAAGCTCGAATTTGATAAGGTAGTAATTGACCCACAGGGTAACGTTCTCGGCTACATGGGTACAGGCGAGAAAATTATCGGATTGACGCTCACATTGATACTGTAGGTATCGGAAACATTGAGAACTGGACATTCGATCCATACGAAGGTTATGAAAATGACGAAGAAATCGGTGGACGTGGTGTTTCTGACCAGTGCGGCGGTATCGTTTCTGCAGTATATGGTGCAAGAATCATGAAAGATCTTGGACTGTTAAGCGACAAATACACTGTTCTCGTAACTGGAACTGTACAGGAAGAAGACTGTGACGGTCTGTGCTGGCAGTACATCATCAACGAAGGAAAGGTTCGCCCTGAATTCGTAGTATCTACAGAGCCTACAGACGGTGGTATCTACCGTGGACAGCGCGGACGTATGGAAATCCGTGTAGACGTAAGAGGAGTTTCCTGCCATGGTTCTGCTCCAGAACGTGGTGACAACGCTATCCATAAAATGGCTGACATTCTTCAGGACATCCGTTCACTGAACGAAAATGATGCTGAAGACGGCACAGAAGTAAAAGGACTTGTAAAAATGCTGGATGAGAAATACAATCCACAGTGGAAAGAAGCACGTTTCCTTGGAAGAGGAACTGTTACTACTTCCGAAATCTTCTTTACATCTCCAAGCCGCTGTGCAGTTGCTGACTCCTGCTCTATCTCTCTTGACCGTCGTATGACAGCAGGCGAGACATGGGAAAGCTGCCTTGACGAAATCCGTAACCTTCCTAACGTAAAGAAATACGGAGATGACGTAAAAGTATCTATGTACAACTATGACCGTGCTTCTTACACAGGACTTGTTTACCCAATCGAGTGCTACTTCCCAACATGGGTAATTCCGGAGGATCACAAAGTAACACAGACATTAGAGGAAGCTTACAAAGGACTCTATGGCGAAGAAAGAATCGGAAATGCTGATACAGAAGAAATGAGAAAAGCACGCCCATTGACAGACAAATGGACATTCTCAACAAACGGTGTATCTATCATGGGAAGAAACGGAATTCCATGTATCGGATTCGGACCTGGAGCAGAGGCTCAGGCTCACGCACCAAATGAAATCACATGGAAAAAGACCTTGTAGTATGTGCTGCTGTTTACGCTGCAATCCCAACACTGTACTGCAAATAATCAATGTTTGTATTTTATTGAACATTCACAGTTTAATAAGTATGATTTTTAGACACTATACTATAATGACACAGTTTTGCCACACTCCCGGAGATGCCTGAGCGCATCCGGGTTTGGCATAATTCTCAATCAAAAATTAGGAGGATTTTTTTAATATGAAAACTTTACAGGATTATATCGACAAATTGAACGCGTTAAACTTCAAAGAAATGTACAATGGTGACTTCTTCCTCACATGGGAAAAGACAGACGAAGAACTTGAAGCTGTATTTACAGTTGCTGATGCACTTCGTTTCATGAGAGAAAACAACATCTCTACAAAAGTATTTGAGAGCGGCCTTGGAATTTCTCTTTTCCGTGATAACTCTACTCGTACACGTTTCTCTTTCGCTTCTGCTTGTAACCTGTTAGGTCTTGAAGTTCAGGATTTAGATGAAGGAAAATCTCAGGTAGCTCACGGTGAGACTGTTCGTGAAACAGCTAACATGATTTCTTTCATGGCTGATGTAATCGGTATCCGTGATGATATGTACATCGGAAAAGGTAACGCTTACATGCACGAAGTTGTTGATTCTGTAACACAGGGAAATAAAGATGGTATCTTAGAGCAGAAACCTACCCTTGTAAACCTGCAGTGCGATATCGACCACCCAACTCAGTCTATGGCTGATATGCTTCACATCATCCACGAGTTCGGCGGTGTTGAAAACCTTAAAGGCAAGAAACTTGCTATGACATGGGCTTACTCTCCTTCTTATGGAAAACCATTGTCTGTTCCTCAGGGAATCATTGGTCTGATGACTCGTTTTGGAATGGATGTTGTTCTTGCTCATCCAGAAGGATATGAAATCTTCCCAGAAGTAGAGGCTGTTGCTACTGAAAACGCTAAGAAAACTGGCGGTTCATTCAAGAAGACAAACAACATGGCTGAAGCATTCAAAGATGCTGACATCGTATATCCAAAGAGCTGGGCTCCATTTGCTGCTATGGAAAAACGTACAGAGCTTTACGGAAACGGCGACACAGACGGAATCAAGGCTCTTGAGAAAGAACTTCTTGCACAGAATGCACAGCACAAAGACTGGGCTTGTACAGAAGAATTAATGGCTACAACAAAAGACGGAAAAGCTCTTTACATGCACTGCCTGCCAGCTGACATCACTGGTGTAAGCTGTAAAGAAGGTGAAGTTGACGCAACTGTATTCGATCGTTACAGAGATCCATTATACAAAGAAGCTAGCTACAAACCATATGTAATCGCAGCTATGATCTTCCTTGCAAAATTTGCAGATCCAGCTGAAGTTTTGAAGAAATTATCAGACAACAAAACTCCAAGAATCTACGAATAAGCCTATATACAACAAACACAGATATACACATACAGGAGGTATGAAGATGTTAAAATATGTTGACACAAAAAATGCACCAGCTGCTATTGGACCATACTCACAGGGAATCATTGTAAATGATTTAGCATTTTTCTCTGGTGCTATTCCACTCTCTGCGGAGACTGGAGAAGTTGTGGAACAAATATCGAAGAACAGACAGAGCAGGTTATGAAAAACATAGCTGCACTTCTTGAGAGCCAGGGAGCTGAATTTACTGATGTTGTAAAAACAACATGCTTCCTCGCAGATATGGCTGATTTTGCCGCATTCAATGAAGTTTATGCTAAGTATTTCGTTGGAAAACCAGCGCGCTCCTGTGTAGCAGTAAAAGCCCTTCCAAAGGGAGTTTTATGTGAAGTAGAAGCCATCGCATATGTCGGAGGTAAATAAAATGGCAAAGAAAAAAGAATTGTTATTGCTCTGGGCGGAAACGCCCTGGGCAACACATTACCAGAGCAGATGGTTGCAGTAAAAATTACTGCAAAAGCTATCGTTGACCTGATTGAAGAAGGCTGTGAAGTTGTTGTTGCTCACGGTAACGGACCACAGGTTGGTATGGTAAATAACGCAATGATCGCATTGACTCATGAAGACCCACAGCAGCCTAACACACCACTTTCTGTTTGTGTTGCAATGAGTCAGGCATACATTGGATATGATTTGCAGAATGCTCTTCGTGAAGAGCTTCTGGACAGAAACATCACTGACATCCCTGTAGCTACTATGATTACACAGGTACGCGTAGATGAAAATGATTCTGCATTCCAGAACCCATCCAAGCCAATCGGACGTTTCATGACAAAAGAGCAGGCTGACGAGATGGCTGCAAAATATGACTACATCATGAAAGAAGATTCTGGCCGCGGCTACCGCCGTGTAGTATCTTCTCCAAGACCACAGGAAATCGTAGAAATCGGTACTATCCGTACTATGGTAGAGTCTGGTGACTTAGTAATCGCCTGCGGCGGCGGCGGAATCCCCGTTACCCGTCAGGGAAATCACTTAAAAGGCGCCAGCGCTGTTATTGATAAGGACTTTGCAAGCAGCCTGCTTGCACGCGAGTTAAATGCGGATTTCCTTATTATCCTGACTGCTGTAGAGAAAGTAGCTATCAACTATGGAAAACCAGAAGAGAAATGGCTGGATAACATCTCAGTAGACGAAGCAAAACAGTACATGGAAGAAGGACACTTCGCTCCTGGCTCTATGCTTCCAAAAGTACAGGCTGCTGTTGAATTTGCAGAGTCTGCACCAGGACGTCAGGCCCTGATTACCTTACTTGAAAAAGCTAAGGACGGAATCTTAGGAACTACAGGTACCAGAATCAGCCGTTCCTAATCGAATCATAAAACCAAAAAAATGAAAACCTGCATGAGAAATCAAACAATTTTTCATGTAGGTTTTCTGCATATCGTTCCGGAGTTGTTTCTAGATGTAATTTGATATATATTGATATATTTGATATACTTATAGGAGGTTCAATATTTTGAAAAAGAAGCGTGAAAAACGTATTGCACTCGTAATGTGTCGCGGCGGCAGCCGTGTTAAGGAAAAAGTGAACCGTAAAGATTTATCCTGTGATTGCAAACAGGCCGTTACAGAATATCCTGATGGACTCTTAGAGTGCTCTCAAGGATGTCTGGGATTGGGCAGCTGCGTTGCAGCCTGTCGCTTTAACGCAATAACAATTGGTGAATACGGCACCCCCGAAGTGGATTCAGAAAAATGTACTGGCTGTGGATTATGTGCGAAAATTTGTCCTAAAAACGTAATTTTCATGGTATTACCACAAAATACTATTATGCCAAGATGTTCCAATCTGGACACAGGTGCTGTCTCAAGAAAAATCTGCGAAGTTAGCTGTATTGCATGCCGTATCTGTGAGAAAAATTGTCCGGCGGATGCCATACATGTAATAGACAACAACGCTGTGATTGATGAAAGCCTTTGTATTGCCTGCGGCATGTGCGCTGTAAAATGCCCTCGCGGTGTCATTCGCGACGCAAATGGTATCTTTACAATAGACTAAGAAAAGTGAGGAAATAATGGAATGCAGGAAATGTATCAATTTACAGTGAACGGCGTACTTCAGGAAACAGACAAGAAAAAATCTCTCTTGCGTTATCTGAGGGATGATTTACATCTATTTTCAGTAAAGGATGGATGCAGTGAAGGTGCATGCGGCACCTGCACAATCATTGTAGACGGTAAAGCGGTCAGAAGCTGTGTTTTAACAACAGAAAAAGCCGTGGGACGTAATATCATCACAGTAGAAGGTTTGAGTGAAGACGAAAAAGAAGCTTTTGTTTACGCTTTTGGAGCAGTTGGGGCTGTACAGTGTGGTTTCTGTATCCCTGGAATGGTTATGTCCGGAAAAGCGCTTATAGACCAAAATCCAGACCCCACAGAAGACGAAATCAAGCTTGCAATAAAGGGAAATATCTGCCGCTGCACCGGTTATAAAAAGATTCTGGAAGGAATTCAACTTGCTGCTGCTATTCTGCGGGGTGAAAAATCCATCGATGAATCTCTTGAGCGGGGCGATGAATACGGCGTAGGTGCCCGCGCTTTTCGTATCGATGTACGTGACAAAGTACTTGGTACCGGACAGTATGTTGATGATGTTCTCATGGATGACATGGTGTATGCTTCAGCTGTGCGTACCAAATATCCAAGAGCCCGTGTACTGAAAATAGATGCCTCCAAAGCACTGGCTCTGCCTGGTGTATTGGATGTTTTAAAGGCCGAAGATGTTCCGAATAATAAAGTAGGTCACATCCAGCAGGACTGGGACGTTATGATTGCGGAAGGTGATATCACAAGGTCGATGGGTGATGCTATCTGTTTAGTTATCGCAGAAACAGAGGAAATTTTAGACCAGGCTAAGAAATTAGTCAATATTGAATATGAGGAACTGGAACCTGTTCGCAATATTCATGAAGCAAAAGCTGAGGGCGCGCCTCAGATTCATGCCCACGCAGCAGGAAACTTATGTCAATCACGCCATGTTACCCGTGGAGATGCTAAAACAGCCCTGGCTAATTCAAAATATGTTGTAACAAGGGAATACAGCACTCCTTTCACCGAACATGCTTTCCTGGAGCCTGAATGTGCCATTGCATTCCCTTACAAAGATGGAGTAAAAGTTTACACAACAGATCAGAGCGTGTTTGACACCCGCCATGAAACTGCTATTATGTTGGGCTGGGAAGGAAAAGACGTAGAAAAAATCGTAGTGGAAAACAAACTTGTAGGCGGTGGTTTTGGTGGAAAAGAAGATGTTTCCATTCAGCATTTAGCTGTATTGGCAACATTGAAAGTAAAACGTCCTGTTAAAATGAAATTTACCAGACAGGAGTCACTGCGCTTCCATCCAAAACGTCATGCAATGGAAGGTACTTTCACTCTTGGCTGTGACGAAAATGGTATCTTTACCGGTTTAGATTGTGAAATCAATTTTGACGGCGGAGCATATGCTTCACTGGCCGGCCCGGTTTTAGAGCGTGCTTGTACTCATTCCGTAGGTCCATACTGCTATCAGAACACGGACATACGAGGCTTTGGATATTACACTAATAATACTCCTGCAGGAGCATTCAGAGGTTTTGGAGTGTGCCAGAGTGAGTTTGCACTGGAATCGAATATCAATCTTCTGGCAGAAATGGTAGGTATCTCACCTTGGGAAATCCGTTACCGCAATGCGATTGAGCCTGGTAAAGTTCTTCCTAACGGACAGATTGCAGACTGCTCAACAGCCCTGAAAGAAACTCTTGAAGCTGTAAAGGACGTATATGAGAGCAATCCCGGAAGAGCTGGTATCGCTTGTTCTATGAAGAATGCTGGTGTTGGAGTTGGTCTTCCTGACAAAGGACGCGCTAAGCTGGTTGTCAGAAACGGTATTGTGGAGATTTACTGCGGTGCCTCCGATATTGGACAAGGATGTGCTACTGTTTTCCTTCAGATTGCGGCTGAGACACTTGGTCTTAAGTTAAGCCAGGTCAAAGGTATGGCAGTTGACTCCGAATTTGCACCTGACTCAGGAACTACCTCTGGTTCCCGCCAGACATTGATTTCTGGTGAGGCAGTCCGAATGGCTGCTGCTGACCTTAAAGATGCACTGGAAGAAGCCGGCAGTCTTGAGGCACTTGAAGGAAAAGAATTCTTTGCAGAGTTCTTCGACCCAACTGACAAATTAGGTTCAGATGTGCCAAATCCAAAGAGCCACGTTGCTTATGGTTTTGCTACTCATGTGGTTATTATAGATGATGACGGCAAGGTAACTGACGTATATGCCGCTCACGACTCTGGTAAGGTAGTAAATCCGATTTCTATACAGGGACAGATTGAAGGAGGAGTGCTGATGGGTCTTGGTTATGCCCTGACAGAAGACTTCCCTCTGAAAGATTGTGTACCTCAGGCTAAATTTGGTACTTTGGGACTGATGAGAGCTCCTCAGATTCCTGATATCCACGCAATCTATGTGGAAAAAGAAGAATTGCTGAGCTTTGCTTACGGCTCCAAAGGAATAGGCGAAATTGCAACCATTCCTACAGCGCCCGCAGTACAAGGTGCATATTATGCAATGGACCACAAACTTCGTACAAAGCTTCCAATGGAAGATACTTTCTATAGAAAGAAGAAATAAAAAGAAAAACAGAAAAAGGATAATTCCCCCTTCAGTGCGGGGAGTTATCCTTTTTTTGTTCTATGAATGTTTATAAATATATATAAAATAAGAAGCTGTGCTCCTCAACCCAAAATCGTTGATTCACAACAGCTTCTCATATATTTCTTTTTTATTTTGATGATAAAAGATACTCTGGCAATTCTTTGCCCAGTCTTTGGTACATTGTCTTTTCCACTGCATTTAAAATATTCTGATATCCGGTACACCTGCACAGATGCCCTGCCAGAAGCTTTCTCAGCTCTGCTCTTGTATATACCCTGCCAGTGTTTAATACCTCTACCGCACTCATAATTACTCCAGGAGTACAGAAACCACACTGTACAGCAGCCTCATCAATAAATGCCTGCTGAATGTCTGACAGCTCTCCATTTGGTCCCATCAGGCCTTCCAGGGTCTGGATTTCTTTTCCCTCGGCCCAGACAGCCAGATAAATACAGGAATTGTAGCATTCTCCGTCTATAATCACATTACAGGCGCCGCACTCTCCCACTTCACAGCCTTTTTTTACACTGGTCATCCGGTAATCATTCCTCAGCATATCTGTCAGGGATGCGCGCACATCCACCATAGCTTCCCGCGCTTCACCGTTGATGACACATTTCACCAGCTTATATTGTTTCTCACTCATGAATTACACCTCCTGCCAGCAAGATAGATTCTTTCAGTGCACGTTTGCACAGTACTCTGCCTATATGTTCCCTGAATGCCTTACTTGCTCTCCAGCTGTCACGGGGAGTCACATCCTCCAGAACTGTATCTCCAACTTTTTCGATATTCTCAGCGCTGATTTCCATTCCTTTTCCCACTGCCTCCGCATGTACCGCACGCAGAGGAATCGGGCCTGCCACACCATATGCAATTCTGACATCCTCAATATGTTTTTTGTCTTCAGACAGTTTCACATTGACAGAACAGCCCAGTGTCGCAATATCCATGGCACCTCTCATTGCATATTTAATGTAGTGTCCAAAATATCCCTCATAGGATTCTTTCGGTATCAGAATACCTGTCTGAAGCTCAGCAGGTTTCAAATCCACCTTTCCGGCCTTAATATAAAATTCCTGAATCGGAAGTCTGCGCACTCCCTCTTCCCCTGTCACCTCGATTACAGCGTCCCAGGCAAATAATGTGGATGCAGAATCCGCAGAAGTTACACCGTTACAAGTATTTCCGCCGATGGTTCCGATATTACGTATCTGAGGTCCTCCTACCATATCCACAGCTTCGCCCAGAACATTGATATATTTCTGGATAACAGGGTCTTTTGTAATATGTGAAAAACTGGTCAGGGAACCGATTCGGATGGTTCCATCCTCCTCTATTTTCACGCCTCTCAGTTCATCTAATCCATAGATGCTGACTAATTCTGCTCCCGCACGCTTGCCTTCACGCATCTGTACCAGAACGTCACTGCCTCCGGCAATAATCTGAGCATCCGGGTGCTCCTTCAGAAGGCTAATCCCATGAGATACGCTTTCCGCTTCATATAATGCTTTCATGTCATACATGTCTTAAATCCTCCTTTCGTAATTTCCCAATTACAATAATCCTTCTTCTGTAAAACGCCTGAACAGCACATGAGGTGTCAGTGGGATTTCATCCACTGCTACCCCTGTCGCCTGCAGCAGGGCATTACGAATAGCAGGGGCCACAGAACATACCGGCGGTTCTCCCAATGCTTTTGTTCCATAGGCACTGGTAGGCTCATAATTTTCCACAAAATCGCCTTGTAATTCCGGATGATCCATAAAAGTAGATAATTTATAATCCAGCAGATTATCATTCAGAGGCTTTCCAGTTTTTTCGTCAAACATTAATTTTTCCAGTAATCCATATCCTATTCCCATACTCATACCGCCATGCACCTGTGCCATAGCGAGCTGAGGATTAATCAGCTTTCCGCAGTCATGCATATTCACGATATTCGTCAATGTCACCTTACATTCTGGAATATCTACCTCTATCTCAGCAAAAGTACATCCGAAAGAGTAAGCATTCGTCTTTGCCTGATAGGTGCTCTCTGCTGTCAGATGGCCATTGTTTGTCAGACTGTAAAGCTTTTCTTCTGCCAAATCTGCCAAACTCATCAAAATTTCTCCGTCTCCCAGGCGCACAATATTTCCATCAATTAAATCCAGATTAGACTTTGCATGCCTTGTCAGGTCCTGAGCTGTATCCAGTATATGACCTTTTAACAGAGTAGCTGTCTGGTTGATAGCAAATCCAGCCATATATGTCTGCCGTGAAGCATAAGCACCTGTTCCAAATGGAGTGACATCTGTGTCCTGTGTGCTCACCACATGCACCTTCTTAAATGGGATGCCGAGAGTCTCTGCGGTCATCTGCGCATATGCTGTATCCGCTCCCTGACCAATTTCTGTCTCCGCCACCTGCACCTGGACAGAACCGTCCTGGTTAAGTACCATACGGCAGGAAGAAGTCTCCAGAGAAATCGGCCATACACCAGTATTATACCAAAAAGCAGACACTCCGATACCTTTGCGTATTTCTCCTGTCTGATTTGCATATTCCTTCAGCTTCCGGTCATAATCTATATATTCTTTTCCCTTCTCCAGACACTCGTGGAAGGTATCAAAATAATTCACATTTTTTGAAAATCCATCAACGTATCCCTTTGGCATCAAATATTTCCAACGATATTCGTAGGAAGGAATGCCCAGCGCTTTCGCAATATCATCAGTATGTGATTCTACCGCAAACATCGCCTGCGGAATACCATATCCTCTCATAGCTCCCGCTACAGACTTATTTGTAAATACGGTATATGCATCCGCTTCTATATTTGGACATGGATACAATTGTGGAAATGCTCCCAAGCCTTTTGCGGCGATACTGTGCCCGTGGGAAGCATATGCTCCCTGGTCTGAAAAACATTCCATCTTGCGGGCTGCAAAACTTCCGTCAGGACGCACATAGGATATAATGTGAGTGCGGATTGCATGGCGTACCCGGTTTGAGACAAAAGTCTCCTCTCTGGATACATCCAGTTTCACCAGCCTGCCGCCTACTGCAGTGCTTAAATATGCGCAGAGCGGTTCATAGAGAATATCCTGCTTGTTTCCGAAGCCTCCTCCTATATAAGGTTTGATGATTCTTACCTCACCCCAGGGGATTCCCAGAGCCTGCCCTACAATTCGTCTGCAGATGTGAGGAATCTGGGTGGAAGATACTACCACAATCCTGCCCTGCTCCACATAGGAGTAGCAGATAAAGTTCTCAATGTGGCAGTGCTGAACTGTGGGGGTGTCATACCAGCCCTCCACTTTAATCAGCCCCTCTTCTTTAATTGCCTCTTCATAATTTCCTTTTTGAATGGTGGTGTGTTTCAAAACGTTGCCGGGATAATCCTCATGAATGAGAGGCGCGTCTTCCTCCATCGCTTTCTGGACATCCAGCACAAAAGGAAGCTCTTCATATTCCACCTTTATTGCCCGGACTGCCTGAGCCGCCGCAACTTCATTCTCAGCTACCACAGCCGCTACATCATCACCATAAAATCTTACATGGCCCGTCAGAAGCAGACGGTCCTTTACATCCTGATGTTCCGGGTCTGTTGACCATGGATGCCCCGCCGTAGGGAAATAGTACTTCGGAACGTCAAAGCATGTAACCACTTTTACTACTCCTGGAATACGCTCTGCTTCTTTTGTGTCTATTGATTTCACAATACCGTGAGCAACTGTTGAGTGCAGGATTTTTGCCGTGTAAGCGCTTTTATCACATATATCATCTGTATATTTTGCCCGTCCTGTAACCTTTTCAAAGGCATCCACACGTTTTACACTTTGCCCAACTACATGTTCTTTGTCTTTCATAACTCCGCCTCCGTATCGCGTTTTTAACCTTAAAATAATTTGTTCCCACTTACATATTTTGCAAAGATTTCTCTGTCATCTGAAAAATAAACCATTCTCTCCAGACGCTTTTTCACATCCAGCGGCTGAGGATGCTGAAGTCTTGAATCATCCAGAATCACTGCATCCAGCTCATATCCTGGTTCAAAGCTTCCAACCTTTCCGAAAAATTCACCGCCGCCCTTGGTAGCCATATAAAATGCTTCTTCTACTGTTAACGGTTTCACTGAGTCATCCACAAGTCTCCAGCGCATCTTTGATGCCTGAATAGCATGTGCCATAGCTGCAAAAAGATTCTCTGTAGAGCCTCCTGCCACATCACTTCCGATTCCCACATGAAGTCCTTCCTCAATAAACCGTTTTACTGGAGCCACACCAGAAGAAAGGTTTATATTAGATTCTGGACAATGGGCAACAAACACACCATTTTCCTTCATCCTTGCAATTTCCTCGTCATCGGAGTAAACACAGTGTGCCATTACCGTAGGGCAGTCTGCTCCAAACAGACCAAACTTATCATAGGCATCTCCGTAGAACTCAGACCAGGGGCATAACTCTTTTACCCAGGCAATCTCACCCGGATTTTCAGATAAATGAGACTGAAGAGGCAGCTCATAGCGCATCTGCACCATCTTCAGCTTCTCCATCAGTTCATCGGTACAGCTTGGTGTAAAACGAGGGGTCAGAATTGGTCTGGTGTACTTATATTTTTTATGCAGTACATCCTTAATCCACTCTACTGTCTCTGAAGCTGATTCTACTGCGGAAGCTTCCCCTAGGTAATCAGGACAGTTCCTATCCATATTGACCTTGCCTACCATAGTGCCAAGTCCGGCTTCTTCCAGCATATCCATCAATAAAAGTGTAGATTTTCTGTGCACCGTGGCAAAAATACAAGCTCTGGTAGTTGCACCTTTTTTCATATTATCAACAAAAATCCTGTATGCCTGTGCGGCATAGTCTAAATCTTTGAATTTTGCCTCCTCAGGAAATGTGTTTGTCTCCAGCCACTCCAGAAGTTCCATATCCATACCAAGTCCTCTAAAAGAATACTGGGGCGCATGTACATGTAAATCAACCAGACCTGGTATAATCAGTCTGTCTTCATAATCTGTAATCGGAATTCCTCCATACTCAAAGGGCAGGGTCTGATATACCCCCTTAACTTTCCCCTCCTCACATACCAGATACCCATGTTCACATATCTCCAGTTCACTGGAATTTTTGCTGTACACAATGTTTCCCTTTAAAATAAAAATAGATTCATACATCGGTTGTCTCTCCCTTCTGCATCTTTGCAGTACAAATATAAGTACCTGCGAAGACGCCTCCACAGATACTTATAGTCAACTATTAAGGTAGTTGGTAGAAACGTTCACCCGATTATGAACCTATATAAGTATGCCACTTAAAATATTTAGTTTTTATTTATGTCATGTATGTTAGCATTTTCACGGTTTAATGTCAATAGCATTTATAATTATTGTGCAAATTTTTATTGAAATATCAAGTTGTTTTTACAAACAACTTGATTATATGAACAAAAGAGTATAAAATCAAAGATAATAATTAAAGTTATCAGACAAATATAACATTAATATAATCATAATCGAGAGGTTAATAGAGCATATCTATTAGGGCTGATAGGATATATCTATAGAAAACTATATAGTTATTTTTTAAAGAAAACTGTTTCAATAGAATCTTTTTTGTGAAATTTCACTAAAGAAACACAAGAAATTTTGATAAAAATGCAAATAGACTAAATCTATTTCAGATTATATAATAAGTTCAACTTAATATTGCTATTTTCCATTACCATTATGTATATCCTGGGGATTGGCCCAGAGTCTCTACCAACTGCCGAAAGAGTTGACTACATAAGTTCGTCTTCATGACAATTTATTGGCAACTCTTTTTTTGTTGCCCAAAAACGGAAAATCAGCTTCTTAGGTGATAAAAAATGAATAAGGAGGGTAGAGAGAGATTCACGTTGTTAAGGGTGGGATAAGAATAGGGATAAAGAAACATATTATGAAATAGCGGAGGATCAAAATGAACAGTAAATCAGAAAACAAAACAAGTTTCTTAGACAATTACTTTGGTATTACAGAAAACAAATCTAATATGAGGACAGAAGTACTCGCGGGATTCACCACGTTTATCACCATTGCCTACATATTGATACTTAATCCACAGATTTTGTCAGACCCATATGTAATTATGGGCGATGCCATGATGGCCGGAAGGATATCCAACGGTGTATTTATTGGCACATGTATCAGTGCATTTATCGGAACCTTCTTATGTTCCGTATATGCCAGACTCCCATTTGCGCTGACACCAGGCATGGGACTTAATGCATTTTTTGCATATACAGTTGTATTAGGAATCGGATACACCTACAATCAGGCACTCGTTATTGTGTTCCTGGCAGGTTTATTCTTTATCTTCATTACAGTTGTAGGTTTGCGTGATGCAATTATCCGCTCCATTCCAGACGCTGTAAAATCGGCGATAACCCCTGGAATTGGGTTATTTATTACAATCATCGGACTTAAGAATTCCGGTTTAGTTGTCGGAAATTCAGCAACACTTGTCAGCATGGTAGACTTTGCACAGTGGAGAAACCCAGAAGCTGATATTGCTCCAATGATGGGTGCTTTGGTTGCATTGATTGGATTAATCATTATGACTGTACTTCATTCAAAGAGAGTCAAAGGCTCTATCTTGATTGGTATTGTATCAGCAACTATTCTCGGAATTCCTCTGGGAGTGACTCATTTATCAAACTTCAGTCTGAACATCGGAACTAAATTTACCGATTTCGCAGACGTATCTTTTCTGAAAATGGATTTTGCCGGTCTATTCCACGGCAAAAACATGTTAGATTCACTTTTCACAGTAATTATGCTTGTAATCAGCTTCTCACTGGTAAATATGTTCGACTCTGTCGGAACTCTATTGGGAGCAGCAAAACAGTCTAATATGTTAGATGAAAACGGCGAAGTTATCCGCATGAAACAGGCTTTGATGTCAGATGCGGTTGCAACTACAGCAGGCGCTATGGTTGGTACTTCTACCGTTACTACAGTTGTAGAATCCAGCGCAGGTATCGCAGCAGGCGGAAGAACAGGTATGACAAGTCTTGTCACAGCCGTATTATTCCTGAGTGCAATTATCTTCGCACCTATCGTAAGCATAGTTCCAGGAGCAGCTACAGCACCTGCACTTATCTTCGTAGGAATTTTAATGTTAAGCAATGTGAAGGATGTTGATTTCAGCGACATGACCAACGCTCTTCCAGCATTCTGTACCATCGTGTTCATGCCATTTACTTACTCTATCGCAAATGGTATTGCAATTGGACTTATCACATTCTGCCTGACAAAGATTTTCACAAAGCAGTTTAAAGAGGTGAAGTCTTTAACATTAATAATATCCATTGTATTTGTCATTAGATATGCATTTATGACACTGGGATAAAACTTATAGATAAACTTATATACTTATTGAACATTAGCCATTCAAGGAGTATACCTTCACATTTTTATCTTAAAGTATAATTCCAAAAGAAATAGATGGCTCCCAGCAAATGTTGGGAGCCATCTATTTTTATGTATTTTAGGGACCAGCCTTGTCTTCTTTAAACTCTTGCTCTAATTGACACTGCGTTGTACATAGGTCGTATGCAGAATGTGATGTGCCCTCTCACTTCCTGGCTCTCCGAGATATTCTTCATAAAGCCTTTTAACCGATGGGTTATCATGGGACTTTCTGAGCGCTTTTGCCTCATCGTTATCATACAGTGCTTTTGCACGGATTGCTCTGACATCCTGATAATTGCGCACATCCGCGTGTACCTGAGGCTGGCCTCCGCCATTAACACATCCGCCAGGGCAGCCCATAATCTCAACAAAATGATAATCTGCTTCCCCTGAGCGAACCTTATCCATAATATGTTTTGCATTGGATAATCCAGAAGCTACAGCTACCTTCACGTCCATTCCTGCTACATTATAAGTAGCTTCTTTGACGCCCTGTGTACCGCGGACTTCCTGGAATTCTACATTTTCCAGTTCTTTTCCTGTGAGTGTTTCCACTGCTGTCCGCAGTGCAGCCTCCATAACACCGCCGGTAGCACCGAAAATAACACCCGCTCCTGTAGACTCGCCAAGTGGATCATCAAACTCTTCGTCTGAGAGACTTCTAAAGTCGATTCCCAGCTTGCGGATTAGGCGGGCCAGTTCTCTTGTCGTGATAGAAATATCAACGTCAGGCACACCTGCCGCATTCTGATCTTCCCTGTCAATCTCAAACTTCTTCGCTGTACATGGCATAACACTGACACATACAATATCCTTAGGATCAATTCCCATTTTTTCAGCATAGTATGTTTTGGCAACCGCACCAAACATTTGCTGAGGTGACTTACAGCTTGATAAATGCGCCAGCTGGTCTGGATAATAATGTTCACAGTATTTAATCCAGCCCGGTGAACAGGAGGTTATCAGCGGAAGAACTCCGCCGTTCTGCACCCGTCCAAGAAATTCATGTGCCTCCTCCAAAATTGTCAGGTCGGCGCTGAAGTTTGTATCAAATACTTTATCAAATCCTATTCTCCGAAGAGCTGCCGTCATCTTTCCTTCCACGTCAGTCCCCATAGGATAGCCAAATTCTTCTCCCAGGGCCGCTCTTACGGAAGGTGCCGGCTGTACAATAACATGTTTTGTCTCATCTGCGATTGCCGCAAGCACGTCATCATTAAAGTCTTTTTCATACAGTGCACCTGTTGGACAGGCCACAATACACTGACCACAGGATACACAGCTTGTATCGCCCAGCCCCATATCAAAGGCAGAACCGATAAATGTTGTAAATCCTCTGTTGTTTGGCCCGATAACACCTACAGCCTGAACGGTCTCACAGACGGCTGTACACCTTCTGCAGAGGATACATTTATTATTGTCACGAACCATGTGGGCAGCACTGTAATCCAGCTCAAATTCCTGGGACTCTCCTGCAAAGTAGTTCTCATCTTCCACACCCAGCTCCTGACAGAGCTCCTGCAGTTCACATCTTCCGCTTCTCACACAGGAAAGACACTTTTTATCATGAGTTGAGAGAATCAATTTAAGTGTGCGCCTTCTGGATTCAAGTAATGCAGGTGTATTTGTCAAAACTTCCATGCCTTCATTAATAGGGTGCACACAAGCTGCAACCAGATTCCTTGCTCCTTTTACTTCTACAACACACATACGGCAGGCGCCAATCTCATTGATTTCCTTCAGAAAACATAAGGTTGGGATTTTAATTCCTGCAATATGTGCCGCATCCAGGATTGTAGAGCCCGCCGGCGCACAGACATCCAGGCCATTGATTTTTATATTTACATTTTCCATATTCTCTATCCTCCACTATGCTTTGTAAATTGCACCGAAACGGCATTTTTCCATACAAGCACCACATTTTACACATTTTTCCAGATTTATTATATGCACCTCTTTTACGCTTCCGGTAATCGCGTCTGCCGGACAGACTTTCACGCACAGAGTACATCCCTTGCATTTGTCCGCATCAATCTTGTACTGAAGCAAATCTTTACATACTCCTGCCGGACATCTCTTTTCTGTAATATGTGCAATATATTCGTCTTTAAAGTAACGGAGTGTAGAAAGTACAGGGTTGGGCGCCGTCTGTCCCAAAGCACACAGAGAGTTAGATTTCAGATGATAGCACAGCTCTTCCAGCTTATCCAAATCTTCCATCACTGCCTGACCCTTGGTAATTTTCTCCAAAATCTCCAGCATACGTCTTGTACCGATACGGCATGGTGTACACTTGCCGCAGGATTCATCTACCGTGAATTCCAGGA
This sequence comes from Muricomes sp., assembly GCA_049840515.1. Lineage (GTDB taxonomy): Bacteria > Bacillota > Clostridia > Lachnospirales > Lachnospiraceae > Muricomes. Next base: position 774,016 of record JASGKW010000009.1, on the reverse strand, counting down.
AAAATTTTGCAATATCTACCATACAGTTATCTTCATCCATGACAATCAGTCCGCCGGAACCCATCATGGAGCCGATAGCAATCAGATTATCATAGTCGATAGGCACATCAAAATGCTCAGCCGGAATACATCCTCCGGATGGTCCTCCCGTCTGTGCAGCCTTAAACTTCTTGCCTCCCGGAACGCCGCCGCCGATTTCTTCCACAATCTCACGCAGTGTGGTTCCCATTGGAATCTCCACCAGACCTGTATTATTAATCTTACCGCCAAGGGCAAACACTTTCGTTCCTTTTGATTTCTCCGTACCCATGGATGCAAACCACTCCGGACCGTTTACAATAATCTGGGGAATGTTTGCATAGGTCTCAACATTGTTCAAAATGGTAGGTCTCTGGAACAGACCTTTCACTGCCGGGAACGGAGGACGTGGCCTAGGCTCTCCTCTGTTTCCTTCGATGGAGGTCATGAGCGCCGTCTCTTCTCCACATACAAAGGCACCTGCTCCGAGTCTTAATTCAATATCAAAATCAAATCCGGTTTCAAAAATATTCTTTCCAAGCAATCCATATTCTCTTGCCTGATCCAGCGCAATTTCCAGACGCTTTACTGCAATTGGATATTCTGCACGGACATAAATATATCCCTGAGATGCACCGATGGCATAACCTGCAATTGCCATTGCCTCAAGAACTACATGCGGATCACCTTCTAATACAGAACGGTCCATAAATGCACCCGGGTCACCTTCATCGGCATTACAACAGACATATTTCTGATCGGCTGTGTTTGCCGCTGCAAATTTCCACTTCAATCCTGTGGGGAAACCAGCACCGCCTCTTCCTCTCAGACCACTGTCCAAAAGAATCTGGATGACATCTTCAGGTGTCTTTTCTGTAAGGACGGTTCCCAATGCATCATAGCCGCCCGTTCCTATGTATTCCTCAATATTCTCAGGGTTGATAACACCGCAGTTGCGCAGTGCAACTCTTTTCTGCTTTTTATAAAAGTTTGTCTCATTCAGAGGAAGGATGTCCTCTGTCTTTGTTGTCTCATCATAAAGAAGGCGTTTTACCACCCTTCCTTTTAACAGATGTTCAGACACAATCTCCGGAATATCATCTTCCTGAACCATGGAATAGAAAGAACCTTCGGGATAAACAATCATAATGGGACCCAATGCACACAGACCGAAACAGCCGGTTTTTACAACCCCAACTTCTTCCTGCAGACCCTGTTCTTTAATTTCTTTTTCTAATTTTTCTATAATTTTCGGGCTTCCGGAAGAAGTACAGCCTGTTCCACCACAAACCAAAACATGCGAACGATACATAATCATTAGCCTCCTTTTTCTTATTCAGCACTCTTTTTTGCAGCACCTAATGTGTATTTTGTCACCACCTGGCCGTCTAACAAATGCATTCTCAATACTTCCATCGCTTTTTCAGGAGTCATTTTTACATATGTAACTTTCTCCCTGCCCGGCTCCATAACCTCCACAATCGGCTCATACTGGCACAGTCCGATACATCCCGTCTGAGTCACATTAATATTCAAAAGTCCCTGTTCCTGAACTGCATCCGAAAGGGTTGTCAGCACCGGCCTTGCACCGCTTGCAATTCCGCAGGTAGCCATCCCTACAATGACCCTGATCTGATCATCATTCTCTGACCGGACGCCAACCTTTCCCTGCATTTTTTCTCTGATTGCACGTAATTCTTCAAGAGATTTCATATATGTCCTCCATTCTTATTACCTTTATATTTCCGCTCCCTGGTCTGTTTCTTCCTTGCCGGATTTGAGATATTCCTTGATGAATGAGGAAACCTCCGGATTGGAAAAGGAAATATCCTCCCCCAGGATTTCCCTGATTTCCCGGGTATCCAGCACAAATTCATTGTCATTGTATTGATATGTATATCTAAAATGAATCTGCTCATTGAAAACAACCAGTGTGTAAATTGTTGTATTAATATCACCGAGCGGCATTCTGTCTATGTGTGATAATTTAAAGACAGCTTTTACGACCGTCCCCTTTCCCAATTCTGACACAATGGAAAAACTACCTTCCGCACTTTCTGCAGCCTGTTTGAAAAAAGGTACTCCCAGTCCAACTTTTCTCGTAGTCCGGGTTGTATAAAATGGGTCTTGTACCTTTTCTACCTGTTCTGATGACATACCACAGCCATTATCCTTAATGACGACAGTAAGCGTGTCCATCTCCACCAGAATAGAAACGCCTATTTCAATCAGTGATGCTCCTGCACGCACAGAATTTTCAGCTACATCCAATATGTTCAGAGATATTTCCGGCATCATGGCTTATTCATATTTGGACAAGATTCCATCGATATCATCTACCGTCAAACGTCCATAAACCTCACCATTAACCATCATAACCGGGGCTAGCCCACAAGCTCCCACGCAGCGACAGGCATCCAGAGAAAATTTTCCGTCCGGTGTGCACTCTCCGCCTGCAATTCCGAGCCTTTCCATTAAGGCATTGTAAATATCCCCCGCGCCTTTTACATAGCAGGCAGTTCCAAGACAGACTGAAATCTGATATTTCCCCTTGGGACTTAATGTAAATTGTGAATAAAACGTGGCTACTCCGTAAATCTTTTCCAGCGGAATTCCGGTTTCATTGGAAATTACTGTCTGCACCTCTACCGGAAGGTACCCGTAGATATCCTGAGCCCGCTGTAAGATTGGCATCATTGCACCTTTTTCATCTTTCAGCTCGGATATCATTTTTAATAATGATTCTTCTTGTTCCTTTGTTCCTGAGAACGGAACGGTTTGTTTCTTTGTGAGCATCACTTAACCTCCTCCATCTGTTCATTATTTATATATATAATTTACATTATGATATCATGATATATGACCATTTTCCAGCATTATTTGATTATATTTTCTGTTAACTTTTTACCAATATTTATTTTTTTCAGATTCATTTTTCATGAATACATCCTATTATGCTTATATTTTCCTCTTATTTTTTATCTATTTACCACAATTCCGAACATTGCTTTTTGTCTCCCTAAATGCTATACTAAATGCAAGTTTTTACTTTACATAAATTCTATTTTGTATACTTATTGAACCATTGATTTTCAATAGGGTATGCTCTAAATCGGGAGGGACTATGACAATAAAGGAAGTTCAGAAATTGCTGGATGCCGATATTCTTTTTGGGGAAGAATTATTAGATTTAGATGCACAGTTTGCCTTTTCAGCTGATATGATGAGTGATGTCCTGGCTTTTGCCGAACAGTGCTCCATATTAATTACCGGTCTCTGCAACCCTCAGGTTGTGCGGACTGCGGAGATGCTGGATATTGCCTGTATTGTTTTTGTGCACGGCAAAATGCCGGATGAACATATTATCACTCTGGCTCACGGCAAGGGAATGGCAATTCTATCTACCAGCCACTTTATGTTTACAACATGCGGTATACTCTACGAACATGGACTTAGAGGGGGTGTTTAAATGGATGAGCAGCTCGCATTTACTTATTCTATCTCGGGAGATGACTTTACCCGCGCCGGGGAAGCAAGCAGTGATATCAAGAACAAACTGAAGATGCTCGGTGTTGATAATCAGGCTGTCCGCAAAGTTGCCATCGCTATGTATGAAGGTGAAATTAATATGGTTATCCACGGGGGCGGCGGTGAAATCACTGTTACAATCTCCGACGAGAAAATTACTATGATACTTGCTGACCAGGGTCCGGGAATTGCTGATATTTCCAAAGCCATGCAGGAAGGTTATTCCACAGCTCCTCAGGAGGTTCGTTCTCTTGGATTCGGCGCAGGAATGGGGCTTCCCAATATGAAAAGATATTCTGATGAATTTCAGATAGAATCCGAACTGGGTGAAGGAACTACAGTTACCATGAAAGTATACTTATTGAGCTGATAATGTTCAATGAGTATACCTTCTTGAACGTTAGTAGTTCAAGAAGTATACTTTATCCGGTTTTAAAATAGATTGTAAACATGATAGAGAGGAGTTACTATGGATAAATTTATTCGTTCTGTCCGTTTGAAAACAGAATCCTGCCGCGGCTGTATCAATTGTATCAAGTACTGCCCTACCCAGGCCATCCGCGTACATAATGGGAAAGCTCACATTATTGATAAATTCTGCATTGACTGCGGCAGATGTATCCGCTACTGCCCTCATCATGCCAAAATCCCTATCTACGATTCCCTGAATGTGCTGAACCACTACAAGTACACTGTTGCACTTCCGGCACCCTCACTTTATGCACAGTACAATAATCTCACAAATGTGGATATTGTCCTGAATGCTCTGCTCAAACTAGGGTTTGATGATGTTTTTGAAGTCAGCGCAGCCGCAGAGCTGGTTTCTGAAGCCTCCCGAGCATATATGAAAGAGCATGCGGACGAGGGCCCTTTCATCAGTTCCGCCTGTCCCTCTGTGATACGGTTAATCCGAGTGAAGTTTCCTTCTCTTCTCTCCAAGCTTCTGCCCATAAAACCTCCATTGGAGGTGGCAGCTGAAATTGCCAGAGCCCGGGCAATCGAAAAAACAGGACTGCCTCCGGAGGATATTGGAATCATTTTCATATCTCCCTGTCCATCCAAGGTATCTTATGTCAAAGCTCCTCTGGGTATTGAAAAGAGCAGTGTTGACAATGTGGTGGCAATTAAAGATATCTACCCTCTTCTGCTTCCTCATATGAACCGGGATGAAAGCCATCTAAAGCCACTTTCCGCATCGGGGCGCATCGGCCTTGGCTGGGGCACCTCAGAGGGCGAGGTGGGAGGACTCCTAATTGACAGTTACCTCGCCGCCGACGGCATTATAAATATTATGCGTGTTCTGGAGCAGATTGAGGATGAAAAAATACATGGACTCAAATTCATTGAATTAAATGCCTGCAACGGTGGCTGTGTGGGCGGAACCCTCACAGTAGAAAACGCCTATGTAGCCACTGCCAAAACCAAGCGCCTCCAGCACTGTCAGCCGGTGGCAAAAAGTCACCTTTCTTCCCATCCCGAGATGGAGAATATGGGATGGGACGATGGAATAGAATATGAACCTGTATTTCGACTGGGTAATACTTTCAAGGAAAGTTTGGAGATGATGAGCACCGTAGAAGAACTGACGAAAAAGTTTCCCGGTCTGGACTGTGGTTCCTGCGGAGCTCCTACCTGTCAGACTCTCGCCGAGGATATTGTAAGGGGCGTAGCCACCAGCAATGACTGTATTTATGTTCTCCGCGAACATATCTCCAGTCTCTCTAAAGAAATTGATTTCTTGTCCAAGGCCTCCGCCCGCTCCTGCACCCTTGAGGATGAGAATACAAAGCTAATCCGCGAATATGTAGTCAAGCTTACAACAGAACTGGATGCATTTGGTGTACCGGAAGATCAGAATAAGAAAGAGGGTTAATACTATGAAATTACAGACAGTTATAGATTTATCGGATTGTAAAGTATTGGTACAGGGGGACCCACAGCGTGAAGTTTCCAAAGTCTTCTGCTGTGATTTGCTCAGTATTGCCATGAGTAAGGCCCCTGCAGATGGAGTGTGGGTGACTGTGATGGGGAATAGAAATACACTGGCGGTCGCCTCTCTGGCTGATGTTGCCTGTATTATTCTGGCGGAAGGGGTTGCTCTGGATGAGGGAACCATTGCGCAGGCAGAAAAAGAAGGTATTGCAATCCTCACTACAGAACTTCCCATTTTCGATATTGCCCTGGAAGTTCACACGGCAGGGCACTGATGACCGGGCTATATTATGACCTTCATATCCATTCCTGCCTTTCCCCATGCGGAGATGATGATATGACTCCCGCCAACATTGTGGGTATGGCTGCCATAAAAGGACTGGATGTCATTGCGCTGACCGATCATAATAGCTGTAAAAACTGTCCCGCCGCCTTATACCACGGGGAAAATTATGGTGTCACAGTAATCCCCGGAATGGAACTGTGCACCGCAGAAGAAGTGCATGTTGTCTGTCTTTTTTCCACTCTGGCAGATGCACTTTCTTTTGATGCCTATGTCTATGAACACATGCTGCCCATCAAAAATAAAGAGGAAATCTTCGGCAAACAGCAGATTATGGATGAACATGATGAGATAGCTGGAACTGTAGAAAATCTTCTCATCAACGCCACAGACATCTCCTTTGACGAAGCGTTTTCCCTGGTCTCCTCTTATCACGGGATTGCTTACCCGGCCCATGTGGACAAAGGTTCTTCCAGTATCTTATCAAACCTGGGTTTTGTGCCGCCGGACAGCACATTTACCTGTGCCGAGTTCCATGATTTAAAAAAACTGCACCAGATACAAAAAGAGCACCCGTACTTCTTAAGATGCAACATCATAAGCAGTTCGGACGCACATTATCTGAATGATATCCACGAGCCGGTTTATCAAATATTTCCGAAATCAAGGGCACTCAAGCATATTCTGGAATCAATCCAGAACGGAGTGACTTAAAAATTGTATGAATCCACCGGCCCAAAACAGCAAAGCCTTAGAAATTAGCAGGGGATGAATGATAAAAAGGTGCTATAAATAGCACCCGCACAAATGAAAATGCAGGACTTGATTATTTACTATAAATGTAGTATATTAAAAATACAAAAAGAACAACCGCCAAAGTGGTTGGCCTAAATGAATTGTTGAAAATCCACCCAGTCCGCCAAGACTTTTGATATGATACCTCTTAAGTAGACAAGTGAAATAACAAAAATCTACTTAGGAGGTATTTTTATGTCCCAATCACCACACACTCCTGAGTTTCGTGCGAAAGTTTCACAGGAGTATATAGATGGGCTTGGTTCCTACGATTATTTATCCGCTAAATATAACATTGGATGCAAAACCTTAAAGGAATGGGTTGGAAAATATAGAATTCATGGAGTTGCAGCATTCAGTGATAAAGCAGGTAACACTTCCTATTCATCTGATTTTAAAACTGTGTGTGTTAATGCTGTTTTATCCGGCGAAGGAAGTGTAGATGATATCGTTGCTAAATACAACATATCTTCAAGCAAGGTACTCAGGAACTGGATAGAGTGTTATAATGCCAATAGAGAACTTAAGGATTATGATCCTAAAAGGGAGGTCTATATGGCAGAGGCAAGACGTAAAACAACCATTGAAGAACGTAAAGAAATCGTAGAATACTGTCTTAAACACAACCGAGATTATAAAGAAACTTCAAGTATTTATGCTGTTTCTTATAGTCAAGTTTATTCTTGGGTGAAAAAATATGAGGCTTATGGAGAAGAAAGCTTATCAGATAAACGTGGTCGTCACAAAACTGATGATGAGGTAGATGAATTAGAACTTTTACGACGAGAGAATCTCAGGCTTAAACGCCAGCTTGAGGAAAAGGATATGGTAGTAGAATTATTAAAAAAAGTGAAGGAATTCGAAAGGATGTGAGACTTGGAAAACTGCGCTACGAGCCTAAATATTTAGCTATTAGGCATTTCCATGAAACAAAAAATTGGAGTATTGAATGGATGTGTAAACAGCTTGAAATATCTAGAGCTGCTTATTATAAATGGTTGTACCGTGAACCTCCGGAACAGGAGTTAGAAAATATGAAGCTGGCAGAACTTATTATAGAATACGATGAACGCTTTAGTCATATCTTAGGCTATCGCAGAATGACTTCATGGATTAACCACTTCAATCATACTAACTATAGTAAAAATAGAGTTCATAGGGTTATGAAGAAGTGTGGCATTCATTCTGTAATCAGAAGGAAAAAGAAAAAATATAACTCTTCTACTCCTGAGATAATAACTGAGAATAAGCTTAGTAGAGATTTTTATGCAACTGCTCCAAATCAGAAGTGGGTTACAGATGTAACCGAGTTTAAAATTCCGGACGAAAAGAAGAAACTGTATTTAAGTGCCATCCTTGATTTATACGATAGATATCCGATTTCATATGTTATTAGCTGCCGTAACGATAATAATCTAATATTTAAAACTTTTGATAAAGCAATTGCCTCTAATCCAGATGCAAAACCCGTCTTTCATAGCGATAGAGGCTTCCAATATACAAGTAAAGTTTTTCAAAAGAGACTTAAGGAACAGGAAATGGAACAATCAATGTCCAGGGTTGGCCATTGTATTGATAATGGTCCTACAGAAGGCTTTTGGGGGATTATTAAAACAGAAATGTATCAAATGTATGAAATCACTGACGAAGCATCAATGAGACATGCAATACAGGATTATATAAAGTTTTACAGTGAAGAACGACCTCAAGATAGATATCATTGTAAGACACCTCTGGAAGTAAGAACAGAAGCATTATCATCGAAGAAACCGAAGGAATATCCTATTCCTGAAAACAAACGGATAGAGAAATATAAAGAAAAATGGTGTGCGTAGAAAAACGGCCACAAAAATCGTGTGACCGTTCATCAGCACCTAATTTAGATATTTAACATGTCTACTTGACAGGGGGCATATCAGACTTTGAGGGTGGTTTTTCTATGCACTAGTGACTAATCAGATAAATGAAGGTCAGTAATGCGATTATGAACATTCCAAATTGCATCAAATCTTTGAAGTCAAATGGTTTTTTGTCCATCAACACCACCTCCCATCTATGTAAAATGAGAGGCCAGCCACCCTGTATACGGTTGTTCTGTTCGCAGTATAACATATCTTAGCATATCCAATCAATATACAAATTGCCAAGTACAAACTTCTTGACATTCCCGTTTGACCTTATATATCTTACATAGTCACTTTGCAATTTTATTCGATATTCCCTTAAGTAGCCACACTTTTGAGATTTTATTTTCTACTCTGCCAGACATAGTTAAACTTTATATACTTCGTTCTTTAATTCAAAAGGCTGTTATTATATTTATAGGGTCCTATAATCTGTAGAAAGAAGATAAAACAGCAGTTTTATCCGAACAAAGAAAAGAATATTTGTATGGTAATCAGAAATCTAAATTGAAACGAATCCTCTTGGATGTCCGAACCGAAAAATATGAAGAAATAGCTGCAGCCATATCCAAACCTGGGGAATTTCAATGGTTATATTAAAAAATCAATTAATCAACGAATGGAGCTCAACTAGCTCAATTTCAGGCATTCGACTCTTGCAAGATTTCAGAAGATGTGATATATTAAAGGCACAAAAAGAACAACCGCCACATAAAGTGGCAGCCAAACGTTAAGTTATACCCCTATGGGTACGCCTATCCTGTCGGCTAACAGGGTAGGCATTTTTTTATTTTCGCTTATTATTCCTATCTATGTAGGTAAGCAGCGCAATCAAGAATATTCCAAAAGACAACATCAAAGATATTGCATCCGATATATCCATTCGCACCACCTCCCCTCTTCTGTGAAGTTTGGGAGGCTACCACCCTGTAACGGTTGTTCTGTTCGCAGTATATCATACCTTAACATATCCAATCAATATGGATTTGCCAAGTACAAACTTCTTGACATTCCCGTTTGACCTTGTATGTGTCCTACACATCTACTTTACTGCTTCATTTTGATACTTTTGATTGTATCTATAACAAATATTTAGAACAGCAAAAACAAACATTAATTTATGTAAACTAAACAAAGTGCTGTAAATCCAATAAACACCGGACATGCAGCACTTTTACTTTCATTTATTTTTACTCTTACTTTCCAAATCCACAATTGGGGAACGTACACTGGTCACATAACAGGCACAATCCGCCTTCGCCCAATACTGTAAAGTCTTCTTCTTTCAATCGCTCTCCTGCCACAATTCTTGGCAGTACTAAATCGAATATGGTCTGTCTGGCATACATTACACATCCCGGAAGTCCCATAATCGGAGCATCACCTGCGTAAGCCAGCATAAACATAGCACCGGGAAGAACGGGCGCTCCATAAGTAATTACTTCATCGGAGGCATTGCGGATGGAAAGAGGAGTTTTGTCATCGGGATCTACACTCATTCCCCCTGTACATACTACCATCTCTGCTCCTGCCTCCAGCCAGTCTTTAATTGCACCTGTGACCATATCTGAATCATCATTGCACACCGTATTTCCCAGGACTTCAACACCATATTCCTCAAGCTTTTTTGCAACTACCGGAGTAAATTTATCCTGGATTCTTCCATAATACACTTCACTTCCTGTCGTTACAATTCCTGCCTTCAACTTGCGGAAAGGCAATATCTGGAAGATTTTCTCGTCTCCACAGACCTCTTCCACCCAATTCATCTTCTGTTCATCAATAACCAGAGGAACGACTCTCATTCCTGCAATTTTATCGCCCTTTTTCACTGCAAAGTTTCCGTGGCGGGAAGCAATCGCAATCTGTCCCATGGCATTGACCCTGTTCAATTTTATTGTATCTACCTTTAACAGGCCGTCACAGGCAGCTATCAATTCTATTTTTCCTTCTTTTACCTCAGTACGATCCATATGTTCGCCCCGGCAGACTTTGCAAAGTACTTCAGCGGCATCATTCTCATGCAGCATTCCCTCCTGTTTCTCCCACACATACAGGTGTTCCTTTCCAACTGACAACAGTACAGGAATATCTTCTTTCCTTACAACGTGACCTTTTCTAAAAACTGCATCTTTGACCACTCCCGGAATAATCTGAGTAATGTCATGGCACAATACGTAGCCTTCCGCTTCTTCTGTTCTAATTAATTTCATCTAAAACCTCCTATATCTCTATGTGTCTTTACAACGATATGTCTTTCAACCACGAAGCAACGCAAGCGTCACTTGGCATTCTCCAGTCCCCTCTCGGTGAAAGTGCCACTGTACCCACTTTCGGCCCGTCTGGAAGGCAGGAGCGCTTAAACTGCTGAGAAAAGAATCTGCGGCAGAAAGTTTCCAGCCATTTTAAAATAGCAGCAGAATCATAAATTCCCTCAAAAGTCTTCATTGCAAGACGGTAAATTTTGCTTGGTTCGTATCCAAACCTTATCATATAATATAAATAGAAATCATGCAACTCATATGGCCCCACCAAGTCCTCTGTTTTCTGAGCAATATTTCCATCTTTAGGAGGAAGCAGCTCCGGACTGACAGGAGTATCCAATACATCATGCAGCACTTTTTTCAAATCTTCATCTATAGTCACATCCGCCGCATACTTTACAAGATGGCGGACCAATGTTTTTGGTACAGAGGAATTCACCCCATACATGGACATGTGATCACCGTTGTAGGTCGCCCATCCCAGCGCCAGTTCAGACATATCTCCCGTTCCGATTACCATACCTCCGGTTCCATTTGCAATATCCATAAGCACCTGAGTTCTCTCTCTGGCCTGAGCATTTTCATAGGTCACACTGTGATCCTCAGGGTCATGGCCTATATCGCGGAAATGAACGCTGACCGCCTCCGCAATTCTCACTTCGCGGAGCTGGGCTCCAAGCTGTACAGACATCTTACAGGCATTCTGATAAGTCCGGTCTGTGGTGCCAAAACAAGGCATTGTCACGGCAATGATATCCTTCTTGTCCCTGCCAAGCATATCAAATGCCCTTGCTGTGACAAGCAGTGCCAGTGTGGAATCAAGCCCCCCTGAAATCCCCACCACCGCAGTTTTCGCGTGTGTGTGAGCCAGACGTTTTTTTAATCCCATTGCCTGAATCGTAAAAATCTCTTCACATCTCTTCTCTTTTTCTCTCTCGTCAGCAGGAACGAAAGGAAGTCTGGGAAATTGTCTGGTCAGTGTAGTTTCTTCTATTTCCAGATTAAAATGAACTTTCAAAAGCTGTCGCTCATCCGATATTTTAAAAGTTGTATTCTTGCGCCGCTCGCCGATAAGACGATGTATATCTATTTCAGAATAAATGATATCATTTCTGAATCTCTCCGCCTCTTTTAAAATGGCACCATTTTCTGTAATCAGATTATGGCCGCCAAACACCAGGTCTGTGGTGGATTCTCCCTCCCCGGCGTTGGCATATACATAGCCGGCTATCAGGCGGGCAGACTGCCCCTGAATCAGTTCCCTTCGGTATCTGTCTTTTCCAACTGTCTCATCACTGGCAGAGCAATTTACAATAATCACGGCACCTTCCATAGCAGCCTTGATGCTGGGCGGAATGGGGGACCAAACATCCTCACAAATTTCAGCAGATACAATCAGTTCTTCCATATTCTCCGCCTGAAACAAAATCTGAGGCCCAAAAGGTACAGATTTTCCTTCAAATAAAATTTCCCTCGCCTTCTTTAGCCCGGGAGTAAACTGGCGCATCTCATAAAACTCCCCGTAATTAGGAAGAAAGGTCTTTGTTGTCAGTCCAAGCACCTCTCCCCGGTTCAAAGCTGCTGCCACATTGTATAACTCTCCGTCCACACTCAGAGGAGCTCCTACAAATACCAGAATATCTTTATCTTCCGTAAAGGCGGCAATCCTTTGAAGTGCCAGTCTTGCTTCTCTCAATAATACTTCCTGGGTAAACAAATCCCCACAGGTATATCCTGTGATACACAATTCGGGAAATACCGCGATTTTGGCTTTCTGAGATACTGCTTCCTCAATGGCCCGGCAGATTGTCTCTGTGTTATATTCCACATCCGCCACTCGTATATCTGGTGTGGCCGCTGCAACCTTTATAAATCCCTGCTTCATATCTAACCTCCTTAAGGCTATCTGCTCTTTGACAAAAGCTCTTTTAATTCATCCACACTGTATTGGTATGCAGTGTTACAAAAATGACATTTCACTTCAATGTCTTCCCCGTCATCAATCATAGACTGGATATCTTTCTTTCCAATACTGATGATTGCTTTCTCAATACGTTCTTTAGAACAGTTACAGGAAAAATGTGCAGGAAGAGTATCCACAACCTGCATATCCAGCCCTTCTAAAACCTGTCCCAGCATTTCCTCTGCGCTGTGCCCGCTGTCCAGCATAGAAGTAACAGACTGGATTTTCTGAATATTTTCCTCCAGCTTATTTAACACTTCATCTTCAATGAACGGCATAACCTGTACAATAAAACCTCCTGCGCATCTCACAGTATTGTTTTTCTCCATCAGAACTCCCAGCCCTACAGAAGACGGAACCTGCTCGGATGTTGCAAAATAATATGTGAGGTCTTCTGCAATCTCTCCTGTCTGCAGAATAGTCTGTCCAGAATAAGGCTCTTTCAGCCCCATATCCTTTATCACATTCAAAAATCCCGGTCCGAGAGCTTCCCCTACATCCAGCTTTCCATTTTTCGGAGGCAGCATAACATCGGGGTTGTTCACATATCCTTTTACATTTCCCTGGCTGTCCGCGGTCACTGTTATCCCGCCGATAGGACCCCCGCACTTTACCTGAAGTGTCAGTATATCCTGCTCATTCTTCATCATACTTCCCATCATGACTCCCCCCGTGAGAAGGCGGCCCAGTGCTGCGGTGGCCACAGGGCTTGTCTCATGGTGCCGGCGAGCCTCTTCTACAAGATCTGTTGTGATGGCTGCAAATGCACGAATCTGTGTATTTCCAGCCGTCGCTCTTACAATATAATCTGACATTTTATTCTCCTTTTCCTGCTATCACATAAATTCTTTCGCTCTTATCAGAAGGCTCAGCTCTGGTAAATGCATCATATGCCGCCAAAAAACGCAGCCCTGATGACTGTATCAAAGTTTTCAGTTCCTCCAGTGTGTAACCCCGCTGAAAGTGTGTCTCCTGATATTTCCGATATATTTCCCCTGACTCTGAGGAGGGTGCTTCATCTTTTATAAAAAGGCTCAGCTCATATTCATTAATCTTCTCTTCCTCATAGTAATAATTATCCCAGATAAAACTGCAGTCCTCCCGGTTTTCTGCAATCGTACACTCTCCCAAAATTTCTTTGTATTTGTATTCTGTGTTAAAATCAAAGATAAAAACCCCATCTTTGTCTAAATAATTATTTACGCAGTGAAATACCCGCTCAACTTCTTCCGGCTCCGTAATATAATTAATAGAATCACAAATACTGACAATTCCGCGCACTGTTCCATATAATTCAAATTCCCTCATATCCTGATGCAAATATAAAATATCATAGCCGGACTTTTCTTTCTTTTCAAGAGCAATCCCAAGCATGTCCACGGAATTATCCAGCCCAATCATATCATATCCGAAAGATGCCAAAAGCTCTGTCATAGAGCCTGTGCCGCACCCCAAATCCAGAATCAGTCCATCTTTAATCCCGTATTCTTTTAAAAGTTTATGGAGATACACTCCCCATTCTTCATAAGGAACGTTATCCATAAATGTATCATATACGGCAGCAAAACTGCCATACGCATTAGATTCCCTGTTATCTTCCATTCTTTGACCTCAGTTATGACTATTTATTCCCCGCTTGACGCGATGTCGCATACATTATACCACAGTCTGCCTCAGAAAAACAATCAGGCTTACAGGAAGTTTATAAATTCTCCTGTAAGCCTGCCTTAAGCCTTTTATTCAATTACATTAATCCATCCTTCGGGAGCCTCAATGTGTCCCATCTGGATACCTGTCAATGTATCATACAATTTCTGAGTTATCGGTCCCATCTTTTCCATGCCGCTTGGGAAGCAGATTTCTTCTCCCTGATTTACAACTTTTCCTACAGGGGAAATCACCGCTGCTGTTCCGCAAAGTCCACACTCTGCAAAATCCTTAATCTCATCAAAGTATACTGCCCTCTCTTCTACCTTCATTCCCAAATAATGCTCTGCCACATAGACAAGAGAACGTCTTGTAATAGAAGGAAGAATTGTATCAGAGGCTGGTGTCACAATTGTGCCGTCCTTTGTAATAAAAATAAAGTTAGCGCCGCCTGTCTCTTCCACCTTTGTCCTTGTAGCAGAATCCAGATACATATTTTCATCAAAACCATTATGATGAGCTGCCATGAGTGCGTGAAGACTCATTGCGTAATTCAGCCCCGCTTTAATGCTTCCGGTTCCTCTTGGCGCCGCTCTGTCAAAATCAGCCACACACAAAGTCAAAGGCTTTACCCCGCCTTTGAAATATGGTCCTACCGGTGTGGTAAATACACGGAACTGAAATTCATCCGCCGGTTTTACGCCAATTACAGGGTTGATTCCAAACATGTATGGTCTTACATATAAGGTTGCACCAGATCCGTAGGGCGGAACATAAGCTGCATTCGCTCTTACAGTCTCTTCAACAGCTTTCACAAACTTCTCCTTAGGGTATGGAGGCATCTCCATTCTTTTTGCAGAGTCTTCCATGCGCTGTCCATTCAAATCGGGGCGGAATGTAACAATCTTCCCGTCTTTCGTAGTATACGCTTTTAACCCTTCAAAAATTGTCTGTGCGTACTGGAGGACCCCGGCGCACTCGCTCATTGTAATGTTGGGGTCTGTCGTCAGCCCAACTTCGCTCCATGCTCCGTTTCTAAATTCAGCCACGTATCTTTTATCTGTCTGTATATAGCCAAACCCCAGGTTCGCCCAATCAATATTTTTCTTTTCCATTTGTGTCTCCTCCGTTCCTCTGCTTTCCCTAAAGTGCTTGCATTCATTTCCCTCAGAAGCAGGGAAATCCTTCCTGTAAGATTATAATACTTCCGCTCTTAAAATTCAAGAGCCCGCTTTTTACCGCTCCATCATGCTGATAGACTCAATACCTACACTGCCCCCGCGCACAACCTCAATGTTTTTAAACTCTTGTTTCATAAGGTCAATCACCGCATCATTCTTTGTGGCAGTCTGCACAAATTCTAAAAGCAGGCTGTCTCTTCCATAATCAATGACTCTCGCCTTAAAGGTCTCTGCAATCTGGAACAGCTCAGATTTATCTTCCTTCGTGCATCTTTTTACTTTCACATATAAGATTTCTTTCATTCTCACAAAAATATCTGTGAAATCAATAACCTTAATTACTTCCACCAGACAGTTTAACTGTTTCTTTATCTGCTCAAACGTCTCATCATCACTCACTGTAGCAATGGTCATTCTGGAGATAGTGGAATCTTCTGTCGTCCCTACAGTCAAACTGTCCAGATTATACGATTTTCCAGAAAACAAGCCTGATATTTTGGACAGTACACCTACCTGGTTCTCCACATACAATGAAATCCATCTTTTTTTAACACTATTTTCCATACCTTTGTCTCCCTCCATCACTATCAGTCTATAATCATTTCTTTCAATGCTCCGCCCGGTTGAATCATTGGATATACCATATCCTCCTGGTCAATCATGAATTCAATTAAAGTAGGAGCCTTTGTGCTCCTCTTTGCCTCCTCAAAAGCCGCTGCTATCTCCTCCATTTTCCTGACTCTGATTCCTTTGGCACCATAGCTCTCGGCAAGCTTTACAAAGTCTGGAGTATACTCCGGCATCTCTTTTCCGTCTGTTCTGCGGAACAATGCCCCTGAGCGCAGGTTTGTCATTCCGTATCTTTTGCCATAAAATAGTTTCTGCCACTGGCGCACCATTCCGAGATAAGCATTGTTAAACACACATATGATAATCGGCAGTTCCTCCAGGACTGCGGTGGCAAATTCCTGAATATTCATCTGCATTCCGCCGTCCCCTGATATTACAACAACAGGAGTATCCGGGTTGCCTAATTTTGCTCCAATTCCTCCTGGCAATCCAAATCCCATGGTTCCCAGCCCGCCTGACATAACAAGTCTCTTCTTCGCTGTGATTTCCGCATACTGTGCTGTGTACATCTGATGCTGCCCTACGTCTGTTACAATAATTGCCTCATCGAACTGGCGGTTAATCTCCTCGATAATATCTTTGGCGCCCATTTCCGCATGAGGTTTCATATCCAAAGGATATTCCTCTTTCCATCCGCCGATTTTACCTAGCCATTTCTTTGTCTCACATGGTTCCACATACTCCAGCATTTTTGTGATTGCTTCACATGCATCCGCCACAATCGGAATATCTACCTGTATATTTCTGGAAATGGCTGCTGTATCAATGTCAATGTGCACAATCTTTGCCAACGGAGCAAATTCTCTGAGATTGCCTGTAATACGGTCATTGAATCTGGTTCCTATGGAGAAGAGCAGGTCACATTCGCTTACTGCCATGTTTGCCGCATATGCGCCATGCATTCCAAGGTTTCCCACAAATAAAGGATGGTCTGTGGGGATAGCCCCTCTTCCCATTACCGTTGTAATGACTGGCACTCTGACCTTTTCCACCAGTTCTGTAAACATACCGGATGCATTAGAAACATTGATTCCGCCTCCGGCGAGAAACAGAGGTGCTTTTGCCTTTTGCAGCATTTTAAGCGCTCTCTTAAGCTGCCCCATGTGAACTGTAGTATTAGGCTTATATCCTCGTATATTTACCTCAGATGGATATTCCGGGCTTCCCAGCTCCGCCATAACATCTTTGGGCAGGTCAATAAGTACAGGACCCGGCTTTCCCGTACTTGCTATATAAAAAGCCTCCTTGATAATGCGCCCTAAGTCCTCTCTGTTGCGCACCGTCACTCCATACTTTGTAATACTTCTCGTAATTCCTACAATATCAACCTCCTGAAAAGCGTCACTTCCTATCAGATGCGTTGCCACCTGGCCTGTGAAACATACAAGAGGCACACTGTCATACTTAGCTGTTGCCAGTCCTGTTACCAGATTTGTCGCTCCCGGTCCGCTTGTTACAAGACATACACCGACCTTTCCCGTTGTTCTCGCATATGCATCTGCCTCATGGACAAGAGCCTGCTCATGCCTTGGAAGAATTACTCTTACATCATCCTGTCTGTACAACTCGTCACTGATGTCAATTGTAGCCGCACCTGGATAACCAAATACAGTATCTACACCTTCCTCTTTCAATGCTTTCACCAATAATTTGTTTCCTGAAATCTTCTTCATATATAATCCTCCCTTTATTTATGATTGAGCGTTAAACTCAGTGCTGTCCCGGTGGTACTTCTGTCTTATACAGACCGCAGTGCTGGGTTTTTATAAAGTAAAAGCCCTAAGCTACAATAGCTTAGGGCGAATCTTCAATCCGTGTTACCACCTAATTTCAAAGAGTATCCTCTTTGCACTCTGCCAGTACGGGACTTCATCCGATACTGTTTCCCTGTAACGTGGGAATTACGGTGAACCCTACTTAGACCTGCGCCCGTTCGTTCCACTGCTCAAAGGCTACTTCCGCAATCTCTTCATGAAGACTTACACCAGCCGTCCCCTCTCTTTGCATCGGATAATTGCGTACTCCTCCTCGTCTCTGCATTTCACAAGTTTATTTTGTATGGAAATTATATTCATTATAGTGTGTACTTTTAACTTTGTCAACGTGGATTCCTTGATGTTTTTTAACCTATATTTGCGTTTCCCATAATTTCAATTTTCTTATCTGCGCTTATAAGTTGTAAACATATATTCCAAATCGAAACAAGTCTGCTCCTCGCCTTCTTCTGTCAATTCCCACTCGCTCAGCTCATCCAGATTGGGAAAATAAGTGTCCGCCTGAAAAGCATGGTCAATCTTTGTCACGTAGGCCGTATCACAATACGGAAGAAGAAGACGATAGACACTGTCCCCCCCGATTACATAGACGTCCTCCGAATTATACTCTTCCAGTTCTTTTAAAAGTCCTTCCAGAGTATGGACAACAACCGCCCCTTTTACATGATATTTCTTATTGCCTGTGAGCACAATGTTCGTCCTGTTTTTTAATGGCAGCCCATTTGGAAAACTCTCCAGCGTCTTTCTTCCCATGACAACCACTTTCCCTGTTGTTTTTTCACGGAAAAACTTCATATCTGACGGTATGCTCACCAACAACTTATTGTTATAGCCGATAGCCCAGTTTTTATCTGCCGCTACAATTAAATTCATACACATTCCTCCAAGTTCTGTTTAAGTACAATATTTATATACTCTTGCCTTATATAGCGACAGGTATATTTTTTATCTGAGGGTGGGTTTCATACTCCAGCAGCTTCACATCCTCCGGCGTAAAATCATAAAAATCTTTCACCTCCGGATTCAGCCAAAACTTAGGGGCAGGGAGGGGTTCCCTGGAAATCAGACTCTCTCGACCAGCGGGATATGCCTGTCATAAATATGAGCATCCGCAATCACATGGACAAATTCTCCCACATTCATATCACACACCTGCGCCAGCATATGAAGAAGCACAGAATACTGGCACACATTCCAATTGTTTGCTGTCAGCACATCCTGGGAACGCTGGTTCAAAATCCCATTCAAGGTCAGTCTGTCACTGCCTTTTTCCTTTGTCACATTAAAAGTCATACTGTACGCACAAGGGTATAGATTCATCTCATGCAAATCCTGATGCACGTAAATATTTGTCATAATTCTCCGGCTGTAAGGATTATTTTTCAAATCATAAATCACCCTGTCTATCTGATCCATCATGCCTTCCTTGTAGACATGTTTCACCCCCATCTGATAACCGTAGGCTTTTCCGATAGAACCATCCTCATCCGCCCAGCTGTCCCATATATGACTGTTCAAATCATGAATATTGTTGGATTTCTTCTGCCATATCCACAGCAATTCATCCACACAGCTCTTAATCCCTGTTCTTCTAAGAGTCAGTGCCGGAAACTCCTTGCGCAAATCATAGCGGTTTACAACGCCAAACTTCTTAATCGTGTAGGCAGGCGTATTATCCTCCCATACAGGGCGCACCTTCTCCCCCTCCGTACTTGTACCATTCTCAATAATATCCCTGCACATGTCAATAAAAACCTTATCCGCATAACTCATATATCATTCGCTCCTTTCTTCAAAGGGGTCAGTCCCTTTTGCTCTCCATTTTCTGACAATTCCAATAATTTTTCTATGGATCTGCTATATTATAAAGCAGTTTTTCCAGCCCTCTGGTGAGGGCGGTTATTTCTCTTTTTGTCATCCCTCTGGTCATCTGTTTGTCCATTTTCTTGCGGTCCGCCTCCATCCGCCTCTGTATATCATAAGCTTTTTCCGTCAAATAAATATTTTTCCTGCGCTTGTCATTTGTATTTGGGACACAAAGTATGAAGCCTTTTTCATCCAGCCTTTTTAAGAGCCCTGTAACCGTAGGATTTTTCAGACTCAGGTGGCGCTCAACATCTCTCTGATTTACTTCTTCTTTGTTTGTGTGAAACAGATAGTCTAAGACTGCGCATTGAGATGACGTTATTCCGATTGTTTTCAACTTCTCATTCAAGTCTTTTTCAAATATATTATTAATCTGCTTCACTGTAAATCCAATTGGCTGACTTCTTCGCTCCATAACTTCTCCCTTCTATGTAAAATCAAACGTAAAATCAAAATTCACTTTATATAGCTTGCTATACACTTATTATAATCTGTTATATCACGATAAAGGAGGTGTGTCAACTCCACACCTCCCTCATGTATCATTCATATATCACAGCCTTGGATTACATAACTTGAATCTGCACTCTATGCTTTACTGCGGCTCTTTTAGTATTCTCTGATAATACTGCTGATTTCCCGTATACTGTCTTTTTCTTTCAATTCTTTCAATGAGTCTTTTAAGTGGTACTCTTTCACTTTCTCTGTAACAATAACTAATTCTGCCTGGTTATCTTTTACACGTTTCTGTACAACCCTGGCAATACTTACCTTATGGTCTCCGAATACTTTGGCGATACATGCCAGCACTCCCGGCTGGTTTTCCACCTGCATTCTGATAAAAAACTTATTCTTGACGTCTGCAAAATCTTTAATAGGAAGTGTCTTATAGCAGCTGCCAGCTGATTCTGCCTGTACACTGATACTCCAAATCCCTTGCCACATCAATAATGTCCCCCATTACTGCACTGGCCGTCGGCAGTTCTCCCGCCCCCCGTCCATAGAACATGGCGTCATCTACCGCATCGCCATGTACAAAGACCGCATTGAAAGAATCCCGCACAGAGGCCAGGGGATGGTCCTTGTTTAACAGCATGGGGTAAACTCCTACCTCAATTCCGCCTTCTGTGTTGCGCGCCATGCCCAAAAGTTTTATGACACTGTCAAATTCCTTTGCATATAAAATATCTTCTGCCGTAATTTTTGTGATTCCTTCTGTATAAACATCCCCAAAGACAACCCTGGAGTGGAATGCGATAGATGCCATAATCGCCATCTTCCTTCCCGCATCCAGCCCTTCAACATCTGCGGTTGGGTCTGCTTCGGCATAGCCAAGCTCAGTTGCCTTTGCCAGGGCTGACTCAAAGCTGACATTTTCCTCAAACATCTTAGTCAAAATGTAGTTGGTTGTCCCATTCACAATACCGATAACCTCAGAAATCTCGTTGCCTGCCAGGCATTGCTTCAAAGGGCGTATAATCGGGATTCCACCTGCCACGGCAGCTTCAAATAAGAAATCGCATTTGTTCGCCTCCGCCGCATCTAAAAGCTCTCTTCCGTATTCTGCAACCAGATCTTTGTTGGCTGTCACAACATTCTTGCCCGCGTTTAAAGCTTCCAGAATCATAGTCTTGGCTGGTTCAATTCCTCCCATAAGTTCTATGACAATCTGAACTTCCTCATCCTGCAAAATGTCCTGCCAGTTGTCTGTCAAAAGAGAAGTGTCAACACCTTCACGTACTTTATTTATGTTGTGCACTAAAATTCTGGAGAAGCTCTAAATCAGCACCTATAATATGTTCCATCACATCAGCACGTCTCTGTATCAGCTTATAAACTCCCGTTCCCACAGTTCCCAGACCGAGCAGGGCTACCTTAACTTTCTTTTTGTCCATAATTACACCTCATATACCTCATATTTCACCGCAAATTTTCATGGGTCATATTATAGCATAAAATGTAATATAACACTAGCGTTAGTTCTTTCACAATACATAAAACACATAAAAATAAAGCTGCTGCACTGACAGATTATCAATCTATCAAAACAACAACTTCTCTCAAAAAGCGATAGACGGGATTCGAACCCGCGACCCCGACCTTGGCAAGGTCGTACTCTACCAACTGAGCCACTATCGCATATAGTGTATGTTTCCTGACCGGAACAATAATTACTATACTACATACGCTTTGCATTGTCAACAACTTTTTTTACTTTCTATAAACTTTTTATAGACATTAATTTTACGAAAGCATTGTTCTTGCTAACCCGGCCAGTTTGTTTAAGGTCTTCCAGTTGCGCACAGTCACTGATTCATCCAGTTTATACAGATTATTGGCAAGTTTTGACTTTCTGATGCTGTGATGAAACAAAAGATATACATCCCTTCCATCAATCTGATATCTGTCAGATTGGCCGCTGTAAATATCTATACATTCAATTTTTTCTTTTAGAGCAGGCTTTGCCAGTAATGCCACATAGAGGCTTTCCACCTGGGAAAGTTCCTCCGCCTCCTCAATTTCCTTCTCAGAGAAAGGACAATTTTGAATAATCTGTTCTAACTGTACCTTCGTCCTCAAAATAACCTTTGCAGCGATTCCAAAAGCTTTCTCAATTTCATGTTCCATTTTCTTCTGTAAAATCTCTTCTGTTTCACTTGATTTGAAAAGGACATTTCCACTTTGAATATATGTTTTTACATCACAAAATCCCACTAATTCAAGTACTCGCTTCAAATCAGCCATCTTAATTATATTTTTTCCGCCTACATTGATACCTCTCAGCAGTGCTATATAAATAGTCATATTGTAAATTCTCCTTAATATAATGGATAATTAAAGTAACCTCTCCCAAAGTTCCATCATCCCCGTGTCTGTGGGAACATCATATCATATCTTCTTGAACATTAATAGTTCAAGAGATATAAGAACCTGGCGCTTTCATAGATTTTCATTTACATTTTTCTAAATAAAATAGCATACAATGTAATAATTCGCGTATTTTCGACAAAATTCTTCATTTCTTTTTCACCGCATTTTTAATTCATAATTTTCTTCTGCGTATAAAAAGAGAAACAGAACACTGG
Organism: Muricomes sp.; assembly: GCA_049840515.1. Taxonomy (GTDB): domain Bacteria; phylum Bacillota; class Clostridia; order Lachnospirales; family Lachnospiraceae; genus Muricomes. The sequence goes on along the minus strand of JASGKW010000009.1, from coordinate 751,144 downwards.
ACCGTTTTAAATTTTCCCTGTGTTCTGTTTCTCTTTGGTGCTATATTTTATATTTCTTTCCTACTTTTCAGTGTACATTTCCAGTCCCAGTTCCTGAAGCTGTTTGTCATCCACTAAGCTTGGAGCTTCTGTCAGAAGACAGGAAGCGTCTTTGATTTTTGGAAATGCCATAACGTCGCGGATACTGTCTTCCTGAGTCATCAGCATGACCAGGCGGTCCAGGCCGTAAGCCAGCCCTGCATGAGGCGGAACGCCATACTTGAAAGCATCCAGAAGAAAACCAAACTGGGTATGAGCCTGCTCTTTTGTGAATCCAAGTACCTCAAACATTTTCTCCTGTATATCATTCTGGAAGATACGCACACTTCCTCCGCCAATCTCATTTCCATTGAGTACAATGTCGTAAGCTTTTGCCCGAACTCTTCCCGGGTCAGAATCAATGTACTGCAAATCTTCTTCCATAGGCATGGTAAATGGATGGTGCATAGCTGTAAAGCGGTTTTGTTCCTCGCTCCATTCAAGAAGAGGGAATTCCGTCACCCACAGGAATTTATATTCTTCCTTATCCAGAATTTCCATCTGCCTTGCAATTTCCAGCCGGAGATTTCCAAGCACAGCCCACACCACGTCATTCTTGTCAGCCGCAAACAAGAGTAAGTCTCCCGCTTCCCCGGACATAGCCTGAACCAGTGTCTGTGTCTCTTCTTCTGTCATAAACTTTGAGAAAGAAGACTTCACAGTGCCGTCCTCCTGGATGGCAATATAGGCAAGACCTTTTGCGCCAAAATCCTTCGCAAAGTCAACCAGTTTGTCAATCTTCTTGCGGGGCATGGCTCCCTGACCTTTTGCATTAATTCCACGGACAGTTCCGCCATTTTCTATCGCACCTTTAAACACTACAAACTCACAGTCTTTTACTACGTCCGTGACATTTACCAGCTCCATCCCAAAACGAGTGTCCGGCTTGTCAGAGCCATAGCGGTCCATAGCTTCCTGCCATGTCATTCTCGGAACAGGAAGTTGAACATCTACATTTAATACTTCTTTGAATAATTTCGCAAGAAGCCTCTCATTTACATCAATTACATCATCCACATCTACAAAAGAAAGCTCCATGTCAATCTGGGTAAACTCAGGCTGTCTGTCAGCACGCAGATCCTCATCCCTGAAACATTTTGCAATCTGGAAGTAGCGGTCATATCCAGAACACATCAATAGCTGCTTGAATAACTGTGGAGACTGAGGCAGACCATAAAAACTGCCTGGATGAATACGGCTTGGGACAAGATAATCCCTTGCGCCCTCCGGCGTACTCTTTCCAAGAATAGGAGTTTCTATTTCCAGAAATCCCTCGTCTGACAGAAATTGGCGTGTCAGAGTGGCAACCTTGCTTCTCATCATAAGATTACGCTGCAAATCTGGTCTTCTCAAATCAAGGTAGCGGTATTTCAGGCGAAGTTCTTCCTTCGTCTTGCTGTTTTCCTCAATTGGGAACGGCGGCGTCTCAGATTCAGAGAGAACTCTAAGTTCCTCCGCTCTTATTTCAATCTCACCTGTCGCCAGATTTTCATTTACCGCACCACTTCTGGCTTCCACTTTACCCACAACTGCAACAACAAATTCACTTCGCAGCTTCGCAGCTTTCTCAATCAAAACCGCGTTCTCTTCCCCCTCAAATACAATCTGAAGAAGGCCGGAGCGGTCTCTCAAATCTACAAATACAATTCCGCCCTTATTGCGATTCTTCTGCACCCATCCCATAACGGTTACAGTCTCACCTATATTTGCGCCGGATAGTTCCCCACAGCGATGTGTTCTTTTTAATCCTTTCATTGACTCTGCCATACTCATCATCCTCTTTTCTGATTCAAAGGGGTCAGACCCCTTTCACACTTTTTTCACAATTCTCATACAAAAGGGTCAGACCCCTATTTTTCCACGGAATCTTTGTAACACTCTACAATGTCCTCATATCCGTCTGCCGCCAGCTGCTCTTTCTGGAATTTTTTATTTTTCTTCATATTAGCTATCATAACCTGTTTGCCTGCTGCCCGTTCTTCCTTCGCAAGATTCAGCACTTTGAGCATTCCCTCTTTCGGCATATCTTTCTCAATCAGGAATGCCTTCTTTCCTTTACTGTTCTGAGCCTTGTATCCCCTCTCCAGCAACAGCATGACAATGCGCTCGAAGCCAATGGAAAATCCGACCGCCGGAGTATTCTGCCCGGTGAATTTTCCTATCATCTCATCGTAGCGCCCGCCGCCGCCCACAGAGCCGCCGAACTCGTCCATAGAAATTTCAAATATGGTTCCCGTGTAGTAGGACATCCCCCGCACCAGGGTAGGGTCAAAACTTATATTAAACTCTGCTTCTCTGGCACTCTCCACACTGGTGACAATCATTTCCAGCGAAGCCGCTGTATCATCCGCAAGAAAGCCTTCCAGTTTTTCTTTACAGTAACGTATCCCCTCCACGTCATTCGTAATCTCTTTGAATAACTGGAGATATTTTTCCACTGATTCTTTCTCATAGCCACATTCCTCTAATTCCGCCGCCACACCGTCCAAGCCAATCTTGTCCATCTTATCCAGTATGATAAACACTGTTTCATAGTCTTCCTCTTGGAAACCACTGTATGCCGCCATCGCCTTCAAAATCCTGCGGTCATTGATACGGATTGTAAAATTCTGAAAGTCCAGTTTTCCAAGTAATGTGGAGGTCGCAAGTATTAGTTCAATCTCTGCAAGGTTGCCCGCCTCACCTAAAATGTCAATGTCACACTGCATAAACTGACGGAAGCGCCCTCTCTGAGGCCTGTCCGCACGCCACACATTTCCCATCTGAAGCGCCTTAAAAGGAGATGGCAGGTCATTGGCATTGTTGGAATAATATCTGGACAAAGGCACCGTCAAATCATAGCGCAGGCCTCCGTCTACCAGGTCGCTCTCTGCCTGGGCAGTATCCAGCTTCAACTTTTCTCCCCGTTTGAGGATTTTAAAAATTAATTTTTCATTGTCTCCGCCCTGCTTGCTGCACAGATTTTCGATGTGCTCCACACAGGGAGTTTCTATGGAGGAAAATCCAAAGGATTTGTAAGTGTCTTTAATCAAGCCGATTACATAATCTCTGATTTCCATCTCGCCGGGCATCATATCTTTCATCCCGGTAACCGGTTTTTTCTTTAACGCCATAACCATTCTCCTTTTCTCTCTATCATTTCATCAATGCGGCTGATGTACTCTTCAATATCTTTTACATTCTCAATTCTCACCAGATTGCTTTCTCTTCCATTCTCCAGCCTTATTTTTTCAGGAAAAACAATTTTTGTGGAGGCTCCCGCCCCTACCGCGAGAATTGTCTGTTTTTCTTCCATAATTAGTATATTGTATATTCCAGCTTTGTCAACCTTTGCATAGCCAACATTCTCAAAATTTCCTGCCATATTTTTCTGGCGGTATAAATAATAAGGTTTAAGCCCCATTCTCTCAGCAGCTTTGGCGCTGTCCTCCAGCATCTGCTCAATTTCCGAATGCAGGTCAATCTTTCTGCCCTCCTGGCCGTATCTCGCTGCCCGCTTGATGGCAAGTGCATGGACCGTCAGGCTGTCAGGGCCCAGTTCTTCTATCTGTCTCAAGGTATCCTGCATATCAGCTCTGTCCTCACCGGGCAGACCCGCAATCAAGTCCATATTGATATTGTCAAACCCCATCTCTCTGGCGAGATGAAAAATTTCTTTTACATCCTCCACAAGATGTCTGCGCCCCACCGCATCCAGTGTTTTCTGCTGCATGGTCTGGGGATTCACAGAAATTCTTGTCACCGGGTGCTTTGTGAGCACCTCCAGCTTTTCCCTGGTGATGCTGTCCGGCCTCCCCGCCTCCACAGTAAATTCTTTCAAATCATCATAGGAAAATGTAACTTCCAGAAAACCTAAAAGCCGTTCCAGTTGTTCTGCTTCCAGGGTGGAAGGAGTTCCGCCCCCGATATAAATTGTATTTAATTTCTGCCCCTTGACCGCCTCCCCGATGGCTGCAAGCTCTTTGCACAGTGCATCCAGATATAAATCAATTCTGTCCGCCCACTTGTCCAGAGGTGAGGAGCCAAAAGAGCAGTAGGAGCAGATGCTGGGACAAAAAGGAATCCCTATATACAGGCTGTATCCTTTGTCCGCATCCAATTTTTGAAGAAGCTCTCTTTCTCTGCAGGCAATTTCATATCCCAGCACCGCTTTTTCAGTGCTGACACTGTAAACCTCTTCAAGAAACTTGATGACCTCCTCACGGCCGGCTCCCGCCTCCAGCTTCTGCATAACCATCTTAGTCGGGCGAATCCCGGTGAGCATTCCCCACGCCAGACCTTTTCCGGTCTTTTCCTTAAGATAGTCATAAATACATTTTGTCACATAATGTTTTGCCTCCCGTCTGTCTGGAAACTGTGCAGCTTCCTCCATACAAACGGAAAAACAAGAGCCTCCTTCTAACTCTAGTCTTATCAGAGGCTCTTGCTGTTCATCCACCTTCTGCCTGATTTCCTCATTTGGGAAAAAGGCCTTCACAATATGGTACAGATTGTACATATAGAAGGTATCTTTACTGCTTATATCTATCATCATCCGCTCAGGACCCTGCCTTTCATCTAAGCTATAGGAATGGGTTGTGCATCTTCTCAAAGGCAATGGATGTCTCATCCATATGTCCGGGATAAACTTTTGTCTCCCCCGGCAGACACATCAATTTATCTTTGATAGAACAAATCAACTGACTGCTGCTTCCTGTGGGGAGGTCTGTTCTTCCGATGGATGCCTGAAAGAGCGTATCCCCGCTGAACAAAACATTTTCTGAGGAAATATAATAACAACATCCCCCGGCGGTATGTCCCGGTGTATAAATCACTTCAATTTCCATCCCTGCCAGTGACAGCTTCTGCCCGTCCTTTACATATTCAGCGCCGGAAAATGTGTAGCCCGGTCCGTAGGTACCGGAGCTGTTCAAAGCCGCATCCTCCAGCATCGCCCTCTCCGCTTCATGGGCATATACAGGAACAGGAAATGCTTCCAAAAATCCATCAATTCCCATGATATGGTCGAAATGTCCATGTGTGAGCAGGATAGCTTTTAGTTCCAGCCCCGTGGTTTTAATATGTTCCACCAGTTTTGCCGGACATGACGCCGGATCTATCAGAAAACATTCCTTTGTTTCTTCATTTTGCACAAGATAGCAATTTGTGCTTATAATCCCAATTACAAATCTTTCTATCTTCATTCTTTCTAACCTGCCGTTCTCTGAATATCTATCACGCCGCTTACCTGGCGCAGCTTCTCGATAATTCTGTTCAGTTCTTCCCTGCCGTGTACAATGAATCCCAAATCCAGTGTAGCCGTTCCCTTTTTGCTGGTCCGTATGTTCATGGATTTCACATCTATCTTAGACTCTGTGAAAACTCTGGTGAGTTCCAGCAGAAGACCTTGCTTGTCATTTGCAAACACCTTTAACTCAGCCAGGTACTGACCTCCGCTCTCATCCGCCGCTGTATCTTCCCACTCGGCATCGAGGAGACGCTCTCTCTCCGGTCCTGACAAATGCAGCATATTGACACAGTCCGTTCTGTGGATAGACATGCCGCGCCCTCTGGTCACAAATCCTACAATCTCGTCCCCTGGAACTGGATTACAGCATTTTGAGAATCGAACTGCAATATCGTCGATTCCTTTGACAACAATACCACTTTTAGATTTTGCGATATGAACCTTGTGGTGATTTGCCTCAGATATCCGTTCCAGAATTGTTTCATCGGTGATTTCCTTCTTGTGCTCTCTTTCGTATTCCTCCACAAGACGGTTGACAATCTGACCTTCTTTTACGCCCCCGTGTCCCAGCGCTGCCAGCACCGCATCCCAGTTGCGGAATCCATACTTCTGCTGCACAGTCTGCTGATATTTTGGTTTCATAACGTCCGGCATATTGATGTTCTTTGCCTTACAGTAGGAAGCAATCATTTCTTTTCCGCGAATGATATTATCTTCCTTAAATTCCTTCTTAAACCATTGATTGATTTTGTTCTTCGCCTGGGTGCTCTTTACAATATTGAGCCAGTCACGGCTCGGTCCCGGGAGTTCTGCGAAGTCAAAATCTCAACTCTGTCACCATTTTGAATCTTGTAATCTATATTTACCAGCTTGCCGTTGACTCTGGCGCCTACCATCTTATTACCTACCGCACTGTGAATCGCATAGGCAAAATCCACTGGTGTAGAGCCGTTTGGAAGACTCTTTACATCGCCTTCCGGCGTGAAACAGTATACGTCTTCTACGAATAAGTCTAAATCTCCCTTCAGGAGACTTAAAAACTCTCTGTTGTCGGACATGTCTCTCTGCCATTCCAGAATCTGACGAAGCCAGCTTAACTTCTCTTCTTCCTGGGCTTCCACGCTCTTGCCCGAACTTCCCTCTTTGTATTTCCAGTGGGCGGCAATACCGTACTCAGCCGTCTTATGCATCTCTTCTGTACGAATCTGTATCTCAAAAGGCTGTCCCGCCGGCCCCATAAGGGTGGTGTGGAGGGACTGGTACATATTTGCCTTAGGCATGGCGATATAATCCTTAAAACGCCCCGGTATGGGAGTGTACATCTCATGGATTACCCCGAGCGCCGCATAGCAGTCTTTCACAGAATCTACGATAATGCGCACTGCAAACAAATCATAGACCTGGTCCACCGTCTTATTCTGATTTACCATCTTCTTGTAAATGCTGAAAAAGTGTTTTACACGACCGTAGACTTTCGCCTCAATGTTAGAATTTTTCATGTGTTCAGAAACTTCCGCCACAATCTGCTGCACAAAATCTTCCCGCTCGGTCTTGCGCTCATTTAAATCCTTTACCAGATTATAATAAACTTCCGGCTGGTAATATTTCAGGGATAAATCATCCAGCTCAGTCTTGATTTTGGAGATACCAAGCCGATGCGCAATGGGAGCGTAGATGTCCATAGTTTCCCTTGCTTTTTCCTTTTGCTTTGCAGGAACCATAAATTCCAGCGTGCGCATGTTATGAAGGCGGTCCGCCAGTTTTATAATGATAACGCGGATATCCTTGGCCATGGCCAAAAACATCTTCCTCAGATTCTCCGCCTGGACTTCCAGTTTATCCTGAGAATAAGACAACTGTCCCAATTTTGTGACACCATCCACCAGCAGGGCAACCTCCGCGCCAAATTCCTTGGTCACATCTTCCACCGTCATATCGGTATCCTCCACCGCATCGTGGAGCATTCCCGCTACAATCGTCTCCTTATCCATCTCTAAATCCGCCAAGATAATTCCTACCCACAGAGGATGGATAATATAAGGTTCACCGGACTTTCTTGTCTGGCCCTGATGGGCATTATTTCCTATCTGATATGCCTTCTCTATCATACTGATATCCGCAGAAGGATGATATTTTCTAATCCGGTCCAGCAAAACCTGATATAACTGTTCAGGGTCTTGATAATCTTCCGGCGCCTTCACCCCATGTCCATCTACTATTTCCAGGTTTTTATTGAGCAATTCGTATTCCGGAGTGCCTGCCATATCAATTCCCCCTTTCTTCTATCGTAAGTTTCATAGAATTAAGTATAACATTATTTTCACAATTTTAAAACTATTTCCTTCATAAATCCGTCATAAATCGTTACAATTCGTCCACAAATTACGCGATTTACTCTTTCTTCAGTGCCTCAGCCATATTTTCATGACTTTACTGATAATTCACCACCGTAAGCTGAAGAGTTCTCACCCCCATATACTCATTTACACCTGGATAAAAAGTAAAGGATAAATCCTTTTTCTGACTCATATATTCCATGCATGCACCGGCATCCCCAAAGTAAACGGCCTCCATTACATTTCCCAGAGCATCCCGAACCTGAAATTTCAAAACATTCTGATTTTTTCCGACAATTCTGGGGCGCAGAACTTCCAGATTTTTTTCTGCAAACAGCGGTTTTGTATTTCCCTTTCCAAATGGCTCCAAAAGTTCCAGTTCCTCAGCAAGCACTTCGGTCACATGGCACAGCGGAAGCTGCATATCAATGGAGACCTTCGGAAGCAAATCTTCCTCAGATAAATCCGCGAGCTGATTCATTGTCTCTCTAAATCTATCCACATTTTCTTCCGGCAGAGAAAGTCCGGCAGCAAGCTTGTGCCCTCCGAACTTCGTAAACAATGCCCTGCATCTGCACATCTCCTCAAACATATTGTAGGCGGGAATGGAGCGCCCCGAACCTTTTACCCCTTCCTCGCCTTTTGTAAGAACAAATGTAGGGCGGTGATACTTTTCCCGGATTCTTCCTGCTATAATTCCGGCTATGCTTTCATGGCAGTCAGGGAGATAAACTATCAGCACTTTATCTTCTTTCAGAGGAGCTTCTTCTATCTGCTGCACCGCCTGCTCTACCCCTTTTTCTGTCATCTCCTTCCGGCTGTCATTCAACGCTTTCAAATCCTCAGCCAGCATCACCGCATCCCTGCGGCTTGACGCCTTTAAAAGCTCCAGCGCCCGTTTTGCCGTATCCAGACGCCCGCTGGCATTGATACAGGGGCCCAGTACAAATCCGATATGATAAGCCGACAATCTCTCCACCGGAACTTTTGTACACTCCATCAAAGCTTTCAGCCCCTCATTATGAGTGCACTTAAGCATCTCCAGACCTTGTTTTACAAAAACCCGGTTCTCCCCTGTCAGATCCATCACATCTCCTACTGTAGCTATGGCCACATTTTCCATGAGATAATCAATGTCATCCACATCTCTTTGCATAACTTCATATAATGCCTCTATCAGTTTGTATGCAACTGCTGTGCCGCACAGACCCTTAAATGGATACTCACAATCCGGCCTGTGCGGGTCCACCACAGCATCCGCCTGGGGCATCATATACTCTTTCTCTCCCCCTGCCTCCATGTATGGGACCTCATGGTGGTCTGTCACGATAATCGTAAGCCCTTCCTGCTTCCCATACGCGATTTCCTCCACAGCAGCAATACCATTGTCACAGGTGATAATGGTGTCAATACCGTCGTCCAACGCCCTGTCGATAAGAACCCGGTTCAGCCCATATCCATCTTTCATACGGTCAGGAATGTCTGTATCCACGATGCCTCCCAGTTTTGAAAGTCCCTCCTGCAATACATAGGTCGCATTCACCCCGTCAATATCATAATCGCCAATCACCCGGATGGATTTTCCCTCCTTTATTTTCTCGGAAAGAATCTCCACAGCCCTGTCCATATCTCTCATGAGCATTCCATCATACAAATCGGCGATTGTACCGTTGAGATAAAAATTAATATCTTCATCCTCAATGATATCTCTGTTCCGTATCAGCCTCGCAAGAATGGGAGAAATATGATACTTTTGAGCAATCTGTCCAAAATCAGCTTTTTTCATCGTTATAAACCATTTTTCCATTTCCCGTCCTCCTTGTAAATCGTGAACTACTAACGTTCCAGAAAATATATGATATATAAAAACTGACCCCCGATGAGAAATACTTATCGAACTGCGAATGTTCAAGAAGGCACATTTTCTCAACGTGAGTCAGCTTGTCTTATCTATATTTTCCAGCGGAGTTTCCCTGTATCTCCTTATTCTTTGGCATACCTCTGTTTCACCCTGGTCTGATACCACAAGGGTGCTGCTATATATACCGCCGAATAAATCACACAGATAATTCCCACCGCCATCAGAAGGGCAGTGGCTTTCATGAACCCTGTACTCAATATATATAAGGATATAAATATAATAAACATTATAAGAGAAGTGCAAAGATTACGCATCACTGACCCTGCAATACTTCTGTTGACTAATGCGGGAAGTCGGTCTCCTTCCTTCCTCGCTTTCATTTCATCGCGAACCCGGTCAAAAATAACAGTCGACGCATTGATTGAGAAGCCAGCAATAATTAACATACATGCACTGAAGAGACTGTCCGCGGGCATCCTGAAAAAGGCATCAAATGCCAATACCAGTAAAACATTGTGAAGCAGTGTCACCAGGGTACAAATCACAAAACGTATATCCCTGAGTCTGAACCAGATGTACAAAAGTACACAGGCCGTAAAGATAAGAACTGCAACTGTACCATCCTGTTTCACTTCCGAACTCACTGCAGGGCTGATTGTCTCTGAGGTTATTTCATCCTCTTTCACCTGGAAATTATCAGCCATCGCTTTTGAGATTTCTTTCCGCTCATCCAGAGTCAGCACTCTTGTTCTGAAAACAACCTGATTTGTATTTTTGACTTTCTTTACATTCACAGAATCTTTTCCCGTCAGCTTTTCTATCAGCGGAACGGCCTGTTGGCCAATTTCCTCAAAGCTGTAATTTTTGTGGAAGTTCACAGTGGTAATGGTACCCCCATTAAGCTCAATACTGTATCCCAGAGCTTTCCTTCCCTGCGCTACATTTACTCCCATAATTACAAATCCAACCAAAATTAATGTAATCGGAATGATAAAAAATATCTTTCTATTTTTAAACACACGCACTGGCTTTCTTCTCGCTTTTATACGTCCATAAAGCTTCTCATTCTGAAAGCCAATTGCATATAACGAACTTATCAACTGGCGTGTAACCACTAATGTAGTAAATAAAGACACTACAATGCTGACAATTAGTATCTGGGCAAATCCTCTGACATTATCACCGCCCTTTACCCACAGAGCACCTGCGGCAATCAATACAATGATATTTCTGTCAAAAAGATTAGACGCTGCTTTCTGAAATCCATCCTTTAAAGCTTCCGGCACGGGCTTGCCCTGAGCCCGCTGCTCTCTCACCCCCGCAAAGACTGTCACATTAGCATCGGCAGCCAGGCCTATGCCCAGCAGAATCGCCACAATGCCCGGGAGTGTCAGGGCAATATTAAATGTATTTATAAGAATAAGGTTCAGCCCTGTGTTGATAAGAAGGGCAGCTCCAGCTGCCAGCCCCTGAATGCGGAGCAGGATACACATAAAAAGGAATGCCACAATCAGACCTAAGCCTCCCGCTTTAAGTGCTGTATCAATCGTATCCTTCCCCGCCTGCACCCCGTAGGAATGTACGCTTAACTCCTCCATCTCAAGCCCGGCAAGACCGCCTCTGATGGATGCCGCCAGGTCATCTGCCTGTTTCCATGTCAATTTTCCGGCAATCTGAGCTTCACCGCCCTTAATCTCAGCATTGACGCTTGGAACACTGATTAATTCACCATCATAATAAATCCCCATTGTTTCCTGAGCTTCATATGCTGCTTTTGTCACCTGTCTGAGTTTCTCTGTCCCCTCCTCAGTAAAAGAAAGACGCACAGTATTATTTACATTGCCAGAACTTTCTTCCAGAGACACCACCTGCGCATCTGAAATATCGGCAGCCGTCAAAACGATAGAGCCATTTTCTTTCAACTCCTCTATCGACCTGCCAAGCTCATATACTCCTGAATCATTCAGACTATAGTTTTCACTGCCTTCACTGCTCTTTTCCCGGATAAAGTACAGAGCGCCCGGCTGTATAACCTTTTCTGCAACCTCACGGGCATTCTCGCCGGAAACCTCAATACGGATTCTGTTTTTATTTTCCCGGTATATCGTTGTTTTTGCCTTATACTGCTTTGCACGCCGCTGCAGTCTGGCAACTGTATCTCTCATATCGTCCTTGGACAGTTTGTCGCCCTTTACCTGATATGTGACACTGACACCACCGTTCAACTCCAGACCAAGGTTCATGTTTTTTACTGCACCTGAACCTTTTTCCCCAAGGCCGACTACTGTGACAAATCCCAGAAGAGCTATTAAGATAATGGCTATGATCAGACTGATTATACCAACACCCTTCTTCATAGCTTTAGTTCCTTTCTTCATCAGCGAGAGCTGCTTTTATCATAATCGCACATTCCACGCGCTTACGCTCCATTTCACAGCTCACATCATAGGTATCATGTATGGTATTATGAAACTTATGAGAATTTGCCATGCAGCCTCCGCTGCAATAAAATCTGGCAAAACAATCCCTGCACTTCTCCTTTGAATAAACACTACAGCTTCTGAACTCATCCGCCATCTCAGGTTTTACAATTCCTTCGTCCACATTTCCCATCAGAAACTCTTCATTTCCCACAAACTGATGGCATGGATATAAATCTCCCCAGGGGGTAACTGCAAGATACTCTGTCCCCGAACCGCATCCGGATAAGCGCTTCGCAACACAGGGGCCGCCCTCTAAATCCAGCATGAAATGAAAGAAATTAAATCCTTCTCCCCGGCGTTCCCTCTCAACCATAGTCTCGGCCAGCTTATCATACTCCTGAAAAATCTGGGGTAAATCACTTTCCCTGATTGCATAGGTATCTGTTTCTTCCCCAACCACAGGTTCAATAGAAATCTGTTTAAATCCCAGTTCGGCAAAATGCATCACGTCCTCAGAAAAATCCAGATTCTCCCTTGTAAAAGTTCCGCGTATGTAATATTTATCCTGATTTCTGCTCTTTGCCAGCTTTTGGAATTTGGGTACAATCAAATCATAGCTGCCTCTCCCATTCCTGAACGGGCGCATCTTATCATTTATCTCCTGTCTGCCATCCAGACTTAAAACAACATTATCCATCTCGCGGTTAGCAAACTCCTGAACCTCATCATTCAGAAGAACTCCATTTGTAGTCAGAGTGAACCGGAAATTCTTATCGTATATCTTTTCCTGTTCTCTTCCGTATGCCACCAGGTCCTTTACTACCTGCCAGTTCATCAGGGGCTCTCCCCCAAAGAAATCCACCTCAAGATTTCTCCTGCTGCCGGAGTTGGCAATGAGAAAATCAAGCGCCTTCTTTCCCACTTCATAGGACATCAGAGCACGTCTGCCGTGGTATTCGCCCTCTTCCGCAAAACAATATCTGCAAGCCAGGTTACAATCATGAGCAACATGAAGACACAGTGCTTTTACTACCGTCTTCCTCTGCTTCACCTCGCCAATATAATCTTCATAAACGTCTCTTGTAAAAAGCTGTCCTGCCTCTGTCAATTCACCGACAGCCTCCAGGACCTCCTTTAATTCTTCCTCACTGTAACTCTCCCCAAGTTGTTTCAAGAGATACTCAAAGGTATCTTTCTCTTTTAAACTTTCAGGAGTGTGAAAAGAATTCATAGCCTCCAAAGAGCCTATCACATCATATGCAATCTTGTCCACAACATGAACTGATCCGCTGTTCACGTCAAGGACAATGTTATATCCATTATTATGGTACTGATGTATCACAACAGATACCCCTCTTTCATCTTAATTCGAATGTTGCCGGGGTACATTTCCCAAAACAACATAAGGCAGCGTCTAAGCCGCTGCCCACAAATTTGTATGTAGCCTATTTTTTGTGCTCACATGTCTGATTTCCCACTGTGCAGGATGTTTTACACGCTGACTGGCAGGATGTCTGGCATTCCCCGCAGCCGCCTTTTTTTACTGTATGATTCAATGTCTGTGTATTTAGTGTTTTGATGTGTTTCATGTCTTCTCCTCCTACAATTCATGTTACAATCACATGTTTATCTCACCATATTATAGCACACCATTTTCAGTTTTTAAAGTGTTTTTTTCACGACACCATTCCTCCCAGCATTCCTCCTCCGGCGCATAGTAAAAATGTAGTCATCACACTGGCTCCGCCCCCCTGTACGGCCCTGTAAACCCCGAGGGAAATCAACATCAGAAGAGCAAAATACAGAATTCCCATAGTCAATCCCCACACAAATTTTCTGACTTTAACAAGTTTTCCCGCAACAAATCCCCCGACAAAAGTAGAGACTACATAAATCGCTGTGATTCCCGCTGTTATTTTACCTTCATCCAAGTTAAATTTATAAAGCAGCAGTGTCAGCAGAAGCAGCAGAATCCCAGTCACTACATAGGCACACAAAAGTGCTTTTAAAAGCCATACAGCCTTAATCTCACTCCCCCGTTCATTTTTAGGCCTTTTCTCCATCCTCTTCCTCCTCGTCCATCCAATCACTAATACAACATATGATTTCCGGCATAAAAATATGACACACCCGCATCCACTGAATTTTCTCCTGCTTCTCAATGAATGTGTGTGCATCATATTTTAACTTTTATGTGGATGTTATGTCTTACTGTTCCATCTGACGTCCCAGAAATCCCGCTGCACTCATAGCAACTTTCTGTTCCAGCTCTCCAAATTTCTTCTTTTCATCTTTATTTAAAAATACAACCGCCCCGATGGCATCTCCCTCACAGAGAATAGGGCAGATTACCTCTTCCTTAAAATCTTTTTCATCCGGAATGATATTGGTATATTTGGAGCTGTCCACCGATGCAAGTAATTGCTCTCTTCCCTGAATTACCTTTTCCAGCTCCTTGCTGATAAATTTGTCCTGCAAATCTTTCTTCCCGCTGCCGGAAGCAGCTACAATCTGGTCATTATCTGAAATGCACACGGTACACCCCATTGCCTGCGCCAGACTTTCAGAATATTGCTTTGCAAGAGTCCCAAGTTCTCCTATGGGAGAATATTTTTTAAGAATAACTTCTCCCTCTCTGTCTGTAAATATTTCCAGCGGGTCACCTTCCCGAATCCGCAAAGTTCTCCGTATTTCTTTCGGAATAACGACTCTCCCCAAGTCATCAATCCGCCTTACGATTCCCGTAGCTTTCATAAAAAATTCCTCCATTTAATATCTTAGTAACGATTAATACTGCTACTATTATTTGTCAAATAGGGGAAAATATGCGCGCCCTGATTAGTTTTTCCATCATTTAATTTAAGCTGTTATTGAAAAAGCTGGTTTATTCTGTTAAAATTTAGAGAATGTAAACATAGAAACAGGAGGGATTCAAGATGAGTAAAATTGAAGAAATAAGAAGTGCAATGGTTGCGGCAATGAAAGCCGGTGATAAAGAGAGAAAAGCAGCACTTTCTTTTTTATTATCTTCCTTAAAAAACAAAGCCATTGATAAACGCGGAGATTTAACTGAAGAAGAGGAAACTCAGATTATCTTAAAAGAAATCAAACAGACAAAAGAGACTTTAGAGATGACTCCCGCAGACCGCACTGACATTATCGAGGAGTGCAAGAAGCGTCTGGCTGTCTTAGAAGAATATGCTCCCAAAATGATGGGTGAAGATGAAATCAAAGCAGTGATACAGGAAGTGTTGAACAGCCTGGGAATCGAAACTCTGACCGCAAAAGACAAAGGAAAACTTATGAAAGAGCTTATGCCTAAGGTAAAAGGAAAAGCTGACGGAAAATTGGTCAGCGAAATTGTAGGAACTTTCATGAGCTAGAGGTTATCTATATGTTTCTATTGATTTTTAATCAGCTTCTCAAGATGCTGATTATTATGCTGGTAGCATTCGGATGCTACAAACTGAAAATTGTAAATCAGGAGGGAAACCGGGCGTTATCTTCTCTGCTCCTTATGGTGGTAAATCCCTGCCTGATTATCACGGCTTATCAGGTTGACTATGACTCACGCCTTGTAAAAGGCTTTCTCATTGCCTTTGGCGCCGCCTGTGCCGCGCATATTATTGCCATCGTTATAGCCAGGCTGCTTATCCCAGAGAAAAATAATCCTGACTATTACCTGGACCGCTTTGGTTCTATCTATTCTAATTGTGGTTTTATCGGGATTCCGCTGGTGCACAGCATCCTGGGAAATGAAGGAGTATTTTATCTTACCGCTTATATGGCAGTGTTTAATTTATTCTCCTGGACTCACGGATTAAGCCTTATAAAAAACAGCTTTTCCTTGAAACAGCTCAAGGAAGGGCTGCTTTCTCCTATGATTCTTGCCACTCTGGCCGCTATGCTTCTGTTCTTTACACAGCTGCGCATTCCTGCCACGGTTCTGGATTCAATGAATTACATTGCAGGTATGAACACTCCCCTTGCCATGATGGTTGCCGGCGTCTCTGTGGCCCAGTCTGATTTTAAAAAAATCTTTTCCAACCTGCATCTTTACTGGGTAAGCTTTCTGAAATTACTTGTCGTTCCCCTTGCTGTAGCCCTCTTTTTATATCTCACAGGGATACAACACGACCTTGCCTACACGACTTTAATTGCTGCTGCCTGCCCCGCGTCAGCTACTATGACAATGATGTCAATACGCTATAACAGAAACTATGTCTACTCCTCAGAGATTTATTCATTTACGACTATGTTTTCCATGATTACAATTCCAATCATAATATTTGTCGCAGGATTTCTTATAAAATAAAATACCCTGATAGTTTAACATTTATTTTTCAATGCATACTATCAGGGTTACTTTTATTTTCTAAAAAGTATCAATTCCTGGATATACTGCTGCCTCTCCAAGTTCTTCTTCTATGCGGAGCAGCTGGTTATATTTTGCCACACGCTCACTTCTGCTTGGTGCACCAGTTTTAATCTGCCCACTGTTCAGAGCAACCGCAAGATCTGCTATAGTAGTGTCTTCTGTCTCCCCTGAACGGTGAGAAGAAATTGTAGTGTAGCCCGCCTTGTGAGCCATCTTGATTGCTTCCAGTGTCTCAGAAACTGTTCCTATCTGGTTTAATTTAATCAAAATAGAATTGCCGCACCCCTGGCTGATTCCTTTCGCCAGACGCTCTGTGTTTGTTACAAACAAGTCATCCCCAACCAGCTGGATTTTTTCTCCCAGCTCATCGGTCATCATCTTCCAGCCATCCCAGTCCTCCTCATCCAGTCCATCTTCAATAGAATAGATTGGGTACTTTTCGCAGAGTGTTTTCCAGTGTGCCACCAGCTCTGCCGATGTAAATTTCTTTCCTGACTTGGGCAGTATATATTCACCCTTTGTGCCGCTCTTCCATTCACTGGATGCCGCATCCATCGCAAGCACGAAATCTGTTCCAGGCTCATATCCGGCTTTCTTCACAGCTTCAAGGATGCACTCGATTGCCTCCTCGTCACTTCCAAGGTCAGGTGCAAAACCGCCCTCATCTCCAACTGAAGTTGTAAGCTTTCTATCTTTCAGAATCTTAGCTAATGTATGGAATACCTCAGTACACCAGCGCAGACCTTCGTGGAAACTCTTTGCTCCCACAGGCATAATCATAAACTCCTGCACATCCACCGTGTTGGCAGCATGGGCTCCCCCATTCAAAATATTCATCATAGGAACCGGCAGCCTGTTTCCATTTACACCGCCCAGGAAACGATACAGTGGGATATCTAAAGCCACAGCCGCTGCTCTTGCGCTGGCTATAGACACCGCAAGAATAGCATTTGCTCCAAGCTTAGATTTATCCTTTGTCCCATCGGCCTGAATCATAGCCCTGTCCACACCATAAGTGTCCGCTGCATTCATTCCTTTTAATGTATCAGAAATAATAGTATTGATATTTGCGACAGCTTTGGAAACGCCCTTTCCTCCAAATCTGTCTGCATCTCCATCCCGCAGCTCCAGCGCCTCAAACTCTCCTGTGGACGCCCCGCTGGAAGCCGTTCCTCTTCCGATTGTGCCATCCGCAAGATGAACTTCTGCCTCTACTGTTGGATTACCTCTGGAATCAATAATTTCTCTTCCTATTACCTTTTCAATCTCTAAACATCTCATAAATTCCATCCTTTCCTATGGAACGCCTGTCCTTATTTCAGATAAAACAACCCGTTTCCATATTGAATCCATTACATCTTTTGGTACTATGAAATTATAATACCACATTTTTCCTCACAGTTCATCTTTAAGTAATTAATATTCAATAAGTTTTCCATATTCTGTAGAAAATGTATGTCTCGGCAATGGTCTGCTGTAATAATATCCCTGAATACAATCCACTCCCATCTTGTCCAGAAGCTTAGCCTGTGCTTCCTCCTCCACACCTTCCACAACAACACGGTCTCCCATGCCGTGGAAAAGTTCAACCAAAGTGCGGACCATCACTTCTGAATCAGAGTTTCCCGGGAATCCTTTCAGGAGGCTTTTATCCAGCTTAACGCATTCAAACGGAAATTCCAGAACGCTGACCAGATTAGAATAGCCTGTCCCGAAATCATCCAGGTAAAATCCTATTCCCACCTCTGTCATCTGGTTCATTACCTTTTTCATATATCCCATATCATGTAAAATAACTCTCTCTGTCACTTCTATCTTAAGTCTGTCAGGTGTTATATTATGCCTGTTCAGACAATTTTGAACTTTTTCTGATAATCTCATGTCAGCAAACTGCTGCATAGATAAATTGACCGATATGCTCTGTATATTGCGGTGTCCTTCCTCGCTTAAAAATGCACAGGTTTCTTCCAGAACAATCCAGCTCAAATCATCAATCAGTCCGGAGGCCTCGGCCACCGGTATAAATTTAGAAGGAGGAACAGGATTTCCGTCATAATCCTTAAGCCGCAGCAGAGCTTCCGCGGACCAGCATCCAGTTTTCAGATGATACACCGGCTGATACCACACTTCAAAACGATTCTGTTCAATAGAATGCTGTATCAGCTCCAGAATACGCTTCTCTTCCTCATATTTCTTCAGCATGGCCTCATTAAAGCGCACATTGTGGCCCTGTGCTTCTTTTGCTTTTCTGATTCCATATTCCAGATATGTCATAACCTCAGAAGGGGTATAGGACTGCTCAATATGCTCCAGATGCATAAACACGGTCCGTATATGAGTGCTGATATCTCCCAGCATCCAGCTCTCCTGACACCTTTTACGCAAAACATTCAGATTCTCTTCCGCTCTCTCCTCTGAGTACCACGGCAGAATCAATGCAAACTCTACATTTCCAAACCGGTATACTTCGCTGTCAGGAATCAGCTTTCCCAGCTCATTTACTATAGTGCAGAGGATTTTATCCCCTTTTTGATATCCATAACTCTGGTTGACAACATCAAACTGACGCAGGGCCAGAAGAATAATTTGAAATTTTTGTCTGCCCGCAAGCCTGAGTGACATATTTTCAAAAAAACTTTCTCTGTTTCCTGCCTGGGTCAGAAAATCCCGTTTCAGAGCACTGTTCTGAAAACTGATAAAAATTACCAGATTTGCCACAGCCAGCGCCGTTTCATTTACTATTATTTCCCGGTAAATCACTTGAAATATACATAAAAGAATAATAAGTGGAGGAGTTGTGAGAAGAACATGGGCAATGGATCTGCTTACACTCGGCAGGTTTTTCCAATAGAAGTAATATACCATGATAATTTCTATTGCTACGATTCCATATCCCAGCAGATTTAAATTTCCTCTGTGGTAAACACCTGTACTGTCAAAATAAAATAGGATACCGGACTTTATGTTCCACAGTATACTTACTGCAAACAGCACATTCAGTGAAATCAATACCGTAAGTGCGCGCCTCATGTAGCTCTTGTCGTACACATGCTCCAGTATCATCTGGAGCAAATAGAACACCATCAGGGAACTGACACCAATAATTAATATAAAGTAACCGCTGTTAAAAATCATATTCAGCCAATAGGGGCTGTATCCTGGATATTCCAATAATATAATGCAAAGTACATTTAATCCAATGGACAAAAGAGAAAGCCTGAGACATAAACTGTACAGCTTTTCCCTGGCACTGATGACAATACGTTTTTCATTAAAGTATAACATTAAAGTAGCAATGACTATGAAAGCCATAAATTCCCCGGCAAGCGACCATTGTATCATATTTAGCACCTCAGCAATTTATCTTTAGTAGAACAACATTATATCATGGATAGACATGATATGACACTATTTTTTCTATTAATCTTTTTTCTATAAAATTTTACTTTTTACTAACTTGTAATAAGGAAATCTAAGTGCTAGAATTGAGTAGATATTCAATAACTTTATTTATAGCCGGAGGATTGCTATGTTATTTTTGGATTCTTTAAACTATCAGCAAAAACAGCGATTATTCAATGTGGGTAACATCACACTTGGCACTTTGATGTTTGCCGTGGGATTGAATGTATTTATCATCCCTCTTTCTTTATATAATGGTGGATTTATGGGTATAGCCCAGCTGCTCCGCACACTTATTATGAAAACACTGCCCTTCTCTTTTGGACGGACAGACATCGCAGGTATACTCTATCTGCTGCTTAACCTGCCTTTAGTTTATCTGGCGTGGAACAAGATGGGAAAGACATTTTTCACCCGTTCCATTTTAACCATTATCTTCCAAACCCTCTCTCTCACTTTTATTCCAATTCCTTCAGAGCCGGTGATTAGCGATTATCTGACCGCCTGTATTCTGGGAGGCATTATTACCGGGACAGGCTCAGGCATGGTCTTAGAGGAGGAGCTCCGGCGGAGGACAGGACATTCTTGGCATTTATTTTTCCAAGAAGTTTCCGGGGTTCAGCGTGGGAAAAGTATCCATTATCATCAACTTCTTCATATATAGTATCTGTCTTGTGATATTTAATATTGAAATTGCAATTTATTCCCTCATTTACGGCGTGGTATTTTCCATCGCCTGTGACCGGGTACATATTCAAAATATCAATATGAGCGTTATGATTTTTACAAAAAAGCTGGGAATCTCGCGGGCCATTATGGAACAGACTGGGAGAGGCGTCACAAACTGGGACGGCGCAGGAGCATATACCAACGAAACCTCATACATTCTCCTTGTAGTGATTTCAAAATATGAGGTCAGCCAGTTAAAGCGAATTGTCCGGAAAATTGACCCAAATGCATTTATGATATTTACAGAAGGATGCTCTGTATCGGGCAACTTTGAAAAGAGGCTGTAACCCGCCAAGGTTACAGCCCTCTTTAGCTTAATGAAAATTCTTCACAGTATAAACATAGCTGTCTGTTAATCCTAATAATAATATCCGCTATCTCCTGGATCACTCCACGGGTCGTAAGAATCTCCAGGATCGCTCCACGGGTCATAGTCCCAATAATCATCATCGTCTTCAATCAAATCCCCGCGCCCCTCCTGAGGAGCCTGAGCTGCTGCCCGGGCTGCCGCATCGGCTGCTGCTTTGTCTGCTGCTGCCTTAGCCGCCGCTGCCTTATCTGCTGCCGCTTTGTCCGCTGCCGCCTTGTCTGCCGCCGCCTTGTCCGCTGCCGCCTTGTCCGCTGTCGCTTTATCCTTGGCAGTCAGTGTTGTATTTACAGAATCTAAAATCCCCTTTAATTCCTGTTTTTTCACTTCATATGACAGAGCATCCACTACAGTCAGAGCATCCTGGTATTGCTGGCGGGTTGCCCCATCTTTCATCTTTCCAGCCCCAAAGTCCCACACAACTGCAACCTTATCAGTTGCTTCTTTCTCTTTTGCCTCTTTCTCCTGCCCAGCATCCCTGCTGAGGGCATAAATCTGATAATAATCTGCCGCATTCGCATAAAAATCCCATGCAACATTTGTATCCCACCCCCAGCTCCAATACATAGCTGAGTCTGAATACAGATAAAATGACGGCACCAGGTTTTCTGCATTGTACACATCCCATCCCTCATTGGCAAACAATTCTTTATTCCACCAGCTTCCATAATACACGAAGGGAAGTTCTTTCAAGGTATCTGCTTTCTCTTTAAATTCAGCTCCTGCAAAGGCCTTGGCATCTGGAAATTCTTCTTTATATGTGGCCGTTTTATTTTCTGCATCCACCTTCTGCGGGCTGAAAATTCTGATGCTCTCAATCATTGCACTCATCAGTTCTTTCTCTTCCTTGCTGATGTTCTCCTGATATGTTGAATAGATATTGTACACTGACTGATTGACAAAAATACACCATGAATCCTGTCTGTACTGCACTCCATCAGCTTTCCACTCTGCCATAAATCCTGCGCCTTTTCCGCCCGCAATCTCCGCTGTCTCCATAAATGCAATTGTGGCGTTATGATTCACCTTTGCCGCCTCAGCAATATGTTTGGAGGTGTTCTCCTGATTTTGCACACCCGGAAAGACTTTCACTGAAATCTCCCCTTCCCGGATGGAAGTTTTACAGAATATACTCCGGGTGATTCGCTTGACGCCGTACACTTTTCATTGACCCGCATTTCAAATAAAAGTTTCTGAGATACCAGCCTTTGATCTGCCTGATAAGAGTCTTTTCCACCTCTCACCACCAAAGCAAACACAATAAGGCACACAATTACTACTCCGCCAATGATACCGGCAATTTTAAGGCTTTTCTTTTCCATAGGCTCTTTCATATCATCTTTCATACCAATTTTCCTCCTCTCAATCTCTAATTTTATTTTACACTAGAATATACAAAGAACCGGTGAACTTGACTATTTAGTCAAGTTCACCGGTTCTCATGCACACTTCTTGTTATTTTTCAGAAATTTCCAGACAATACCCCTTTCCTCGAAATAGCGTGAGTTCAATCCCTCTTTTGTCCGCCAGTTTTGTGTAAAGATGGGACATCTGTTTCCACAGAGCATTGCTGTCACCCGTAATTGGCTGCTTCCAGACTGTCTCATAAAGATATTCGGGGGAAAGAACCTCCCCCTCATTCCGCAAAAGCAGGAGAAGAAGCGCAAATTGCTTTGGCGTCAGCAAAAGGTCTTCCTCCTCCAGAAAAGCCTTTCCTGACAAGACATCCAGTTTAAGTGCTCCTCTCTGGACAATATCAGGAATCTTATCTTTTGAGCGCCTGAGGAGTGCTTTGACCCGCGCCAGAAATATATTGAAATCATAGGGTTTTGGCAGATAATCATCCCCCCCGCTTGTCAGTCCGTCCACAATATCCGATGCACCGCCCAGACTGGTCAGAAGCAAAACAGGAATGTTGGAAGATTGGCGCAATTCCTTGAGAAAATCAAGGCCATTTCCATCCGGCAGCATGATATCTAAGATAATGAGGCTGGGCATGCGCCTGTCCATCTGTTCTTTTGCCTGTGAAAGAGTGAGTGCTACATCCACCGTGTAACCGCTGCGCTCCAGAAAATATTTATTTCCGTCAAGAATCTGTTTATTGTCCTCGATAAGTAAAATAATGGTATCTTTCATCATAACTGCCCTTCATATACAGGAATCGTAAATGTCACTTTTGTACCTTTTCCCAATTCACTCTCTATCCCAATATCTCCACCGTGGGACTCCAGAATTATCTTGCACAGGTAAAGCCCATATCCAGTCCCTTTTCCGCCGGATACGCCCCGTTCAAACACATGCGGGAGCAATTCCTCCAAAATTCCGCCGCCTGTATCACTTACCGTCACTTTATTTTTACCGCATTCGCTCCATGCCCGAATTGTAATCTGGCCGCCCTTGGTATATGTATTTGCATTTTGTAATAAATTTGACATCACCTGAGCCATCAAGTCCACATTGCAAAAAACCTTGGGCAATTCAACCGGTATGTCTGTATGCAATTCATTTCCCTGCCTGCGGGTTGTCA
The DNA here is from genome assembly GCA_049840515.1 of Muricomes sp. Lineage (GTDB taxonomy): Bacteria > Bacillota > Clostridia > Lachnospirales > Lachnospiraceae > Muricomes. Next base: position 727,816 of record JASGKW010000009.1, on the reverse strand, counting down.
TATCCCATACGTCCGCACAGTTTCTCAGAAATGCGGAAAAATATACCGCCTTCTTATCAATATTTTCGCGCATTGAAGCAAGATTCAGCATTCCGGTTATGATACCTGACAGCCTCATAATTTCTTCCTGAGCCTTGTTCAGCAATATCACCGCATCATCACTTTCAACAAAAGCATCCGAATTTTCCATCATATCTACAGCCCGCTGTATATCCACAGATATCACAGTCAGGGGGGTCTTCATTTCATGGGAAACATTTGACATAAACTCTGTTTTTGTCTTGTTCATATAAGCAAGAATTGTATTCTGCTCATCCAGTTTCTTCTGCTGATTCTGGTACAGGCGCAATAAGAAGAAAAGTGTTGTGCCCGTAACTACGCTGGCAACAACAAAACCTATAATCACGTCTGTCACAATATTTTTTTCACCACGCAGGGGAGTTACAGTGTCCGGAATCAGATAAGCGACAATACAGCAGCCGGAATAAACTGCAAGCTCCAGCCCTGCAAACAGGAGCATCTTTTTCCCATCCAGCATAAAAACAGTAAAAATCACGGCAAAGATAAAGAAACCGGGCATTCCGCTGCAATACCCCCCGCCCTCAAAAAACATTAACGGAAAGAAAAACAAAAATACCGGAATAATGGCAAGGACATAGCAGAGCTGATACCGACCGCTCCTGTTTGTATAACGCAGCAAAATTGCAGCAAGAATCCCGGACGTAGCGTTCAATACAACTGTAGGTATTCCATTTCCAAAGAACAGAGAGATAACTGCCATAGTAAAGCTGATAGAAATGCCTCCCAAAGCCAGCATATTAAATACACGAAGCCGGAATTCCAACTCCGTGTTTAAATATGTTTGCTTGAATTGTGAAAACCGATGGCGGATAAAAGAATTGTCATTTTTCATAATTTCCGAAAGATTCCTCTCCTGTTTTATCCATTATAAGTCCCCATTTTCTCTCTCGTCAAGAGATACTATTTGTGTGATAGGAGTTTGGGATAACAACGCCCTCTCTTTGTCCAGCATTTATATATTTTCTAAGCCGTAATATAACATAACTTATATATATTACAGTATAGGCAATCACACCCACCGTATAATTGCTTCCAAGTCCCAGCCTTGGAATGAACAAAATCAACACATGCACATAAATTAATATGTAAAATGGATATGCCAGGCACTGCAGCCTCTTCCACTTTCTTGGAGCCATTTTTCTTCTCACCTTTGGAAGTGATGTGATAAACAGCGGTATCAAAAGAATAAGCAATATCAATGTTACAATGGCCGCTGCCACATATTGCGGCTCCATATCCCAGGGGTGTGTAAATAACATTGGAAAATAAGAATATCCATACATTAAATTGTGGCCAAAGGTAAATATGGATGCAAAAATGGATAGTTCCGCACGCATTTTCATCAAAGACCTGACAGACTTTCTTTTTGTGTCCAGAGCGCCAATAAACATAACCACAATAAAAAGTGCGGTAGAAAAGGAACCTCTGCGGAGGGTACTTAGAATATAATCGCGTATCCACTCAGGCCAGTCTGCGGAAATCTGCAGTAAACCGTCCGCACAGAGGAATATCACCATTGCAACAGCAATACCATAAAAAATATTTGGCCTTTTCTTAAGCGGTCTGTGAAACACCAGCAAGAAAATAGTTACCTGAATAAGTGCTAATATTAATATCATAATTTTTTCTCCATATTGGCAGTCCGGGAATTTAATATTTCAACAGCAGCGCACGCTTTACTGCCTTCCTCATCTGCATTTTTCTGTGACATATATTCAAAAGTGACATGGTCATTCTAACACCCAAACGACCTCGGTTAGTTTTATCTAACCCGCTTGCTAAGTATATTCTTTTCTCACTCTCATGTCAATCTACCTATATGAAAACTTTTCTCATTTTCCAGACCTCCCTGTATGAAAAACAATTAATTTTTGGTTGACATTACCAAATAATAACCTTATAATCTACTTCATGAATCAAGATTGAACAATATCAATCTATATTTTTTAACTACCAAGTATTTTTCTAAAATATGTTGGTTTTCATCTGTAAATATATAAAGCCAACATTGATAAGGAGTATTCTATGAATCCAAATACGTTACCTGGACGGGAAGAAGTGGTCTCTCTGTTGTACAAACATTGGAGTCCAACCCCCGCTCACGAATTGATTTCACTTGAATCAGCCTGTTCAAGAGTTTTGGCCGCCGACCTTGAATCTAAGCTTACTCTTCCGGTATTCCGCAGTGCAGGTCCCGATGGAATTGCCGTAAGATACTCAGATTTTGAAAATGGAATGCCAGATACAGAGAATTGGAAAAAAGGAACTGATTTTTGTATGGCCGATACGGGGGATGATTTTGATGACCCCTTTGACACAGTAATTCCTATTGAGGCCGTCACTTTTTTAGACAATGGCGGCATTGAATTTCATTTAGAAAAATCTTTGATTCAAGGGCAGGGGGTCAGCCTCCAGGGGAGCCGTTTAAAAGAGGGAGAACCTCTGCTTGCAAAAGGCACTGTTTTAACCCCATGGCATCTAAACCTTTTAGCATGCGGGGGATATAAGGAAGTTCCTGTCGTTTCAAAACCGAAAGTGATTTACATACCTACGGGCAGTGAGTTAGTTTATCCAGGAACGTCTCCTTCAAGGGGGGAAAATGTTGAATCCAACGGTCTAATGCTCCAGTCCTTTGTGGAGAGTTGGGGGGCACAGGTAATTAGATACCCTATTTGCAAGGACATACAGTCGGAATTAGAAAACATTTTAGATCAGGCACTTCTGGAAGGAGACATTATTTTAATTAATGGAGGGTCATCCAAGGGAAGTGAAGATTTCAATACCCGTCTAATCCAGCGCCGCAGTACCTACTTTCAGCATAGAGCACGCTCTGTTCCCGGGTTTCCCGTAGGCGCCGGTATTGTAGATAAAAAGCCAGTAATCAGTCTGCCTGGTCCTCCCATGGCAACATTCAGTGTCATGCACTGGTGTGTAAAGGCTCTTGTATACCGCGGATTGGGCATTCCCGTACCTATGCCCAAAACTACTGTAGCAATTTTACAGGAAGAATTAGAAGCTCCCGAGAAACTTGATTTTTATCAGCGTATTTACTTGAAAGAAGGTTCCGATGGTCTTTTAGCACTCCCCATGAAACAGAAGCGGGAAGCAAGACGCATGGATGCCTGTAATGGATTGTTTGTGCTTCCGGCAGGCTCCCATTATCAGAAAGGCGATCGGATTCTGGTGGAATGGCTATGATAAAAAAGAATCAAAACCCAAAAGAGACAGCAGCCTGGCAGTTCAATGATGTCAGTACTCTGGCTTACAGGAAAAAAAGCCGGGAACACCTTATCATAACCGGGCTGTGGATTGCTTTGGCAATTGCAGCAGTTGCATCCCTTGCCATCGGGCGTTTCGGAATGTCTCTGGAAGAAATTTTTCATACTTTTGAGAAGGTAATATCTGGGCAGATTGAAGCAAATTCCAAAGAAGCGGCGGTTTTATTTATAATTCGCATCCCCCGCATCTTTATGGCAATTCTTGTGGGGTCGGCACTGGCTGCAGCAGGCGCATCCTATCAGGGACTTTTTAAAAACCCCATGGTTTCCCCTGACCTTTTAGGGGTCTCCTCAGGAGCTTCTGTCGGCGCATGCCTCGCACTATTGCTGTCCCTGCAAGGCTTTCGTGTACAGTTAATAGCATTTATATTTGGACTTGGAGCAGTATTTCTCGTACTGGCTGTCAGCACGGCGGTAACTCGTGCCAGCGGCGGGGGGCTTCTTATTCTTGTACTGTCAGGGACCGTTATTTCTTCCCTTTGCTCCGCCCTCACCTCCCTGATGAAATATCTCGCCGATACCAATACCAAACTGCCGGAAATCACTTTTTGGCTAATGGGCAGCTTTGCTAAAACAGGGGGATGGCGCAATGTAATAATTTTAGTCTGCTTTTATCTCCTCGGGAAGCATTCCTCTCATCCTGCTGCGGTGGAAGATTAATGCAATGGCATTTGGTGAAGAGGAAGCAAAAGCAATGGGAGTGGATACCGAGCGTGTACGCCTTATAATCATCTTAAGTTCTACTCTGCTCACAGCCTCATCGGTGGCCCTCTGTGGTGTAATTGGCTGGGTCGGACTGGTAGTGCCTCATATTGCAAGATTTCTTGTAGGAGCCAATTACCTCTCTTTATTGCCCTGCTCTATGTTATTGGGAGGTCTGTTCATGCTGATAGTAGATAATGTTGCCCGCAGCCTTACAGCAGGAGAAATTCCGCTGGGAGTACTTACTTCCATTATTGGTGCCCCTATATTTCTCTATCTGCTGTTTAAAGGGAAAGGGGGTGGTCCCCATAAAGCTGGAAATGCAGAATATTACCTGCGGGTATGGAAAAAAAGCCATTGTCAGAGACCTTTCTGCATCGGTGGAATCAGGTGATATCCTTTGCCTGCTGGGCTCCAATGGGGTTGGAAAGACAACCTTGTTTAATCTATCTTTAGGATTTCTTCCCCTTGTTAGGAGGCAGTATCACTATTGACAAAAAAGAAGCTGCTGAAATTTCCAGGCTTCAGTATGCAAAATTAGTAGGTTATGTCCCCCAGACACACAATGCCCCATTTGCCTTTTCTGTATTGGATGTGATTATGCTGGGCCGTACTGCCCACCTGGGAGTCTTTGGCCGTCCAGGGCATAAGGATTTGGAGAAAGCCTACCATGTACTGGAAGAACTTCAGGTCAGTTACCTTGCAAACAGTATATTTACAGAATTGTCAGGCGGGGAAAGGCAGATGGTGATGATTGCCAGAGACTCTGGTACAGGAGCCGGCATTTATCATGTTGGATGAACCTACCTCTAATCTTGATTTTGGCAATCAAACAAAAGTACTGCAGCAGGTACTTGGGCTGTCTGAAAAGAGGCATTGGTGTAATTATGACCACACATGCACCGGATCATGCTTTTTTATGTAAGGGCAAGGTCGTACTTCTCCACAGAGACAATACCTATCAGATAGGTGAAGCCCAGGAGGTTGTGACAGAAGACAGCCTGACAAAAGCTTATGGAGTCCAGGTCAAAATTGCTGAGAGCCAGATAGATGGTGAAGGTATCCGCTACTGCTATCCGGTAATAAACACGCCCTCTTGTTAAGAACTAAAAAACTTTACGAAAAAGGAGAATTTTATGAAAAGAAAAACTATGTTAAAAAGAGTGATAGCTATGATGCTCATCCTGTGCCTGCTATTTGTTACAGGCTGCAGCAGCCAGAAGACAGAAAACAATTCTGCAGAAACCAAAACTACAGATACAACGGCTAAGTCCGATGACAAAGAAGCATCCACCGGAACCCGGACAGTTACTAATGTGGATGGTACTACCGTAGAAATTCCTGAAAATGTGACTGGGGTTGCCCCCACTATCGGTGCATTTGCCCATATTACTGCAATGCTCGGCGGAAGTGATCGTATCGTAGCAAGTACCCAGGGATTAGACCCCCTCTTCTTTACTGTTTGGCCAAAAACCAACCCCGATAAGCATGATACAAGCAATATGGAGGATATTATAGCTTCTGGTGCCCAAGTGACTTATGGGCCTAACTTTACCGATGAACAACGCGCCCAGCTGGAAGCCGCGGGGATTTCTGTATTACAAATTAATGCCTTTTCAAATGCGGAAGAACTCAAAGCAATTGTTACACTGATAGGCGATATTTTAGGAGGGGATGCACCAGAACGCGCCAAAGCCTTTAACACTTACTATGACGGTAATATTGAATATGTAAAAAATATGACCAAGGATTTAACGGACGATCAAAAAGTGCGTGTCTTAAATCTGCGCTACAGCAGTGACAGCTATACCACAGTGAGCGGTACAGACATCTCTGCTTTTTATGCAGAATCTGCCGGGGGAAATTTTGTTTCTGAAGAATACGAGGCAACAGACGCTAATATGACTGTCAGTGCAGAACAGATTATCGAGTGGGCTCCTGATGTGATTTTCACCATGGGCCGCGCCGCTCATGACCAAATCGTAAATGACCCTGCATTGGCAAGTGTTCCGGCAGTGGCGAATGGAAAAGTATTCACAGAGCCGTCAGGTACTTATCCCTGGTCCGTTCGTTCCGCAGAAGGTGCGCTGATGCCTTTATTCCTGGCTAAAATTATGTATCCTGATATTTTTAAAGATTTATCCGTTGAAGATAAGACAAAAGAATTTTATAAAGATATGTATGACTACAATTTATCTGATGAAGAAGTAAAGACCATAATGGCCGGCCGAGAATAGATACATTATCAGTGAAAGCAGATTCTTCAGAATCTGCTTTCCTGTTATATAAAAATTTAATAACACTCCTCAAATATCTCCAGTATTTCCCCGTGAGTCATAATTTTATATCCTCCCGTGGAGATATTACAGCTGTCCGCAATTTCCTTTAGGATTGATTTGTCTGAAACACCCAGTTCTCTGAGGGTGGTCGGCAAATTGATTTCTTTGGTGAAATCTGCCAGAGCCTCCACTCCTGAGAGCGCCAGCTCCTCCTCAGATTTCCCTTCTTCTGAAATTCCCCATACATTTACAGCAAACTTTGCAAATTTCCTGACTCCGTCTTTATAAATATGGCGGTAATACACAGGGTGAAGTACTGCAAGTCCACATCCATGGCTGCAATCCGTATAAGCGCCAATCTGATGCTCCATCTGATGACATTCAAAGTCCAGCCTCTTGCCTAGTTTGATAATTCTAATTTCCGCCATGGCGGCATCCCACATCAAATTGCTGCGGGCTATGTAATCCTCAGGATTCTCAATTGCTTTGCGAAGATTTCGGATTACATTTTTCATCAGTGCCTCCGAGATGTCATCTGATACATTATCTTCATCGGGTCCGCTGAAATAAATCTCCATAATATGTGAAAGAATATCAAAACTCCCCGCCACCATATGTATCTTGGGCACGCTGTAAGTATAAACCGGGTCCAGCAATGCAAACTTCGGGTTGCATTTTATATAATCCCGCCCTGTCTTGATTTTCTTTTCCTCATGGGTAATCACTGCGTCGCCGTTGCACTCACTGCCGGTTCCTGAGGCGGTAACGATTACGCCAAGAGGGATAGGCTCAAAGTCTACCTCATCGACATTCTCCCAGTAATCTTCCCAGAGGTCCCCCTCGTAGGCCACAGCCATAGAAACAGCTTTGCTGCAGTCCATAACAGAGCCTCCGCCCACAGCGAGAATCAGACTTACATTATTTTCTTCAGCAAGCCGCTTCCCCTCCAGAACTTTTGAATAGGTTGGATTAGCCATAATTCCTGAAAATTCCACAATATGCTTTCCTGCATCCTTCAAGATGGCAAGAATCTCCTCGTAAACTCCATTCCTCTTAATGGAGCCGCCGCCATAAGCAAGCATCACCGTGTCACCATAATCATTGAGCAGGGAACCTAAATGTTCCTTTGCACATCCCTCGCCAAAATAAATCTTTGTAGAATTTTCAAAGACAAAATTATTCATTCTTTCTAATCTCCTCCCAAATCCATGTGTTTTGATGTAAATTTGACAGATACTCCGGTCTCTGATAACAGTCTATCAGCTTTTATTATGCCTGTCAAAAACTTCTTCTTTTGGGAGTGTAACTGTAAATTTACTGCCCTTCCCCACTTCACTTTTCACTGTGATTGTGCCTCCGTGGGCCTGTACAAGAGATTTTACAATGGTTAAGCCAATCCCTGTACCTCCCGTTTTACGGCTGCGTGATTTATCTGTCCTGTAAAACCGTTCAAATATGAGAGAAATTTCTTCTTTTGGAATGCCAATGCCGTTGTCTTCCACCTCCAGTATGCCACTGTCCTTTGTCTCGCTGACAGAAATATGAATCTCCCCTGTCTCCTTGGAATACTTGATTGCATTTGACAAAAGATTGGCAGCCACCTGACGGATTCTCTTCTCGTCCGCCAGCACGACAGACGCCTGCCCTGTCACAGAGCAGGTCAGATTCCTTGATGCAAGCTCCTGCTCAAAACTGGCACAGACAGAATCCGCCACAGAGCGCAGATTTACTGGTTTCTTCTCCAGGGGAATAGATTCCCTCTCTGCCTGACTGAGCCGTTCCAAATCGGAAACCAGCTGGGACAGACGGCCGATTTCATCATAACAGCTTTGCAGACGCTCCGGTGTCGGTTCCCATACCCCCTCCAGAATTGCCTCCAGATGGGAGGACACATTTGCCAGCGGTGTCCTAAGCTCATGGGCCACATCCGTTGTCAGCCTTCTGCGCATTTTTTCCTGATTTTCCAGCGCATCCGCCATATGGTTCACAGCCTGCATCAGTTCATTTAATTCTTTTATATTGATTTGAGATTCAAACCGTATCCCATAATTGCCGTCAGATATCTCTTTTGTAATCTGTATAGTTTTTGCGATGGGACTGGAAATACGCCTGGCAAATACAATACCTGCCCCGGCCGCACCAAAAACAGACAAAATGCCTGTTACCATTAAAATTTTATTTAAGGAGTTCAAAAAAAGAAAATCATTTTCGCTTAGATAATAAGGGCCATAGTAGCTGATATCTACATGTCCCACCAAAACGTCCTTTTGCTTCAGCTCATAACTGTGAGTGACCAGTTCGCCCTCTATTTTGGGCCGAACCTCTTTCATCCTGATACGGATGGTATCCATAATTTGATGGCAGCGGGTCATATCGTGATTTTCCGCATCCCAGACACTGTTCCCGTCCTTGTCATACAATTTCATAATATATCCGTCATTCAGGGCATACATCCCCACGCCGTGGATATAGTCAACATTCCATTTCTCCGACACGGCATTATATTGCAGTTCAATCCCCTCAGCAAGGTCTTTTGAAAATTTCTCCTGCTGATTTCGGGCATACTTTTCAAACTGCCTGTTAATCAAAAAATTAGCAGACAGGCTGATTAGAAAAATGGAAATTAAGACAATAGATACGAAACCGGCGGATACCTGTGTGCGAAGTTTTCGTTTCACTCCCGCTCACCTCCAAACCGATAACCCATTCCGTGGATGGTCTTTACATAGACCGGAGCCTGAGGGTCATCCTCAATCTTTTTCCTCAGGTTTTTAATATGGGTATCAATGACCCGGTCACTCCCGTCATAACTGATATCAAAAGCAACTGCAATCAAATCCTCCCTTGTAAATACTTTCTGAGGATACTTAATCAATGCGGAGAGAATTTTCCACTCTTTTGGTGTAAGGCTGACAGTTTTTCCCTGTTTTCTTACTTCCATATGTTCAAAGTCCACACTTAAATCACCGTCGTTCCACAAAATTTTTGATGACAGCGGGACCACCGCATCCGCAGTGCGCCGCAATATCACTTCCATACGGGCATAGAGTTCTTTCAAGCTGAAAGGCTTTGTCATATAATCATCCGCCCCCATATGCAGCCCACCAAGAACATCTTCCTCCTGCGCTTTTGCCGTCAGCATAATAATAGGCACACGCGACTGTTTCCTGATTTTAATGCAGACTTCTTCCCCGGACAAATCCGGCAGCATCAAATCAAGAATAACAAACTCAATCATCTCCCTGTCAAAAACCTGCAGTGCCTCTTTTCCTGTTCCGGCAGTATAAACTTTATAACCTTTGCTTCCCAAATAGGAGGAAACTACCTCCCGTATCTTTTGTTCGTCATCTACTACTAAAACATTCTTTCTCTCAGGCATCCTATTTCCTCACTTTTACATACTTAGTGCAGTCTGGCCGGGTAATGTAACCAGACTGTACAATATCAATTATTTAAAAATCCGTCTTCCAGTTGGCAAAAATCTGCGTAGCTTCTTTTAAATAGTCATAAGAAATAGAAACGGTTTCATCCGTTACAGTCTTGTTCTCATCAAAAATCGGCCATGGATTACAGCCGCCTGACTGAACCTCCACCTGATTCACCGTAAATTGATTTCCACAGTTCTGACAAACCAGTTTATCTCCCGACTGTTTATAATATCCCCTTCCGGAGCCATAACAAACCTGACATGTATTAAAAGCTGTCCGGATTTTCCCTTCTGAATCTTTCACGGCAAGAACCTCCATGTTGACGCCATCCGCTTTTACCGGATAAAACTTTACGGTAGAAGATAGCTCGCTTACAGGAATTTCAAGACTTCCGCCTTCTGTAATTTCCTGTGCATCCACGTTTTCCGCTGACGCCTCACTTGTGCTGCTGTCCGCCAAATCCCCATCTTCCTCAGAAATACTCTGAGAAGAACTTTCTTCTTTTGTGCCATTATCCTTAGCACATCCTGCTAATAATAAAACTAACATAAAACACAGAATTAAAAAAGTACTTCTCTTTGTTTTTTTGAATTGTGTGGCTGAGTTTTTACGCATAATATTTTCTCCTTTACAACTGAGTCCATCATACTGAACTGCTTTGTATTTCTGTCTCTACAGGGCGTAAGTGTAACAAATAGTTATGTGATTTTTGTGTGGATATGTGAAATATTATTCCGATTCTATTCATCAACAACTTTGTCAGCCAGATTCAGAAATGCCCTTACCGCTGATTCTATCTTTTCATCAGGGGTATACTCTTCTTTTGTATGAGACAGACCGCCCTCAGACATGACAAACATCATAACTGCCGGCACTTTTTTCGCCGCCTCCACCGCATCATGCAGAGGCCCGGAGTACATATTGGCCGCTTCCCCTGTCTCCTCCTCCACAGCCTTCTTGCACAGCTCTATGAGGTGGTCATCGTACAGTTGAGGCGGAAATGCGCAGATTTTGCTCCATTTTACACTCACTCCCTGGTCATCGGCGGCTTTTTGAGCGGCCTGTTTTGCCTCCTCCAGCATTTTGGGGAGGTCATCAGACTTAATGGTGCGCTGATCCAACGAAATCACACACTTTCCCGGAACAATTGTTACAACACACGGCTCAACTCTCACCTGCCCTACAGTACAGACTGCATTATATTTTAAGGCAATCTCTTTGAATGCGAGGGATGCCTGCGCCGCCGCCAGAAATGCATCCTGACGCATTTGGGTTGGGAATGACCCTGCATGTGAGGCTTGTCCGGTAAATTCAATGTTGTGGCGCTCAACTCCTGCCGCCCCGTAAACACAGGATACAACCTTCCCCGCATTTTCCAGCACCGGTCCCTGTTCTATATGCAGTTCAAGATATCCCTTTAAATCCCGTTTTTCTAATTGCTCACCTGCATCAAGCATTTTGGCCGACTCCACGCCATATTCCCTGAGAGCATCTTCAAATCTGACTCCATTTATATCTGTCAAACCCATGAGTTCACCTACATTCAGTGACCCACTGGCCGCCGATGAACCCAGACAGCTATATCCAAATCTAGCCCCTTCCTCATCCGCCCAGTTTACCGCATAAATTGTTTTCTTTGGCTTTGTCCCGCTCTCGGCATATCTTCTCAAAACCTCCAGACCTGCCACAACACCAAGGGCTCCGTCAAGTGGCCCGCCATTTGGGACGCAGTCCAGATGACTGCCAACAGCAATTCCTTCTTTTGTCTCGCCTTCAAGTCTTGCCCACTGATTACCAGCCCCATCTATAGAAACCTCAGCACCTGCCGCCTCCGCCTTTTCTCTGAACCAATCCCTTGCTTTCTGCCAGGTTGGCGTCCACGCAACCCGCTGAGCACCATTTTCATCAGCAGTAAATCCCGCCAGCTCCTTCAGCTCCCCGACAACTCTCTTTGCACCATCATTTACATTATAATTCATAGCTATCCCTCTTTTTTATATTACAATTAAATCACCATGTCTATATTACCATGAAACAAGATGAAAATCAGCAGTATTAAATGGATAATTGTATCATGAATTTTGCAGAATTTGTGATATAATAATGAAAAGAAACAACAAAGGAGAGATATCATTATGAGAGCTTACGAGAGACTTTTAAAATATGCCGTTATCCGCACACCCAGTGATGAAAACAGTGAAACCGTTCCTTCTTCCGCCTGCCAGTTTGACCTGGCGCGGGTACTGGTACAGGAGTTAAAAGACCTTGGAATATCTGACGCGGAAGTGGATGAACAGTGCTATATCTATGCCCACATCCCCGCTGCGCCTGGTTTGGAAGACAGAACAAAATTGGGCTTCATCGCACACATGGATACAGTGTCTGATTTCTGTGACCACGATATTGTACCTGTCATAACTGAGAACTATGACGGAAAAGATTTTGTACTGGGGACAAGCGGGCGCACCATTAAAGTCAGCACTTTCAAGCATCTTCCAGATTTAAAAGGCCGCACCCTGATTACCACTGACGGAACTACCATTCTAGGTGCGGATGACAAGGCCGGCATAGCTGAAATTATGACTATGATTGAGACATTGAAGACAAAAAATATCCCTCACGGACCACTGTGCATCGCTTTCACAGCAGATGAAGAAATCGGAACAGGGGCGTCTCATTTCGATGTGGAAAGATTTGGTGCAGATTATGCCTACACATTGGACGGAGATACAGAAGGAGAAATTCAATTTGAGAATTTTCATGCATGCAAAGCCGATTTTGTAATCGAAGGAGTTAATGTACACCCTGGTTCCAGCAAGGACACGATGGTCAATGCCAGCCTGGTTGCCATGGAAATCAACGGAATGCTGCCCTCAGGCGATATTCCCAGAAATACAGAGGGCTACGAAGGTTTCTATCACCTGATTAGTATGTCAGGAGATGTTGGACATGCTGAACTCCATTACATTATCCGTGACCATGATGAAGCAGCATTTGAGCTGCGCCAGCAGACGATGCGCCACATTGAAAAATTAATAAATGAGAAATGGGGAGCAGGGACCGCCGTGCTGACTGTCACCCAGCAGTACCGGAATATGTCTGAGATTATAAAAGACTGTATGCATCTCATTGAAAATGCAGAAAAAGCATGTAAGAATGCGGGTGTAACCCCATTGGTAGAGCCAATCAGAGGAGGAACAGACGGCTCCCAGCTCAGCTTTAAAGGGCTTCCCTGCCCAAATCTGGGCACAGGAGGCCACGGCTATCACGGACCCTATGAACACATTACCGCAGAGGGAATGGATAAAGCTGCTGAAATAGCAGTGGAACTGGTTAAAATATACGCAGAGAGTGTGGAACATTAAGAACTGCCATACCTTTATAAACTTGGTCTTCACTTAGCAGCTCTATCAACTGCTAAGTGAATCCATTTTCAGCGGTATTTATGACTATTCTTCCTTAAATCCCTCCCCCACCACTTCATTGGATTCCATAATCACAGTAAATGCTGACGGGTCTACCTGCTTCACCATCTTCCGTATTGTGTACATTTGTTTATTGTTGCAGGCACACATTACCACTTCTTTTTCTATCCCGAATAACTGCCCCTGCCTTTTAACAGAGTTGCGCCTCTTCCCGAATATTGATCTATCTTCTCCGCAACCTCCTGTCCTTTCTCAGTTACAATAAAGGTCATCTTGCCGGAATCAATACCATACATTATTTTATCAATCACAATCGTTATCAGGTAAGTGATGATAATTCCATAAATTGTTCCATCCACATCCCTGAAAATCAATCCTCCCATTGCCACAACAATTGCATCTGTGATAAAAACAAGCTTTCCCAGTGTCATATGAGGACGCTTCACTTTAATTGTCATTATGACAAAATCTGTTCCTCCGGTGGAGGAATTGTTCATAAAAATCAGGGCATATCCCAGACCGGAAAATATACCGGTACAGAGAGCCGCCAGCATTCTGTCACCCGAATATACAGGAAACAGGGGCACCACATAATCCACTATCAGCGATGTAATAATCAGTGACCTGACAGAGCGGACAAAAAATTCTCTTCCCAGAGTTTTATAACATACGATGGCTATAGGAATGTTCAGTATTATCGTTACCCAGCCAATGGGCAGATTAAACAGATGATAGAATATCAATGCGATACCAGATATTCCTGCCAGGGGGAAAGCCGCATTTGCCGCAAAATTATATATGCCGACTCCCATCAAAATCCCTCCCACAACATCTATCATAATGTCATATCCCAATTTTTTAAAATTTAATTCTCTCATCTGCATCACCTCTTTAAAATATTGTTTCCCATTATACCCTAAAACATTTTATTATTACATAAAAAGAACACCTGCAAATTATATTCATGTTCGATAAGATATAATCCGCATGTGCTCTTCCCTATATTCTCACTTTAGCTCAACATTCCCTTTTATCAATTCTTATCCCTACAGACGTTCACTGTTGCTTGCCATAAATTTATATTCTGCCACTGAACGGTCAAAGGTTTTAATATGTCCGTACAGCCACTCTATCACATTTTTATTCACCTGCTCTACGAAAGCAGTGGATGGACCTTCCTGCTCTTCCAGCATCTCATACAGGTCTTTTACTACAGCTATCAGCTTTGCATGTTGTTTTTTGTGTTCTTCAATATTGGGATATTCTATTTCTTCCTGAAGTTTTTCTTCCTCAGAAAAGTGGAACTCTGTGTAGTCTGCAAGGTAATCCAGTGTCTTAACTGCCACCACTCTGTCATTTCCCACCTCACAGCTGTCAAGCAGTTTATTAATCTTATCAAATAATTCCTTATGCTGACTGTCAATCATCTCATTCCCTGTTACTAAACTTTCATCAAATGTCGCTCTCATGTTGTTATCCTCCTATATTTCACCATTTTTAAATTTCATAATCATTTCATTTTGTCAAACTGTCCCTTGATGGCTCCACAGGTATTTCCTTTCTGTCAAACCATTCCGCCAGTGCCAGTTCATTCTCATCTAATGTAATAGAATCTTCTCCGTCCAAATCACAGTAAAAGCCCATAAGCACCGTGTCACTGAAAGACCACGGCTGGCTTTTGTAATACCTGACATTCTTAACTTTAAGCCCTACTTCCTCCATTACCTCTCTTCTTACCGTATCTTCCACTGTCTCGCCAATCTCAACGAAACCAGCCAGCAGTGCGTAGTTTTTGTATGTTCTGCCTGCATATTTGGACATCAGTATCCGTTCCCCATCCAGCACTCCAATTATTACAGCAGGGCTGAGTTTGGGGAAAATCATATTGTGACACTTCTCACAGTAGAGCATTCTCTCTTTCTTATCTTTCTGGGTGGAACATCCACAGCGTCCGCAGTATTTATTATCCTGATACCATTTGAAAAGCTGATACCCTGTTATCCCGGCAAATGCCCTGTACTGAGGCTCTACCGTGTGAAAACTTTCCATATTCTCCAGCGCAAAGGAGGATGTCGTATCCCAGTTCAGCTTCTCCTATCAAATAATAGCGCTCTTCGTCTATGGAAAATAAATATGTATAATCCTCATAAATATTTTTGTCCAGATGTTCCAAATCTCCAAATGTGGGGAACTCCACTCCCTCCGCCGTCCTCCTCAGCAGCAAAGCATGATTTTCATAATATAAAGCAATGCTCTCCTTATCCGGCGGCACCGGAGTGTATTCATTTCTATATTTATGTGGTTCTATATCCTGAATCATGATTATACCTGCTTTCTTATTTTACTTCTTTTACTTCTTTTTATAACCCGTCTTTTCATCAAACCAGTTTACAGAAAATGCAGCCCCACATCATTTTTCTGAATGCGGGCCGCAGTCAGGTGGTATCAGAAAATCTTTTCTTAAGTCACCTGATTTTTATTTTTTACTGTTTCTCTTCTTTCCAAACAGTGAGGAAAATGTCATAAAAATACTTCCTGCCAGGATGAAAAAGTCACCGAGATTATAAGTAACTTCCGTAACTTTCTTCCATTTCGTCTGAAATCCCACGTAATCAATCACATACCCTCTGACCCACCTGTCAAAAGTATTGCTCCACGCCCCTGCCACCATAAGTGACAGTCCTGCCTTTTTCAGGCCATTCTTTTTTCCAAGCAGTATAATCAGCTGATAAATGGTAAGAAGAACAGTCACAAATGCAGACAATATCTTCACAAGCTCAGGCTTGTGGTCAAGCAGGTTCAGGCACATGCCTTTATTGTATACCTTGCGCAGCTTCACTTTCCCCTTAAATATTGCCTTCTCTTCCCCTTTTGTCATAAATCCTTCCACATAGGATTTCAGCACAATATCTATTAGTGTGAGAGAAAGAGTAAGGCTCATCAAAACTAAAATAATCACAGGCTTCCCTCTAATCTTCTTTTGCTTTTTCTTTGACAGCTTCAGCGGCATCTGCCACTTTTTCCTTCACAGCTTCTGCCGCATGTGAAACTTTTTCCTTTACGGTATCCGCTGCATCTGAAACCTTGTCTCTCACAGTGTCAGCGGCATCCGCAGTCTTTTCTCTGGCTTCTTCCGCAGCCTCGGCAGCCTTTTCTTTTGCATCCTCCGCCACTGATTCTGCTTTGTCTTTTATATCTTCAGCCATCTCTACAACATCATCCTTTACTTCCTCAGCATAATTCGTCTCTTCCTGACTTTTCTCAGGAGCTTTTGCGCCGCAGTGAGGGCAGAATGCCATCTCCTTCGCCACTGACTTGCCGCAGCTGTCACATTTTGTATCACCCTTCACTTTAGAAATCTGCTGCTCATATTTTTCAATACTTTCTTCTCTGTTCTGAATTGCTTCACAGACTCCTATGGACTCTGAATCCACAACCTCGCCATCTTTATAACGTGCATATACCATTTTTCCCAAATCTACATAATCATCTTCGTTGTCCCGCTCTAACGCCCTAATCTGGTTCTTAAGTCTCTGAACCTCCACAGCTTCTCCTGCTTTGTTTGTTACAGTTTCAGCGGTTTCGCCTATTTTTCTGCCTAAATCTCCAAAGAATGTTCTCATAATTTGTCTCCTTTCACCTTTCTAATTAAAAGCTAGTGTACTCTCTCTATTATACCCCAATAAATGCCAACTTCAACCAATTTTCTTTTTATTTTTTGCAGCTGTTTATCCATACTTCTTGAACTACTAATGTTCGATAAGGTATACTGATTGAACTGCCAATGTTCAGGAAGGTATGCTTATTGAACTATTAATGTTCAATAAGATATAGCATTGTAGAGCTTCAAGTCATAAATCTTCCCCCTTTTGTCATATACATTATAAAAATAATATGGACGTTTTATATGGATGAAAATATATGCAGAGAACGTGTCTTATCCGAGCAGTACCAGGATTTTATTATTTCCGAGACACGTCCCTTCCCCGTTCCAAATGTTATATCTGAACAATTCTGCGCGCAGTATGCCAATTATGGATACCGCTGTGTTTATCTGTCCAGCGTTCTCACAGAACCTATCAATGTGAGTAAGTTCGATTATACATCAATCCCAAAATGCTATACTACTTTAAGTATGGAGTCTCTGAATCAGGCAGGTATTTTGCAAATCCAGAATTATCCCACTTTGCAGTTAAAAGGCCAGAATATTATGATAGGCTTTCTGGACACCGGCATTGATTACACAAATCCGGTTTTCCAAAAACTGGACGGAACGACCCGTATTGCTGCAATATGGGACCAGACTATTCAAACAGGAACCCCCCCTGAAGATTTTGTATTCGGCTCAGAATACACCAGTGAAATGATAAATGAAGCACTGAATTCTGATGACCCCAAAAGCATTGTCCCCTCTGAAGATGAAATTGGACATGGAACTTTTGTCGCCAGTCTGGCTGCTGGCTCGGGAAATCCTGCTGAAAACTTTCTCGGGGCGGCCCCCGAATGCACCCTCGCTGTTGTAAAGCTAAAACAAGCCAAACAGTATTTGCGTGATTTTTATTATATCCCCAATAGTGCTGTGGCTTTTCAGGAAAATGACATTATGCTGGCATTGAAATATCTGAGTGCTCTTGCGGACCGCAATAACATACCGCTGATTATATGTGTGGCCCTTGGCACAAATATGGGAGGACACACGGACGTCCTTCCGCTCTCCAAGGTTCTGGAACACTATGGCATGGCAGTAAACCAGATTCCTGTGGTTGGAGGTGGAAATGAAGCTGATAAAAGGCATCATTATTCCCACACAATCCGCAGCGATGACGTCCCCGATGTGGTAGAAATCCGGGTTGGAGAAAATGTGCACGGATTTACTATGGAGCTCTGGACAGATATCCCAAATATATTTTCTGTCGCCCTGGTTTCTCCATCAGGAGAATCTACAGCCTCCATCCCCATACAGAGGGACTCTACCACTGTGTTTAATTTTGTTTTTGAAAGAACAAGTGTCACCGTGGATTACACCATTATCGTAGAGCGGACGATCTCTGAAACTGGTATTCTTCCGCTTCAATGCCCCCGCCCCCGGAATCTGGAGTTTGATTGTAACACCTGTGCGGGCCATCAGCGGACTGTATCATATGTGGCTGCCTATAACAGAGTTTCTGAGCGGCGATGTGTATTTTCTCAATTCAGACCCCTACTACACGCTCACAAACCC
Source organism: Muricomes sp. (assembly GCA_049840515.1). Classification (GTDB taxonomy): domain Bacteria; phylum Bacillota; class Clostridia; order Lachnospirales; family Lachnospiraceae; genus Muricomes. The sequence continues at coordinate 709,402 of JASGKW010000009.1, read as the reverse complement.
GGCCAACGCGAGAGGAATCATTGCCGTCTCCTACTATGACGGAAACAACAACAGTATTGCACTCACGAGCCGGAAGGGGATATACCCGGGATGAATTAATCAACCCACATATCACCGCTCCGGGTGTCAACATACAGGCGCCCTCCCGGGCGGAGAGTTTGCAGTGCGGTCAGGTTCCAGCGCTTCAACGGCAATTACAGCCGGGGCTGCCGCCCTACTCATGGAGTGGATGCTCAAAGATCTGGGCTATACTGGTATTGATGCTTATGAGATGAAAAGTCTGTTTATTCTTGGTGCTATACGCCCGCCGGCCATGCTCTTTCCCAACAGAGAGTGGGGCTATGGAAAAGCTCAGTTTATATAATACCCTTGAAGAAATGCGAACAATTTAGTCATCCCATCTATAAAAAGCAGGGCAACAATGAGAGAAACTCCTGTACCTCATTTCTGCCGCTGCTCTTTTAATTTAAGAGCAGAGTCTCCTGCCCTCTCAGCTGAATGACAGGACCTCCGGTTCCTTCAATATATTCTCTTGTAATCGTCACCTGTCCGATGCTGTCATCTTTTGGTATCTCGTACATAATGTCCAGCATAAACTCTTCTATGATTGCCCGAAGCGCTCTAGCCCCGGTATCTTTCTTCAGAGCTTTTTCTGCTATAGCCTCCAGCGCTCCATCGTCAAACTCAAGATTGACTTCGTCCAGGGCAAGAAGCTTCTTGTATTGTTTCAAAATAGCGTTCTTTGGCTCTTTCAGTATCTGAATAAGCATCTCCTTATCCAGTCCCTTCAGAGTGAAGATAATGGGCAGACGTCCGATAAACTCGGGTATCATCCCAAACGTTCTCAAATCCTCCACCGCAACCTTGGACAGAATTTCCTTGTCATTCTGATATTTATCTTTCAGCTCCGCATTAAATCCCATGGTAGTCTTGCGGGACAGCCTCTCCTTGATTACTTCCTCCAAGTCAGGGAATGCACCTCCGCAGATAAACAGAATGTTCTTTGTATTCACCGTAGTCAGGGGAACCATGGCATTCTTGCTGTTTGCCCCCACCGGAACCTCGACTTCGCTTCCCTCCAGCAGCTTTAACATGCCCTGCTGCACAGATTCGCCGCTGACATCGCGCTGATTGGAATTTCTCTTCTTTGCGATTTTATCAATCTCATCAATAAATATAATACCCTGCTGGGCGCGCTCCACATCATTGTCGGCTGCCGCCAGCAATTTTGATACAACGCTCTCGATATCATCACCTATGTATCCCGCCTCTGTGAGGGATGTGGCATCCGTAATTGCCAGAGGCACATCCAGAAGTCTGGCGAGAGTCTTCACCAGGTAAGTCTTTCCGCTTCCTGTCGGCCCTATCATAAGCATGTTTGACTTTTCAATCTCAATGTCGTCTATGGTATTGGTGGCAACCCTCTTATAATGATTGTACACCGCCACAGACATTGCTTTCTTCGCATACTCCTGACCCACCACATACTCATCAAGCTGTGCTTTGATTTTATGAGGTGCCGGGATATCTTTGATGTTCAACGTGTGGAACTCTTGGGCTTCTCTCTTTTCTTTTTTATCTTCTGGCTTTTCGGCACAGAATTCTCCAAATCTGACAAATTCAAAAACTGTACACCCGGCATATTCATTAATTTGCTGTAGTCAACGGCCCCGCTGCTCATTGCATCAAAGCTCTTCTGCATACAGTCTGAACACACTGTAATATTATTGGGCAAATCAATCATCCTGCTGGTAGCGCTTTCCGGACGATGGCAGATAAGGCAATGCTTCTCATACCCGTCATCGTCATTATCTACCTCGCTCTGCGCAGTAATCTCTGCTTTCTCATCATCTTCCCTATCATCGTTCTCTTCTATAATAAAATCTTTATCTGACATGTTTCTCCTCTCTTCCACACCACTAATTGCAATTCCTATTATAATATAGTTGGGTTACAGATACAAATTAACTTTTTCTAAACCAGCCAGATTACACAAAACAGTGGAACTGCAATGCAGTCTATCCGTTCAGCATTTTCAAAAAGTCTTCCTCAGATATAATAGGGACTCCCAGCTCCCTCGCTTTTTTATTTTTTGAAGAAGAGGACTGCACATCATTGTTAATCAGATAATCGGTCTTAGATGTGACGGAACCTGTGACCTTTCCTCCCCGGGACTCAATCACTTCTTTCACTTCATTTCTGTTTGCAAAGTGCTCCACACTTCCTGTTATAACAAAATTTACCTCTTTAAATATCTGCTCTTCGCCCTGCTTCTCCTCCATGGGTATGCGGACCTCATCCAGAAGCTTTCCAAATATTTCCCGGTGTTTCTCCTCACCAAAATAATCCACAAATTTCCTTGCAATTACATCACCCACACCGGAAATCTCACTTAATTCTTCCACCGTGGCAGAAATTAACCTGTCCGGTTTATTATCCAGTGCCCGGCAGATGACTTTTGCATTTGCAAGCCCAATATTAGCAATACCCAGGCTGTATACCAGTTTAGGCAGTGTAGTCTCCCGTGCATGTTCTACACTATTGATTAAATTGTCATAGGACTTCTGTCCAAAGCCCTCCATGGTTTTAATCTCCTCTTCATATCTGTCCAGGTGAAAAATATCAGAAAAGTCCTTTATAAATCCCCTGACAATGAACTTCTCCAGAGTAGCTTCCGAAAGCCCCTCGATGTTCAGGGCATCCCTGCTTACAAACAGGGCAAAAGATTTCATCTGTTTTGCCTGACATTCAGGATTTGTGCAGTATAAGGTTTTCGTATCATTTTCCATAGAAATCTTCGTCAGACCACCGCACACCGGACATTCGGCGGGTATATCCTTTACTCCGCTGCGGGTAAGATTTTCTGCAATCTGAGGAATAATCATATTTGCCTTATAAACCCGGATTGTGTCACCCACACCCAGTTCCAGGTCTTCCATAATACTAATGTTGTGGACACTGGCACGGCTTACCGTTGTCCCCTCCAGCTCCACAGGCTCAAAAACCGCGATTGGATTAATAAGCCCTGTGCGGGACGGGCTCCACTGGATTTTCAGCAGTTTTGTTTCTTTTATCTCATCCGCCCATTTGAAGGCCATTGAGTTCCTTGGAAATTTTGATGTACTCCCCAGAGACTGCCCATAATTGATGTCATCATAGACAAGAACCAGCCCGTCGGAAGGAAAATCATTTTCTGAGATTTTCCCGGCAAACCAGGCCACCTCTTCCTCTATTTTATCTGCATCTACGAGATGATTCTCCACCACCTCAAACCCCTGCTGTCCCAGCCAGGCCAATTGTTCATATCTGGAATTGTGAAAATCAACATCTGTTTCGTTTACCAGCGCAAATGCAAAAAAGCATACGTTTCGTTTGGCGGTGATTTGGTTATTCAACTGCCTCACAGAACCACTGCACAAATTTCTCGGGTTCTTATATTTTGCATCCACATCTTCTATCTCTTCATTTATTTTTTCAAAATTCTTATATCCAATGACAGCCTCGCCCCTTAAAATCAGCTCTCCCTTATATGGTATATGGAGGGGAAGATTTTTGAATACTCTGGCATTATTTGTGATAACCTCGCCCACCTCTCCATTTCCTCTGGTGACAGCCTTTTGCAAGGTGCCGTCCCCATAAGTCAGCACAATAGTAAGGCCATCCAGCTTCCAGGATATAACGGCTTTCTGCTCCCCAAGAAATTCCTTGAGCTGCTCCACCTCTTTTGTCTTGTCCAGAGACAGCATAGTGCGCTCATGGCGCTCCTTGGGCAATTCGCTTAATACCTCATATCCCACATGAATGGTAGGACTGGAGGCAAGGGTTGTTCCCAATTCCTGCTCCAGTCCCAAAAGTTCATCATATAATTTATCATATTCGTAGTTGCTCATGATTTCCGTATCTTCCTGCTCATAAGCCCGCCGCGCGTGATTCAGGACCTCCACCAGTTCCTGCATTCTCTTTTTCTTTTCTGTCATCTGATACTCCCCACCTGTTCTTATCATTTAATTACAGTTCAGCCATAAGCGAGAGTTTTAACTGCGTCAGCAGTGAAAAGGGCTGCGAAGCAGCCAACTCAAGCTTCATAGCTGAACTGTCAGGAATCCTTTATCTGGTCATAGAGACGATTCAACTCCGCATCTGTGAGTTTCCTGTACTCCCCTTCCTTTAGTCTTCCCAGTTCAATATTCATAATTCTTATTCTGACCAAATCTTTTACCTGATATCCCAATGCTTCACACATTCTGCGTATCTGTCTGTTCAGCCCCTGAGTCAGTATAATCGAAAAAGTATATTTCCCAAGCTTCTGCACCTTGCAGGGCCTCGTAATTGTGTCCAGTATAGAAACTCCTGCCGCCATATTTTCCAGAAAATCTGGTGTCACAGCTTTATCAACGGTTACCTTGTACTCTTTCTCATGCTGGTTTCTTGCACGCATCATTTTATTAATAATGTCACCATTATTCGTCATGAGAAGCAGCCCTCTGGAATCCTTATCCAGACGGCCTATATAAGTGACCCTCACCGGGTAATCTAAAAAGCGCACAATACTGTTGCGTTCCCGGCGTTCCTCAGTACATACAATTCCTGCCGGTTTATTCACTGCCAGCACCACCATCTCATCACTGCGGGAGATACGCTTGTTTCCCACCTTCACTACCTGTCCCGGAAGTACTTTCATCCCTGCCGCAGCACGTTTTCCGTCAACGGTAACCTTTCCGCTCTCAATCAGCCGGTCCGCTTCCCGCCGGGAACACACCCCCGACTCACTTAAAAATTTATTCAGACGGACAGGCTCTTTTTTTTGTTCAAATTCCTGTTTTATGCGATTACTCACTATTCAATACTCCACTTATATTATTATCCTGGAAAAATGTATTTCCACTGTACAAAAACAAAACATCTGTAATCTGATATGTCTCCATGACATCTTCAACCGTTCCCGCATAGTATCTTGGGTCTACAAGAACGATTTCCCTAAAATAGGGTGTCAGAAAAGGTGCAAAACAACTGGCATAGGAGTCTCTTAAAATCAGCAGTTTTCTGGGGCTTTCTGACATTGTCTTAATATCAGCCACCGAAGTATTCCCGCTTAAGAAAACACCATATTTGTCTCTGCCGCTGAGCATTTTTGAGTCGTACAGGGAGGTTGTCTTTTTCTGCTCATCCACATAGTTTACAATCACATCATTATCTGTATCCTTGGGAACATAAATAGAAATCTCATCTTTCACGTTCAACTCATATCCGCTTTTTGCAGCCAATGCCCCGTTAAAATCTGTTGCAATCGGATAAGTAGCGTAGCCGCTGGAAAAATCTGTTGTAATTCCGAGCGCACCAGCGGCGGCCTCAAATGCATAAAATGCCCCAAGTGCAGTCCAGTGGGGATCCGTCTTATAGTATATCCTCTCACCCTTGTGCTCATTCAATGCCTGAACCGCATCTATCCACTGTACAGAATCCCCCAGCTCTTTCACCCTGCTGATACTGGCATTCTGGTCTGACACCTCTGCCAGAGGCGGAAGGCTGGCTGCCATGATATTTGCGGCATCCGGCACAAGAAGAACACTGACCGGAATATCCGAATGACTTTTTGCAAATTCTTTGATTGATGTTACGCTATTGTCCACGGCCTCACGGTCAGGCACCACAATATCCTCCAGAAGCTGACCCTTTTTCCCAATAAATACATCATTTTCTTTTCGGCTTCCGCCCAGCCGGTTCAGCGTTACCTTCAACTTGCGGAGGGCGCTTCTCCCCATAAACTGTTCGGACTGATACCGTTCAAATTGCTGCATATAACTTCCTGACACAAGGCTGCCAAGTGTCAGCTTAGGCCTCCCCACAAATATCCGGTCCGCCTCCTCCGACTTCTTATGATTTGGAGTCAGAAAATTTCCTACAGTAAGTATCAGCAGACAGATAATAAAAATCTTGCCGATAAGACTATCCGGCTTCCATTTTTTTCTATTTCTTCTCATATGTTCACCTAAAATTTAAAATATAAAAATGTTTGAAGAGGCTGAGTTACCAGATAAGCAATTGAAATCAGAAAGATTCCAGCATAGATAACGGCCGTCACTGTTTTTCTTACCCGCGTATTAGCAAAGCTTCCCGCAGCATTCCAAATGAGCCTGTACCCGATGGGAGAAGAAGCCAGTATGATAATCAGATACAAAAGCCAGTTAGAAACAATATAAAATATCGCCTGTTTATCTACAAATGTGCTGGCTCCCGGTCCCAACATTGCCCACAGATAGTTCTGTGCATCTCCCAGACTGGGACTGAAGAAGAATACCCATCCAACAAAAACAAATATCATTGTATAAATATGCCGCACTGCACCCGGCAGACGCTCCAGGGCATTTCCCCAAACAAACCGCTCCAGTATAAGCAGGATTCCGCTGTAGGCTCCCCACAGCAAAAAGGTCCAGTAGGCTCCGTACCACAAGCCAATCAGCATCCACATAATTAAAATATTTGCTACCTGGCGTGACTGTCCTGCCCGGCTTCCTCCAAGCGGAATATAAACATATTTTTTAAACCACACATTTAAAGAGATAAACCATTTTCTCCAAAATCCCGTGATGCTGGATGCTGTGTAGGGGTAGTCAAAATTCTTGCGCAGCTCAAACCCGAACATTTTAGCCAGACCAATCGCCATATCTGAGTAGCCGCTGAAGTCAAAATAAATACGGAATCCATAAGAGATACAGCCAACCCAGGCTGTAATCATGGAAAAGCTTCCCATCTGCATTGCTGATATCTGCTCAAAAATTTGGCCTGCAGAGTTCGCCAGTATGGCTTTCTTTCCCAAACCAATTATAAAATATTCCGCACCCTGTCCAAATCTTCGCATGGACACTTTCCGGCGTTTCAATTGTTCTTCAATGTCAACATAGCGCACAACAGGTCCCGCTATCAATTGCGGAAACATGGATATATATAAAGCAAAATTCAGAAAGTTTTCCTGAGGTCTTGCTTCTTTCCTGTACACATCAACGATATAAGAAATTGCCTGGAACATATAAAATGAAATTCCGATTGGCAGAGGAAGCTCCCTGTACGGAATATCCACAGGAAGAACTGCATTCAGACTGTCCAGAACAAAACCATAATATTTGAAAAAGCCCAGCAGACATATATTCGCCGCCACAGCAAAAATAAGGCTTCTTTTAGCCTTGCGGGGGTCATCCTGCTTTTCTCCGATATCCAGTCCACATATATAGTTGAGCAAGATAGAAAGAAGCATCAATACAATATAGAGCGGCTCCCCCATGCATAAAAAATAAGGCTTGCCGCCAGCATAACCATATTTCTAAATCTTTCCGGGAGGATATAATATAATGCCAGTGTAACAGGCAAAAACATAAACAAAAACGTGACACTACTAAATAACATCTTCCAGTTTCCTCTCATTGTAATGTATCTTACAGGCTTTTCATAAAGGCCTCTTTATAACTTTCTGCTTTGGATGATACAGCCAGAAACAGATATTTCCCGCGGACAGAAATCTGCGCCTGCTCCAGAAGTTTAACCTGCTTGGGGGCATAACCCTGAAAAGCATTTTTCCTGCTTTCAATTCTCTCCTGAACGGCATCTTCCACCTGCTGCATCTGCCCGTCATGTTTTACCTTAATCAAAAGCACTTCTTCTGTGGATATACTGCTCTTTGATGTGTACAGCATTACACCGTCATAGTCGGCGCTGTTCAGCCCGTAATAACGCTTCAGACCCTGTACGTCAGCTTTTTTTAAATTCTCCATATCCAGAGAATCTTCCACAGCTTTCTCAATCTGCTCAAAAGGCTTTGTACTTCCGCTGGTAAATATCATAAGAAATACAATATAGCCCACTATCCCCGCCAAAATAAAATATTTTAAAATCTCCGCAAAGCCGGGACCTTTTGTCCTTTTGACAGGTCTCCTGTAGTAGCCGCCTTTGCTGTAGCTATTTTCACCAAAATCATTTGTACCGGAATGCTGCTCTATCATAAAGACGCCACCTCCGCCATCCGAGCCAGCCAGTGGGGATAGAATGCTTCTTTAAAATGTATTCCATCGTCCTCATAATAACTGTCTGATACCAGCTTCGTATTGTCAATAAAAGTAATCTGTTTCTTATCGCACATAGTTCGCAGTGCTTCGTTGTAATCGTCCAGCTTTTTGTAAGAAGGTTCTCTTTCTATCTCCTGCTTCTGTACCGGAAAAATGGAATTCACAAAAATCTTTGTGTCAGGAAGCCGTTTCTGGAGGTTTTGAATCAAAGTATCGTATTTCTTAATAAACACATCCGCATCGCCCTTTGTCGCAGGTATATCATTCGCCCCATAGGCCAAAAAAACCACCTGCGGGTTAATCTCCTCCACACTTTCCAGCTGGTCATCCAGAGAATCAATCTCCACGCCTATTTTAGCTACCACACTGGACGCATTCAGGAAATCATACTCTATAAGTGCCTCAGAAATAGAATCTCCCATCACTACAGAATCTGCAAATATAGCCTTGTAATTCTTCTCTGCACCTGCTTTTTTATTCGCCTCCAACTCCTTCTCCGCTAGTTTATCCATCTTCTCTTCAATTTTTTTTGCATCCGCAGACTCCGCTTTTTTTAAAATCTTCAGTCCCTGAGCGGTCTCCACCTTTTTGCTGGTAAGGTTACTCATCACCTCCGCTGTCAAAATACCGGCAACAAGTATAATGACTGCGGCACAACAATATATGATTAACCGTCGTTTTCCCTTTTTCTCATCTGTTTTTAAATCCTTTTTATTTGTGTACTTAGTTGAATATTTGTAATTCAATTAGTATACTTTATCATACTTTTTTTATCTGTAAAAGTCAATCTTCCAGTAGGTTTTGACCAAGGCAAAGAGGTGAACACTGTCTGAAATGTAAAGAGAAATTTTATAATTTGGCGCTACTAGAAAGAGGAAGAATATGATATACTGCATTTTAGGACAACCGTTACAGGGTGGCAGCCTCCCAAACTTCATGGAAGAGGGGAGGTGGTGCATGTGGACATATCGGATGCGATATCTTTAATGTTGACATTTGGGATTTTCCTCGTCGCGCTGCTTACCTACATAGATAGGAATAATAAGCGAAAATAAAAATGCCTATCCTGTCTTGCACACAGGATAGGCAGCTACATAAGTAGCTAAGACCATTTTGTGAGGTCAACCACTTTGTGGGCGGTTGTTCCTTTATGTCTATAACATAACATATATTCTAAAATTATGCAATATAAAAACAGCAAGAGCATCACATACAAAGTAACAGTTCAGCCATACAGCTTGAGTTGGCTGAACTGTCTCTACAAATACGGAAGGAGCTTACCTCATATGATTGCACTTCATCTCACCAGTGTGAAGGATTCTATGGCACATCTATTATTATCTGATACCTTTGACAATTTTCTTTTCATTGAAGGTGAAATCGTTACCTTTAACACGTTCAAGATTGATGGCTTTATGCAAAAAGCTTTTTTCCCGGAAGAAGAAGATATTCCTGAGCATTCTTTCTGGAAGAGCCTGAGAGACTATTGTTTTTCTCTAATTAAAGGGAAAAAAACACCCTTAAGTTTTAAATTCATTTTCAGTTTGTCCCCGGCAAATATTTCCCGGCTTATTGAACAGAACCACCTGGATTTTCAGGAGGAGCAGGTACAGGGACTATATCTGAATATTCGATATGACGGCACCAAACTTCAATGTATTACCGGAACTTCCCTGAAGACTTTTACAATGGATAAGTCTCTGGAGCAGGCCTGGGATACCATCGTGCAGAAATTTCTCACTCAAAAACAAATCGCCTATGAGCCTGAGGCATAAAAGACACCCTAATAGTTGTGCACAACCCTTTTATGTATTACTATTGGGTCCAGATTTGCATTAATATTCTCCCCCTCCTTAAATAATCTCGTATCTCTCATACAAAATCCTCCAGTATAAGTAACAGTTCGGCCATGCAAGCTCGAGTTGGCTGCTTTGCAGCCTTTTTCACTGCTGACGCAGTTAAAACTCTCGCTTACGGCAGAGCGCCATATGCAGATATTTAATATAACCTGTTGCAGGCAAACTCGCACAGATTATATTTAAATACCTGCGCATGGCTGAACTGTTACATAAATAATACCTTGATAATTTAATAGACTTTACACTCTGATGTATGATATAATAACAGCCATATAAAAGGGAGGTGGACAACATGACCGATAATGAACTCCTGCTTGCGTTATCCGATATGATGGATAAAAAGATACAGCCTTTAAAAGATGAAATCAGAGATACAAAACTTACTCTTGAAAATAATATTGCAGACACAAAACTCATTCTCGAAAATGATATCAGAGTCATAAAACTCATTTTTGAAAATGATATTTCACCACGTTTACAAAATATTGAATCCTGCTACACATCGACATATAATCGCTATAAAAACAGTGTTGATGATTACGAACAAATGCAAGCCGATATCCAGTTACTCAAGAAGGTAGTGCGTGAACATAGTAAAAAACTTGAAAAGATATCTTAAATAATATAAAGGATCACCAAAAGAGTGTAAAGCCTGTTAAATTATCAGGGTATTATACTCTTTTATTTGTTGTTAATTTCCCTGCCGTCAGAAAAAGCCTGCCGAAGACCCAGCAGGCTTACAAATTTATTGATTGATTGTGCTGGTGATATACTGTACTGTTTTACTTACATTTTCTACCGCATCTATACTATGTTCTATTACACTTGCAATTCCATTATTGTGGACATAAGCTTCCCCAAATGTAGCAACAAATGCTTTTCTCAAATCAGAGCCATAGTTCACCTTTAACATACCGTATTGTTTGATTTCCCGGATGATTTCAAAAGGAACACCGGAGCCTCCATGCATAACAAGGGGTACCGGGCTAAGGGGTCGAGCTTCTTTAACAGCGGCACATCAATTTTCGGCTCGATGTCAAGCCCATGTACATTTCCGATTGAAACTGCGAGGAGGTCACAGCCCGTGCGGGTTACAAAATCATGCACAAGTTCCGGGTCTGTCTTGCAGTCCGCCTCATTTACAATATCTTCCTCTTTTCCTTTCAAGGCTCCAAGCTCTGCCTCTACCGGTATCCCGTAGAAATGACAGTAATCCACAGCTTTTTTGGTAGCCCTGATATTATCTTCATAGGAAAGATGGGAGGCATCAATCATAATTGATGTAAACCCTGCATCCACACATTTTTTCACATCCTCATAAGACTTTCCATGATCCAGGTGCAGTGCTATGGGCATGTCTGAATCTTTCAGCGCCTCCTTTGTGATTGCAACAATGGTCTCCGGGCTGGATAATCTCAGATTGTTGGACGATATCTGTATGTATCCGGGCAGTTTTACCTCATTCAGACCTTTGGCAATGGCATAAGTCATTTCCAGATTGGTCGTATTAAATGCAGGCAGCATATAATTATGTTTCTTTCCATATTCCATTAAATCGTATCCATTTACAATTTTCATTTCTGTATCTCCTCCTGAACAGTTAGTGATTCCACTTAACCGCAAAGTCCCGAAGGATATCCAGTATCTTCCCATTAGGAAATGATAATATTCGCACCCATCTTTTTCATTTTCTTCATTACATTTTCCGAAAGTCCTGAGTCTACTATCACTCCATCAAAATCACTTAATTTTGCATAATGGAGAAATTGTGAACATCCAAATTTACTCGAGTCTACTAACAAATACTTCTCCTTTGCGATATTCATCACCGTATTCTTTATTCCAAGTTCTGTTGAATTTCCAATATAAACATTTCCATCGTCACCTACACCATTTGCACCTAAAAATGCAATATCTACCCGGAATTTATTCAACTGTTCCTCCGCCAGCGGCCCGCAGCTTGAAATTGTATTCCGCCTCAGGTCCCCGCCAATCATAATCACGGACACGCTCTGACGGTTCAAAAGTTCCGGCGCAAGGTTCACACCTGTAGTTAAAATGGTATTTATTTTATCATTTCCAATATTTTGAGCCATATAGTAAGTCGTTGAACCAGAGTCAAAAAACAGAGTCTGCCTGTGTTTAATCAAAGACAGCGCTTTCATTGCAATCTGTCTTTTCTCATCGCCCTGGGAACCGATTCTCCGTTCATAAGGGGAGCTCTATGCTCTGCTGAATATCTGAAAGCATTGCCCCGCCATGGGTGCGAACGATATCATATGTGGCAGCCAGATTGTCCAGGTCCCGCCTGATTGTCATTTCCGTCACATCAAACATCTTTCTTAAGACACTGATTTCTACCTGTCCATCCCGTTTCAACAGTTCCAGAATTTGCTGTCTTCTTTTATCTTTCAACATATACATACCCACCTTATCGTCTATTTTATGTTATCATACCATAAAATAAATCAGATTACAGTCCCGTGCTAATGATTGACTCCTCTCTAGCTGAAAATTTCTTGAATTGCATCGTGTATTTTTTAATATTGTTCATATTTGTGCTTGTATTTCTCTACATTAAATGGTCTCAGATGAAAATAATTCCGTGTATTAATTTTATTTTCTTTTATGTAACCAGTGCTCACATTCTCTTCCAGAGCATTTTTTGCCAGGATGGCGAGCCCATAAACACCCTCATTTCCATCCAGCTGTACTGTCCGCACACTCAACACATCTGCCATTATCTGCATCCATATTTTACTGTGTGCCCCGCCTCCGGTCACCATCAAGCCTCTTCCAGAGTCTCTATCGGCAGGTCCATCTCATAAATCAATTCCTTTACCGCGAAACAAACACCCTCCATAACAGCAACTGCCAGATCTTCTTTTAAGTCGTTCATCTCCAGTCCGATAAAGGCGCCTCTCAGGGAAGAATCCGCATAAATAGTTTTATCTCCGGTCAGATGAGGATAAAATAAAAGCTGCTTGCTGCCCAATTCAGAAATATCAACATCCGCCGTCAAACCGTTAAAGTCAGTGATGCCAAGGATTTTTACATACCACTCATAGCTGCCCCCCGGCAGATTGTACTACCCCCTGAGTCATGTAAGTGATATCTTTTCCGTCCAGAGAAAACAGGATTTCTTTTCCTTTTGAATCTTCTTTTGCCTTTCCCCTGGGCAGAATTAAAACCCCCGAAGTTCCGATAGACAGCACCGGATATCCATGCTGCAGACTGCCTGTGGATATTGCTGCGGCAGAATTGTCCCTGTCCCTGCAATCACTTTCACATCCGGCGAAAATCCAAACTCTTCCTGTATCTCTTTCTCAGATTTCCTACTATCTCCTGACTCCCTTTGATTGGAGGGTACATGTCCTCCGACAGCCCGATTAAATCCATCATTGTTTCAGACCAGTTCAGACACTCTGTATCATAGAGAGAAGAAGTGGAGGCCTGGCAGTAATCTGTACTGTACTGACCGGTCAGATAATAGACCAGATAGTCCGGGCCGATTACAAATTTCCCAAGCTTTTTAAATGCGTCTTCCTCATTATCTCTCAGCCAGAGCAGATTGGCTGCCGGGCTTCCTGTAGAAATTATTTTAGAAATGGCTCTGGTATCTTGTTGTGTCAGTGTTTCTTTCAGTTTGGGGAAATAATCTTTTGTCCGAACATCATTCCACATAATTGCCGGCCGTATGGGAACCCCCGACTGATCCAGAAATATGGTGGTGTGCATTTGCCCTGAAACTCCGATTGCTTCAACTTCCTTCGGCTCAATACCCGAAAGAAGCTTCGCCATGCCTGCTTTTACAGCTTTTACCCACACCTGCGGCCAAATTTCTTTCCAGCCCGGTTTTGGCTGAGAATATTGATATTCTTGTTCGCAGCAGCCCACTACTATTCCATCTTCATCAATGACTGTTATTTTTGCTGTGGAAGTACCAATATCTATACCCAAATAATATTTCATTATGCCTCTCCAAATATCACTGTTTTTATTTTCATTTTTCTTATCTCATTTTAGGTGAAATCGTGCATTTTTTCGTATAATCTCTTGTATCTTTCATATTTTGACTGGTAGTATTCCTTCCACTCTTCCCTGGGGCTGTAGGTCTGCTGAATTTTTACTGCACGTTTTACACCCTCCTCAAAACTGGAATAATCCCCCACCGCCGTTGCCGCCGCAATCATACATCCAAGCGTCCCGGCCTCTTTATTTTTCAGTGAGACTGTGTTTACGCCAAAAACGTCAGCGCGGATTTGCATGGTAAGCTCTGAAACTGCCCCGCCGCCTGTTATTGCAATCTGCTCCACATTCACCCCTAAAAAGCCCGCATATTCATAGGCCATTTTCATTTGAAAAGCCAGGGATTCTTTTACTGCCAGGTAAATTTCTTCCGGCTTTGTGTGGATAGTCAATCCCCATATCAGACCTCTCATATCATAATTGATATCGGGGTGTCCTGACCAGCCAAACTGAGGCAGCACCAGCAAGCTCCGTCTTGATGCCTGTGGCTTTTCTGTCCATATATGCAAAGAAATTCTCACCAGTTTCCTTGCATCTTCTGTGAATGCCTTCAAACATACAATCCCGGCTCCAGTTCATCAGTATCCCGCAGGTTGTAATCTCCATGTTTGTCATGTAGGTTCCCGGTATCATTCCAGGGACACACGCCATGTCTGTTTCTATCATGGCCTTAGTTCTCAAGGGTTCGCCCAGCATCAGGTTCAATACCTCGCAGGTGCCGTGGCCGTCCTCACCAATTCCGGATGTGACCACCCCTGCCCCTAATGCCGCACACTCCTGGTCATGCCCGCCTGCCACAACCTTCATTTCGGGGGAAAGACCCAGTTCTTCTGCAATCTCAGGGAGCACCTGACCTACAATGGTTCCTGCACTTACCGGAACAGACATCTGTTCCTTTGAAATGCCCGCTATCTCCAATAACTTTTCAGACCAGACCTTCTGTTCAATATCCAGAGCCATTGTGCGGGATGCCGATGAGTGGCTGATTTTTCTGTTCCCGGTGAGGTAATATCCGATATAATCCTCATAAGTGAAAATATATTTGGCTCTCTTAATCATATCTGTGTGCTTATTCATCCACAGTAATTTAGGGAGGGAGTACATTTCACTTGCAGGAATCCCTGTTATATCCATAATTTCTTCTCTGCTGACTTTTTGCAGAATCTCTTCCACCTCCAAAATCCCCCGCTTGTCACCGGTGACCATAGACTTTCCAAGAATCTTTCCATCTTCGTCCATGCAGACAACCGACTCACCCAGGGTCCCCACCGCCAATGCTCTTATGGGGTCATCCAGTTCTTTGGAAACATTTTTTATACACGCTTTTACTCCTGGCAGAACCGTTGCAGGGTCAATTTCTCTATAGCCATCAGCGCCCTCTTCTTTATAAGAGTGGCTGCAAGCTGCTTTTATATTTCCTTCTAAATCATAAACTACAATTTTGCACCCGCTGGTGCCTATATCTAATCCTGCAACTGACATATTTCACCTCTATCCTTTCATCATTTTGTTCTTTTTGATGATGTCTATGTAAACTGCGATTAATACAATGATTCCTTTTACAATGTTGGACACAAAGGAATTTACATTCAGCAAGTTTAACCCATTGCTGATGACACCGATAATCAATGCACCAATCATAGTGCCGCCTACTTTTCCCATTCCTCCGGTCATGGATACACCGCCCAGAACACACGCTGCGATGGCATCCATCTCTGCGCCCTGCTGTACAGACGGCTGTCCTGAAAACATCCTGGCTGCGAGACTACGCCCGCAAATCCTGACAGGAACCACAGATAAGGTATAGACAATGACCTCAATCTTTACCGTCGGGATTCCAGAAAACTTTGCAGCCTCCCGGTTTCCGCCCAGAGCGTATACATAAGTACCAAATTTTGCTCTTGATAAGAGCAGCCATACGAATCAGTATGAGAATAATCAGATATATGATAGGCAGTGGAACTGGCCCTGAATCTCCGGTTCCCAGTACGGCAAAGTCATCTCTAGTACATCGCAGTGGCAGACCGCCGCTGTACAAGTATGCAATTCCGCGGCCGATGTTCATTGTAGACATTGTCACGATAAATGGTGCCATGCCTGTTTTTGCAATAATGATTCCATTGAGAAATCCAACAAGCACACCGATTCCCACACAGAGTATAACGGAAACAGGCACCGGGATTCCCTGATTGATAAAACCAACACACAGCGTACCTGTCAGCGCTACCACCGCACCGACGGAAAGGTCAATACCACCTGTGATAATAACCATTCCCATTCCCAGCGTTAATACTGCATTTGTGGATATCTGCCTTCCCACGCTCAGTGCATTATCTACACTCAGAAAAACAGGGGACATAATAGCTACAATCACAGAGATTACAATTAATGCAGCTATAATACCAAGGTTTTCACTGAAAAATTTCAACACCGGATTATTTGTTCTTTCAGCAATTTTAACACGATTTTCTTTAGACATCTCTTATTTCCCTCCTGTTGCATGATACATAATTTTCTCCTGATCGAACTCATCCCGCTTAAGTTCACCGGCAACCTGCCCCTGGGAGACTACATCAAATCCGGTCACACATATTGATGATTTCCTGTAATTCTGAAGAAATTAAAATGACTGCCATTCCATCCTGCGCCAGCTTGTCAATGATGGTATAAATCTCTGATTTCGCCCCCACATCAACTCCTCTTGTAGGTTCATCCAGAATTAGTACCTTTGGATTTGTAGCCAGCCATTTGGATAACACAATCTTTTGCTGATTTCCTCCTGACAGATTATTTACCAGCTGCTCCGGTGATGGTGTCTTTATAGCAAAAAGCCTTGATATATCTGTCGATAATTCCATCACGTTTTTTCCGGTTGATGTGGACAAACTTTTTATATTGATCCTGCACCGTCAGAGTGATATTGTACCCAACTGTATTTTTCAGGACAAGTCCCTGTTTCTTTCTGTCCTCAGGTATCAAAGCGATTCCATGCCTGATAGCATCCTGAACATTTTTAAACTTCACTTTTTCCCCGTTAATAAACATTTCACCTGAATCAATCGAAGATACACCAAATATGGCCTGCATAATTTCACTCCGCCCAGCTCCCACCAGTCCTGCAAACCCTACAATCTCTCCCTTTTTAATGTGAAAGGATACATTTTCAAATACACCTTTTTGTGACAGGTCTTTTACCTCAAAGGCAACCTCTCCGATGGAATGCTCGCCTCTTGAATAATATTCCGTGAGATTGCGTCCAACCATCATTTTAATCAGGTCATCTATGGTAGTAGACTTTGTTTCTCTCGTATCCACATACTTTCCATCCCGCATGACAGTAATGCGGTCTGCGATGGTAAACAACTCATTTAACTTGTGGGAAATATAAATAATGCTTACGCCCTGTTTCTTTAACTTGTTGATTACCTCAAATAAATACTCCACTTCTCTCTCCGCAAGAGAAGAGGTTGGCTCATCCATTACAATGATTTTTGAGTTGAAGGATACGGCCTTAACAATCTCCACTAATTGCTGCTGGGCGATGGTCAGATGGTAAACATCTTTTTTTACATCAATATCAAGCCCAAGCTGTTTTACCAGTTCTTCCGCCTTATGAATCATCTTTCTCTTGTCTTTAAGTCCCGCCTTGGTGACAGGCTCTCTCCCAAGAAAAATATTTTCTGCGACACTGATGTGGGGAACCAGCACGATTTCCTGATGTACAATATTAATTCCGTGAGCCTGTGCATCCTTGACAGATTGAATGGTGACCTCCTGGCCATCTATCATAATCTGCCCGGCATCGGCCTTATATATCCCGCCTAATACTTTAATTAATGTAGATTTACCTGCACCGTTTTCTCCCAGAAGGGCATGTACCTCCCCCTTCTCTAATTGCAGATTCACATTTTCAAGCGCATACACGTTTGCAAATTTTTTATCTATGCCTTTCATTTCTAAAACATAATTATGCACGTTCTTCCTCGCTTCCTTTTGAAATACTGAGTGGAGGGTATGCTCCTCCACTTCGATAGTTCACCTACTATGTAGAATTAGAAACATATAGACTTACTGCCAGCCGTCCACTCCGTATTCGCTGACATTATCTTTGTCAATTTTAAATGTCTCTACCTTGATGTCTTTCTCAATTGTTTCTCCCTTCAGAACCTTAAGCATATTCTCATAAGAAGTCTGAGCAATGCCAACCGGTGACTGAGCTGCTGTTACCTGCAAGGTTCCATTTTCAATTGCTGATTTTCCGTCCGGAGAACCGTCAACACCATAAATCTTGATGCCTTCCAGTTTATCAGCCGCCTGCAGAGCCGCGATAATTCCCAGAGCTGTCGGGTCGTTGATTCCGTAAAATGCTTTGATGTCAGGATTTGCCTGAATCATATTATCAGCGATAGGCATTGCTTTCTCTAAAGATGCCTGAGCGTCCTGCTGTGCGCAAATCTCAAACTTATCAGTCATTCCAGCTTCCTCAAGCGCTGCCTGGAATCCTTCAAATCTGTCCACACATGCAACCATGGTAGGAGAATCAATGACTGCAATTTTAGCTCCATTTGGGAAGTCTTTTACCATCGCCTCACCTACGATATGTCCGGCGTTAAAGTTATCAGAAGCCACATTCGCTGCAACTAAATCTACGTCTGTTACAGGGTTATCAAGAGCGATTACCGGAATGCCCTTATCTTTTGCTGTCTGTAATACATTCTTTACACCGTCAGAGTCTACAGGCAGCAGGAAAATTCCATCTACGCCCTGTGTAATAGCATCTTCAATCTGTGAAATCTGTTTTGCCTGGTCATACTGTGGGTCATAAGTTACCAGTTCGTCCCCATTTGCTTCACACGCTTCTTTTAATGCATCTCCGATTGTGGTCATAAATGGGTTGTTCAGTGTTGAGGTACAGTATGCAAATTTCTTGCCGCTTCCCTCTTTCTCAGTACTTGCAGAGTCTTCTTTCTTTGTCGTAGTGTCTGCCTTGTCCTCTTTTGCTCCGCAGCCAACTAATGCTGCTGAAGAAAATACCAGTGACATACTAATTGCGAGTGCTAACCATTTGTTTCTCTTTTTCATGTTTGTCTCCTCCATTTATATTTTAGTTTTTGTTACTTTATATTTGTTATAATATAACATTTTCTAACTTTTTGCAACATTGTATATTTACTAAAAATGACCGTTGACAATTGTGCACTACTCACAATTAAATATTATCCTAAGACAATTAAGCTGCTCATATTTCATCAGATATAAGCACAAAAAGAGAAGTATAGCTCTGTATTTGCTATACTTCTCTTTGTTTACCATTACTTCTTATTATTTTGTCAAAAGCATCATAATCTCGTTGCTTCTCTGCACAAATGCAGTCATTTCTGCCGGTGTCAGCGGCTTATGTGCCAGCATCGCCAAATCATACAACTGCCTGCAGATAACAGGTACATTCTTGCTGCGCTTATGTTCCACCACAAATTTCACCAGTGGATGGCCCGCATTCAGGATTAAGGTTGTCTGGCTGCCAAACATACCAGGATCCATGCCTGCCATTCCATACATCTTCATCATTTCTTCCATACGTCTGGACTGCTCCGGAAGAACTGCCATAGATGCCACATTGTCATCCTTTAATTTTTCTACTTTCACATCCAGCTTATCATTGTTCAATTCCTTGCGGAAAATCTCAATCAGACTATCTGACGTCTTCTTGAATGCTTCCTGCTCCTCCTCTGAAACTTCATCTTTCAGGGACTCGTGAACCTCCGCATCAATTCTCTGGAAGCGCACCTTTGGATTCTTCTGCTCCAGATAGGTTATGAACGAAGTATCAATGTTATGTGTCAGCAGAATCGCATCCTGCCCTTGCTCCCTGAACATTTTGATGTACTGGCTCTGCTGCTGTTCATTGGTCACATAATAAATATTGGTTTTAATCTCTTCCACTTCATTCTCTGCACTGTCCTCAGCAGTATCTTCCGCGCTGTCTGCTGCCTTCTCCTCTTTCGGTGTCACAACAGAGCCGCCGTTTGCCTCAATGCACTCTTCCAGTGTCAGATACTTCTGATCCAGGTTTTTGAAAAGGATAGAATCTTTAATCTTATCCCCAAACTTGTCATCTTTCAGGCAGCCAAATTTAAGGAAAGGACCGATATCATCCCAGTATTTCTCATAATTTTCTTTGTCAGTCTTAAACATTCCGTTCAATTTATCTGCAACCTTTTTGGAAATGTAATCTGCAACTTTATTTACAAATCCATCATTCTGCAGCGCACTTCTGGATACATTCAGAGGCAGGTCCGGGCAGTCTATAACGCCTTTTAATACCATCAGGAAATCTGGAATAACTTCTTTAATATTATCCGCGATGAATACCTGATTGTTGTACAGCTTAATGATTCCATCCAAAGAGTCATATTCTGTATTAATTTTAGGGAAGTATAAAATTCCTTTCAGGTTAAACGGATAATCCATATTCAAGTGAATCCAGAATAATGGCTCTTTATAATCCATAAATACTTTGCGGTAGAACTCTATATACTCCTCTTTTGTACACTCACTCGGTGCTTTTCCCCAAAGCGGGTGAATATCGCTGATGGAAACCGGGCGTTTTACAATCTTTGCTTTCTTCTTTGGCTCCGCTTTCTCGCCATCTTCACTTTCTTCCGGCTCCTCTGTAATATGTTCCACTACTTCGTCTGTATCCAGAACATCTTCTTCATCGATTGTCTCATAGACAGGCTCTGCATTCGCCTTGGAAAGGAAAACCTCAACAGGCATGAAGGAACAGTATTTCTCCAAAACCTCTCTCGCTCTGTATTCATTTGCAAACTCAAGGCTGTCTTCATTCAAATACAATGTAATCTCTGTACCCACTTCTGTCCTGTTTCCATCCTGCATTTCATACTCAGTGCCGCCCTCGCTCACCCAATGCACAGGAGCAGCACCTTCCTGGCAGGACAGGGAATCAATGTGCACCTCGTCCGCAACCATAAAGGCAGAGTAGAACCCAAGTCCGAAATGACCAATCATATCATCTTCGCTTGTCTTGTCTTTATATTTTTCAAGGAACTGGGTCGCACCGGAAAATGCAATCTGTGTAATGTACTCTTCCACTTCACCCGCTGTCATTCCAATACCATTGTCAATAAACTTCAGAGTCTTCTCCTCTGGATTCGTAATTACCTGAATCTTCGCCCTGTAATCATCGGGCAGGTCGTACTCTCCCATCATATCCAATTTTTTCAGTTTTGTAATTGCATCACATCCGTTGGATACAAGCTCACGAAAGAAGATATCGTGGTCAGAATATACCCATTTCTTAATAATCGGAAATATATTCTCGCTGTCAATGGATAAATTGCCTCTTTTTGTTCCCATGTATAAAACACTCCTTTTCATTAAAATACTCGTCATGACGGTCACAATGCCATCTGAACATTATTTTAATATACTGCAAATGAAAAGTCAATAATAATGTTAGCACTCTTTTCTGTAGAGTGCTAACATTATTGTAAAAAGTATAAAATCTTTATAAAAACCGTTATGTCATTACTTTCTATTCTAAAAATTGCTCGGGGTATATCGGATAGTCACAATAATAACTATTTTAGCCGATTCATCTATACGATATACTATAGTAAAATTCTTGACATACATTTGTCTGTAACCACGGTTTGCAAAGGCTCCCACTCTGCGGACAGCTCCCCGGTACGGCATCTCATCAAGCCCCAGAATGGCTGCCTCCAATAAATCTGCCATCTTCTCTGCAGTTCCAACTTCCTTGAATTCATCAGCTATATGGTGGTAAATACCGTCAAGATCCCGTGATGCTCTTGGCATCAATTTGACTTTGTATTTATCCAATATTCTTCCTCCTGAGTCCTTTCAAGGTTTCCTTTGCATCAAGCAAAATACCAGTTCTCTCGTATTCTTCTTCAGCTTCCACTATAGCATCATCAATATAATGAGGTTCAGCAATCTGTTCATAAGTCTCTATACTCATAATTACCAAATCTCCATATCCATTCTTAGTGATAAAAATGGGTTCTTTTGCTGCATGGCACGCCTCTGATATATCATTCGTATTTCTCAAATCTGTAATTGGTCTAATCTGGGTCATATAACCACCTCCTTATGCACATAATTATATCATAATTATGTACATTATACAAAATTCCACATTATAAAAAGTATAAAATCTTTCTAAACACCTTTATTTTCAATATATTTTTGTCAAGGAGCTGACCCCAAATTTGTTATATTATATAAGTGCGCACTTGAAACTCAGAAATAAGAGGAACCGATATGGATGACATGACAAATAAAAAAATATTCGAAAGGCTCTATGACGCATATGCCGGTTCTGTTTACAGAATTGCATATTCTATTTTACATGACGAGGGACAGGCTGAAGACGCAGTCCACGACACCTTTGTTAAGCTGATGCCCTACCTGCACACCTTGACAGATATCAACGGTAACCGTACAAAAATGTATCTCAGTGTTGCTGTTAAAAACACAGCAATCAACCAGTACAGAAAGAATAAACGGGAAAACGAAAACTGTGTCGTAGGTTTATCAGAAGATATGCGTGGCTTAAACATCAGCACCATGCCCGCGATTATATCCGCCGAGAATAGAACTGTGCTAAAGCAATTGCTGAAAAAGCTGGATAACAAACAGCGGGAAATTATTGAACTGCATTGTTTTTATGGACTTAGTTATAAGGAAATTGCCGGGATTTTGAATATCAGCGAGGCTGCCGCAGGAAAACGATTTGAAAGAGCCCGGGCAGAGATTCTATCCCTCACAAATGGAAAGGAGGATGTATTTTAATGGATGAGAAAAACTTATTTTATAAATTGGGAATGGAAGGAAGTATTGAAAAATTGGAAAATAAAAATGTAGAAAATTTTAGAGGACAAGAGGATTTAAAAGAGCAATTATTATCAGAACTGAATAACAGTACTGTCTCATCTAAAAAGAATTATAAAAAAAAGCCTGTAAAAAAACGTGTTGTCCTCGCTGCCGCCCTTGTGGCTCTGCTCGCCCTCTCCACAACTGCATTTGCCGCAGTCAGACATTTCATATATCAGGATGAAATAGGGCAGATAGGTGACTATAAATTAAATATCCAAAAGAGTGAGGAAAATACAGATACAGAAAATATTTCAAAATATGTGGATGTAAAAGCAGGCTATATACCCGATGGCTATAAACTTGCTACAGGGAAAGCTTATGAAGGCAAATTTGTTCTTCAGAAACAAACCGAAAAGGGAGACAGTATTACTATTCTAGGGATGACATTAAATGAGGGAACAATCAATCTCGCTAATATTACAGATGTTGAAGATATCATGCTGGGTGACCTCCCCGCAAAAATTCTCACATCGTTTTCAAATGCCGGAAGCCCAAGACACGATATTTTTGTTTTTCATGAAGAAGAAGGCTATTGGATCTGTGTTTATGGTGTATCTACCAACCTGCCTTTAGAAGAACTAAAGAAAATAGCCGAAAATGCAACAGGAGTGATAACAAAAGATACAAAGGCCCCCTATGCCGACGTAAATCAGTCCGATGACACAAATGCGGCATCTAAACTTAACATAACAGAAAAAAACTTTGTGAATATAGGCGATATGGTACAGGACCAGCAGGCACAGGATAAACAGACTCTTGAATTTCTGGAACAATACTCTTCGGCAGAGGAATTTGCCAAAAATAAGGTAATGTACAGTGTGGACAGTGTAGAAATATCAGACACCCTGCCAGGCGACATAGATTTGTCTGCTGGAAATGTCTCTGATATCCTGACAGAATACATGAATGAAGATACCACCCTGAAACCCGTACAAAAATCTTACGCAGAGCTCAATACCAGTACAGGAAAAATGGAGGTCCTCACAGATACCCAGAATGGAAAATATGCAAAAGTAAAGGTAACTCTGTATAATCCATCTGATATACAAATCAATGACTACTCCTATCAGGCACGTATAGATGTCTTAAAGAAAAATGACAAAGGACTCTGGTACAGCGCCATGGAGAGCAGCACCAATGATTTCCCCACATACTTCAATGAAGCTGTATATTTAAGCTTTCAGGACTACTCCGGTAAAAGCGCATATCAAACAGTTTTAAAACCCGGAGAAAAGAAAACGATCACAGCCCTCTATCTCGTAGATAACCAGAATTTAGACAGCGCATACCTGAGTGTAAACGCAACAGGTTTTTCTGATGGAAGTGAACGATGCTGGAACAACTTCATTAAAATACAATAGATAAATTAAAGCTGGCCTCCTATCAGTAAAGCAAGAAACACCAAAGACTAATCATAATAACAATACAGGCCAGAAAGAGCCGATAAGATGAGATTTTGACTCAAATTATCGGCTCTGTGTCTTTGCGTCAGGCTCTTTAATAATAGTTGTGTTTCACTTCTTCATTGATCAGCCTTAGTATATTTTCACCCAAAACCATGTTTTTAATTTGTTGCTTTCTCAGGGTATGGCGTTGTACAAAATAAAACTGCTTTATCACCCCTTGCTTCTTCCACTTTTTTGACTTGTATTTCTATTGGAAATATTACGTGTTGGATATTATCAATTACTATATCTGCTAACGAAAGGAGCATACCAAATGGCTAAATTATTTGGGGCTGCTACCCCTGCGATATATCATGCTTACTATCTGGTGTTAAAACCTTTAATCATGGCATCCGTTTTATTTATTGCAGTTTTTGCTGTAGGGGCATGTATATTTACCTGCTTTTTCAGTGTCAACGAAACAAAGGATATGGTTACCAGCTCGTCAAAAATACATTATGTTGGCTCGGCCATTGGCTTTATGTTGTTTTTTATTGTTTATGTATCTGCCACTTGGATATATTGCAGTAAGAAACATTTGGGGGCTGAGTTTAGCAATTCCAAAATAAACTGTGCTGCCGGATATACTGTTAATGAAGTACCGCCAATATTTACATATTTTCTTCCACTTTTATCATATACATATCTGATTTGGGGAAGCTTTTAAATTTGAGGCTATAATTGCTCACAATTTCAGATTCAGGGAATTTAATCAAGGAATTGAAAAAAGTCTCAAACACTCCCATTGACGAAGAGTTCAAGACTTTTTCAAGAAAATATTCCGTTATATGAGTGGAATCTTATCGGTTTCTCCGTACTTAGTTATTCTCCTCCACTCCAATTGCAGGTTCCATATTTTCTGACGGAGTATCAAGGTCTTTAAGTCGGGCCATAGGAAATATTGTACAGTTTACATACTCCATTCTATATCTTTTATTTATTTCTGTATTCATATATTCTTCTTCACTGCAATATACATAGTAGTTATACTTTTCACCCTCAGGATTCGTAGCAATACCAACAAGGTAATATCCCATAAAATTATGTTTTTTTTCAACAAATGTTGCATTTACTATCGTAAAGACAAAACACAATGATAAAAGAAATGTTGTCATTGAAGCTAGCAGCAACATAAAAACCCCCAAAATACGCGTTCCACTTATCCGTGAACTTTTGGATTTTAAAACCTTCCTTGTTATACAGATAATCAGGTCAACCAGCAAAATGATTATAAATATCACAACAATCAATCCCCAAAACGCAGACACAGCTATTCCTCTGATAAAAGCAATGATTCCTATTGGTATATACAAAAGCATATAAAAACCAAATCCGCTCAGTATACGCTCCCATATACTTTTTTGATTTTCCCATAATAGAGCAATAGAAACCCCAAACATTATCATTGTACATATGACCAAAACCGGTGTGAGAAAACTTTCTATATCATCAAGACTGTCATGGAAGAGCCCTCTTAAAAAGATAATGTCGATAACCATAAACACTACACATACTATCTTTCCTATTCTATTTTTATTTATCATTCTCTGATCCATATCTTTTTCCCTCGAACTAAGAAATAATAATTATCGCGAACGAGCCTGCCTGACCTTTCCCATCCATCCATTACTACCAAATACCTTGCACCTCCTGTAGAATTTACACGTCCAATACAGGTAACGAAATGTCCCCAAAGATATTTGATTGTAAACAAACAATTATTGGACACTGCTCTGTGATAGCCGAATAAATCCCATCCAAAATACCAAACTGCGTTGGTTATTGCTGTTGGACCACAATTATAATCCCCATATTCTCTGAAATCAGTCATCACCCAATAGTTGGAACCTTGAGAAAAACGGGGGATTCGATAAAAGGTTCCTGAATCGAAGCTGGTATGAAAATTAATTATCCCACCTTCATCAAAGTCAAAGAATTGTGGCTGAATAAGATCTTTCTTCCCTATATCTCTCCCATTATGCATTTTAAATTCTTCATTCAGTTGATTCAAAGATGAGTTAATCATTAGCTCTGCAGTACCTCTATCATATTGTATTTCATCTTATGCTATTCTCATCTTCATTAACCTTGTCTTCTTCACTAATATTTTTTCTTTCGTCACTTATATTTTCTTCTTCATTTTCTGTTAAACTTTCTATTTCCTCGTCTGCCACATTATTATCATCTACTTTATCCAAATCAGATAAATCGTTTCCTATTATTGATTGCTCTGTATCCTCTGCAAATCCAGTTAAGTCCGTTACCCCAAGAAGCACTAAACACATTAAAATTGAGACCACCATTTTCCCATGTTTTCTCATGCTTTCTTCCTCTCTTTTGAACACAATTGTGCTGTCCAATTAAGTACAATACTTTTCTAAATTCCCATTGTACCAGCCTCCCTCTATTATTAACTCAAATTTTTTCACAGTTCGTTTAACACCAACTTATATATAAAAGCAACAAAGCTAAAACTTCTCTGCTATTTCAGCAGTATTATTTAAGGATTTCATTTTTTTAATCTTTTTTCAATCATATCAATGCGTTATATTATTGTCAATTCTAATTCCGGTTTTTAACATTGTTTTAAATCTAATTGAAATTTATCAACAAATTGGAGATAAATATATAAATATTATATATTTTTTCAGATATTTTAAAAATGATGGGGATTTCTTATATGATGGAATATTTCCAGGGGGCATCCCCCGGTACATAGAATTTAGCTTCAAAGCTTTAGTCATTTTTCGTGCATTAAACCAGAATCTCCGTCTCAGCCAGTGCTTCTGACTCCACCTCAGTAGAATGTAACTCTGGCCCAATTTTCATCTTTCCCCATAATTGTGCCAATCTCCTTGCTGATTACTTTATCTTCCAGGGCTTCTCCATGTTCAGCTTCAACCGAAAGTAAAAACGCTCGAAAGCCCCTACAATAAGGACTTTCGAGCGTTCGATAAAACCTGAAAAGATAATTGTAACAGTTCAGCTTTTACTTTTTTCTTTCAGAAACTTTTCCTCCGCCAGAAGTGCTGCTCCAAGCGCGCCGGCGTATCTGCCGTTTTCTACCATGGATACTTTCTGCCCCACTTTCTGCGATAATATCTTCGTGAAATATTCGTTATGGCTCAAGCCGCCTGTGAGGATGAGCTTTTCGGAAAGCCGTTTTTTCTGACCCAGCTGAGCTACCTTTGCTGCAACAGAATCTACCACTCCGGCCGCAATATCCTCCCGGTTTCTGCCTTCCCCGATGTAATTGATGACCTCAGATTCCGCAAATACTGTACAGAGTGAACTGATTGGAAGCACCGTTCCTTTTTCTGCCAGTTCAAATAACTCCTGCAAGGTGACACCAAGCCGGTTTGCCATAATCTCCAAAAACTTTCCTGTGCCGGCGGAGCATTTGTCATTCATCTGGAAATCCTGCACCACACCATTTGATACAAGAATGACTTTTGTATCCTGTCCTCCCACATCAATAATGCTGCAATCTTCCCCGGCAAGTTCCCTGCCCCCTCTTGCGTGACAGGTAATTTCTGTTATCACATAATCTGCAAAGTCAACTGCTGCCCGTCCATATCCTGTAGCTACTACTTTCGTCTCATCCGACAGCACGTCAACCCCCTGCTCAAGGAGCTTCTCTTTTATGGCTATTGTTGTCTCTTTGCTGCTCCATCCCGTGGGAAGCACAAGCTGAAATACCTCTGTGCCCCTTGCCACTACCTTGGATGCCGTGGAGCCAATATCAATTCCTACATAATTCACACTCTTTTACCTCATCTAACAATATTTATCCCGGTGGGGATTCACATCTCTGGGAACAGCAGCTATCTCCAAAATCTCAATGTTGTGCTCTTTCACGCATTGATGGATTACTTCAATATCTTTCTCCTCAATCATCAGAGAAATTCCGCAGCATTTACTTACGCTTCTCGGAGTGGGGGCAATCACCGTTTTAATCCCCCTAGCCTTTAATTCTCTGTAAAGCCGCATCCCGTTATCATGATTGGGAAATAATACATAATGCTGTATGTTGCACATCTGGACGTTACCTCTTCACATCATTTCGATATACTTAGTTATTTAACATTTCCACAAAAGCACTGATTCTTGTGCGGAGCTTGCTGTGCATCACTGTCTGTATAATCTGTCTCTATTCCAAGAACCGGGATGCCTGCCTCTCTCATTGCCCGCTCTACAAAATATCCTTCTGTATCATAGAGACTGCAGAACTTCAAGTTTACATCGATAATGCCGTCCGCTTTGTATTCTTTTGCGAGCCTTAAGATATCATCGATTCTGCCCTCATTGGGCGTAAAACAGGCACAGTTAATCTTCATATATCTCTCTGCCAGTGCCTGAATCTGCTCTTCCACAGTTTCCTTTGTGTCATCCGTCTGATTTTCAAAATAGCGGGTTCCTGT
Organism: Muricomes sp.; assembly: GCA_049840515.1. Lineage (GTDB taxonomy): Bacteria > Bacillota > Clostridia > Lachnospirales > Lachnospiraceae > Muricomes. The sequence continues at coordinate 680,672 of JASGKW010000009.1, read as the reverse complement.
GCACATTTCTTCACAGACAACGACAGCACCGCTGGTTTCAATAATGTTATGTAATTTCCAGTTAGGGATTGCAAGGGGAGTTCCTGTCAGCATAATTCTCTTTGTTCCCACCGGAACCACACTCACACCATCCTCCACACGCTGTTCCAGCTCATCGCACAGTTTATTGGTCATCTGTGTGAATCTCGCCGGGTCATCATAAAATGCAATCTGGGAAATAACAAGCGCATCCGTACCGCTGATAGGAAGCTTCTCATTCTTGCGGAAGCTGTATAATCTTTCCAACGCTTTTCTCTTATTATTGATTAACTTAATGCTCTCCCCAAGCTTCTGGGCAGTTACCTTATTTCCGGTAAACTCCTCAACAACTTCTTTAAATGTTTCAATTTCCTCTGCCCAGGCTCCAATGTCCTTCGCACGTTTCATCTGCGGAAGGTCCATCACATGCATCGGAACATCCTCACCTAAGATTTCCCAGGCTTTCTTCTTGCCATCGCAGGTTGTCTCCCCGATATACATGTCCGCAATTCTGAAAAATGGACATGTGCGGTCAAGCCTTGCCCCAACGGACGCCTTGATAAGTGGACATGTATTGGTGGGAAGTACCTTCTCCCCTCCCGGAACCCAGAACTGGGAGCCGCCGCAAAGTCCTGTTGCAATTCCGTCCGCCGCAAATACAATTTCATCCGGAACAAATACACAGAATGTACCAAAAACCTTGCCGCCTTTTTTCTGATGCTCAATTAACTCTGCCGGGCGGATTCCGTGGATGTCTGCCACAACCATATTGTAGTAATCCATACCCTCCGGGCGGTTCTCCTGAGATAAGAAGACATCCCCAAATGCCTGCGGAAGAACCTCGCACAATTGATTGTGGAGCTCCAGATTCATCCCCAATTCACTCCACATTTTCTGATTATCAGCCATAACATTTTTTCCTCCTTAATGCTTTTTTCGTGCAATAATCGACAATAATTATCATATCATTTTGGAGCATTAAGAACAATAAAACGGGGCTGAACAGCTTATTGTTTTTTTACATAATTAAAGTTATTTATTGATAAAATCTATCAGTACAGCCAAATAATCATCATCTATATCTGACTTAACAGCGCCTTCAATCCTGACAGACATACATCAATTTCATCCGCCGTATTACCGAAGCCAAAAGAAAATCTGACTGTGCCCTGTGGAAACGTGCCGAGAGACTGATGTGCGAGGGGTGAACAGTGCAGTCCTACCCGGGTCATAATGCCATACTGCCGCTCAAGCTCAAACGCTGCTTGCCCGTTGTCCAGAGTCAGAAAGTCCAGAGAAACCACCGCCACACGGTTCTGAATATCCTGGTGGCCTGCAATGTGCACATTGGGAAGTTCCCTGGCACCCTCCAGAAAACGCCGTGTCAATTTCATTTTCTTGTCATAAATCTTTTGAATACCCATCCGTTCTATGTGGGAAAGTGCCGCGTGAAGTCCAATAATTCCCGGCAGATTCATGGTTCCGCTCTCATATTTATCTGGAAGATTGTCCGGCATTTCAAAAGAATCTGACTGACTTCCGGTCCCCCCTGATATGAAAGGCTTCATCTCTTGATTTAAAGCCTCTGATATGAGAAAACCGCCAATGCCCTGAGGACCCTGAAAACCTTTATGTCCTGTAAATGCAAGAAAATCAATTCCCCAGCTTTTCATGTCAATATCCACTGTACCTGCACTCTGAGCCGTATCTACGGCAAAAAACAGATTTCTCCGCCTGCATATATCTCCAATCTCTTTAACTGGGACCACTGTGCCGCACACATTGGAGGCGTGGGATACAATCACAGCTTTTGTGTGGGGTTTTACCAGCGCCTCTATCCCCTGAGGGCTGACATTTCCCTCACTGTCTGTGAAGGCCACACTATAAGTAACGCCCTCCTGCAACATTTGGTTCAGAGGGCGCATGACTGCATTATGTTCTAACCCGGTTACAACCACATGGTCCCCAGGTTTTAGAAAACCTTTTATAAAATAATTCAGGGAATATGTAATCCCCGGTGTAAAAATCACATGTTTGGAATCGGGCATATGGAAAAGTCCTGCCAATTGTTCTCGTGTGTCCAAAACCAGGCTCTCTACCTCATATGCTCCTCCATAGTTTCCCCTGTTAATGTTGAAGGCACCCTGGGTCAGAAACTCTGACATGGCCTCCGCAACTCCCGGAGCCTTAGGCCAGGAAGTACTTCCATTATCAAAATATATTCTGCTCTCCATAATCAGACTCCTTGTGAGATGGTATATTCCATAATATAATCGTCCATCACATATCCGCCGCCGATGTCTGCCACCTGTGTATCCACAGTCTCAAAGCCGAGGTGGCGGTACACTGCCAGAGTATCCTCATTGTACTTGTTGCAGGTCAGCCAGATTGAGGTGAGATGGCAGCCGGCACAGAGACTCAATAAAAAATCAAAAGCCTTGGATGCCAGATGCCGTCCCCTTGCCTCTTTTTTTATGTAAAGCTTACTTAGAAAAAGCTTTCCATCTTTAGGCTGAATGCCACAGTAGCCGCAGAACTCTCCGCTCTCAAAAATCTGATAATACTCATAGCCATTTTCCAGCTGAGACTTCAGTGCGGACACAGATTGGAATTTATCCAACATATAGTTTACCTGGTCAGTTCCGATAATCGGTGTAAAATGCTCATGCCAGATAATTTCTGCCAGACCTGCAATTTCCTGTATCTGTTCTTCTGTCTCAGTTTTTTTCATTTGGAATATAGTGCTCATAATTATTTTCCTTTAATATCTATAACTGTCATAATAAGAGTCATAATCCTCCGACTCTATCAATTCACTTGGAACTAACATAGCATCGGCATCTTTTGCACAAATGGAAGTTCCCTTCGTAAGAACCACATTTCGGTATACCACATCCTGGTCATCGGGAAATACTCCCTGACTTTTATTCAGAAAATTTAATTCTTCGTTCTCATAGTCTGTATGAAGGGGAATTGTGTAAGAAATCCCGGTCCACTCAAATATCGCCTGAAAGTCATATACGCCCTCCGGAAAGTCTTCGCCGGCAATCAATGTCTTACCTTTTGGAAGCTTAACTTCTTTTGTCAAAGGATTTTCATAAGAGGACATTTTATCATTCTGGGCATTTTCTGTGTAAAGCCGGAGAGATACATCCCCCGACACATCAAATGTAGCGCCCTGATACAGTCTCACATCTGGCCATTCCTTAACCTGATTATATTCCTCATTATCTCCGAAAGACTGCCCCATATAAATATAATTCTCGTGTTCTTGTACGGATACACTCCCTGTCCCGGCTTCCAGAAAGACTTCATAAGTTCCTTCCGGAATATGGACACCTACTTTATATTCCCCTGGTTCCAATACAATCTCAAACTCATCACCCTCATCCGATAATTCATATGTAACATAGTCATACGGAGTGGATGTTGTATCGGTTTCCGTTTGTATGGGTTCATATGTGGTCTCCACCTGCTTCTTGTCTCTGTAGCTTCCAATCGCGCCGGCAATTGTCACAATAACTGAAAGAATAACGATAAACGCACTTAACCCTTTTCTGCCCTTTTGGGGTGTCTCAAACCGCCCTGCTCTGTAGACCGATGTCCGCCTCTCTGATATGGACGGGTCTGGTACATACGTATTCTTTTGCGGCACGGGCGCTCTATTTTGAGGAGCTTTTACCTTTTCTTTTGGTTTCTGGTCCCTCTGTAATTCCTTTTCCGTCTGCAGATTATTCACCTTTGCAGGATTTTTCATTTTATTTTCCACAGCACTGTAATTTAAGCGGTAAGTCTTTCTCCTTGCATTTTGATTTTTCATTCCACAGTCTAAGCACCGCCCGGACGCTAGTCTGCCCCCACATAAATAACATTTTCTTTTGAACATAATTCCCTCCCATTCTGCCGGGATGGCCAAATCTCTCTGAATTGCAACAAACTACTTACATTCCTTCTTTCACTACTTCCAATGCTTTATCCAATTGATTATCCGCTGTCTCATTATCAGGATTTGCCTCGTACTGAACTTCTACATCAGGCGTAACTCCCTTTTTGTGTATACTTCTGCCGCTGGGCAGGAAATATTCGGCAATTGTTACCTTGAGGCAGGTTCCGTCCCTCAAATCCAGTAATTGCTGTACAATCCCTTTGCCATAAGTAGTCGTACCCACAATTTTTCCCACCTTATAATCCTGAATAGCACCAGAGAATATTTCAGCCGCACTTGCACTGTACTGATTCACCAGAACAGTCATAGGCTTTGTAAATTCGTGGTTCTCATTATTTTTGTATTCTTCCCTGCCCCCGTTTTTATCCTGTGTGTATACAACCATTCCCTTCGGAAGCAGAAGTTTTAACATATTCACAACGGTATCTAAATCACCTCCCGGATTAGACCTCAGGTCAATGATAAGCCCTTTCATACCCTGGTTCTCCAATGATACCAGTGCTTCTTTAAACTGGTCATAAGTCACTTTGTCAAATTCTGTAACATGAATATAACCAATCTGATTCTCTTTCATTTCATATTCTACAGTCTGAGCCTGAATATTCCGGCGTGTTATTGTGCAGGTAACAGGCTCCATATTCTCGCCTCTGTACACATGCAGTACAACCTGAGTGCCCTCTTTTCCTTTAATCCATGACACAATTTCTGTTAAATCTTCATCTCCGACTACATGGTCATCCACCTGATATACGATATCTTCTACTTTCAGACCTGCCTCCTCGGCGGGAGAACCCTTGTAAACATTGCCTATTACAACTGCATTGGTATCTTTATCTCTCAATAATCCGGCTCCGATACCTGAATATTCTCCGGAAGTAGTTTCCAGCAGATCTTTTGTCTGCTCCTCATTATAGTATACCGTGTAGGGGTCTCCAAGACCGCTTACATAACCTGCATAAATACCGTCCTGCATAGCCTTTGCATTCATTTTATCGGTATAAAGATAATAATGGTCTATCAGACTTCCCAGACTTTTCAGCTTCTTGTCGGTTGCCGGCTGGACAGCCGTCTGAGACACAGCACTGCCGCTGCTTAGAATCGTACTTGAGGCTGCCGTCCACAGGCCAAAACCTGCCGCACCTATTAATAGCATAATGAGGGCGCCATATAGCGCCCCCTTAATAAAACTTTTTTTATCATTCATAATTATTCCAACCTTTGAGATTAAACTGGTTTATAAATATCCCAGAGGATCCACAGCTGTGCCATTAACCTCCACCTGGAAATGCAGATGTGCTCCAAATGAGTCCCCGGTATTTCCTACGTATCCAATCTGCTGTCCTCTTACTACACTCTGCCCTGCACTGACACAGAGGGCCGAGTGATGCATGTATTTTGTAGTCAGTCCATTGCCGTGATTGATAACAACCCAGTTTCCTGCACTGTCACTCCATCCTGCTATGACAACAGTTCCATCTGCCGCCGCATATGTAGGTGTACCTTCTCCCGCTGCTAAATCCAGTCCCTTATGGAAGGAGGAATCAAAATCTCTGTAACCAAATGTGCTGGATACATATCCTCCCGGACAAGGATTTGTAAATTGACCATTCCCGCTGACAACAGGGGTTGAACTAGGTGGTGCATAACTGCTGCCACCACCGCCGGAAGAAGCCGCTGCTGCTGCCTGCTGTGCCGCTCTTGCCGCCGCTGCCGCCTGCTCTTCTTGTTTCCGCTTCGCTTCCTCTGCTTCTTTAATCAGTTTTTCCAGAGTGGCTGCATTGTCCCCAATCTGACCTTCCAAATCTGCAATCTGAACCTTTTTGCTTTCAAGCAATGTCTGCACATCATTTTGTTTTTGTATCAATTCATTCTGCAAGTCTGAAAGTGTGGCATATTCTTTCTGTAAAGCAGCTTCTTTCTCCTCTACTTTCTTTACCACATTCTGAAACTCTGTAAGCATCTCTCTATCATATGTAGAAATCTGAGAAAAATACTCCGCTTTATTCAAAAAATCACCGATACTCTTACAGTCAATCAAAATTTCTAGAAATTGTGAATTTCCATTCTCATACATGAACCTGATGCGCTTTTTCATGCTCTCATACTGCTCATTTTCATCTACTTTTGCGGCAACCAGTTCATTTTCCGCAGTCTCAATCTCAGCCTGCTTTTTTTCCAGCTTGTCTTTCGTCGCATTCATGTCCGCGATAATTGTGTTTAACTGTGATGCAAGAGAATTTTTCTCATCTTCCGCAGACTTTTTCTTAGATGCCAGTTCATCCGCTTTTTTCTGTGCTTCCTCGATTGTGGTGGCATTTACATTCAAACTCATGCCGGCACACAGAACAAATGTCAAAATTACACTTACTATGCTTTTCTTTCGTCTATTCATAGCGCCACCTATACTTTCAAATGCTTGCGGACAGTAAAGTAACTTCCTACGAATCCAATTCCCACACCAAGCAGCAGACCTACCGGAAGAAGATACTGGTATACATCTTTCACTGGCAAAAATTCAATAATATTATTCAAAATCCTGAACTTTGTCAGTACATAATCTACCGCTTTTCCATAAAGTCCGTACAGTAAAAGTAACGGTATGACAGCACCCAAAATTCCCATAATCAAACCTTCTATGACAAAAGGCGACCGGACCACAAAGTCTTTTGCACCGATATATTTCATAATTGCAATCTCTTCCTTGCGGACGGTGATTCCCATTGTAACTGTATTACTGATTAAGAAAATAGATACAGCAAACAAAATTGCGATAATTGCTATGGAAATGTAGCCTACCAGAACATTTACACTGGAAAGTGTATTCGCCACCACATCTGACTTATTTACCTTGCGGACTCCGTCCAGGCTCTTGGCAAACTTCACCAGGTCCTGCTGTGTAGCTGCAAGTGACTTACTTCTGACAGCAAGGCTTGTCCCACCTTTATCCATAGTTTTCATATATACTTCATAACTTGCCGCTCCGGCCAGAGGATTATCATTTTTGAATCCCTCCGCCATCTCCGGGCTGTCTTCAAAATAATCATCTTTAAACTTATTCCATGCCTCATCTTCTGACACAAAATTTACTTCTGACACATCATCTCTACTCTTTAAGGCCTCCCCAATTTTATCAATCTGGCTCTGGGTAGCATCCTCATTGAAAAAGACAGTAATAGCTACTCCCTCTTCCGCAGACTTCACTATGTACTGAAAATTCAGCAAGATAGAGAAGAATAATCCAAACAGAAAAATACAAGCTGACATCGTTGCGATAGACGCAAGCGAAAACATCTTGTTTCTTACTATGTTTTTAACCCCTTGTTTTCCAACGTATCCTAATGTACTAATTCTCATCGAAATACCCACCTTTTTGTTCATCACTGACGATAACGCCCTGTTTCATGGTTATAACACGCTCGTTCATCTCATTTACAATTTCCTGGTTGTGAGTAACAACCAGAACTGTTGTCCCTCTCTCATTTGCCTCTTTCAGTAAACTCATAATCTCCCATGAGTTCGTCGGATCAAGGTTACCAGTCGGCTCGTCGGCCAATAAAATGGCAGGTTGATTTACAATTGCACGGGCAATCGCAACACGCTGCTGTTCTCCCCCTGACAGCTCCTTTGGAAATGACTTGTACTTCTGTGCCAGTCCCACAAGTGAAAGTGCCGCCGGCACTTTCTTTTTGAGAACACGGGTAGGTGTCTCAGTTACACGCAATGCGAAAGCAATATTTTCATAAATATTTCTATCTTTTAACAAGCGGAAGTCCTGAAAAACGACTCCAATTCCCCTTCTGTACTTCGCAATGTGACGATGTTTCATTCTGTTTAAGTTCTGCCCATTAACAATGATAGTTCCGTCTGTGGGTTCCAGTTCCTTCATAATCAGACGAATCAAAGTGGATTTTCCTGAACCACTGTCCCCAACGATAAATACAAATTCTCCCTGTTCAATCTTTACAGATACACCGTTGAGAGCAGCATTCCTCTTTGATATCTTCGTTACATTCTTTAGTTCAATCATATGCTCCTCCTAATTATTTATACTCCTAGTATTCCAATGATTCCATATACTTCATGTACTTCACTACCATCAGAGCAATCTTAAAAGTAATCGCATCCTCAAAGACACGCAAATCAAGACCTGTACTCTTCTGCAGCTTATCCAACCTGTATACCAGAGTATTTCTGTGAATATATAACTGTCTGGACGTCTCTGATACATTCAGGCTATTCTCAAAAAATTTGTTAATAGTCATCAATGTCTCCTCATCAAAATCGTCCGGAGATTTCCCCTCGAATATCTCCTTGATAAACATCTTACAAAGCGGAATCGGAAGCTGATAAATCAGTCGTCCGATACCAAGGGTACTGTATGCCACAATATCCTTCTCATCAAAGAAAATCTTACCTACATCCAGTGCAAGCTTTGCCTCCTTGTAGGACTTGGAAACTTCCTTGATGTCATTTACTACTGTTCCGTAGGCAATATGGACATGTTCTTCGCCGCACTCTTCTTTGAGTATATCCAGCATGTCCTTTGCCATCTTCTCCAGTTCTCTGCCGCCGTCCCTGTCGGAAAGCTCTTTCACTACAATGATATTTTTCTCATCCACGGCTGTGACAAAATCCTTGGATTTTCCCCCAAGAAGTGCTCTTACATTGTCCAGAGCCACGCTGTCCTTTTCATGAGATGTCTCAATAATAAAGATAACACGTTTTAACTCTGTGTCAATATGTAATTTCTTGGCTCTATTATAAATATCCACCAACAAAAGGTTATCCAGCAGGAGGTTTTTAATAAAATTATCCTTGTCAAACCGCTCCTTATATGCTACCAGAAGGCTCTGTACCTGGAATGCGGCAATCTTTCCAACCATATAAACTTCCTCATTCTCACCGCCAGCAAGCAGCACATACTCTAATTGCTGCTCATCAAATATTTTAAAAAACTGGTATCCCTGAATTACCTGACTGTCGGCAGGAGATCCCACAAAAGATAAGACTGCATTCTCATAACCTTTCATATCATCAAATGTGGTTGCAAGTGCTTTTCCCTCTGTGTCCAACACACAAAAGTCAATTCTTGAAATACTCTTCAGACCCTCAATTGTATTTTGCAGTATCTGATTTGAAATCATACGTTATCTCCTCCGCTCCTCAACTCATTTACATGTGCATTTTTCACAAATATCTTTTTCAAAAAATTTTGAAATACACATCCACATTTTATATATTAATGCATAAAGCCAAAAAAATAAAGAGGAAATACCCTTTTTTTATGCATTTCCTCATATATTTTACAAAAATTTCATATTTTTGTACTTATACATAGTTCACAAAGACTATTCTACAGGGAAAAACCCTTCTCCCATAACTTCTCTCGCATCACTTACAATAATAAAAGCTTTTTCATCAATCTTCCCCACAAGCTCCTTTAAATGAACAAGCTCCTTTTTTGTGACAACACAGAACAGCAAATACCGGTCTGTCCCAGTGTACATGCCCTTCGCATAAATTCCTGTCAACCCCCGGTCCACCTTATTCATAATGGCATGGGACACTTCTTCATATTTATCAGTAATAATATAGGCGGCTTTGGCAAATTTGATGCCTTCAATGATAGCATCCGCTATTCTGTTCACCACTACAATGGTAATAATTGCATAAAGTGCACGCTCTATACCAAACACATAACCTCCGGCAAGCACGATGACGGCATCAATTACCATCATAATTCTTGCTACCGAAAACTGCCTCAGATATCTCTGGACAATCGCCCCCACCATATCTGTGCCTCCGGTAGTCGCCTTAGTCAAAAATACCAGACCTATACCCACTCCCTGTATTACTCCGCCAAAAATAGCAGCCAGTAAAATATTATTTTCTATGAAGAAAAAAGAGGGAATAATTCCCAGCCAGACAGAAACCATGATTGTAGAAAATAAGCTTTTTCCTATGAATTGCTTTCCCTTTATTTTCCAGGCTGCCAGAAAAACCGGCAGATTCAGGGCAATATTTGTAATCCATAGCGGGACTCCGCCGGAAATAACCCCTGCTGTAAGGTTTTTAATGATAATAGCCAGCCCGGAGAAACCACCCACAACCAGGCTGTTTGGCTCATAAATACATTTAATCGCGAAAGAAAGCAGCCCTGTTCCTGCAATAATATATAAGTATTCCATATATACCGGTCTTTGCCGATAAACATGCATGGCTTAATTCTCCTTATTCTGTTTTCCTACTCTGTAGCGAAATGCTTTTTTCATGAAAAACCGCCGCACACTGCCGCTGCTCTTCTCATAGTAACTCGCCTCCAGAACACCTCCGCACCCGAGCCACATTCTGGCATTGAGCAGCGCACTGTTTCTGACAATAAAATCTTCCTGATTGGGTGACGGCAGCACTGAAAGTATACAGTCTGTCTCCACTCCGTTTATGTCATTGATAATATTTTCTTCTGATTTGCCCTCAGGACTTAACACTCCATGTCCTGCGACCTGAATTCCCTTATTGTATTTTTCTATAGCCTGTTCCAGACTGGTCAGTTCTTTCTCAGACTGGGCAAGCAAAAATACTTTCTTTCGGTTTCTTTGCAGATACCGCAGAAACATTCTCAGAAAAACCTTATTTGTCACATCTCTTAATAAATCTTTATCCTGTATTTTTGCAGCTTCCAGTATTTCCTGCTCTCCTGGAAGAACCAAATCAATTTCTTTTGTATTTTCTTTCCATTCAGGGTCATCTTTGCCCTTCATGAGCATATCCAGCGTGACAATCTCAACCGTATTGATGAATTCACTCTCCATGTACTGCACGACTGCCTGCATGGCCGCTTTTGCTGTGAGACCATCAATCTCTACATCAAAGATATTAATCTTCTCTTTCATTTTCATCACCTATGCTTCTTCTCCCCAGTCGTACAATTGTATCAAAAAACAGCAGGTTTTTCAACTCTTTCGTTTTCTTTTTGTAATCAGCCCCCCTATCCTTCCAGTTTCTTTGGATGAAAGGGAACGCCATCCCTCCTCCATCACCTTGTCCAAAAGTCCAAGTTCTTCTGCAATTTCGTATTTCATTTTCTCTTCTGGTTCCAGATTTTTTAAATCAATTGGTTTTGGTTTTTTTCCAGACATCTTTATATACCCTCCTTTTCTTGAAAGTATTGCCGAAAAATCATATGACATACAAAAGACACAAAAAGGGTTTTATATAACAACGACTCTTATTTCTTATTTGTACAAACAAAAAATACCGGAGAATCAGAAGAAAATGGCATCCCATCACTTCAGAATTCTCCGGTATCTGTATCAGATTTTATCTATTTATTCCTCATCAGGAATGATAATTGCGGCTATAAAGTATGCCAGTATCCCTGAACCCGTACATGCTAAAAGTACTAATAACAGACGCACCAGTGTGGCATCTATATTAAAATATTCCCCGATTCCTCCACATACTCCGCACAGCATACGATTGGTTCTTGAACGATATAATTTTTTTTGTGTCATAATTCTTCCTCCTTTTTATTTTAAGACTCTTATTACATATCTTCTGTAAATGAAACTGTCACCTGACCGATACCACATTCGATATCCGCGTCTCTCTGGGCTCCATTATCAATCTCCTGGTCATTTCCCAGACCTGCATAGCTGTGGTTTCCCACTACCAATTCGCCGATTCCACATTTCAGATTGTAATTATAATCTTCCTGCTTTCCATTTAATGTTATTTCAGCCTTTCCCACTCCACAGTTCACGCTGATATCGCCAAGTACAGTTCCACTGAGCACAGCTTCACCTGCTCCGCATTCCACATTCAATTCTTTTGTCTCAAACTGCTGCACAACAGCCTCGCCTGCCCCCACTGAGATATCCAGACCCTGGGATTTGATATTTTCTATTTCCAGTCTGCCCGCACCTATCTGAAAAGATGCAGCTTCCAGATTATTTTTCCGGGGAATCTGGATGACCAGATAGCCAGAACCGTCCCCTCCGGATTTCTTCCATATACTGTTGTTTTTTGTCTCAATAGTGAGACTGCCCTCGTCTGATTTATAAACCAGATCCTTTTTCACCTTGGATCTTATCTGACTTGCGTCAACTGTAATGGAATCACCGTCATATTCCTTCACAACAACTTCCATGTAAGATACGTCTATATCAAGTTCACTGATATCTGTAAAATGAGTGACCTCATCTGCACTTCCCTGGACGTAATTCTTATTGTCATATTTGTTGTACACATCATTTCCCCAATCAATTGTACTGTATACTATGTGTTTCGTGCCGTACAGAGAATCAATCCCCGACAGGCTGGCTCCCATTCCGGCTCCTATAATACAGAGTACCACTCCAAGCCCTGCAAGACAAGAGCATACAATCCAAAAAATTCTCCATCTTCCTCTCATATCTTACATCACCGCCTTTCGGTGAAAAGGCCAGCGGCAAATCGTTATAATTCCCCGAACCATTGCCGGATATACTACCATACATAATCTCACAGTGGCTACTGTTGCAATTACCCCCAGCACAAAGAGCACCAGCCCTGAACCCGCAGTAAGGAGTGCAACCGGAAGTGCCACCAGCAATTTTGTCAGACCAGCGATAAAAATAACAATGCCTACTATCATCAATGACACTGCTCCGATAACCAGACCTGCAAAAATTCCGAATGCCGCACACACGAGGCCGATTACAATTCCCAGCGCTCCAATCAGCAGTGGCCATGCTGTGGGAACCACTACTATCGCAATCAGAATGATTAAGGCAATCTTCAATCCCCTGCTTGTTCTCGGAGATTCCTCGTTTCTGTAACTTCCCCTGTGCATCAGATTCTCTTTTTTCTCAAATCTGGCGTCACTGTATCCATTCTCAGTAAATTCGCCCTCTTCTTTACCGCTGTTTCTTAAATCTGCCATAATGGTGGCCGCCACTTTTTCCGGACTCCCCAGCTTAGCGATGACCGCCGATTCATTTTCCGCCCCTGCATCTTCAAAGTAATCTGTGTAATACTGCAGAGCCTCTGCCCTCTCCTCTGCTGAAATGCGGGAGAGCAGTTGTTCAAGCCTCCCCATAAATTCTTTTCGATTCATACTGCCACACCTCCCTCAAATATCTCATGAATCTTTTTGGAATAATTCTTCCACTCTATCTTATATAGATTCAATTGTGCCATTCCCTTCTCCGTTACCTTGTAGTATCTCCTGTTTCTTCCGTCAAACTGTCTGTCGTATACTTCCAGACATTCATCCTTCTGCAGCCGCCTCAGCACAGGGTACAAGGTTGATTCTGATACTTCAATGACTCTGCGCACATCCTGTGTAATCTTGTAGCCATAAGTACCTTCCTGCTCCTGTGACACAACTGCAAGCACAATTGCATCCAGCAATGCCGCTCCGGTGTTGAATACCATATTATCACTCCTTTGTTATATTATTATGAAACCATTAATATTACTGATTCATCAATATTATTTACTTTTCTATATTATATTCTATATAACATTATTTGTCAACCATTACTATATTCTTTTTATAAATTTGCAAATAAAAGGAGCACGCTTTTCAAAAAGATTTTCAGCGTACTCCATTTTTCATCATTGACAAAGCTAAAATACTTTTATCAAGATGATACTCTGTAAAATTAATATGCAGGGAACCCCAATTTTGAACAGAGGCTTCTGTGTCTTATGACGAAATACCTGCATTCCCAGAAATGCCCCTGCGCCGCCTCCCAGCAGTGCCAGAAGGAGCAGAGTCTTTTCGGAAATTCTCCATTTCTTTTGATGTGCTCTTCTTTTATCTTCCCCGTACACGAAAAAAGTAAGGATATTTACAACTCCTATTATAATAAGTAAATACTGCATACATTTACACTCCCTCTATACCTGTATTTCCTCGCCAAGAGTAAAGGAATAGATAATTTTTTCTTTTACCCTCTTCCCGAGCAGCCGTTCCAAAGCCCGGGCATAGTAATCCAGCTGGGCGTGATATTTTTCTTTTAGTTCTATGCCGGATTTTACTTTATCTGTCTTATAATCCAGCACCACAAGTTCATCGTCCTCTTCAAAATACACGTCAATGATTCCCTGAACTAATATAATTTCTTCGCTTTTTTCACCAGGATAAATTTCAGCCGCATCCACACCCAGAACAAAAGGCTGCTCTTTTCTCAAAAGCCTTTTTTGTGCCGCCCGGTGCATGCGCTGTCCCCCTGAGCAGCTCATGAATGCCAGTATATCCTGGATACGGATACTCTCCGCCATATCTTTAGAAAGCTTTCCCTCACGTTCCAGGCGATTCATCTCCTGCTCCAGCATTTCCGTATTATATTCTCTGTCAAAATTCAGAAGCTCTAACAGTTTATGATATGCACTTCCCCGGGATGCCCCCACAAGCGTGGTTTCTTCCTTCAAAAATCTGGGCAGAAGAGGTACAACCTCCGGTTCCTCATACAATTCTTCCCCCGCCTCTTCCGCCAGATGAGCATATTTTTTCAATTCAGACACAGTGAATTTCATCTTCAGGCGTCCATCCTGCTCGTGGGGATACACATAGCCCAGCTGCTCTTTTAGCTGGTCATGAAGGGGCTGGTCATAGACAGCCTCTTTATTCCAGTGCTCCAGCACATCCTTCGCCAGAGTCTCCGCCCTTGTCTCCACAGAGTCAGACACAGCCACATCCCAGTAATCCACCACATGGACTTTAAAAGGAATCTCCTCCGACAATTTGGGAATGACAGGCAGAAGCCAGTCCAGATAGGAGCGCGCACCCGCCAGCACATAATAAGGCAGAGAAGGGGTTCCACGCTTAGCTTGTGACGGATTCTGGGTCTGGCATTGTTCAAGTACCTCTGCTGCTCTGGGAAGCCCCGCCGTCATAATCAACTTTTCCTTGGCCCTGGTCAATGCCACATAGAGCACTCTCAATTCCTCACCAAGACTTTCCCGCATAATTTCTTCCTGAATCACTTTTTTCAAAATGGTAGAAATCTTTGTTCTCTTTTCCAAATCAATGGCATCAATGCCCACACCCCACTGAGGATGGATTACAATGCTGCTCTTTACATCCTGAGTGTTGAACTGTTTGCCCATACCACAGGCAAATACAATAGGAAATTCAAGACCTTTGCTCTTGTGAATGGTCATAATGCGAACCGTATCTGACTGTTCATCCATGATATTTGCCTCGCCGTAATCCACATCATATTTTTTTAGCTGTCCGATATACCGCACAAAATTAAACAGTCCTTTATAGCTGGTGCCCTCAAATGACCCGGCTTTTTCCACCAGCATTTCCACATTGGCAACGCGCTGTGCACCTCCGGGCATTGCCGCGATAAATGTTTGGTACCCTGTATTTTCAATAATATGCCACAGCAAATCATGAATGGCAGTGTAGGGAACCATCTCCCGGAAGTGACTCAGAGTCCCCAGAAATTCTTTTAAAATGTCCTGTAAACTGCCTTTGTGTAACTCGTCAGAAGCGTACTCCTCCACAGCATCGTAAAACGCCATCTTGGGGCAGGCATTTCTAATATCTGCGAGCTGGCCCGCATTCAAGCCTGCAAAAGGAGATGTCAAAACAGCGGCAAGGGGCAGGCTCTGCCTGAAATTGTCCAGTATTTTCAGATAATCCAAAAGAACACTCACCTCATAGGTTTCAAAGTATCCCTCCCGGCTGCCAGCATAAGCGGGAATCCCCTCCTCGCCCAAGACTGTGGCAAATACATCCGCCCAGCCTTTTATGCTTCTGGTCAAAATCACCATATCTCCGTATCTGGGGGCACGGTATGTGCCTGTGGCCTTGTCCAGCACCTTACCGCTCTGCATCAGCTCTTTGATGCGGTATGCCACGGCCCTCGCCTCCAGCTCTCTGGGGCTTGTATCCTCCACTTCTTCATCCTCCGGCACTGAAGTGTCAATCAGCAGCAGCTCTGTTTCATAAAGAGTTTTCCCCTCCCCGTCCGTCTGGGGCTCATAGGATGCGCCGGGGTAAAGCGCAGTCTCCTCATCATAGAGAATACCACCCAGCTCTTTTCGCATAATCTGCTCAAAAATGAAGTTTACACTACTCAGTACCTCTTCCCTGCTGCGGAAGTTTCTGTGAAGGTCAATCCGCTGTGTGCTGCCATCCTCCTGGCTGTAAGTATCGTATTTCTCCATGAACAGCTCCGGCCTTGACAGTCTAAAACGGTAGATGCTCTGTTTCACATCCCCCACCATAAATATATTATTTTTCCCTTTGCTCACAGTAGACACGCTGGTCAAAATCGCCTCCTGAATCAGGTTGCTGTCCTGATACTCGTCAATCATAACCTCCAGAAATTGCTCCTGATATTCTTTTGCCACCTGTGATGGGATAAGTCTGCCCTCTTTTTCTTCGGTGAGAATCTGCATGGCAAACTGCTCCATATCACTAAAGTCAATCATGTTTTTGCTCTGTTTTTTTTCTCCGAATGCCGCAGCAAAAGCTTTCACAAGGCTGGTAATTACCTGCATGGTTTCCCCGGATTCTTTCATATCCCGCAGGATTTCCTCCGGCTCCTGGTAAAAGTACATGGCCCCCATATCCTTCGCCATCTTCTTAACTTTTTCCCGCAGAGCCTTAACCTGCTCTCTTTTATCCACATCCACCGACTCATCTTTTTTTGTGGACAGCCTCTTCCAGCTAAGCCCCTGAAAAGCCCCATACATATCTTCAAAATTCCCAGCTTTCAGCAAAACAGAAAGAACCTCTTTGTCAGCTTCCAGCATATCACCGTACATATAAGGACCGTCGGGCATATCACACACACCAAGCCCTTCCTCCAAAATATACAGCATATCCTCCGCCTTTTGTCTGACCAGTTCTTCCACCCGCTTTATGCAGGCAGAGTTCTCCTCCTCTGCCTGGTAACTCGAGGCACAGCTGTCCAGCCACAGCTCCGGCTGGGGATAACTTCTGGAATATTCATAGAGTTTTAAAATGACCTCTTCTATTTTTTTATCATTCCGCCCTGCACTGAACTTCTCCACAAACTCCAAAAATGGAGTTTCCCCATCTATGTAGCGTTCCTCCAGCAATTCATCCAGGACATCCTGTTTCAATAGCTTCAATTCCCCTTCTTCCCCAATCCGAAAACCCGGGTCAATATCAATCGCATGAAAATGGTCCCGTATAACAGAAAGGCAAAAACTGTGTATGGTTGTAATCTGTGCGCTGTGTATCAGGGTTGCCTGCCGCTGCAAATGAATATTCTCGGGGTGCTCCTCCAACTTCTGTTCAATCGCCCCCCGGATACGCTCTTTCATTTCTGCCGCCGCTGCTTCTGTAAAGGTAACAATCAGAAGCTGATCCACATTGACTGGATTGTCCACATTTGTCAGCATCTGGATAATCCGCTCCACAAGCACCGCCGTCTTCCCTGAACCTGCAGCAGCCGAAACCAGAATATTGCGGTCCCTCAACTCAATCACTTTCTGCTGCTCACTCGTCCACTTCACGCCCATTGTTCTCCTCCCTTCCTGATTCTTTCATCTTCTCTACAACTTCCTGCCTGTCCAGTTTTTCCAGTTTTTCATACTCATAACCCGCAAGCCGGGAGTCAAACCCGCAGATATCCTTGTAAGAACAGTAATCACAGCCTGTCTCCCCCCCTAATTGATAGGGTCGGGCATCGGTCTCCCCGCTCAGAATTCTGTTTCTTAATTCCTGCTCTTTTCTCTTCGTATAGTCCAAAAGAATATCAAATTCTCCAGGCTCCAGCACTCTGGAATACTGGCTCAGACTTCCATCTTTATTTTTCCCCACCGGTATCAGATTAGAAGTGCCGCTTAAGTCCCGCTCCAAATGACGGATGACTGTATCATCCGCATTTACAAGCCCGTCCAGTTTCAGCTCTTTCAGCAGTTTTTCTCTGAGCAGTGTTTCGTTCTTCTCTTTTTCCACAATGGGGTCTTTCATGCGGTAATAAAAAATACCTGCCGGAAGTATTTCCTGACCCGGATGCTTTTTCTGCTCCATATCCAGAGCCGCATTGAGATACACCGGGAAGCTGCATTTGCAGACCGTGATAAAAAGCGGTAATATCAAAGCTTTTGGAACCTGTCTTATAATCGGTCACCTTTACATAGATTTTATTTTCATCCTCACAGGTGTCAATCCGGTCAATTTTACCGCTTCCAAACTTCATCTCATAGCCGCTGGGGATAAAATCTCCTTTTTTCAACTGTTCCGTAAGTGCCCACACAGAGCGGTGAATCAGTTTCTTAATCCGGGTAATCATATATTCATTGCGGGCAGTGCTATAGAGAACTGTATTTCCATAGTCTGTAATACTCTCCTCCACACTCTCCTCGATAAGCCGGGCGCGCAGCTCCTCCTCCATCTCTGTCCAGGAAGCCTGGCTGGCATCCGCCTTCCTGGAAAAACGCTCCATGGACTGATGGGCAATATTACCCAAATCCATAGCCTCAAACTGGTATTGCTCCCTATCAGAAAGCCGCAGTCCGTATGTGAGAAAATGGGCATAAGCGCAGGATGCAAAGCGCTCCAGCCGGGTCACACTGAATCTGGAAGCATCCCCGTACATCTGCTCTGCCGCCGCCCTGTCCAGCTCGTCCGGCTTCTTTTTGAAAAATGCGGCCTCCAGCATTGGGCTGGCAGAGTGATTTTTCACATACCATGTGTAAAGTTCTTTCCACTCATTTGAGAAGCCTGTCCGCCTGTCCCTGAGACCCTGTACAAGATAATCCTCAGCCTTTTTTGAGGTCAGTTCTGTCTCTGACAGTCCCTTCTTCTCCTCATCAATAATTTTCAGCAGGGGGTAGAGTCTCCGTATATCCTGTATCAGATATGCAGGGCGCAGGGTTTTCCCCTCCGCTGAAACCTTAGAAAAAGAAAGTGACAGATATTCCGTGGGCTTGGTCAGATTCATATATAAATAAAATTTTTGAATGTAAGTTTTTTCCTTGGCCCCCGGAGACAAACTGACCTTTTGCTTTGCAAAACTCTCCCTGTCCCGCTCAGACAAAAGACCGCCCTGTCCCAGATTGCCCGGCAGAAGGGTGTCATTTGCCCCAATAAAAAACAACGCCTTTACATCCTTCAATCGGGTTCTCTCCACATCCCCAATCACAACCTGGTCCAGACTTGGGGGGATGACTCCCACCTTAGCCTCCTCCAGCCCAGCATCCAGCAAATCACAATATTCCTTCAGTGAAATACGCTCTTCCCCCAGAAGCTCCACAAACTTGTCAAACAGTTCAATGGTAATCCGGTAAACCTGGGCATATTCTTTTGCCAATGCCAGCTCCCCCTGCTCCTGGAACTTATTTTCCATCTCTTTCAACCGGGTCTGTGCCTGCTGCTGAACCAGAAACTCATAGACAGCGGCGGTAACATCTCCCACTGTCTTATTGTGCTGTTTCAGCACAAAAACCAGTGAATCTATCTGCTCCACAAAACGAACCCGCAGCCCATTTAAAGCTGCCAGCTCCTCTTCCTCCATGCCGGCCGTGCGCCTCACCCAGGCTGCCTGCCATTTCTTATATCCTTTTAGCCCCAGCGCCAGCACATAGTTCTCCATCCGGTCAACTTCCTGGCGGGTAAAACCTGCCATCTGGGCGTGCAGAAAACGAAACACACTCTCATAGGAAAAATTTTGCTCCGCCATAGCAAGAAGGCTTCTCAAATACTCCACAAATGCGTTGAGCAGGATACTCTTTTTATGGTCCATAAATATGGGAATTCCATATGCATCGCAGGCCTTTTCCATATGTACCGCATAAGTGTTCATATCACTGGCTATCACCGCAATATCCCGGTAGCGAAAGCCCTCTTTTCTCACCAGATACCGAATCTGGGACGCCGCATATTCAGCCTCCTGCCGCGGATTTCTGGCGGCATGTATGGTCAGCGTATTCTGCTCCTTTTCATATTCTTTTTTGGAATGCCGAAACAGCTCCGATTCCAGAAAACCCAGTGTCTCATTACTCTGAAACCGATAGACAGGCTTCTGGTACAGGCTGACAGCCTCCTCTATCTCAACTCTGTGCTCCCCGGCAATCTTCACCAGACTTGTCACCATTTGTTTACTCAATGCAAACAACTGATAGGGATGCCTGTACACATAGGGGTCCTCACGCCCGTCCATAAGCACAGTAATCATCACTTTCTCGCAGGTCTGCATCAACTCACCTAAAAGTTTATTCTGAACCGGAGTAAATCCGGTAAACCCATCCAGCACTACCACGCTTGTCTTAAGCAAATCAGATTTGGGGACTGCCTCGCTCAACACATCCAGCAGTTCCTCTTTTGTGATATATTTGCCTGCAAGATAATTTTCAAAGCCCTCATAGATTGTTCTTATATCCTGCAATTTATAGTAAAGATAACTCTCCGGCACCAGTTCCTCTATAAATTCGTCCAGCTCCTCCAGCCCAATCCCATACTGGGTAAACTCCGAAATCACAGACTTTACCTCGCTGATATAGCCCTGTTTTTTCAGATTCTTGCGGAAAACCTTTAACTCTTCCTCATAATCCCCTGCAATCTTTCGCAGAATCAGATTCTTCCCCTCATCGTCCAGAACCTGTGTCTCTCCTCCGCCAATCTCCTCAAAAACACGGTGGGCAAGCCTGCCGAAACTCAGCACATCTATATTCATAATCCCGCCCCGGGGATGCATGGTGCACAAATCCTTCTGAGTCTGCATGGTAAACTGCTCCGGCACAAGTATAAGATAGTTCTTGTCCGGATTCTTCATAGACTCCCCGATAACCTTCTGATATAAATAATGGGATTTCCCTGCACCGGAATTTCCAAAAATAAATTGTAATGACATGCAGAACCTCCTCTTATAAGACAATAAACAATTGTTTTATTATAACATGTTTCTGCAAAACTTTAAGTAACTTTTTTTGCACTTCATATTGTAAATATAGTATAATTATTGAACGACTAATGTTCAATAAGTATATCTTATTAGACTATTTCCTATTTCAAAATTTTGTGCGGAGGTGTCCATATGCAAGGTTATTTTGCTGTTTCTTCATTAGTTTTAATGGTTCTGTTTGTTTTGCTTCGTTCCCGCCAGCTGAAAAAACTGGGAATCAAAGCCGTCCATTTCGGCAAGATGGATAAGAAAGATTTCTTAATTCCCCCCTTTGTGCTTTTATATTTTTACCTGATTCTTGCAAATACATTTCACCTGCCAAAATTCGGCCCCATCATGGATGACAGTTCTGTTATGTCCTGGGTCGGTGTAACTCTCTGTATCCTTGCACCATTTTTATTCCTCTGGGGACTGATTTCTTTCGGGAAAAGCTTTCGGGTCGGTATTGATATGGACAAACCCGGCGCTCTTGTCCGCACAGGGGCATTTTCCATAAGCCGGAATCCTCTCTATGCAGCATTTTTTATGATTTTGACCGGCATGTTTCTAATTTTTCCCTCCTGGATATTTTTTGTGTACCTTATGGCCGGACTGTGGCTCATTGACCGCCAGGTCTGCCTTGAAGAAAACGCACTAAAAGAAATCTATGGGGAGGAATACGATGATTATTGCAGAAAAGTGAGGCGCTATGTCTAAAATTCAAGTATCAAATTTAACCTTTGCCTACGACACCAGCTATGATTCCATATTTGAAAATGTATCTTTTCAGATTGATACCGACTGGAAGTTAGGCTTTATCGGGAGAAATGGCAGGGGAAAGACCACTTTCTTAAATCTACTTCTTGGAAAATATGATTACACCGGAACTATTTCGGCCAGCGTGGATTTTGAATATTTTCCTTACACTGTTGAAAATCCGGATGATATGACACTGTCCATCGTAGAGTCTATCCATCCTACAGCGGAAAGCTGGCAGATATTCAAGGAACTAAACCTGCTGGACACAGACCCGGAAATCCTCTACCGCCCTTTTTCCACTCTCAGCAACGGAGAGCGCACGAAGGTCTTACTTGCGGCACTGTTCCTGAAGGAAAATGCATTTCTGCTCATTGACGAGCCCACAAACCATCTGGACATCCGGGCCAGAGAGAAAGTCGCCCAGTATCTAAATTCTAAAAAAGGCTTTATACTGGTCTCCCACGACCGTGCTTTTTTGGATGGCTGCATTGACCATGTTCTTTCCATAAACAAAGCTAATATCGAGATACAAAAAGGAAATTTTTCTTCCTGGTATGCGAACAAACAAGCCGAGGATAATATGGAATTGGAGCGAAATGCCCAGCTTAAACAGGACATTCACCGCCTGGAGGATTCCGCCAGGCAAAGTGAGAAGTGGTCCGATAAAATTGAGAAGACTAAAACTGGGACAAAAGTGGCAGGGCTGCGCCCCGACAGAGGGTACATCGGCCACCAGGCCGCCAGAATGATGAAACGCTCCAAATCTATTCAGAA
The DNA here is from genome assembly GCA_049840515.1 of Muricomes sp. Taxonomy (GTDB): domain Bacteria; phylum Bacillota; class Clostridia; order Lachnospirales; family Lachnospiraceae; genus Muricomes. Next base: position 658,316 of record JASGKW010000009.1, on the reverse strand, counting down.
CCGCCAGCAGAATGCAATTCAGGAAAAAGAGAAATTGCTGAAAAACATAGAAACCTCAGAGGATTTAAAGCTGAATCCTCTTGTTTACCACACAGACGTCCTGCTGTCTATGGAGAATGTCAGTGTTTCCTATGGAGATATAGCTGTCTGCCGCAATATTAGCTTCACAGTCCGCCGCGGGGACCGTATCTGCCTGAAAGGGAAAAATGGCAGCGGGAAAACAACTTTAATTAAACTCATACTTGGAGAGTCCATCCCATACACCGGAAATTTCCAGTTGGGCAGTGGAATAAAAATATCCTACATCTCCCAGGATACCTCCTGGCTTGAAGGCAGCCTGACTGACTTTGCCCGGATTCACGGTCTGGAAGAAAGTGTTTTTAAAGCGCTGTTAAGAAAGTTAGGATTTGACCGGATTCAATTTGAGAAAAATATAGAACACTTTAGTGAAGGGCAGAAAAAGAAAGTTCTTCTGGCAAAAAGCTTATGTGAACCTGCACATCTGTTTATCTGGGATGAGCCTTTGAATTTTATTGATGTCCTGTCACGCATACAGATAGAACAATTGCTGGAAGAATATAAACCAACCATGCTTTTTGTGGAACACGATGAGATATTTCAACAAAAAACAGCCACAAAGGTGGCGGAGCTTTCCTCCTAGAAAATATATTACAAAATATTATGTCAAGCACTTGACATTTTATTAGTCAGGTACTATACTGATTAAAACATCAGGTACTTGACTCGTAACGGTAATATATGAATAACAGGAGGATATAATAATGAATAATGAAATTAAGAATACAATCAGCGGACAACTGCAGCAGCTTCAAATACTTATGCACCGCACAATGTTTAACCATTTTGGCAAAATGCACAATCCCCACAGAGGACAGGGCCGGGTATTGGCAATCCTTAAATTAAAACCTGTAATCAGTCAAAAAGAACTGACCTATTTGCTCAACATGAGCAAACAATCCGTTGCGGAGCTGGTTGCAAAGTTAGAAAGAAACGGCTACATAACCCGTGAACCCTCAGAGGATGACAAGCGTATTATGACTATCCGTCTGACCGAAGAAGGTGCAAAAACCGCCGATGATACAGACGAGAGTGAGCCGCACACTTTGAAAATTTTTGACTGTTTAAATGATGATGAGCTGTCTGCCTTAAGTGAATATCTGGAACGCATCATCATTCAGTATGAGGAGCAGTTCCCCGACGAAAACTTTGAGGAGCGCCGTAAATATATGGAGAAATTCATGTCAGCTCACGGTCATGGTTATGAAAATTGTCAGCATGGCGGTCATGGATTCGGCGGCCGCAGACATAGCCCTGAACATTTCAGAGGACATGGACATGAGGGCATGGAACATTCACCGTTAAAAAAAGGAGGGGTCAAACATGCCGAGGACGGCGAGTAAAAATCCGCCCGTGTCAGGCGGTAAAAACCGTGAGTCAGCAGAAACCTACCTAAAAACTATTTTTCTATTACAGCAGAAACTCGGGCAGGTCCATTCTATTGATATTGCAAATGAGCTGGGCGTGTCAAAGCCTAGTGTCAGCATTGCCATAAAGAAACTTTGCAATGAGGGATTACTTATCATGGATTGTGAGCGCAGCCTCATTCTCACAGAGGAAGGACTCGAATATGCCGCTTCTATATTTGAGCGTCATGTGGTCATTGAAAACTATCTGACCGATGTCCTCAACGTGGGGAAAGAGAGCGCACACAAAGACGCCTGCCGTTTAGAACACTTTGTAAGTCAGGAAACATTCAGCAAAATCAAAGAGGTCTTCTCTGAAGAAACAAAGTCAGATACTTAATACCAGCCGGAACTGCAATTACAAACTGATTAACCACAATGACTATAAAAAGAGAACGCCAGACACTCGACTGTGTATGGCGTTCTCCTTTTATTAGTTAGACAAATTGTGTCTTCTCTAATTTAGACTAGTCTGTAAATTATATTTAATTTTAAAAATGTCTGTAATATTTTTAAATAATTTCTTAATCAAACATAGAGAGTACATCAGTCTTAGGCTTTACTCCCATATCCTTTTTAATCGCCTGGCCATCTTTGAATACGATAAATGTAGGGATACTCATAACTCCGTATCTCTGAGCAATTTCCATCTCCTCATCAATATTCAGTTTGCATACCTTCGCGTCTTTTTTCTCCTGTGATATCTCCTCCACAACTGGAGACATTGTTTTACAAGGTCCGCACCAGTCTGCATAAAAGTCAACCAATACCGGTTTATCAGACTTGATAACCTCCTGCTCGAAATTTTGTGCTGTAAGTTTAATTACTGACATAATCATTTCCTCCTTTTATATTCATTTTAGATTTAGCTTTTTCATTTGCAATTAAGTATAGCATATTTTTTGAACTTTTCCGTGACAAAATCACAAAACATGCTTTCCTATACTTTACCCAGATTTATTCCATCCAATACTTCGATGCGTCCCCGGGTGAGCTTTACAAGTCCATCTATCTGAAATTGTTTTAAAAGCCTGGTCACCACTTCTCTCGCCGTGCCTATATCCCGGGCCAGTACATCATGGGTAATTGCCAAAGTATCCGAGCCAGCCAGTGCCCGGTGTTCCAGAATGGTGTCCGCCAGTCTGGAGGCTACATTGGAAAATACATACTGATTGAACAGCCACATGATATCCGAGAATTTTTCTGATATCATCTCTAATGTATAATCCTTTACCTTAGCATTTTGTTCGCTGATATTTTTATATAACAGTTTTGGTATGGTACAGATGAGAGAATCCTCCTCTATCTCCATATCCAGCTCAATGTCCAGTCCTTTCATCATGCAGGCGGCACTTAGAATACTCACATCACCGTCCAGCAGTCTGAACAGTGTAATTTCCCCACCTCCGGGAGATGTAACAAAGATTCTTGCCTGCCCTTTTTTGATAATCTGCACTCCGGCACATTCTCTTCCTCCATAGTGAAGTACTGTTCCTTTTTTATATGAGTTTTCTACCACTCCTCTCACAAGAGCATCCTGCTCATCCTTTGTCAAGTCTTCCCAAAAAGGAAGAGTCTGTTTCAACAATTCTTTCATGAATATTCCACCTATATCTTTTCAATTTCAGAATTTTTGGGGGTATCATAGGTTTATAATTATCTTGTTTACATTCTAGCATAATTTTCCTGTTTTCTCAATCACTGCATCTAAATTCGTGAAACAAGTTGTGACAGTCCAGAACTGCACCTTCCATTTGAACTGCCTGCTGTGCAGATTTTTTCACTGTCAGCCCAGTTAAATATCCGGGTTACGGCACAATTCCACACTTATCATTCACGAAGATAAGCTGACACAATTTCGCGGACTTTTTCTGTCACATAAGTGCTGCCGCCTTTTCCTTTTACATCTTCCACCATTCCTGCTATCACTACAGGCTTTTCAATGTCTTCCACAGTTTCACAGACAAACCATCCACGTTCCACGCCGTCTGTGTCAGCCTGGGTTTCTTTGATTTCTGCCGTCCCCGTTTTGCCAAGCATAGTGACACCTTCAATCTTCGCTTTTGCCCCCGTGCCTGACGGATTTTCGATAACCTGTATTAAGTCATCTTTTACCAGAGATGCCGCCTGTGGAGAGACAACCTGCTGTTTCCACACTGTTCCCTGCGGATTTTCCTTGTAGAGAATGGCAGGCTGAATCATATTCCCCTCATTTACGAACATGGTGTACATAGATACCATATGCAGAGGGTTTACAAGAAGCTGTCCCTGCCCGTATCCGGTATCTGCAAGCTGTATATCAGAGTCTATTTTGTCATCATCGTCATAGGTTGAGGTAGAAAGCTGGAGTTCAAAAGGAATCTCCTCATCAAATCCCATAGCCTTAAATTTTTCCATCATTGTATCAGCTCCAATATCAAGAGCCGCTCTTGCAAAATAAATGTTATCTGAATACACAAGCGCATTTTCCAGATTTACTTCTGTGCCGTAGTCTGTCAGGGTGGTCACAAAATAATCCCCCCAGCTTCCATCCTTCTGCCATTTCAGGCCCACATATCCCATGTTTGCATCGGGCTGGATTTTTCCCGTGTCCACGCCGATTGCGGCTGTAATTGCCTTAAATGTGGAGCCTGGAACCCAGGATGTGTTAAAACGGTTCAGCAACGGCTGGTTTTTGTCCTCACTCAATTCATTCCAGCGCCTGCCTGACATCCCCATAACAAATTCATTTGGGTCATAGCCTGGAGTGCTCACCAATGCCAGCACTTCCCCGGTCTTTGGATTCATGGCCGCCGCAGTTCCCGTGTCGGATGCAAATTGCTCATATGCTTTTTTCTGCATTTCTGCATCCACCGTTACCTGAACATCTTTCCCGTCTTCAGCCGGCTTGAAAGCCACTGTCTCAATCTCTTCACCGCTGCCGCTTACAATATCAATACTGTAACCGTCCTTGGAGCGAAGTTCTTCCTCAAAAGCTCTTTCCAACCCTGATTTTCCTACCACACTATTTTCATGGTACCCTTTTTCTGCTAATTTCTCCAGTTCTTCGCCTGTCACAGCCTGCACGTAGCCTGTCAACTGTCCTGCGGCAGCGCCCAGGGGATATATACGCTCCTCTTTATCCTGAATCATAATACCGGAAATTTTCAGCAATTCCTCTTCCGCCGCTGTATTAGATTTTGAGATTTCCTTCAAAGATACAAATGAGTCCTCCTGCACATAGGAGGCATTGAGTTTCTCATCAATCTCATCTCCTGACATATCCAGTATTTCTCCTATTCTGGATATGGATTCGTCCTTATTTTCTCCTAACTTCCCTGGGACAATCCCCACCTCAGACACAGTTCCGGGACCCGCAAGCATTTGCCCATTCCTGTCCAGAATAGAACCCCGTTTTGCAGGCTTCGTATTAATCTGGACTTTATATTCTTCTTTCAGCGCCGGGAAAATCAGAGTGGAGTCCCAGTCAATGAAATAATTATGGTCTTCTTTTATTAATTGCATTTTATTATCAAATGCAGCCTTATCTGCCGTGGTATCCATAGTGGTAGAATAAGATACGACTGCCTGTTTTTTGCCGTCCGTATACTCTGGCTCTCCCTGGAGGGCAATGTTGATGTTCCGGGAAGATATGCCTTTATAAATATTCTCATTCCGGCTGACAAAGTCCTCTTTTGTTATTTTCTTTTTTGAATCCTCACTCAGCAGACCATACATCGCTTCATACTTCCCCTTATTTAAAAGTGAAAAGTATTTCTCTGTAGTTTCCTGGGGTGTAGATTTTACACGGAACATATTCCAGACAAGAATGCCTCCCAGCACGGCCAGTACAATAACTGCAATAATAATAACAGGTCCTTTTGCTTTTCCCTGAGCCGGATTTACTTTCTTTCTCCTGTATCCTTTTCTTGCCGCCAAATCAATCCCCGCCTTTCCAATAAAGAGTCTGGCAAACCAATACCGATTGTCTCTAACCTGACCCGCTTCTTGTTATACCTCGTCAATGGCTTTTCCAATGTCCCGCCGCATATACTTGTTGTCAAACTGTACCCATTGGACTGCCGCATAGGCATTTTCCCTGGCTTCTTTCAAATCTTTTCCTTTTGCTGTAATTCCCAGCACACGGCCTCCGTCTGTCACAATCTGCTTTCCGTCAAAGCTTGTTCCTGCATGAAAACAGTAATATCCGTCGCGGTTTTCAAATTGCTCCAGCCCGGTGACAGCAAATCCTGTGTCATACTTTACCGGATATCCGTCAGAAGCGAGCACCACACATACTGCCGCATTGTCCTCAAACTGCAAATCAATCTGGTCAAGAGTTCCGTCAATGCACGCTTCCAAAACCTCAATCAAATCATTTTTCATGCGGGGAAGCACCACCTGTGCCTCCGGGTCCCCGAAACGGGCATTGTATTCCAAAACTTTCGGGCCCTCCTCCGTCAGCATCAGCCCGAAGAAAATAACACCTTTGAATGCCCTTCCTTCTGCTGCCATGGCATTGACAGTTGCCTGATAAATATACCGGTTACAGAAATCTTCCACTTCTTTTGTGTAAAAGGGGCTTGGTGAGAATGTCCCCATTCCCCCTGTGTTCAAACCTGTATCCCCGTCCCCCGCGCGCTTGTGGTCCTGAGCGGAGGTCATCGTTTTGATAGTTCTTCCGTCCACAAAAGAAAGTACAGATACCTCCCGCCCGGTCATAAATTCTTCAATAATCATTTCATTTCCTGCGGAGCCAAATTTCTTATCCAGCATGATTTCTTTCACACCTTCTTCTGCCTCCTCCAGTGTATGACAGATTAACACACCTTTTCCAAGTGCCAGTCCGTCGGCTTTTAGAACAATAGGAAATTTTGCCCTTTCCAGATAAGCAAAAGCCTGATCTGCATCCGTAAAATTTTCATAGCCCGCTGTTGGTATATTGTACTTTTTCATCAAATCTTTTGAAAATGCTTTTGAGCCTTCCAGGATTGCCGCCTTTTTGCTTGGCCCGAACGTGCGGATTCCTGCCTGTTCCAGTTCATCCACCAGACCGCCCACCAGGGGGGCATCCATCCCTACAATGACAAGGTCAATCATAGTTTCCTTTGCAAAGGCGGTCAGTTTGTCAAATTCCATGACTCCAATGTCCACGCACCGGGCGTATTCGGCAATCCCCGCATTTCCCGGAGCACAGTATATCTCTTCAACCCTGCTGCTCTTTGCCACACTTGCCGCAATGGCATGTTCCCTTCCGCCGCCGCCTACAATCAATACCTTCATAGCAGTTTCCTCCGTCTTTTAAGCCAAAAACACCTTACCGTCCACTACTTTAACCTTATCCCCGGCAATCAGATTAATCGCTCTGGGAAGTATCTCCCACTCTGCCTGTTCCATCACTCTTCTCTGCAAAGTCTCCGATGTATCACCGGGTTCAATTTCCACTGCTTTCTGCAAAATAATAGGGCCTGTGTCTGTGCCTTCATCCACAAAATGGACTGTTGCGCCAGTCACCTTTACTCCCCGCCCCAGGGCCGCCTCATGCACTCTCAGCCCATAATATCCTTTTCCACAGAAAGCCGGAATTAAGGATGGATGTATATTAATGATACGATATCTATATTTTTCTATTATAATCGGAGGAATGGCAACCAGAAATCCCGCCAGAACAATCAAATCCGGCTCATAAGCATCCGCCGCCTCTAAAAGCTTATGGTCGAACACTTCTCTTGATTCATAATCTTTTGGGGAAATACAGCAATTTGCAATTCCATTCTCGCTGGCGCGCTCAAGGGCATATGCATGTCTGTTGTTGCTGATAACACCTGTAATTCTTGTATTTGAAATTGTTCCTTCCTTTATTCCATCCATAATAGCCTGCAGGTTTGTTCCCCCGCCGGAAACCAGAACAACTATTTTTAGCATAAGGTGACTCCTTTTTCGCCTGCCTCAATCTGTCCCACCACATATGGGCTCTCCCCGGCAGCCTTCACCGCCTCCATTGTCCGCTCCACATCAGCGGCATCGACCGCAAATATCATGCCAAGCCCCATATTGAAGGTATTGTACATTACTTTTTCCTCAATATCACCGTCCACCGACAACATACTGAAAATCGGGGGTATGGGGTAACTGTCCTTTCGGATTACTGCGTGAATCCCCTCTTTTAGCATGCGGGGTATATTCTCATAAAAGCCGCCGCCTGTAATATGGCTGCACGCTTTTATCACAATCCCTGCATCTTTTATACTGCGCAGAGCTTTTACATAAATTTTTGTAGGGCACAAAAGAGTCTCCCCCAATGTAGCCTGAAGACTGTCATAATATGTATCCAAAGCTTCCCTCTTCATGCTGAACACATTTCTCACCAGCGAAAATCCATTGCTGTGTACTCCGGAGGAAGCCATGCCAATCAGTACATCCCCGGCTTTTAAATCTTTTCCGGTAATCAAGTCCTTCTCGTCCACAACTCCCACGGCAAACCCCGCCAAATCATATTCTTCAGGGGGATAAAATCCTGGCATTTCTGCTGTCTCACCGCCTATCAGTGCCGCATTTGCCTGTTTGCAGCCCTCTGCCACACCGCGGACAATATCTGCAATCTTTTCAGGCTCATTTTTTCCGCATGCAATGTAATCCAAAAAGAATAAAGGCTCTCCTCCTGCACATGCAATATCATTGACACACATCGCAACACAGTCAATGCCGATTGTATCATGCCTGTCCAAAAGAAATGCCAGTTTCAGTTTGGTGCCCACTCCATCCGTACCGGATATCAGAGTGGGTTTCTCCATGTTCTTAAATTTTTCTATAGAAAATGCACCTGAGAACCCTCCCAGGTTCGTCAGAACTTCCGGCCTCATGGTCTCCTGCACATGTTTCTTCATCAACTCCACTGATTTATAGCCGGCCTCAATATCAACACCTGAATTTTTATAATCCATATGAATTCTCCATTCTACTCGTGAAACTGGCCTACATGCTTTCAAGATATGCCTGATATCCGATATCTTCCAGCTTTTTGGCCTTTCCCTGAACGGTTTCTTTCATTTCCACGGAATATGCTTTCAGCTTGTCTAAAAGCTCCGGGTCCGACACAGCCAGAATCTTAGCCGCCAGAATCGCAGCGTTCATTCCGCCGTCAATCGCAACCGTAGCCACGGGAATCCCCGGCGGCATTTGCACAATAGAGAATAATGAGTCCTGTCCGCCCAGATTTTTTCCAGACAGGGGAACACCAATCACAGGCATGGGAAACAGCGCGGCACACATTCCCGGAAGATGTGCAGCCATCCCTGCACCGGCAATAATCACCTTGATTCCTCTGTCTTCCGCCGACTTTGCCCATTCAAAGAATACATCCGGCTCCCGGTGGGCTGAGATGACTGTCATTTCATAATCAATCCCCAGCCTTTCCAGCATATCTGCCGCCCTGCTCATCACCTTCAAATCAGAATCGCTTCCCATCACTATTCCCGCTCTTGGCATATATTGTCTCCTTTTCTGTGGATGTCTCCCTTATGGAAATCCTTTTCACTTATGGATGTTCTTTTCACTGTGGATGTTCTTTTCGCTTATGGATGTTCTTTTCGCTTATGGATGTTCTTTTCGCTTATGGATGTTCTTTTCGTTAAGCTCGACAATACCTCGCTAATCTCAAAGAACGACCTACGTGCTAAACTCGAAAGAACCTCGTTAATCACTATCGGTCAGTGGTTTATTCAAAGGTTCTGTTCCTTCTAATACGAACCTTCCATCTCTCAACAGTATAATCTTTTTGCCTTCCTTTGTCACTACACTTATTTCTTCTAACTCCTCATAAGGTATGGTTATATCTGTGTGACAATGGAAGTATGCTTTTGACAAATCTTCCTTCCTAAGGGCAGAGACAGAGTTCTCTTTTGCCACGATTTCTTTCCCATTCAGATTGTAGGTGCGGACATCCTCACTCCAACTGTAGCAGGTGTCACCCACCGCAAAATGGGGACCCATTTTCTCTGCAATCAAAATAGGCATTTTGTCTTCAATTCCATACTTCTTCGCCACCACGTAAGCTGTAGTATTTGTCCCGATTGCAAACTCACCGATGGGCAGGGACTTATGATTGTGGAGGATATTTTCATAGATATACATTTTATTGTCCTCCTCCTTCTCGAAGTTGGTACATGTATAATCTGAAATCATTCCGTCCTGAAATTCAATCTTTAGGTTCTTATATTGAAGCTCATACAGATAAACCTTGCTCACATGGAGTGTTCCCTGTGTACCCTCCAAAACCGGAGATGTGAACACCTCACCAACCGGAATGTTGGCATCTGCAACACAATTTTCAAAAACCGTCTCTTTCTCAGGGTCTTTCAGGGAATGCAGTTTTACCCTCAAATCGGTCTGATTGTCTCCCTTTCCGAGAATATGCACATATTCTCCCTGATCCAGCGCATCAATAAGTGTCTGCTGAATTTCTCCATAGAAATCAGAATCCAGCGTATTGATACGGATTACTTCATCAAAAATTGCCGGGTAGTCACTGCCGATTTCCGGCACGGGGTAAGCTACAATTGTAAAACTTCTCTCCTCGCCCTTGATATACTGATTGGTAATCTGTCCCGCCTTGCTGTCATAGAGCACGGATAGGGAGCGCTGTGCCTCTGTGTAGGACGGTGCCTTTGGTTTCGCCTGGGGTGAAAAAGGAGCCTCACCAAAGATTTCTATTAATGCCGGACCTGCAAACTGCCCAGCTAATTCTTTATTTTTCTCGTATACATTTTTCAGCACATCCAGTTTCCGCTCAATGTAACGCTTATCCATAAACAGTGCCTGGTCAAACCGGTGGTCATACTCATACTGTTTGTTGGGAATGGCGCCGTAATATCCTGTCCTGATTTGCTCTTTCTTTGTGATAACACTGGATGCCGCCCGGTAAATAACCGGCTTTAATCCCATTTTTTCAAAATTTTCCAGGGCAAGCTTTATTACCTGCTCAAATCCCAGGCAGTAACGGATATTCACAATAGACTTTTTGGATAAATCTTTTCCTGTATTGATAAAGCTCATACGAAGTCCCTCAGTGTACACATCCGCCATTTTCCGAATGATTTCTTTGGGCAGACTTCTCAGATGTCTGGCTGTGCCCAGCTCATTTTCTGTAATATACTCCCCAAAGCGATAGAGATATCTGTCATCCTCCAAATCCATGCCTGTAATAATATCTGCCGCAAAAGAATACTCAGGATTTACCTGCTCCTCGATTCTGTCTGCGAGGAAAACATCGCAGTAATCACTGGAATACCAATATATCATGTTTTTCAATGCTTTGTACTCAGGTGTTTCTTCTGACTCAAAGCAGTTATAAATCTCAATAAACAGCTCCCCTAGGATGGTGAGATAATCTGCACGGTTCTCAAAAGCATAGGGGATTCCCCCGCGTATTTCTGTATAAAGGAAACTGAGCAGCACCCCGTATTCTTCCCCCAGCATCTTGACAGTGTAGGCGGGATTCGCATAGCTTGTCTCATATTTTTCACCCAAAATATCTGCGTACAAAGCCTGATTAAATTCCCGCATTTCTTCCAGACTTAACTCCTCCCACTGCCCATTTTCCACTTTCCGGCGCATGGTCTCAAGCAGAAGCAAAAATCCGGCTGTGCTGTGGAAGAAAGGAACAAAATTGCTTCCAGCAGCCTCCTCCCCGGCAATTTGTTTCACTCTCTCTATGGTGAGCTCATGCCTCTCCCTGCATTGTTCATTCTTTTCTGTCTGCCATTCTTTCCATCCCATCTAAAAAAGTCCTCCTAAAAATATTGCTGCCAATAACAGCAAAATTACAATGTTACCTGCCAGCCCGGCTTTACAGGTTGTGTAACGCTTTTCTCTTTCCAGCATTCCTTTCCTGGAAGCCCGTATGCCAAATCCCGCCAGCACAATAGAGATGATTCCAACACCTCCAACAATTCCAAATGTATTTCCGCGCATAACAAACGCTATCAAAATACAGGTAAGAAGGAGCGCTAAGGAAATGGCTGCATAAATACAAGAGTATATGCCCATACGTGAATGTTTCAGCTTTGCCTGCCCATACTTTCTGGAGCCTCCTTGTTTCTGCTTTTTTTCCTTTTGTTTTGCTTTAGCGTCTCTTTTTTCCGTACCCATAGTGCCTTCTCCTTATCACATTGCATATTGAGAACAAAATATACCCCATCACTCCGCCCAGCGTGTTCAGCAGAATATCATCCACATCGAAGCTTCCCACTTTTGTAATCAGCTGGAAGACTTCCACACACAGGCTCAGGCCAAAGCTGTAAAACAGGGTCATAAAAAATCCTCTGCTCCTGCTGGCCATGGAGATGAAAAAACCATAGGGTATAAATATCAAAATATTACCTGCCAAATTAGTAAATACCGCGAAGGCTCCCAATTCTTCCCGGTACTCAATGAATCGTCTTATCTCTTTAAAAATCACCAAATTGTATCTGTACTCTCCCGAAATGCCGCTTCTCCCGTACCAATCTGAAAAAATCAGAAAGTACAGGAGAAAAAATATATATAAGACAAACAGGATTTTCCCAGAATACGAAACCTTTTTACTTGTCTATGACTCAAATTTCTACCCCTTTTATTCTATCTCCCTTGATTAAAATGTAATCCCATTTTTATTTTTCAGCAGGCGTACTCCGTTGACAATGCTGATAATCCCCACAGCAACCCCTGTCACAATCGCAATAATTCCGAGGACAATATTGCCTGCCCCTGCTCCCTGCATGGTTTTATATGCTTTTTCCATATGATTCCCTCCTTACTTTACACCATATTGTTCGTAATATGCATCAATTGCTGCCTTTAGTGCATCGTCAATTATGATTTTTCCTTTGTAAGGTTTGTTGTGTAAATGTTCCACCACTTCTGCCATTGTAACAATTGCAGTTGTCTCCAGCCCGTAGGTATCCTGGATTTCTTTCAGGGCACTTTTGCTTCCCTGTCCCCGCTCCATGCGGTCCACAGATACTACGAGTCCAACCGGAGATACATTTCCCTGAGCCTTGATAATAGGCAATGTTTCTGCGATAGAAGTTCCTGCTGTAGTCACATCCTCGATAATAACAATCTTGTCTCCGTCCTGGATGGGGCTTCCCAGCAATATGCCTGTATCACCGTGGTCTTTTACTTCTTTTCTGTTAGAACAGTATCTGATATCTTTTCCATAAAATTCACTGATTGCCATGGTAGCCGCTACAGTGAGAGGAATGCCCTTGTATGCAGGCCCGAACAGTACATCAAAATCAAATCCAAATTTCTGCTCGATTGCTTTCGCATAGTATTCTCCTAATTTTCTGAGCTAGGGTTCCCGTGCGGTAAAACCCTGTGTTTACAAAAAACGGTGTGTTTCTTCCGCTCTTTGTCACGAAATCTCCAAATTTCAAAACTTCACAGTCAATCATAAATTCAATGAATTCTTGCTTATATTGTTCCATAAATGTCCTCCGTTAATCCATGCTATTTCACAATCCCTATCAGGTCTCTGATATTTTCAATATGATATCTTTCCATATATTTTTCAATTCCATCTATAATCTCCGCTGTCGCCGCAGGATTATAGAAATTCGCTGTCCCCACCGACACCGCAGTCGCTCCCGCCAGAATAAATTCGATGGCATCCTCGTATGTGGAAATTCCGCCCATCCCTATAATGGGAAGCTTCACTGCATTTGCCACCTGGTAAACCATGCGCACAGCGATAGGTTTCACCGCAGGGCCTGACACACCGCCAGTCTTATTTGCCAGCGCAAATTTCTGTCTGTAGATGTCAATTTTCATCCCGGTGAGCGTATTAATCAGTGACAGTATATCTGCCCCTCCTGCTTCCGCCGCCTTTGCCGTCTCTGTAATGTCTGTCACATTGGGACTCAGTTTCATAATGACAGGCTGCTTCGCGTAGCGCTTCACTTCCCTTGTAATATCTTCCACCGCTTTTGGATTCTGTCCAAAGGCAATGCCGCCCTCTTTTACATTGGGGCAGGAAATGTTGATTTCCAGCATATCCACCGGCTCATCTGCCAGGCGTTCCACAACCTCACAGTAGTCTTCGGTTGATTTTCCGCAGACATTTACAATGATTTTAGTGTCAAACTGTTTTAAAAATGGAATGTCACGCTTACAAAATACATCCATCCCCGGATTTTGAAGTCCTATGGCATTCATCATGCCGCCGTGAGTTTCCGCAATTCTGGGAGTGGGATTTCCTGTCCACGGCACATTCGCCACACCTTTTGTCACCACGCCGCCCAGGCGGTTTAAATCCACAAATTCACTGTATTCTTCCCCCGAACCGAAAGTACCTGAGGCTGTCATAACCGGATTTTTTAATTCTACACCGGCCAGATTCACTGTTGTATTCATTAGATTTCCACCTCCGTAGATAAAAATACAGGACCATCCTTGCAGACACGTTTATTATGCACATGGCTATGGTCGTCTATTTCCTTTGACTGACATACACAGGCAAGACAGGCACCAATTCCGCATGCCATTCTCTCCTCCATGGACACATAACATACAATATTTTTATCTTCCGCATACTTCTGGATGGCCCGCAGCATAGGCGCCGGACCGCAGGCAAAAATAATGTCCGCTGACAGTTCATTTGCCGCAATGGCATCCATCACATTTCCTTTGGTTCCGGCACAGCCGTCCTCTGTGGCGATATAAAGATTTCCCTCTTTCTCAAACTCATCTTTGAGAAATGGTTCATCCCGATAGCCCATGACCATCACTCGTTCACCTGCCAGCTGTTTTGCCAGCTCCAGCATGGGAGGCACACCAATTCCGCCGCCAATCAGCATAGCGCGTCTGCCATTTCCCTCATCCAGAGGAAAACCATTTCCAAGGGGGCCTAATATAGCAATATTGTCTCCCTGCTCCATCCGGGAAAACTGCTCTGTCCCTGTGCTTTCCCCGGTGACCCGGTATACAACACGAACCCGTCCATTTTCCTTATCTATTTCACACAGGCTGATTGGACGGGGGAGCAATTTGCTTCCGTCATTTGTGTACATAGAGATGAACTGCCCGGGCACCGCCTCTGCAGCCGTCTTTTCTGTCTCAATCCACATACTGTAAATGTCCGGGGCAATACACTCCTGGGACAGGACAACAGCGGATTCCTTTTGTCTATTGGACATTCCTCTTCCTCCTATCTCCCATCCAGTGCTGTGCGTATATCTGTTACCATATCTTCCACCGCTGCCCTGGATGCCTCGCCAAAGTTCTCTGCTCCGAATTTTGCATAAGCTTCCTGCTTATATGCGGCAATAATTCCTCTGGAAGAGTTCACAATCGCTCCCAGACCATCTTCATTAAAGAAATGTACCAGATCTTTTCCCTGACCGCCCTGCGCGCCGTAGCCCGGAACCAGAATATAGGATTTAGGCATCACCTTTCTGAGCGCCTTGCCCATCTCAGGATATGTGGCACCTACAACAGCGCCCACATAGCTGTACTCCTCTCCCATACACTGCTCGCCCCACTGGGCAACCTTTTCTCCCACCAGTTCATAGAGAGGTCTTCCGTCAACCAGCTGATCCTGAAACTCTCCGCTGGAAGGATTGGAAGTCTTTACTAGAATAAACACACCCTTCTTCTCCTCCCGGCACACATCCAAAAACGGATTGACACCGTCGGAACCAAGGTATGGATTCACCGTCACAAAATCCTCATCAAACGGAACATATTCCCTGCTTCCCACCTTTATTCTGCCAAGGTGGCCCACCGCATAAGCCGCTGAGGTTGAGCCGATATCTCCGCGCTTTATGTCTCCGATGACAACAAGGTCTTTTTTCTTGCAATACTCTACCGTCTTTTTAAACGCTATCAATCCCGGCACACCAAACTGCTCGTACATCGCAATCTGAGGTTTCACGGCAGGAATCAAGTCATAAGTCTTGTCCACAATCTCCTTATTAAACTGCCAGATAGCCTCAGCAGCCCCCTCCAGAGTCTCGCCGAACTCCGCAAAAGCCTTCTGCTGCACATGCTCCGGGATATAATTCAGCATAGGGTCCAGTCCCACAACAATAGGTGCATTCGTTTCTTTAATCTTCCTTATCAACTTTTGAATCATAAAAGCCTCCCAAATTATCTGAATATTCTGAAAACGGACTACAAAGGGGTCAGACCCCTTTGTAAACAACCGCTCCATCTACGATTGTATATTTTACTTCACCTTTTACGGGATACCCGTCGAATGGTGTGTTTTTCCCTTTTGATAAAAATGTGTGTTTGTCTATTCTATATTCTGCCGCCGGGTCAAAGATAACGATATCTGCTATTTTCCCTGGTGACACGGAGCCTTTTTCTTCCAGACCCAGTATTTTCGCAGGGTTGTAGCTCATTTTTTCCGCCATCTGCATGGGGGTGAGCACCCCTTTTCCGACCAGCTCTGTATAAGTCAGGGCTGCCGATGTCTCCAGTCCCACAATTCCAAACGCAGCCTGCTCCATAGGAACATTTTTTTCCTCCTCAGCGTGGGGCGCATGGTCAGTGGATATGACGTCGATAATGCCATTTTTTAATCCCTCTCTCAGTGCTCTCACATCTTCCGGGGAGCGCAAAGGCGGATTCATCTTGTATTGTCCGTTGTTTTCCTTAATGTCCTCATCTGACAAAATAAAGTGATGGGGGCAAACTTCTCCTGTTACCGGAAGTCCTTCTTTCTTTGCCGCTTCAATCATCTTTACACTGTCCGCCGTAGAGCAGTGGCACAAATGCAATTGCACTCCCGTTTCTTTTGCCAGGAGTATATCTCTTGCTGTAATCACATCCTCAACACTGTTGGTGATTCCCTTTACTCCAAGCTCCTGGGCTTTCCTTCCCGCATTCATCACACCGCCCTCAACCATTGTGATATCCTCACAATGTGCAAACACAGCGATGTGATTTTCTTTTGCTATCTTCATAGCCTTTCTATATAAGGAGGCATTCATCACGGATTTTCCGTCCTCACTGATTCCATGACAGCCGGCCTGTGCCATTCCCTGTATATCAGCCAGTTCTTCTCCCATCTCTCCTTTTGTGACAGCTCCAAGCTGAATCACATGCACCGGGCTTTCCGCCTTGGCTCTCCTGTGCAGTTCTTCTACCATCTCTTTTGTATCCGTAATCGGTTTTGTGTTTGGCATGGCACACATGGTAGTGACTCCTCCGCGCGCCGCTGCCTTTCCTCCGGTTTCCAGAGTCTCTTTATGTGTCAGCCCCGGGTCCCGAAGATGCACATGCAAATCAATAAATCCCGGCATAACATAAAAGCCGGAGGCGTCGATTATCTCATCAGCCTCCGCCGAAAGATTCTTCTCAACCTTCTCTATCCTGCCGTCCTCCACCAGAACATCACAAATACCATCCAGCCCTGTCAGGGGATCCAAAACATGCCCATTTTGAATTAATAGTCTCATATGGTCTTGTCCTTCCTTTAAAAAATGCCAAAAATAGTATATTTCTTTTTATAATACCATAACTGGCATAAATAGCACAATCCAAAATCCAGTGTCCGCCTGCTACACATTGTAGGATTACAATACATGTGTTACAAAACTGAATAATATAAAAGCGAGAATACCTTTTTGTGTTATATTTAAGTCACCACAACAAAAACCAACGCAAAGGAGTGTATTCTCGCATGGCTAGTATAACACAAGATATGAAATATCGTCTATCTTTAATCCATTACTCTGAAAAATATGGTGTTTCAAAAGCTGCCATTCGGTATAAAACTAACCGACAGTACATTTACCGCTGGAAACGCCGCTATGACGGCTCTATTGAATCTCTTAGAGAGCTTTCCAGACGGCCCCTCCATCATCCAAACCAGCACACTCCTGAGGAAATTAAGCTTATTTCCGATATGCGCAGGCGCAATCCTCATGCTGGGCTGGTGGTCTTCTGGGTCAAGCTCATGCAAAGAGGCTATTCCCGCTCCATCCCGGGTCTCTATCGTTTTCTTAAGAAACAGGGTATCATGGCCGTAAAACCTCAGAATCCCAAGTACATCCCTAAGCCCTATGAATCCATGGACTATCCCGGACAGCGCATACAGATAGATGTTAAATTCGTCCCCACTGTCTGCATGGTCGGATCTGCCAAGGGCAAACGCTTTTACCAATACACCGCCATTGATGAGTATTCCCGATGGCGCTTTGTGGAAGCCTTTGAGGAGCACAGCTCTTATTCCTCGGCTCAGTTCTTAGAACACTTAATAAAAGCCTTTCCTCTTCCCATCGAATGTGTCCAAACCGATAACGGACAGGAGTTCACCAAACGCTTTGCTTCCTATGGTGGTTGCGACAAACCCACACTCTTTCAGATGAAGTTGCAGCAGCATGGTATTCGGCACAAGCTGATCCGTCCTTTTACACCCAGGCATAATGGGAAGGTAGAACGCAGCCACAGAAAAGACAATGAACGCTTTTATGCCACCCATCAGTTCTATTCCCTGGAGGACTTTTCTAAGCAACTGAAACGTTATAACACAAAGGATTATAACCGCTTTCCTATGAGACCTCTTTTATGGAACTCTCCCACAGAGGTACTGAAAGATTATTTACGGTCACTGTAACATATGTTTGACAAACCTACAAAATCCAGTGTCCGCCTGCTACACATGGAATTTTTTATGCATTTCTTCCCAGAATTCTTTCCCCTTAAATATAACCAGGCCTGCCAGAAATAAAAAGCATACAACGACACACGCTACAGAAATAATTTTCAGCTTTATCACTCCCGTCAGCAGTAAAATTAAGGGCAGTATGACTCCATAACCTCCCGCCATGACAAAATAAATCATATACTCTCTCGCCGTATGTTTCTGGACCTTGGCAATAATAAACATGGAAAGGGTTATACTCACACAGACAATGGGAAGTACAAAATCCACCGACCACCCATGCCAGCCGGTAAATATATCCCACAAAATACAGCCCACCGTGACAATAATCAACTGCCACATGGCATTTTTCATTAGATTATACCGCTTGATAAATCCGATGGCTGAATCCAGCCACATGGTAACGATTCCTGCGGAGGCGAACAGCGTCCACCGTATGCCGGGATGGAAGGTAAGGTCTGCCGCCACAAGAGCCACCACCGCCGCCAGACATAAAAAGGAATAAATGCGGAATACTTTGATTTCCAGTTTCCCCGGCACATCCGGCTTGGGATACTCCGGCTCAATCTGCTCTGTCTGAATCCCCTGCTCTTTTAAAATCCGGTAAAAATTCCGCTGAATGTTTATGGTATCATATCTGGCCGTAAACCCTAATGAAAGCTTGTCCTCGAAAGAACACACGCAAAGTTCCATTTTGGGGGTGCTTGTAAAAACCCCGAATCTGTCAATATAAGGAGAATATTCTTCTGGCATCTGAACTGCACTCATATTTGAGAAAATGGCTGTCACATCCCTTTTGGCGTAACTCACCCCGGCTCTGATGCACAGGTTTTTTAATTCCAGGGGAGCCAGTTTGAGAATTGGGTGCATCTCCAGAGCAATCAGCTCGTTCATATGCTTTGCAACCTGTTCGGGGGTCAACTCCTCTTTAAAATACTTTTTCACGTGCTCCAGTACCGCCTCAAAACTGCCGTCCCCTCTGCCAAAATGGTATCCCGGTTCAATCCAGTTAAAAAAGTTCAACATAGAATCCGATGGGAAAAATTTTCTCAGATTCACCGGCACCATCAGCACAACCGGATGTTTTTCCTGCTGCTTTGTCATTTCCCGGTGAAGCGCCAGCAGATACACTGTGGTCAGAAATACGGTCATGGAGACACCCAGCTCTCTGGAACGTGTGAGCAGTTCTTTCACAGACACCACCGCCTCATCCACCTGGAGTCTCCCTACCTCCTTGCGGGGTTTCTTCAACTGGTAAGCCTTTGGTTTCTTGTCCTTTTTCTTCTTTACCTTAGAATAGTATTTCAAAAAGCTGTCATTTTCCTGATCCTGAATTGTGATATGTTCATCCACCAGAGAGACATCCTGAAGCCCCTCTTCCTTGTGGCTAATATACAGATAATTTTTCACCAGCTCCCGCAGAAACTGTGTCGCTCCCGTCCCGTCAGTGAGGGCATGAAACACTTCAAAATTAATCCGTTTCCCATAATAAGTCACTTCAAACAATAACGCTTTCTTATCTCTGATATACAAAGTGCTGCAGGGCGCTCTGTGCTCCTCTTTCACGACTGGTCTGAGATTACTCTTCTCCAGATAATGCCAGAAGAGACCTTTTCTCATAACAGACAGAAAGACGGGATAAGTCTCCAGGGTTCTGTCAAGAGCATCCTGTAGTTTTTCCTGATTTATCTCTTCCTTTAAGACACAGTAAAACCGAAATACACGGGTGTCCTCTTTGTTGCTGGCCGCGGAAAATAATTTCGCCGCATTATCTAGTTTTCTCCAATATGCTGTCTTCTGCTGCAATTTTTATCCCTCCCCCGTCAGTGTATTTCCTAAAAAACGGTTAATATAATCAAAGCTCTCTTTTACATAGAAATGTTTGATTCCCAGAGCAAAATAGCCGTGCAGTGCATCCGCTATCCTTACAACCCGAACCTGATTTCCAGCTTCTCTCAGCCGCTCCCCGTAGGCTTCCCCCTCATCTCTGAGCAGGTCATACTCTGCCGTTAAAATCAGGGTGTCCGGCTGATTTGACAAATCCTCTGCTAGTATAGGCGCAAAATAAGGATTTTGTTTGTCCTTGGGGCTGCCTGCGTACAGCTCTATATAATCCCGCATCTTTCCGGCTGTCAGCAGATAATCCGTGCCATTTTCCCGCACAGATTCAAATGGGGATGCTTCTGAATAATCATTATAAACCGCAGGGTAAATCAAAATCTGCCGTTTGGGCAGAAACTCTCCTCTGTCCCTCGCCATCAAAGATAAGGCTGCTGCCAGATTTCCCCCTGCACTGTCCCCAATCAGTGTGATATCCTCCGGGTCCACATTGAGAATAAACCGGTTCATAAAAATTGCCTTTGCCACCGCATAACAATCTTCAAGACCCGTGGGAAATTTATTTTCCGGCGCCAGCCTGTAGTCCACCGACACCACCACCTGCTCTGTCGCATTGGCAAGTCTTGCACAAATGCGCTCATAATTGTCCACGCTCTCTGTCACCCAGCCGCCCCCGTGAATAAAAATCATGACCTTATGAAGATTCGGCCCTGCATTTTCAAACGCTTTCTCGTGAGGGAAAAAGATTCTTGTGGGAACTTTAAACTCTCCATTGTAAATTTTATAATCCATCTTTTTATAGAAAATCTTCATGGGGTCCAGTTTTTTCAAATCTGCCAGGTGCCGTGATGCCTCCACTTCAATCCCATCAAAAGAAAGAGCTTTCAAAATCCTTTTTGCCGTGTTATTTATTGCCATCTTAAATCCCTCATTTCTGTCAATTTAAAATCCTCTTTCTAAGCCAGTTCAAAAGCACCTGTATACAACTGATAATATTTTCCCCGCTTTTCAATCAATTCTTCGTGACTTCCCCGCTCAATAATCTGTCCCTGCTCCAGTACCATAATGACGTCGGAGTTCTGTACTGTGGAAAGTCTGTGTGCAATGACAAAGACAGTTCTGCCTTTCATCAGTGCATCCATGCCTCTCTGCACAATGGTTTCTGTCCTTGTATCAATGGAGGATGTGGCTTCATCCAGTATCATAACCGGCGGGTCCGCCACCGCTGCGCGGGCTATAGATATCAACTGCCGCTGTCCCTGGGACAGGCCGCTTCCGTCACCCGACAGAACGGTATCATACCCTTCCGGCAGCATGCGGATGAAACCGTCCGCATTGGCACGTTTTGCCGCGGCAATGCACTCTTCATCTGTGGCATCCAGTTTCCCATACCGAAGATTCTCCATGACCGTTCCTGTGAATAAATTGACATCCTGGAGAACCATTCCCATGGAACGGCGCAGGTCTTCTTTCTTAATTTTATTGATATTAATGCCGTCATAGCGGATTTTTCCGTCCGCAATGTCATAAAATCGGTTAATCAGATTTGTTATGGTTGTCTTCCCTGCCCCTGTGGCACCCACAAATGCTACCTTTTGCCCCGGTTTTGCATACAGGGTAATATTGTGGAGTACAGTCTTATTTTCTTCATATCCAAAATCCACATCAAACAGCCTCACCTCGCCTTTCAGCTCCGTGTAAGTCAGCGTGCCATCCTCGTGCGGGTGCTTCCACGCCCACATTCCTGTTCGTTTTGGAGCTTCTGTGAGCACGCCGTCCTTATATTGAGCGTGAACCAGTGTTACATAGCCGTCGTCAGTTTCACTCTCTTCATCAATAAGCTGGAAAATACGCTTTGCCCCCGCCAGCGCCATGATAATCGAACTGAGCTGCTGTGAAACCTGGCCGAGCGGCTGAATGAAACTTCTGGAAAGCTGTAAAAAAGCCGCAATCATACCGAGTGTGATTACATTCACCCCCGCAAAACTGAAATTTGTCACCTTGGAAATTCCCATAATACCGCCTACAACTGCAATCAGCACATATAAAACATACCCCAGATTATTCATAACCGGCATCAATATATTTGCATAAGTGTTAGCCTGGGCGGCCTCCTTAAAAAGCTTTTCGTTCTTTTCATTGAACCGCTCTTTTGCCTTTTCTTCATGACAAAATACTTTGACCACTTTCTGACCATTAATCATCTCCTCGATGTAGCCGTTGACATCCCCTATGGATTGCTGCTGTCTTACGAAATATACTCCACTGTTTCCGGCAATCTTTTTTACCACCTGCAAAATAATAACAACAAACACCAGGACAAACAAGGTCAGCCATACGCTGATGGAAAGCATGGCAAAGAAAACAGCTATCACCGTAATTACGGAGGAAAAAAGCTGTGGTACGCTCTGTGACATCATCTGGCGCAGAGTATCTGTATCATTTGTATAATGGCTCATCACATCACCGTGAGGGTGTGTGTCAAAATACCTGACAGGCAGTGTCTGCATATGAGAAAACATTTCATCCCTGATACTTTTTAATATTCCCTGGGATACCACCGCCATCATCCTGTTATAAATGAGCGTGGCAAATACACCAATCAAATATACACCGCCCAGTATCATAATTACACGGAGCAGTCCGCTGAAATCAGGCACAGCCTGAACCAGAAGGGGGGTAATATAATTGTCAATCAAGACCCGCAAAAAGAGGGCTGCAAGTACACTCGCCCCTGCACTTACTAAAATGCATATCAAGACGAAAACAAACCGCAATCTGTACTGTTTCAGATAAGAAAGAAGACGTTTCAGCGTCTGTACGTCCACTTGTTGTTTCTTATTCATCAATCCCTCCCCCTTTCTTTTGAGACTCATACACTTCCTGATAAATCACATTATCTCTGAGCAGTTCCTCATGTGTGCCAAAACCGTTTATTTTACCGTCATCAAGTACAATGATTTTATCTGCATCCTCCACAGAGGAAATTCTCTGGGCAATAATAAGCTTGGTTGTGTCCGGTATCTCCTCCCTGAGTGCTTTTCGGATTATGGCATCCGTCCTTGTGTCTACCGCACTGGTGGAATCATCCAAAATCAAGATTTTTGGATGTTTTAGGAGTGCCCTCGCAATACAAAGGCGCTGCTTCTGCCCGCCGGATACGTTGGTTCCGCCCTGCTCAATATAGGTGTCGTAACCATCCGGGAAGCCTTGAATAAACTCATCAGCCTGTGCCAGCTTACAGACACGCATCAATTCTTCATCTGACGCCTGCTCATTTCCCCAGCGCAGGTTCTCCTTAATTGTGCCTGAGAACAACTCATTTTTCTGCAGCACCATAGCAACCTGGTCGCGCAGTGACTCAATATCATAATCCCGCACATCCACGCCGCCCACTTTCAAGGTTCCAGCCATCACATCATAAAGCCTGGGAATAAGCTGTACCAGTGTAGATTTGGAAGAGCCAGTTCCCCCTATAATGCCGATTGTCTCACCGGACGCGATTTTCAGATTCACGCCTGTCAGACAGTTTTTATTTGCCTTTTTAGAGTAGCAAAAACAAACGTTCTCGTACTCAATAGAACCATTTTTTACTTCCGTTATAGCATTTTCTTTATTTTTCAGGTCACTTTCCTCTACAAGAATTTCTGCAATTCTCTCCGCAGATGCCTTGGATATGGTAATCATAACAAAGACCATAGAAAGCATCATCAGACTTACCAGAATCTGCATGGTGTAAGTAATCAGACTCATAAGTTCCCCGGTGCTTAATCCTGTTGCCGGATTTCCCCCGCTTGCAACAATGGCCCTCGCCCCAAACCAGGAAAAGACAAGCATACAGACATACATGCAGAACTGCATCAGAGGCATATTAAAAGCAAGCATCTTCTCCGCCTTTGAGAAGTCTTTATAAATTGTTCCTGAAATGTCCTGAAACTTCTCTTTTTCATATTCTTCCCGGACAAAAGATTTTACAACACGGATACCCCGCACATTTTCCTGGACAATGTTATTCAACTTGTCATAGGTTCTGAATATTTTCCTGAAAATAGGATGTACCCTCGTTATAATCGCATACAGGCCCACTCCGAGAACCGGAATACAAATCACAAAAACCATCGACAACTTCACATCCACACGAAATGCACAAATAAGAGAAAAAATCAACATTACCGGTGCACGCATAGCCAGCCGGATTATCATCTGATAGGCATTCTGCACATTTGTCACATCTGTCGTCAGTCTGGTTACAATACTGGCAGTAGAAAACTTATCTATGTTAGAAAAAGAAAAGTTCTGCACATTATAGTACATATCTTTCCTTAAGTTCTTTGCCAGCCCCGCGGATGCATAGGCGGCAGTTCTCCCGGCCGCTGCTCCGAAAAATAAAGAGAAAAAGGCTGCAATCAAGAGGAAAATTCCCATTTTCCATATATAATCCATATCACCTTTATCAATTCCATAATCAATCAGCTTCGCCATCAACAGTGGAATAATCACTTCCAAAACAACTTCCAGCGAAACCAGTGTGGGAGTTAAAATAGAATCTCTTCTGTACTCCCTGATACTTTTTGCCAATGTTTTTATCATGTCTCAACCTCCCTGTACCTAATTATCTAATATCAAATGAACTCTCGTCAACATAAATCGGAAATTCCAGCTTATATTTTGCCCATTCCTTCTCATAATCCAGCCATTTGGCGTTTTCATCAACTACATCAGAATGCAGACAACGTTGGCTTTTATTCTCAAAGTTTGATATAATTCAGTAAACTGTAATTCTCCCCAGAGAAAGGAGTAAACAGTATGGATATCAAAGAAAAGCTCACAAACATCCAACGTGTAGTACCAAATCTCACTGTCACTAACTTAGGACAGGCTGTGGAGGAATACCAAGAAGTTTTTGACTTAAACGTACTCATGGACCACGGATGGATTGTCACTTTGGGTGATAGGAATGGCGCATATCAACGATTCTTTTATCGTGATTCACACGGACACATCATCAATGTCGGCATGCACACACCCAATCAGTTTTAGTATCTAAGTGTTACCACACAAATCTTAAATTTAGAAAGGATGAAAAATATGAACTATTATATGTTAGAGGGAACATTTGTGAAAAATCTTCCTGAGCAAAACGAACTTCAAAAGGCGCTCGACGGGCATCTTGAGTATCTGAAAATTGGATTTGATGACGGGTCTATTCTTTTATCAGGACCCAAAGCAGGAACAGGCGGCGGTGTCATTGTTGTAAAATGCGATGATATTCAAAAGTTCTGTGACAATGATCCTCTGGTTAAGGCAGGAATCCAGGAATATCGTATTACTGAATTTAAACTGCATGACTGTCAGGATTATCTTAAATGCTGGTTTTCACAACAGTTATAATTAGATAAAATGAAATTTGGCTGAGAACACTGACAGATTACAATTTGACAGAGGATTAAAAATGGAATTGATATATAAAAAAGCAACGATTGAGGATCTGGATATACTAACGGAAACAAGAATAGAAGTATTAAGAGCAGCTAATAAATTATCCTATAATGTTGATATGCATGAGGTAAAGAAACAATCATATGGATATTATAAAAAAGCGCTTCAAGATAGCACACACATTGCATATTTGATATTTGATAAAAATATTTTTGTGGGCACAGGTGGAGCTAGTTTTTTTCAAGTAATGCCAACATATCATAATCCAAGCGGTAAAAAAGCATATATAATGAATATGTACACAAAATCTGAATATCGAAGAAACGGAATTGCATATAAGACGTTAGATATGCTTATAAAGGATATAAAAAATAAAGGGATTACTGCTATTTCATTGGAAGCAACCGATATGGGACGGTCCTTATATGAAAAATATGGATTCGTAAAGATGAATGATGAAATGGAGTTGTTAGGTTGACAAACTATGGCTTATTTATATCAATATGTTAGTAGATAGGGGAAAACAATGAAATCATTTTTACTAATTGGACAATCTAATATGGCAGGCCGCGGATTTACACATGAAGTGCCTCCAATTTATAATGAAAGAATTATGATGCTGCGAAATGGCAGATGGCAAATGATGACTGAACCCATTCATTTTGACAGGCCTGTTGCGGGCATAGGGCCTGCCGCATCATTTGCAGAGGCCTGGTGTATGGATAATCCGGGAGAAAAAATTGGCCTCATTCCATGTGCAGAGGGCGGCAGTCCCCTTGATGAGTGGTCGATAGATGGAACATTATTTCGTCACGCAATAAGCGAAGCTAAATTTGCGCTGGAAGACAGCGAATTGGCTGGGATACTGTGGCATCAGGGGGAAAGTGACAGCCGAGATGGAAAATACAAGGATTACTATGAAAAACTACAGAGAATCTTTCATGAAATAAGAAAAGAATTATCTGTACCTGATATTCCATTTATTATAGGCGGTCTGGGTGATTATTTGGGCAATACGGCATTTGGTGAAGGGTGCGTGGAATATCAACTCATTAACGAACAACTTCAAAAATACGCACAGACTCAGAACAATTGCTTCTATGTGACTGCTAAAGAACTTACATCTAACCCAGACGGTATCCATATCAACGCTATGTCACAGAGGATATTTGGCATCCGATACTATGAAGCATATCATAAAAAACAGCATATCTATGAATCATTAGTAACTGAAAAAGAGTTAGTGGATAAATGCCATAATAGAGTGAATACTCCGGCAGAAAAAATGTATATAGCGCTGGAAAAATTTACTTTGGGGGAAATTTCTTATGAAGAATTGATGGAGGAGAAAGTCCTATGACTAATGTTGCCGACACGCCCGAAACATATATACTGCATCTGGCGGAGGAAAAAAGACAGGCCGTTGAGCTGCTCAGGAAAACCATAAAAGAAAACCTGCCCCCAGGCTTTGAGGAAACTATGCAGTATGGCATGATCGGGTATGCGATTCCACATAGCCTGTATCCCGCGGGTTACCATGTAAATCCAAAAGAACCAGTGCCATTTATTGCTCTTGCGGCCCAGAAAAACTATATTGCGCTGTATCATATGGGACTATACGCCTTTCCAGATATACTGGAATGGTTTAAAACACAATATTCCAAGCAGGTAAAAACCAAACTGGATATGGGCAAGAGCTGTATCCGGTTCAAAAAACCAGATATGATTCCTTATGAACTGATTGGGGAACTTTGCCAGAGGATTACACCCCAGGAGTATATCGCAAAATATGAAATGACGGTAAAGAAGTAAGCAGAGCTGATAAACCAGAAGATACAAAGGTGAGGTATAATTGTAATGATTGAAACACAAAGATTAACAATGCGGCCATTCAATGAAGATGATTTGGACATTATCATGGACCTTTACTCTAATGAAGAGATAATGAGATATATGCCAAATGATGTCATGAATGCCGAGAAAGCGCAAAAACACTTAAATAAAATTGTATGTGACTGGGGCGAAAAACCACAAGTGAATTTTGAAATGGCAGTGATTTCAAAATATAATCAGGAAAAAATAGGCCGTTCCAGGATTCATTTAGATTATGAAACTGATACAGCAATGATTGGCTGGCTGCTGTTACAAAAAGACTGGGGCAAAGGCTATGCAACAGAAATGACACGTGCATTGATTGATTATAGTTTTGATGTATTAAATGTACATAGAGTTTGTGCATTATGCCACCCTGAAAATATTGGCTCCTGGACAGTTTTAGAAAAATGCAATATGCGCAGGGAAGCGCATTTTATACAAAGTTGTAAGTATATTAAAAACAGCAGTATAATCTGGGAAGATGAATTAGAATATGCCCTATTAAAATCAGAAAGATAGTTTCAAACTACAGCTTATTAAGCATAGCTACAGGAGGACAGTATGATATTACCTGAAATTCGTGACAAAAGATTCATCACAATTCGCCGGGGAGGCACATTGTCAGACGAGGACCACCACCTGTTAGCTATCTGGGCAGCACAATGTGCGCAGCATGTACTGCACTATTTTGAAGAAATATGTCCTGACGATGACCGCCCGCGCCGCGCTATCGAATCAGTTCAAGCCTGGGTAGATGGAGAAATCACAATGAAACAGGCACGTTTTGCCGCCGGTGCAGCTCAGGACGCGGCGAGAGAAGTAAAAGACATGTCAGAGGCGGCAAGACTGGCAGCCTTGTCGGCTGGGCAGGCTGCGGTAGTGGCTCATGTTGCCGCCCATGAATTAGGAGCGGCTGCCTATGCAATCCGTACTGTCATGGCGGCTTCGCCCAGGGACAAAAGAGAGACATTCAGGCTCCAGGAGTGTCAATGGCAGAGGGACAGACTTCCAGAAAAAATTCGCGATTTAGTAATTGATGATGAACGTTTGCGGAATGATATTTGCTGGCATGTATTCTTAGCTTAAAAATCAGAATCTAAAGGGGATAACATGATAAAAAAATACAGACTAGGTTTCAATGTATGGGGATTAATTTTATTTATAGCAATTATGGTGCCTAATTTTATATGGTTCGCATTTCCCGCCCCAAACGACATTTTAAGGGCTGATTCTTCTACAAAGATACTGGATACAATCGCCTCAGTCAGCCAGGTTATCATGATTATTTTTCTCTGTGCGATTGTCAATAAACAATGCAAAAAAATAAAATGGTCGCCTCTCATCCTTGCATCGTGTATCTGCTGCCTGATATATTTTGCAGCATGGGGATTCTACTATGCCGGAGTAACAAATGCCCTGGTGATTTTATCACTATGTTTGATTCCATGTCTGGCATTTTTATTCTTTGCAATTGACCGGAAAAATATGATTGCTGTCATACCCGCCGTAATCTTTACATTTTGCCATTTGGTGTATGGGATAGTTAATTTTATAATATGAGGCAGCCCGCTTTTCATGGACTGCCTCTTTTTTACTACTTTTATTACTTATTACATACTCTGTTTTAAAATTGTCTCAACATCCTGCTTTGTGAGCACTTTATATCCGCCGTTCAAAATGAATGTAGCCTCCGCAATGCCAGGAATCATTTCTTGTGTCACTCCCAATTCTGACAGGTTCATGGCAACACCGATTTCTTTCATGTACTCCTGCATTCTTGCCAGCCCTTCTTCTGCTACTTCTATTGCAGTCTTTCCCTCTGGATTTACATTCCACACATTTACCGCATATCTCCTGAATTTCTGCAGTCCATCCTGCATAATATGGCGGTAATACGGCAGAGAAACGGCTGACAGTGTCATCCCGTGGGTTGCATTGGTATAGGCTCCCACAGCCTGACCGAGCATATGCACCATCCAGTCTGTAGATTTTCCTTTTGCCACCAGCGTATTTAAAGCCCAGGTTGCAGTCCACATGATGTTGCTCCGCGCTTCATAATCATCAGGATTCTTTACCGCAATTCTTGTGCTGTGAACCAACGATTTCAGCAGTCCTTCCATAATGTAGTCAGAAGTATTATCGTCCTCCCCGGAGAAATACTGTTCCAGGATATGGCTCATAATATCAAAGAAACCTGCCGTCATCTGATACTTTGGAAGCGTATAAGTAAACTTTGGATTCAATATTGCAAATTTGGGGAAAACATTTTCCCTAAAGACATGCCCGATTTTTAATTTGGAGTCCGGGTTGGTGATAACTGCTCCCCCGTTCATTTCTGAGCCGGTTCCCACCATAGTGAGCACTACTCCCACCGGAATTATCTGGTTGTCCACATCCTCCATACGGAGATAATATTTCTCCCAGGGGTCCTCCTCACAATATGCAGAGACAGAAACAGCCTTTGCATAATCTGCCGTGGAGCCTCCGCCCACAGCCAAAATCAAATCCACATTATTTTCCTTTGCAATCCCGCAGCCCTCATAGAGTTTCTCCACTGTGGGGTTGGGCATTACGCCCGGGTCTTCAAACACATTCTTGCCGTTTGCTTTTAAAATCTCTATAACCTGGTCATAAATACCATTCTTTTTGATGGAACCGCCCCCGTAGGTAAGCATAATGTTCTTTCCGTACTTCGGGAGTTCTTCATTCAAATAATTCAATGAATTTTCACCAAAATACAATTTTGTTGGGTTTGAATAACTAAAATCTCCTAACATATTACTAACCTCCTTATCGCAATACTTATGTTAATTATATGCCTCAGACAAAAATATATAAAATGCTTATATTTAATATTTAATTATGCTTGAAAGGCATTGCCCCTTGTGTTAAGTTACAAGTAAGTTAATTAAAATTGTAAATACAACATTGAAATTGTAACTTCAAAACACACTAAAATATAATATTTAATCATACATAAAAAGGGGGATTACAACTCATGGATATCAGAGTTTTACGCTATTTCCTGGCTGTCGCCAGGGAGGAAAATATCTCAAACGCTGCAAAAATCCTTCACGTGACACAGCCCACTCTTTCACGCCAGCTTATGGAACTGGAAGCAGATTTGGGAGTAAAACTATTTTCCCGCAGCAGCGGAAACCGAAGCATCACATTGACAGAAGATGGAATACTGCTCCGAAAACGTGCGGAAGAAATATTAGATTTGGTAGAGAAAACCGAATCAGAACTAACGGCACCAGGGGAGCGCGTCAGCGGCAGCATACATGTTGGCAGCGGTGAAACCCATGTAATCAGTCTGCTGTCCAAAGAAATTAAACACATCCAAAACGAGCATCCTGATATACATTTTCACTTTTTCAGCGGAAATGCGGATAATGTGACAGAAAAGCTGGATAATGGTTTGATTGATTTTGGTGTTCTGACCGAACCCTTCAATCTATCAAAGTATGACTCAATCATGCTGCCCGCCTCCGATACCTGGGGACTTCTCATGAAAAAAGAACATCCTCTGGCTAAAAAAGATTCTATCTGCGCCAGTGATTTGTGGAACCTTCCTCTTATCTGTTCAAGCCAGCAGATGACCAGTCACACATTTTCAGCGTGGCTGAAAGATGATTTAGAAAAACTGAATATTGTGGCTACTTATACACTGCTCTATAATGCATCTCTTCTAGTAAAGGACGATATTGGCTGCGCTTTATGTCTGGATAAAATTATCAGTACCTCAAAAGGCAGCGGACTTTGTTTCCGTCCCTTAGAACCCGCATTGGAAGCTCATTGGTATGTAGTGTGGAAAAAGCATCAAATATTTTCAAAGGCATCGGATATTTTTTTGAAAAAACTGCAAGAAAAATTCTCCAGATAGTCCAATGCCAAGGCGAAATAAAAATAATGCTTTTTAAGCATAACATAATATTTAATATAAGCATTTTAAATAATATTATAAATTTCATATAATAAAAATATGAGGGAATTGTATTTTATTGTTGCCCTAATATCGTGAAATGAGGATAACTACTATGGAGTTAAAAGATTTTTTGGACCACCTAAATAACGGGCTTCCGGTTATTGGAGGGTCGGAAGCCCATCTATTTATGCATAAAGTGAGCCAGGATGCCCTGCGCCTTACATCAGAACTAAATAATGCCTATCATACGCCGGAAGAAATCCGCAGCCTGATGTCAAAATTGATTGGAAAACCTGTGGATGAGTCCTTCGCAATGTTTCCCCCTTTCCACACAGACTGCGGCAAAAATATTACCATCGGGAAAAATGTATTCATCAATGCGGGATGTAAATTCCAGGACCAGGGAGGCATTACCATCGGTGACGGTTCCTTGATTGGGCACAACGTGGTCATGGCTACCCTCAACCATGACCTTGCACCGGACAAACGGAGTACCATGCATCCCGCCCCGATTGTAGTTGGCAGAAATGTATGGATTGGCTCCAATGCCGCCATTCTGCCCGGCGTCACCATCGGGGAAGGTGCCGTCATCGCTGCCGGTGCAGTTGTGGCAAAGGATGTTGATTCAAACACCATTGTGGGCGGTGTCCCGGCAAAATTTATTAAAAACGTGGATTGCTAAAGTTGATATACTTCGTCCGATGCATCTGCCACATCGGGAGAATGTGTTACAAGAATGACGCATTTCTCTTCTTTATGTGCCAGTTCCTTGAATATATTCATAATCTCCTCCTGCGTCTCCCCGTCCAGATTTCCGGTGGGTTCATCGGCCAGAATAATTTCAGGTCCGTAGGACAGCGCCCTTGCAATGGCGACTCTCTGCTGCTGCCCTCCGGAAAGCTTTAACACTCTGCGCTCGCCTTCCTCTTCGCTCAAATGCACCTTTTTAAGCTGATCCATAGCATATGCCTTTTTACCTGGAAATGGTTTGCCCGCAATGTCCATGGACAGAATCACATTCTCCACAGCCGTCAGCTTTGGCATCAAATTAAAGCTCTGGAAAATCACGCCCACATAGCGGCTGCGATATTCGTATTTATCAATTTTATCTATATCTTCCCCATTCATATAAATTTTGCCCGCTGTAGGAGATGCCAGCCCTGACAGCAGTGAGAGCAATGTTGTCTTACCTGCCCCGGAGCGCCCCACAATGCTGTAAATCTTTCCTTTTTCAAATTCACAGGACAAGTCTTTTATGACTGGATTGTCCGTACCTGCATATGAATAGCTTACATTCTCTAATTTTAATACACTCATAAAAGACCTCCTAATCCCTGTTACTCAAAATCCTGAGCGGATCGTAACGCAATATGAATACAACAGCAACACACCCTGATATGATGGTCAGCAATATTCCGATTCCTATTAACTCCAGAACAACTGTCAGATCCGTTGCGGAACTAATCTGATCCATATAATCAGCGCTCTGATTCCTGCCGGGTATCTGTTGCCCCTGCATGCCCGGAGCTCTTCCAAAATTAGCTGTCTGCTGCTCCTGCGCTGAGACTGTACTTTCAATCTGCTGTTCCAGCAGTTTATTCGTGACCGGAACAGAAGCGGCAGCCCCGGCACCTGCCCCGATAATAACTGCCGCAAAGGTTACACACAGCAATTCCAGAATAAATTGTACAGCTATCTTTCCTTTCTTCATGCCGATAGCAGCCAGAACTCCGATTTCATATTTTCTTTCCCGTATATTGAAAATATTAAGCACAACCAGAATGATGCCCCCGATTGTCAGAATAATCACCAGAAAATATCCGGCATATTTGCTCAGATTTTCCAGGGGCAGAAGACTCTGCTCATACTTTGTCAGGTCATTGGATTCCACTGTATAACTGTCACCCAATTTTGCCTCTGTATCTGATTTAAATGACTCATAATTATCTATATCTGCAAACGTATATGTGCCCGTCGTCTGTGACCTGAGAGCTGTTGTTGTCTCCTCCTGGGTATTTTCATCCGTAGTTACCACCGCATTCTCTGATGATGCATCGGTAATTGCTTTCAAATTCTCATAGCTGGTGTAAATCTGATTTGCAGAGTCAAAGGATGGTGAAAATCCGCCCATCATGCTGCCTGAGGAATCTTCTGTCTTATTGTTCTCATAAATTCCACTGACAGTAAGAGTATATGTCTCGTCTTCCTTGTTTGGATTTTGGAGCGTAATCGTATCCCCAACTTTCAAATCGTTGTATGCAGCAAGCTCCTCACTTATAATACACTGATTCTCCGTATCATTTTCCGCAAACATAGCGCCTTCGGTGATACTCTCATTTCCATCTTCAAAGTCTGTCATAGCTGCATCTGAGCTGTAACCAGTCAGTGTAAAATCTCCCTGAGTACCCATACGGCCGGCTCCTGTAAACTGCCCGCCGCTCTGGGCATTTCCCTGCCTTTCGCCTCCCGGCATCATTCCCGGACCTTGAGAATCCGCAGGGGAGTTCTGAGCATCTGCTTCATCAGAACTGCTGTCATCTACACCCGTTGTATCTACCGGTTCAAAATCATCATTGCCATTTAAAGAAACAGAGGATGTATAGTAGAAATCTTTCACATGCTCAGAATCCGCGTAGGTCTTCATATCCTCCAGTGACAGCCCCTGTATACCGGACAGAGCCGCTTTCCTCGACTCCCTGTCTCCCTGTCCGTCCATCATCTTCTGCCTGTTTACCGTAATTTGTGCGGTAATCTGCAAATCTGCCAGGCTGTCTTTTCGTGCCTGCTCCGCGGCCTCCCGTATAGATAAAGCCACGCAGGAAGAAACTGCAATTACAAAAATAATAATCCCTATTAAAATACTGCGGCCTTTGGAACGGCTGATACTTCTCAAAGCATTTTTTAAAATGTACATGTAGTCTTTGCCTCCTTATTTTCAACGTCATGATTCATAGCCATATTTTATAAGAGAGGTATGTTTAATTATTGTACAAATATTGGAATTTCTGTGAAGACTTACATAAACCAGCCGCACATGTAAAGATTTGTTATTTTTTATCCAGTAACCCTGCAAGCAGTCTGTTTCCATAGAAATATGCTGTTGTTACCCCGCATTCTCCCGGCTCTCTCGCATTCACCACACCTTTTCTGCCATCCGCATGATAATCTGAGCCACCGGACATAATTTCTACTTTATCACTGTAATTATCGCGGATATATTTCTCAGCCTCTTTCTTCGTCATTGTCCCTTCATAGCTGGTTTTATCATAGGTGTAACATGCCTCAATCCCATCCAGCCCGGCTTCTACAAGCTCATCTATATACTCTTTTCTGGACATACGCCGCCCATTTACTTCAACTGAATCAGAAATCAACAGGGGATGCGCCAATATGGCAATACCGCCTGACTGATGAACCTCCCGGATTACTTCTTTGGGGTCTGGTTTTTGGCGTTTTATCTGATACTTCTCTGTATTTTTCACCAGCAGCTTGGCTTCTCTCCAGTTTTTTGAGAAACCTTTGCCTGCCATCAGTTCAAATATCATTTTTTTCAGAACATGTGCTTCTTCCACCGGATGTCCCCCGTTATCCAGAACTTCCTCCCAGGTAATATCCATGCCATCTTCCCGGAGCCGCTCAACCAGCCTTTTGTACCCGTCAGCTCTGGATTTTGCAACCATTGTCTCCAGCTCCTTAAACCAGAAATATTTCCAGTCACATCCCAGGCAAATGATATGTACATCCTCCACTTCTGTCTCACAGGAAACCTCCATCCCCAGCAACAAGTTTACATGAACGGACTTTGCATACTCTCTGAGATTTATCTCCTTTCTATTTTTATCTGTCCAAATCTCTTCCGGTACGATATCATGGTCCGTTATGGCAAGCACCCTGAGTCCCCTCAAAGCCGCCTGGCAAATAACCTCCATGGGTGTCTCTCCTCCATCTGAGCGTGTCGTATGAGTATGAAGATCACAAGCATAAACTAACTGTACCATATCTTTTCCTTCCTTTCCTTCCCGGACTATTTTTGCAGAAAAAGCAGGGACTTTCATCCCTGCCTTTTATCTCTCCCCGTATTCTTTGGGACTCACTTTATTTACCACTCCAGAGAGGCCTGTTCCTTTCCAAAATTCTTCTCCACCAGAGCACAGTATTCTTCGTAGGCCGGTACCCCTTTAAATTCTTCCCTGAGAGAATCCCTGACTCCCTTATAATACCATCCAATAGCTGTCTTGCTGTTCATGCGGAACCGTCTCCACAGCTCATCCCCCAAAACAGGATAATCCCGGTCAATATCCCGCATATTTGACAGCTTATCCGCCAGAGCTATTATTTTCACTTCCCGCGGCGCTTCTCTCAAATCCTGGATTGTCGCTCCTTTTCTCTCCTCCCAGGTTTTCGATTTGTCTTCACTTTCCTGTGCGACCAGAAATGCTACGCGGCTGCCAAATTTCTTCTCCAGCATTTCCTCCGTCACCCCTTCACAATCCTCAATCGTGTCATGAAGAAGAGCGGCACATATAATCTCCTCATCATCCGTCATAGCTGCCACAATCTCTGCAACCTCCACGGGATGAACGATGTAAGGCTTTTTTGTTCCTTTCCTCACTTGTCCTTCATGGGCCTTTGATGCAAATTCCATTGCTTCATCAATCATTGGTACGGTTCCTCCTCATCCCTTCCCGTAAAAATGTTTCCTGACCTTTTATCTTTTATATCCCACATTAATTTATAAGGAAATCATATCACACGCAATATGGAATCACAACCAGAAAGTTATGATACAGTTCAGCTGTGCACGTATATGGCGCTCTGCCATAAGCGAGAGTTTTAACTGCGTCAGCAGTGAAAAGGCTGCAAAGCAGCCAGCTCAAGCTGTATGGCTGAACTGTTACAAGTTATATTCTTTCACGCAGTCCAGCTTGTCAAAACTATCATTGACAGTAAATATACTTATTGAATTACTCACATTTTATGCAGTATAATATCAGAATAACAATTGAAAAGAGGGTTTTATATATGAATGAGAAATGTGTACTGATAACCGGGGCATCCAGAGGAATTGGAAAAGCCTGCGCCTTTTCCTTTGCACGGGCGGGTTATCATGTTTTTATAAACTGCCGTAATTCTGTGGACGCTGGAACAAGTACAGAAACAGATTTTATCAGAAGGAGGGATTTGTCAGGCCCTGCCTGGGGATATGGGCAATTCCGCGGATGTGGAGCGCATGTTTCAGGAAATCGAAAAGTCCTGCGAAGGACTGGATGTTCTGGTAAATAATGCCGGAATGTCTTATATAGGGCTGCTCACAGATATGACCGATTCTAACTGGGAGATGATACTCCACACAAATCTTTCCTCAGTTTTCTACTGCTGCCGCGCCGCTATTCCTTACATGGTGTCCAAAAAAGCCGGGAAAATCATCAGTATTTCCTCCATGTGGGGAACTGCAGGTGCATCCTGCGAAGCCGCCTATTCCGCAACAAAAGCTGGAATCAACGGTCTCACGAAAGCACTTGCAAAGGAACTCGCCCCCTGCAACATTCAGGTAAATGCTGTCGCCTGCGGTGTCATCGACACTGACATGAATGCCCAGTTGTCCGAAGAAGAACGGCAGGTACTCATGGAAGAGATACCTGCCGGACGATTTGCTGCCCCCAGTGAGGTGGCCGATTTAGTTCTTGATCTTGCCAGAAGCCACGCCTATCTGACGGGACAAATCATTGGATTGGATGGAGGATTTCTGTAATCCATCCTTTTTCTTTAAATAGCACAGCTCATATTTTTCATTTTGTTCAGCTCACGGAGCGCAAAGAGAATTGCAAGTATTGCCGCCGCAGCGTCCGCTATCGGACCTGCGTACATAACTCCGTCAATCCCCATAAATATCGGGAAAATAAATATCAGAGGCAGCAAAAACAAAACCTGACGTGTCAGTGACATTACTGCTCCAAGCTTTGCTTTTCCTATGGATGTAAAAAATCCGGCGGACATAGGCTGAATGCCGTTTATAAATGTCATAAACATAAATATCTTCAAATATCTTTCTGCAAAGTGGAAGTACTCTTCACTTCCAGTCCCAAAAATACCGACAATCCGATGAGGGAATATCTGAAAAGCAAGGAAGAAAATCACGGCAACACCAGTACAAAGAAAGGCTGATTTCTTATATGTCTCTCTACCCTGGCATAATTTCCTGCTCCATAGTTGAATCCCCATATGGGCTGGCATCCCTGTGAAATTCCAATACAGATGGCCATAAACAAGCTGATTACCTTAGAAACAACGCCCACACATGCCAGGGGAATGTCGCTTCCGTACATGGAGGATGCCCCATAATAGCGCAGAGTATTATTCATAGCAATCTGGACTACGGCCATCGCTATCTGATTAATACAGGATGCCATGCCCAGTGAGAGAATGTTGTTCAAATAAGTACCCCTGGGGCGAAATGACGCTCTTGTCAGCTTCATTTTTCTAAATTTCGCAAAATATAAGATAACAAGAAATCCAGATATCACCTGGCCGATAACTGTGGCAATGGCCCCGCCTTTGATTCCCCAGTGAAGTCCAAAAATAAAGACTGGATTTAATATGGTATTAATCACAGCCCCCACTATCATACAGACCATGGAATATACCGGACTTCCGTCAGCCCTGATTAAATGGTTGCCGCCCACGGTGAATACAAAAAATGGGATGCCGAGTGCTGTAATTCCTGTGTAATCTCTGGCATAAGGAAGAATCTCTTTTGTTGTCCCAAAAGCGTGCAGCAGGGGATTTAGAAATATCAATATGACAACAGCAATCGCCAGGCCGCTTATCACAAGAGATGCCAGACCCGTTCCCGCTATCTCACTGGCCCTCTCATTTTTTCCTGCACCTGTCTCAAGGTTATAATTTGCTGCACTCCCGATTCCCAAAAGAAGTCCAACCGCCGTCGCAATGATGGTGATAGGAAACGCAACATTTGTCGCTGCATTTCCCAGCATTCCCACACCCCGTCCAATGAATATCTGGTCTACAATGTTATACAAAGAACCTACCAGCATACTGATAATTGCCGGTATTGCAAACTTTCCAATTAATTTTGTCACTGGCTCTGTAGCCAGTGGATTACTTACTTCTTTCATTTTGTGCCTTTCATAATTTACCGTATATTTCCTGTGTTACATATCCTTTTACAAATATGCCTTCCGCAACATATTCTTCCTCCAAAAGCTGACCATACTTTCTGATAAGCTGGATTTTTCCTGCATCACTGAAAGGATAGAGCCTTTCTATATAAATCTGCTCCCGGCGGATGATTTCCAGAAGCACTTCCTTCAATTCTTCCAGCCCCTGACCAGTCTTTGCCGATGCCAGAATAGAATAATCTGCCTGAAAATCCCGAAAGCTGCCATCCCCCTCCAGCTTATCCTGCTTGTTAAAGAGAGTGATAACCGGCTTTCCTTCCACACCAAGCTGCCGCAGTGTCTCATGTACACCACATACATCTGGGTGTCCATCTGAAGATTGGAGGCATCCACCACATGGATGATAATATCCGCGTACTTAGCTTCCTCCAGAGTGCTTTTAAACGCTTCAATCAAATGATGGGGCAGTTTTCGGATAAATCCAACCGTATCCGTCAACAGAATTTCCTGCTTCTTATCCAGCTCCAAAACCCGGGTGGTGGTATCCAGAGTGGAAAACAGCATCGCATCCGCCAGAATCCCGGCACCTGTCAGCGCATTTTCAATACTGCTCTTCCCCGCCGATGTATAGCCGACAAGGGCGGCCACCTTCAGGTGTGAACTCTTGCGCTGGGTGCGGATGAGGGCTCTGTGCTGCTCCACCTCCCCCAATTCTGCTTTTAATTTGCTGATTCTTTCACGAATCAGACGCCGGTCCATCTCCAGCTTCTCTCTCCCCCGGGCCTCTTGTACCAATACCTCCGCCCAGACGGGACAGAGAATCCCTGAGACCCACAAGGCGGGCTGCTCTGTACTTCAACTGAGGCCAGCTCAACCTGTATCTTTCCTTCACTGCTCATAGCCCGGGCAGCAAAAATATCCAATATCAAAAGGGTCCTGTCAACTACCTTACAATCCGAGCTCCCCGTCCAGATTGTGAAGCTGTACGGAAGAAAGCTCATCATCACAGACAACACCAGTGGCCTCCGTCTCCCACAGCAGCCCCTTTATCTCCAGCAGTTTACCCTTTCCCACATAAGTTACAGGGTGAATCGTCTCCCGGTTCTGAATCACCCTGCCCGCCACCTCTGCTTTCGCAGTGTTCACAAGTTCGGCCAGCTCATCCAGCGACTCATCCATCTTCTCATTGTCATTCACCTGAACACCGACAAGAATCATGCGCTCCCTCTGCTCTTCCATTTCATATATCGACATACATCACCTCAAAGGGGTCTGACCCCTTTGCCTTCCATTTTCAGAATATTCTTATTTTTTCAATTTGAACATACAATTTATTATCTATCTACCAATCTTTTATTATAAAACTTTTTTTATTATATTGCATTATTTTATTGATTAAATTTAATAAAAAATAATGGCAGATACGTTTTCCACGTATTCTCCCATTTTTTTATGCCTCTATTCTCTTTAACGTTTACCTCGTCTTCAGGAAGGCGGCCTCTTTTTGTGCTTCTTTATCGTCCGGGTAGGCGCTGGCATATTCAGCCATCTTTTGTTTTGCACTTTCCCAATCTAATATTTTTTCATAACATACAATTTCGTTAAATTTCATTTCCTGCACCAAGGTTTCCACATCCTGTGCGCCGCTGTCTTTATCATCCGCCTGCTCCGCCGCCAGTGCTAACCCCTGTGACAATGCATCAAGGGCACTGTGATAATCTTCCATGTGCATCGAACAAATTCCCATTAAATTATAAAGTGCAGGAGTGGCATCGCCTTTGTTGTTTAACACCTGCTGAAAGGCATCCCTGGCTGACTGATAATCCTGCTGTTCATAGTAGACCATGCCCAGCCCCCTGTACGCTTCAGCCACATCTTTTTTCTTCTCCAATGCTTCTTTAAAAGAACTGACTGCGTCCGTGTATTCATGTTCTTCTAATTGCCTGGTTCCTTCCTCTACTGCACTTTGACAGCCAGTCATCAGAAAGGCTGTCAAAATTACACACGCTATTACTTTTTTCATCGCAGCTCCCTTACTCTCTTATATGTTCCATTCCTTGATTAATTATGGTTTTTATATGACTGTCCGCGAGAGAGTAGAATACAGTCTTCCCTTCACGGCGGTTCGCAACCAGCTTCATCTGCTTCAGCACTCTGAGCTGATGTGATATGGCCGACTGGGTCATGTTCAGAACCTGCGCCAAGTCACATACACATACCTCCGACTGCCACAGAACATAGAGTATTTTAATCCGGGTAGAATCTCCAAACACTTTAAAAAAATCTGCCAACCCCTGGAGTTCTTCTGCTTCGGGCATATGACTCTGAACCTTATTTACGACCTCATCATGGACGTGCATAAAATCACATTGCTCCACTTCTGCTTTTTTCATATACCGGGTCCCCTTCCTGTGAACTGCTCTTTAAAGTTCATTATACGCAAAATAACTGTTATGGTCAAGCAATGGCGCACAGTCAGTTCTTTTTGCACTTTGATTCGGCAACATATTTTCATATAAGAAAAGATGCGTCCCAAACGGACTGCATCTCTTCTTGTGTATTAATTCTTCTTATAAAGCACTCTCACGGAGTTGAGGATACACAGCATGGCAACTCCCGTGTCGCCAAACACTGCCATCCACATGTTTGCCATTCCAGCTAATCCTAAAATCATAATAAGAATCTTGATTACAAGGGCAAATACGACGTTTTGTTTTGCAATCGCTGTCGTTGACCGTGAAATCTGCAATGACTGCGGTATGGCTTCTACAGAGGAAGTCATAAACACAACATCCGCCGCTTCAATGGCCGCATCTGCACCGCTGCCCATGGCAGCCCCCACATCCGCGCCTGCGAGAACAGGTGCATCATTAATGCCGTCCCCCACAAACATAACACTGCCGTGACTTGTACGGATTTTCTTCAGTTCATTTACTTTATCATCAGGCAAAAGCTTTGCGTGGACCTCATCAATTCCTATCTCTCCAGCCACAGCTTCCGCACTTGCTTTGCCGTCTCCTGTGAGCATTGCTGTAACAACACCCATCTTTTTCAGCTCTGCTATGGCAGGCCCCGCCTTTTTTTTAATGGTATCCGCAATAACTATTCTGCCTGCATACACTCCATTTAAAGCAAGCAGCACTTCAGTCCCATGTGCGGCATCTACATCATCCGGCAGCTCTATCTGGTACTCATCCATCAGCTTCCTGTTTCCGCAAAGTGCTGTTCCCATTTCCAGTTCTGCTTTAATTCCCTTCCCGGAAATCTCCTCCACGGATGTCGGCTGCTTTAATGAAATATTATGTTCTCTTGCCGCAGTTACGATACTGTTTGCAATCGGGTGAGTGGAAGTTATTTCACAGCCGCCGGCCATAGCCAGAAGCTGCTCTTTGTCCATTCCCTGCTGCGGCAGGATATCCTGAACCACAAAGTTTCCTTCTGTAATAGTCCCTGTTTTGTCCATAACAATGGCTTTCACACCCTGCAAGGCTTCAATAGAAACTCCGCCTTTGAACAAAATACCTTTTCTGGAACCAGCTCCAATACCGGAAAAGAAAGCAAGGGGAACACTCAGCACAAGTGCACACGGACAACTTATAACAAGAAACGTTAACGCTGTATACACCCAGTAATTCCAGTCACCTGTTATCAGTGACGGAATAATTGCCGTGGCTGCCGCCAAGACCACTACAAAGGGTGTATAAACTCTGGAAAATCTGGTGATAAACCGGTCGATTTTAGGTTTGCCCGCCGCCGCATTTTCCACAGAATCCAAAATTCTCGTAACCATAGAATCTTCCAAAACTTTTTCCACCCGGATTTTCAGAAGGCCGGAGGTATTCACACAGCCGGAGATTACATTGTCCCCCGGTTTCGCTGAAAGAGGAACAGGCTCGCCCGTCACAGGTGAGGTGTCAATCCGGCTTTCTCCCTCCTCAATCACGCCATCGAGAGGAATTCTGTCCCCAGGTCTTACCAGGAGCAAATCTCCCACCACAGCGTCCTCAGCAGGAATCACCATGACATTCTCCCCAGATACCTTGCTGACAACTTCCGGACGCATGTCAACTGCATCCATAATCTGGCTCCGGCTTCTTGCAACTGCCATTTCTTCAAAAAGTTCACCTACCCGGTAGAAAAGCATAACTCCAACCGCCTCCGGGTATTCCCCTATGATAAATGCTCCCAGTGTAGCAATACTCATAAGAAAATTCTCATCAAACACCTGACCATTTCTAAGATTCTTTACCGCTGTGAAAATAACTTCTCTTCCCAGGGCAAGATACCCGGCTACAAACAATGCAAGGGCAAGATATTCATTTACATGTCCCGCCAAAACACCGCCTATCAGGAAAGCGGCTCCAAGGCCTATCTCCTGCAAATCCCGTTTATTTTCACTGAACTTCCCTTTCTTGCTCTTTGTCTGTCCGGAAGGCTTCCTCTCCCTCTTAGAAACAATAACTCCATCTTCAACAGAAGAACATATACCCTGGAATACAGGAAGTCACTCCTCACCCACATTTGTCACAACCTGAAGCTGCTTTGTGGCAAAAATAATGTTTGCAAAATCAACCTGAGGCAGTTCTTGTATTTTTCTCTCTATTTTTGAGGCACAGTGTGCACAGCTGAGATTGTCTAATATATATACCTGCTTCTGTACATGGTCAAAAGCATGATTTTCCACACCAGTCTCCGCAGATTCATGATGACTTCCACAATCGCAGCCGCCGCCATGCCCATGCTGGTGTTCCTCATGGCTGTGCGCTTCCTCCCCGTGCTGACATCCGCAGCCGCATTCATCTTCTTCATGTTCATGATGGTGCTCCTCATGGCTGTTTGCCTCCTCATGCTGACATCCGCAGCCGCATTCATCTTCTTCATGTTCATGATGGTGCTCCTCATAGCTGTGCGCTTCCTCCCCGTTATGACATCCGCAGCCGCATTCACTTTCATGCTCATGCTCCGCATGGGAATG
This sequence comes from Muricomes sp., assembly GCA_049840515.1. Taxonomy (GTDB): domain Bacteria; phylum Bacillota; class Clostridia; order Lachnospirales; family Lachnospiraceae; genus Muricomes. The sequence goes on along the minus strand of JASGKW010000009.1, from coordinate 615,007 downwards.
TATTTCTTGTCCCTGAATCCTGCTCTTGAAATTTTCTTTTATTCAATGCCTGTTGTGCCATAATAAACCTCCAATATATATCAACATATGAATAACTGTTCATATGTTCATTTAATCACACCATTGAAGGTTTGTCAATAATAATTTCAATGAAAAGCGGCACTCCTGTCTTCCCTCGGTGGGAATCGGTAAATGCCGCCAAATTATATCCTTATTTTAATTCACTGAGCAAATCAAATCGTTTCTTATCGCCCTCTTCAAATCCTTCCACAATACATGCCTGTATTACTTCATTCAGAGATAACATTTTATCATCCAGCTCCGCAACCATCTGAGCACACTCTCTCAACTCTTCGCTGATATAATCCGGTGCATTGCCCTCAAACTTGTAGTAAATTTTGTGCTCCAGGCTCGCCCAGAAGTCCATGGCGATTGTCCGAATCTGAATCTCAACCTTCGTATTCACCACACTGTCGGAGAGAAAAATAGGAACCGAAACAAGCATATGGTAGCTCTTATAACCACTCTCTTTAGGGTTTTTAATATAATCTTTAATCGAAAGAACCTTCAAGTCACTCTGGTTCCCTATCATCTCAGCCAAACGGTAAATATCTGACGCAAAAGAGCAGATTAACCGCACCCCTGCAATATCGTTAATATATTTTACCATATTCTCTATAGAGGTCTCATGACCATATCTCTTCAGCTTCTTTACAATACTTTCCGGAGTCTTAATCCGGGTCTTAATATGCTCTATGGGATTATACTGGTGAACATGCTGAAATTCATCATTTAAAATCTCAAGCTTCGTGCCAACCTCTTTTAGTGCCGCATTATACAAAAAAATGACTGTTTTCCAGCTATCCACATCTTCATAATTCTTGATAGCATCGTGCATCTGCAGTTCTCCTCTCAATTTGGAAAATCCCCCTTTCCCAATCTTTTACAGTATACCACAAAATGCACATAATGTCAGCCATATAGATGTGTTTTATGCCACTTCTATAAATCTAATTTCATATCCCCCGGCTTTATCCATTTTCTTTTTCTCATAAATTCTGAAATTCCCAGCGATACCAGTGCAGGGAGTAAAACCTGAATCACTAATATTTTTATCAGGACTATTGTGGGTGATTCTGTCTGGGTCATGACCTGCCAAGTCATAAGCGGTCCCACCAGTCCCGCTGTCCCCATTCCTGAGCCTGTGGAATTGCTTGTCATGTGAAGGACCATTGTGCCCACAGGACCCAAAATGGCACTGGACAATATGGCTGGCAGCCAGATAAGGGGATTTCTTATAACGTTAGGCATTTGCAGCTTAGATGTTCCGATACCCTGAGCCAACAGTCCGCCTATTTTATTTTCCCGGAAACTTGCCACCGCAAAACCTACCATATTACAGCAGCAGCCAATTGTAGCCGCACCTGCCGCAAGCCCTGAGAGATTGAGAATAACCCCCAACGCCGCCGAACTAATCGGCAGAGTCAAAGCCATTCCCATAAGCACAGAAACAATCATTCCCATAAAAAATGGCTGCTGCTCTGTACCCCAATTCACCAGGGGAGCCCAGCCAGTTCATAAGCTGGGAAATCGGAGGTCCTACAAACAATCCTACTGCGGACCCAACGCCGATGGACACCATAGGTGTGAGAAGGATGTCCAGCTTTGTCTTCCCTGAAATAAGAAGTCCCACTTCAATCGCTACATATGCCGTGATAAATGCGGCCAGCGGCTCCCCAGGTCCGGTAAAGACCATAGCTCCGTCCTGAACCACCTGTCCAGCCAGTAATTTACTCGCAAAAGCGCCTGTCATACCCGCTGTGGCAGCCGATACAACCACAAGCAGGCTTCCTTCAAGCTTGCGTGCCACACCTACACCGATTCCCGCTCCGGTGAGTGAGGCCGCCACTCTTCCCACCGCGTAAATCAATTCTCCCGTGGGACCGCCTATGCCCTTTCCAATCTGCTGGATAATTGTCCCAATAACCAAAGTCGCAAACAGACCCTGAGCCATTCCCCCAACGCATCTATAAAAATCCTGTCCAGCAACTTTTTCATTTTCTCATTCCCTCCTGCATTTACAACTGTCTTGTCATTAATCAGTATTCTATCATAACACCTGAACCTCGTCCAGCTTTTTCTATCCGTCCAAAAAGAGGATTTTCTTATAATCTGAAAAAGGTGTTCAAAGGGGACAGACCCTTTTGAACACCTTCCTAAATCTTAATAATCTTAATCTTCTGCTACAAACATATCCTTGCTAGCGCCACAGAGTGGACACGCCCAATCTTCCGGCAAATCCTCAAATGCTGTTCCCGGAGCAATTCCGCTGTCCGGATCGCCTACTTCTGGATCGTAAACATAACCACATGGCTCACAAACGTATTTCTTCATCTTAAATTCCTCCTATTTTGTTTATTGCAGAAGCAAGAACTAACCCATACTTACTGTACCAATGGTGTCTCATAAATATCAAGTATGTCCTCACTCACTTGCTTTTATACTACTATACCGCATTTGCACTCAAAAATAAACCTAATTTTGTCAAAATATGAACATTTACATCCTTTTTACGAAATGCTATACTATGTCTTATTAAATATCAGCAGCCCAATAAGTATAAAATATCTGAAAAGAAAGAGGTTATGCCATGTTCCGCATATGGGGTAAAGAAATTAAAGACAATAAACTGCTTCGTGATACGGTAATTTGTGACGATACCGATGATACCCGCACACACAAAATTTTCAACGCGCTGGATGCAATCTGCCATGAATTTGACCTGAGCAAACCCATTTGGCTGGACTCCACCATTGCTGAGTTTAAAAAGCATGGCAAAGCCCGGTTCTATCAGGATAATTTTGTAGATTCCATTGATTTTGATTATCTGGAAATTCACATCATCGAAGAGTAAAGCCCCAGGGCTTTACTCATTTCGTATCGCCGCCAGAGGGCTTAGTCTCATAGCCCGCAGTGCCGGGAAATATCCTGCCGCCATGCCCACAAATACCGCAAACGCCATGGATGTAAGTACCAGCCAGGGTGGTATATAAGAAATATTTCCGTCCAGCCCCATGGCACTGCCATTTCCTGTTAGCACATTGATGATAAAAGATAATCCAAAGCTGAGTATATTTCCCACGACACCTCCGATAAATCCAATAAACGCCGCCTCCAAGAGAAACATCTGCTTAATATTTTTCAATCCGCATCCCAGAACTTTGATAACGCCAATTTCTTTCGTCCTCTCATAAATGGACATCATCATTGTATTTGCAATTCCAATTGCAGCAACAAACAAGGAAACTGCGCCAATTCCGCCGAGCACTGCCTGAACCATGGCAAACTGCTTTTTCATACTGTCCATATATTCCGCATTTGTTGTCACCTGAAGTCCCATGTTCCGAATGGCAGTTGACAGTTCATCCACATCGTCAATATTTTCCGCCTGCACAGCCGCCGAGGTATACACAAACTGTTTGTACGGCTTGCCAGATTTTGTGCTGGGCTGTCCGGGAATCACCTTTCCCCTAAATTCTTTCTTCAACATGTCTTTCAACTTATTGATATCACAATAGACATAATAATAATTTGCATTATAGGAATCCACATCGCCGTCAACAACACCGCTGGCTTTTACCACATATTTCTTTGCGGGGCGCGCGGGAGCCTGAGAACCTCCGCCCATGTCATCCCCAGCTTTCCCTGGACTGGCAGACTGGCTCTGAAAATAACTGTCCTGGTCCAGAATTAGAAACATCTGGTCATTCAGCAAATCAATATCCGGTAGTTCTCCTGTATCCCAGTATCCTCTGTTGGTGGATTTCTCATAGAAAGACGTAATCACGCCATTTCCAAAAACCAGTTCCAGATCTGCACTGTCAGGATTAGGAAGGTGCCCTTCGGGAGCCAGCTTGATATTCTGCTCTTTCATATTTTCCGGTGTTACACCCTTTAGCTGGAGATATCCGATATACTTGCCTTTCAGGGCAACCGCACTAGCCTCCAAAATCGGGGCGGCACTTTTCACATGCTCAAGCTGCTCAAGCTCTTTTATCACATCGTCCGTAATGTATTTGTCCGATTCCTCCTGGTCAGAAGAACCTCCCATGCTGTAATACATGCCGCCTTCCGACTGCTTTCCCGTGACCGTAATGCTGGTCAGTCCGCCTGACTGCTCCACCTGTCTGTACATGGATTCCTGCATCCCAAGTCCCAGAGAAATCATAACAACGATAGAGGCCGTCCCGATGACGACACCCAGAATAGTGAGAAAGGTTCTAAGTTTTCTGCGTTTGAGGTTGCCGCTACTCATCCTCAGTAAATCGATCCACCTCATCTAACAAGTCCTCCTCTTCTACAGACTCTATTTTTTTCTTCTTTCTCCTGATTACAATGACTGCAATAACAATTCCCGCTATAATCACCACACCAACTATAATCGGAACAATGGGCAGCCCCTTCTGTGCCGGCACATCTGTCATCTGTGACATATCCACCGGAGCCTGAGCAGGCATAATCTGCATGGTAAACTCTTTTTCTGTAGTTGATACCTTACCTGACTCATCCTCATAAGTAACAACCATCTTATATTTCTGGTCGCCCTGTGTCTCCTGTGTCGCTGTTACAATCCCGTCAATAGAACCGGTAGCTCCAGAATCCACATTTCCTATAAATACTTCCTTTGCGTCAATTCCCTCTCCCTGAAATGTTGCTTTTACATTGTACAGCTTGATACGTCCGGTATTGTAAAGACTGCATGTGATATTTGCTTCTTCTCCCACCGCTACAGCTTCCGGAGCAATCTCCAAATCACTGAATTCAAATCTGGCAGACTGTTTCACAGGGATAGCAAGACTGGAAGAGCTTTCATATTGAGCCGCATTGCCGTCCTCATACCGCATGGACATTGAGATACTGTATGGCTTCTGCACCAAATCTGCTCTTGCATTTAAATCTATGGAAATATCTCTTGTCCCGCCTGCCGGAATGCTGTCCAGGTAAATGGAGAGCTGAACCGGAGGAAGGCAAAAATGCCGGAAGCTTCGGCAGCCGTCTCTGAACCGGAGGAAGGTGCCTGTAAATCAAACAATAAATTGGATACTGCTGTTTTTGTAGAGGTATTTTTCAAATGTACGATTAATTTGAAATTACCGCCTGCGCTTACTTCCCCTGGCTCTGTACTAAATCCAGTTACAATCACCCGGGGTACGGAAGCAGTCCCTGTCTCCTTGCCCCCTGAAAATACCGGTTCACTGTTGGAAAAGCCCTCCATCCCCGCATCCGGTGTTTCTGGCTCTGCAGGCTGCTCCTCCTGGGCGGGCTGCTCTGGTGCTGGTTTTGCTTTTGCCTTCACATAAATATATTTTATAGCCTGATATTGTTTCTCTCCATCATCCCAGGTTATGACAAAATCCAGCCGATAAGATTTTGTTTCCACATCGGAGCGGACTGTAAGCGGTCCCCACTCAGCGGCTTTTTCCACACTTTGTCCCGCTGGGATATCTGCCACAGAGACTTCGTTGTTCATCTTGTCTATCTCAAAGGGCCATGCCGACGGGTCATCAATAATGGGTGTAATTTTTATATTTTTTGCGTCCCCGCTGCCCTGATTATCCACATTAAGCGACAGAGTCTTATTTGTCTCCTCCGCTGTATAAACAGGGGTGTCCTGCCCCTTTCCTACCGATAATGTTACCTTCGGTATTTCATCCGCAGCTAATACCCCCACAGGCATTAACATAGCGGCTGCCAGGGCAAGGCTTATCACAATTCCTACACTCTTCTTAAACAACTTCATCTTCCTTTTCCTCTCTCTCTTTGCGGTTATCTTCTATCTTCACAATTTTTCCGTCCTTAATATGAAATACCCTGTCCGCATATGCAGCCAGGTGATCGTCATGTGTAACCATCACCAGTGTTTTCTTCTGCTCCCGCACAACCCGCTGCATAAGCTCCAGCACTTCCTCCGATGTATGGGAATCCAGATTTCCTGTCGGCTCGTCTGCAAATATAATCCGCGGATTCACTACAAGTGCTCTCGCCACACCGACACGCTGCTGCTGTCCGCCTGACATCTGGTTTGGTAAATGTTTCTTATGTTTTTTCAAATTCACCAGGTTAAGCATCTCATCGGCTTTCTTTAGGCGGCTGCCCTTGGCCTCCCCACGGAAAGTCAGCGGCAGAGCTACGTTTTCCAGCGCATTCATAGTTCCAATCAGATGAAATGACTGAAAAATAAATCCAACGTTCTCCCGCCTGAATTTAACCAGCCCGTCTTCCTTTAAATTCTCCATATGCTGTCCGCTGATGATAACTTCTCCTTTTGTAGGCTTTTCCAACCCGGCAAGCATATTCAAAAGAGTAGATTTTCCGGAACCTGATGTGCCTACAATTGCACAAAATTCCCCTTCATTTATCTCAAAATCTACACCATTGAGCGCACGCACCACCGAATCGCCCACCTTGTAAAGCTTATACAAATCTTTTACCTCAATAACCTTGCTCACAAAGCCCCTCCTTCATTCCCAATGTATTGCATCTATCATACTTCTAAAAACCAAATAATTTCCAGCATAATTTGTTAACTTTCTCTTAATTTTTATTTACACATTCTAAAGGCTTTGCCCTGTTTTTGTTGTAAACGTGTTGTAAACCGATGAGAACACTTGAAAGCAATTCGCCACAAAAAACAACATATTTTGCGTAAGTTTTTTCTTTTATAACTGTTTACTTATATAGAGGGAACTAATCTCCTCACCATTTAATATATTAGTTCCTTTCCCACCACAAAGGCCCGGAGTCCTCACCAGACGCCGGGCTTTTCCTTTTTCCCTTATCTTCCTATCAGGGAATCTATTGTAACATCAAAGATATCTGCAAGCTGGCATGTGACATAAAGATTAGGAAACCTATCTCCGTTCTCGTAATATGACAGTGCCTGACGTGTTACATGTAATTTAGCCGCAAGCTGAGCCTGCGACCAATGTCGTTGCTGTCTTAGATATTTTATGTTCTCACCAATCTTATCCATAGGCTTATCTCCTTTAAACCTATTATAATTCATATCGTTGCAACTGTAAATACTTCAACATTATGTTGCTATTTTTCTACATTTATCTTACAAAGAAAGCCGGTGTTGTCTCGTCCAAGGCTTCTTTCAATCTTTTGAACCATGGCGCCTTTGATGTCCAGTCATAATGCGGCATATCATGCCCGTTGTTATCCTTGTAAATTTTCCGGAGGATATTCAGTTCATCCGGGTGCATCAGTGGGTAAGAATTGTGCCCATCAAAATAGTAAACCTTATCTTTATCTAAATCCGTAATTTTATATGTACAATACATAGTTGTTACCTTCCTTTCCATTGTGGTATTGCTATTACTTTGTATAGTTACCGTTTCATCCGCTCCACCCATAAGTTCCTTAATCCGTTTGATGAAGTATGCCTTTGTGGCCTCTGCACCGCCATGAACTTCTACACTCCTGTGAGGGCATGCGGTGGCATATACTTCCTGATGAAGACGGATTGTACTGGCAGATGGTGTAATACCGTACTGCTTACACTTCTGAACAGCCCACTGGAGTGCCTTTTCCTCATTCGCTAAAAATGTCTTCAGGTCTCCATAACTTTGGCACGCTTCAACTGACAGAAAATTGATATTTCCATTTTCATTCCCGCAATGGTATGCACAGTTTTCATCATCTTCAGTTACAAAAACACCATCATTTCCAACATAGGCATGAGCAAATCCTCTTTCAAGCTTTGCCTGGTCAGCATTTTTCAACTGTTCATACCAATATCTGCCATTCATATACTCACGGCCAGCATCGTTATGGATAAAAATGCCTACCGGGGGGCCTCCCCTTCTGCCAGCCACGCCTTTGCATATACTCATGTGCGTTCTCCTTCCTGTTGCGACGTCGCAACGAAAAGAGGACGATTATTCGCCCTCTGATTTATTATCCCTTAACTGTAACAATACTTCTTTTAGCTTGTCCGGCACCGGAAGGAGCACCGCTACATTTTCCAGAATGCTCAATCCCTCGTTGGCTATGTAGAACATAATAACAACTTCCCTCAATGGAATCTTACCCCCTACCAGCTGCTGTATTGCAAATGCAACAGCTATCAAAAAGAACATTGCAATCTTTTTGAGCAGACCTTTGAACCCTATTTCAGAAGACATGGTTTTTGTGTAAATTCCTTTGATAAATCCTGTAATATAGTCAACCGCAGCAAGGAAAAGTATTGTCTTTAACATAGTGTCCCATCCTCCGAGCCAATAGATACAGGTTCCTCCGATAAGTCCAGATACAATACTAATCCAGTTAAATATCTTATCCATTTTCTTCATTTACCTCACTTCTTTCTATTCTTCAGTCAATTCCGCGTAACCGGAATCAATCAGCAGTTCTCTTACCTGGTCCTTTAACAGTCTCGGTACTTGCTCATAAGTTTTTTTCCCTAACAAAATTTGTTGTGTCCAGAGTAAAGCCATCATCTCTTTACCTTCCTTTCTCATAAAAAATATAATTATATTGGTTAATAGTTTCATTATCCGTATACCACCTCTGACATTTCCAGAACGCATGAAGTCAGCACATCATTCTGCTGCTTCAGGGCGGCATTCTCCGCTTCCAGCTCCGCAAGCCGTGTGGCTGTATCTTTACCCTCCTGCTGTAACTCTACAATCCAGATACCACCGGCATTTTCACGAATGAAAGAAAATACTGTGTAATTTTCGTAGATATTATCGGTTTCATCCACTTCTATCCGGGCCGTGGTCCCTGGATCAGTGAACAGGTGCTTGAGCTGCTCATAGACAGTATTAATCACATTCACCTGCAACACTCCATTGTCTTCAGATATGGACTGTACCTGCAAGGTCTGCCCATCTTTAAATATTAGTTTTATATCGTCCACCTCCTTTCAGGTAGAAAAAAAAGAGCCCAAGGCTCTATAGAAAAAACACAGATTTGTCAAATAGCGTGAATACTCTAAATAGCAAGCTTGTTGTATCAGGATACACTATACAGAACCCTAGTGTATTTTCGACTACTCAACTGTATTATGCCAAATCCGGGAACATAGTTCACGTATATTTTTCTGGGAAAACTGCAACTACGTTGGCGGTAAATACTGGAATCATAGCATTATCTCTTCCTTGGTCAGTTATACAGCAAGATTGTAGGGTTACTGCTGCTTATGGCTGGGGAGATGTTGAAATTATCATGAATGCAACATCTGCCCAGATGACTAATTTATTGAGTATACCCAGCGGATCTTGGTTGCGTTTTTCTTTTACTTATATATCCGCACAATAAGTGGCTATAAATAGCTATTAAGCAAAAACTGTGGTGGAAATACCGCGACTAAATCTATCGTAGTGCCAGCAGGCAGAGCCCCATGCGTTGTTCCTAATTTAAGTCCATCTTCTCCCTGTCCGCCTTGCATAACTATGGCGGTCCCATTATTAAGTATTCCACCTGGAATGTCTGTGATATATTTCCAGCGGAATGGAAAGCCCTTAAATGTAATCGCATTTAGGCCGGATACAATGGAACTCTTAATAATTATATGAGCTTTTATTAGGTATGCCCCACCGGAGAGGTTAAAAGCCAAACAATTGCCTTCAAAATATGCTGGATTATCAGAAGACAAAGTTATTTGTTTAATCTCCAAATTGCGTTTTAAGGAATCAATACTATTTGACAAATCTGTGTTTGTTCTAGGGATTGTGTACAATGGTTCTATAGCCTCTATAGCCAGCCCGTTCAGTTTTACCCGGTACAGCGGCATCTCACTCTCAAACGCCCCGGTGCGGATGTTCTGATTGTTTGGTGTTGGGTCTACTGCAGTTGCTCCAGTCTGTCCTTTCAAAACACTGAAGCTTACCCCCTCAATTCCAGTTACTTCATCCTTCTTATATCTTACGATTATCATATCGTTGCGGAGCAAGCCGGCAGTACCATTTTCTATCTCCACATCCTCATAGGCCCCCTCTTCTATCATGCATTGCCGGCCATATCCCATGAATAACCCGTCGAATATGCGTATTTTATTGGATGTTACCGCCTCTGCCCTCATCTTTTCACCAATAGGCAGCACATGCAATCCACTCCCCACAACACCGGCGTTGAGGTCCGCATCCTGTTCCGCGGTGACGTGCTCCTGCCCCCAATATCCTGTTACTAATTCCAATGCCATTTAACTCTCTCCTTTCACCTTATATTCAATCGTTTCCTGTTGCTCCCTATAATTCAATATCTTATTAGTCACTGGCTGGCTCAATATTATTTTAGAGCTTCTGTCTCTGGCAGCCACGATGTCCCCGATTTCCAAATTGGCATCTGTGATATGCATTTCAGCGGACTTATAATTCATTAATTCTTTCAGCCTGTCTGTGCCGCCCTTGATGAGCTCCGCAATATCACCTGCAGAGGAATAATCATATACTGCCATGCGTTCATTCTGCCCAGTGTAATACTGCTTCTGGCTGATACTTCCGTCAAGTTGTGCATATAGGTGTACCACTGTCCTGCCGGCAAGCTCACCAGCTCCAAGGCAGATAAGGTGATTAATACCTCTGCCATAATCCCTGGTAGAAACATTAATGTTATCATCACCGTTGTATTCCAGCTCCTCGGAATAGTTCTTTACTCTCACTGCCTGTATAATTACGCTGAAAGGCTCGCCTGTGCCCCCTGGAACTGCTTTTATATCCAGCCTGGCATTATACTTAGACAGCATAGCGGAAAGCCCCTGTAAGCCTGTTTCATAACGGAATTGGCAGGTGGCAATCTTGATGCCAGAGTTTTCTTCTGGCACCGTGAACATCAGTCCCGTGCCAGCATTCAACACCTGGGCAATGACCCTGTTTGCGTCACCTGACACCGTAAGATATGACTGGCCAGCAGGCGGCTGGATGACAAACTGGTCCAAGAATCCCCGCCATGTATACCCCATATAGGTTATATCTGTGCCGGATGTAGAACTCTGTGGGTCTTCTATGATTCCACCATATTCTGTGCCAGGCACAAAGAAATGGAATCCTTTCTTGATTCCGTGCTTTTCCGCATATTCTTTAGAGAGGACCAGTTCAAAATCATTGGTATCCCCGATATCCACATCCACAGATACCAGCTCATCCATATAATCAACCTCAAGCCTGTTATTATCTGCTATGATATACTCCATGCCGGTTCACTCCTTTCCTGGTATAAAACCACATCGAATGCATACTGAGCATTCCACTTTACCGCCTGTTTTCCGGCCGGAATCTTTTCAAAGATATAATTCTCTTTGTCCCTCGCATTAAACATATTGGTCTGCACGCCGTTCCGGCCATACTTGACTATGGTCCGTTCCCTGCTGTCTATTACAAGATATTCGCTGTCATAGAGCACTGCGGACACCCTGTAGAGATTATCGCCTATCCTTATCTCCGGATGTGAGCAGGGCCCGTATATAATCAGTCGAAAAGCAGAGCTTGCAAAATGGTCATTGTCCAATTTTCCGATAGTATGATTCCGGTAATAGTCATAGGCGTAATCCCGTAGGTACCGCCGCTTTGCTGGCTTATATTTTGTTATATACCCATAGGGATAATCCCTTGGATATTCCGGGCTCAAATCCACGCCATCCAGGATAGAACCTATCTCCTCACGGTTTTGGTTGTCTACAATCTGCTCTGTGGATGCGTAAAAACTATATGTTTTATCGCGGCACCAGAAAGGATGGTCAGTTACAAGTGTAAACACTGTAGTCATATACCGCTTATCCTGTAAATAAGACGCTTTTTTACTGCCTATAATGTAGCATTTAAGATAGTAATCACCTATATACAGAGTACCCGGAGTTTTACTCAAGACATCCTTTTCAGATGTCTCAAGCAGTACGTTTCTGGTAGCAATTCCCTCCTCTTCCGATTCACAGTAAATAACAACCGGAAGGCTTTTTTCTGTAGTTTCCCGCTTAAACTTCACGATAGACTCCGCTCGCATATCATACTTCCATAGATAATCCCTTAAGTCATTATAATTTGCATAAATCCCGGTATTTCCAAATTCTATCTTCTCATTTACATGGTTTATATAAATAATCTTCTCAAGCATATTCTCTCACCAGCCTTGCAAGTTCTCGATCTCTCCATTTCAGCTTTACGTCATTCAGTAAAATATCTATCATTACACTCTTCAGACCGCCATTGCCAAGCCAGTCCAGTATTTGTGCCAGCATCTTTACTACTTCATCATAGTTTCCTGTCTGACCTGATGCAACGGCATCCCTAATCATCGTGGACAACGTGCTTGCCCCTGCAACAATCTCCTTCCCAGCTTCTCCTCCTCCAAGGAAGCTACCACTGGCTGGATTATATCCAAATATAGTGGGGGAATCTAATACCATGGGATTATCCATGGCCTTTGCATACCAGTCAATCGAAAAGCTAGGAAGCTCACCTTTTCCGGCTATACCATATGGCGCCTTGCCGCCGTCGACACTGATATGCGGTAATTTCAAATCTGGCAAAGACCAACTGAAATCAAAGATTCCCTTTATTCTGTCTACTACATTAGAGACTATATCACGTGCTGCATTTATCTTATCAGATATAGAATTCCTTATTGAATCAAATATATTTGATACCGTATCTCTTGCCTGACCAAAACCATCTCTGAACTTGCCAACAATATCCCCCAATCTTCCACCTGTCAAATCGTTTATTACATTAAAAGAAGAAGAATATGTATCCTTAATCCCTGTCATGGTGGCTGATACAATACCACTCATGCCGCCACCCTTTTCTTGATATGCAGCCTTCATGTTCTCCAGCCTTTGGGATACATTGTCCTTTGCATTCTGCATCAGGTTTCCCATGGTGGCTCGCATCTGCTCAAATTTATTTGACGCTGTCTGCTTCATGGATTCTATCTTATCTGAGGCAGCCTGCTTCATGGATTCTATCTTGTTTGTAACAGAGTCTTTCATAGAGTTTATCTTATCCGTTACTCCCGTTTTCAAGGCGTCGATTTTATCAGTGACAAATTGCTTCATAGCATTGATTTTGTCAGTTACTGCCTGTTTCATTTGCTCTATGGCATTACTGACACTTTCTTTTATAGCATTGAATTTCTCGCTGAGATTCTGCCACAACTCTATGACCTTTGCTTTAATGGTATCCCAGTTTTTGTACAAGAGTACTCCTATAGCAATCAAAGTACCAATGACCACCACAGCGATTCCAATAGGAGAAGTCAAAAATGCAACCGCTCCTGCCAATCCGGTTGTTACTCCTGTGGCAATAGCGGCCAAGCCATTCCATATACCAACAGCCGTATTTACAATCAACCATGCTGCCCCAAGCGATCCTATTATGACAGCAATGGTTTCTATAGTTCCTTGATGCGCTATACACCAGTCAGTAAACATTACAAGTTCTTCCACCACATCCCCTACCGCATCCGCTAATACATCAATTACGCTTTTGAATGCATTCGTAGCATCTTCCCCGGCCTGACCGCCTGCGACGTATAAGGTAAATTTATCAATCAGTGGCTGTACTGCATCCTTCACGCGGGAAAACGCATCTCTAAGCGTGTCAAGCGCCGGCTGAAACTGCTCTTTTGCATAACCTCCAAGCTCTAAGGCCTTATCCTTTACAGAAATAATCTTACTTCCAAATTCCTGTATATAAGGCTGAGCTTGTTCAAACTTTTGGCTTGCAATATCCACTACACCCGACAGCTTTTCCATCGCAGGAAGAACAATATTCTGTAATATGGGTTCACCTATCTGGGCCTTAAACTGCCGCCACTTTTCTGTCAGGTTTGCCTGCACATTGGCATATTGGTTTGCTTCCTTTGATGCCTGGCCTGTTGCTCCAGACAGCTTATACATATCTTCAGCATATTGCAATCTTGTGGCTTGCTTTCTTGCTTCATCCAAAGTGGACCACTCTTTTGCCTCACCTACAATTCCCTGCGCCACAGCATAACTGGCAAGCTGACTATCATTGGCAAACAAGCCAATAGCCTCACCGCCTTCATAAGAACCGTTTATGAATGAATTCAATGCCCCCATAGAGTCATCCAAGGATTTGTCCCAAAAGGCTGATGCGTCTGCCGCCAGTGTCAATCCTCGCTGGGCAAGCCCCGTGGCATCATCTACACCATATCCCAGGCCTTTGAATTTTGCAGTCATAGAGGTCATATAGGGAGTGAGCCTTGTATCCAACATTCCGGTTGCATCGGCCACAGCTTTTAGTTTTTCCTGTGCCTGCTTTGAATAATCTCCCATGATTTGGGAAAAAGCGGACTGCTCCGCTGATACCTCAGCAGAAGTATTCACGATTTCAATCCCAAAATCTTTTATCTTGTCCACTGCAAAATAGGTTGCTACGGCAGCACCAATCTTTTTAAATGCCCCCGAAATGGCAGATGATGCAGAATCGGCCTTATCTGCAGTTTCATCCACCGCGCTGTTCGCCTCACTGTTGTTTACAGCAATAGTGCCGAATATTTTAAATAGGTTCATCCGCATCACCTCCTGAACTCAATAACTTAACTGTATTTAGTGCAACCATTGCCGCCTTTTGAACATCCACCTTAGCCATAGACACCGCATCTGACTTCGCCTTGAACGCCTGCTGAGCCTCCGCCTTAAACTCTGCGTATGATTTGTCAAAGACTTTGTGCAGCCACAGCTCCCATGTCTTGTTTTCACTTTCTGCTTTTTTCTCTTCCAGCTTTTCTTTCAATAAGAACTCAATGAAGTTAGAAAGTTTCCCTGACTGGATATAGTGGTTTATTAATCTGTCAGGAGCCGCGTACCTTGTGTAGAGGATGTCCCAGAATCTGATTTCTCCAAATTCAGCAATCTGGTAACATGAGTAAAAAAATCCTTTGCCTCCTCGGCAGCAAACACTTCATGTACTACCTCAAGAAGTGCACTGGGTGGCAGTTTCTTAAAGTCTTCAACAGATATTTCACACATGGATGACAGGAACTCATACAGTTCACGCTCACATTTAGGGAAATTTATAAGCAGCACATCTGCAGCATTTATAACTGCCTCAAATCCAATTCTGTCAAGGATAGCATCTGTATTCTTTTCTGATTTGCCATCTTGTATCATATTTGCAACGTTATCCCCGGAAAAGCACTTCTTAAAATCAGCTATCCCAATTTTTCCTACAATACGGACCACCGGCATTAAATCACCAATGGACAGCTTTCTTGTTACGTACATATTATTCACCCTCCTCATCAGCCACTGTCTGTGCACCTGATTTACCCATCTCACCAATTTCCTTGTCATATACCCAGATTACATAAGGCAGGGTCTCCAAGTTCTCACCCTGTGTAATTGCGGAAGTATCCGCACAGCATTCAAAAGTCCCCGAGAACACTGCCTGTTCCTTATTCTTTGCCTCGGTGGAGAATCCAGATGTGCACAAAGCGTTTTTGAAAATTATCATGATTGGATTTCCGGCAAGAGTCTGTCCCACGAATCCCAAACCAGAATAATAATCCCCTTCTACCAATCTTGCTTTTGATGTGATTTTTTTATAATCTGTCGTGGAATCATCCACCTTTCCAACCACCATTTTGGCAATCATTTCAGGAATGACTTCCGCCATGTTTGTCTCCATCTTTGCTGTTTCTCCAACTTTTTGTGTCATACCTTTTGTTTTTACAAGGACCCCATCAATCTCTAAATCCATAAATTCCGGTACGATTTCCACTTTTCCACCACCATTCGTTGCGCCTATAATTCCTGAAAGAACCTGCTGGCTTGTGGGCAGGGTATCCATAGGCAATCCTTGGGCATAGACACCCGCACCCAGCATAATCCTGTCTGGTGTTGACTCAGTCACGCCTGCACTTGGCATTTTCGTTGTATCTGCCATATCAATTCACTCTCCATTCTTTTATTTGCAAATTAACTTGTATCCTTCGCATATCCGCCTCATCAATGGGAACGGCATATGCTCCATCATAAAAGAGGACAACTCCTGACCCATTGTCAAGAATCGTCCTCCGGTTATCTAATTGTCTTATTTTTTCTTTTGCCCGTTCCAATTCTAAAAGGCTTTGCCCCGTTCCAGTAAGAATGAAAGTGCTTTGCTGTAGTCCATCCTCAGTATCAGGCGGGTCTTCATCCTTTTCCCCTACAAAGTAAGGAAAAGGCACAGGGTAAGTGCTCCATACACCATAGGCATAATTGATTCCCATATCCGACAACAATTTCTCTATCCATACAAGTACATCTTCACTCACCAAATATCACACTCCCCTCAATTTCTGCTCCAGGTATTTTTTAGCCCTGGGCGATACATAAGTAAAGGCTTTATACAGCGCACGTCTGGGCCTTTTCCCAACAGTGACATGCCATTTCCCTTTTATGTCTTTATATGCCCAGGGTGATTTCCGGCCATTTCCTTCAAGCGCATACTGTCCGGTTCCAAACTCCTCCCACACAGCATTTTCATAGTTTGAGCCTACATATGCCTCCATCTTCCCCGAATCAACCTTGTACTCCCAGGAGCCTTTTGTCTTACTGGTATCCACTCTTGTGTTCCTCATTACTGCTGCTTGAATCTCTCCTGCAACTTCATAGAGCCAGTAAAGGCACACAATCTTTAACTGCCCTTTTACCTCAATACGATTATCCTCAAATTCAATTTCCGGCATCTATACCACCTACCAACTTTAAATAGATTTCCAACTGTTCATCCATTTCATCCGGGTTATCAATCAACATAACATCATACACCTGGTTCTTAATAATCATTCGGGTATCTTTACCTGCAAGAACATATGCATCTGTATTGTAATCACATAAGAATACATGGGTAGACTCCTGAACCTTGGCATTATAATTCACATACTTACTATCTCCTGACTGCAGACCAAGCCAGCCGGTTAATGTGACTGCATCTGCCCAGGTCTTTGAGGGCTCACCTATCCTGTTTTTAGTACTGGATTGTGTCTGTAACACACCCTGCATATTTCCGCCTATATTTGCCATATCAGAACCTCGCTTTCATGTAAGGCTGTAGAAAACCCAGCAAAGACACCGGATATCCCATAACTTGGTTGCTCGCATCCTGGTCATAGTATGTAACAGAATGACGGGACAAAGTTTCAGATTTGATTCCAACCTTCCGGCGGTTCTCCTGCTCCCATTGCAGCATGTGTATTACACCCGCCTTTACATCCGACGGATACTCCACCTTTGTCACAAGATTCTTTGCAATTTCAAATAAATCTCTGTCAACCACAGTATCCCCGTCAGACAGGTTGGAAATTATGTAGAGCCCATCATTGACACTGGATTGGGAAATCTGAACAGTGTCACCAATCCTCAGAAAGGTAGACGCGCCTTGCAGTCTGCCGCCAATACTGGCCGCCCAAAAACGGACTGCGCGGTTCTGAAAATTATTATTGGTGTAAGACCGAATCAGGCTCTCTATCGCATCAATCTTTCCTTGCAGAGTCTCCGCATCCTGCCCAGAAAACTCCGGCAGGCAAAGTAACTCGCTTGCCTTAATAATCATAGGGGTCCCCCCTTACTTGTCTTTGTTAGATTTCTCGGTGCTCTCATCAACAGTTCTGGCCAGCTCTACTTTAAACCCATGTGACTCATACCACTCAATCACCCATGCGGTCTTCCCATTATCATCGCCATTGTCATTAATAATTCCCTGACCATTGGCAAACTGAATGCCTGCCGCACCAACGCCGCAAAAATCAGCGTTGGGAGCCTTTACTATATACTGCCTTTTTTCTTTTTTTACTGCCATTTTCATTACACCTCCGATTAAATAATCTTAATGTTTCTAAGTACCCCGGCTGCATTCGTGTTCTTGAGAGCACAAGCGGCAACCATTTCAACCTCACCCTTCTTTACGGCACCTGGCTGATTGAAGTCCGGCAAGTACTGGTTGATTCCGCTGTTTCCGGAAAGGGTAACGCCGTGAAAACCATCCTGGACGCTAAATCTAACAGCGTAGATATCAGTCAGCCCTGTTGTAGCATTACCACCCACTGTTCTGGAAATGTTACCGGAAATAACCGGATTCTCAATTACTGTTGCAGTCGGACGCTGGCTCTCCTCAGTGGAAGACGGAGTGTATACATTCTTAAGGTCAATCAGCCTGACCTTGCCCTCTCCAATGCTGGTAATTGTTCTTCCGAACGCTTCTTCAGACTCAGTTTTGTATCCAAGGATTCTCGCCACGGTCTGGATTTTGGTCTTCATACCCTCATTGACAAGAAGAGCCTGAGCACCGGTGCGATTAATTAGCTTAAGAAGTGCCTCATAGAACACATCTGCATTTGTCTTCAACACCGCCATTGTAGACAGGTCAATAACTGTTTCTGTGTTCATTTCGTTCTTCGTGCCTACGAGGAACTTATCCAATCCATCAAAGCCGTCGGCGTTTACAGCGACATCTCCATTAATCAGGGCGTTGTGGAAAGTACCGACCGCAGATGCAATCTTCTCTTCCAGCTGCAAAGCCATATTGTCATACATGCCCTCAGCCTGCTTGATAACACGGTCAATCTGGAATGCTCCCCCAAACACCTTCAAGTCAACAGCTTTTTTCTCAACCGTTGCTTCGCTTGTATTATATTCGGAATTGATTTTCCTGAACGCAGTTGTAGAGGGCAGTTTCTTCTGCACATATCCATATGTCAGCGTGGATCCCGTTCCCGGAGACACACAGTTATCAAACGGTAACAATTCCAAGATTTCAGATTTGCGGATAAATGTATCTACAACCGCCTGGGCGATTTTGTCACTCATACCGACTTTCATTTCATTTAATAAAATAGCCATAAATATTCACCTTTTTTACCTTTCTTATTCTTTTGGTGTGTTGTATGCTGCTTTCAGTGCTCCTGCCAGGGTGGTAGCCTCGTTGCTTGGAGCAGGGTCCGGATTATCCGGCAGTTTGATAGGGTCAACCTTTGTCTGCTGTTTGGTCTCAAACTGCTTTGGAAACTGTGTTTTCAGTCCAGTAATCAGTTCGTCAATCCCTTTGACCTTTCCGTCATCCCCCAGCTTGACTTCCCCTTTTTCTTTGGCTTTGAAGAGTAAGTAATCTACATCAACCGCACTCGCACCTTCCAGGGCAAATCTAAGGGCATTTTCAGTTCTTAGGTTTTCATTCTCCTTTTTCAGAGCTGTAATCTCGGTCTCATATCCCGTGATTTTCTGCTGAATACCTTCATCTTGCCCGGATGCTTTTTTCAACTCCTCAATCAGGCCTGTCGCTTTTTCCAATTCAGCATCTTTGCCTTTAAAATCCGTTTCAAGAGAGGAATATTTATCAGTAGACACATATCCTCCTTCACTTAGATTCACCAGCTTTATCAGCTTATCCTTGTTTGCTTCATCGTCATTATACGCATTTACTTTTTCACTGAACTGATTGAACAGTTCCTCTCCTAATACTGCTTTCAAAAATTCCATTATATCTCCTTCCTTTACCTACGTTTTTATATCCGGTTTCTTCCGGTGGCAGTGATAGTTTATATCTCATATCACAAGAGTACTCGGCATCAGTTTAAACGTCATAAGCCTTTTTTGGACAAAATAAAAACACCCTTTCGGATGCTTAATGCTATTTAACCCATTAGCTGGAAGATACTCAGACCACCTCCTAAAAAGAGCATAAAAATACCACCAGCCATTATTTTTCTGACTGGTGGTTATCTCTTACCTACTAATTGCTTTACTGCTTCTTGCAGCATATAAACCTTTTCTCCAATTTGTATTGATATATCTGGTAATGTGGCTTTTGCATCCCCCACAACACTTTCGGGATTAACAATCATAATCCAATTCCATAAACCCGCGCCTTTTGATTCCGAATAAAATACAAGATGAGACTCTTCCTCAGGAACCTCAAACTCTCCAACCTTTGAATTATCTGTGTGCTCATCAAAAAAGAGAGTCATGCTGTCAATATCAGAATCCATGTATTTATCCCATGTTACACTCTTCAATTCTTTAACCATAGCACTTTCCCTCCTTTTATTTTACCAAGATAAGCCTGATTGGGTTTATATGCAGTAATTATACCATTTCTTGTAATGACAATCAATGGTTCTTCAGTATTATTCTCTACATAGCACTTCCCTTTTATTCCGAATTTGTCCATAGTTTCATATATAGCTTCTGGTTTCTGTAATGTCTGAATTATTCTGTCAATACTGGATTTTCCCAGCATATCACCGTGATGATTTACAATATGGTAATACTTATCTCCTTTATCGTAAACCTTTTCAATGGGTGTTTTTACTCCTCCTTTCATTTGTTCCCGGAAGTATCCATGGCTCTCCCTGAATAAATCTTCATCAATGATACCTCTCTCAATCTTTGACAGCAGCTCCTCTTTGTCATTACCCTTGGCAAAATGCTGTAAATCAAGTTTCACAGGAGGCTCGGCCTTTAAATATCTGGCCCTGAAGTCATCAAAATCTTTTGTCTTGTCCAACCCATAAAATTCTGCACGCTCTTTTAGAGTATTGAGCTCATCCTCATCCAGCATCCACCTTGCACGTTGGAGCATGACGCACCGGCAGTTGATGTCTTCTTTTGCAATACCGAAACTTCCAGGGTGCAAGGCCTTATGACCATTAATCTCAAAATATTCATCAATTTCTTTGATTTGCCCATCCAGCTTCTGATGGTCGCTTCGGGTTCTTCCATCTAATGTGGAGTCCCATTGCTTTACCACACCTGCCCCAGCATCCTTCGCCCGTCTCATTGTCTTCATCTGACTCTGATTTTGCACCCGGTGCCCTTCTGTCCGCGCAATCGTCATTGCTCTGTTGATAGATGCTTCACCATATAGAGATAAATTCTGTGCTATCTTTTGATAAGAATACCCATTAGATATCCCCCGGCTTACTTCACTGATTACATCATCTTTCAGAGAATCCACATTATCATACAGCCTATCGGACAGCTTGATATCATCATGAGTCTTCTGAATCATCTCTACAACCTCAGCCTGGTTAATAGGAAAGAGGAGCGGAACGCCCTGGCCGTGCAAGTCATATAGCGTACCCAGAAAGCCAGCTTCATAACATTGCTGCAGATACTTGTTTACAGTTGTGAAGTTGTTCCCTTTCAAAACCTCCAATATTCCGGACACCTGTTTCTCAAGAGCCTTTTGATATTCCAACTGGTATATCTTGCTTTGCGTGAGCGCATCGGATTGGAGAATCTTTATTTTTTCCTGTATATCGTCCAAAACAACAATGTAGTTTTCCTGCAACTGATTCAAGACTTGCTTCTCATTTTTGAGAACCGATTGCTGTACTTCTTTCTGCCGCTTATTCATCAGCGCCACCACCCGTGTCATCGGGCACGATATTGTTTAGCGTATCCCGCGCTGCCCCTAAACCATCAGGGGCCGGCAGTTTACTCTTGATAGACTCATAATCAATGTCCAGTATTTCACAGATTGTCTGCACAACTGTTTCAGCATCCAGCTTCGCGGCCACATTCATGAGGTTGTTAAGCAGCTGTCCCTGTTTCTGAGCATCTACAAATTCAATGTCCACATTGTCTTTTGCGTTGGTCATTACTTCACGGTCAAATGCAAAGTATACATCCTTCATCTGATAATCGGTTTCTTTCTGACCGTTGATTTCATCAAGAACAATCTGCAGCAATCCTCGGAAGAACTTTTTCAACCTGATTTCCAGCTTATTACATTTCAGATCCAGCAAGGCATATCTGGACTTAATAACAATATTCGTGATGTTCCCATCACCGACCTGTGCACTGTTGAATCCCATACCAAAACGATAGATATTCTTTTCATCAAGTTCCAGTTTCACGCTCCGGGCCTCATATGGAATATCCACAGTCTGGATATCAAGACCTCCATCAGGAGATACACCGACATGCTTTTTGGTTCTTACATTATGGAGCATTTCATCCAAATCGTGCCCCTGGAATCCTTTCACAACATAGATGGCATCCGTGAAGTCCTGCAAATTATTAGATAAGCTGCAGGCCATAAGGTCGTAGTCATCAATCAGGGCCTTAATCGGTTTCAGACCGCTGAACTGCTTACGGCCATTATCCAGCCGGAAGAATGGAATGTACCCAAGACCACCGGCATTGTACTTCGTTCCCTCTTCATCCACAGTCACCACTAGAGGGCGTGGATTAGGCGCGGCTTCTGTATCCGGCATAATCTTACCATTATCTTTCTGCACATAGTAATATACCTCTTCGGTATTCCATACCTGAATTCGCTTAATTGTGGTCTTGCCTTTGTCAATGCGGTCGACGTACCAGTATATAATATACTCGCACTTATCATCAGTATCTCTCGCCCTGACTTCTATAACACCTATAGAATCGGCATATTGAAATCTGACCTTGCCATTACTGTCCTTGTAAGCATATATATAATCAAAACCTTTACTGACAGTTCCAGTAAGCAGGTCATATACCTCACTGTAAAAATCATCATTAAAATACGAATCAAGTTCAGCCTGCAATTCCGGAGTATCGGAGCGGAAGATATTTCCCTCGCCGGACAACATATACTGCACTTGCTGATCTACCAGCTCAGTGAAGAATGGATGCGGAATCTTGATATTACTGCGAATATCATCTTTTTTTAACTTTCCGTCAGCATCCACATAATATAACTCATAATCCAAGATGTCATGGCGACCCTCATAATATTTCTGGCCGGTACTTGCAAACTTCTTTTTATCGCTGTTTTTATCAGCATCTATAAAATTTTTTATTTCTGATTCAGTAAGCACTTACACGCCTCCTCTCTAATAAATCCAGCTATTAGGCTTCCTCCAACCCTCAATGCCATACCTCAACGCTGCCATAGCATCATCCTGAAACGCAACAGGTTCATCCAGATATTCGCCGGTTCGTTCATCCTTCTTCCACTTCCACTGCTGCAGCTCTCGGATTGTGTTAATACAAGACGGATGCACATAAATCATTCGCTTAATTGTCTTCCCCTTGTCAACCACGCCTTTTAGCCAGTCAATTTGTGATGCTTGGTACTTCTTTTCATTGGTCTTTTCCTTCACCACGGGCATTGCCCGGAATCCTGCTGTCGACCATGTTTTGATACGGTCAGGCTCCGCAGAGTCACACCACATCATCCGGCTTGTGGGAATGGCTGCCTTGATTGCCAGCGGGATAATCTCAGCTGTCTCCTTCTCAAACTCGTATATCTCTTGCAGGATGTAAATATTATCATCCTTGATACCCAATAACAGGATTGCGTTCGCATGGTTAAAACCAAAGTCCTGGCCGATTGCAATGTCATCATAATCATTAAGGTTCTGGGAGATATCCTCAACTTTCCAGTTATGAAGAATAAGCCCTCCAATCTCTCCCCATTCCCCAAGCCCATAAATCATATATCCTTCCGGGTCTACTTCTTTACGCCGTGCCATACGGGCATGATATGCGGCATCTATAAAACGGTTGTCCAAATATGTGCTATGATGGGCCATAGCATTAGCATCCGGGGTATCAAAAAAGACCCTCTTAATCCAGTGATTCCTGTTCACCGGATTGAAGGTCATCCTGATTTGATAAAATTGTCCATCTGGGAGCTCGCCGCGGAGACGGTCATCTATAATTTCAAAGTCTGCCTGAGTAATCTCCGTGGACTCCTCAATCCACACATCTGTCAGTTTGCCTTTCTGAAATGTGATGGATTTCAACTTCTCGCGTTGCTTCTCATCATTTACACCGCGGAAAATAATCTGATTTCCATTTGCACGGCAGGTCATTTGCAACGGACTCTGCTTGATATTCCAGTACCTGTCAGTCTTATCTCCAAACATCCTGTATGCTGCTCCTGTCAGCTCTGCATAAGTACTGTCCCGATTGGTGATATCCGATTTACGAATACAAACAAGATTGCGGCCTTTGTCATTCATCAACCGGAGAAGATAATTCTGTGCGGTATCAACACTTTTGCCAGACCCGGCTGAACCCTTCATGACAACATACCGTTTCCTGCTCCTATCTACTTCCCGGAAGCATGAATTAGCTTTTAACGTGATGTTCATCCGGAATCATCCCCACCATAATCAATATTGATGTTCAGTTCCAAGTCAGCATCCAGCTCCAGTTTATCCTTGAATAGTCCAAGATGCCGGCCCAAGTCCACCAGTGCGGACTTCTTATCATACATCTTTACTTCTCTCTCCGTGCCCCACTCATTTGGTTTTATTTTAATTGACTGTATACAGGCCAAGTCATCCTCAGAGGCACTCTTTTTTATCTTTGCAGTCTCAGGGTCTATCACATCCGTTATTTTAGAAAAGCCAATCTTTGCCAATTCCTGAATTACCCGGTCCTGATTGATGCCGGTTCTCTTTGACCTTTCGGCCATCGCTTTGTCTACTTCGGCTTTCACCTTAACATTACTTAACAACCTTGAAGCTGTCTGCTCTGCTGTAGCTGGGGAATACCCTGCTCTTATGGCTGCCTGAGTGGCATTCAAATCAATCAGATACTCTTCCACAAATCTTTGCTGTTTTGCTGTCAATTTAGCCATCAGGCTCACCTCACTTTCAATTCTGACTTAATTTGTTGTATAGAAAAAGCACCCGCGGTGGGGTGCCTCTACTATTAATTGTTTTTATGATTTTGAAAATATTTAAATATTTCTTCAACATAGGTAAGCATATTATTCTTATAACTTTCCTCTTCATCTATCGATTTAGCCATATGCTCCATATTTTGCTTAAATATTATTATAAGCAGTCTAATAAACTTTGCAAAAGAGACTAATGACACCGAAAGGAATATAAGCAAAATGTAGCTTGTAACTTTATTTATCGGAACAAAAATTGATAAGCCTACAGTAACAAAATCCTCTGTCATTCCTGCTATTATTACATCAATCAAAGGCTTATCTAACCTTCTTTTAAGCATCTCTTTGCTTATACCAATTTCTGACGTAGCCAAAACTGTAATTACAGCAATATAAATACCTATTGTAATAGCAAAAAACGTTGCAATCCCAGCTAGTCTGTCCTGAGAAAAGTATGAACTTAGATTGAAGTTGACAGGAATCCGATTCGAAAAATAGCCATGAATTGCATAACCAACAATATATATTGCAATTATTGTGATTTCCAATTTCAAATTCCTTCCTAGTTCCATTAAAATTCTTCTCATAAAACCACCCATTTTCAATTATACTAATTCATTATTATTCCAAGTCTCAACGATATTAAACTCATCTCCATTATATTGTTGTATGTTTGCAAAATATTCCCTGTTATGCCTTGTTATTATCAATACCTTATCACCAACAGCATTATTTATATTGTTCAGTAAATCTTCCGGTGAGACCTGGGTTTTTTCGCATCTACATGAATAGGATAACAGCATATTGGATTCTTTTAATTTAGCCACATCCATTTTATCATCCTGTCCATCCTTATACTTCACCTTAATCTCCTTAACAAATTCAGCGCCAATATTTATATGCTCGAACAGATATAACAAACTCTCCAAGTTCAAGGTGTCTTCTTTTTTCCCATTTCTACCCAAACCTAATGTTAACGATAGCATTTTGCTCTCGCCATTGTCTTTTGCCACCTCAGTAAAGGCCCTAAAAGCTGTTGTTAAAGGGTGTGGTGCATTATAATCTATTTGATTTAAGTAAAAATCATTTAAAGACCGACCAAGGTCAAGATTTAATGTAACACTTTTCACCAATTCCGCATTCCTTACCTTTTCAATCCCAGTATTATACATAAGGGGGTCAATCTTTATGGACAATCCCATGTGATTAGGTATAAAGGTGTTTAGATACTCTTCTACATCTCTAACCGATGGACCTTCTCTGTTTGTTGAAAACATCATTATATTATGTTGTGTATCAAAACCTAACGAATTGATATCATACAGACTAGCGGGAATTTCTTCTAAATGGTTTTCATTATTAAACCAATATGGTTTGTTTTTATCTTTAAGTTTTCCAAATGGAATAACAAATTGTCTCCGGTCATTTGAAAAATAATAAGGAAATACCCTAATCCACTTCTCGCCAACCGCTCTCACCGTATTCATATCGTCCATTTTATTGTCAATGGACTCCAAAAAAATTCTTATTGAATAATTAACTGGTCCATTTCCGTTATGTAATGAAATGGAATAAAAGTCAATCCGCTTAGACATATCTGTCCCCTCCACATAAAACCCAATACTGAAAACACCCACAATTACTCTAATAATACACCAAATTTTGACAGTTATCAACATATTGTGGACAAGTTTCCCATGGATGCGAGGTATTATTATGATAGAACATTTGTTCTTCTATGTCAATGTACAAAATAAACAAAAGCGTCTTATACTTTTTATGCAGGACGTTTTTCTATATGGGATTTTGTGAGGGTACAGCCGTTTGGTTTGCTACCTTTCGGCTTTATATCATATTAGCACATACAAACCGGACAAGGCGGACAAACTTTATTTTGCTAATCCCAAATACCGGTCATGCGCCTTTCGGCAGCTTTCATCTGTATGGTTCCCAGCCATCCTGCATGCCACCTGCACCCAAGTCAGGTTATCTATGTACCGGTATCGGAAGATTCTCCGCATCCGGCTATCCTTTATGTCTGTTATATACTCCTCCACCTGATTGGTAAGCTCCAAAAGCTCTACCTCCAACGCCCTCAGTTTTATAATTCGCTGTTGTAGAAGCTCCCCTTTGCGACTAATAGCCATTACAGGTCTGCCTTTTATCTTGACTGTCCGCAGCGGCTTTTTCCCTTTTTTCCCGCAAGTGACAGAATCTGATACAACCATATTCTCCAGCTTATTCAGCTCTTTTTCATCCTCCGCTATCCTGCGCCGGAGGTCTTTGATTTCCTCTTTCATATCCACATACTCAATCAGGATTGACTTGTCCACCCGCATCCACTCCTTTTCCGATGTCATATTTCTCCGACAGATACTGAAGCACATCCTTGTGCTCCATCTGCCTGCCCTGCCGCTTTATCATGTCCGCCGCCTGGTACGGCCTCCGCTTGAATTCCTCAGCTGCCTTTACCAGCGGCACGCTCTCTGCCATCTCGGCATAGTCCGCCTTTCGCTTGGCTCTCTCCCTGTTCAATCTATCACTCCTTTTTCACAAAATATCAGTTTTACTGAATGTTATCTTTTTTCATACGGTCAAAACGAAATGTGTAAAATAAGTACCCCGATTCTTCGATATCATCCAAATATTCTGTTATCTCTCCGTCAGCTCCAACCTGATAATAGAGAAATTTCCCATATTCATCAAACACCTTATAGAGTGTCTTGTACTGCCCTTCATTGTTTCTTTTTACCTTTGCTACCTTTAATTTTTGCACTTTATTCACAATATTTTCTCCTTTAAATCCTAAGTTAGTAAATCCTCGCAATATCCTTATACTGGATACTCTTATCCCGCCCTTTACCCTGGCTGAAATGAAAACCCGTATCCGTTATCTTTGTAATGAGGCAACCTCCACATCCTCCGCCATTGTGATATTTAATAGTCACAATGTCCCCCACATTAAAGGCTTCTTCATTTTCAATATCAATTATTGATTTATGTGTTTCAAATCCCATATCCTGTCACTCCTATCAATGTGTTTTTCATGGTTCCTCCTTATCTCTGATAAAACCCAGCCCGTTTCCGCTTTGACACTGGATTCCCTTTTTCATATACACTGCACTCTTCCACTTCACAGCCCCGGCTGTGCCCTACAACATCGATGTAGTCGCATCCATGCTTTTTACTCTGCTCGCTGCTGCGGTACTTACAACTCTTACACAAGTGCCTGTCCGAGTTATGTCCGGAAGCTACAGCCGGCTTTTTGTCCTGGTTCAGGTAATAATACACTGTGCCATATTTCATCCCGGTATGCCTGGCAATCTCCGTAGCAGTCAGCCCCTGTCCTGCCAAATCCAGGGCAATCTCCTTATTTGTCTTTCCAGCCGGAAAAATTACTTTTTCCTCCGGCTTTTCTGGGGGGGGGGTTACTTCCTCCGTATCTTCTGGCTTTGTTATATCAGATTCCTGTTCAAGTATCGGGTGCTCCACAGCAGGGACATCTGCCAGGAACTCCACATTTTCAAACAACTGTGCAAAATCAAATGTGTCATATCCACTGCCACTCACAGACTTAGAAGCCCTGTCTAAAACGATAACCTCTCTTCCCTGCTCCCAGTATTTAACTGCTTTCTTAAAATCAACTCCTGTAAACATAATATCTATCCCCTTTCTTTTATCTCTTTTATTCTCGCTTTCAGGCTCTGCATCACCCAGTTCTGCACATCATCTTTTTTCTCCAGGGCTTCCATCACGTCTTCATCCCTTGTGCCTGTACAGATCAAGTGGTGTATGATGACCCTCTCGGTCTGTCCCTGGCGGTGCAGCCTCTTGTTGGCCTGGGTATATAATTCAAAATTCCAGGTCAACCCGAACCATATGACGTGGTTCCCTCCTTGCTGCAGGTTCAGCCCGTAAGCCGCACTTGCCGGGTGGGCAAGCAGAATGTCAATCTGATGGTCGTTCCAGTCATCCTGGTCCTGCACCGTTTTCAGTTCCCGCACTCTCAGCTTTGATTTCTCCAGGGTTTTCAGGATTCTCGCCTTGTCGTGCTGGAAGTTGTAAAACACAAGTGCCGGTTTCCCCTGAAGGGATTCCACCAGCTCAAGGAAAGCTTCAATCTTGCAGCCATGTATCTCGTGGACATGACGGTCCTCGTCATAGATGGCCCCATTCCCAAGCTGCAGCAGCTTATTGCTCAAGGCCGCCGCACTGGTGACGCTGATCTCCTCCTCGTCTTCCGGAAGCTCAAGGACCATCTTTCTTTCCAGGTCCCTGTAAGCCTTTTCAGCTTTACTGTCCAGTATGACCGGAACTTGGTGGTAAATGACCTCCGGCAAGCTCCAGGTAGTCCTCTGCTTTCATGGACACGCAGATATCTGATATCCTGCCCAGGATACTGTCCTCGCTTCCGGGCTTTGCCTTGTAGTTGTACACCACATTGTTTCCCCTGTCCCCCGGGTCAAAGTATCGTTCCCGGAATTGGGTGTATTTCTGCCCCAGGCGTTCTCCGCCATCCAGCAGGAATATCTGGGACCAAAGGTCGTCCAGCCCATTAGGAGAAGGGGTGCCGGTCAGCTCCACCATCCGGTCTATGCGGCCGCTTACACTCGCCAGGGCTTTGAACCTTTTGGCCTTATGGCTTTTGAAACTGCTGGACTCATCGATGACCACCATGTCAAAGGGCCAGCTGTTCCGGTAATAGTCCACCAGCCATACCACATTCTCCCGGTTGATGATATAAATATCTGCCGGCGTGTTGAGTGCGCGGACTCTTTTTGCCAGAGTCCCCAGTACGGGGGACACTCTCAGCATTTGGGTGTGGTCCCATTTGTCTCTTTCCTTTGCCCAGGTACCCTCTGCTACTTTTTTGGCGCGATGACTAGCACCTTCCTGACCTCGAATCGGTTATACTTTAATTCCTTTATGGCTGTCAGGGTGGTCACTGTTTTCCCTAATCCCATATCCAGAAAAAGGCCTAATTTTTTAGTGTCAATGATTTTGCTAACACAATGTTGCTGATAGGCATGTGGTTTAAAAAGCATAGTCTTCACCTCCTGTCCAATTCTGGCGTTTATTGTTTGCCTGTTCCTTGTCCGTTGCCCACCTGCAATTCCCGGGCTCATAATTACCAAACGGATTAATCCTGTCAATGCTGTGGTCTTCCGATGGGGCCTTGCCCATATCCCCTATAAAATTTTCAAAACTGTTTTCCCACCGTTCACACACCTTTACACCTCTTCCCCCGTAGAGATAATATCCCGTGTTTTTAGGATTATTGCACCTCTGTCTCATGTATTTCCAAATCCTGTATTCGCGTGTATGGGTCTGTCCGTGAGAGTGTAGACCTTTGGAACACCCACAAGACTTGGTATGTCCTGCCCTCAACTTATCGGATGCCACTTCTGTCAGACTTCCACAATCGCAAAGACACATCCAATGAACTCGGTTCCTCTTATTTTTTCCTTGCCTAATCGCAGTAAGCTTTCCAAATCTTTGACCAGTCAAATCAATAAAATTCATGCTCCATCACCTCCTCGAATTTTGTTTTTAATCTATAAATCATATTTGCAGTCCAGAGCCTTGCTGACTTCTTCATACCCGCAGTCCTGAAAGAATTGGCTCAGTCCATCAATGCCATAAACAATTTCCACTCTCTGTCCCAGGTCAAGCAGCTTTTTGCACTGCACTTTCTGTAATGCACTTAATTTGCCTTTGTCTGTTTTCAGTTCCACAAATACCGGTTCCCTGTTTGGAAAAATAACAATCCTGTCTGGCACACCATCGTTTCCGGGGCTGACCCACTTGTAAGCCCTGCCACCCAGTCTCTTTACTTCCCTGACCAAAATCTTTTCAATCTCTGCTTCTTTCACTTTTAGCCCTCCAAATACCAAAACCAGTTCGTTGTTGCTCCGGATTCATCGAATTGGTGAAACGTCTTAACGCCTATCACCTTTCTTGCCTTCGCCAGCTCCTGTTTTGTAAAACCTCTCTTTTTCGCTTTTTTCCTTATCTCGTCACACAGATGCAGTCCTCTGTCTTGCAGCTGCAGCCTTAACCATGCGTCGCAATCCCGTATTGATTCCATGCCTTTGCCCCCTTCCCATAACCTACCACCTCTCACACACGTGTATGTATACCCCTGATTAGGTGTGTCAGGTGTATCGTGGTATACGCCTGTTTTATCTATTTTATCTATTTATATCTTTCATAGAGAAATAAGGTAGTTATAGTAGTTAATATTTGTTTTTCCTTGTGTTTACTGGGTTTGTCTTGCCTACTTACATGACTACTTTGTGTCTACCTTGACTACCAACTATAACTACCTTTCTACTTTCGGCTACGTTTTAACTGCCGTAGTTGGTAGTTACCCGGTCAAATCCTTTTTGTGAGCCATAAATCCCAAATTTCCTCGGTGTTTTAGTGCGCCTCCACATTTTTGAATTTGTGAGAATGTCGTTGATTTCCTTGCTATCCTTGCGCTGCATACACCGTTTTTCAGCCCCATAGCACTCCTCCCATATCTCGACAGCACATGTTTTGCCCCTCGGTACCAGTTCTACGCTCCTGTCATACTGAAGCTGTCCGTGCCAAAACTGCCGCCGTTCGCCGATACCCCGATGCTCCCAATCCGGCAGCACTGGTTTTTCTAAAAAATCTAAGATAACTCCCTCTTTTCCGATGCCTCCCTGTGGCTCTCCTGCATCTCCTCAGCCAGTTTTTCCACATCCTTTGAAAGATACAAAGGCTCTCCCAGCATCCAGTAGGAATACGCCTCTGCCCAGATCTGGTCCACTTCTTTTGGCAGTTCTGCCCAGACTGATTTCTTTGCCTGATGTACGCCTACGTCCACCGGCCAGAACCTCCGGTTGCCTGTCACGTCCTTTAAGAACTCCTCTTCATTGCTGGTGCCGAAGAACACACAGCGTCTGGGGTATTTATTCGTTACACGGCCATACGCTGCCCTGTAGATATCATCTGTCTTGCTCAGGAACTGCTTGACTGCATTTGTCTCCTGCTTGGTCATGGCTGTCAGTTCCCCTACTTCATTGATCCAGGTGCCCTGTATCAGCTCTGCGGCCTCCTTGCCCTCAAAGGTTGTCAGGCTGTCAGAAAACCATTCCCTCCCTAATATAGAAAGAAAAGTACTTTTCCCGATGCCCTGAGGACCTGTGAAGATGGGCATGTAATCATATTTCACACTGCCCATGACCGCCCTTGCGACAGCGGCACACAGAGACTTTCTCATGACCGCCCTCGTGTAAGCGTTGTCCTCTGCCCCCAGATAATCCGAAAGCAGGGTGTCTAACCGTTTTACCCCATCCCATTTCAATCCTTTTAAATACTCTTTTACATCATTTATCGCATTATGGCTGCTCGTGAGGAGCAGCGCATTATCCAGCTTATCTCTCCCGGTGATGCCGTAGAATAATTCCATATAGTTATAGAATCCGGCATAGTCCACGTCTTTCCATAAGCGCTTTTCCTCTTTCTGGTTCCATGGGAGCCTCCCCAGCACCATGCCCCGGTTGGCAAATTCATCTGTCGCGAGCCTGCCTTTTAAAAGCGGGTCATTCTCCAGTACCAGCACAGCATTGTTGATGGTCTTTTCAATTTTCCCATTCCCATCGCGGGTAAGTCTGCCGATCCAGGCAAGGTCATATTCCCCCTGGGATTCTTCTTCCGGGGACAGGTCAAAAGCCCTCTGGGCCTCTTCAAATTTCTCCCGGGCCACAAGGTCCGATACCTTTTTATCTGAAACCGCCAGCTGGCTCATGGCCACAAAAGACGGTAATTTATTATTGGGAGTCCCTTCTTTTGCCTGCTGGTCCCGGTCTCCGTACACATGGAGCCTGACCAGGTCAAAGGCATTTACCAGAAGCCCAGAGCAGGGGTCTGTGGCATGATGGGAGTATAAGAACAAATCTCCGTCATACACCACCGCCCCGCCGGTTGTAGAACCTCCCGTATAGGTATATCGCCCCGGGATGGCCGTCTCCTCGTACATCCCGGGGATGAATTTCTCCATGGCTTCCAGGATGTTATAAGACCGGCAGAATGCCCCGATGATGCCCCGCTTCTGTGTGGGGTCCTCCTGCTTTGCGAGTCTGCGCCTTTCCAAAGCTTCCGTGCCCGGTACTTTAGGCCATTCCTGTATGTCATGCCAGTCCTGGAACATATTCAATAGCCCGTCCAGGCTGCAGAATGGATTATCGTAGACTTCAAATATGTATTCCCCATTCTGGCACACACTCGGCCAGTACATCAACCTGGATGCTTCAAAGGTCGTAGGGTCGCAGAATTCAATGCCAATAAGGGATGCTAGTTTCCTCGCCGCCGGTTCATATTCATCCGCTGTAGCAGTTCTATCCACAGGGACAATCACCCTTAATCTTGGTGCGTACCCTGAATGTTTCCTTGTGCTGTAGACCGCTGCGCCGCAACCAAGGCCACCCACCCTTTTCAGGATGTCTTCTGTCTGTCCTGCCGGAATGTTGTCCAAGTCCAGGGTCAGGATGTCCCTACCCTCTACACAAGAAGCCCTGCGGCGGTCATTCTGAAATGTGCCGCCCACAAACCCTCCTACATCCTTCGTCTCATCCTGTTTCGGCTTTGGCCAGGAGAGATAGTCTTCCAGTAATTCCGTTCCTCTTACGGGGGTTTTCAGTTTTTCTACGAACTCTGACCACATGATTTCCGTCTTTGGCCAGTGTATGGATTTTCGGCTGCCCGCCATGCTGAGCCTCAGCTTTTTGTTATATTCCACGAATCCCCCCCCCCTTTCTAATCCTTCATATAATATGATGACTCAAATCCTGCACCTTTTAGGACAAGCCCCGGTGCCCAGGGTATCGGTTCTGCCATAAGGTCGCATATCTCATCAACTTCTGTCTCCATCGGCGCATCAATGATGACTTCATCGTGCACGTGGAAGACCACCTGCAGGCCTATTTCATCAATCCGCCTCAGCGTTTCTGCCAGACAGTCCCGGGCAATTGCCTGCACGATGTTCTCTGTCATCTTCCCTCCGTAAGTGGAGGTCACTTCCCACTTCCTTGTCTGCTGTCCTACAGTATAATAGTGGATTGCCATCTTCCCGAACTGATTCTCTTTTAAAAATGGTTTTGGATAAAATAACTTTCTGCCGCTCGGCAGTTGTACTGTGAGAAAGCTCTGTCCATAAACTAAATCTCCCTCCAATGCAAATATAAGCCCGCGTATTGCCTGCGGCTGCGCCGTCTGCATGGCCGTAAGTGCTGCCTGCTCCACTGCATACCATAAATCCCTTATCCTTGGGTTTGCCTGCCTCCATCTCTGAACGATGTCCGGTAACTCTTCTTCTGTCAGGCCCATGTTTAAGCCGCCCATTGCTATCAGGGCATTGACCCCGCCTTGGTATCCAAGGGCAAGGGTGGCTACCTTCCCTTTCTGTCTCAGGGAGTATTCCGGATTTCCTTTTGTGATTTTTTCAATTGGCACATGGAACATCTGTGCCGCTGTCGCTTCGTATATTTTTCCATGAGTGGCGAATACTTCGTTTACCCATTGCTCTCCTGCCAGCCAGGCAATCACCCTGGCTTCAATTGCCGAGAAGTCGGCCACTACAAATTTATTACCCTCTGACGGGATGAAGGCTGTCCGGATAAGCTGTGAAAGAGTATCCGGGACATTCCCATAAAGGAGCTTCAGCCCTTCATAATTTCTTTTCTTTACTGTTTCCCTGGCATAGTCCAGGGTCTTCAGATAATTCCGGGGAAGGTTCTGCAACTGTACCAACCGGCCCGCCCATCTTCCGGTCCGGTTGGCTCCGTAGAACTGGGTCAACCCACGCACCCTGCCATCCTCTCCCTTCGCTGTATCCATTGCCACGTACTTTTTAATGGATGTCTTCCCCAGCTGTTGTCGGATTTCTAGCACCCTCATACCTGGCTCTGCCTCTTCGGGAGATAGTGACCCGTTTTCTACGTCGTTGCATAATTTACCCCACAAGTCCTGTACACTTTCCTTATTAAGACTTTCAATTTCCAATCTGTAGTTATCGTAAAACCATTGCTTTAACTGGGCTACACTGTTCGGATTCGAAAGTCCTGTAATGTGCATCGATTCCTCTGTAAGATGTTCTGTGGATACATTGTCAATGTACAACGCGCCTTCTATCAGGCCAGTATCCGCCCGGACTCCAAAGGCATTCATCCGGATATCCATCTGCCACAGCTTTTCCTCATCCTCCGGAACTGGGAATAACTCCAAGCGATTCAATATCGCCCGTTCTGCCACCACGTCCTGCTTACAGTAGTCTTTGAAAAGCTCCCACTTCTCCGGCGCATGTTTAGGCAGGTTCCATGTCCGCCCCCCATTGCTCTTTGTAGGCTTGCAGGGTACGCAGAAATATCGGATTAATGCCTTGCCTGTATTCTGCTTCTGTTTATCCTGGGGAAGTCCAATGGCCTTGCCTGTGGCATCCAGCCCGGCGGTGTAGCCACAGTACAGTCCATGCATCATGGTGCACCTCCACTGCCCCAGTAGGGTCCTGTATCCTGCCTGGTTCAGGCAGTACCACTCAAATGCAGCATTATAGGCATGTTTGATTACATTTGGGTTTACCAGCATATTCACGATATGCTCGGGAATTGATTCCCCTATAGCGAGGTCCACGACCTCCTCCGGCATATCGTCCAGCTGGTATGCAAACAGGAGAATTCCAAAGTCCGGTGACTGCGCATATCTGTACAAACCTGCTTTTCCTATATCCACACTGCTTTTTGTTTCAATGTCTATACTTAGATGATGTCTCATCATTTCCTCCTGTTAAAAAGTAGGGGCAGAGTGCCCCTCTGTGCTACATCGGCATTCCGGTAATCGGGTTGATTCTTGGCTGGGCCTGAACTGATGGCGGCTGTGCATATGGGTTAGACTGCTGTGCCGGCGGCTGTGTTCCGAAAGCCTGTGCTGCTGTTGGGGCGCTTCCTCCTAGTGATTCACCATCCCGCATCTTCATGACTGGCCCGAGTCCGCAGCCAACCCCCTTCTTACCTCCGAAAGCATAAGGGAAGAATGTCACATTTACTCTTGCATACATCCCGGAATACACCTCAGATTGATTGATGATGGGGTTTCCCTGCTTGTCCACAATCTCCGGCGGATAATCCATCTTTGCGCTGGCGGTGAATACCCAGTGCCCTCTGCACTCTGGTCCAAATGGCATACCATCTGAGGATCTTACACCGTCCCCATCATAGACAGGGGTGGGAATCATTGGTGGTGCAATACCATTCCATTTTTCAGAGACTCCTCTCTGCTTTGCCGCCTCAATGGCTGTGTTAATTCGGTTCATGGTGTCCATGTCCGTTTTCGGCACAAGAATAGTACAGCTGAACTTCTCATCCTGCCCCGGCTGAAAAGCATAAGGTTTGAATAAGTGTACGAATGATAGTCTGACTTCTCCGGTTGTGATATTTGTTAAATTTTCCATGTTAGTTTTCCTTTCATATCTCTCAATTGATTGTTGTTTAACGTAGTAAATATCTGCTTTGTAATCCTTGCAGTAATTCATTTTTACACTGCCGATTCAACAGCTTTATAAGATTTTTCTATTATATCGGTACTATATCTCCCTTTTAGCCTTTCCAGCCAGTAAGGAAGTCCCCTGCGAGGAGGCAACAAATCTTCCAAGCTGATTTCATTGTAGCAATTCACAAAGGAGTCATCGGGTTCCTCCTTGAACGCCTCTGCGGCAGTTACTTTGTTTGCGATTGCTTCTCTTTTTATCAGATTCTTTTACCAGTGCAGGCTTGCCCGGATTCTTGGCAATAAACTCCCCGACGGCATCGTTGAAATCCTTTTTTCCCACTGTTTTTTCCACCTGAGCCAGAGTCAGCGGCTTTTTCTCCCACAACAGGACTTCTTCTATCACACCGCTTTTCGTCAATTTCTCAAACGCGGCGTCCATATCTGTCCAATCCCGGGAGCCTCTACCCTCCACCGCTTTCCAGCCGGATATGTCGTTTCCTGCCAGACATTGAACCAGAGCGTAATCCTGCAGGTCCTTCTGATATCTCACCACATCTTCCAGAGCCAGCAGCCTTTCCCCCACTTCCTCATTGGAGATCAGGGGCGGCAACTCCCCGATAGCGAAGGCCTGTTTTATGTTATAGTCAGAACGCGCCCTGCACTGCGCCCTTGCCCGGCAAAACCTGCACTGCTTTTCTCCAGGGTTAAATTCTCCTTTTCCTTCTATTGCAAGGGCAGCACGTTCTCGCACATACCCTCCAAATTCCATCAACTTTTCTATGGAGCATGCCCACTCTGATATCCCTTCTGGAAGCCTTGGCTGTACGATAGACAGATACACCTGCTTGATTGGATAAAGCATCTTATAGGATTCATAGGCACCCAGGGCATATAACATCATCTGTGGATTTTCCTCTGCGGAAACTGGGACCCCTTTGCCGTACTTGAAGTCAATGATGTACAGCGCATCCCCTTGCAGCATGATACAGTCCGCTGTGCCGAAACCTTCCGGGACATAGGCGCTGAAATCAACTCTTTTCTCTACAGCCACATAGGGAGTTGATGGCAACTTGATGAATACATCCCTTATGTAATCAATATAGGTATCCGTATAAGGCAGAATCTCATCGTCCCATAATTCATGTTCTTTCAGCTTCTTAATGGAAAAAGTCATTTTTCTTTTGGAGACCTCCCCGGGGTAAAAGTAATTCCTGACTTTCAGCTCTGCTACCTCATGGGCCAGGGTTCCCTCTTTTGCCGCATCGGATGTAGTATCCGGGAACTGCTCCTCCAGCCTTGCACTGGGAGGGCATGAAAGCCACCGGTGCGCTCCCGATGCGCTCAGGATGGCATGAGCCCTATCTGCATGACCCATTATATCTGTGCCCCCAATCCTCGAAGTGCGGTTGCAAAGTTCCCATACTGCTCTGCCGGCAGCTGCGGAAGGGACTCCACCCCGTATCCAACCAGAGAGCTGCTGCAGCTGTTCCTGCATCCCCTTGTCCAT
The DNA here is from genome assembly GCA_049840515.1 of Muricomes sp. Taxonomy (GTDB): domain Bacteria; phylum Bacillota; class Clostridia; order Lachnospirales; family Lachnospiraceae; genus Muricomes. The sequence continues at coordinate 577,369 of JASGKW010000009.1, read as the reverse complement.
GAGCTGCATGGCTGCAGCTGCTAGGTCATCCAGCTTGTAGACCGGAGCAGTAGTTGGTACTGAAACCTGCTGTGCCGGTTGTGTCACTGTGGGTGCAATAGCCTGCTGCACAGGTGCTGTCTGTTGTGGTATAGGCTGCTGTACAGGTGCTGTCTGCTGTATGCTTGTATTTGCTGCTGGGAAATGCTCTGCAATCTGCTGACCGTATGATAATGACTGCTCTGATACCACTTGAACTGGTACGTGCGTGGATGGGCCGTCTCCGCAGCATCCGTCCGGCATCCCCGGTTCTATACTTAGCAAACCTCTTGCAAATTCTATCGCTTCTCTCAAATCCTCAAAAACAACTGTAATCTGTGACATATCTATTTTCCTCCTATTTTCTCAAGCCCTGTCTGGGCGATTTTTATGAATTCATCCTCTGTGAGGCTGATTCCCTTTGTCATTTTGGTATGGTCATCTGACCATCCGCGGATGTCCAGCTTGTCTGGTTTCCCAAACCAGCTGATTACATTCAATTCCATATGGTAGACATCCGAATCCCTTGCCTTTGGCAGGGAAAGGATGTTTTCTTTAATCTCATAACTATCTGGCATCCGATGTCCCTCCCATCACTTTTTCCATAATTGATTTTGCTACCTCTTCATCATCTCCATTTTCCAAAGTATCTTCATCCAGCTTTGACAGCTCCACAGCGGCATCAATAAGCTTCTCCGCCATATCCGGACCAAAGGTTTCGGTGAAATGCTCAGTTACGCTATGCAGTATCGTCGTAATATCAGACAATATATCCGGTGTTCTCCCATTAATATGTATCGTTCCTCTATCTGCTCTTATCATTTACAATCTTCTCCTGTTCTGTTATAATAAATTTGATATTTTACCTGAGTGCTTACGGCTCCCCAGCCTTTGTAAGCGCTCTTTTTACGTTGGTAGCAGAAATGCTGGTATCAACAGCATCATCCATGCAATTGCTATCATTACGGTTATCTCTGCATCAGACATATTCCGCTCACCCCAACGCGTCCGCTTGAAATCTGTACATGGATACATGCGGCTTCTTTCCATGCAACGGGTATACTGTCTGCACTGCCGGCACGTCTTCTCACTCATGGCTGCACCTCCCCAATAAGGTATCTGTACTTGTCCATAACCGAATCCGTTACACCGCTTTTGTATACCTTGCGGATATCGGCTACTGCGTCCTGCGGGTGATTTATTAGTTGCAGGAGCTCTCTGCGGCTGTTTACGTAGCTGGGACGCCTGCCCTTATATTCGATTCGATACTTCATAGGCTTGTCCTCCTTTCTAGCTCTCCGGTGAAAGTCTCCGGTCAACTTCCTCATACGGAATCTTCAAATAATTGGCTAAATCTCTTTTATTTATCTCATAGCTGTTTACTTTCCTGCCGGATTCTTTAGGGGTTATCACCCTTATAAATGGCCAGATACCCCTCTTGCCCTTTTCGGCTATCTCCTGCCGGTCACAGCCTATTACTTTTGCTGCCTGCGCTGCATTCAGTATGTCGTACATCCTTCACACCTCCTTGTTATTTTCTTCCAATCCTCCTATAATCTAAGTACAGGCTTGTGGGAGCCGAGTACATAAGAAAGGAGATTTTGTATATGGCACAAATCCCTTATGCTGACAGCAATGGACATCTCTCAGTTGAGGTCAGCCTAAAGAATGCCGCCGATGTGTTCCTGGTGGATTCCTCAAACTATCAGAAATATAAATCTGGTCGGAAGTTCCACTATTATGGTGGGCATTATACAAGCACACCCGTACGCATTAGTGTATCTGGTTCTGGTCGATGGTATTTAATTGTGCGAGGCAGTGGTCAATACCAGTATCGCTTTTATTAATCATCAGAGGGGTTGACGTTGTCCGCGTCAATCTCTTTTTCTAATATTGCATTATCATTCACATAACAGATTACTCTTTCTATAGACTCCATAATATTTGTCGCAGTCATGCTATTCTCTTTGGCAAATTTAACTGTCATACTGATAAATCTTTCTTCAACTTCTAAAGATATTACTTTTTTCATCTCTCACACCTCCTCCCTATTCTAAAAAATGTTCAAAATATAAAATTTTACAACATGTTGAGTTTTCCACATCTTTTTTCATCTGTATATTGTGCCTTTTATATTGACACCTCACTATTTTTGTAGTAGCATTTTATTAGAACTAATTCTTTAAAATATAATAGAAAGGTGGTGAATACATGGCAAACAAGAAACAAACATCTCCACGTGCAGCATCTGCTGCTTCAAAAGTTCTCCGGGATGGCAGAACAGGCAAAGCTTCAAAAACAGCCGCAGGAAGTGCACTTTCCCAGACCCCATCTAAGAAAAAATAGATTGAGTTGAAAAAACCTGGTGTAAGGCAGTCGCAATGCTTTGCACCTTTTTTTCATTCTCTGCCAATTTATCCAACCCCAGTAAGTCAAATACTGCATGCAGAATTTCATGCATTAACACCTGTTCTTTTAATGAATTGGGCATATTCTTATCAATTTTTATCACATTACTGAGATAATTGATTTCTCCTCGCCGTGGATTTGTCTTATTTACAGTGTCCACTTCTTCAACAGTGTAAAAAACTCCAAGAATATTTATTTCTTTTGGCACACTCTTCACTCTCCCTTCCCTGCCGCATAGATATCATCTGATGTCACCCCTAAAGCTTGCGTCAGCCGAGGTATGTCACAGGCTTTGATTAAGCGCCTGCCATTTAACATATCGCTAAGTTCCTGCGGTGTATATCCTGCTCTTTCGGCAACATATACTTGACGCAGCCCCTTTTCCTTAATCACTTCTGATAACCCCTCTGAAAAAGGGCTGTTCATTTCTGTGATAGTCACCTATACCACCTCCTCCTGTTTTTCCTACTTTCAAAATATTAAATTGTTAACATTCCTGTTATACAGCTTTTTTTATTGGGTACTCGACATCTCAACCATGTCAATCCATTTGGAAAAAGTAGTGTAACGTTTCCGTAACCATTAATCATACTCCAACGTGACCCGTTCTTCCTCTGCTGGCTTTTCGTAACTTTTCAAGTTACTTTTTGGCAAAAAAAATTGCCGCTGGGTCTTCAATTTTAAGTTCATCTATCATAATCTGAATCTCATCACTTCCAAAAACACCATTTTTCATTTTTTCATAAAATGTCTTTGGTGTAATCCCAATCATATTTGCAACATCAGATTGGGCTAAACCGTTTTTTGCAATAATACCTTTTAATTCACCTGTATTAATCAAATTTCTCACTCCTTTCGTAACTTTTTAAGTTACCTTGATTATACACACATTTTTGTAACCTGTCAAGATATTTTTTATTGATTTCATAACATTTTTGTGCTATTATAAAGTTACCAATTGAAAGGAGACTTACAGGATGGGTACGATAGGCGATAGAATTAAGCTGATAAGAAATAAAACTGGAATGAGCCAAGTTGATTTTGCAGATAAGGTAAATATTTCAAAGCAGACATTATATAAGTACGAAAACGGAATCATTACAAATATCCCGTCCGATAAGATAGAGGCCATCTCAAAACTGGGTAGGGTATCACCATCATATCTCATGGGATGGGAAGAGTCAGCGAATGAACCCCCATACCAAAAAGGTGTAAAAATTAACGTCCTCGGCAGGGTTGCCGCAGGCGTTCCGATTGAGGCAGTTGAAGACATTATCGATACAGAAGAAATTACTGCCGAACTGGCTCGTACTGGTGAATTCTTTGGGCTACGTATAGATGGAGATAGCATGGAGCCTAAAATGTCAAAGGGTGATGTTGTGATTGTTCGACAGCAAGATGATGCTGAATCCGGAGATACAGTAATTGTCACCATTAATGGAACAGATGCTACCTGTAAAAGATTGAGGAAGTATAGAGATGGGATAGAACTCATTTCCACCAACCCCAGTTATGAGCCAATGTTTTTTAGCAATGAGGACATAGCAAGTATGCCAGTAAAAGTAATTGGAAAGGTAATAGAATTAAGAGCAAAGTTTTAATGATGTCACTATAAATGAGTTAGTGCAGAAATATTAACGAATCACATAAAAGAATTGAGGACAATGTACATGGGAATGTTTGACATGTTTAAGAAAAACAAAGAACCTTATAAAACTCCTAAGAATTTCCTTATTAAAAAGCGCAATACAAATTTATTAAATGAGTCCTTGGATAGACTAGTTGACGGAGAACTACCCTTTGGATGGTTTGCTTATCATAAAAAGAAATAGATAAGTGGGAAGAAAAACTTCCTGTTTATGCCAATGCTCACAGAGATGGCCAAATAGATAAACGAATTCAAATGCTAAAAGAAATGATAAGTTATTACCAGTCATTTAAAGGGTATTTTTATTCCCAAGATGAGTGCTATAAGAAATATTTTTGCGATATGTGGGAGCATTGCTATAATTCAAGAAATTCGGATTTTGAATATATCACTCCATATGAAAATGAACTAAATACTCTATTAAAAAATTACGATTCTTTAAAAGACTTTGAAATCAGAAAATCAGAACATTCAAAAGGGTTAGAAACTAAATTATGGACATTGATTACTCAAAACATTGGCATACTTCAAAAAGACATCTATAAGGAATTTGATGATTCTGTGAAGTCAGACATACAATATTTGCTCTACAATTGGGACAAATCAGGAAAAATAAAACGTGAAAAATCAGGAGGTACATATAAAATTATATTGTAATATAAAAAATTGGTGTATTGCCTATTGGCTTTACATAGATACGTGGGTTATTCAGTACAGAAGAAAAGAGGAAAAGGAAATGAAGAAGAAACTATTAAGTCTTTTAACAGCCGCGCTTTTTTCTGCAACAATGATTTTACCTAGCCTAACCGTGAATGCAAAGAATGTCAGCGATTACACTGATGTTGGTTCGGGTGCGTGGTATTATCCATATGTTGCAGATGTATCAGCAAAAGGATTAATGACTGGAACAAACGAGAGCACATTCACCCCCACCGCAAATCTCGAAAGAGGTCAGTTTGCCACTGTCCTATACAGAATGTATCAGTCTCCTGCAACCAACTATGAGCGTCGTTTTGCGGATGTTCCAGACGGTTATTTTTATTCCCTTCCAGTTACTTGGGCAAATAATATGCAAATAGTCACAGGATATGAAAACGGTCTTTTTGGTACAACAGATTACATCACTCGTGAACAGATGGCTACTATGTTGTACAGGTATTCAGCCAACACAGGTGGAGATGTTTCAGCAAGTGCAGACTACAGCTATTTTCCAGATGCATCTAAAGTCAGTGTTTTTGCCCGTGATGCTGTACGATGGGCAGTAGGGGCCGAAATCATAAGTGGGGATAATGGAAACATTAATCCTCAAGGAAAAGTTTCAAGGGCCGTGTGCGCCACCATGATTGCTCGTTTTACTGGATATACGAAAACACCGGAGACAAATAATGGCACCCCAACAACTGGACAGAAAAACGCTTTATCATCTGCCAAAGCATATCTTGACATCATGCCGTTTTCATATTCCGATTTAATTGGACAATTAAAATATGACGGGTATTCTACTGAAGATGCCACATATGCTGTTGATAATTGTGGCGCAAACTGGAATGAGCAAGCCGCACTATCAGCAAAAGCTTATTTAGACATTATGTCTTTTTCCAGACAAGAATTGATTGACCAACTTCTATATGATGGATTTACAGCGGAACAAGCGGAATATGGCGTTACTGCCGCGGGGTATTAAACCAAAATTTTTTATCGCCAACAGCAACCTAAAATGATGATTTGCCAATAGGCTTAACATATATACAGAAGACAAAAGGAAAGAGAGGAACTTAAAAATGAAAACTTGGAAACTTGTGTCAGGAATCTTATCAATCATTATGTTCGTGTTTGTTACATTCCAGTCTTGCGCTGCGGGTGTTTCAAATGCACTGGCAGAAAGCGGGGAGGTTAGTGGCTCCGCAGGTGTAATAGTAGCTATAATGCTGCTTGTCGGAGGAATCGTTTCTATTGCCACAAGAAATGGGTCAAAAGGCGGGAATATTGCCCTCGTTGTTCTTTTTGGAATTGGGGCTTTGTCAGGTTTCACTATGGCTGGAAGCTATTCTGACCTTAAGATATGGGCAGGCTGGAGTCTAATTTGTGCTATACTTGCTGTTGTTTCACTTATTAAAGGCAAGAAAGCTTAAAACAAAAACCGCCCCTGACTGCAATCAGGAACGGCTTTACATATCCGAAGATATGCACATTATTGCAAAATCATTGTATCATCTTCGGGACACCCAGTCAACGCAAACATCCGTTTTGCTGTTGGGTGTTATTTTTATACCTATTTTTAAAAAAGGAGATGATTAACATGGCAAAAAGAAAGAAGCATCCAAAACTCCCCAACGGATATGGCCAGATTAGATTCCTCGGGAAGAACAGGCGCAATCCCTACGGTGTATACCCTCCAGCAATATATGATGAAGACGGAAAAGCTGTTCCCCAGAAAGCTGTCTGTTACGTGGATACATGGCTTAAAGGCTTCACTGTCTTAACGTCTTATAAAGCCGGCACCTATAATCCTGGTGATGAGTGTGACTTAAAAATTGATAATACGACTGAGGAAAATGCTTTTGTCCAGAAATTGTTAGCCGACTACAACAAAACCAAAGGGATAGATGAGGAAGATGACGGGCTTACCTTTTCTGAGGTGTACACAAAATTTTGGGATTATAAATTTGAGACTGGGAAGGGGAAAAAATTATCAATCTCTGCCAGACGTTCAACGCGTGCTGCCTATAACAATTGCAAACCCCTACATGACCGCGAATTCCGCTCACTAAAACTTGATGACCTGCAAAGTGTTGTAGACGACTGCCCACTCAAATATTCTTCTTTGGAGCTTATTGTTTCTCTGCTAAAGCAGATGTATGACTACGCGACTATATATGAATTATGTGATAAGAATTATTCGGCTTATGTGAAAATAAATAAAGAGGATGATGATGAATCCGGGGTACCCTTTTCGCAGCGGGAATTGAGGACTCTGTGGAAAAACAAGGAAAATGAGACTGTAGAATTCATATTAATCATGTGCTATTCTGGATACCGGATATCAGAGTACATAAATTTAAAGGTAGATACAGCTAAAAGATACTTTCAGGGGGGCATGAAGACTGATGCAGGTAAAAACAGGACTGTTCCTATACACTCTCTCATACTCCCACTTGTAAAGAAACGAGTAAAAAGAGATGGTCGCATATTGAGTATATCTCCGAATGAGTTTCGCATCAGGATGTATGAGGTCCTTGCCCTGCTGGGCATAGACAGGCATACTCCTCATGATTGCCGACACACATTCTCAATGCTGTGTGAGAAATACAAAGTATCTGAGAACGACAGAAAGCGGATGCTTGGACACAGTTTTGGGAAGGACATCACCAATGCAATTTATGGACACCGGAATTTAGAAGACCTGAGAAAAGAAATGGAAAAGATAATTTGTTGTAAACGTGTTGTAAACGAACCCCCAATAATTGTTTCAAGTAAATTCGATTAACCTCAATTCCCTTCTTTTTAAAACACCTAAAACACCCCATTTTACAGGCTTCTTAGGCATATTCGGTTGTTTGCATTGTAAAAACAGCAATTGTAAGAAATAGAGTGCTTTTTAACTTTCTCTTAATTTTTCTTAATAAAGAACAGAAAGATGCAAAGAACTCCCCAAAATCCAATCCTATAATATTTATTTTGAAAAAACTCTTGCTATTTACTACGGCTTCCGATATAATAATATTACGTTAGCCGATATAACGGCAACAGTAATTATAGGAGGTGCAATAAATGCCGGAAAGTTTTGAACGAGGAGCTTTGACCGAAGCAGTTTTTTACATTCTTCTTTCAGTACACACTCCCATGCACGGCTATGCTATTATGCAGAGCATCAATGATTTGACAAACAGCCGGGTAAACTTGGGGGCAGGCACTCTGTACGGTGCGCTGAACACTTTATCAGATAAGAAGTGGATTGCAATACACGGTGAATGCAATAGCGGACGTAAAAAAGAATATGTGATTACAGAGCTTGGAAAAAATGTTTTTACAGCCGAGCTGGAGCGATTAAATGAGTTATTGGATAACGCAAAGAAAGTTTTGGAGGAAATAAACTATGACTAAGACAATCAAAAAGACTTTTGCTGATTTTGCCAAAGAGGAACAATGGCTCAATCAAATGAGTGCAGAGGGCCATGCGCTCACAAATTATATAGGTGGACGTTATGTTTTTGAGAACATCCAGCCTCATTATTATCAATATGCAATAGAGCTGCTGAATACAAAAAATAAAGCGGAAAAAGAGCAGTATCTATCCTTTTTGGAGGAGATGGGAATTGACATAATTTCCACATACGCCGGCCGCGCATATCTTCGCAAAAAGAATGACGGCACTGATTTCGCCGTATACAGTGATATTGATGCAAGAATAAAACAATACCAGAAAGGCCATGCGATATGGGTATCCATATCCAGCTCCCAATTTGCATCAAGCGCCTATCTGCTGTTTTATACGATTGAATATGCACGCCGGGCGAGTGCCGTATTCTATATTACTTTAGCTTTTTCCGCCTTACTCTGCCTTTCCGGTATTTTACTGATTACCTTGCTCGGCAGACCTTACCGAAAAAAGATTAGAGAATTAAAGAAAGAACAAATACTCAGAGAATAGCAGCATTAAGACAAACAAAGATTTTTAAAATATTAAATAAATTTACCCAATAGAAAGAGCCGATAAGATGAGATTATATTAACCTCAAATTATCGGCTCTGTGTTTTTTATAATCCAATTAAGAGTCCAACGCTATGTACGATGAATGCTGCCACCCACGCGATGACACACTGGCCCACAACAACGAACGCTGTCCATTTTCCTCCCAGCTCACGATTGATGGAAGCAACCGCTGCGACACAGGGAGTGTACAAAAGGCAAAATACTAATAGAGAAATAGCTGTCAGAGGGGTCAGCAGGCTAAACAGCATTGCTTTTGACGGTATAAGTACAGACAGTGTCGACACTACGCTTTCCTTGGCCATAAAGCCTGTGATTAGTGCGGTGGAAATTCTCCAGTCGCCAAAACCAAGTGGTTTAAAAATAGGAGCAACGACCCCCGCAACTGAAGCCAAAATACTATTCTGTGAATCCGCTACAATCTTAAAGTGCATATCGAAAGTCTGTAAAACCCAGATAACAATTGTAGCTATAAAAATGATTGTAAATGCTCTCTGAAGAAAATCTCTGGCTTTGTCCCACAATAATTGTATTACGTTTTTGGCCCCCGGCATGCGGTAATTAGGCAGCTCCATTACAAATGGGACCGGCTCTCCTTTAAATATACTGCCTTTCATCAAAAACGCCACAAGAATGCCCACAGCGATTCCTGTAAAATACAAGGCAACCATGACAAGGGCACCATACTTCGGGAAAAATGCTGCGGTAAAGAATGCATAAATAGGGAGCTTCGCCGAACAGCTCATAAAGGGAGTCAATAATATTGTCATCTTTCTGTCCCGGTCTGAGGAAAGCGTCCGGCTCGCCATGACTCCGGGCACAGTACATCCGAATCCAATCAGCATAGGCACAATACTTCTCCCTGAAAGCCCTATCTTCCTTAATAATTTATCCATAACAAAGGCAACGCGCGCCATGTATCCACTGTCCTCAAGCATTGACAGAAAGAAGAACAGAGTCACGATAATAGGGAGAAAGCTCAGCACACTTCCCACACCGTTAAAAATACCGTCAATTATCAATGAATGAAGAGCCGTATTGACATCCAGCGCACTCAGCCCTGCATCAACGATATTTGTCAGCCCAGTAATCCCCTTGTCAAGCAAGTCCGCCAGAAATGTACCTATGACATTAAAAGTCAGCCAGAATACCACGCCCATAATAGCGATGAAGGATGGAATTGCCGTGTATTTTCCGGTGAGAATCCTGTCTATCTTCCTGCTTCTCACATGTTCTCTGCTCTCTTTGGGTTTTATTACCGTTGCGGCACACAGTTTTTGAATAAAATCAAATCTCATATCCGCAATTGCCGCCGAGGAATCCAGACCGCGCTCTTTCTCCATCTGTAGAATAATATGCTCCAATATATTCTTTTCATTGGAGTCGAGATTTAATTTCTCCAGAACAAGACTGTCTCTCTCCGCCAGTTTTGTTGCGGCAAAACGAATCGGAATCCCCGCCCGCTCCGCATGATCCTCAACAAGGTGCATAATACTGTGGATACATCTATGTACAGGACTTCCTTTTCCATCAGAAATGCAGAAGTCCACCCGCCCCGGCCTTTCCTGATATTTTGCCACATGAATCGCGTGCTCTATTATCTCACCGATTCCCTCATTTTTTGCCGCTGAGATGGGAACAACCGGTACACCCAGCATTTCTTCCATTTCATTGATTAATATAGAACCGCCGTTTTCCCGCACCTCATCCATCATATTGAGGGCTATAACCATGGGGACATCCAGCTCCATCAACTGCAGTGTCAGATACAGGTTTCTCTCGATATTTGATGCATCTACTATATTGATAATGCCCTTGGGCTTTTCCTGTAATATAAATTCCCTGGTCACAATCTCCTCGCTGCTGTAAGGAGACATGGAGTAGATTCCCGGCAAATCCGTCACAAGGGTATTTGCATGACCTTTGATTACACCGTCTTTCCGGTCCACTGTAACCCCCGGAAAGTTTCCCACATGCTGGTTTGACCCTGTCAGACGGTTGAAAAAAGTAGTTTTTCCTGAATTCTGATTTCCCGCAAGTGCAAAGGTCAGTGTCTCCCCGCTCTTTAATGGGTGCTCATCTGCTTTTACATGATATTTCCCGCCCTCGCCAAGGCCCGGATGGGGGATGGACTTTTTGCTTCGGCTGCCCGCCTTTTCTTCAACAGAAACTTCTATTTGTTCTACGTCTATCTTTCTGGCATCAGCTATTCTGATAGTCAGCTCATACCCATGTATCCTCAACTCCATCGGGTCACCCATAGGCGCCAGTTTTACCATAGTGACAACAGCTCCCGGAATCAGCCCCATATCAAGAAAATGCTGCCTCAATGCACCCTCCCCGCCAACGGATAAAATAGATGCAGATTTCCCGATTTCTAACTTATCTAATGTCATGTCCAATCTCCCATTTTGTAAAGTGCACCCTATCAAACATCAGTCGTTCAATCAGTATGCCTTATTGATAAATTTTCTCACAAAAGATAGTTTGCACTAACTATTTGCTGTTGTCAATAGTTTTAAAAAAATAATACACAATAGATTACTATTGTGCTATTCTTATCGCTTTCAGCTTTTTTCTGCATTCTCTGTAATTTGGATAATAACGCTCCACTTCACGCCAGAATTCCGGGGAATGATTCATATATCTCCTGTGCGCCAGTTCGTGCACCACCACATAATCCAGAAGCTCCCCCGGCAGATAATAAAGCTGATAATTAAAATTCAGATTACCCTTTGAACTGCAGCTCCCCCATCGGGTTTTCTGATTCCGTATGGTAATTCTTCCCCAGGTTACCCCCATAATATTTCCGTAATACTGCACACGTCCGGCAATTTTATGTTTAATCTGTTCCATCTCATTTTTTGTAAGCTCCTGCGGCGGCGGTGCCAATGCCGCCTCATTACAGTCCCTTTGGCGTCCGACGAGAGACAGCTTATCAGCAATCCACTTTTCATGGCTCTTTATAAACTCCTTCAACTCTCTGTCAGACAGCCAATGGGGGATGCGCGCGAGGACTTCCCCCGTCCGCTTTACTTCCAGCCCGATACTCTTTCTGGAGGAGCGTTTCACCTGAATCAAAATTTCCTGTCCATTGTTTTTTATCAACATGCCTGTTCATACTCCATTAATTTCTTTCTTGCTTCTGGATTTAATTTTTTCGGAACCTGAATCTGTACCGTTATATAGTGGTCTCCGTGTACCTCTGAATTTTTCATTGAAACAATTCCTTTTCCTTTCAGACGGATTTTGCTTCCAGATTGCGTTCCTTCTCGAATTTTACAGCTCACATCCCCATACAAGGTGTGGACTATCGTCTCACCTCCGAACACTGCGGTAGTATAAGGGATATTAACCGTTGTATACACATCCAGCCCTTTGCGCTCATATCCCCGTTTCGGTTCGACTTTAACCTTTAACAGTAAGTCCCCTGGTTCTCCTTCTCCGATTCCCGGCATTCCCTTCCCCCGAAGCCGGATGCTCTGGCCGGTGTCAATACCTGCTGGAATATGCACGCTGAGTGACTGGCTCTCTCCAGGTGAATTAAAATCCTGTAAGGTAATTATTTTGTCACCTCCAAAGGCTGCTTCATCAAAACTGATGGAGATTTCTGCCCTTACATTTTCGCCTTTGCCGCTATAGGCTCCTGAAAATCCTCCGTCAAACTCATCGCCATAGAATCTGTTCCTGTGGAAACTCCGGGTGCCTGAGCCTTTCTTTTTATTTTCCCGGAATATATCCCCAAACATATCTCCAAACATATCATCCATATCTCCGCCTTCAAAATGATATTCTCTCCAGCCATTTCCTCCGCCGGTATATGCCTGTTTGCCATAGGCCTCTCTGCCGTAAGCATTGCCTGCATTGGCTCCGGGTTCAAAAGCCGCATGTCCGAACTGGTCATACATTTTTTTCTTCTCAGGGTCACTTAACACGGCATATGCCTCGCTGACTTCTTTAAATTTCTGTTCAGCCTCCGCATTTCCCGCATTTGTGTCCGGATGATATTTTTTAGCCAGCTTCCGATACGCTTTCTTAATTGCACTGGCATCTGCATTCTTCCTTATTTCCAGTATATCATAATAATCTCTTTTTGTTGCCATAGCTTTCACCTCCAATGCCGGCAATTCTCTATTATTCAGCCACGCGTCCCTTCTTGGCCGCCATGACAGAGCAATAATTTTAAAAAAGAGAGACGACTGCCTAAATTATCAGTTGCGTCTCTCACTGCACAGGAACTCTATTTAAACGGGTTCAACTCTTAAGAAATTATCCCTCAATGGAGATACATCTTGATTCTTCCAATTTTGGTTTCTCTTTCTTCGGAATATCCAGCTTCAGTGTGCCATTCTCAAATTTTGCTTTGATATCCTCCTCGGTCACATGCTCACCTACGTAGAAACTTCTGCTGCAGGTGCCGCTGTATCTTTCCCGCCTGATATATTTTCCATTTTTATCTTTCTCATCATTATTCGTGTTAGTATTCGCGGTAATCGTAAGATATCCGTTCTTCAACTCAGCCTTTACATCCTCTTTCTTAAATCCCGGGAGATCCATGGTTACTTCGTAACCATCATCTGTCTCCGCAACATCAGTCTGCATCATTCTGCTTGTGTTAAAACTTCTTCCAAAATACTTTTCTGGAAATCCAAAAAAATCGTCCATAAAGTTTTCTCCCAAAATACTAGGCATCAACATAAGTCATCTCTCCTTTCAAATCTGCCATCCGATATTTCCGGATGGTTATTCCCTTATTGTTCTATGTGTAATATAACATATATTTTATCACTCGTCAAGCATGAGTGCTAATTTTTTTGCGAAAAAATTGTGAACTCAGAATTTGTTTTTTCTGGTCCACATTTATTTTCAGATATAAAATTCAAGATCATGTACAGAATTCTCTTCTTCAAACAGCTCTAACATTACTTTTCTCCGAACCTGCATAAAATCATAGCCGCTGCGTTCCCGCGGCCGTGGCAGCTTTACAGCAATATCTGCCTTTATTCTGCCTGGTTTTGCAGCCAGAACTATAATTCTGTCACTTAGATAAATCGCCTCATCAATATCATGTGTTACTAAAAGCATTGTGGTTTTTTCCTTCTCCCATATACGGAGGGTCTCCTCCTGCATATTAATTCTGGTAAAAGCATCCAAAGCTCCAAAAGGTTCGTCCAACAACAAAATCTCTGGTCGTGTAGCAAGGGCTCTCGCAAGATTTACACGTTGCTGCATACCTCCTGAAAGCTGGGAGGGGACGGCTTTTTCAAATCCTGTTAATCCCACTAACTCTATATGCTCTTTCACCGCTTTGTTTCGTTCTTTCTTAGGCACCTTTTCAGAAATTGTAAACGCAATATTTTGTTGTACAGAAAGCCATGGAAATAATCTAGGTTCTTGAAAAATCATATTACATTTTTCAGAAGGTCCTGAAATTATCTCTCCATCAATCAGAATTTTTCCTGAAGTTACATCCTCCAAAGATACAATAAGCTTCAATAAAGTGCTCTTACCGCATCCACTTGATCCAACTATAGACACAAACTCATTCTGTTTTACCTCCAGGTTGATATTATCCAGTACCTGTACTTCCTGATTATCTATTTGAAACGTTTTTTTTACACTATTCATCGCAAGAGCCAGTCTCTTTTCTACCATAAAATATTGTCCTTTCTTTTTACTAAGTAGTTCCCAAAAATCTTTTTCTAATCTTCCCTTGGAAAAGCAACAGGATTCTATCGATAACCAGCCCTATAATTCCAATAATTAATACTAAAACATACATATTTGCTGCCTGTGCAAGAGATTTTGCAAACATTATCATATATCCGATACCACTGGTAGCACCTATCATCTCAGCTGCCACCACACTCATCCATGCGCCGCTGATACCTAAACGAAGTCCAGTAATAATACTATATAATGCGGAAGGTAAAATAACCTGAAACACTACCTTCTTTTTCTCTAATCGATAAACGTAAGCCAGTTCCATCAATTTATGATCCACACTCAATACACCTGCGGTTGTATTGAGAAGAATAGGCCAAAGTGCGCCTATGACAATGATTGACACATTGGCTGCCTCTCCTATGCCTAATATGATAATAAAAATCGGGATCAGGGCAATTACTGGAATTGGCCGCAATATATTGACCAAGGACGACATAACTTTATTTATCGGCTCAAACAGCCCCATGACAAACCCAACCAGAATTCCAATGATACTGGCAATAAAAAATCCTGCAAAAACTCTTTGAAGGCTAATAACCAGACCCTCCTGTAGTTTCCCTGATGTAATCAGATTTATGAAAGTTTCCCATAGTATTGTTGGTGGAGGCATCAAATTTTCGTTCAACAGACCGTATTTCACGGCCAATTCCCAAAATACCAGAATCAACACCGGGAGTATAACAATTAGAATGCTGTCTTTTATAATTTGTGAGGGCGTCTTCTTTCCCCTCTTTCCGGCATATCCTACCATGATGATTCACCCACCCCTTTCGTTATTTTAAATTTCTCCGAACTTCTATAAATTGTCCTACCTTCTTTTATGGTCTCCAGCACTGAAATTTCTTTTATTTTTTCAGGAGAAACCGTTAAGGGATTATTGTTCAATATTGCAAAATCGGCTAGCTTTCCCACTTCAATACTGCCTTTTTTATCTTCCTCAAAGATTTGGTATGCAGCATGAATCGTCACCGCTTTTAGTGCCTCCAGCGGACTTATACAAAACTCCTCACCTAAGATTTTGCCGCTTCGTGTCCTTCGATTCACTGCATTATGTACTGCAAACAAAGGATTTTGTTCCGTAACCGGGGTGTCCTGATGCAAAGAAAAACTGATATTGCGTTTGAGGGCTGAGGCAAGAGGGCTGATACGCCTTGCACGTTCTGTACCCAGCACATAGGCTTCATGGTAGTCTCCCCAGTAAAAGGTGTGATCCACAAAGAAACTTGCTAAAAAGCCCAGTTCTTTCATTCTGTCCAGCTGCTCCTCTCTCACAGTCTGGCAGTGAATAGACACTGGACGCAAATCCTCCATGATTCCAGTTTCCTCGATAGCATTTTGATAGGTTCTGATAAATTGCTCAATGGCTTCATCACCATTTGTATGTACATTAACCTGCCAGCGATTTGTGAGCGCCTTTTTGAATATTTCTGTAATTTCCTCATCTTTATATATGCCATATCCCCGATAGTCCGGCTCCTCATTTTCGGGTGGGATAAAATAAGGCTCTGACATCCATGCAGTTTTCGCCTGGGGGGAACCGTCCAAAAAGATTTTCAAGCCTGCCGCACGATAACGATTGACATATGTACCGTTCTGGGATTCTTTTGTATTTAATACTTCTTCCGGCTCTAAATCCATAATGTAACTAACTAAATCAATGGGCAGCCGGCCTGCTGCCACAATATCTCTTACAGAGTCATACCACTTCTTTGGTGTTCCCCCATCCTGAGCCGTAGTAACTCCCTTTGATATATATTGATGAATGACCATGTCCAGACCCTTCTCAAGAACCTTTTGGTCATCCAGCTGACTTTTTGGTAAAACCTCTCTGGCCGCGGTTTCATAGAATATTCCTGTCAGCCTCCCATCAGAAGAGCGTCCAACAGAACCTCCCTGGGGAGGAACATAATCCTCCCCAATACCAGCTAAACGAAGAGCCGCACTGTTAAATAGGGTATTGTGACCGGATGCGTGTGTAAGAGCCAGCGGCTTTTCTGTCACCTGATCCAAATCCCAGCGTGTCGGAATCCGATGATCAGGATATACAGCTTCATCATATCCCCATGCAAAAAGATATTCCTGTTTTTTATACTTGGCATCTTCCAGCTGCTCTTTCAGCCTCTTAAGCAATTCCTCCACAGAGTCCGCTTTTCCCAGCGGTGATGGTCTCCCATCCAAATACAATAAGGTCAGTGTGTTCTGCAAAAAATGAGAATGTCCGTCAATGAATCCCGGAATAAGAACATTTCCCTGTAAATCCACAATCTGTGCATCAGGATTTTCCAAAAGAAGGGACTCTGTATCAGCATAAACTACCTTTTGTATAATACCCTCCTCCACTAAAACCCCGGCTGCTTCTTTGTCTCCCTCTGCAAGTGTCAAAATTACTCCATTATAATAAATTGTTTTTTCCATACATTTATTCCAACTCCTTAACATAAGTCAAATCCAGCAGGTCCTTAGGATTTACGTCATCTTCTACATACTTAACGCTCTTCATCCAATCTACAAATTCTACAAATTGCTCGTAATCATTCTCGTCAAAATCCTTTGCATACTTAATCGGGAAATTTTCACTCAGTGATGCCTGTGCAACCGCAGGATCTGTACCGGATGCCTTTGCATAAAAAGCTATATAATCGTCTTTGTGATCCAACGCGTAATCCCATGTGTCGTTAATAAGCTGTAGCACCCGCACAGTTAATTCCGGGTATTTTTTAGTAAATTCTTCCCGTCCTACAACATAATTATAAATCGGTACCTGTTTGTCAGAGACAATATAAACATCCTTTGTTTTTTCAAGCTGATGTGCAACCACATTTTCCAGGGTACCGGCATCAATATCTCCATTTCTTAGTGCAGTTGGCATCTCAGCCGATACATTCAAAAGATTAACATCATCTACAGTGAGCCCTGCATTTTCCAAATATTTTGCTATTGCATAATGCTGCACAGTTCCCATATATGTCCCAACATTTTTCCCTTTCAAGTCAGCAGCAGTCCGTATCCCTGAGCCCTCTCTTGCTACCAGAAAATACTCATCATCATAAAGATAGTTTACTGCCAGGATTTTTGTTCCGTAATTACTCACCCCTCCTGTTACCGCAGGCAGATTTCCCATACTTGAAAAATCAATCTCCCCGGCCGCATAAGCTTCATTTTGGGCAACGCCGCTTGCCCATTCTGTCAACTCAACATTTACGTCATAGCCTTCAATATCATCAAAATATCCATCCAGCAACCCTATTTCCTGCGCATAATTAAATATAGCAATACCATACACACTCATATCTGCCAAACGGATTGTCACTTGTTCTTCCCCCTTTGTCTCCTCAGGAGTTTGCTTTTTATTCCCGCACCCGACAAGTAAGATTCCCAAAAGCCCAAATGTTAAAACTAATTTCATTATTTTTTTCATGTTTACCTCTCTTTCTTCAATCCAATAACAATTCCTCTTTGTTCTCAGCAAAGTCCCTCATATAAACTTAAAAGAACCTCATCCGTAACTTTTACTGGATTATTCAGCAAATTAGGGTGGTGGCTGAACGAAATCAATCCCTCAATACTTTCCCTTCCTAATTTCATGTCCTTTAAATCTGTTCTCAGTCCGATATTTCTTTTCAATTCATATACTTTATCCGCCATTTCATCACTGTTTTTAAAACCCAAAGTTCGAGCGAGCTCCTGTGTTCTTTTATCCGCTTTCCCATTTAGCCGTATAAAGAAATCCAACGTCAATCCACAGGCTTCCCCATGTGGTATGTGGTACAGATTCGTCAAAGGGAAAGAACATGCATGAGAAGAGGTGGTCTTTGGCAGCCCGAATGCCATGCCCGCAATTACCGATGCCTCACACATCCCTTCCCTTGCCTCCATATCTTTGCTGTCACGGCAAGCACGCTGCAAGTATCTGAACACCTGTTTAATCGAATGAACAGCCAGTGCATCACATATCGGCTGATGTCCCCGGCTCCAATATCCTTCCACAGCATGGGACAGCACATCTATACCGGTACATGCAGTTAGATAAGGAGGCATGGTTATAGTAAGTTCCGGATCCACCACTGCACAAACCGGATAAAAATTATCAGACACAAGGGGAGCTTTTAATCCTTTTTCCCGGTTTGAAAGGACAGCCACATTGGTTACCTCACTCCCCGTTCCCGCTGTTGTGGGAACAGCAATCACTGGAAGACGCTTTTGGGGAAGCATCTTTCCTGTTCCATGATATTCTTCAGCCGGAACTTCTGAAAACACCAGAACAGCTGCTGCCTTTGCACCGTCTATTACACTCCCTCCACCTACTGCAACAACAAAGTCAAATTTCCCCCTGAGCAGTATTCTGGCACATACATCCACCTCTTCCACTTCTGGATTTTCCGAAAACCCAGAAAAAATATCACCCAGATGATTTTTTTTATTCTCCATCAGCAGTTTTGCCTCCCGGCTTCCAACAAAATGTGTGCCTGCGACAAGCAGTCCCTTTTTGTACTTCCTCTCATTTATTCTTTCATGCAGGCTTTCCAACTGTCCATTTCCGAAGTATATCGGGACAGGTTGCGTGTATTTCCACTCCATAGTTATTACTTTCCTTTTTATAAGAATTTACGGTCAACAATTTCCAGGACTTCGTCAAATATTTTCATGGCCTGACGAAGTTCCTCCTCTGTTATAATAAGGGGGGGCGCAATATTAATATTATTTTCCCGCCCAAAGATTGAGAATCCCCGTTCTTTTAATGCCCCAATAATACGCCCCATAGTTCCTGATTTATCTCCATATGGCACAAGAGGCTCTTTTGTCTCTTTGACCTTTACTAGTTCTGCCGCTGCGAATAATCCTATATATCGCACATCTCCGACACATCGATGCTTTTCCTTAAGCTCTTCAAGTATTTCTCCCAATACAGTGCCAACCTGCTTTACATGTTCAAGAAGATTTGCCTTATCGTAATATTTCACGCATGCGACTCCTGCCGCACAAGCTAGGGAATGTCCGCTGTATGTCAAACCATACTGAAACACTTTATCCGAATAATAATCTGCAATCCGCTGTGAAACAATTACTCCCCCAAGCTGTACATATCCACTTGTCACGCCTTTTGCAAAGGTAATGATATCCGGCTTAATTCCCCAATTTTCAAAAGCAAACATTTTTCCTGTTCTTCCAAATCCCGCCATTACCTCATCGCAGACCAAAAGAATTCCATATTTGTCACAAAGCTTCCGCAAGCCCTGCAAATACCCATCTGGCGGGATAATCACTCCATTTGCCCCTGTAACAGATTCCACAAAAATTGCTGCTACATTTTCCGGCCCCTCATATGCAAGTTGTTCCTCAAGACTGTTAAGGTAATAATCCGCTGCCTCTTTGCTGTCTCCAAATTCCTTTGATGACCGATAAACATAAGGGTCGGTAAATTTAATAAATCCGGTTGCAGAAGGATTCTCCAAGGCAAATCTTCTCGGGTCTCCTGACAGATTTCCTGAACCAAGGGTAGAGCCATGATAGCTCCTGTAACGTGAGAACACCTTGCTTCTTCCTGTTACAGTGCGCGCCATATTTATAGCTGCCTCATTTGCATCAGAACCTCCACATGTAAAGAATACCTTTGCCATATTGTCAGGAGCTAAATCTATCAGAAGCTTCGCCAGCTCAGATCTTGGGGCGGATGCCCAGGACGGCGCTATATAGGGCAAAATCTCCACCTGTTTTTGTACTGCTTTAATCACATCCTGATTTCCATAGCCAACGTTCACACAGGAAAGCTGACTGGACATATCGTAATATTTCTTTCCATTAAAATCATAAAAATAGATTCCCTCAGCTTTTTCTATAGGAATAGCATCCACATTCCCCGTAAGCCATGGGTGCTGATTGTATTTTTTATCGTATTCAATTGTTTGCACTCTATTTAATTCTGACATTATATATCCTCCATCTCATATTTTCTCCCAAGAGCTTTATATTTCCCCTTACCAAAAGTGTGATAGGGAAGCAGCTCGTGGGTGACATTTGGTTTATCTGCAAGAAATTTTTTGATATTTTCAATCTGTTCTGGATTGTCATTAAATCCTGGAATTACTGGTGTCCTTACTTTTTTAGGCAGCTTAGGGTAGTCTCTGCACAAGCTCTGAAAGTTTCTGATAATTTTGTCATTAGAATATCCTGTATATTCCATATGCTTTTGCTCATCCATGGATTTAATGTCATACAAAATCATATCCAGGTATCTCGCTGTCTCTGCCAGCACTTCATAATCTGCATAACCGCAAGTTTCTATTGCCGTGTGAATTCTCCGTCTTTTTGCCTCCTTTAAAAGTTCTATAAGAAACCCGGAATGCGACAGCGGCTCTCCACCGCTTATCGTTAGTCCGCCATTTCCACGGCTATAAAATACTGCATCCCTCTCTACAATCTTTATCACTTCTTCTACAGTATATTTTTTCCCTTCCTCCTTAATTGCACATGAGGGACATTGTCTGGCACATGCCAGACAATCCTCACAGCGGTTCCTGTCAATAACTGCTTTTTGCTCTTTCCCAAAAGTAATTGCACCATATGGGCAGATTTCTGCACAGATTCCACACTCTTTTTTCCCAATGCATTTATTTTCCACATATGAAATTTCCCTTACATACCTGTGGGACTCCGGATTACAGCACCAGCGGCAGCGCATTGGGCAGCCTTTTAAAAATACAATAGTCCTGATTCCCGGTCCGTCGTGAAGAGAATAATGCTGTATATTAAAAATATAAGTCTCTTTTGCCAAAATCACACCGCCTCATGCTCTGTTCTGGAGATAATATCATCCTGCATATCCTTGGATAACTCTGTAAAATATGCGCTATAACCTGCAATTCTAACAAGAAGGCTCCGGTAATCCTCCGGATGCTCCTGAGCTTTGCGCAGTGTATCGCTGTTAAGCACATTAAACTGTACGTGCCAAAGTTTTAAATCCCTCCATGTTTCAATAAACTGTACCAACTTTTCTGTTCCCTCTTCCCCCTTTACGCAGGACGGACTCAGCTTGATATTCAAAAGCCTTCCCGCATGCTCATTATGGTTAAAATTTTTTGTCGCATAATTTGAAAGCAGCACGGATGTGGGACCATTCAGGTCCGCCCCCTGGGATGCACTTGAACCGTCAGATAGAGGTGTGTAAGCCAGTCTTCCATTTGGTGTCGCGCTTACCACCTTGCCAAAAGGAACATGGGAAGTAAAAGGTACCAAACGCAAATCCATATGCACACCCAATTCACTTCCATACTTCCCTGTAAACTTCTGCGCTTCCCTGTCCAGCTTCTTTCCAATCCAGTCAGTGTAAGGGTCATCATTTCCATAACTTGGAGCATTAATCATAAGTTGGCGAATTCGTTCATAGCCCTCAAAATTGTGCTCCAAAGCCTCTTTTAATTCACTCAATGTAATCCTTTTTTCTTCAAATACAACTTTTTTAATAGATGCCAGAGAATCAATCACCGTAGCATACCCCATATATTCAAAATATCCAAGGTCGATACCGCCCTCTATTTCAGGCTGGTGAAGATCCGTATATGTATCTCTGCACAGCTTATGGAGCAGGGAGCCAAGGGGGCTTGCAAAATGCTGTGCGCGCAGGCGTATAATTTGATATTGCTGTATAAAAGCATGTTTGATAAAATTATTCTGCTGTTTCAGATAGGCCTGCAAAAGTTGCTCAAATGTTTGAAAATTCTCAAACTTTCCGGTTTCCAGCCCCAGCACCTCATCACCATATTTGCGCATACGTCCGTTATAAATCACCATCTCCAGTGCAGCGGCAAAATTAATATATGCATTGGGGCTGGTATAGGTATCCCGGTTTGGCATACGGCATTCAGCACACCCTGATACACTGTAATCGTTTGCCTCCTCAAATGTAGCTCCCTTTGACAGCAGAAGTGGAATTACATCCTCGTCATTTAACAGTTTTGGAAAACCTTCCCCAGACTTTATAGTTTCCGCCACTTCATAGAGATATCTTTTCGGACTTCTTGAATGGATTCTGGCCGCGAGATCCGGATAATTCAGCGGGAATTCTCTCTTAGACTTCAACAAAATATATGTCAGTTCATTCACTGCATCGTAACCATCTATTGTCTGCCCGCCGATGGTCACTGCCTCCCAGTGTGCATAACCTTCATTAAATGCTCCGCCCGCGTCTGAAAGATACAGGTCAATAAATTGTGCCATGGATACCCACATGCATTCAAAAAGCTCCTGCACCTGTTCATCTGTGATAATCCCTGCCTCAATATCTCTCTTATAAAACGGGTACAGATACTGGTCCATTCTTCCGTTGGAAATCACGGTTCCTGTCTTTTGCTCAATTCTGGAAAACATCTGTGTAAACCACTGTGCCTGCATTGCTTCGTAAAAATTTCTGGCCGGATTTGCCGGAACATAATGGCAAATCTCTGCAATCCTTTTTAACTCTTCCCTGCGCACCGCATCCGTTTCTTTTTCCCCCAGCTGCTCCGCCAGATTTCCGTGACGGTTTGCCCACAATATGATAGCATCACAAGTTAAAATAATTGCCTCCAAAAAGGGACGCTTTTCTCCATTATCAACAGGGCTGTACTCATCCAGGACAGAAAGTTTTTCTTCCGCTTCTTTTCTTATTCCAAGGAAGCCCTTCTCAAGTACAATCTCATAATCATGTACCCATTGAAGGGAGGAACGAAAAGAAGCTGTTTCATTGACAATATATCTTGAAGTCAGTGATACATCTGAATTATAAGTAAGCTTTGCGGTCTCCTTTGACAATGACTTTGCCAAATCTTCGTGGAAAGTCTTTCCTTCCCAGTATGGCGCTATCTTTTCTTTGATAATCTCAGCATCCTCCGGCAGAATATCGAAAGGTGAAGTTTCCCTTTCTGGCAGCTTTTCAATTGCCTCTCTCAAGGTATTTCCATCCAGCTCCGGATACAGAATGCCATAACGTCCAGGTTTTCCGCTGCGCCCCACAAGAAGTTGATTGTCATCAATATACACCGCAGCATTTTGAGCATAATGATAGAGTGCCTTGGCCCAGCGCAAAATCAAAGGTTCCCCCTCCGTTTTTTTGAATGACTGTGTAAAATACAATCCTCTCTCAATATCAACCTTCGGTTTTTGCTCCTTGACTGTCTCCAAAATATCCGCCGCCCGGTTATAACGGCCAAAAGATACTATCTTTCCTTTGTTTTCATTCTCAATTCTCTCCTCCTGGGGAGATAATACTTTTACTTCCATTTTTTCTTCCTCCTATATAGTGTAAGTAAATGGCATCTCTTCTTCGTGAAAAAATTCTTTATAAATTTCATCTTTTATCTCAGAAAAACGTGAACCGGTACGCTTTCTTGGCTCTCCCAGTTCAATCCTCTTTATTTTCTTAATCCTTCCCGGCCGGGGCGTCATAACTACAACTTCATTTCCCAGATAAATGGCCTCTTCAATATCATGAGTTACCAGAATCATAGTGACAGGCTCCTCTTTCCATATCTCCAAAAGCTGCTCCTGCAGATTAATCCTGGTTATGGCATCCAGGGCACCAAAGGGCTCATCTAACAAAAGAATTCTCGGCTGATTGGCAAGCGCTCTGGCAATGGATACACGCTGTGCCATTCCTCCCGAGAAGTCCCGGGGAAGCGCATTTTTAAAGTCCTTCAGCCCAACCAGTTCAATATATTTTTCAATCCACGCATCATCCTTTTTCTTTTCGGCCGAAAGGCTGAAACGGACATTCTCTTTTACGCTGAACCATGGCAGAAGACGGTGATCCTGAAACACAAAACCTTTTTCTCTGGATGCACCTTTTACCGGCTTGCCATCTACCAGCACACTCCCCTCATAATCTCTTTCCAGGCCTCCTATGATGCGGAGTAATGTACTTTTGCCACATCCACTTCCACCGATAATTGACACAAATCTCCCTTCGGGAACCTGAAGGTTGATATCAGAAAGCGCCACTACATTTCCATCCTTTGATGGGAATTCTTTTTTCAAATGTTGAATCTCTACTATATCCGACATATATCTTTCCCCCTTTTTCACATCCATGTAATAACTTTTCTGCGAATATAGCGCAGGAAATCATCCATGAGCTTTCCGACAATTCCAACAATCAACATCCCCAATACAACAATTTCCGGTCTTGACAGGCTGCGCCCATTAGAAAGCATATAACCTACACCTTTAGTTGCTCCAATCATTTCGGCTGCTACCACACAGACCCATGCATTTCCCAGCCCCAGCCGAAAACCAGTCATAATCGCAGGCATTGCACCAGGTACAATAATCCGTTGTATAATTTTTATTTTAGGTGTTTCGTAAACCTCTGCCAGTTCGTAATATTTGGCGTCAATACTTTTCACCCCATCCAGGATGTTTACAAATATTGGGAAAAAAGACCCTAAAAATATGATGTAAATCTTCGATATTTCTCCAATTCCAAACCATAGTATTGCAAGGGGAATCCACGCAATTGGTGGTATCGGCCGTAGAATCTGTATCACAAAATCTGTCGCTGTTTCTACTTTGGGGAAAAGAGAGGCTCCCATGCCTAAAAGAAACGCAGCTATCAATGCCAGGAGAAAACCTTCGAGAACCCGTACAAAACTCACCCAAAAGCTTTCTATCAGCATCCCATTTTTCAAGTATTCAATAATAACAGTAATGATTCCCTTTGGAGATGGCATCGTATATGGCTTTATCATACCTTTCAAATCTGCCAGTTCCCAAATAATTACAAGCAAAACAGGAATTGCAAGATAAAGGGCCCAATATCCAATACCTTTTTTTACATTTTTCATTGTCTTTCCTCTTATTTTTTCGCCGCGTCCAGATATTCGGTATTAATAAAGCTATCTATATCTACATCTGATGAAATAATTCCCGCATCCAGTGAAAAATCCTTTACTTTGGTAATTTCATCAATATCATCCTGTGTCAGTTCCGTTGTAAATGTAAAATTGCCCAAAATGGTTTCCATCAAATCAGCACTTATTCCAAAATCATCTGCAATTGCCTCCGCCGCTTCTTTTGGATTGGCTTTTATATATTCATCTGCCCTGTTCAATGCTTTAATATATGCCTTAATAGTTTCCGGATGCTTTTCTGCAAAAGAAGTTACTGTGTAAGTTACCATATTTCCTTTCTTCACTCCTGTACCATCTGCCAAAACCTTTGCTGCTCCTTCAGATGTCAATTTAGATATGTATTGTTCCCAAATCACAATTGCATCTACTTCACCAGCTGCCAGTGCTCCTGGCTGATCTCCTGCGCCAAGATTGATTGATTCTACATCATCCAGTGTCATATTTTCCCCGTCAAGCAGCAGCGCCAACAGATGCTGTGCATAGGATCCGGTGGCATAGGCTACTTTTTTTCCTTTCAAATCGGCAACAGAAGTAATATCTGAATCTGGTGCAACTAATACCGCCAATCCTTTCTCTCCATATGCCACATTTGATATAATTTCAATCTCCTGACCTGTAGACTTTGCGATAACAGCCGGCAAATCTGCCATATATCCCAAATCCGCCTCTCCCGCTGCTATAGCTTCATTGACCAGCGGTCCCGACTGGAATTCATTCCATGTAAAATCTGCTCCAACAGCTTTAAGTTCGTCTTCCAAATATCCCAGTTCGTAAGCAACCCATATAGAGGAATACAGTGGGTATGGCTGTGCTGCAATGCGTAATGTAGCCTTCTTGCCGGAACTCTCAGCCCTCTCCGTATTATCACTGTCAGTATTAGAGCTACATCCGGTAACCAACACCGCGAGCAAACCAATCATCAAACTTAAAGATAGTATTCGTTTTTTAATGTTAATTTGTTTTTTATTTTCCTTTTTCATTTAATTCCTCCATTATTTAATTCTGCTCATAAATCAATTTCAAAAGTTTCTCTCTATATTTGTAAAAATCCTCGGTAAACTGTACATTTTTTGCACTTTCCTCTACAATCTGTCTGGAAAACCGAACTGCCACATCATCTATAACTCTGCCTGGATTCCTGCTCAGCACAAGTATACGTGACCCCAGCAGAAGTGCTTCCTCTACATCGTGTGTAATAAAAAAGATAGTTTTTCCGCTTTCCCACCAGATTTTCCGAATCAAAGTCTGCATATTTTCACGTGTAAAGGCATCCAGCGCCCCAAATGGTTCATCCATAAGAAGAATTTCCGGGTTATTAATCAGCGCTCTTGCTATAGAAACACGCTGCTTCATTCCCCCTGACAGTTCATATATTTTCTTGTCTGCAAACTCTTCAAGTCCCATCTTTTCAAGAAACTTATTTGTCTCCTCCCGATAGTCTCTTTTAGGAATCTTTCTCATTTTAGGTCCAAAACTAATGTTATTTCTGACCGATAACCACTCATACAACGGAGGATTCTGAAAAACGACACCGCGGTTCCAGTCAATTCCTTTAATCTTTTTCCCCTCGAGCAGAATATCTCCACTGCTTGGTGGGATAAATCCCGCCAAAATTTTTAAAAGAGTCGATTTTCCACATCCACTGGGACCAAGAACACAGATGAACTCTCCTCTATATATATTAAAACTGACATTTTCAAGCGCCTGTACATTTCCATTTACAACGTTATAACTCAAATTCACCTCTTCCGCCTGAATCAGGGGATTATCCATCTCTGTGTTTTCCAGTCCCTTACCATCAAAATTCACCCCGCTAACACTTACCAATTCATTAAATGATTCATACCACTGTACTTTCCAGTCTGCTTTGTCTCTTCCCATATCCTCCTCCAGACATCAGTCATTTTCTACAGCATCTTTTAAAAACTTAGTATTAATATGCTTCTGAAACTCGGTAAGCTCAGGAGCTTCTGTAATACTCTGCTGCTCTGCAAGAAAGTCCGCTGTATTTTTCAAAACCTTTGCAATATTACCTCCCAGGTATTCTTCTTTTAACTGGTCCTCTGCCAAAATATACTGAAAACCCTTTAACTGCTTAGATGCATCCTCTTTGCTGATTTCTAGTATCTCGGACACATCCTGAGCCGCTTTTCCCTCATCCTCCTGAATCAATCTATTTGCATCTTTTAATGCCGCCACAAACTGTGTAACAATCTCTGGATTTCCCTCTGAATAAGCAGTTCTTGCGACAACAAGATCCGCTGTAAAAATGCCCTGCTCTGCCAGCTTATCACTTCCGGTAAGAAGGCTGCCGTCTTCAAGCAATTTGTCAAGTACGGGATACCAGATATATGCGGCATCAATATCTCCGCGCTGCCATGCAGCATAAATATCATCCGGCTGCATATCCAGCAGGGTCACTTCATCTTCAGAAATTCCCGCCAATTTTAGTATATTAAGCAAACTGTAATGTGCGGTAGATGCAAATGGAGTTGCAATAGTTTTTCCCTTTAAGTCTTTCTCACTGCTGATACCAGAAGAGTTTTTTACAACAAGAGATTCTGCGGAACCAATTATGTCCCCGATTGCAATAACCTCGTATTCCTGACCACTGGAAATTCCCAGAGCCGTCGGATTACTTCCAAGCTGGGAAATATCAATACTCCCGGCAGCCAAAGCCGTATTCACATCTTTTCCCGAGTCAAAATTGACGATATTCACTTCAACCCCGTCCAGCCTTTGTTCGTAATACTTTTCCTGCCGTGCAATCAAGTCCCCATTTACCAAATTCATCGTTCCTATATTAATTACTTTCTTTTTTCCTTCCGTCTGAGTTGTACCTTGTTCCTCACTTTGTTCTTTACTGTCGGCAGGCTTCTTCTGAGAAGAGGCACAGCCAAACGAGCCTATGACCGCAAATGCTGCCAATATCATAACTGTTACCTTGGTTAATACTCTTTTTTTCATTTCACACACCCTCCTAATTTAAACCTTTCCTTTCCAATGAATTATCTTTTTCTCCGCCAGCCTTACAAACTGATCCAGGAGAATCCCAGTAATTCCCATCAGAATAATTCCGAAAAACATGATATCACTTCTCATATAATTGCTTGCATCTAAAACCATCCAGCCGATACCACTGATTGCTGCTACCATTTCGGCGGCAACAAGTGTTGTGTACTCTACACCCACAGCAGTGCGCAATCCTGTAAAAATGTCGGGAAGTACTGCCGGAAATATCACATAGAGAAAAATTTGTCTGCTTCCCGCACCAAGCGTCCTTGCCCCTAATAAATAATCCTCTCTTACCCTTTTTACTCCTGACACACAGGCAATATACACTGGAGAAAATCCGGCCAAAAAAAGCAGCATTATTTTTGACGCATCTCCGATTCCCATCCAAAGCACCAGCAGCGTATAATATGCCAGTGGCGGTAATGGGCGGTAAAATTCAATAATTGGTTCTATCAGCGCACGTATCTTTGAGTTATAACCACTTATAAGCCCCAATGGTACCGCGGTAATAATTACAAACAGATATGCTTTAACCAGGCGCCCCATACTTACTGCAAGATGCTGTGCCAGCGTAGAGCCCTTATATCCATCTTTAGCTATCGACCGAAAACTGTCCCAGACACTTTCGGGAGACGGAAGTAACACCTGCGACACAGTCTTATGTGATGTGACCCAAAACCAGACGCCCAAAATTATCACTATTACTCCTGCCCTAATGATATACTCTGTCATTCCGACCCCATTCACTTTTTTCTTCATTTACTTCAGCTCCCCTTTCTTGTTATCCCCCAATCCCTGCCCGTCTGAAAATGCTTTGTTCATAAGAAAAGGATAAATTAAAAATGGACAACTTAAGATTTGCTTTATTAACAGCAAAACCTCCGGTTGTCCAGTCAGTTTTTTATCCTTATTTTTTTGTTCTGTTCAATCTGCACTACTTTTCCATCCTGTACGATTATTGAAATAGTACCATACTTTATTTCCCCAACCATCCGTCTTATAATATCCAGATAATTCTTCTCAGTATCATCGGATAATTTATCCTCCATATAATCACCTTCCTCATAATAAAAAAATCCGAAACTGCAAGGGTCTCGGACATCGGCTCAACACCTATCTTCAGATGTTTTTGTTGGATATACTTCGGGGTATACAAGTGTATCCAGCCATATAATATGCCCGGGAATAGTTCATTCTGCAACAACACTTGCAATTATCCAAAATATTAGTTCTATAATCAGCCATCATTTTCTCCTCCTTTAGATATAGTTGTTTGATATAGGTAAGATACTATCACCGTTTTCATACTTTGTCAATATGTTTAATATGTTTTTAGAAAATAAATAAAAAGCACTATACTTCCTTCAATAAAAAACAGCATTGCACCTGTAAGATGGAACGCTGTTTTTATGTATTTTACAAGCTATTTTAATTTTTTTTCTTGTCTTTATGCCTATTTTTCTCTTTATTTTTTTGCTTTTTATCCTTATATTTTTCTTTATCCTTGTGCTTTTCTTTATCCTTGTGCTTTTCTTTCTTCTTGTCCTTGTGGTCACTCTTATCTTTTTTCTTATGCTTCTTTTCCTTTTCTTCTTCAGAAGCCTTGCTTTCCAGCTTCTCAAAGTATTTTCTTCCCCTGCTGCATTTCAATTTTTCCCGGGGACAGTGGTTCCCGCACATGGGACAGTGCTTTTCTTTCTCTTTTGCCATAGTTTTCCCTCAATCTTTAATCTATCTGCCAGTCTATTGGTTCTATTCCATTTTGTTTTAAAAACTCATTTGTCTGACTAAAGGGCTTGCTCCCAAAAAATCCTCTGTATGCCGACAATGGGCTGGGATGCGGTGCCTGAAGTATGAGGTGTCTGGGATTGTTCAGCATGGTCTTCTTCCGCTGTGCCGGACTCCCCCACAAAATAAATACCATAGGGCGGTCCTGCTCATTCAATACTTCGATGGCCGCATCTGTAAATTCCTCCCAGCCGATTCCCCTGAGAGAATTGGCCTGATGTGCACGAACAGTCAGCACTGTATTCAGCATCAAAACTCCCTGCCTGGCCCATTTTTCCAGATATCCATGGCTGGGAATTTCACATCCCAAATCATCATGCAGCTCCTGATAGATATTAACCAGTGACGGTGGGACCTGAACGCCCTTCTTTACAGAAAAACTAAGCCCATGAGCCTGTCCGTCATTATGATAGGGATCCTGCCCCAAAATCACCACTTTTACATCTTTGAGCGGTGTCAGATGAAATGCAGTAAAGAGGTCTCCAGCGGGCGGAAAGATTTTGTTTGTGCGGTATTCCTGATTCACTCTCTCAAATAATTGTTTGTAATAAGATTTCTTGAACTCACCTTTTAAAGCCTCATACCAATCGCCGCTTAATCCCGACATATCTGCTCGCCTCCTGTGAAATAATTACTGTTATAAAATGATTTTAACATTATAGTCTTACAGAAACACCTTCTTTTTGAAGGTACTCTTTTACCTCTCTGATTTCCAGCTCTTTGTAATGGAAGAGGGAGGCTGCCAATGCCGCATCCGCTTTTCCTTTTGTCAATGCTTCCTTAAAATGCTCCAGCGTTCCTGCACCTCCGGATGCAATAACAGGTATAGATACACTCTCTGCTATAGCACGGGTCAGCTCCAAATCATATCCAGCCTTTGTGCCGTCACAGTCCATACTTGTGAGAAGAATTTCCCCGGCTCCCAGGCTTTCTACTTCTTTTGCCCACTCTACGGCATCTATGCCTACATCTATCCTACCACCATTTTTATAAATATTCCAGCCGCTTCCGTCTGCTCTTTTTTTTGCATCAATTGCAACTACTACACATTGACTTCCAAATTTTTCTGCGGCTTCCTTTATAAGATTGGGGGTATTGATAGCGGAAGAATTAATGGATATCTTATCTGCTCCTTCCCGAAGCAGCATTCTGAAATCGTCCACAGTGCGGATTCCCCCGCCCACTGTAAAGGGAATAAAAACACATTCAGCAACTTTTCTAACCATATCCACAACGGTTTCCCGCGCATCGGAGGTAGCTGTTATATCCAGAAAAACCAATTCATCTGCACCAGCTTTGTCGTATGCTTTTGCTATCTCCACCGGGTCCCCCGCATCCTGCAGGTCCACGAAATTAACACCCTTTACTACCCTGCCGCCTTTTACATCCAAACATGGAATTATCCTTTTTGTAAACATCCCATTTCCTCCTAAAATAAATACTATGCGTTTAAATCCACAAAGTTTTTCAGTATCTGCATTCCCACGTCACTGCTTTTTTCAGGATGGAACTGACAGGCAAATACATTGTTTTTCTCCACAGAAGCGTGAATATGAGCACTGTATTCTGTGGATGCTTTGACAATCGTCTCCTCTTTTGCCTTTAAATAATAGGAATGTACAAAATAAACATATGATTGCTGGGGAACTCCCTCAAACAGTCTTCCGCCATTTTCCAGACAGAGAGAATTCCAGCCCATATGAGGAATCTTCAGGCCTTCCTGCTCAGGAATCCTCAAAATCTCGCCTTTTAGAACCCCTAAACCGGACACTCCCGGCGCCTCATCGCTTCTTTCAAATAAGAGCTGTAATCCAAGACAGATTCCCATAAACGGAGTCCCTTTTGCAACTACCTGATGAATCACCTTGTCAAGCCCGGATTTCCGCAAGTTTTCCATTGCATCTCCAAAGGCTCCCACACCGGGGAGGATGACCTTATCAGCCTTCAAAATCTCATCTTTATCCCCGGTGACTAAAACCTCCTGCCCCAAAAAGAGCAGCGCCTTTTCCACACTCTTTATATTACCTGCATCGTAATCAATAATTGCTATCATGTGTGCTCCTTTATTCTTACACTATATACTATCGCTGCCCTACCTGTTCCTGCTCTTCTTTTCTGCATGTCCGGTCTCAACAACAGGCACAGGGGTGTCATCCACCGCATCCAGATTGTTGATATATTTTTTTGTCTCCTTCACAATAATCGGTGACAAAAGCAGAACCGCTATCAAGTTTGGTATCGCCATGAGCGCATTCAAAGTATCTGCAATAAGCCAAACCATATCCAATGCCAGAATCGGCGCGATGGCTGCTACAAGGACGTAAAGAACCCGGTAAGGAATCAGCCCTTTCTTTCCCGCAAAGTATTCCACACAGCGCTCTCCATAATATGCCCAGCCAAGCACTGTAGAGTAGGCAAATGAGATAATTCCCACTACCAGAATAATTGGTCCCAGATAAGGAATCTGTGCAAAGGCTTTTGAAGTCAGTATTCCTCCGTTTGCAATTTCGTCTGCATTGATGGCTGGATTTTTCATAATTGTTGAAACAAGCACCAGACCGGTCATAAGACATACTACTACGGTATCCCAGAATGTACCTGTGGAGGATACCAGAGCCTGACGAACCGGATTTCTTGTCTGAGCTGCCGCAGCCGCAATTGGTGCGGAACCCATACCTGACTCATTAGAAAACAGTCCTCTTGCCACTCCATAGCGCATTGCCAGACGGATTCCTCCGCCCACCAGACCGCCTGCTGCCGCTCCCGGTGTAAATGCAAGCTTGCAGATAGTTACAATAGCAGGCACGATGAAATCATAGTTAATAATCAAAATTATAAGACATCCCAGCACATAGAATATTGCCATAAAAGGAACCAGCATTTCACATACTTTCGCGATACTTTTGATTCCGCCAAATATAACAACCGCTGTCAGAACAGCAACTACTATGCCGACAATCCACGGCGGGATTCCAAGATTTTCCTGGCACACTGCCGCAATTGCATTTACCTGTGTGGCACAGCCGATTCCAAAGGAAGCAAATCCTGCAAAAAACGCAAAAATCATTCCCAGCCAGCGCATGTTCAGGCCCCGCTCCAGGGCATACATTGCACCGCCCTGCATTCTTCCGTCTTTTGTCTTAACCCTGTATTTCACGGCAATCAGTGATTCCCCATATTTTGTGGCAATCCCGAATACACCTGTCAGCCAGCACCAGAGTACAGCTCCCGGACCGCCCATGGCAACCGCGGTACCCACTCCGATAATATTTCCTGTACCTATGGTAGATGCGAGCGCCGTAGTCAATGCTCCAAACTGACTAACCTCGCCCTCCGCCCCTGAATCTTTTGCAACAGACAATTTGATTCCCTTCGTAACCGCTTTTGTCTGAATAAATCCTGTGCGGATTGTGAGAAATACATGGGTTCCGCACAATAAAATAATCATGCCCCATCCCCACACTACCCCATTTACGGATTCAATTATGGCATTTACCTTGTCAAACATCTCGCTCTCCTCTCTCCCTCTTAGATAATGTTCAAAACAACACAGCCCATTTCCGGCCTTATTTTGATATATCAAAAATAAGAATCCTGATATACCAAAATAAGGCATACATGTTACCGACTGTTGCCAGTTGGCACATTGTATGCCTTAATAATAGCATTTTACTCCTTCTTTGCTGGTTTTTCAAGATATTTTGCACTCTCCGGTATCCTGATCCAGCTCAAACCAAAATTCCACTCCATTTTCAAAGCTCTCCACACCGTATTTCTGGTGAAAAGATTCCATAATTGCTTTTACAATGGACAAACCAATTCCATTTCCGCCGTATTCCCTGGTGTGGGCCTTGTCCACTTTGTAAAACTTATCCCACAGTTTATCTAAATCTTCCTTGGGTATAGACTTTCCACTGTTAAACACAGTAATTCTCACAGTGTCTCCTTTAGGAATTACCCGAATCTCAATCCGCCTCTCATTTTCCACGTGATGGATTGCATTGGTTAAATAATTGCGTATTACCTGCTCCGTCTTAAACTCATCCGCCCAGACACAAATCTTTTCATCTGCAATAAAATCCACAGATGCCCCCGCCTGTTGGATGAGGATTTCACAGCTTGCAAGTACACCTCGTATCATGGCTGCAATATCAAAACGCTTAAATTCCAGCTCCTGCGCCCCAAACTCCAGTTGATTTAATATCAGCAGATTCTTTACCATCTGATTCATCTTGTCAGCCTCGTCCATGATGACGTCACAGTAAAACTCCCGGCTCTCCGGGTCATCATTGACCCCTTCCTTCAAACCCTCTGCATAGCCCTGAATCAGAGCGATGGGCGTCTTTAACTCGTGGGACACATTGCCGAGAAACTCACTGCGCATATTTTCGAGCCTCTCTTTCTGCTCAATATCGGCCTGAAGCTGATTGTTGGCATTTTTCAGCTCTGAGATTGTCTTTTCCAGGCGGGATGACATGACATTAAAATTCCGCCCCAGAATCCCGATTTCATGCTCCCCGCCGCTTGTATATCTTGCCTCAAAGTCAAGATTTGCCATGCGCTGGGACAAAACTGCCAGCTCCTTAATAGGCTCTGTAATCCTCTTGGAAAAATAGCTCACAAGCAGTCCCCCCAAAATGATTGCAATTGCCCCCATATATACAAGAAACTTATTTGCCAGGTCTGCGCTCTCCCGGATACTCTCAAGAGGGCTCCGCATTACAAAAATAGAATCATCAGACAGCGTTCCCCACATTTCCAGATACTCTATCTGAGTCATAAAATCTTTTGTTTTATAAATCTGGTAGTCATCTGTGCTTTTCAGCACCTTCCGCGTATCCTGATTCCTGTTAAACATATAAGATAAAAGTTTCAGATACAGCGGACTGCTCTCATCCCGCACTGTGGAAAAGAGTGTCGTGCCGTCTGTCCTCATAACAATTGCCGAGATGTTGCCCCTTTCTGTCTGGCGGGAAAGCTTTTCAGACACAGCGTCTATATTTACATGCTTCTCTGAAAAAGCTTTGTCCATATAAGTGTAAGTATTGGTCAGGTCAGCCTGCTTGTGGACGATGTAGTATTCCTCCAAAAAACCAGAATTTACTGCAAATATCAGCATCAGTATAAAGACAATCAGCCCCACAAAAACAATCATCATCTGCCGTCTTATCGGATATTTCATGATTCTACCTCAAACTTATATCCCATGCCCCAGATAGTCTTGATGTACTCCCCCTTGTCTTCAAGTTTGCTTCTCAGTTTCTTTACATGGGTATCAATTGTGCGGGCATCTCCAAAGTAGTCATAATTCCACACATTATTTAGTATCTTTTCTCTTGATAATGCAATTCCCTGATTTTCTACAAAATAGGTGAGAAGTTCAAATTCCTTATAACTCAAATCTATGGACTTGTCACCTATTTTCACAATGTGGGCCGCTTTATCAATCACAATTCCTCCGGCATCTATCACATCTTCTGGCCCTGCCGCCTGAGTTCTCCGAAGTATCGCGCCGACTCTTGCCACCAGGATTTTGGGACTAAAGGGCTTGGATATATATTCATCCACTCCCAGTTCAAACCCCTGGAGTTCATCTCTCTCCTCAGAGCGTGCAGTCAGCATAATCACAGGTATCTTGGAATGTTCTCGCACCTCCCTGCAAACCTGCCAGCCGTCCATTTTGGGCATCATGACATCCAATATAATCAAGGAGATATCTTTCTCTTTGTAAAAAATGTCCATGGCCTCCATGCCATCCCCGGCTTCCAGAACAATATATCCTTCCCTTGTCAGAAAGTCTTTCACCAGCTTGCGCATCCTGCTCTCATCATCAACAACCAGAATTTTTGTTTTCTCCATCTGAATCATCTCCTATTCTACGCTCTTTAAAGATTCCACCATATCAATTCTCTTTAATTTAAAATACATCACTCCGTTTACAAAAAGGAAAATCCCATTGTGAGCAAAAAGCTGTAGACAAAACTGCTGAAATCAATATTCCTTCCAAACATGGCGGAATCAATCTCCACTGTCACAATGACAAACTGATGCAGGATTCTTCCCATAATGATACCTGCCATAGCACCAAATATGGTTAAAATGATATTTTCCCTGTAAACATAAGCTGACACTTCCTTGTCATAAAACCCCAGAACCTTCAAAGTTGCCAGCTCCCGCCGCCGTTCCGTAATATTGATATTATTCAAATTGTACAGCACCACAAAGGCAAGCATACCCGCTGAAATTACAAGCACTACCATTACTATATTCAGGCTTCCCAGCATATCATCAAGCTGGCTCTGTACATCCTTGGTATAACTTACACTCAAAGCTCCCTCTAATTCCAGAACAGATTCGCCCACATTTTCCAGCTCATCCATTTTATCCGCCTTCATTTTGTAATACACAGAATTGTAATCCGGCACTTTGCCATATAACGTTTCGTAATATTCGGAAGACATATAAATGTAGTGCTCCATATAGTTTTCACAGATGGCATCCACCTTAACCTTAGCTTCTCCCTTTATATTGTCTTTTATAGTAATGCTGTCACCTGCTTTTACATCCAGCATTTTTGCCATCTTCTCTGTCAAAATGACACCAGAATCTCCCAGTGCATAGTGCTCTTTCGTAACCCGGTTCTTAAACACAACAAATTTTGAAAAATCTTTCACACTCTTGGGCACTTCCAGATATACCTCTTTTGTTGTCTTCCCATGGGAAATCTCCACCTGCTGAAAAAAGTTTTTTGCAGTGTAATCTACCCTGCTGTCAGAATCAAGTTCCCTGGATACATCCTCTTTCTCCTGCTTGGATGCATCCTCACTGAGAATCACATTTCCATCATATAACTGAATTTCCCCATATTGCAGAACCGCGATATCGAATATGGAGTCTTTCAGACCAAATCCCACCAGAAGCAGCGCCATACATCCGCCAATCCCAAAAACAGTCATAAAGAACCGCTTTTTGTAACGGATTAGGTTTCTCACAGTTGCTTTCCATATAAAGTTTAATCGTCTCCATAGAAATGGTATTCTCTCCAAAAAAACTCTCTTGCCCTGCTTCGGTGTGGGCGGCCTCATCAACTCTGCCGCCTGCTGCCGCATTTCGCTGAAGCAGGAAAAAATTGTTGCCAGCAGTGTACATGCCAGCGCCGCCAGAGCTGCCATCAGACCATAATACAGATTATAGGGAATCCTCACAACGTCCATGTACTGGTACAGTATTTTGTAAGCTGTAATGATAATATAGGGTAAAATCTTTTCCCCGACCAGCATCCCGAATATACTGCCGCCCACCGTAGCCAGGCAGGCATATCCAATATACTTTCCGGCTATAGAGTGGCGCTCGTACCCAAGGGCCTTTAATGTCCCGATGAGTGTTCTCTGTTCTTCCACCATTCGGGTCATAGTTGTCAGACTGATGAGGGCCGCAACCAGGAAAAACAATACCGGAAATACTCTTCCGATTGCTTTTATCCGGTCTGCATTATCCCCGTAGCTCGTGTAGTCTGTCAGACTGCTTCTATCAAAAATATACCATTTTGCATGTTTTATCTTGCTAATCTCGTCCTGGGCATCTTGAATCTTTTTCTCCCCGTCAGAAATCTTACTGTCCGCCTCGGCTTTCGCATCCTCATATTCTTTCTGTCCGTCTGTGAGCTCCTGCTCTCTCGACTGCAGCTCTTGCCGTTCCTGCTTCAAGCTCCTGCTGTGCCTGTTCTATCTGCGCCCAGCCATCGTTAATCTGTCCCTGTCCATCGTCAAGCTGCGCCCGGGCTTCCTCAAGCTGAATGCGGGCAGCCTCAATCTGAGCTTCCCCCTCCGCTATCTTGGCAGACATAAATTGCAGCGTCTGTGTGGTCTGCTCATCGGTCAGGCCGCTCGCCGCCAGAGCATTATATTGGAGTTTCGCCTGATTCCAGCTCTTCTATTTTCTGATTTAAAGTATCAGACTGGACATTTAATTCATCATATCCCGAAGTCACCTCATCCTGTTTCTGACTCAGTTGATTTCTGGAATCCTCAATTCTGTCATAGCCATCACTGATTTCCGCCTTGGCATCCTCGATTTGTCTCCTGCCGTCTTCCAGCTGTACCCTGGCATCCTCCAGCTTCTTATCCGCCTCTGCTCTTGCATCCGCCAGCTCTTTCTTTGCCTTATCTAATTCCTCTGTGGCATCACCCACAAGTCCCTGATATCTGGCTTCCTGCCTTTCTTTGCGGATTTCCTCCACTTTATCTATAGCATCTTCCACCTTGGTATCATAAGCTTTTGTAAATGCTGTCAGTTCCTTTGCACCGTCCACCTGGGCATACAATTCTGTGTATACAGGCATATCAAAGCTACTCTCCGGCACGCACACAAAGCCGCTGGCCATCCCTGTTCCAATCGTACTGCTTCCCCTGTGAAAAGAGATGTAGGTGGCGCTGCTTGCCGTTCCGACAATGGTAAAGGTGTCCGTCTTTAAGCTCTCTTTTATATCATCCTCTGTCCCAGAGAGAAATGTAATCTTATCTCCGATTTTGTACCCGCTTCCAGCCATAAAATCCACGTCCACCAGACATTCATCGGGTGACTCAGGCATCCTTCCATCTTCCACTGTCACTTCATTCATGGAAGGGAGCAGGGAAGAAATATGTACTACCTTTTTACTGTCATTCACGGTGCAGAGGGCATCCATTGAATATCCTGCCTCTGCCTTTTGAATCCCATCCACCGCTTTCAGGGCAGCCAAATCATCCTCCGTCAATCCCAGAGTGCTTACAACCTTAATATCCATCAGATTCTTCTGATCAAAATAAGCATCCCCCGACAGCCTCATATCCGGTTCCGTAGAGCGGATACCCGAGAAAAATGCGACTCCGATTGCCACAATAAAGAAGATAGACAGGAAACGCCCCATACTTCTGCGGATTTCCATATAGAAATCTTTCCTCAATGCTTTTTTACTCATATGTTAACCTGCCATTCTGTCCTGTTCATAAACTCATCTACCACTCTATCTCTTCAACAGACACCGGATTTTCATTCACTTCCATACCGGATACCTTTCCGTTCTTAATCCGAATCAGCCGGTCCGCCATGGGGGCTAACATGGAATTGTGTGTAATGACAATAACAGTCATGCCTCTCTCTCTGCACATATCCTGAAGCAGCTTTAAAATAGCTCTTCCTGTATTATAGTCCAGGGCACCTGTCGGCTCATCGCAGAGCAAAAGCTTGGGATTCTTTGCAAGGGCGCGGGCGATGGACACCCGCTGCTGTTCTCCTCCTGACAATTGTGCAGGGAAGTTATCCAGCCTTTCTCCTAAGCCCACCTCTGCCAGAACCTCCCTGGCCTCCAGAGGGTTTTTGCATATTTGCAGGGCAAGCTCTACATTCTCAAGTGCTGTCAGGTTTGGGACCAGATTATAAAACTGAAATACAAATCCAATATCATCGCGGCGGTAGCTGGTCAGCTGCTTGGCATTATAACCTGTGATGTCCGCTCCATCCATTGTAATCTTTCCGCCGGTGGCGGTATCCATCCCGCCTAAAATGTTCAAAACAGTGGTCTTTCCCGCACCGCTGGGACCTACAATAATCACAAATTCGCCCTTTTTAATTGCAAAATCAATCCCGTCCACGGCACAAATTTCCACTTCCCCCATCTTATAAATCTTAGTTATCCCCTCTAGCTTTACAAAATCCTCCATATATCTTATCTCCTTAATTGTATGTTTTCATATAGCTGTGTTTGGCTTATAACTGTAACTCCCTCCAGTTCTTTCCTGCTCCAAATGTCTCATGAAAACGTACAGGCAGCTCAGCATCCTGAAATAATACTCTCTGAAACTTGATAATCAAATCCACCGCCAGGGGTACTGCTCCTGCATACAGCTTTTTCAATAAGAGGCAATAATTTTCACATCGGACATTGGGCTCCTCATTCATCAGCATCCCATGCATATCGTCATATTTCCCTATCAGTTTCATACCGCCAAATAATAAGTTCCGCTTCTTCTGCCCAGGCGCCAATAGCAATTTGTGATAAAATATCATGGACTTCAATGCTTTTCTTATAATTTCTGGTGGCAAATCCTGAAAAAATGTGGAAATCACCTCCGCATTTTCAATACTTGGATTAATATGCTTCGTAGCAAGATAAGTCATCGGATTAATGTGGTCCTCTGTCAGCAGATATCTGTCAAATTCCTTTTCTATCTCTGTGTGGGTGATGCCGCTGACATGAATCATCTTCTCAATGTACTTGTGACACTCACTGTCCAGAGCAAAATGACAGATGAATCCGTACATATAGGCTCTTGCTGCTGCCGTGTCGTCCGATTTCTCAATAATAGAAGCCGCATGTGTGAAAAATTCATCGGCCATCTTGTTGTGGAGCTGATGCCCCTGTGCCGATACTGGGTTTTTACTGTATGCTCTGTAATAAAACAAAATATCCGGACCGTGAAGTCCTATATCAAACAGTTGTCTGTTATTTTTCACCGCCTGTTCCAGTGGCCTTGGAAGGGCACCAATTACATCTTTTCCAAATTTATAATGTGCATATGTTGTTGGCATAATAAAATCCTCTCTTCTTTCTAATACATGAAAACAAAAACCTTTGATTACTATATATTATCATAAAAAACAGGCAAAAGGGCAGGGGTAATCATGAAATTTTCGTGAAACTATTTTAAACACCTTGACTTTACAGTATCTTTTCTATAAAATAAAGATGCAGTAAATATAGATATTTCCTATATGCTGCAAGTGTAAATTTCAAGGGCTTGTACTGGTTTCGACAGGGGTCTTGAAGATGGAGAAGCTATCCGCAGGAAGATGCGTCAAATCGCAAACTTAAAATTAAACGCTAACGATAATTTCGAATTAGCTGCAGCCTAAATGCTGCATGTCAGCCCCGGGGCACCCGCACTCTGGGAATCTGGCACCGACTATGTGGGAAACGATATTAGCAAAGCTTTGAGCTGATAGGCGTATCATGAAGCTACTGAAACCGCAAGGATGTTAGTTTCCGTGCGGCAGAGGGAATGAAAAAGAACTGACTATGATGGTAGAAGTACATGGGATAGGCTTTTGGACGCGGGTTCGACTCCCGCCAGGTCCACTAAGTTATAAGCTACATTTTTGTTGGTAATAAGCCAATGAGAATGTAGCTTTTTTCATATCTAAAATGGTAGTTGAAGTTTGCAGTACCTAAGCGGGTACTGCAATTTTGCGTTATGGAGGTTTTATAATGAGTAAACAGATTACTACTATCCCAGCAAGACAAAATCAGGGTGAGAAAAGATTAAAGGTTGCGGCTTATTGCCGTGTCAGCACAGAGCATGAAGAACAAAGACAGAGTCTAAAATCACAAGTGGCTTACTATACGCAGAGAATATCCGATAACTCTGATTGGAATTTTGTCGGTATTTACGCTGAACAGGAATCTGGCACAAGAGTGGATAACAGAGAGGAAATCCAGCGATTAATGAATGATTGCAGAAATGGAAAAGTAGATTTGATTTTAATGAAATCTCTTAGCCGTTTTGGTCGTAATATATTAGATGTCCTGCTTATGCTTGATGAATTATCAAGATTAAATGTGGTTACTTACTTTGAAACTGAGGATATTTGGTCTAATGATCCTAGAGTAAAAAAGTACATTACTATGGTAGCAGCGGCTTATCAGGAAGAAAGCAGGCAAAAAAGCGAAGCGATTAAGTGGGGTATCCGGCAGAGCGGTCTCCATGGACATATAAAGCTGAATCACTCACAGTTTCTTGGCTTCGGCAGAGATGACTATGGAAACCTTGTAATCATTGAAGAAGAAGCTAAAATTGTACGGCTTATTTATGATCTGTTTATGCAAGGCTATGGCTGTCGCAAAATCAAGAATTATCTTGAAGATCACGGTATAAAGACTGTTACTGGTAAAGTGCAATGGAGCACATCAACCATTGACCGAATCTTATCTAATGAAAAATATGTTGGCTGTAATATTACTCCAAAGACTTATACTCCCGATTTTCTTATGGGTAAACAAGAAGAAATCTGTGGGCAGATTTATGCGATTATCATAGAAAATTCTCACCAAGCAATTATTAGTCAAGAGGTGTTCGATGCTGTACAGAATTTAAAAGGAAACATTAAGAATAAAGAGGTAAATATAAAAGGAATCTGTTTCTAAAGCAGAATTTCTGCTATTCTTCAAGCGCTTTCACCATAATACTGTGAATATTTCCATAATTTACACGAATCTAATTGCTTTATTCGTCGCTGCGATATATAATATATACAATATTTGTTCGGCAAAGGATTGTTTTAATGAACTATATGACAGCAAAAGAAGCAGCGGAAAAATGGGCAATCACTCAACGCCGGGTACAAGTGCTTTGCGCACAGGGGAAAATACCGGGCGCTATTCGGTTTGGGGTTACTTGGGCAATACCTAAAGATGCGGAGAAACCCAAGGATGGTCGATATAAAAAGTGATTTGAAAGAAAATATAGAGAGTAGGATTAATGTAATGTTTGATTTCACAGAAGCCAAAATAGAAAAACTGATTATTCACCAAGTGGGAAATAAGTTAAAAGATGAACCATTGGTTCTGTCAGATATATTTGCAGA
Source organism: Muricomes sp. (assembly GCA_049840515.1). Taxonomy (GTDB): domain Bacteria; phylum Bacillota; class Clostridia; order Lachnospirales; family Lachnospiraceae; genus Muricomes. The sequence goes on along the minus strand of JASGKW010000009.1, from coordinate 534,552 downwards.
TATTACAGATAGCTCTTTAACTAATTTAGTCGAGAGATATTTTTTTCAAAGATTTAAAGACAATGGGCAATATTCTTTTGGACACGAAACCGATTTAGCATTTAATGAATTATATCAGTACTCAAAAAATATTTTTCATGACCCTAATGAATTGAAAACAAATTCAGAAAATATAGCAACACATTTGTACAAGGTTTCGACACATCCCAATATAAAAAGTGGAGAATTATATATTGCTTACATTAGCAACGCAATACTAAACAATCAGCATTATGATTCAATAGGGATATTTAAATCGGAAACTAAGGAACCGTTTCTGAAAATTAATAATAAAGAAAAAAACATAACTTTGAGTTGGGATACAGGGGTAGATACTCGCAAACTAGATAAAGGTTGTATAGTTTTTAATAATTGTGAGGATTTGGGATATAGCGTTTTAATTGTTGATTCTGGAAATCAAATAGATACTAAATATTGGGTACAAGACTTTTTGGGAATAGAAAAGAACGATAGCTCTTTTCAAAAAACAAAGATAGTAGTTGACGCTTGTAAGCAATATATAAAAAAAGATTATCAAGGGGCTACAACAGAAAAAGTTGCTACCTTGAATAGTGTTCTAAATTATATTGATTCTAACGAAAGTCTTCAACTAGATGAATTTAGTGATAGAGTAACCGATACAAAACAAGAGGCTGAACAACTTAGAGAGTATATCCAGTCTTTTGCTGAAAAGAAAAACTTTCATGATATTCAAAACTTTGAAGTGGATCAGTCAGCAGTAAAAACAATCAAAAAAACAATTAAAAATATAATCAAACTGGACACTGCATTCGAAATAAAAGTTAAAGCATTTAGTGAACTGGATAAAAAGCATTTGGAAAAAGGTTACGATGAAGATAAAAAGATGCACTATTACAAACTTTACTTTAATGAAGAACAATAGAAAGGGGACGCATTATGTCTGGTGAAAAATCTAAATCTTCAGGTGAATATGGAGAGAAAATAGCCAATGAACTATTAAAGTTAATTGGTTGGGAAAATGCACTTTCAGGCAAAGACATTCCTTGTGTAAGAAAAGACCATTTAGGTGCAAGTGGAAGTAGTAGGAATAACCATGGTGTGGACTATATCATAAAGTATTCTTGTCCATTAGTAAGTAAAACAGAAAGTAATATACTGGTTTCTGTTAAACATCGAAAGAATTACCCATCCACACAAAAAAGCAAAATATCCGATTTCAAGGAGTTTTTAAAAGATATTGCAGAGGCCACTGAATGTTATCCCTCGCATGAATTGTTCAAAGATAATATAATTGGAACTAAAACTAAGAATGTTTGCAATGTAATTATGTGGTTCAGTGCATTACAGGATGAACTGTGTGGTGGAGTGATCGATGATATATCTGATTTTAGAAATAGCGATGCAGTTAATTATGGAACTGTCTATTTGTTAGATAATAAAAAAGCAACGTTTTTATATAGTAGTATACAGTACGCTAGAAAAATGGATAATAAATTCTTTTATTTTTACCCTGATACAGGTTTAAATATGGATACTGTATATAGAACACACCAAGGTAATGTTCTACCTGTTCAATACATAAACTCACCGATACAGTTATTTAAAATTATAACAGATACAGGAGAAAGTCTTATTATTACAGTAGAAGATGAATTTAATATAGATTATTTTGAAAGATTACTGCAATTTGCGCGATTATTAACGGTAGGCTGGGCTACAAAAATTTTTATGGTTTTTCCAAACTATAATGACTACTCCAATTCTGAAAGTGTCAAAAAAAGCTTAAGTCGATTAGCTGACAGAAATTTCGCACAGAAAATTATAGTGGAGAGTCTTGATTACTCTGATTTTAGAAATTTAGGAGGTATCTAATATGCATGACGACCAAATTATGAGATGTTCTGAAATCTCTGTTGCGCAGATGTTGCCGTTTGGATTTGCATTGAGACCTTTGCTAAATGACTCGTGTTTAACAGATGGTGACTTAAATAATGTGTTGAAATCAAGAGGAGTTTTTTTAGGGAATACAGATAAAAAGAGTACTATACCTTTAATAGTAACAATGGTTCTAAGTCCCAAGGAATTTGAAACATTGCAAGAAAGGCAAGAAACTAAAGAAAGTAATCCTAAACATCGCAATAGTACTATTAAAAGTAAAACCACTAATCCTTTAATTAAGGCTATTGCCGATTTTGAAATTCCTGTGGATAAAGTAGAGAATATGAATGATATAGAACTACTTACACCTATGAATTTCGCAACGCTGAGCGAAAATCATTTGCAGTTAGAATATATCATTTCTCGCAAAGATTTAACAAAAGATTGGGTACGACCCGAAAGCCGACATTCTGGAAAGGTAAACATAAAAAAAGATGTTCCAAGTAATGTAGTTGAAATATGTAATGAATACACATCAAAAGAAACTGATGATATCAATAAGCAAGTTATAAAAGAACTTCTTTCATTTTTAAAAGAAAATCAAGAAGTTGATGATAAAATGGAAACAGTGTCAGCTTCTGATTTTACTAATAGAGAGAGATTTAATTTCATGCTGCAGTTGGCAGCAGACAGTGATGACGGTTCCATGAAATTTGTTGAAATAAAAGATATTGAGTTGGGTCCGGATCCAGATAATCCACCTAAAAACCCCAACAGCATCATCCAACAAAACGTTAAAAAAGTTATAATTAATGGAAATGCACTAGAGCGTAATTCATTATTGACAAATGATACTGATAAAGATCACTTGATCTTTCGTAGTGTAGAAGCGAAATACGAGTTTAATTTTAAGGGAATAAAGGGCTCCTGTATAATGCAATATGGATTTATGCATTTTTTTAGAAACCAGAACACTTCTCAAGAATTTCAAGTTGCATTACTGTATTTAAAGTCAAAATCAGCAAATAAAGCAAGTTTAAATAATTTTGTACTAGAGCAGTTTGAACGAATGAAAAAGAAAGCTCTTCAAAAAACACAAAAGGATTCTTAATCATTAATACAGTTTTGCCCTGCATCTATTTTGACCTAATGACACATAAGGGGAAGCAGCGAAATTCGTTGTTTCCCTATTTTTTATGTCATTTTGCGTAAGTTTTTCTCCGCAGGATTGTTTACTTATATAGAGGGAACTAATCTCCTCACCATTCGTTAGTTCCTTTCCCACCACAAAGCCCGGAGTCCTCACCAGACCCCGGGCTGTTTCTATTATGCCGGACACCTCTTATTTTGCCCTAAAATACAGTAAACCCGGAATCAATTAAGATTCCGGGTTATTTATCTTTTGTAAGCCATTCTTTTGTACTTTCATTACATATGTAATAACTTCTTTTGTATATAAGTATATTATAATAATTGTCATAATTTGTCAATGATTTTTTTGGAAATCCTGTATCTTTATTTCTGAACAATTTTCTGATATGATAGGTACAAAATCAAATTTTATTATAATTATACGACAACAAATAAAGGGGAATATCAGTGAAAAAATCTCAGCAAATATCCGAGTCTCTGCCACTCGTAATTTTATTAACTTTATCTGGCGGATTTATGGATGCCTATTCATACATATGCCGGGAACATGTTTTTGCAAATGCCCAGACAGGAAATATTTTATTGTTTGGGGTGAATCTCTCGATGGGCAACTTTTCTCTGGCCCTTCGATATCTCTTTCCAGTCTTATCATTCGCCCTTGGAATTGCCCTTGCAGAAATTATCAGAAATCGTTTTCACAACGAATCCCATTTCCACTGGCGTCAGGCGGTGCTTCTAACAGAAGCAATTGTTTTATTTATTGTTGCATTTATGCCTCAAAATCTGAACCTGCTTGCAAACAGCCTTATCTCATTTGCCTGCGGCGCGCAGGTAGAAAGCTTCCGTAAAGTGAACGGAAGCGGCGTGGCAACTACCATGTGTATCGGCAATCTGCGGGTGGCTATACAGGCAATCTGTAAATATAGTCTCACCAAAAACAGAACAGAAATGGAAAATGGACTCATATATTTAGGCATTATCGGCATGTTTGTGGTTGGAGCAGTCATCGGAAATTTCTGCGTAAACTTATGGGCAGAAAAGGCAATTATGGTAAGTGCGGTACTGGTGCTGATTGGTTTTTCATTAATGTTTATTAACAAAGAGCACTAACGGAAAAAGCTTTTGTCCAAAATAAAGCCCGAAATCTGTCAAAGATTCCGGGCTTTATTTTTGCTTCTATTAAATTTATTCGTACATATCCATGAATCTCATAATAATTGTGGCACTGACTGCACGGCTGGCATTACCCTGCGGATTAATCTTTCCGTTATCCCCTTTTATAATGCCTGCAGCAGTTGTCCAGCTTACAGCTTGCCTGGAGAACTCACTGACATTCTTGTAGTCAGGAAAAGAGGAAAGATCCGACTGGCCTGATACATCATATCCCTTATATTTACCATATCTGTACATCATGGTTGCCATCTGCTCACGGGTGATAATATCTGCCGGACCAAATCGTCCCTGCCCATATCCTTCTATTATTCGTACAGAATTTGCCCATAAAACTGCTTTTGTATAAAACTGCTTGTCCGAAACATCCTTAAATTTGGGGCTGTAAGTTATTTCCGGGCTTCCCGCCATTCTATAGATGATTGTTGCAAACTGTGCTCTGCTCAAATCGGTGACCGGTGAAAATTTAGTCTCAGTCATACCAGTCATTATTTCATAATAATTGGCAAAATCTACTGCTCCCTGATACCAGTCATCAGAAAACACATCGCAGAAGGGGTATGTACTGTTAATGTAATGGAAATTAAATCCTGATAAATCCTGCACACTGCTGTTATCGTCAATATATTTTGACTCACCATTGGTAATTACGTATTTGTCGCCATCTGTGCTTCCAAGAGATATGGTGCTGACGGAAACACCGCCCTCTTCCATTTTTCCTACTGGTATACCCATAGAGCGGTAACCAATATATTTCTTCATTGATGTATCATAATGAATCTGGAAGTAAGATAACACCCCGCCTTGTGTTCCATTGTCCAGCTTAAGTGCAATCTGGCATTCAGCATCAAAGACAGGGCTTCCATCTTTCAGTGCAAATGCTATTTTAATCTCCTCATCTTGATGAACAAATCTTGTACTTACTTCGATTGACTTTTCATCAATTGCCAGATAACGCCCATTTTGTTCATCCCCTGTATTCGTTGTCTCTTTCACGGGTTCCTTCGCTTCACCTGGAGTTGGTGCCGGACCTGTCGGGCCTGTGGCATTCGGGTCTCCGGCTGCTTCTACTGTCACCGCAGCATCCGTGGTCCCAGATGCATCTGTTGTACCTGCCACATCTTCTGCCAGAACCACCTGTCCCGAGAGTAAACATAAAACAAGTGCCAATGCCAGCATAAACTTTGTCTTTTTCATTAGAATACCTGCCTTTCCATTTTATTTATGTCCAATGTACCATAATCCCTATTGAATTCATAGACATTTGACCTCTTTTCAGCACTTTCAACAAGTTTCTTTACTTTCTCTGTTTTCCAGTGTACTCTTCAGCCACCACTTTTATTATGGCCACTGAGGATGCCATCTTCTCATCAATTTCAAAATCCCTGCCTGTCTGGCATCTCATCAGAATCTTCAGTGCCTCCACTTTTTCCTTTGGCTCCTCCACAATCTCAGCACGCCCGCTTCCTATAATACTTGCATACCGAAATCCATACTGGCATGCAATATCCCCTTCTACCAGCTCATGACCGCAGTCCATCTCAAACCCAACTTTTGAATTTGCTCTCAGCAAATCCAGCTTCTTGCCTTTCAGTGCTGCATGGATGTAAAAGACCATCTCCTCCCCCTCATATGTATATCCATAATTTAATGGCAGTATATAAATTCCATCTTCATCGTGCATGGCTATACGGATGACCTTGCATGTATCCAATACGTGAAGTATCTCCTCGCGCCCAGTCATTTCTCTGTCTTTTCGTCTCATTTGTGTCATAATTATACTCCCTTCTCAATTCAAATGTTGTCTATAGTTGACCTTACGGTTGATTATAACACATTTTTGTTCCTTTTGAGCAATTTAAAACGGTAAGAAAAATGCCCTGTGATTACAAAAGTAACGCTTTGACTCTGCATTACACTTTGCATTCACAGGACATTTCCTTGTATGCCTTATTTCATTCTGAATACTGGACTGATTTTTTTATAAATCAGAAATACAATCAGTGATACCAATATACCTTTTAACAGATTAAACGGTGCTACCGCAAACAGCACGAACGTGGACAGGCTTGTAATACCTGAATTTACAGCAGTTCCCATCTCCACCAGCGCGTTGATAGGCATTCCAAATGCTGCCGCATACACAGGGAGCAGAATATACGCATTCAGGATGCATCCCACCAAGGTCATAAATACAGTGCCCGCAGCCATTCCTATGATGGCACCTTTTCTTGTCTTGTTTCTCTTATAAATCAATCCCGCCGGAACGCACAGAGAGCAGCCAATTAAGAAGTTTGCCACCTCGCCGACACCTGCTGTAATCGTCCCATTTACGACAAAATTCAAGAGAATCTTTACAAGCTCAATCACCGCACCTGCCAGCGGTCCCATAACAAAGCATCCGACCAACACGGGCACCTCGCTGAAATCAATCTCATAAAATGCCGGCGCGAAAGGAAGGGGAATCTCAAACAGCATCAGTATTACAGCGATAGCTGACAGCATACTGATCTGTGCAATCGTGCGGATTTTAGTCCTTGTTTGTGTTCTTGATACTACATTTGTTTCTGTACTCATTGTCGTTTCTCTCCTTTAATTTTAAAATTTGAAAAGAAAGAAAATCTTCCCGGAAATGATATTTGCGATACAGGAGAAGGTTATCCTCCCCAGCATACAAAAAAATCCCCGAATACTACAATTCGGGGATAAGATATACGCACATACCAAAACTTCTTCTCTCATCCAGACTTTACTGTCGGTACTGGAATTACACCAGTTCAGCCGTTATTCAAAAAATAACGGGTCGCGGACTATACCGCCGGTTGGGATTTACACCCTACCCCGAAGAATTCATTCTATTCTGTAATTTATTATAGCTCTTTGAGAAAACAATTTCAAGGGCTTTTTAACCTTTTAGCAAATTTGCAGTCTAATCCTGTTAAAAACGGAAACAAAAGCAAAAAAAGTAATAATCATAAAAAGAACGAATGTAATATCCTGATATTGATTTAGTGAAAGCAGACACTGCAGCGTCAATAAAATGATTGGCAGTATATAAAATGCTACAGCTACATAACGCCCGATTCTATCAAAAAGGAATGTATTTGATTGTTTTGTATTCTGCCCCGCCAATCGCGAAGTCACTAAAAATTCCACAAATTTAAAAATTATAACCACCATCATCCAGGGAGGAAGCAGCTTTTGAATGCAGAGTATGTAGCTGGAGCTGATAATAAACAAAAAGTCGGACAGCACATCTAAGCGCGCACCTGCCTTGCTTTCCAGATGAAACCTGCGGGCTATCTTTCCGTCCATAAAATCTGTGAAAGCAATAAGCAAAAAGAGGAACCCACAGATAAAAACTTTATCTTCCCCAGAAAGAAGAATCACGCAAAACATAATAGACAGAGGTATCCTTGACAGTGTCAGCACATTTAGCATAACTAATTTTAGTTTATTTTGACTGCTATCATTTTTCATCACTTGGTCATTCGTTCATAGAATTCTTCTTTGGAAGAAGTACTATAAAGTTCATCATCAATCAGACCAAAATATTTCCCATCCAATTCCGGGTGCTCTTTTATATTGCATTTGCTGATACACCCGACCCTTAATTTGCAGCCTGCATCCTTCGCCATTGCTTTTATTCCCTTTACATCAAAATTGGAACATCTTTTACATACTTTTACTTTCTTTGCCATGATAAGCCCTCCTTATTTCTGATTCAGTTACGGTATCAAAATATAGTTTTTCATGAATGAACAATTCCTTATATTCATTCACAAATCCGGTTAAAATCAGGGAACCGCTTTGATTCCCCATATTGTCAATTCTATGATGAAAATACACCTTTTATGAAATACTTGACCAGCGTCCAAAGTGTTTGGCTATACCCGTCGAATGTCTCCTCTGTTACATGGCAGTCTATATAGTAGATTAAGTCATAAACTTTAAGAAGCTTTTCTGTCAGCTCAGCATCAAACTGCTTTTCATTTAATCGTTCACGGAAAGCCTCTATGAGAAATTGATGAAATGCATAATTTTCGCTGTTTTTCTGTGTGTAATAGTACTCGTGCAGAGCGTCTGATATGGCAGGATTCTTCCATTCAGATAAAATTCTGTTGGATGAAGTATATTTTAATGTATAGGTGAACAATCCATCCACCACATCAACCGGCTCCCCATCCCAGTTAATTTCACTGATTATTTTATTTCTTATAGAGTCGTTCTCACTCACATATATCTCTATAAATATTTCTTCCTTTGACTGATAATATTTATAAAATGACCCAACTGCGATTCCAGCTTCTCTTGGCAATTTCAGAAATGTTGGTCTCTTTATATCCCTTTTCCAAAAACACCTGGTAAGCGGCTTCCTTCAATTTCATTTTTTTATCGTCTATTATAATCACCCCTGCCCGAATTATGAATGAATAAAATAAATTATTCATTCATATGTATTATTACATAAAATCTCTTCTTGGTCAACACTTATTTAACTGATATAACTTTAGATCTAGAGTGCCTGTACCTGTGTACCCGCAACCAAGTCGCCTAAGTGGCGTTTATCTTTTCTTGCCATCCCCATTACAAGCATCACAAAGGCCAGCACCATCCCGCCATTTGCAAATATGAGGGCCGGCACGTCAAATTCTGTATAGATACCGTGGATAACCCCTATATGCGCCAGCTGCCATGGTAAAAATTTGATAATATTTCTTGTCAGGCTTGCGCTAAAACTTCTATGACTGTAATACAGCCCTAATCCCGCTTTTTGCTTTCCGATGCTCCCTTTATTGTAGTCCCAATATGATTTTCCTTCAGCACTGCCTGTTCCCCCTTTATAATTTACTAAATTATATCAAACCTTTGCTGTAAAGTATATTTATTCTTATAATGGACTATATTGTCTTTCGTTATGGGGCAGGCTATAATAAAAGAAACCATTTCGGCTGATTTTATTATTTGAGGGAGAATATTTATGTATGATATGAAAGAAGCTCTTCAGTTACAGCACAGATTTTTTGCAACTGGAAAAACAAAAGATTTATCCTTTCGGGTGTACCAGCTCCGTCTTCTGAGAAATGCCATCCAAAAACATCAGAATGAGATTCTTCACGCGCTAAAACTGGATTTAAATAAGGCTTCGTTTGAAGCCTATGCTACAGAGGTGGGGATTGTTCTTGAGGAAATTAAATATGTTCTGAAACACCTTGCAAAATGGACACGCCCCAGACGCAAGAAAACTCCGCTGATGCATTTCCCATCCGCCAGCTATATTTATAATGAGCCTTACGGCTCTGTGCTGATTATGTCCCCCTGGAATTATCCCTTTCAGACTCACCATGACGCCTTTGATTGGCTCCATTGCGGCGGGAAATTGTTCTGTCATTAAACCTTCTGAATACTCCGCTCACACTTCTGCGGTAATTGAAAAAATTATAAAAGAAATTTTTCCCGAGCGCTATGTTTCTGTCATAAGGGGCGGCCGGGCGGTGAATCAGACTCTGCTGGGAGAACGTTTTGACTACATCTTCTTTACCGGAAGTGTTAATGTGGGAAGACTTGTCATGCAGTCCGCGGCAAAACATTTGACCCCGGTCACATTGGAACTGGGCGGAAAAAGTCCATGCATAGTGGACGAAACTGCAGATATTGACTGTGCCGCAAGGAGGATTGTGTGGGGCAAATTTTTAAATTCCGGCCAGACCTGCGTTGCGCCGGACTATCTTCTGGTTCACCACAGCGTAAAAGAAAAGCTGGTTCTGGCAATGAAGAAATATGTCCACGCTTTCTATGGCGATACACCGGAAACAAACCCGGAATACCCTAAAATTATCAGCCAGAAACACTTCGACCGCCTCCTCGGCCTGCTTCAGAGGGGGCATATTATGGAAGGAGGGCAATATAATGAAAGTACTCTGCAGATTGCTCCTGCCATATTAGATGATGTGGATTGGGACAGCCCGGTAATGCAGGAGGAAATCTTTGGGCCAATCCTGCCCATACTGGAATTTAAGCATCTAAAGGACGTATTTCCTATGATAAATTCCCATCCAAAGCCACTGGCACTTTACCTCTTCACAACAAAAAAGGAGCATGAGAGCGCTGTCCTGAAAGCCATATCATTCGGCGGCGGATGTATCAACGACACCATCATACACCTGTCCAATCCAAACCTTCCTTTCGGCGGAGTAGGGGACAGCGGCATGGGACAATATCATGGGCGGCACAGTTTTTTTACCTTTTCACATCAAAAAAGTATTATTAAAAAATCAAATATGGTGGATATCCCGCTGAGATACCCACCCTTTAAAAATCATATAAAACTGCTTACAAAAATATTAAAATAGTGCTGAAAATAAAAAACAGGAGGAATCCCGCAGATGGAATCCTCCTATTTTCTATTTTTTATTTTTCACTGTGCACTGCCTCTTCCAACTGCACCAGTGCCTGCTGCAATGTTTTTCTTGGGCAGGCAATGTTGATGCGCTGAAAGCCTTGTCCAACTTCTCCAAATATAGCTCCGCCATCCAGCCACAAACGTGCCTTATTGGCAATCAAATCTTCCAGTTCTTCTTCCGGCAGATTTAACTTACTGAAATCCAGCCATATGAGGTAGGTTCCCTCAGGCTCTATGAGTGTAATTTCCGGAAGATGTTCTTTCAGAAATTCCCTGGCAAAATTAAGGTTCTCCAGCAAATATTCTTTCAACTGGCTCAGCCATTCCCAGCCGCCCTCATAAGCTGCCTGACATGCCGCCATCCCCATGGTATTAACCTGACTGTATCCTTCTGCTGCAATAACATCCTGAAATTTCTTGCGCAGTTTTGGATTGGAAATAAAAATGTTGGATATCTGAAGCCCTGCAAGATTGAAGGTTTTGCTGGGCGCAGTGCAGGTAACTGTTATATCCGCAAATTCAGGGGATAAGGATGCAAACACGCGGTGAGAAAATCCGGGATATGTAAAGTCCCCGTGAATTTCATCACTGACTACAATAACGCCATGCTGCAAACAAATATCTCCAAGCTTCTTCAATTCCCATTCCTGCCACACACGTCCTACCGGGTTATGCGGACTGCAGAGCAAAAATACTTTCACATTTTTTGATTTAATTTTTTCCTCAAAATCCTCAAAATCAATCTCATAATGTCCGTCTACAAGTTTTAGAGGGTTATTCACCAGCACTCTGTTATTATCGAGAATCACCTCGCTGAACGGATAATATACCGGCTGCTGAATCAAAACACTTTCGCCCTCCTTGGTGAATGCCTGAACTGCCGCCGCAATTGCGAATACAACTCCTGGTGTCTTAATTAGCCAATCCTGCTGAACCTCCCAGCCAAAATGCTCTTTGTACCACCCGGAAATGGCCTGAAAGTAATCTTCTTTGCTGTCACTGTACCCAAATATTCCATGCTTTACTATCTGCTCCAGTTTTTCAAGAATGACCGGCGCTGTTGTAAAGTCCATATCTGCCACCCAAAGCGGCAAAATATCTTCTCTTCTGCCTCTCTCCACGGCAAAGTCGTACTTCAAAGAATTTGTACCCCGGCGCTCTACGATTGTATCAAAATCAAACTTCATAGTTAACCTCCTGTTCTTCTGCTATTTTTATCTCATTGCCTGTTCTAAATCAGCAATCAAATCTCCTACATTTTCAATTCCCACAGAAAGCCTCAGAAAGTCTCCGGTAATTCCCAGCTTTTCACGTATTTCTACTGGTACATCCCCATGAGTCTGCAGCATAGGGAATGTCATCAGCGATTCCACGCCGCCCAGGCTCTCCGCATAGGTAATTAAGTTTAATCTCTCCAGCAGATTTCTGGCAGTTTGTTCTGTATCCGTCTTAAAAGAAATCATACTGCCCGCTCCTCTGGACTGTCTGCAATTTACTTCATATCCCGGGTGCTCGGGGAGCCCTGCATAATAAACACGCTTTATTTTATCCTGCTGTTTCAGCCATGTTGCAATCTCCATCGCATTGCTCTGCTGCCTTTCCACACGGACAGCCAGCGTCTTTATGCCTCTTATCAGAAGGAAACTGTCAAAAGGTGACAGACAACACCCGATTGTCTTGTACAAATACCGGATTTTTTCCACCAAATCCTCACGGCTTGTACTAAGAAAACCAGCCAAAGTGTCATTATGTCCGCCCAAAAACTTTGTTCCACTGTGCAGAACCAAATCCGCTCCCAGTTTCAGCGGATTTTGAAGATACGGTGTCAAAAATGTATTATCCGCGATAACAAGAAGGTTATGTTGATCTGCCAGCCGCCTCATTTCAGATAAATCCGTAATGATAATCACAGGATTGCTGGGCGTTTCGATATACAATGCCTTTGTATTTTCTTTAATATGCTGCTCAACAATTTTCACATCCGATGTATCCACATAGGAAAACTCCAGTCCCTTTTGTTCACCTATGCTCTGGAACATGCGCACAGAACCGCCGTACAAATCCTCAGAACAAATAATGTGGTCACCTGGTTTAAACAGCTCCAGACACAGGGCAATTGCCGCCATCCCTGTAGAGCAGGCCACCGTATCCACAGCGCCCTCCAAAACAGAAATCGTTTCCTCCAGCTCTGCTCTCGTCGGGTTACTCTCTCTCGTATAATCATATCCTGTAGAATTTCCAATTCCCGGATGATAAAATGTAGCCGTCTGAAAAATAGGCACAGAAAGTGCTCCAAAAGGATGTGCGTCCTGATGTCCCCCTTTTCCATGAATACATTTTGTCTCTATATCATAACTCATCGTCCTTACCTCCTCTGCAAAGGGGTCAGTCCCTTTTGCTCTCCTTTTTCAGAATATTCTGAACTATTCTACTATGCACCAAAAACGGGAGGCACTATGTCTTCCCGTTTTTGATGTATTTATATATAATACATATCCTGCTCATATCCACTGTAGCTCAAGTATTGTTCTTCCAAGTCTGACAGGGTTATATTTTTTAATATTTGATCTAGCTCTTTATTGACTTTATCTATGATGACTTCCTGGATTGCCTGTGTAATTTCCTCCTGAGTGCCGCCTTCTGAACTTACTTCTGGCTCTATCTGATAACTTCCATCCAAAGCTTCCAGCACAGCAGCCACTGTTATGTTTTCAGCTTTGTCATTGAGCAGATAGCCGCCCTGGGGGCCTTTTATACTCTTTACAATCTCTGCTCTTCGCAAGCCTGCAAATATCTGCTCAAGATATTGCAGCGAAATACTATTTCGCTCAGCGATGCTGTTCAATGACACATGATCTGTTTTGGAATTTACAGATAAATCTATCAGTGCTCTAAGCCCATATCTGCTTTTTTTTGAAAATTTCATAGACACCTCCACACATCTTCACAGTTTTTAGTATTATAAATGATAATCCTATTCTACTGCTTTAAATGCTTCTCTTAAATCTTCCAGAATATCGTCAATATGTTCTGTACCAATGGACAGGCGGATTGTATTTGGCTTAATTCCCTGATCTTCCAGTTCCTCTTCTGTGCACTGGCTGTGTGTTGTTGTTGCCGGATGAACTACCAGAGATTTTACATCAGCTACATTTGCCAAAAGAGAAAACAATTCCAGATTATCTATAAAGTTCTGAGCTTTCTTCGCATCTCCTTTAATCTCAAATGTAAAGATAGAACCTCCGCCATTTGGGAAATATTTCGCATATAGTGCTTTCTGGCTTTCATCTTCCGTTGCAGTAGGATGATGCACCTCTTCAACCTGAGGATGAGATTTCAGGAATTCCACTACCTTGAGGGCATTTTCCACATGTCTCTCAACACGGAGAGATAAGGTCTCAAGTCCCTGTAAAAACAGGAAAGAATGGAATGGTGAAATTGTCGCACCTGTGTCTCTCAACAGAATCGCACGAATCTTCGTCACGAAAGCTGCAGGTCCTACTGCTTTTGTGAAGCTGATTCCATGATAGCTGGGGTTTGGCTCTGTCAATGACGGGAATTTTCCAGATGCCTCCCAGTCGAATTTTCCGCTGTCTACAATAATTCCGCCAATTGCAGTTCCGTGTCCTCCAATGAATTTTGTAGCAGAATGTACCACAATGTCCGCTCCATATTCAATTGGACGCACCAGATATGGTGTTGCAAATGTATTATCAATAACAAGAGGAATTTTGTGTGCATGTGCAATCTTTGCTATTTTCTCAATGTCTACCACGTCTGAATTTGGATTTCCCAGAGTTTCTATAAAGATTGCTTTTGTATTTTCCTTGATTGCCGCCTCTATCGCAGACTCATCAAAAATATCTACGAAAGTGGTTCTGATGCCATACTGTGGCAATGTGTGGGCCAGCAGATTGTAAGTTCCGCCATAAATATTTTTTGCAGACACAATATGGTCGCCGCTGTATGCCAGGTTTTCAATTGTATAAGTGATAGCCGCTGCTCCGGATGCAACTGCAAGTGCTGCTACACCGCCCTCAAGCGCTGCGATACGGCTTTCAAAAACATCCTGTGTGGGGTTAGTCAGTCTTCCGTAAATATTTCCTGCATCTGACAGATTAAAGCGGGCTGCCGCATGTTCACTGTTGTGAAATACATAGGAAGAAGTCTGATAAATCGGGACTGCTCTCGCATCTGTAGCTGAATCTGGATTCTCCTGACCTACGTGAAGCTGTAATGTTTCAAATTTTAATTTTCTATTTTCTCTCGTAATTTTCTCGCTCATAAATACTCTCCTCTTATTCCCCAAACAAAGGTGTAGAATAATATCTGTCTCCTGTATCAGGCAGTAACACTACAATATTTTTTCCTTTGTTCTCAGGGCGTTTTGCCAGTTCGATTGCTGCCTGAAGTGCTGCTCCTGAAGAAATTCCTACCAGAACACCTTCCTGTTTTGCAAAGTCTTTTGCCGCTGCAAATGCGTCATCATTCTCTATCTTTATAATCTCATCATAGATTTTGGTATCCAGCACTTCTGGTACAAAGCCTGCCCCGATTCCCTGAATTTTATGAGGACCGCCTTTGCCTTCTGAAAGAACAGGGGATGCCGCCGGCTCTACTGCCACAATTTTAATCTCTGGATTCTTCTCTTTCAGATACTCGCCTGTACCTGTGATAGTTCCGCCTGTACCTACACCAGCAACAAAAATATCTACTTTGCCGTCTGTATCATTCCAGATTTCCGGTCCTGTTGTGCTCTTATGAACAGCAGGGTTGGCAGGGTTTACAAACTGTCCGGGGATAAAGCTGTTTGGAATTTCTTTTGCCAGTTCATCAGCCTTTTCAATGGCACCCTTCATTCCTTTAGCGCCCTCTGTAAGCACCAGCTCTGCACCGTAAGCTTTCAGTATATTTCTTCTCTCAATACTCATTGTCTCAGGCATAGTCAGAATCACACGATACCCCTTCGCTGCTGCTATAGATGCAAGGCCAATTCCAGTGTTACCGGAGGTAGGCTCAATAATAACAGAACCTTCTTTCAAAACTCCTTTTGCTTCCGCATCCTCAATCATCGCTTTCGCAATTCTGTCCTTTACACTTCCTGCGGGATTAAAGTATTCCAGCTTCGCCAGTATTGTTGCCTCCAGATTCAAATTCTTCTCTAAATTAACCACTTCCATCAATGGGGTGTTTCCGATAAGTCCTAATGTTCCTTTATAAATATTTGCCATATTACATTTCCCACCTTTCTTATAGGTTTAGTATGCTTTTCTTGTTATTTTATACCTGTTACATTGATATGTCAACCACATTTTGTTGTGATTTCAAAGGGGACTGTCCCCTCTGCACTCCGTTTTCAGAATACTTTCACAATATTCTGATTCTTCAATCTGTCCTCCTCCCGTTTTTCTATTTTGTCCATTCAGCTCCCACTTCCATTTCGCTCTTGTTTGTTTTGATTTTTCCAAATCTTTTATAACATATATGTTTAGTAGGTATACTATCACCAATTTTTCATGGTGTCAACATTTTTCTTTTAAAAATATTAAATAGCTTTTTTTGATAATGATAACTATGAAATTGAAGTTTGTGTAAAAACCTCCTGATATAAGTCTTCACAGAAAGATGTCCTCTGCGGCGCTCCTGGCAAAATACGTTTTGTTCTTTCACCGTCAGGCAGACGTTCGGAGCAGAGAAATGTGCAGTCATTCCGGCAATCTTCATGGAGACGCTGGGCAAAAGGAAACAGGTGTGTAACCATGAACACAGAAATCCCCTTTTCCCGCAATGCCTTTGTAATCTGCCAGGCAATCTCAGAGCCCTCACGTTCATTGGTAGAACAAAAGGTCTCATCGCACAGCAGCAAAGCACCAGGTTTGATAGAATCAATAATCTCATTCATGCGGGTAAATTCCTCCCCCAGCTTTCCATTCAAAAACCCGTGGTCTTCCTCCCGCTGGAAATGTGTAAAAATGCCACTCTTTACTGGCGCTGAAAAAAAGCTGGCAGCCACAAACATGCCACATTGCATCATCATCTGGTTTTGCCCTGCTGCGCGCAAAAAAGTTGTCTTTCCCCCTAAATCAGCACCTGTGATTATGCAACAACTGTTTTCTATTTTTAAATTATTTGCAACAGGATGAGCCTCTTTTAAACCGACATTCAATTCTGTTAAGTTTATTGCGGACCACGAATATTTTCCTTGAGATATAACCGGAATGCAGAGTGCTATTTTTCGCTCTGTCAGCTTCTGATGGAGGTTCAAGCATCCTATATAAAACCCCAGATTGTTTTTCAGCGCGTTCAGATAATCGCAAACAAAAGAAATAGCTCTCACCAGAATCCGGTTACTCTTGCTTATTGCAAGCTCCCGTCGATGGAGCAAATCAGATACACCCCGCGAATTCCCCTGTTTCACCTCATAAAAAGGATTGCTTTTCTGCCCGGAACTATGTTTCGATTCCATGTACAGCAATTCATGCCCAAAACTGCTGCCTGATTTTGTGAGCTTCGCTCCAATTAGCATCCCATCCGGGAATTGAAGTTGATGAATCAGTTCATCCAGACCTGCAAAAAAATTGTCATCCAGATTTTTATTCAAATCGCGGAACAAACTCTGAAAGCCTTTGGAATGAAAATTTTTCTTTTCCTTTTTTTCAAAATTCCGCAGAAAGCGCAGTGTGAAAATTAAATCTTTCAGACGGGACATACAGCGGTTGAACTGGCTGCTAACTGACTGCATCTCCCCAAAGCAGAGATTTGGGTTCTCCTGCTTCACAAGAGCATCCCCCACCAGCCTGTAAAGTTCCCGCACTGTCTCATCATTTCTAAGACAATCAGATAATACCTGCTGACGATAGAGGATTTGCTCTTCCATCACTAAGGGCAGAAGGAAAGCGGTTTGAACCGCGTTGTAGATTACCATGTCATCCTGCGCCATCACACTGAAGACACTATCAAGTTCTAAATCACTCTTTGTATTGGCAGTGACACCTGATAACTTTTTCATCAGATTCCACGTGCCGTTTTCATCCATCAAACACACTTTCATCTTTTTATCCTTTCTGCAATTCTCTCATAAGTTAACCCCTTTTTCTCGGCCAGCGAAAGCGCATACGCCTGACCATCCGGGGCATGGCGGAAAAATTTGTAGTTCCTCTCCATCCCTCCGCCCGGCAGCATCTGACTCATCATGCTGACTGTTTCAGGCCCATATGCCGCCAACTCTTCCAAAAATGTCACACAGACTGCCATACAATCAAGTGCAATCAGCCCTTTCATCATCTGCTCCCCAAGATACACTCCATCGCTGTGAGAGACCGCAGCAAAAATTTCGTTAACTAAAATCAAACTTTTTCCCGTGGCATGATCCAAAATTTCTTTTAGGCGCAGGAGTTCTGAGCGCAGGCTGCTTGCCTCACCCTTACCTGTCTTTCCAAAGTGAGTGTAAACACAATCTGAAAGAGAAATTGCCGCCTCATTACCGGGAATGCTAAACCCCAGTGATGCCAGATAAAAAAGCTGGCCAATCATCCTCGCATAGGTAGTTTTCCCGCCTTGGTTCGGCCCGGTAATCACTATAATGCGCTCTTTCCCTCTCAGACTGAATTCATTTTTAATTGGCACCTTCTGCTGATCCACAAATTTTATCCCCAGTGCAAGGTCAAAGCAGTTTTTGGCATAACATCCATCCCAGGTGTCCGCAATCTCTGGATAGCAGAATGCGCCGCCCAGACGTTTTATTCGGTCTGTATTGTCCAGATAACCAATATAAAACTGGATATCTGATGCAAATTGAAATAGTTTCTGATCTATGAACTCTTTGTATTTTTTACCAAATTGAAGAAACTTTTCAAATAGTTCCGGATGTTTTTGAGCCAGTAAGGATAAAATTGCATCTTCATTTTGAATATCAGATTCCCCGGCAGGAGCCAGACAAGTTCCGCCCCCGCGGCTGCCCTGCTGGAAACGTCCAAAAAGCTGTTCCACCATTACATCAATGCTAACCTGACTGCCTGCTGACTCAACTTCTAGTCTTCTATCCCTCAGCAAAATCGTGTAATTCACTTTTTGCAGTCTTCTCTCAAGCTCAACGATATCTCTCCTCATCTGAACAATCCGCGAATCACTCAGACACTGTCTGAGATAAAATAAAAACGACGTCAGACCTGGGGAGTTGATATCCCGATAAGATACACTTTCACAGAACTTCTGAAGGCATGATACATATTGACCCGCCACCGACAAAAGAGTCCTGCTGTGCACATAGGGAAGATGTTCCAGACCATGAGCCAAAAGCTGATTTTGAAATACCTGGAGCCGTTCTGCCAGCCATGCAAATCGTCTCCGGATTGTAATATCTTCCAAATCCCTCAAAACTCCCTGTCTGTATTCGACAGTGGCTTTATCCTGTACTGGCGTGTAAAAAGGCCACATTTCTTTACAATTTCGGCTAATTCGATTTACAATCTGATCCAGCCCCAAGTCGACGAAAGACTGAGGCGGTGTCATTATTTTTTGTGTCTGTACCCCATCCGGCGGGTAAAGAATACTTTCAAATGTCATGTGTTACCGCATCCTTTCCTGATTATGAGATTTAAATATCTTCTGGTATAAATCCTCCCCAAAGGCTGTATGCAGAGGCTCTCCCGGCACAATTTTAAAAGTGCGCTCCCCGTTTTCCAGTCTCTGTGCCCGCAAATACTGTACTTCCCCATCGCCGAGAAATGAGACGGCGTAGGTGTACAGATGGGTTACTGAAAAAACCTCCACACCATTTTCAATCAATGCCTGCGTAATCTGGAGGCATATTTCCGAACCTTCTCGTTCATTTGTCGCCGCAAAAGACTCGTTGAACAGCATCAGTGCATGTTCCTCCAGATGGCCGGCCAGCTCATTCATTCGGGTGAGTTCCTCATCCAGCTTGCCGCTTTTCATCGTGGTATCCTCCTCCTTTTTAAAATGGGAGAATACGCCGCGGCAAACAGGGGCGGAAAATGAATCTGCCCCCACAAACATTCCGCTTTGTGCCATAAGCTGTGCCTGTCCGATGCTCCGCAGAAAAGTGGACTTGCCGCCCTGATTGGCGCCGGTAATTATATAAAGTCGTTTATTTTCTGTGTCCAAATTATTTCCTGCAACTGTTACAGCTTTCATCAGACCAAGGCTCATGTCATACAGTCCCCTCCATGAACGCTTCTTGTGCTCCGCAGGCAGAAGGTTCGGAATACAAACTGGCATTCCCAGCTCCCGCAGGCTGTCCGCCAGATTCAGGCATCCCACATAGAACGCGAGCTTCTCCCCGCAGCATCATAAAAAAGCCTTCCAGATGCTCCACAGCCTGCGCCAGAGCATTTGTGGCCTCATTGATGGCACGGTCACGGCGCTTCCCAAGATCTTTAGCTCCGGTATCATCCCGGGGCGCTATGGTAAAGGATGGGGCAAAACGCCAGCGCAGCCAGGAATCTTTACTGCTTTTCCGGCGCAGTACATATCCAATTCCCTGCAGATAGCTGCCGAGAGCGGCGCTCACCATCGTGCCCTCACCATCCTTTAACTCGTCCAGATGGGCATGAACCTCCGCAAAATAATTGTCGTCCATCTCACGCTGAAACATGATAAGCAGGTTTTGAAACCCTTCTGATTGAAAATCGGACAGCTTACTGTCTGCAATCAAACGCAATTTCATAAGCATTTCTGTATAAATTTTCAAAAGCTCAACGGCACTTGAAAAAGTACTTGATAAAAAGGCGGAGGACAGCCAGCGCCATGACTCTTTTTTCCGTTTCTCAGTCTCGACTGTAATCTCATACAACCGCCGCACAGTATCCGGGTTTTTAAACGCATCACGCAGATTTTCCTGACGGTAATGGATTTCATCTATAGACTGCAAGGGAGAAAAAAGTGCAGAACTGCATGATTCATATATCACCGCATCTTTCTGCGCCATATCCGATAGAATTCTCTCCAACTCCAAATCGGAATCCAGATTATCTCTCCCGAAACACGGCTCAGCCTCACGCTCAAAGTCCTTATCCCGAAACATCAAATGTGCTTTCATTTTTTCAGCCTCCTGTTCAGTTGTTCATAAGTCAAACCGTGCCTTCCTGCAATATACATAGCATAAGCAAGACCATCCGGCGGCTTGCGGACAACTTTATAAGTTCTCTCAGACGGGTCATCTTCCTTCACCAGACTCATCATGCTGACTGTTTCCGGGCCGTGAACGGCAAGCTCGTCAAGAAAAGTCACCACCATGGCAGGTGCCTTCAATGCGGCAAAGGCATCCATCATATACCCGCCAAGTAAAAGAGCATCCTTTAGTGTGGTGGATGAAAAAATTTCGTTGACGATAATCTCACTTCTGCTTGTAGCCTTTTCCAGCAATTCATGGAGGCGCACCAGGTCGTCCTGAAGTTTTCCATTCAGCGTGGACAAATCCTCCTCCCGTCCAAAATGAGTGAGAATGTCATCAAACAAATATAAATTCCCTTCTCTGCCCGGCACACACAATCCCAGCGCAGCCAGATAGTGTACCTGGCCGAAGGCACGGGCAAAGGTTGTCTTTCCTCCCTGATTGGGGCCTGTAACGACTATAATATGTTCCGGCGCGTGAAACACAAAATCGTTAGTCACAATCTTCCCCTGAAGCGAGACGGCAAGGGCAAGATCAAACCCCTCAAGGTTATAAATATGTTCCGATGTGGTGCAAATCTCCGGATAATGAAATGGCAGACCAGCATCACGGATTGGTTGGATATAGTCAATCCATGAGAGATAAAACTGGATTTCGCGGGAAAACCGAAAGACCGTTTCATCATCAAAATGAATATATTGGGAGCAAAATTCGTTGAGTTCTGAAAAAATATCCTTGTAAACACTTGCGACCATATTGAGTATGGCGGCCTCCACATGGGTGGCGTACGGTTCCTCCGAAAGTTTTTGACGATAATCCTTCACATCACCCTGCCTGAATTTTTCAAAGGTCGCAAGAATCTGCCTGGAGTGATCCTCCTGCCCTTCATATTTGCGCACTCGAATAGTTCCGTTTTTAATCATCATACAATATTCCACCGCTGAAAGTTCTCCGCGAAGCTTTTTTACCGATGCACAAAGTCCCGTGAAATATCCTGACGTGCAGTACGAAGCCAGATATTTTGCAAAATCACAAAGCCCTTTTGACTGGAGTGACCATTTGGAAAGCCCCTCAGAAAGATTGGAAATTGTGAGACAATATTTCTCCGCATAGTCAAGCATATGCCCCCTCGTTATATAATTATTGTCCCCGCTGTCTTTGGACGAGAGCTCCTTACGGATTGTATCCATGTGGCAGCCCAGGTTGTACGCCGTCTCTGAAAATACAGTAAACATAGAGCGAAGCTGACTATTTTCCATCTCTCTCATCACATCCTGCCGGTAAATAATGGACGCTGGCTCATGCAAGGAAGTGTAAAAGAAGCTTTCCAGTTCATATTCCTTTTTTATTTTCAAAATAGGGGCAAATATTTGATTAAGATTTAAATCCTTAAAACAGGATGGCTCATCAACCTTCCTCTGTTCCTGATATTGTTCCTCTGCGGCAAATAAAATGCTGTAAGACATAATGAACTCCTTCCATCACCAATCTTCTATTGACATGCCAGCGTGCAGCAATTGCCCCCTTTGACAGTTACCGGCCCTTTCAACTGTTTCATTTATCTTTTGATACTGTAAAATGCATCTTTCCCTCTAAAAATGGCACTGTCTCCCAGTATTTGCTCAATTCTCATCAGCTGGTTATATTTTGCAAGCCTTTCAATACGGCAGGGCGCACCACTTTTAACCTGTCCGGCATTGAGAGCTACAGCCACATCAGCCATCGCCACGTCCTCCGTCTCCCCTGAGCGGTGGGAGATAACAGTAGTGTAATTCGCTTTATGGGCCATCTGTATTGTGTCAAGTGTCTCAGTCAGAGTTCCAATCTGGTTGAGCTTAATCAAAATAGAATTGGCAACATTTTTCTGGATTCCTTCTCTCAAAATTTCCGGGTTGGTAACAAATATATCATCACCGACCAATTGAACCTTACCTCCCAGCTTTGCGGTTAATGAGGCCCATCCGTCCCAGTCATTTTCTGCCAGACCATCCTCAAGGGAAACAATGGGATATTTATTCAGCCACTCAGAATACATATCAATCATTTCTTCAGAACTGCGGCTTATCTTTTCACTTTCAAAAACATATTTTCCATCCATGTAGAATTCGGATGCTGCAGGGTCTATAGCAATTGATATGTCTTTACCAGGTATATACCCTGTTTTTGTAATCGCCTCCACAATCAGTTTCAGAGCATCCTCATTTGTAGCGAGGTCAGGAGCAAATCCTCCCTCATCTCCTACCGCTGTGTTCATACCCTTGTCTTTTAAAACTGCTTTCAATGTATGATATACCTCAGAACACATCCTCAGCGCTGTAGAAAAGCTGTCCGCACCAATCGGCATAATCATAAACTCCTGAACATCAACCGTATTATCCGCATGTTTTCCTCCATTTAAAATGTTCATCATTGGAACTGGAAGTTCACACGCATTGGTTCCCCCTATATACCTGAAGAGAGGAATATTTAAGGAATTAGCTGCCGCTTTTGCCGATGCCAGAGAAACACCCAGAATTGCATTGGCACCAAGCCTTGACTTGTTTTTTGTGCCATCCAGTTCAATCAGCATTCTGTCTATTTTTCTTTGCTCCAGGACATTAACTCCAATTATTTCAGGGGCTATAATCTTAATCACATTGTCTACGACTGTCCTGACACCTTTTCCATGAAATCTCTGTCTGTCATTATCACGAAGCTCTACCGCCTCTCTCGACCCAGTTGAAGCACCGGAAGGAACGGAAGCCCGCCCTGTTGCTCCATTGTCTAATTCAATATCCACTTCTATTGTCGGATTTCCTCTTGAATCCAATATTTCTCTTGCCTGTACCGCACTAATTTTTGACATAACATTCATCTCCTTTAACCTCAGTCTATTTGAAAACGTCTGAATCCCCTGATTAAACATCGGATTGCAAAGAAAAAAAGGCTGACAGCATCTACGAATAATACGTAGAAGCCATCAGCCTTTTACAGCAGTTTCGGTTCTCTCCGAAGGGAGCTTCATCCCTTTTCATGTTCCTATTATACCACAAAATACAAAAAATACACAACACCAAATTTAAAATCAGAAAGGTCCAAAGCATATGCCCCGGACCTTATCTATGTACTTTTTAATACTTGCCTAAGTCAATAATGTTGTCTGTTGAATAATCACTGTAGTTATTTGCCTGCACTTCTTCAAATCCGCTGGAAACTGGTGAAAATTCATCAATTCTTGTTGAACCTTCCAGTTTAAATCTTCCAACCTCCTGGCGCAGTGTAGCTGCCTGTGCGGACATCTCTTCACTTGTTGCAGAGTTCTCTTCTGCGGTTGCAGCATTTGTCTGTACTACCGCAGAAACCTGAGTCAGTCCAATCTTTACCTGCTCAATCGCATCAGCCTGTTCCAGAGAAGCCTGTTCAATCTTAGAAAAGCTCTCTGTCACTTTTCTGGTGCTCTCCTCCACCTGCTGCAAAATTTCTGCTGTCTGTGAAGTGAGCTGAGTTCCTTTTGATACTGTCACTACTGAGTGCTGAATCAAGTCTGCTGTCTGCTTTGCAGCTTCCGCTGACTTCGCGGCAAGACTGCGAACCTCATCTGCAACAACAGCAAAACCTTTTCCTGCATCACCGGCACGTGCCGCCTCAATTGCCGCATTCAGGGCCAATATATTAGTCTGGAATGCAATATCTTCAATTACTTTTGTAATATTTGCAATCTGGCCGGAAGCAGAGCTGATTTCATTCATCGCCTCTGTAAGCTGCTCCATATGCTCGTTTCCAGAAGTAAGTTCTACGCTTGTCTTCGAAACAAACTCATTTACCGTTCTGACATTGCCGGAGTTTTCTTCCGCCTGCTCAGCAATTGTTGTGATAGATGCGCTGAGCTCCTCGATAGATGCCGCCTGTTGAGAGGAACCTGCTGCGAGAGCCTGTGCTCCGTTTGAAACCTGATCTGCTCCTACACTCACCTGCTCCGCAGTATCGTTAATCAGATGAAGAGCATGATTCAAAGAGGAAGAAATTTGTCCGAACGCAGTGCGGATAGATGCAAACTCACCTACATAGTCCTCTTCCAGATGGACACGCATATCGCCCTGCGCCATATTTTCCAAGGTATTGGTAATCTCTTTGATATATGCCATATATCTGCGCAGCTGGACAACTGTGCGATTCAGTGCCTCTCCCATACGTCCGGTCTCATCAGCCGACTTCACATCTATGGCAACCTCCAGGTCCCCGTCTGCAATTAAATCTGCTGTATTTGTAAGCCTTTTAATCGGAGTCACAATCTGTCTTGATATCAGCAGTATCACAACTGCCACAAGAATCAGTGCAATAATGAAGATAATTAATGTTGTGGTTCTAACCGCAGTATAAGCTTCATTATATTCTTTGTCCGGCATTGCTGTTGTGAGGAGCCATCCGGTATCTCCAATCGCTGCAATAGAGCCATGGCTGACATCCCCATCAATACTATACTTAATCGTTCCTGTCTTGTGGGCTGTCAGTGCCTGTTTGAGGTTATCAGAAAAATTCGTCTCTGTTACATTCTTGTTAATCAGGTCAGCATTGGGATGATAAATAATCTGTCCGTCACTGGATGTAAGTAAAAAGCGGCCTGTTTTCCCCAATTTATAACCGCTCATCATTGTTCCGAGATTATCCAGTGCCAAATCTATATTCACGGCCCCTATAATCTGTGTTGTTCCCGGCTGAAAAATGGGAAGCTGAAATGCCAACAACCTGCTTATTGGTAATAACATCCAGGTAAGGTGCTGACATAATTGGCTCTCCGGCCTTTTGAAGCTGCTGAAACCATGGGCGCTCAGTAATTACCCAGTCATCCGCAGAAAATGAACCATCACTGGCCACAAACTGGCTGGTATCAAGATCGGCAATAACGATAGACATTACAGATTCACCTGCATCGGACTTAATATTGTCCAAAGTCTCAACCGCATTGTCAAAAACTGGTACCTGTGCCATCTTGGTTGTCCCAGTCGCCTGGGTTACAAGCTCTTGTATCTGGCTGTTCTTTGCAAGAACACTCACCTTCTCAAAATAAGATACAAAATAGCTGTCCACATCATTGGCAGCCGCCTCAGACTGTGCAGTTATCTCAGAGTCCCTAAGATTTGACACAGAATTAGATGTAATCACGCTGATAATCAGAAACAGAATTACGAATGAAAGAACCATTGTTCCTCCGATAAACGTGAGGATTTTAGTTGAAATAGTTCTAAACCCTGTTCCCTTTCTCCCTTGCAGTTTCTCTCTTTCCTTTTTTCTCTTTTGCATGTTCAAAGGCTCCTTTTAAAATAATATATTTATTGTACCATAAACCCCCATTCTTTTCAATGAAAACACCTTTGTTTTGGGAGGTTTTCTTCACAATTATTTCCACTTTAATCATACCAAAATCAGCAGATTTGTACATTGTAAACCTCATCAACTTATAGGTTGACAATATGCTTTATTTACTATATACTGACAGAAGATAAAATGAAAAGGAGATTCACATGAAAAACATATCCTCACCCTCTATTTCAGTAAAACAACTCACTTTAACTGGTGTCATGACGGCAGTTATCTGTATTTTAGGTCCTATTTCCATACCGCTTCCATTCAGCCCTGTTCCTATCTCTTTTACTAACCTGGCTATCTTTCTGGCTGTGTATGCTTTGGGATTGAAATTCGGCACTGTAAGCTGCCTCATCTATCTGCTTCTTGGGACAATCGGACTCCCGGTATTTTCTGCCTTTAGCGGTGGTCTTGGAAAGCTCGCCGGACCTACCGGAGGCTACCTCATTGGTTTTATTTTTCTGGCGCTGATTTCCGGTTTTTTTATTGAGGCTTTCCCAGGAAAAGTTATTCTTGCAATCACAGGAATGGCGGCCGGCTCTGTTGTCTGTTACCTATTGGGAACACTCTGGCTTGCCCGGCAGATGAATCTGACCTTCTATGCCGCTCTCGCTGTGGGAGTTGTCCCATACCTGATCGGAGATATCATAAAAATTCTGATTGCTTCATTTGTTGGACCAAAACTAAGAGCAGCTGTACTTCGCACATCATAAAATGCAAACTGGGCTGGAGCGCAAGATTTACGCATCCAACCCAGTTCTTTTCATTTCTGTTCAGCCATCTATAAATACTTAAATTCCCCTCATAGTGAGCTGAATTCTTTTCTTCTTTAAATCTACGCTCATCACCTTTACATCCACGATATCCCCCACACTGACCGCTTCCAGAGGATGTTTGATGTATTTGTCTGTAATCTGTGAAATATGAACCAATCCGTCCTGGTGCACCCCTATATCAACGAACACTCCAAAGTCAATGACATTGCGCACGGTTCCTTTGAGAACCATACCCTCTTTCAAATCTTTCATGTCCAGCACATCGGTGCGCAAAATCGGCCTTGGCATCTCATCTCTGGGGTCTCGGGCCGGTTTCTCCAGCTCTTTCACAATATCCCGCAGGGTTATCTCTCCCACTCCCAGTTCTTCCGCCAATCTCGCATAGTCCTTGATAGTCTTTGACAGCCCCGCCAGATTTCCTCCTGCAATGTCTTCCAGCTTAAATCCCTGCTTCTCCAGAAGCTTTTCTGCCGCATCATAGGACTCCGGGTGCACTCCCGTGGCATCCAGAGGATTTTTGCCCCCTGTAATACGCATAAAACCTGCACATTGCTCATAAGCTTTGGGGCCCAGTTTTGCAACCTTTAAAAGTTCTTTTCTGCTGGCAAATCTGCCGCTCTCTTCCCTGTATGACACAATATTCTTCGCAATTGTCCCTGTAATGCCTGAGATATAGGCGAGAAGGGGGGCGGAGGCCGTATTCAAATCTACCCCCACCTTATTTACGCAGTCTTCCACCACACCGTTGAGAGATTCGCCCAGCTTTTTCTGATTCATATCATGCTGGTATTGTCCAACCCCAATGGACTTGGGATCAATTTTAACCAGTTCCGCCAATGGGTCCTGCAGGCGCCTGGCGATGGACGCTGCACTTCGCTGCCCCACATCAAACTTAGGAAATTCCTCTGTGGCAAGCTTACTTGCAGAGTAAACAGACGCACCCGCCTCATTTACAATCACATACTGCACCTTCTCCGGGATTTCCTTTAAAAGCTCCACAATAATCTGCTCTGATTCTCTGGACGCTGTTCCATTTCCCAAAGAAATCAGAGTAATATTATATTTGGCAATAATCTTTTTCAGAAGATCTTTAGATGCCTTTATTTTCTGAGGAGTGGTTGGCGCTGTCGGGTAAATTACAGTAGTACCCAGCACCTTCCCCGTAGCATCTACAACAGCCAGCTTACAGCCGGTGCGGAAAGCGGGGTCCCAGCCAAGTACTACCTGTCCGATAATCGGAGGCTGCATCAAAAGCTGATGAAGATTCTTTCCAAACACTTCAATCGCTCCATCTTCCGCCCTCTCGGTCAACTCATTTCTAATCTCCCTCTCAATCGCAGGTCCAATGAGTCGTTTATAGCTATCCTCCGCAGCTTCCTTCAAAACTGGAGTTGTATGCGGATTTTCCCGTGTGATAATCTGTTTCTCCAGATACCGGATAATGTCCTCCTCCGGGGCCTCAACCTTCACAGTCAAAACCTTCTCTTTCTCACCCCTGTTTAAAGCAAGAATTCGATGCCCCGCCAGTTTTGAAACCGGCTCTTCAAATTCATAGTACATTTCATAGACAGACTCTGTGTCCGGTTCTTTCGCTTTTGAAATCACCTTTCCCTTCTGGGCGGTAATCTTGCGAATCCAGCTTCTGTAATCTGCCTCATCAGAAATTTCTTCAGCTATAATATCCAGTGCCCCCTGAATGGCTTCCTCCACAGAACCCACACCATTTTCTTCTGACACATATTTCTCTGCTTCTTTCTCCAGAGGCTCTTTTGTCTGCTGCAATCTAATGACTGCCGCCAGAGGCTCCAATCCTTTCTCTTTCGCTATAGTAGCCCTGGTCCTTCGCTTTGGGCGGTAAGGGCGGTACAAATCTTCTACTACAACCAATGTCTCTGCTGCCAGAATCTGAGCCTTCAACTCCTCTGTTAATTTTCCCTGTTCTTCTATAGCAGATAATACCTGTTCCTTTTTTTCCTCCAGATTACGCAGATAGATAAGTCTTTCATACAGCTTGCGGAGCTGCTCATCATCTAAAGAACCCGTCACTTCTTTTCTGTAACGTGAAATAAAAGGAATTGTGTTTCCCTCATCAATTAAGCCTACCGCGGCGTCCACCTGCCAAAGCTTTACTCCCAGTTCTTCTGTCAGTTTTTGATTAATGTTCATGTTCTGTGTACCTTTCCGTTTACTTTTTAATCAGGATTCCTCATAAAAAGTGTATTGATTCTTGCCATTATTTTTTGCAACATACATTGCCTTGTCAGCATTATTAATCAGTTCTTCCGCTGTACTTCCATCCAGCTCGGAAATGCTGATTCCTATACTGGATGTGACAACTACTTTTGTTCCCGCCTCATCAATTTCAATGGGCTGCTTAATTACATCAATGAGCCGTTCACACAATATTTCAATTCTTTTTCTATTCTCTACTTTTTCAATAATCAGTACAAACTCATCTCCTCCCAGCCTGGAAACCATGTCACAGCTTCTCACGATACTGGTAAGTCTGCCGGCCGTAGAAATCAAAACCATATCGCCTGCATCATGCCCATACCTGTCATTGATATACTTAAACCCATCCAAATCTACAAACAGCACTGCGATTGTGCCGCCCTCCTTGGCCGCTGCTTTCATAGATGCCTCCAGATGATTGTGGAACATCCGGCGGTTAGCCAGATTTGTGAGGGTATCGTGATTTGCCATATACACAAGCTGCTCTTCTATTTTCTCACGGGTTTTAATTTCTTCCCGCAGCTCCTTTGTCCTGCCATCCACAAGTTCCTGTAAGTTACTGTACAGATAGGAGTTGTCCAGAGAAATTGCAAGCTGAGCACTTATGATTCTAAGGGCCTCCAGACACCGCTCATCAAACGCACCCTCTATGAGCCGGTTTTCCAGATAAAGAATTCCTTTCAAATCTCCCCTGTGGATAACGGGCATACACAATAAAGATTTTGAGCCATAATTTACAATGTGCTCATCCAACATGAAGAGCTCAGAATCCCCCGCATTATCCAGAACTATTGTCTCTTTTGTCCTGTCCACATAGTATAAAACACCCAGTGAAATGCAGCAGGACTGCACAGTCAGCGTATTCGGATTAACACATTCCCCGCATTGGGAGCCGCCCTCCGCGTCACCGCGGGCACGTATATTGTAACTGCCTGTCTCATTCTTTGTCAGATAATAGATATCCTGGGCACAGGAAACCTCCTGCAGCACACTCATCAGCTTTTCCAGAATGGACTCCAGCTCCATCTCCCCGGAAATTGCCTGTGACGCCGTAATCAGCGCATTAAAGTCAATATTCTTTCTGTCATGGTTTGCTCCGGCTAAAGAAGTAGTGATGTCTCCACTTCTGTAAAATCCTTTTTGACCTGTGTAGTTGACAGAGAGCAGGTTATAGTTTTCACTCCACAGCTGTCCGGCTTTCCCGTCCGCTTCCCATGCAAGATATGCAGAATATGCCTCCCTCAGAAAATTAGCCGCAGTCTTTGGCGCATCCAGTTTTAAGAAGCGCAGCGCCGCCAATTCACAAATCATAGCATAGTGATAGGGCCTGCCACTTTTCTCAGCTTCACGGATTGCTTTCTCATATAAAGAAGGAAGTCCTGTCCCCCTGTTATCCAGCGCTGCCATCTCCGCTCTGATAACACTGTGCAGATGCAGGAAGTTCGCAGGAGCTTTTTCTGCTCTCTTAGCCAGCCATCTCTGGTTTTCCTCCAGCATCCTGCGAAGGCTCATCTGCTCTTCTCTGCCGCATTCATGGTATTCCAGCCGTTTACAGATAGCTAGAGAGTGCAGAAAATTGTGCAGTGCAAAAGGATAGAAGCCTCCGATTGCCGGCATTAAAGGGATTGCCGTTGAGGTCAATTCGTATGCCTTATCATAATCCAGATAAATTGCGGCTGAAAGCGCCCTGAGCGTATAATAATAACACTTTGCCATCTGGTCATTTCCAATGCTGGAAAGATGCCTTTCTTCACTGAAGCTTTCATCTTCAAAACTTCCATAGGACTTTGTCGTCCCTTTGAGGGCTTTATACAACTGCGTATAGCTTATATAGCTCTCTGTAGCATGAACATTCCCCTTCTGGGCCGCATAAGCCATAGCCGCTTCATTTTCCGCTGCCAGTTCCCGGATTGTCTGACAAGTTTCCAGAACAATCTGCTGGGTTGTAAAATAGCTGTAACATGCAAATTCAGAATCTCCCAGAGTGTCATTTCCCTTAAATGACTCCCGGGCATAGGGAATCCCCTCTTTCACATCTTCAAACCAGTGCAGTGTAAAAGAAGAAAATACATGATATATGCGGAACAATTCATTTTTATAGCCTTCTTGTTCGGCTAGATTTCTCGCCTCATCTACAATGGCATATGACCAGTCATAATTATCCCTGAATGTCATAAGAATAACCGGCATATGAGCATACAGCATCATACTTTCTGAAGTATAGCCATATTTAAAAATACGTTTAGCATTAGTCATAATTGACCATGCAACATACAGCGGATTAAAGAAGAACCCTGCCGCCGATGTTCTGTTGAGAATTTTTGCAATCGCAAACTCTTTTTCATCTATAGCCTTTATTCTGTCTATCCGCTGTCCATAACCGCTCTGCTCAAACCGCTCACAGTACACTTTCAGTTCTGATGTTACGGTGTCATACAGTGTCTTTTCAGGGAACTCTACACCTAACTGCTCCAGCACCCCGATGCCAAGCATAAAAGCTGCCCTGTATTCGCCTCTGTTGGATAATCCCACCGCCTGCAGACAGCAGCTATCGCAGATACGAAGGGGCGAATCCGCAAGCTGTTCAAGCAGAAGATAAATTCTATCCGCCTCTTCATACTTGGAAAGACTGCACAATATCCTGTGGTATGTCTCATAGACAGAAAAAATAAAATCATCCCCCTCAAACTGGAAAGGGTCCATATTTTCTATAACCGGCTCCAGGTATCCGAGAGCCGTGCTGTAAGATAACAGCTCACAGGCCGTTTTCGCCGCTTTTACAAGAACTTCCGCAATTGTTTTTTGTTCCTCAGGCAAATCGAGCATGCCAAATGCTTTGCTGTAGTGATCTGCTACAATAAATATGTCCTCCGGCAGGACACTGTCAGCCTTCTCATAGTACCTGGCAAGCATATAGTGGACATGCTGCCGTTTTTTCTCAGGTAATGTCACATAAAATGTCTGCTGAAACCTGTCATGTGAGAACTGGAAACTGATATGCTCTACCTCGTTCTCCTCACTCTGGATAGGATATACTATTTCCAGAAAGATTGCTCTTCCCAAAAGCCTGGATATATCCTGCTGTGTCTTTCCCGAAAGTGCAGTGAGAACATCCATGGAAAAATTGCGGCCGTCACATGCACCAAAAGAGAGAAGCTCAATGGCTTCCGGCAAAAGCTGATCCATATTGCGCATCAAAAATTCAATGACATTGTCTTCCGCAGGGCAGGAGGCAATCTCCTCTATATTCCATATCCACTTTTTATCAGACCTGCTGAACTGTATCAGTTCATTCATATGACAAATCATGAGAAACTGCTTTACATAAAAGGGATTTCCAAGTGTCTTATTATATACAATTTTGGAAAGCTCCGACACATTTTGAGTATGGGTCTTCAATGTGTCTGCAATCATCTGGGTTACTGCATCCAGAGTAATTCCATACAGGTTGAGATAGTAAGTATTCTGATTCACCAGCCTGTTCATACTGTGAGTCATAATGTGATTATCATCGACCTCATTGTCTCTGTAACAATATATAAGCATCAGCCCGTTGATATTTTCATCTGACATGCACCCTTCCAAAATATCTGCTGTTCCCGGACTAAGGAGATGTGTGTCATCTAAGAAAATAACAACAGGGTGATGTGGTGCTGCAATCACCGCAAGAAGCCTTTGTATCGCAACCTTAAACCTGACTTCAGTCTCAAGTGGTGATAATTCGGGAAAAGCAGAGGTGTGTCCCATAAGCAGGGCCAGCCTGGGAACCTTGCTCGCAAGCAAACCCGCATCCTCCCCAAGTGTATTGGAAATACGTGTCTTCCATTTTGCAATCTGATACTCATTTTCGGACAATATAATATCACAGAAGGTTTCAATCATCTGAAAAAATATATGATACGGTACATTTCTCTGATATTGGTCGTACTTTCCGCTG
Source organism: Muricomes sp. (assembly GCA_049840515.1). Lineage (GTDB taxonomy): Bacteria > Bacillota > Clostridia > Lachnospirales > Lachnospiraceae > Muricomes. Next base: position 501,505 of record JASGKW010000009.1, on the reverse strand, counting down.
AGCAGAACCCCACCCGATTCAAGAACCGTTTTCTGCATCTCATCAACAAGAGACGTCTTCCCAATTCCGGCATAACCACCGATGAAAACAGCGCACTTTCCCCCGTGTGAAATACTGCGATAGGCCTCCTTCAGAGTTTCCATCTCAGGCTCACGCCCATACAGTTTATGAGGTATCTCAATGCGGTTAGAATAGTCCCCCAGCCCCAGCTCAAATTCCGGGATTTCCCCCAAATCGTTGTATGAAGTAAGGCACTGATTCAAATCAAAGAGGATTCCCTCTGTACTTAAATATCTGTCTTCCGGCATCTTGGCCATAAGCTTTGCAACAATGCGGGATAACATCTCCGGAACCTTGCTGTTCACTGACTTTGCAGTGGCAGGAATCTTAGCCACATGATTGTAAATAAGCTCCGACGGACTCTCCGCTGTAAATGGACAGACACCGCAGAGCATTTCAAAAAACATGACACCTAAGGAATAAAAATCTGTTCTGAAATCAACAACCCGATTCACTCTTCCCGTCTGCTCAGGAGAAATATAGGATAACGTCCCCTCAGAACCATACAAATCTATCATCAGCGGTTTTTCAAAAGAAAACTCCGCAGAAATTCCAAAATCAATAATTACAGGCTTCCTCGTCTTTGTATCATAAACAATATTAGAAGGATTCAAGTCTTTATGGATAATACCTGCATTATGAATATCCGCCAGACCTCTTACAATATCCTGAACCAAGAACAAAAAATGTTTGATGCCTATTTTATGGTCTTTCATGTATTCGGACAGAGGAACACCCTTTATGTATTTTAAAACAAGAAAAAACTCTTCATTTCTTTTTATAAAATCAACAGCCTCCGAAACAAAGCTGCTTTTTAACCTGGACAAGAGGGCATATTCATTCTTCAACCGGGCGAGACCCTTGGCACTCATCCCCTCCATACCCATAGTTTTTAAAATCACAGCTTCCCCTGTCAGCTCATCTTCGGCTCTGTAAAGTATGCTGCTCCTGGATGAATATATACATTCCTTAATTGTATACATCTCTGCTCTTTCCCTCATTGTCTCCCCCCTCTTGCCATTATATTTTATACTCATTGAACCTCTGACTTCAATGTGGTGTCCTTATTGAATACTAATTTAATAAGATAATCCAAACGTCCTTATAACTGTAATCAAAAGCAGGACGGTTCATCTATAACGAGAACCGTCCTGCACTGGTTTATATTAACCTACAATACAAGGGATGGTGCTGTATAAACTCTTGCTTTCAGTTCTGCATCGAGCATATAAAGCCCTTTTGCCTCTCCACCAAAAAGCTCCATCTTTGTAATAAGATCAGTGGCATTCTTTTCCTCTTCCCCCTGTTCCTTTACAAACCAGTCTAAAAACTGTATTGTCCTGAAATCATGAATATCATGCGCTGCCGCATAAATATTATGGATAAGAGATGTTACATATTCCTCATGCTCCAAAGCTGTCTTCAATGGGTCAATCAAGCTCTGTGTAAACATGATCTGGTTTAGCTATGGCTTCCAGAACCACTTTCTGGCTGTTGTTCTGCAAATACTGGTACATCAGCATGGCATGAGACTGCTCTTCCTGGGCTTGTACTTCAAACCAGTTAGCAAAACCATCCAGCCCTTTCGCAGTGTAAAAATTCGCCATGTCTAAATAAAGGTAAGCTGAGTAAAATTCTTTGTTAATCTGTTGATTTAATAAATCTAATACTTTCTTGTCCATAAATGTCTCTCCTCTCGCTGGTAATACAATAAATGTATAAAGATACAATTTTCTAATATTTGTATTATATCATTCCAGCTATTATTCTGCAATATCTGGATACCTCCGAGTGTCATTAACTTGGTGACAAAATCACATTTTCCATATATAATAGTACATGACAATTAAATTTTTCTAAAGGAAGACAGGCACAAATCTGAGAATAATTCATCAAAAGAAAATGAATACAATTCTCAGTGCAAATACAAATGAAAAGAGAGGGTGTAACAAGATGGCTAAAATTATCAAACTGGACAATGAGATTGTATCAATAGGGACAGACGCGGGAGGAATTGATGAGGTAAGACTTTCCGATTTGCAGTTTTCACCACAAGTGGGTGATGAAGTGGAGGTCTTCAAAACAGAGAATAGAATAATTGTGACAAAAACTGAAAAGAAGGGTAGAAATCCCCAACGGTGGTATCAATATTAATGTACAAAATACAAACACTACCACAAGCGCTAATGCAAACTCCAATGAAAATATCAATACTAATACAAACGTTGTTTCTCAATCTGTGATTCCTGTTCGCGGAAAAGCCGTGAATAAGGTTGTATATTGTTTATTAGCCTTTTTCCTCGGCGGCCTTGGGATTCACAAATTCTATTCAGGCAGAATAGGTCTTGGAGTTGCCTATCTGCTATTCTGCTGGACCTGGATTCCTGGTATAATCGCATTTGTTGAGTTTATAATCGGCCTGACCAAACCAGCCGATGAAAATGGAATGATAATTATTTAATGGAATGATAATTATTTAAATAAACTAATCTGGATTTAGTTCTTATATCTTTTATAAAATTAAAAAGTTGGAGGAACACTTTTTCGTGTGTTCCTCCTTATTTCAATATAAATCACTTCAAAAATCAATTTCCTTTATATTTAAATGAGATGCAACAAATATCATCACTGTTATACTTTATTCAAATCGCAACTTATATAGTTGACAAAAGCCACTAGATTCCAGTAAAATAATAGTTGACTCATACAACTATTTAGGAGGGAGAAATGAAAAATAATACAGAGACAATTAATCGTATTCGAGAGTTTAACAGATTTTACACAGTCATACTAGGTATATTGAATCGAAATTTCCTCGGCACCGATTACTCCCTAACAGAAACCCGTATTCTGTTTGAATTACAATCGAATTTCCAGAACACTGCTAATTCCCTAATTGAAAAATTGCAGATTGATAAAAGTTACATGAGCAGGATTCTAAAATCCTTTGAAAAAAAGGGATTTATAACAAAACAGGTGGTCTCTGAGGACAAGCGCTCCTATAAAATTCAGCTTACTCAAAAAGGAAAAGATAAAACTTCAGAATTAATCGAAGTCACTAATAGACAGATAGAGGGCTTAGTTGAATCACTCACCTCCAGCGAATGTGATGAAGTGATTGGTGCAATGGATACAATTACCAAATATCTTTCAAAAAATTTATGATTAGCCATGCGGCAGCCATAAAGGAAAAGACTCAAAAAATAAAAAAATAGAAATATCTCAAGTAAAGATTTACAGGAGGTTTGACAAATGAAAATAGTAAGTGGAGATAATTATATAAAAGAAATTAAGTCATTAATTGAAACATATACTGCCTCAATCGGGCAAAATCTTGATTTTCAAAATCTCGATGAAGAGTTACATGATTTCCCCTCAAAATACAGCTATCCAAAAGGAAAACTCTTAGCGGCTATCTCTGACGAAAACGAAGTGATTGGCTGTGTTGCTTATACAAAAAAATCGGACACTCGAAGTGAAATGAAACGATTGTACGTTAAACCAGAATATCGAAAACTTAAAGCCGGCCGTTCACTGGCCGAAGCAATTATAAACGAGGCCAGAAATGACGGATATAAAGAAATGGTATTAGATACCCTGAAGCCACTGCAAAGCGCTGTCAAATTGTACAAAGGCCTGGGATTCGTGGAAATTTCCCCTTATTACAATAACCCACTGGAGGATGTTATATATATGAAGCTGGAGCTCTAAACTGAATAGCAAATCCTCCGATGACTTTAAATGGGAAAATATAAAAAAGGCTTAAACAAAATGTTTAAGCCTTTATAAAATGCCGCAGACCGGAATCGAACGAATCTGTGTGCTGTAAAACCACATAGAAAGGAGGATTGTGCCACCTTTGATAATATCTGTACAACATTTGTACAACTTATCAACCAATTTATATCTTAGGTCTGTAATAACTAATCACTGTTACAGATAAAAAACAATTAACTAGTTTGACGATAACTCTTTTCATTGTAATATCTTTCCATACCAATTAGTATATCATCAATAAATTTTATTGTAACATCTTTAGTCTTCTCTAAGTCTAATGCGCTATCATCTCTTGCACATTCGCTAAACGAAACATCTCCATGAGCTAAACTATTACGTCTAGTCTTAATTGTTAATAACGCTGTTGTATTTCTGTCAACCACATACCTTATTTTATGCTCATCGCAAAGCTCTTTTATTCTTTTTGCATCCAAATTCCCTTCATATTTTAGACTCTTTTTTGATAAAACAATAGGCGATTGATTAACAACTTCATCAATTACTTTTTTTATGTGTTTTTCATATGTTGAACGTTGTATCGTCTGACCACTAATATTTGCAACTTGAGCCTTAGTCCAAATATTTTGTATTTCTTCAATGACATCATAATAAGTACAATTATCATGTTTCATGCTTTCATATATTTCAGATAAACCACTACTTATACAGGCCTCAATAAAATTATAAAGCATTAATATGAAATTAGATTTTAATATCTTCAAAAATCTCCTATCATTAACAGTATTAAAACGCACTCTGTTGTTTTCCAAATCAAGAATAATTGAAAAATATAATTCGATTTCTTCTTTTCGGTCTTCAAATATCTCTCGTGTCTCTTGCATAATCCTCTCCTAGAATTTTCGCTTTAACATACTCAATTCTCCCTCTAAATTTATTCAGATTATTACTAGCATCCGTAGTAGTGTAATATTTAAACTCATCAGACTTTAGCCATGCAAGGTCATGTAAAACCAAATCCGGTTTCTCACGTAACGCTAATGCTACGCCAACAGAAATAGCTTCAAATCTTACCCTTGGAGTTGAATTGGCATTTGGGGTTTTAGTAAATCCATGTGGAAAATACGTATCCACAAAATTAAGCATTCTATTAAACTCAAAAGAATATTCATCAATGTCAGCATTCTCCATATTGTCCACCAAGAATTCATCTAAAAAAGTATTAACTTCATGTACAAATTCCATATATGAATTTGTATACGCAAAAAATCTCAGTATAAACTCAAACCGCTCATGACGCTCAACACTTTTCGCTGAAATTGGACATAATTTTTGAAAAAGCTCATTTTTAGTACACTCATCAATAAAGTCCGTAAGCGTTCCTGGGTATGAACCTCTTCGAATTTCCGAAGGATTTGCCTTTATTCCAGAAGTATTGATTCTATTAAAAAGGTCTTGTCTGATATCATTAGGTGTGTCCTCTTCTAGCACAATTATTCTCAAGGTCCTATTTATTAGCTTTCTTTGTTGTGATTCAAGTAAATCCTTAAAAGTGAAATTATTCAAGGATTCAAGTTTTTTTAATCCTTTAAGTTTCAATTTGTTTTCAACAAACGCTGATAAAGTTTGCAAACGCTGAGCACCATCAATAACTTCCATTCTTCCATCATTACAATTCCCAAAAAACATAAACGGTATTGGCAGCCCTAAAATTACCGATTCAATAAAAGCAGACTTATTTTCTTCTCTCCAAATAAAATTTCTTTGATAAGGCGGAATAAAAAAATCCCCCTTTTCAAATTTCATTATCAAATGTTCGATTGTAAAATCAATAGTATCATAATCAATCTGCTTTTGGGTATCTTTGATTTGCTTTTCTGCAATTAGTTGTTTTTCATAAGGAATACTCGGCTTATAAATTCGTGGTTTTTTAACCATTAATTCCAACCTCCTTTAAATGTTCTTGAATACTCAAACCAATTACTCTCCCTAACTCAACAGGTACTGCATTCCCTATCTGCACACCTATTTTTCGTTTATTCATAACTCCATTTTCTGGAACAAACTTATAATTCGGAGGAAAAGATTGCAAAATAGCTCCTTCTCTTAATGATAAGGCTCTGTTTTGCTCTGGATGTCCAAACCTTCCATTTCCAAATCCAAAAAATTGGGTTGTAATCGTTGGAGATGGTGCATCCCATTTCATTCTACCATATACAGAAGGATAACTCTTTCCACTACTTTTTTTATGACAATCTAATTGTAGTTCTTCATCCCATTCTCTCCATGTTCCCCCCGGAATAGATTGACGAATCCGTTTCCTATTAATTTCCGATAATTTACAAGATTGATGCATAATATCACTTTGAGAACATTCACCATCCTCAATATACTCTAACTCTCCAATGGCATCCTTAACGGTTATATATGTTTCAGAATTATACAATGGGTCAATTAAATGAAGTTCTTTATTAAAACGAGTAGCTAAAAGTATTAACCTTTTACGATGCTGTGGGACTCCATAATCTGGAGCATATGCAATGCTCCATGACACGCTATAATTATTGTCATTTAACTTTTTTATAAAGTCTCTAAAGACTGTTTGAGTTGCCAACTCTGGTACATTCTCCATTGATACAATATGAGGAAGTGTTTCTCCTATTAAATTACCAAAAGAATATAGTAATTGCCACTTACTATCTGTATGTCCCTCTTTTCTATATCGATGGGTATACTTTGAAAATGGTTGACATGGTGCACAGCCAACTAATATTCTGATATCTCCGTCTTCATAATACTCCATAAGTTCATGTCCAGTTAATTCTGTAATATCTTTATGCACGAATATAGCGTCATTATTTTTTTCATAAGCATATTGACAAGATTCTTCAAAATCAAACCCTGCAACAACATTAAGTCCTGACAACTGCAATCCATGCGTCAGTCCGCCAACGCCACAGAATAAATCAATTACTTTTGTAGGCATATGCAATCACCTTTCATATTTTTAGTATAAATTTAATACAACAATCCTTAACATTTTACCATAAAAGCAAAAAATATACAATCAATATTCGAACATAAGTTTCTTTATTCAACTCCCCAAATTCTAAATGATAATATTTTATTATACACTATCTAAACATTATGTGTCGACAATAATATCTACATATACTTACTATGATTATTATTTTATACGTTTGCCTGACTAAAGTTTTTCCCATAATAAATAAGTCCCTTCTTATCTATTAACTTCATTTTTTAGCCAAAACCTAAAAGTGTCTCGTCTTCTTTATTTATAAGCGGCAGAAGTGCTTTCCAATAGTATTGTAGCACAGGAGCAAACTATTACTTAATATAAAATACTTAACAGAAATGGTGGGATTGCATTTTATGGTATTTTTCGTATCAGAGAGATTAAGGGGTTATTTGGGAATAGTGAAAAAGAAAATACCATCGAAATAAGAAAACAGCTTGTTAAAGAACGGACGTTACAAGATGATATGATTTTAAGCCAACCTCACCGTGTATTAAAAGACCCTAAAGAAAATCCCTATTATAATATACGGACAAAGGTTTTGCAAAAGAAGGATTAGAAGTTTTAAAATAGATTAAGGAATTAAATCCTGATGGAAATTGTCTCTTTATGTTTGAAAGACGTCCACTTACAACTGACATCTTTAACCGCCATTTAAAGAAATATTGTGGTGTTGTAGATATCCTTTATCTATCAAGTCATAAAATCCTGTTTACAGGTACTTCCATGCTTTATGATGCCGGAATTAGAGCCATCGACATTCAACGCTTGTTATGACTGAACACTATATTGGACAGTGAGTAGAGGAAAATGCTACTTCTCAAATGGCAAGAGTGCTCTCATAGCTTGATTTTACTGGCTGTACAACTTTTTCACCAAAACAAAGGTATCTCAGGCCCTTGAAACATAAGGGTTTGAAGTACTTTTCACTAATGCCGCAGACCGGGAATCAACGAATCTGCGTGCTATAAAACCGCATAGAAAGGAGGTTTGTGCCACCTCTGATATATTCTGTACAAGATTTGTACAACATTTGTCGGCTTGAGCTAATCTTAAAATGGGGATGCCAAAGCATCCCCAATATCTAAACTACCACTTGCAAAAATTGACTCGGTAGTTTATAATCATGTTAGAAACAATCAAAGGATATTGCTCGTCCGATGATTGTCATCGAAAACTAAATCAGAAACTTAGTTAGACGGCTATCCCCTATTGGCGTAGGAGATAGCCTATTTTTTGTTGTCTCGGTTGTCTAGGTATGTAAGTACTGCGAAGATAACCAGTACTAATGTTAAAACCTCAAGTGTGTTCATAGCACATACCCCCTTTCCGTTTCCGAAAAGGCAACCATCAGACTATCCCTACGTTGTTCTAATATGACTGGCAACAGTATATCATACCATGTCAAATTTTGCTATTATTTTTTACTTCATAACATAAAGCATTAATCCTGTTTGAAAAAGGCATTGAAATCACATTCAAAAATATCCGTCAAGAAAATAAGCAAATCCACACTTGGATTATTCACTCCCATTTCAACTTTGCTATAAGTACCTGTCGATATTTCAAGGCCTCTTAGCTGTAATTGAGCCACGACATCCCTATTTCGCAAATTCCTTTCAACCCTCAATCTCTTGATGTTATTCCCCAATAGATGATTTGTTCTCTGATTTACTCTATCCATATTGTCACCTCACGATAAGTATATCCAAAATGGAAGTATTTCTGATTCCAAAATAGAAGCAATTATGTTATTATAAGAATTAAGAATATTGTATGATTGAAAGGATTTATTATGGATTTTAAAGAAATGTCAGAACATATGACCGAACGTGAACTTTATATTGTATTAAAAATTATTTACCCCTATGCTAAACCAGTACATTTCATCAGGGTACACGGACTCAATTTTATCACCGTATATTTTCATGATTCTACAAAAATAGAATTGTCTCAAGTTGATTTTCTTCCCGATGATATCTATATTTATGATGCTCAAGAAGAAGAAATATTGGACGGTAAGCCTTTAAAAGATGGGACTATTCTGCATAAATATAGACAATTTATGATTGCTAAAGGTTACAGTGAAATATGGCTTGACAATCCCTATGTGATGTAAAAACAATGATTCTAGTGATATTTAGTGAAATAATTTCAACAAAAATGACTACTATCAAAACTTTGCTGTATTGACGTAGCCCTTTTTGCAATGTACTTATTTACGCTCATTATTTGCTTTACAAATCCTTGTCCGCATCTTGAGCAACTTTTTTTGATTGTCCGGAATAGATGGTAGGTTACCATTTAACTCATGTGCAAGTAACTTTTGTGTTCAGGTTGCTATCACTATGTTTTGCTGGCATAATGTAAGCAGTTAGGTAAAGGAACAAGACAAAGCCGATACATCGTAGGGCAGTCCTTTACGGAGCGGATATAGCCAAACAACATTATAAAGAGAGGACTTGAAAGATCACAAACCTTACAATTCCTCCTGTTTAAACTTTATTTATTATCTACCTGCTGACAATTATTTATAATAAAAGACAACTGTGCTGCAGCATCTTTTATTTTCTCAAATGGGATTTTCTCAAACTGACTTCTGCCCATTCGAGCCTCTCCCGTCTTATCATCAAGTATAGAGGCTCCCTCTTCATCCTTCATAATCGGTTGATGAAACATATTGTATAACATTGCGACCATTTCCATTGTGTTTTTAACCTCATCATCATACATAATATCTTCAAGAAAGGCTTGTGCCTGCAATATTTCCTGAATTTTATTACTATATCTATCAATCCTATCCATAATTTCTGACGTATCTTGTAAAGCAATCTCTTTCAGCGTTCCAAACAACTCAATCGGTGTTGCCTTTAGAACCTGACTTATTTTTTCAAGGTTATTGAATGTTGGATATCCTTCTCCCTTTTCAATGTTAGAAATCGTTTGTTTATTAACGCCAATTGCCTTAGCTAATTCAGTCTGTGTCATATCCCTCTCTTTTCTTAAACGTGCTACGTTTTTACCAAAATTTTCTATCACACTAACACCTCCAATATTATTTTATTAAAATTGTATTACTTATACATATATTTGTCAATTATTTTATGATTTTCTATTGACATTTCCAAACACTGAACATATTATATATTTAAATGTGATTAGTATTTGTATATATAATAAAAGTCATGTTTAAATATATTATATCTCCAACTTATCGGAATGCCAGGAGAACGTTAGAAAATATGCAGTTACATTAACAAGAGAACAAGTAGAAGAAGAGAATCATATGAACAATGACCCTATGGCAATATAAGTAAGTAAAACGTTGTCATTAAGTTAACACCCAAAATTACGGAAAGGACAGGTAATCAAATGAAATCAACACGAGAAGATTTGAAGGAAATTATATCGCACCTAAGAATAGGGTATAACGAGATTAGGAAGGCCAATGAGATGCTTGCTGATTGTGACTTGACCGATTTTCCTGAACTAAAAACAGCATGGCTTATGTGCAGCACTCTTTCAATGTCCGAGTTACTCATGCAGGCATCATTTTCGTTAAATAACTATGGAGTTAGAATGAAACACTGCCAAAGCAGGGCGGAGGGAATCCACTGCGGGCGGAACGTATGAGCAGGGGAGTTTCTCCGCCCTGCTACCAGCGGTGCTTGCACCGCTGGTTTACCCCCGTTGAGTAATACGGGGGTAGAAAATATAGTCTAATCCTCTCCTAGCCGTTAAAATAACTGGGCTGTTGCCATTTTCCAAAAAGAGAACAGTTCTCTTTTTTCTCACAATAGGAATGAAGTAGTTCGTTGGAGACCCTAAAAACGAAAGATATAGCAAATTTTCTTGTCTGTAGCTTTTGTGCTATTTAGTGTTTCGCAAAGCGAATGCCCAGAGCAACGGTTCCTATAGGGCGGTGGGTTGGCTGGGCAAACGTACCATTTAGATAACTTTTTGCGAAGGAGGTAAAGTAGCAATTGAGTAAAGAAAAGCGTTCCATATGGCATGAAAAATGGTGTACCAAAGTAGAAGAACAACGAAAAACCCAAAACCTAACTCAAAAGCAAATTGCGGAGTGTCTAGGAATAAGCCGACGGTATTACAATCAACTTATAACAGGGAAGAAGCCATTAAAGAGAAAGATGTACAAGGAAATCCGCGCTGTATTAAAACAGTTAGACCCAGAGAACCTTGTGACTGTAATAGTAGATTATTTAAGGGTTCGTTTCCCTGTAACCGGGATGGATAGCATGGAACAGATAGCACATGACATTTTAGAGATTCCCTTTAAATTTTTCCGCAAAGAGAAGCACAGATGGCACAACTACGAACATGTATACTCTTTCGGAAATATATTCTTGTCTTACTCCGATGATGAAAAAATGGGAATCATTCTTGAATTTAAAGGACAAGCCTGTAGGCAATACGAGATTCATTTAGAGTATCATGGATACACATGGATTAATTTTTTGGCTACCCTGTGGAATCAGGATGTGAAGTGGAAAAGACTTGATTTAGCGATCAATGACTCTGATGGCATCCTGAATATTGAGTATCTGTATAAAAAATGTAAGACCGGCGAATTTGTAACACGTTGTAAGTCATTTGATTACCGTGAGAGTGGGGAAACTAATTATTATGAGGAGTTAGATGGAAAACTCGGTCTGGGCAGAACGCTATATATCGGAAAGCGAAGCAGTGCAATCTATATTTGTATGTATGAAAAAGATTATGAACAGTACATAACTAAAGGTGTACCTCTTGAAGATGCACCTATAAAGAACCGCCTTGAGATTCGCCTTTCTGATGAACGTGCTGAAAGGACGGTCGAGGAGCTTATAACAAATGTGCATCATGGTGAGTGTGCTGAAGACGAAATTTTAGATGAAATTATTTTTGGAATCTTAAACCATTATCTCTATTTTGTGGTAGAAGATAAAAACCAGCCCAAAAACGAGTGGGAACTTGACCCAATATGGGAACGTTTCTGTTATGGCAGGACTCGCAATATCAGAATAGCAACAAACCCCAAACCCTTTGATTTGGATGCAAAATATAACTGGATAATAAGGCAGGTTGCACCAACTGCCAAAACATTACTGGTGCATGATTATCAAAAAGGCAGAACCGATTTGATTGATGCCATAAACAACGCTAAACCAAATGAAGAGTTGAGGAAAGCCGTAGAACTTGAAACTCAGATGATAGCAAAAATGAAAGTAAAATCAAAAGGAATAGCAGAAATGCAAATTGAAAAAATGGAGGTAAAAGAAGGTGCAGAAGAAAAATGCTAAATCAGGGTAAAGAACTATTTTCAGCAATCGTCCCGGCTGAACAAAAGGGATTGAAACGAAAGATTTATGTAATTACTAAGGCTCTTATAAAACTCTAAATTCTATAAACGGCTTTTTGAAAAGTAATAAAATCTAATGGAAAGGACAAGCGTGATATGCCAATATACAATCGCAATATTCATCTCACAAAAGAACAGGTCAAGTTATATCACGCTATCCAAAGCTTGCAGATTTTGATAGAAAATGATATATTGAGTTCATCAGAGATGGCACAATATGAAATTATGCTTACAAAAAAGAAAAAGAAACTTGTCTTTGAGATTCATTTCAAGGATAAGAAAAGAAAGGAATTTTATGCCTGTAAGGATGGTAGGATAAAATCTTATGACCCACAATTTATTGCTCCATCCGAGGATGCACTAATCGAAAAACTTTTTAATTTCTACTTCAATAACACCTTAGAAAGTGTTTACAAGAAATGGGTTCAACAACGCTCGGAGACAAAAATAGTTTCAGGTAAAACAATTGAGGAAGATATGGGGGTATGGAGACGTCACCTGGCTGATTCGGAAATTGCGCTTATGCAAATAGCGGAAATCAGGCCAAAGCATCTGCTGAAATTATTTCAAAAGTGGACTGGAAAAGGATTGATTACAAGAAAAGATTTTAATAATAGAAAATCCTTATTGAACAATATTTTTCGTCATGCAGTACTAGAGGAAATTATTCCTTACAATCCTATTACATCCATACCACTCAACACATTGAATTTCAAACTTCCTTCTGCAAAGAAAAAGGCTTATACCCTTGAAGAGCGTAAAAGGCTACTTCTTTATCTTAAAACACTAGAACAAGATGCCTATGTCTTAGCGATTATATTGGCGTTCTATGGCATCTTTAGGATAGGGGAGATTAAAGGACTATCTTGGGATATTGATGATGGGCATAAAGTCCGAATAGAACATCAGCTTGTGGAAGAGAGAATGTTACAAGATGATATGACTTTAAGTAGTCCATGCAGGGTGCTGAAAGACCCAAAAGGAAATCCTAATTACAGTATAAGAACAGAGACTATTTCAGATGAAGGAGTAAGCATCCTAAAAAAAATGAAAGACCTAAATCCAAACGGTAAATTTCTTTTCATGCATGAGGGCAGACCCTTGACTACAGATTCTTTCAACCGTCGCCTAAAGAAATATTGTGCAGCCGTAGGAATTTCATATCTATCAAGTCATAAAATAAGATTTACAGGTGCATCCATGCTCTATGATGCCGGAGTAAAGGCAATTGATATTCAGCCACTTTTAGGACACTCTACACTTTCCATGACGGAACACTACATAGGACAACGTGTAAATAAAATGGATAGCTCTCAAATGGCAAAAGTACTAACATAACTAGCGTATTTGCAGGCTGTACAATTTTGTACAACTTTTTATCAAAACAAAAAGTGCTCCAAACCCTGATTCTACAAGGGATTGAAACACTTCACACAACTGCCGCAGACCGGAATCGAACCGGTACGGGTATCACTACCCACGGGATTTTAAGTCCCGGGCGTCTGCCAGTTCCGCCACTGCGGCATAATATATGGGACCTATAGGGCTCGAACCTATGACCCTCTGCTTGTAAGGCAGATGCTCTCCCAGCTGAGCTAAGATCCCATAATATTTGATTGTCCATCAGAGAAAATTATACATCTTTTCTTCTCTAATGTCAACGACCCAGAAGAGACTCGAACTCTCGACCTCCGCCGTGACAGGGCGGCGCTCTAACCAACTGAGCCACTGGGCCTTACTATAAATTATTTAAAAAAGTGGACCTTCGGGGACTCGAACCCAGGACCGATCGGTTATGAGCCGATTGCTCTAACCAGCTGAGCTAAAGGTCCACATGTATTATGTCCCATATAAGGAACAAAGCCGATGATCGGACTCGAACCGATAACCTGCTGATTACAAATCAGCTGCTCTGCCAATTGAGCCACATCGGCATATTAACTATACCATGAGCAGCTGATTTGTAATCAGCGCCCTGCCTGCGATTGACATGGTCAATCTTAATGAATTGAGCCACATCAGCATATTAACTATGCCATAAGCAGCTGATTTGTAATCAGCGCCCTGTCTGCGATTGACATGGTCAATCTTAATGAATTGAGCCACATCGGCATATTAACTATACCTTGTTAATGAATTTACAATGACTCCTACGGGAATCGAACCCGTGTTACCGCCGTGAAAGGGCGATGTCTTAACCGCTTGACCAAGGAGCCAGTTTTGATAAATATCTCATAATATTTTTATAGACCGTAAGTCAGCTCACGGTCTATAAGCTCCCCGAGTTGGGCTTGAACCAACGACCCTTCGGTTAACAGCCGAATGCTCTACCACTGAGCTATCGAGGAATAATAAAAATATTGTGTACCTTCAAAACCACATACAAAGAAATCAATCATCCATTTACCTACCACCATGCTTGGTTATGCCCTCGACCTATTAGTAACGGTCAGCTCCATGCATTGCTGCACTTCCACCTCCGCCCTATCTACCTCGTCGTCTTCAAGGGGTCTTACTAACTTGACGTTATGGGATATCTCATCTTGAGGGGGGCTTCACGCTTAGATGCCTTCAGCGTTTATCCCGTCCCGGCTTGGCTACTCTGCTATGCTCTTGGCAGAACAACAGATACACCAGCGGCCAGTCCATCCCGGTCCTCTCGTACTAAGGACAGCTCCTCTCAAATATCCTACGCCCACGCCGGATAGGGACCGAACTGTCTCACGACGTTCTGAACCCAGCTCGCGTACCGCTTTAATGGGCGAACAGCCCAACCCTTGGGACCTACTTCAGCCCCAGGATGCGATGAGCCGACATCGAGGTGCCAAACCACTCCGTCGATGTGAACTCTTGGGAGTGATAAGCCTGTTATCCCCAGGGTAGCTTTTATCCGTTGAGCGATGGCAATCCCACTTTATACCACCGGATCACTAAGTCCTACTTTCGTACCTGCTCCACCCGTCGGTGTCACAGTCAAGCCTTCTTATGCCTTTGCGCTCTGCGAATGGTTTCCAACCATTCTGAGAAGACCTTTGAGCGCCTCCGATACCCTTTCGGAGGCGACCGCCCCAGTCAAACTCCCCACCTGACATTGTCCCCCGGCCGGATCACGGCCGTTGGTTAGAAACCCAGCACTGCAAGGGTGGTATCCCAACAGCGGCTCCTCCATGACTGGCGTCATGGATTCAAAGCCTCCCACCTATCCTGTACATGCAATACCGAATCCCAGTATCAAGCTGGAGTAAAGCTCCATGGGGTCTTTCCGTCCTGGCGCAGGTAACCAGCATCTTCACTGGTATTTCAATTTCACCGGGTGCATTGTCGAGACAGTGCCCAAATCATTACGCCTTTCGTGCGGGTCGGAACTTACCCGACAAGGAATTTCGCTACCTTAGGACCGTTATAGTTACGGCCGCCGTTTACTGGGGCTTAAGTTCAAAGCTTCGCTTGCGCTAACCTCTCCCCTTAACCTTCCAGCACCGGGCAGGCGTCAGCCCATATACCTCACCTTTCGGTTTTGCATAGACCTGTGTTTTTGCTAAACAGTTGCTTGGGCCAATTCTCTGCGGCCATATTTCTATGGCACCCCTTCTCCCGAAGTTACGGGGTCATTTTGCCGAGTTCCTTAACAATGCTTCTCCCGTCGGCCTTAGGATTCTCTCCTCATCCACCTGTGTCGGTTTACGGTACGGGTATAACATGAACGATAGCGGCTTTTCTTGGCAGTGAACTCACGCACTTCGCTACTTTCGTTCGCTCCGCGTCACGTCTTTGGGTTGCGCACCGGATTTGCCTGGTGCACCCCTCTTCCGCTTGCGCCGGTATTTCCATTCCCGGCTTGCGCTCTCTCTCTGCGTCCCCACAGTTCTGTCATGTTACAGTACAGGAATCTCCACCTGTTGTCCATCGACTACGTCTTTCGACCTCGCCTTAGGCCCCGACTTACCCAGAGCAGATCAGCTTTACTCTGGAAACCTTAGATATTCGGCCGGAAGGATTCTCACCTTCCTCTCGCTACTCATTCCGGCATTCTCTCTTCTTAGAAATCCACTGCTCCTTACGGTACAGCTTCCTCTCTCTAAGAATGCTCCTCTACCAATTGACATTCGTCAATTCCTGAGCTTCGGTAGTGTGTTTTAGCCCCGGACATTTTCGGCGCAGGACCTCTCGACTAGTGAGCTATTACGCACTCTTTTAATGTGTGGCTGCTTCTGAGCCAACATCCTAGTTGTCTTTGAAATCCCACATCCTTTTCCACTTAACACACATTTTGGGACCTTAGCTGCAGGTCTGGGCTCTTTCCCTTTTGACCATCCAACTTATCTCGGACAGTCTGACTCCCATACATCATCTACACGGCATTCGGAGTTTGATATTCTTCGGTAAGCTTTGACGCCCCCTAGGAAATTCAGTGCTCTACCTCCGCAAGACTTTTATATGAGGCTAGCCCTAAAGCTATTTCGAGGAGAACCAGCTATCTCCGGGTTCGATTGGAATTTCTCCCCTATCCACACCTCATCCCCACCCTTTTCAACGGATGTGGGTTCGGTCCTCCATTGCCTTTTACGGCAACTTCAACCTGGACATGGATAGATCACCCGGTTTCGGGTCTACTCCGACTGACTATGTCGCCCTATTCAGACTTGGTTTCCCTTCGGCTCCGGGCCTCAAGCCCTTAACCTCGCCAGCCAGCGTAACTCGCCGGACCGTTCTACAAAAAGTACGCGGTTGCACCTATAAAGTGCTTCCACAGCTTGTAAACATATGGTTTCAGGTTCTCTTTCACTCCCCTCCCGGGGTCCTTTTCACCTTTCCTTCACAGTACTATGCGCTATCGGTCACTAAGTAGTATTTAGCCTTACGGGGTGGTCCCCGCATGTTCCCACAAGGTTTCTCGTGTCTCGTGGTACTCTGGATACCGCCATGTCTCATCGGATTTCGCTTACGGGGCTTTCACCCTCTCTGGCTGGCTTTCCCAAAACCATTCTGCTATCCTCTGCGAATCAATTACGCGGTCCGAACCCCAGGGTGCACGCACCCTGGTTTGGGCTGTTCCGGTTTCGCTCGCCGCTACTTCCGGAATCACTTGTTGTTTTCTCTTCCTCCGGCTACTTAGATGTTTCAGTTCACCGGGTTCCCTTCCCTGACTTATGGATTGGGTCAAGGATACTGGAGGTCTGCTCCAGTGGGTTTCCCCATTCAGAAATCTCCGGATCGATGGGTATTTGCCCCTCCCCGAAGCTTATCGCAGCTTATCACGTCTTTCATCGGCTCTTAGTGCCAAGGCATCCACCATACGCTCTTATCAGCATAACCAACTTGCCTCCTCCCACGGGTTGGGGAGTCAGCGACACACATCTAGCGTGATGTGCGTTGGTAATAGGTTCTTCCCCATTGGACTGCTACGTTCAATGGAGGTTCAATTGTTTTACTTCGTTTTCTTCGAATAGTTAATGTTCTTATAACATTACCTCGGATGTCTTGATTAAAGATATTCTTCCTCCTGGACATTGGGTGTCCAAGAAGATATTCTTAATCGTGTTACATTACTGCTTATCAGTTGTAATGTAACTCTCTTTGTATGCAGTTTTCAAGGTACATATCCGATGCTTAAGCTTACGCCCCGCATCTTCTGACTGTTTTATCAGTCATTACATATACGAAAGAAGAAATTCCTGTATTCGTATATCTAATCACTGGTAAACTCCCAGCTATGGTAACAGCACTGCCCTGCTGATTGTTGGTTGTGCTTCGGTAATGCCCTTGCGCCTTGCCCTACGTCTATATCGAATCCTAGTGAAACTCTGACCGGCGGTTCGCGTCTGGGCCTTTTTCTTTTTTAAATTTGGCGGCCACCTGCTCTCCCACACCGTCTCCAGTGCAGTACCATCGGCCGTCTGAGGCTTAACCATCGTGTTCGGGATGGGAACGGGTGTTTCCCTCAGACGCATCGCCACCAAAAGGCTGCGTTACCTGACTCTGCTCGTGCACCCTGCCTGCTATCTCGAATCCACTTCCGCTTCTTCTCGATAGAGCCATGGCTCTTATGCATCCTGAATCCCCCATCCATTCGTCCAGACAAGCCTGGCTCATGGCTGTGCAATTCATTCTGCGCACTCGCGCATTTGATAACTAAACAATAGACAACATACACTCTACTTCTTTCTTCCTTAGAAAGGAGGTGATCCAGCCGCACC
Organism: Muricomes sp.; assembly: GCA_049840515.1. Lineage (GTDB taxonomy): Bacteria > Bacillota > Clostridia > Lachnospirales > Lachnospiraceae > Muricomes. The sequence continues at coordinate 483,117 of JASGKW010000009.1, read as the reverse complement.
TTCCGATACGGCTACCTTGTTACGACTTCACCCCAGTCATCGATCCCGCCTTCGGCAGCTCCCTCCTTACGGTTGGGTCACTGACTTCGGGCGTTACCAACTCCCATGGTGTGACGGGCGGTGTGTACAAGACCCGGGAACGTATTCACCGCAACATTCTGATTTGCGATTACTAGCGATTCCAGCTTCATGTAGTCGAGTTGCAGACTACAATCCGAACTGAGACGTTATTTTTGGGATTTGCTCAACCTCGCGGTCTTGCTTCCCTTTGTTTACGCCATTGTAGCACGTGTGTAGCCCTGCTCATAAGGGGCATGATGATTTGACGTCATCCCCGCCTTCCTCCAGGTTATCCCTGGCAGTCTCCCTAGAGTGCCCAGCCGGACTGCTGGCTACTAAGGATAAGGGTTGCGCTCGTTGCGGGACTTAACCCAACATCTCACGACACGAGCTGACGACAACCATGCACCACCTGTCTCCCCTGTCCCGAAGGAAAGGCACCATTACGCGCCGGTCAGGGGGATGTCAAGAGCAGGTAAGGTTCTTCGCGTTGCTTCGAATTAAACCACATGCTCCACCGCTTGTGCGGGTCCCCGTCAATTCCTTTGAGTTTCATTCTTGCGAACGTACTCCCCAGGTGGTATACTTATTGCGTTTGCTGCGGCACCGAATGGCTTTGCCACCCGACACCTAGTATACATCGTTTACGGCGTGGACTACCAGGGTATCTAATCCTGTTTGCTCCCCACGCTTTCGAGCCTCAACGTCAGTGATCGTCCAGTAAGCCGCCTTCGCCACTGGTGTTCCTCCTAATATCTACGCATTTCACCGCTACACTAGGAATTCCACTTACCTCTCCGACACTCAAGCTACACAGTTTCCAATGCAGTCCCGGGGTTGAGCCCCGGGTTTTCACATCAGACTTGCACAGCCGTCTACGCTCCCTTTACACCCAGTAAATCCGGATAACGCTTGCCCCCTACGTATTACCGCGGCTGCTGGCACGTAGTTAGCCGGGGCTTCTTAGTCAGGTACCGTCATTTTCTTCCCTGCTGATAGAAGTTTACATACCGAAATACTTCATCCTTCACGCGGCGTCGCTGCATCAGGGTTTCCCCCATTGTGCAATATTCCCCACTGCTGCCTCCCGTAGGAGTTTGGGCCGTGTCTCAGTCCCAATGTGGCCGGTCGCCCTCTCAGGCCGGCTACTGATCGTCGCCTTGGTAAGCCGTTACCTTACCAACCAGCTAATCAGACGCGGGTCCATCTCATACCACCGGAGTTTTTACCACCGTACCATGCGGTACTGTGGCCTTATGCGGTATTAGCAGTCATTTCTAACTGTTATCCCCCTGTATGAGGCAGGTTACCCACGCGTTACTCACCCGTCCGCCGCTCAGTCGCAGAACTCTTCTTTCCGAAGAAATCTAAGTAAAGCGCTTCGCTCGACTTGCATGTGTTAAGCACGCCGCCAGCGTTCATCCTGAGCCAGGATCAAACTCTCGTTAAAAGTGTTTGTATCCGGTCAAGAATCGCTACTAGCTAATTCTATCCCTTTATACTGTTCTTACCACCGGAATCCCTCCCGGTGATGGGTGCATCTTTCGATGCTGTTCTTAAAAATTTTCTCGTTTAGAAATTTTCAAGGGTGTGTTGTCTATTGTTTAATTATCAAGGTTCTTTTTTGTTGTTTGCTGTCCCTCACGAGTCAGCTTAGCTATAATATCATTTGTTCTGTGTATTTGTCAATAGTTTTTTTAATATTATTTTAACTTTTTTCAAATACATATTTTACATACTATATTTAGTATTTTTATTAACGCTTTCCTCTAATCTATTCAAGCTGAATAATTTATAAAAACTACTGGTTTTGCCCAGTAGTTCTGGAAATTGTTAAAACGGAGAAAGAGGGATTTGAACCCTCGCGCCGGTCACCCGACCTACACCCTTAGCAGGGGCGCCTCTTCAGCCTCTTGAGTATTTCTCCTGATTCTGAATAACAACCTGTATCTATCATACAAGACTATATAAAATTATGCACCAACAGTGCAGAATTTATTATACTAAATAGATTCTTTAATGTCAACGATAATTTGTAATTTTATTCTAATCTTGCATAAAATGGAAAATAATCGCGGGGCAGATAGTTCTGATTGCCTTATCCTATGTTGTAAAAGTATGTTTCCACTCCTCTATTATATCAATTGCTATAGTACATTGGATAGCTTTATATGAAAGGCCACTTACTTTCCAATTATTTGCACATCTATAATCTTATTACAATTATAGCTGTGTTCTTACTTATAAAAATAGTTTCCTTATATATTTGATATTCAATGTTTTTCATTCTCATCAATTACAGACTGAATCCTGTCATGGACAGCAACTGCAATCTCCGTTGTCTTCATATCTTTATATTCCTCATAATACAGTGGAGTAAGAAAATGTACCTGAACGGTGACTTTGCTTATTGTATTGGTATCAAATGGTTTAAATGAATCTATGAGAGCCACTGGTACAATCGGACATTTTGATTTAGTTGCTGCTTTAAAACTGCCGCCTTTAAATTCTCCGATTCTATTTCCATTTTTTGAGCGGGTGCCTTCAGCAAAAATGAGATAATTTCTCCCATTCTTTACTTCATTTGATACATCAATAATAACCTGCATTGCCTGTCTTACATTTTCCCTGTCTATAATGTAAGCATTCATACACGCAAAGACCTGCTTTAAAAATTGAATATTTCCAACTTCTTTCTTTGCCACAACGGAAAATGGCCTTGGACACGCTTCTAAAATGGCAAGGACATCATAAAGTCCCTGATGATTTGGAAAGAACATGAATCCATTTTCTTTTGGAATATTTTCTAATCCATGGATATCAATGTGTACATTTCCTCCCCAGTTTGCCCGCAGCACTATAAATTTTAAAAGGCTGTACTGCTCATCTTCAGTGTATTTATCTGTATGTGATGCGTGGTAACATAATCGAATCCACATGTATGGAACCAGAAATATATTGCGAAACACCATCAGTAATATACGTTTCATTATATTTTCCTCTCAAATTCTAATCTTCCATATTATACTGTTTTATTGCACTTTCATATAAATTATTTCCCGCACAATCAATAACAACAATAACAGGAAAATTTTCTACAGTTAGTTTACGGATTGCCTCCGTACCCAAATCATCATACGCAACAATTTCAGAGCTGGTTATACATTTTGATAATAAAGCCCCCGCCCCACCCACTGCCGCAAAATACACAGAATGATTTCTTACAATGGCATCAATAACTTCCTGGCTTCTTTTTCCTTTTCCAATCATAGCACTCAACCCCATATCAAGAAGCTGAGGAGTATATTTATCCATACGGCTTGCAGTAGTAGGTCCGGCGGAGCCAATAGGACGCCCTTCCCTCGCAGGAGACGGTCCCATATAATAAATAATTTGATTTTTCACATCAACGGGAAGTTCTTTTTCCTCCTTTAAAATATCATACATCCTTTTATGTGCGGCATCCCGGGCCGTATAGATTGTTCCAGTAATATATACATAATCACCTGCCTGCAAAGTTTCTGAAACTTCTTTTGTAATAGGTGAAGTAATATGCTTATCCATAAATACGCATCCTTTCCGGTTAAATTTTAAAACAATTCTGAAAATGGAGTGCAAAGGGGTCAGACCCCTTTTAAATCTCCCTGCTTATATGTCTGTTTACATGGCAGCAAATATTTACACCCACCGGCAGCCCTGCTATATGTGTTGAATATGTGTTGATATTTACAGCCAGAGCTGTCATTGTGCCGCCAAGCCCTCCAGGACCTATTCCAAGTTTGTTGATTTTTTCCAGGAGTTCTTCTTCCAATTCTTTTACATACGGAATTTCTGAATGAATATTTACCTCACGCGTAAGTGCTTCTTTAGCCATGAGAGCGCATTTCTCAAATGTGCCTCCTATCCCCACCCCAATTACCATTGGAGGACAGGCATTGGGCCCGGCATCTTTTACTGCTGTAAGTACAGAATTTTTGACACCTTCTATACCTTCTGCAGGCTTCAACATGAACACTCGGCTCATATTTTCACTTCCAAATCCTTTCGGTGCCACTTTTATTTTTACTTTGTCCCCCGCTGCTATTTTAGTGTGAATGACAGCAGGTGTATTATCTTTTGTGTTTTCTCTTATTAAAGGGTCTTTCACTACAGATTTTCTTAAGTAGCCTTCTGTATATCCCTGGCGAACACCTTCATTAACTGCGTCCTCCAGAAGGCCTCCCACTAAATGCACATCCTGTCCTATTTCTAAAAATATAACGGCCATTCCTGTGTCCTGGCAAATTGGTATCATATCTTCTGAAGCTATTTTCAAATTTTCTTGAAGCTGCTCTAATATTTGTTTTCCCAAAGGTGCTTTTTCTGTCTCCTGTGCCTGTTTCATGGCAGCATCCATATCAGGTGACAAATAATGATTTACTTCAATGCACATTTCTTTTATATTTTTTGTGATTTCCTCAACATTGACTTCTCGTATCATAGTTTCTCCTGACCTTTTCATATTTATTGAAAATTAACAGTTCAATAAGTATACTTCTTGAACTACTAATGTTCAAGAAGGTATATTATTTTCTCTTTTAAGTTCACAATTCTTCTTATTATAGTATAGTTTTTTAAAAAAGAAAATAGTGCTATACTAAAGTTATCAAATGTGGGAGGTCGTATGATGAGTGCCAGAGACATAACATATTGTTTAGATATTAATATGAAAGAGCTGCAAAAAGATGCCGTTGAAATTTTCCATTCTGGTTTTGCCTGTTCAGAATCTATTATTTATGCTATTAGAAAGCATTTTAAACTTACATTGTCCGATGATGCAATTGCTATGAGTTCGGGATTTCCCTGGGGACTTGGCGGCGCAGGGTGCATTTGCGGAGCGCTGGCAGGCGGTACTATGATATTGGGATATTTTTTCGGACGCACAGAGCCCGGCGACCCAAGAATTACGAAATGTTTTGAACTTACAAATGAACTTCATGACTTTTTTAAGAAAACCTGCGGCGGAACATGCTGCCGGGCATTGACAAGAGGAATGGAAAAGGATTCTTCTGAGAGAAAAGCACAATGTACTTTGTATGTTTCAGAAGCAGTCAAAAAGACGGCTGAAATTATAATCAGAGAATTAATCCTCTCCCCCTCCTGTTAATTTAATTGTATTTATTGAACCTTTTGATTAAAATATTGGTCTGCCGCTTTTTTTGCCGCTGCCACCGAATAATTCCAGTTTCTTCCTGAATTTTCCATATCCCTTATATTAGAAAAGTAATCATCTATTGTAAAACTTCCATATGAAACATCACCATTCTTATCAAAATCTATTTTTGCTATCGCAGGGGCTGCATCCAATGAGACACCATATGTTAAATAAACCATATCTTCCGGTGCTATATGCTCCCAGTGTGAAACATTATATTCTACAATTATTTTATCCACATTTGCGAAAGACAAAATAATATAAGCGGAGGATACTACAACTGTAATATATTTAAATAGAGCAAATTTTATATGAAATATACTCCACATGACTCCAAGCATAATAATCAGCAGCATCCCAAGAAACCAAAGCACAAGAATCCTAAGAAATGTAAGGTGATAAACATTTACATATAAAATCATTCTATAAAAAGCTGAGAATGCCATAATACACGTACATATCGAAATAATAAGCAGCAAAATTTTTAAGGTTTTATTTTCTTTGAAAATAGATTTACAAACCAAAACGGTTACAAAATTGATTAAGCTAACTCCAAGCAGCTGCCAGAAACCTGAATGTGCATACTCTGAGTATGTGACTCCCTGTGGAAGCCCGCTGTCAAGTCTTAGGAATAAAAATAATATTTGAATTACAGAATAGAAAACATAAATTACCGTAAGAATTCCAGAAAAAGTTATCCCTGTCACTGGATTTATATTCATTTCCTTTTTATGTTGTGCGTCAGTCAGTTCCATTTTTAATAAGGCAGTAAAAAATGAATATAACATGACTGCTCCAAAAAGAACTGTTAATAAAATTTTAAATTCTGTGTAAAACTTAAAAGCTTCCACAATCCTTCCAAAATATTGAGCAAATATTTTATCTGAATAAACAAGAAGAGGCAATACAACTACTAAAAATAAAGCTGCAATTAAAACACCTATTAAAATAGACTTTATAACTTTATTTTCTTTTTTACTCTCCGCCTCTTTTCTATATTTTATTCCATGTGTAATGGGGGTAAAAACAGATCCAATTGTCCTGAAGCATAACATAAAAATATTTTTTAGATATTTCCCAAAATCCCAGCTTTGACCTTTATCTAACTGCCTCATCATAGCTGTCATAAAAAGCAATTGTATCCCCACCCAGTTAAAAAAGTGAAAGAAAATATTGCTGGTCATAACTGTGGATATTCCCAAAAGTATAATTCCAAAAGCATACAAAGAAAAACTTTTTTGCACGGCTGTTCCTATTTTCTTTAAAAATAAGACTGATATAAAAATAGTTGCTGCTGCATACACGGGAAATGTAATCCCATTCAGATTTTTATAGAGACAAAAAGCAAATATAATTCCATATATTCCACACAGCTTTATGGCGTATATATAATTTTGTTCTATTTTACTGACAGATAAATTTTCCATAAAATTACCCCTTTCATTTAATTATTACTCGTCTTTTTCATATTCCATATCTTCTACGTATTCTAAAATATCCCCCGGCTGACAGTCTAAGGCCTTGCAAATAGCATCCAATGTTGTAAATCTGACCGCCTTCGCCTTATTATTTTTGAAAATAGACAGGTTCGCCATTGTGATATCTACTTCATGTGCCAATTCTGTAACACTCATTTTTCTTTTCGCCATCATGACATCTAAATTTACTATAATTGACATATCCCGCCTCCTAAATCGTCAGGTCATTCTCTTCTTTGTACCGCACAGCTTCTTTAAATACACATGCCAAAACATGGCTGAATATTCCTGCTATGAAAAAGGTCAGAATAATAACAAAAGTTGCCGGTGTAGGGAGAAAAAATAATTTTAAAATAAATAATATTGAAATAAGAAAACTTACCTTTCCCATTAAATTTAAACTTTTCACATTGTTATCCACAAAGCAATTTCTATTTATCACAGTCTTAATCATTCTCCAAAGCTGATTTACGATAATCAGACCGCACACCCCTGCTATCACATATACAGCCAGCATAGGCCAAAACTTTTGTGTAATTGCTGAAGAATAGTACTTTCCCGCCAGCTTCAGAATAAATGGAAGCCCCAGAATAACTGCAATTCCTGAATAAAACATGAAACCTAATAACAAACTTGTAAATTTAATTAACTTTTCCTGATTCATACAAATACAATCCTTTCTGAAATACATACTTCTTGAACATTAGCAGTTTAACAACTATCAAACATACAAATATATAAAATACCTGTGATTATTTTTTTGTATTGTATCATCTAATCTTATGTTTTGCAATATATTTTTATCGTTTATCAATATATTTTTATCGTTTATTAAAATATATATTCATAATTAATGTTTTATGATAAAATAAAATTAAATAATTTTAAGTACAAATGATGCAGGAGGTATTTTATGTTCCTAAGGAAAAAGGGAGATTGTAATGAAGCACGTTGTATTGTAGACTACGTGAACAGCAGATTAGAGGGAAAGGATGTCACTCCCCCGTCTGACATTCAATATCCCCTTCACCAAAACGTTTATGATTTATTTATGCGGTTTTTTAAAAATGAAGAAATGATATCTGTCTCCGCCAAACAATTACTGGATATGGTAACTTCAATGAGCAGTTTTGATGTGAATATGTCTCAAATATCTTATGATTTGAAAAACTTTGCCTCAGAGTTGTCCGACTTGAGTTCATCTAATCTTGCAATTGTAGAAGAAACCACAAGCAGCATGAATATGGTTTCAGAAGCAGTAAATAACTCGACTTTTATTTTGGATAAGCTGGCGAGTGATTCAAAAGATTTAATTGAATCCAATAATACAGGTATGGAAGAATTAAGAGAAATTAATGAACTCAAAGAAAATGTTATGATAAATTCTTCTATTATGAGCAATAAAATTGATGAGCTGGTTGATTTAGCAAATAAGATGACAGTTATTGTAGATGGGGTAGCCGACATTGCAGGGCAGACTAACCTTCTGGCATTAAATGCATCCATTGAGGCTGCCAGAGCCGGAGTACATGGGAAGGGATTTTCTGTAGTCGCTTCTGAAATCCGCAGACTTGCAGAAAATACGAAAAAAAGTCTTGATGGCATGGGTGTATTTTTATCAGATGTCCAGACTGCAGCCCAAAATGGAAGGGAAAGTATGGTAAGCACCTTGGAACTTACCAAAGATATGAGTAAAAAAATTGATTCCGTATATTCTACCATGCAAAAAAACATGGAATTAATGAATCATACTGTAGAAGAAGTTGATAATGTGGACAATACCATGGCAGAGGTAAAAAGTTCAACAGATGCAATCAACATTGCTATGGAAGAATCAACCAAAGGCGCAGAGCGGCTTAATCTTATGACCCAGATAATCCTGGAAGACGCTAATAACAGTAACAAACTTTCAAAACAGATTACAGTGATTGACGACCAGCTTTCAGATATAACTAGAAATCTGTTCAGCTCATTAAAGGGAGGAAATCATGCTCCTACAAATAATGAATTAAAAGCAAATATAAAGAAAGCCAGGGATGCCCATCAAAAATGGCTTCAGACATTGCAAAGAATTACACAGGAAGAAAAAATTTATCCTCTTCAGTAAACAGCAAGAAATGTGCCTTTGGACACTTTTACAATTCAATTTCCATAGAACATCCATCTATCAAACCAGATTGGGATGCCATTGATGATATTCACTCCCGCTTCCATGAATATGGACATAAAGTCATAGATGCTATTAAAACTTCACATATAGAAGAATCTAAGATTTTCTATTCAAATGCTGAAGAGCTTTCACATCAGATTTTTGGATTGCTTGATAAAATAGAAAGAACAATAGATCAGTTGTCACAAAAGGGAGTAAAACTTCTGTAATAAAAAAACTTATTGTACTTAACAGTGACACAAAAATGCGTCTTGAAATTGCTTTTACAGCTCATTCAGGACGCATTTTTATATTTATTAAATGATGATATTTAACTATTACATGTTACTGAATCTGATTTTCCTCACTCTGGTTCTCTTCTTCCTCATCTTCAGAAATTTCTACTTTTTCACCATCAATTTCAGCAGAAGCTTTTCTTACCTTTGCCACACTTGCCACGGTCTCTCCATCTGGAAGATTAATCAGCTTAACGCCGGAAGTGACACGTCCAAGAACAGAAATATCAGAGCATTCCATGCGGATTACAATACCTTCTGTGTTGATAATCATAATCTCACTGTCTTCATCTACTGACTTCATTCCTACTACATTGCCGGTTTTTTCGGTAATCTTGTAACATTTTACTCCCTTACCGCCCCGGTTTTGTCTTGTAAACTCTTCCAGACTCGTGCGCTTGCCCATTCCCTTTTCAGATACAATGAGAAGTTCAGCTCCCTGGGTATCCATCTGCATTGCAATGACTTCATCTCTGTCACTCAAATTCATACCGCGGACTCCCATTGAAGTTCTTCCTGTAGGTCTTACATCCTGCTCACTGAAACGGATACACTGTCCATATTTAGTCACAAGAATAATATCTTTTTCATTATCAGTAATCTTAACTTCTATCAATTTATCATCTTCACGAAGTGTAATTGCGGCAAGACCTGTTTTTCTCACATTAGCGTAATCCCTAATTGGAGTCTTCTTTACAAGTCCCTTTTCTGTTGCCATAAACAAGAACTCTCCGTCTTCATATTCCTGAATTGGAATCATAGCTGTTATCTTTTCATCCGGCATTAACTGCAGAAGGTTGATAATTGCTGTTCCCCTGGCAGTACGGCTGGCTTCAGGAATTTCATATCCCTTAAGTCTGTATACACGCCCTGTATTGGTAAAGAACATAATATAATGATGTGTGGAAGTTATAAACAATTCATCAATATAATCTTCCTCAAGGGTCTGCATTCCCTTAATGCCCTTTCCGCCGCGGTTCTGATTCTTGAATGTATCTACAGTCATACGTTTGATATAACCCAGTTTTGTCATTGCAATGACAACATTCTTTCTTGGAATTAAATCTTCCATGGAAATATCAAACTCATCAAATCCTATAGATGTTCTTCTTTCATCACTGTATTTATCAGATATAATCAATATTTCTTCTCTGATAACACCAAGCAATAATTTTCTGTCTGCAAGGATAGCTTCCAGCTCACCAATTTTTTTCATCAGTTCTTCGTACTCATTTTCCAGTTTTTCTCTTTCCAAACCGGTCAACGCACGCAGACGCATATCCACAATGGCCTGAGCCTGTACCTCTGATAAATCAAATCTTGCAATTAATTCCTCTTTTGCAATCTGAACATTCTTTGAACCCCTGATAATTTTGATTACTTCATCAATGTGATCCAATGCAATGAGGAGACCCTGTAAAATATGCGCTCTCTCCTGTGCCTTATTCAGTTCATATTTTGTTCTTCTGGTAACTACTTCTTCCTGATGCTTCAAATAATGCTTGAGCATATCAAGAATATTCATTACTCTTGGCTCATTATTCACAAGGGCGAGCATGATTACACCAAATGTATCCTGCAATTGTGTATGTTTATATAACTGATTTAAAATTACATTAGGATTTACATCCCGGCGGAGTTCAATACAGATTCTCATACCTTCTCTGTTTGACTGGTCTGCCAGCTCTGTAATTCCATCCACTTTCTTGTCCCTTACAAGCTCTGCTATCTTCTCTATCAGCCTTGCCTTATTAACCATATATGGAAGTTCAGTCACAATGATTCGATTCTTTCCGTTGGCCATAGGTTCAATATTAGTGATGGCACGAACCCTGATTTTTCCGCGTCCTGTGCGGTATGCCTCTTCAATCCCTCTTGTACCCAGAATCTCAGCTCCTGTGGGGAAATCAGGTCCTTTTATAATATCAAGTATTTCCTCAATTGAGGTTTCACCATTTTCATCAATCTGATTGTCAATAATTTTTACTACTGCACTGATAACTTCCTTTAAGTTGTGGGGAGGTATATTTGTAGCCATACCAACCGCAATTCCTGAAGTTCCGTTTATCAGAAGATTCGGAAATCTGGCAGGCAGCACAACCGGCTCTCTCTCAGTCTCATCAAAGTTAGGAGCAAAATCTACAGTATCTTTATTGATATCCGCAGTCATTTCCATAGAAATTTTGCTGAGACGTGCCTCCGTATAACGCATGGCGGCCGCACCGTCACCGTCCACAGAACCAAAGTTTCCATGTCCGTCAACCAGAGGATATCTGGTGGACCACTCCTGAGCAAGATTTACCAATGCACCATAAATAGAACTATCACCGTGAGGGTGATACTTACCCATTGTATCACCGACAATACGCGCACATTTACGGTGCGGTTTGTCAGGCCCATTATTCAGTTCAATCATGGAATACAAAATTCTTCTCTGTACTGGCTTCAATCCGTCTCTTACATCCGGCAGCGCACGAGCTGCAATTACGCTCATAGCATAATCAATATAAGAGGTTTCCATGGTCTTCTTAAGATCGACTTCATGGACTTTATCAAAAATATTATCTTCCATTTTTATATCCTTTCCCTTTACCTAGTATATCACCCACAAATTAATCAGGATGAATATTTTTTTGGACCGATAACTAGATGTCTAAATTCTTTACATATTTGGCATTTTCTTCAATAAATTCTCTTCTTGGCTCTACCTTATCTCCCATAAGGGTAGTAAAGGTTAAATCAATCTCGGAGGATGTCTCTTTATCCATCATTACTCTCAGCAAAACTCTATTTTCCGGATCCATAGTTGTCTCCCACAGCTGTTCTGCATCCATCTCTCCAAGACCTTTATAACGCTGGATTTTATTATTTCCATCCCTGCCAACTTCTGCAAGTATTTCATTCAATTCATCATCGCTGTATGCATACCACACTTTTTTATTCTTTTCCAGCTTATAAAGCGGTGGCTGTGCCAGATAAACATTCCCATTATTAATGAGTTCAGGCATAAAACGATATAAAAATGTTAACAATAAGGTACTGATATGAGCACCATCCACATCGGCATCTGTCATAATAATAATTTTGTGATACCGAAGTTTTGAGATATCGAAATCATCATGGATTCCTGTGCCAAATGCAGTAATCATCGCTTTAATCTCTGCATTTGCATATATCTTATCCAACCTTGCCTTCTCCACATTTAATATCTTACCTCTGAGTGGAAGAATGGCCTGAGTACTTCTGTCTCTGGCAGTCTTTGCAGAGCCACCGGCAGAATCACCCTCAACAATATAAATTTCACAGTTCTTAGGGTCTTTGTCAGAACAATCTGCAAGTTTTCCAGGAAGTGACATTCCCTCCAGAGCAGATTTTCTTCTTGTGAGGTCTCTGGCCTTTCTTGCAGCTTCCCTCGCGCGCTGTGCCATCACAGACTTTTCAACAATAGTCCGTGCGACACTCGGATTTTGTTCAAGAAAAATTCCAAGCTGAGTGCTGACAATGCTGTCAACTGCTCCACGTGCTTCACTGTTTCCAAGCTTTTGCTTTGTCTGTCCTTCAAACTGAGGGTCCTCAATTTTGACACTGATAATCGCAGTGAGACCTTCTCTGATATCCTCACCAGACAAATTAGGCTCACTGTCCTTCAATAATTTATTTTTTCTGGCATAATCATTAAATGTTTTTGTAAGAGCATTTCTAAATCCGACCACATGAGTTCCGCCCTCTGGAGTTGTAATGTTATTCACAAATCCATAAGTGTTATCATTGTAAGAATCATTGTGCTGCATTGCAACCTCAACTATCACGTTATCCTTCACACCTTCACAGTAAAGAATATCTTCATACAGAGCAGTTCTGCTCCTGTTCAGATAACTGACAAACTCTTTAATGCCACCTTCATAATGGAATTCTTTTTCTACAGGTTCTTCTTCCCTATCATCTCTTAAAATAATTCTGAGCCCTTTTGTCAGGAATGCCATCTCTCTGAAACGCTGTTTTAACACACCATAATCAAAAATAGTTTCTTCAAAGATTTCATCGTCGGGCAGGAATGTTACTTTTGTTCCAGTTTTATCCGGCTCGCATTCCCCAACTATGCTTAACGTCTCAACAACTTTTCCACGTTCATAGCGCTGTTTATACACACTTCCCTCATTGTAAATTTCTACTTCCAGCCATTTTGAAAGAGCATTTACAACAGATGCACCAACACCATGCAATCCTCCGGATACTTTGTATCCCCCGCCGCCAAACTTTCCGCCGGCATGTAAAATTGTAAATACAACCTCAACCGCAGAAAGACCTGATTTATGATTAATTCCAACTGGAATTCCACGTCCATTGTCAATAACTGTAATAGAATTTTCTTTATTTATACTTACAAAAATTGTATCACAATGTCCAGCCAATGCTTCATCTACGGCATTGTCCACAATTTCATATACCAGATGATGAAGTCCTCTTGCAGAAGTGCTGCCGATGTACATACCCGGTCTTTTTCTTACAGCTTCCAATCCCTCCAAAATCTGGATTTGATCTGCTCCATATTCAGCATCAAATTCTGTACCTGTTGCACCCATTTAAAAAACCTCCTAATTTTCTTCTGCTACCTGTCCATTCTTCACATAAAATATTTTATTAATAGAAAATCTATGATTCACAAACTCATCTAAACCAGTACATGTAATCACAGTTTGTATATCATGAATACTATCCAGTAAATAGTTTTGCCTGTGTTTATCCAATTCAGACAATACATCATCTAATAATAATACCGGTGTGTCCTTAATTAACATCTTTACTAATTCAATCTCTGAAAGCTTCAGAGATAAAGCCGCTGTCCGCTGCTGGCCCTGAGAGCCAAATTTCCGGATATCCAAACTGCCCTCCAAAAAACATAAATCATCTCTGTGCGGCCCTACAGAAGTACTCTTCAATCTAATGTCTCTGTCTCTGTTCTTCTTCAAAGCCTGCTCCAGCGTCATATTTCCGATACTGCTTTCATATTCCAGAAATAAGTTTTCCTTACCCCCGGTCAGCTTAGAATGAATTTCAAAGATTATCTCATTGATTTTTTTTACAAACTTCTTTCTGCTTTCTATCACTTTTGTTCCATACTCAGCCAGCTGCATATCCCATATATCCAATGTCTCCATCAGATTTTCCTGCCTGTATATATCTTTAAGCAAAGAATTTCTTTGATTAATAATCCGGTTATAGTTTGAAAGATTACTCAAATATATTTTATCAAGCTGGGATAGCTCTAAATCAATAAACCTTCTTCTCCCAGAAGGCCCTTCCTTGATAATATTCAAATCTTCCGGGGAAAAAAATACAAAATGAATAATCCCAAACAGCTCACTTGCTTTCCGAATTGGAATTTTATTAATCGCAATTCCTTTGGGACTATTCTTCTTCAGATGCATATCTATCTGGTACACCATTCCACGTTTCTCAACAATAGTCTCCAGATGTGCTTCTTCATGTTCAAACTGAATCAAATCCCTGTCTTTTGTGCCTCTGTGAGATTTAGTTGTACCTGACAAATATAAAGATTCTAAAATATTAGTCTTTCCCTGTGCATTATCACCATAGAGAATATTTGTCCGGGCATCAAAAGTCAAATCCAGCAAATTATAATTTCTGTAATTCTTTAGTTTCAAAGATTTGATTACCATAATTTCTCCACCAGTATGTAGTTATTTTACACTTTTTCAGACTATTTTTCAATTTTTATTTCCTGACCATCAAATTCTACCACATCTCCGTCATATAATTTCCGGCCTCTTCTGGTGTCGTTTTCGCCATTTACTTTAACCAGTCCATCCTGAATGACCTCTTTGGCCTCCACACCTGAATCAACCATCCCGGCAGCTTTTATTGCCTGACCAAGTTTAATAAAATCATCGCCCTGACGTAATTTAATAATCTCCATACCAGATAATCCTCCCCTATTCAACCGCATTAAAATTAACCGGAAGAATTAAATAAATATACTTTTGTTCCTCATCCTTGATAAAGCATGGGGCTTTTGCATTCATAAAATACAAATCAACTTCCTCATCATCAATAACTCTGAGTGCATCAATCAAAAACTTAGGATTGAAGCCAATTAACAAATCTTTTCCCTCTTTGGTTATAAAAATTTCTTCATCCATGGAGCCTATCTGCGATTTGATTTTCAACTCCATAGAACCATCCTGAATATCAATGATAATAGGCTTTTTGTCTCCCTCTTTTATCAGGAGTGTAGCCCTGTCAATACAATCAAGAAGTTCTTTCTTGTTAATCTTTACTTTTGTCTCGTAATCGCTGGAAAGCATCTGATTAATCTTAAAGTAATCGCCTTCAATCAATCTGGAGACAACTACAGTCTTGTCAAATTCAAATACAATATGATTTTTTGTAAATGAAATATCAACCTCTACGTCTGCTTCCCCGCCTATGATCTTACTTATCTCCTGTAAAGTCTTCCCTGGAACAATAACTTTTTTAGAAGAATAGCTTTCTTTTAACTCAATCTTTCGGATAGAAATTCTATGTCCATCCAGGGAAACTACTTTGAGTATGTTGTCCTCTATCTCAAATAATTCTCCTGTCATCATCTTGTTTGTGTCATTGTCAGCAATAGAAAAAATAGTCTGACGTATCACTTCTTTGAGTGTAAATTCAGACACTGTAATATAATCTTCTTTCTCTATAACCGGAAGATAAGAAAAGTCCTCCCCTGACTGGGCAGCGATATTAAACTTTGCTTTCTCACAGGTAATAAGTGCCTGGTTGGAAGAATCTGTTTCTATTGTCACATCATTGTCAGGAAGCTTTCTTACAATCTCCGAAAAAATTCTTGCATTTAAAGCGATAATCCCTCTCTCAGCAATGTCTCCTTCAATACATGTTTCAATACCAAGTTCCATGTCATTTGCAGTCAGCTTCACAACATCTGTAGATGCGTCAATCAGAATACATTCAAGAATAGGCATTGTGGTTTTAGATGGTACAGCCTTTGATACAATACTAACTCCTTTTACAAGATTAGATTTTGAACAAATGATTTTCATATATCAGTAACTCCTTTCGATAGTCATGGTGAATTATTTTTTCCGCCGCATTTTTATAGATAAATATATAAATCAATTCCGCCTCCTTAGTAATAGGGGCTGTGGAAAAGCTCATAAGTGCCTTGAGACCTTGATATTCAAGGGTTTGTCCATATTAAAAACTATGTAGAAAGTCATGGTAAAGGTGAGGGACAAGATGGGAATAATTTTAAGCCCTGAAACCTTAATTTAATTATTAACTTCATAATCCACATTATTTTAACATGGTTACCCACATTTATTTGCGGGAATTGTGAATGATTTAAGACTCATATTATCTGTTCATACATCATACAGGATTTATCTTCTTCTTAATAATATTGACAGTGTTATTAAGAGCTTCATCTATTTTAATATCATGGCTGATTTTTTTGACACCATGGCTGACAGACGCGTGGTCTTTGCCTCCCAAAATAATTCCTACGGTTTTAAGAGGAGTTTCTGTGAGTGTACGGCATAAGAACATAACAATCTGTCGCGGAAGAACAATTTCAGCATTACGTTTCTTACCTTTTAATTCAGATACAGGAATATTGAAATGTTCAGAAACGATGTCAATTATCAGTTCTGGTGTTATCTGCCTGTTATTGTCAGGGGAAATCATATCTTTCAGTGCTTCCGCTGCAAGCGGAATATCAATTGCTTTATTCTCCAGATTAGCCAGGGCTATCAGTTTATTGAGAGACCCTTCCAGCTCCCGGATGTTGGACTTGATATTATTTGCAATATATTGAAGAACCTCATCGGGAATGTGATAACGGTCCAACCCGTCAAGTTCTTCTTTTCTTCTTAAAATGGCCATCCTTGTCTCATAATCAGGTGAAGAAATATCGGCAATCAGTCCCCACTCAAAACGGGTGCGGAGTCTTGCCTCCAATGTCTCAATATCCTTGGGAGGTTTATCACTGGATATGATAATCTGCTTTCCGGATACATGAAGGTGGTTAAAAGTGTGGAAAAATTCTTCCTGGGTACTTTCTTTACCTATTATGAATTGAATATCATCTATAAGGAGAACATCATTATTTCTGTACTTTTCACGAAAAGTGGTCATAGCCAGTTCATTACCATTTTTACCGATTTTCAATGAGTCAATCAGTTCATTTGTAAAAGTTTCACTTGTCACATAAAGAACTTTCTTTGACGGATCATTTTCTAATATAAAGTGTGCGATGGAATGCATGAGATGAGTTTTCCCAAGTCCAACACCTCCATATATAAACAGCGGATTGTAAATCTCCCCAGGGGATTCGGCCACGGCCAGGGAAGCTGCATGTGCAAAATTATTATTGCTGCCCACCACAAAAGTATCAAATGTATATTTGGGATTTAAATTTGCATTGGCAAATATTGCATTTGATTTCTGCTTCTTTATTGTGTTCTCTTTCTTCTCCTGAATAATAAGATTGTCCTCTGTAACAAAGGATACTTCATATTCAGTCCCTGTCACTTCTGCGATACATACTTTAAATGGAAGCAGGTATTTATCTTCAATATGCTCCAGACTTGCTTTAAGTTTCACAAGAATATAGACAGTGTCATCTGTAACTTCATATACGGTAAGTGGCGCAATCCACGTATTGTATGAAATATTTGATGAGCAATATTCTGATTTCATCTTATTTAAAATCTGCTCCCAACTTTCTTCTACAATGTTCATCCATATTACTCCTAATCAATATAATAGAGAGATATATCATCTTGAACTGCTGGTGCTCAAGGAGTGTTCCTCATTAATATAGTAGCAATTCAATCAGTGTACACAGTCTCTCTTGTATATTTTACATCAAAAAGGGTTGATAAGCAATGAAAAAAGCTGTGTATAACTTTATGAACAGTTTAAAAGCATATATTTACATGAGTAAGATGCAAAAATAAATTTAATAAACATGTTATCCAGCAGTTATCCACATGTTATTCACAAAAAAATACTGGGAATAACTTGACTTACCGTGATTTTTTGAATATAATTAAGAGCAGTGTCTTTCCAGAGAAAGAACGCGAACAAATATGAAAATAATTGTAAATACTTTATTATAAGTATATCAATCAAAGGGGAGGTGTATCTGTAATGAAAATGACATTTCAGCCAAAAAGAAGACAAAGATCTAAAGTTCATGGCTTCAGAGCAAGAATGAGCACACCAGGCGGAAGAAAGGTATTAGCTGCCAGAAGAGCAAAAGGAAGAAAACAGTTATCAGCTTAGGCCGCATCTATGTGGCCTTTTCTTCTATTATAAAAGAGGTAATCAATGAAATTTTCCGAATCTTTAAAGAAGAATAAAGATTTTCAAATGATTTACAAAAATGGGAAATCCTATGTAAACAGGTACTTAGTAATGTATGTAAAGGAAAACGGTCTGGAGAAAAACAGACTCGGCATTTCCGTAAGTAAAAAGGTAGGAAATAGTGTTGTCAGACATCATCTGACAAGGTTAATAAGAGAAAGTTATCGGCTTCAAGAAGAACATTTCCAAAGTGGATTTGATATTATTGTAATTGCCAGAGTAAGTGCAAAGGATAGGAATTACCACGAGATTAATAGTGCACTTATCCACTTGGGAAAACTTCATAAAATATATAAAACTTGTCAGCATGAATGATGAGTTTTCAGTTTCTGGCATATTGATTGGGCGCCAGAACATTTTTATAAAAGGAGAGATGCAGTTGAAGCATATTTTTATATGGTTTATTAAATTCTATCAGAAATATTTGTCTGGGTTGAAGACAAGATACCACTGTATTTATACACCAACCTGTTCTCAATATGGAATTGAGGCAATTGAGAAGTATGGCGTCATTAAGGGTGGAATCCTGACAGTCTGGAGAATTTTGCGCTGCAATCCATTTGCAAAAGGCGGATATGATCCGGTACCTTAAGGAGGATAAGAAATGTATGGAGTTTTAGCGGCAGGTTATGCAGATTGGCCGATTATTGGTCAAATTTCCTGGCTTCTTGGAAAATTGATGAATGAAATCTACAATGTGATGGATGGTGTATTTGGTATACAAAACATTGGAATCTGTATTATCATTTTTACAATTATTATTTACACACTGATGATTCCACTTACAATTAAACAGCAGAAGTGGTCAAAGATGTCTTCTGTTATGAACCCTGAAATTCAGAAGGTTCAAAAAAAGTATGCAGGTAAAAAAGACCAGGCTTCCATGTTAAAACAGCAGGAAGAAATGCAGATTGTTTATGAAAAATATGGAACATCTCCCACGGGAGGATGTCTTCCTTTATTGATTCAGATGCCGGTTCTTTTTGCACTGTATCCGGTTATTCAAAATATACCAAATTATGTAGAACGTGTAAAAAATGTTTATATTCCTGTTGTACATCAGATTATGGCTACAAATAATTTCCAGAATATAATGGAAAAAATTGGAGCTGAGAAACCAGTTCTGATGAGTGCAAAAAATTATGATTATTCACAGGTGGATACACTTGTCCAGGTATTATATAAGTTTCAGGATTCTACATGGGATACTTTAGTAAACAAAATTCCTTCTCTGGCTGGTATTGTGAAAACAACTACAGCAGAGATGGGACATTTGAACAGCTTTATTGGAATTAACATTGGAGAGGCACCTTTCACAATGTTTATGGCGGCTATTAAGGATTTTTCAATTGTAGGAATTATTCTGGCTGCTATTATTCCTGTTATGGCAGGTCTTACACAGTTCCTCAGTGTAAAATTACAGCCGCAGCCACAGGTTGATACGAGCAATCCAATGGCAAATTCTATGAAGACAATGACATATACTATGCCTTTATTTTCAGTATTTATGGGATTTACACTCCCTGCAGGTCTTGGTCTTTACTGGGCAATAAGTGCCATAGTAAGGTCTGTACAGCAGTTGGCTATTAATAAATATTTGTCTAAGAAATCAACAGAAGAATTAATAGCAGAAAATCAGAAAAAAGCTGCTAAGAAGCGTGAGAAAAAAGGAACATCTGCATCAGCTATCAACAGAATGGCCACAACAAGCACCAGAAATGTGGAAGAAAAGAAAAAATCCAGAGTATCTGATTCTGAAAAAGAAGAGCGTCTGAAGAAATCAGAACAGCATTTGAAGAATGCAAAACCAGGCAGCCTTGCTTCTAAAGCAAATATGGTTAGCAGATATAACAGCGGACAGAGTATACCCAGTGAAAAAGATCAGGATTAAGTAGACAAGTCAGCCTAGAAAAGGAGGATTCAGGATGAATGGTAGTATCAGAGTATCAGCAAAGACAATAGATGATGCGATTACAGAAGCATTAATCCAATTAGGTGTTACCAGTGACAGACTGGAGTATGAAGTTATTGAAAAAGGAAGTTCCGGATTTCTCGGAATTGGAATGAAACAGGCAGTAATTGAAGCCAGAAGAAAACAAGAACCTATAGTAAAAGAACCTGAAATCCAAGTAAAAAAAGAAAAACCTGAGATAAAACAAGAACCTGTAAGTGAATTAAAGAAAAAAGAACCTTTTAAAAAAGAGGTAAAAAAAGAAGTTAAAGAAGAACCTGTTCAAGTTGAATCAGAGCCAAAACAAAAACGTGAGACAGAGCTTGCTGTTGTAGAAGAAGATACGAAAACAGCTGTTGAAGCCTTTTTAAGGGACACATTGAAGGCTATGGGAATGACTGTCGAGCTTACATCTCAGATTGATTCAGATGGAGCTTTCAGCGTGGAAATGAAGGGTGATAACATGGGCATCCTGATTGGAAAGCGCGGACAAACTTTAGATTCTCTCCAGTATCTGGCTAACCGTGTAGCTAATAAATATCAGGATGGATATGTGCGTGTAAAGCTTGATACAGAAAATTACCGTTCAAGAAGAGAAGAAACTTTGAAGAACCTTGCAAAGAATATTGCGTATAAGGTAAAGCGTTCAAGAAGATCAGTATCACTGGAACCTATGAATCCTTATGAGAGAAGAATTATTCATGCGGCACTTCAATCTGACCCTTATGTGACTACACACAGTGAGGGAGAAGAGCCTTACAGAAAAGTAGTGGTGACGTTAAAAAGATAATTAGTATTGAAGCGAAAGAGGACGTTTCCGCTTCACGGGCACTTTCGTGAAGTTGAAAAACGTCCTTTTTTATAGTTATAGGAGGAAGAAATGAAGAAAGATACAATCGCCGCAATATCTACCGGAATGACAAATTCGGGAATTGGGATAGTTCGTATCAGTGGTTCAGAAGCATTTCAGATTATTAAAAACATATATGCCGGAAAAGAAGATATTTCAAAAGCCGTCAGTCATACCATTCATTATGGATTTATTAAGGATGGAGAGGAAATGGTTGATGAGGTTCTGGTTATGCTTATGCGTGCTCCTAGAACCTTTACAGGTGAAGACACAGTAGAAATTAATTGCCATGGCGGAACTTATGTGGTAAAACGTATATTGGAGACAGCCATAAAAAATGGGGCAAGACCCGCGGAGCCCGGAGAATTTACAAAGAGGGCATTCCTAAACGGGAAGATGGATTTATCCCAGGCAGAAGCTGTAATTGATGTGATAACATCTAAAAATGAATATGCTCTTCAAAGTTCTATCAGTCAACTAAAAGGCAGTGTTAAGAAAAAAATAAGTGATATTAGAAATGAAATTATTTACCATATAGCCTTTATTGAGACTGCTTTGGATGATCCTGAACATATTGAGATAGATGGATATGGCGAGAAATTAAAAGATGTCATAGAGAATATTCTAGTTGATATTGAAAAATTAATAAACTCTTCTGACAGTGGCAGAATCATAAAAGAGGGAATACAGACTGTTATTGTTGGTAAACCAAATGCAGGAAAGTCTTCACTTTTAAATGTACTTTTGGGTAAAGAAAGAGCTATTGTTACAGATATAGAAGGGACAACCAGAGACGCCCTGGAGGAGCAGATTCAGTTAAATAGGTTAATATTAAATGTGGTTGATACCGCAGGAATAAGAGAAACTGAAGATATTATTGAGAAAATGGGTGTGGATAAAGCAAAGGATTATGTAAAAAATGCTGATCTGATTATCTATGTTGCAGATGCCTCGAGACCCCTGGACGAGAATGATAAAGAAATTATTAACTTAATAGAAGGTAAAAGAACTATTATTCTTTTAAATAAATCAGATTTAAATACAGTTATAACGAAAGAAAACTTGCAAAATGAAGTTGATTTTATGGTTAAAAAAGAAAAAAATGAAGGAAATAATTCAAATAATATTCCAATGATTGATATATCAGCAAAAGAGGAGCTGGGCATTCAGGAGCTTGGAGAAACATTAAGCTCTATGTTTTTGAAGGGGAAAGTTTCTTTTAATGATGAGGTATACATTACAAATGTAAGACATAAGGCAGCACTTTTAGATGCCCGTGAAAGCTTAAATAAGGTGATTGAAAGTATTGAAAATCAGATGCCGGAGGATTTCTTTTCTATTGACTTAATGGATGCATATGAGTCACTGGGAAGTATAACCGGGGATGCGATAGGAGAAGATTTAGTAAATGAAATATTCAGCAAATTCTGTATGGGAAAATAAAGACAAATATGATATAGCTGTAATAGGAGCGGGGCATGCCGGCTGTGAGGCAGCTCTTGCGGCAGCAAGGCTTGGATTTAAAACTATTATTTTTACTGTAAATATAGAAAGTATTGCTCTGATGCCCTGCAATCCAAATATAGGCGGAACTTCAAAAGGACATCTTGTGAGAGAGATAGATGCCCTTGGCGGAGAGATGGGAAAAGTGATTGACAAGACATTTATCCAGTCTAAGATGCTCAATCAGTCTAAAGGGCCGGCTGTACATTCTCTCAGAGCCCAGGCTGACAAAGAAAATTATACGAGGACTATGCGCAGGGTACTTCAGAATGAAAAAAATCTGGATATCCGCCAGATGGAGGTTACAGATATATTAGTTGAGAATCAGCAGATAGTTGGTGTACAGACTTACTCTGGTGCGATTTATTCCTGCCGGGCTGTTATACTCTGTGCCGGAACTTACTTAAAGGCAAGATGTATTTACGGTGATGTGAGCACCTACACCGGCCCGAATGGACTTCAGGCTGCGAATCACCTAACGGATAGTTTGAAATCATTGGGCATAAAAATGTATCGCTTTAAAACAGGAACTCCTGCCAGAATTGACAGAAATTCTATTGATTTTAGTAAGATGGAAGAACAAAAAGGTGATGAGAGAGTTGTTCCATTTTCTTTTACCACCAATCCTGATGATATACAGATAGATCAGGTTTCCTGCTGGCTTACTTATACAAATGAAAAAACTCATGAGATTATACGAAATAACCTGGACAGGTCTCCACTTTATTCCGGAATGATTGAGGGAACAGGACCTAGATATTGTCCGTCAATTGAAGATAAAGTAGTTAAATTTTCTGACAAAAATAGACATCAGGTGTTTATTGAACCGGAAGGACTTGAAACAAACGAAATGTATATAGCTGGTATGTCAAGTTCATTGCCGGAGGATGTGCAATATGCTATGTACCGAAGTGTTCCCGGCCTGGAACATGCAAAAATCATAAGAAATGCTTATGCTATTGAATATGATTGTATTGATGCAAGACAATTAAAAAGTACATTAGAATTTAAGGAAATACAAGGCTTGTTCAGTGCCGGACAGTTTAATGGAAGTTCGGGGTATGAGGAGGCAGCTGCGCAGGGTCTTGTGGCAGGAATTAATGCTGCAAGAAAGTTACAGGGAAGGCCTGGAATTGTTATTGACCGTTCTCAGGGATATATAGGAGTCCTTATTGATGATCTTGTCACTAAAGAAAGTCATGAACCATACCGTATGATGACATCGAGAGCTGAATATAGATTACTTTTGAGACAAGATAATGCTGATATGCGGTTAACAGAGTTAGGTTATCAGGTTGGATTAATAGATGAGAATCATTATCAAAAACTTTGTGAAAAGCAGAGGTTGATAAAGGAAGAGATTGAAAGAGTTGAACACACAAATATTGGTACATCTGAAGAAGTACAGAATTTATTACAGTCTTATGGAAGTACTGCTCTTGTATCAGGTATTAAAATGTCAGAATTAGTCAGAAGACCTGAATTGTCATATGAAATACTTGCACCAATCGACAGTGAAAGACCCAAGCTTCCCTATGATGTGGCCGAACAGGTAAATATTAATATAAAATATGATGGATATATCAAGCGCCAGGAGCGTCAGGTAGAGCAGTTTAAAAAATTGGAAAATAAAATGATTCCAGAAAATATTGACTATTATGACATCCAGAGCCTTAGAATAGAAGCAAAGCAAAAATTAACTGAGATACATCCATTATCTATTGGACAGGCATCCAGGATTTCAGGGGTATCACCGGCAGATATTTCTGTACTTTTGGTTTATCTTGAAAGCCATTAAATGTAATGCTATAACTTTTAGGAGAAAATAAATGGAAAATAAGTTTGAAAGCCAGTTAAAAGAGCTGGATATTCAATTAAGTGTGGAACAAAAGGAGCAGTTTAATAAATATTATGAATTGCTTACAGAGTGGAATAAAGTTATGAATCTGACTGGGATAACAGATTATGATGAGGTTAATGAAAAACATTTTGTAGACAGCGCTGCAGTTGTAAAAGCTATAGATATGAATGAAATAAAAACTGTGATAGATATAGGAACCGGAGCCGGATTTCCGGGTCTGCCTTTAAAAATAGTTTTTCCACATCTGCATGTTGTTTTGTTAGATTCTTTGAACAAAAGAGTGAAGTTTCTCAATGAAGTTGTGGAAAACTTAGGGTTAAAAAATATTGAAGTATTACATGGCAGGGCAGAAGATTATGCCCAAAAAGAAGGTTACAGAGAAAAGTTTGACTTATGCGTATCAAGGGCAGTAGCTAATTTAGCTACTTTATGTGAGTATTGTATCCCTTATGTCCGTGTAGGAGGTCTATTTGTATCTTACAAATCGGGAAATATAGATGAGGAATTACAGAGTTCAAAAAAAGCAATAAAAATATTGGGCGGGGAAGTAGAAGAAGTGGTGAAATTTCAGTTGCCTGAGACAGAAATAAACCGTTCATTTGTGAAAATAAGAAAGAAAGAAAACACAAAGAAGAAGTATCCAAGGAAGGCAGGAATGCCATCCAAGGAACCAATATAATTTATATATCATAAAAAAGAGGTTCTTATGGTGATAGAAATGGCAGAAGAAAACTTTTCTTCTGCCATTTTTTGAAAAAGCATATTTTATTCACCGATTTCAAATAGGATTTTTACTTGTTCTATGAATTCTTTTGACACTTCCATCTGAGGCAGATGTTTTGCTTTATTTATCCCTACAATTTCTATAGAAGGAAGCTGATTCTGATATTGATTAGCTGTCAGCATATTTTCTGGATTTGAATTTCCCACAATAATAAATATGCTATTATTTATTCTGTTAAGGCAATGCATAATATTTGCATTTGTATATCGAGATTTTATGCTTGCGTACAAATGCTTTGAACGGGCATTGTTTTTATGCGATGCCTCAAAATATGTGACAATGCTTTTTTCCTCAACTTTGTTTTGATCATAATAATATCTGGACCGGAAATCTCCCTCAATTGTTCTCTTATTAATAAGCATATTATAGATAAAGGTACCTATTATTGGGGTACTTATGACATAACGCAATACTTTTGTGCGTTTAGTAGGTACTTTTGCAAGAGTAACAAGGTTTTGAGGATTTACCATAATGATTTTATTAATTATTTCACTGTCATTTGCACACGCCATTAAAACAAACGTACCAGATTCACCGGTAGTTATGATGTCCGTTTTATCTCCAATGATATGTTTGATGAAATCAGTAATCAATTGTACATATAAATAATTAGTGTAAGTCAAGTTAGGTTTATCCGAACGTCCACATCCAAGTAAATCAATGGTATAAACCGTATTAGTCCGAGATAATACATCAACAATTTTAGTCCATTCATATGCAGAGCTTGTAACATTTAAGTCATGAATTAATAAAATTGGGGAACCACTTCCCTGCTTTGTATAAAAAATTCGGCCAAATCTCCAATCATAATACTTTTCATCTTTATGAAATAGAAGATTATCTATAGTAGAAATATGATAGACTAATTTGTTGACAACATGCATAATTCCGATAGCAGTACCACCAAGCAGGGCACATGATGTAAGTTTTTTCTTCCAACTCAAAGTATCACCTCTTTCTAAATTTATACTTATTATTATACTACACATGGTGGAGCAAATAAAGTATAAATTGTCCATATTTCTAAGTACAATGTTTCACGTGAAACATTTATAAGTGCTTTATTACAATTGCAAAATTAGTTTCATTTTTAATTCTTTAAAATAGTTCTAAAAAAATTATAATTAGATTTTATACAATAGTACACCTTATTGAATATTAGAAGTTCAATAAGTATATCTTCTTAAATATTAAAAGTTCAATAAGCAGCTTTTCTTGAATGCTAGAAATTTAATAAATATACCTTCTTGAATATTAGAAATTCCAGAAGTATCAGTTAATAAGTAAATGTTTCACGTGAAACATTTACTTGAAATCTTTAGAATATTTTCATATAAAACACCTCAAATTTAATAATTATTGAGTCATTAATCTTCAATAAAGTATAGATATACAATTAAAAAAATGTTATAATAACAAAGTGTTCAATGAAAGGAGTATTGTAATGGGAAGAATTATAGCAATTGCCAACCAAAAAGGTGGTGTAGGTAAGACAACAACAGCCATTAATTTATCATCTTCACTTGCCAGCCTTGGAAAAAAGGTTTTAGCACTGGATTTGGATCCACAAGGAAATATGACTAGTGGGCTCAGCGTAAACAAGAATGAAGTTGAAAATACTATTTATGATTTAATTATTGGCAATGCTGAAATCGAGGAATGTATTTGTGAAAAGGTTTTTGAAAATCTTGATGTTCTTCCGTCAAATATTAATTTGTCAGCAGCAGAAATTGAGCTGATTGGCGTTGAGAATAAGGAATATATTATCAAAAATGAAATTGAAAAGGTTAAGGACAATTATGATTTTGTAATTATAGATTGCCCTCCCGCATTGAGCATGCTTACTATCAATGCTATGACAACAGCAAATTCCATACTCGTTCCAATCCAATGTGAGTATTACGCACTTGAAGGATTGAGTCAGTTAGTACATACCATTGAATTAGTACAGGAAAGATTAAATCCATCTTTGAGAATTGAAGGTGTAGTTTTTACAATGTATGATGCAAGAACTAATCTTTCTTTACAAGTAGTAGAAAATGTAAAGGATAATTTGAATCAAAATATTTATAAAACTATAATACCGAGAAATATTCGTCTGGCAGAAGCACCAAGTTATGGAATGCCTATAAATTTGTACGATCCAAAGTCTGCAGGAGCAGAGAGCTATATGTTGTTGGCAGAAGAAGTGATTCATAAAGGAGAGGAATAAGAATATGGCGGTGAAAAGAAATGGACTTGGAAAGGGTCTGGACAGTCTGATTCCTGACAGAAGCGAAAAAGTCTCTGGAAAATCTGCAAATGTAGAATTAGATAAAAAAGAAAAAAATGATGGAAAAGCTGATGCGACAGGCGAAGTGTTACTCAAAATTAATGAAGTTGAACCAAACAGGGATCAGCCGAGAAAAGATTTTGATGAGGATGCGCTGTTGGAGTTATCAGATTCCATAAAGCAATATGGGATTCTCCAACCCCTACTTGTACAGAAAAAGAAAGATTATTATGAGATTATTGCAGGAGAGAGAAGGTGGCGGGCCGCAAAATTAGCCGGGCTTAAAGAAGTCCCTGTAATAATTAAAACATATACACCTCAGGAAATAGTTGAGATATCTTTGATAGAGAATATTCAGAGAGAAAACTTAAACCCGATAGAGGAAGCTATGGCTTTTAAGCGCCTGTTGGAAGAATTTAGCTTAAAACAGGATGAAGTTGCTGAAAGAGTATCAAAAAGCAGAACAGCGGTCACCAACTCTATGCGTCTTTTGAAATTGAGTGACAGGGTTCAGCAGATGATAGTAGATGATATGATTACAACCGGACATGCCAGGGCGCTGCTTGCGATTGATGACGAAGAACAGCAGTATTTAATAGCAAATAAAATATTTGATGAAAAACTTAGTGTCCGGGAAACAGAAAAACTTGTAAAAGCATTAAAAAATCCTAAAAAGGAACAAAAAATAGTAAAGGCACAGAATACATTTATTTATGATAACCTGGAAGAAAGAATGAAAAATATTATGGGTACAAAAGTAAATGTGAATCAGAAAGCCAGTGGAAAAGGGAAAATTGAAATTGAATATTATTCAGAAGAAGAATTAGAACGTATATTCGATTTAATTATGTCTATATCTGATTAAATTTAATTGTTTAATAATAGTTCTTTTATGGGCAGGTTTATTGACATAATATGGGGGAAAGTCAGTATAATAACAAGATACTGATGCATTGAAAAAAGGGAGCTGAATGATTTATAAGGAGGAACATAAATGGAGTTTGTTACATTGGGAAGTATTAGTATTGACCCTATATATTTAATAGGGTTACTATTTTTGCTTCAAGTATTGCTATTTATACTTCTGGTGAGTGTAAATATGAAGTATAACAGAATGAAAACCAGCTACGCATCATTTATGAAAGGTAAAGATGGTAAAAATCTGGAGGAGAGCATACTGACCCGGTTTGAAGAAATTGAGGAACTTTCGGAAATTACCAAACAGAATCAACAGAATATTGAAGATATTTATAAGAAGATAAAGTCTCATTATCAGAAAGTTGGAATTGTAAAATATGACGCTTTTCATGAAATGGGAGGAAATCTTAGTTTTGCAGTGACTATGCTGGATGAGAATAATTGTGGATGGATTTTAAATGCAATGCACAGCCGTGAGGGATGTTATACTTATATAAAAGAGATTGTAAATGGCCAGAGTTATATTGAATTGGCACAGGAAGAAACTGAATCTCTCGAAAGAGCGATGTATCAGGAAGCTTATGATATAAAGAAAATATAAGAAAATCATACAAATAATAAAGGCAAGGGTTATAGGGAGGAAGTATCATGTTAGATATTAAATTTGTAAGAGCAAACGTAGATGTAGTGAAACAGAATATTAAAAATAAATTTCAGGATGAAAAATTACCTCTGGTTGATGAGGTGCTGGAACTGGATTTGAAAAACCGTAATATAAAACAGGAAGTAGAAGTATTAAGAGCAGAGAAAAATAAAATATCCAAAGAAATTGGTGCTATGATGGCACAGGGAAAGAAAGAAGAAGCAGAAGCATTAAAGAAAAAAGTTACAGAAAACTCTGACAGAATGGAAGCTCTTTCTGTAGAAGAAAAAGATGTGGAAGAGAGCATCAAAAAGATTATGATGACACTTCCTAATATCATTGATTCTTCCGTACCGATTGGAAAAGATGACAGTGAAAATGTAGAGCTTGAACGATTTGGTGAGCCTGTAGTGCCCGAGTTTGAGATACCGTATCACACGGAAATTATGGAAAGATTTGATGGCATTGATTTGGACAGCGCAAGACGTGTGGCAGGAAGCGGATTTTATTACTTAATGGGAGATATTGCGCGCATTCACTCAGCAGTTATATCTTATGCCAGAGACTTTATGATTAACAGAGGATTTACTTACTGTGTTCCGCCGTTTATGATTCGCAGCCATGTTGTGACAGGAGTAATGAGCTTCGCGGAAATGGATGCAATGATGTATAAGATTGAGGGAGAAGACTTATATCTTATTGGAACAAGTGAGCATTCCATGATTGGAAAATTTATTGATACTCAGTTGGCCGAGAGTGAATTACCTCAGACACTTACCAGCTATTCACCATGTTTCAGAAAAGAAAAAGGTGCTCATGGTCTTGAGGAGCGCGGAGTTTACCGTATCCACCAGTTTGAAAAACAAGAGATGATTGTTGTTTGTAAGCCGGAAGACAGCATGGACTGGTATGAAAAGTTGTGGAAAAATACAGTAGATTTGTTCCGCTCTTTGGATATTCCGGTGCGCACTCTGGAATGCTGTTCAGGGGATTTGGCAGACTTAAAGGTTAAATCTGTGGATGTGGAGGCATGGTCTCCAAGACAGAAGAAATACTTTGAAGTTGGAAGCTGCTCTAACTTGGGGGATGCTCAGGCAAGGCGGCTGGGAATCCGTGTAAAAGGCGAAACAAATAAATATTTCGCTCATACATTGAATAATACTGTAGTTGCACCTCCGAGAATGCTCATTGCATTTTTAGAGAATAATCTTCAGGCAGATGGCTCTGTAAGAATACCAGAAGCATTGCAGCCATATATGGGAGGCACTGCGGTTATTACTCCTAAAAACTAAGTTGTGAAACTGTAAATAATATAATTTGGAGAATACTATGCATCAATATCTAAAAGCCATTGGTTTTAATGAGTCGTACACAAAAAAGGAATTGAAAGAGCTTTTAAAACAGGTAGAAACCACTTTTACACATCAGACAATTGTGTCATATCAAAGCTGGGCGGATTATTGTGAATTTCAAAAAGAGTACGGGCAAGGTATAGGAATTACATTATGCGGAGAATTGGATGAACAGGAACAGTTTGATGCAGATTATTATTTTCCGTATTTTGAAGGAAGCGGTATAACCACATATGCAGATGTGGTTGTAGAAAAGCGGATAGAAAAGGAACAGTATGTAGGAATCTGTGAAGATCCAAGAGTAGGAATCAGCCTTATCTTTCATCTTCAAAATGGCGTTGAATATATGAGGGAACGTCAATTAGGGTTTACAGCGGACTTAGCCACTTCTGTTACCTTTTCGGGTCTGGCTTTATCCGGAATCATTTTATTTCCTGTGCAGAAAAGCGAGGAGCAGGTGAAAAATGAGAAGGAGGCATCCGACAATAGAAAAGTGTTAATCAAGGCGGCAAGAAATGGAGATCAGACAGCAATAGAAACATTGACACTGGATGATATTGATACATATTCAAGAGTATCCAGAAGATTGATTCATGAGGATATATTTTCTATTGTTGATACATACTTTATGCCATATGGTGTGGAGTGTGATTTATATTCCATAATGGGTGAAATAATTGCAGTAAGAAAAAGAGAAAACAGCCTGACAAAAGAACCCTTGTATCAAATGAAGCTGGACGTAAATGAGCTGCAGTTTGATGTCTGTGTCCCCGCAAAAGAAGTGATGGGAGAGCCGGAGATAGGAAGAAGATTTAAAGGAACAATCTGGCTGCAGGGATATATAAACTTTTAACAAAAAATCTGTGTGAAAATCTTGAGAATTTTTGCCTTTCATGTTATATTATTAATTGTGTTCTTAAGGCAGTAGGCTTAAGTTAGCACAGATTTTGAAATGTCGCTATAGCTCAGCTGGATAGAGCGACCGCCTCCTAAGCGGTAGGCCGGAGGTTCAAATCCTCTTAGCGACGTTGAAAAGAAAGAACAGGTGATTCCTGTTCTTTCTTTTTAGATTCTGCAGCCCTTTGAATGTATCACATTGCAGGTATTTTTTCTGTCTGTGGGCAATATAAAGGAAAAGGGTATATTTATTTGTTATATATAGTAAAGGAGAGAGAAATATTATGGAAAGCAAGCAAGGACTCAAGAAGAACTTCGGTGTTTTTACAGCCATGTCCATTGTTGTAGGCTGCGTGATTGGTGCGGGTGTGTTTTTTAAGCCATATGCAATTTATCAGGCTACAGGCGGCGCACCCGGTATGGGAATAATGGCCTGGATTGCCGGAGGTATTGCAAGTATTGTGGCTGCCCTCACGTTTGCGGAGGTGGCAGTTTTAATCCCAAAAGACCGGCGGTATGGTAGCTTATCTGGGGGAGGTTTACAATGAGAAGGTTGGATTTTTGGCGGGGTGGATGCAGATAGTGATTTTTTATCCTGCATTTCTGGCTGGATATGGAGTTAAGGTTGGCTCAGAATTAAGTGCCTATCTGGGCAGGCAGTATGCCCTCCCGGTTGCAATAGCCGTGATTATTGTTCTGGTAGTTTTAAACACACTGGGTTCTAAAACTGCGGGAGGCATTCAGGTGGTTGCCACTATATGCAAATTGATTCCACTATTCCTTTTGATGATTTTTGGATTTATTTTAGGAAGCGGGGATAACCCTGTTTTCACTCCTATGGTAGCACAGGGTAAAACGGTTGGTACAGTGTTTGGTTCCACATTGCTGGCTGTTCTCTTTGCTTTTGAGGGGTGGACTAACGTTGGTGCCATCGCAGGTGAGATGAAACATCCAGGCAGAGATCTGCCCCGCGCGATTGTGGGGGGTGTCTCTATTATCATGGCTGTGTATCTGATTATTAACATAGCATATCTTTGGGTAATCCCGGCAGACCAGTTGATGAATTTGGAATCTCCGGCTTCCGCTGTAGCAATGGAAATATTTGGTCCGACAGGTGGGTTACTGATAAAAATTGGTATTATTATTTCAGTTATCGGAGCTGCCAATGGATTTTTGATGTCCGGTTCCCGGGTGGCTTATCTGCTGGCATGCCAGAAGGCTCTGCCCGTCAGCGGCCGTCTGGGCAGACTGAACAAAAACAGTGTTCCTGCCGACTCCACCATATTGGTGGGATTTCTGGCCTGCCTTTATTCATTGAGCGGAAGGTTTGATATGCTGACTGACCTTGCAGTCTTCTCCTGCTGGATTTTTTACACATTAACGTTTGCATGTGTAATGAGACTGCGCAAAACGAAACCTGATCTTCCGCGTAAATATAAGGTGCCTCTGTATCCATTCATTCCGGTGCTGGCCATCTTAAGTGGTATATATGTAGTAATAAGTCAGTTGTTCTTGTCCGGAAGCAGTGCAAGGCTCTTATCTGTTGGAAGTATTGTAATAACTTTACTGGGTCTTCCGGTGTATTTTGTTGTAAAGCGGTACTATGCAGCGAAAGAGATTGATAAGTAAATTGAAAAAGGCTTTAAATGAAATGAATGATTAGCGAATGACTTTTGCAAATGCGGCATATTATAATAAGAGCCTGGAGGATATTATGAAGTTAAAACGGACTATATTTTTTATTATGATAACAGCTCTGCCGGTCTTTCGCCCGGCAGTTGTATTTGCAGAAGATGCGGACACGCAGGACAAGACGGAGGAGCAGTTCGCAGCCGAGGAGGAGAAGGAGCGGGCCGATTCCTATGCGGCGGACATAGACACAAATAAACTGGAGAGCTGGCCGAAAGCTTCCCGGTGTCTATGCAGGGTCGGCGGTAGTGATGGATATGGAGAGCGGAGCCATTCTTTTTGGAAAAAATATGGATGTGCAGCGCTACCCGGCAAGTATTACAAAACTTCTGACTACCCTTGTAGCACTGGAAAACGCCAGTCTCACGGACAAGGTAAAATTTACGGAGAATTGTGTATCCTTTTTGCAGTACGATGATGCTCAGATTGGCATGAAACCGGGGGAGGAGCTGAGTCTCACAGATGCCCTGCACGCAGTTCTTCTGGCTTCTGCCAATGAGGTATCCTATGCAGTTGCACAGAGTGTGGGGGAACAGAGCCTGGGCGGCAGCTATGATTCTTTTATAGGGAAGATGAATGAGAGAGCAGTCCAGCTTGGGTGCACAGGTTCCCACTGGGTGAATGCCAATGGTTTGCACGATGACCAGCATTATACGACGGCCCACGATATGGCTCTGATTGCCTCCGCTGTGTATCAGCAGGAAGAGTTTAGAAAGATAATGGGGACTTTGGAATATAAAATAGGGCAGACCAATCTGACCAAGGAAGAACGTGTCTTTCAGCAGAATCATAAAATGTTGTGGCCGGAAAATTACTATTATTATGAGTATGCCACAGGCGGAAAAACAGGTTATACAGACCAGGCAAAAACCACTCTGGTCACAATGGCAGACAACGGAAACATGCGTCTGGCGGCGGTAGTACTCTATGATTATGGTGTGGACGTCTATACTGACACGAAGGCTATGATGGATTATGTCTTTGATAACTTTACGAAAGTATCCATAGAGGATAAAGAAACATCAAAAGATATCAGTAAATTCAAAGATTCCCAGGCATATGTGGTACTGCCCAAGGGTGTAGATTTTTCCAAGCTGGAAAAGAATATTGTTTTGACAGAAGATGGAATACGAAACGGAAAAGTGACCTACACTTATAAAGGTCAAAATGTGGGAAGTGCAGAGGTTATCCTGACAGAAGAGGGATATCAAAAACTGACTGGCGGGACTGCTGCAATGGGTGATGGAAACACGGATGTGAACAAGGAAAGCAGCGCCAGGGATAGCTTTGAGAAAAAAGCAGAACATTCAAATCTGAAGTTTTATATAGCGGTAGGGTCTGTTGCAGTTTTTATAATTTTAATAGGAAGCTTAATATATAATAAGAAAAGATGATGCCCTGTCGAAAAGACATCGGCATCATCTTTTTTATTGAATTACCTTTCGTTCAATTTCAAGGTAAAATTCTGGATTTTTATTTACTTCATCAAAAGCCAGCAGAATACGCTGGCAAACCATATTCAGGCTGTTCTCATCGGCAACCGTTAATATGAGAGAGTACTGTGTGACTGAAGTTCTCGTAAAGACATCGTTTTTTCTCAAATTGAAGGAAAGAAGCTCATGTAAATTGTCCATAGTTTCTTTGACTTCGGAGGATTCCGGCAGAGTGCCTTTTGTAGACTGTAATGTCAGCAGCAAAAGCCAGGGTTTGATTGTGGAACGTTGTGCTGAGCGTGAATTTAATTGATAAATGTTTTTGAACACATCAAAGTTACAGTAAAAGGTCTTATCAAATTCATTGTTATTTTCCAGAGTTGTCTCCAGGTCTTTAATATCAAACTCCGTATTTGGCATGCGGGATAAAATTTCCTTATGTATATCCTGCAGTGAATCACTGATATCCATGCCATATTTGGAAGAAAAGAAATCCAGGGTATTATGGTAATACTCCAGAGCCGTCTTAATGGTGTTCATGCCCAGGTATGCCAGCATTTTATAGCGGTAAAAACGTTCTTCTTCAGGATAGAAAATAATACATTGGTCACATAAGGATATAATTTCATCATAGCGTGATTTTTTAAGGAGATATTCACACATATTTAATGTACAATTAATATACATGTTTTTATAATATATATATCTATACTGCACCCATTCCACAGACGTGTGATTGGAAAGAAATTCGCCGGTGTACAGGCGGCTCATCCGGTAATAGTACCTAAACTGTCTCTCCGGGTCAGTTTCCTGGCGTGCCAGATTGTTATAATTCTCAAAATCTACAATGTCAATTTTGCAGTATAAATCGGGATTCCAGTAATAAGAATCCTGAGTAAACTTAATATATTCGATATCCTTGTCAGGATAAAGAGCCTGTAATTCTTTTCTTGCTCTGTACACGAGATTGCGGAGAGCGCCTACCGGTGCCTTGTCCTTCTCTTCAGGCCATAGCATGGACATCAGCACTTCCTTTGGAACTTTACTGTCCTGATTGACGACCAGACAGGATATGAGTAAAGTAAGCTGCGTACTGTTGTGTGAACTGGGAGCATATTCGTAATAAGGGCTGGAAAGTGAAAATTCATTAAAAAATCGGATGTGAAGATCGGGTTTTCTTCTCATGTAATAATCCTCCTCAAATGTAGTCTTTAAATTTATGAATAAATAAAATAGCTCATTTCCCCTTGATAATCCGATTATATCATAAAAAAAATCTCTTGACTATTGGAATGGTTCTTCTTATAATAATTTCGTATAGACTTAGACAGAAAAGGTTATGATGAAGACAGTAGGATATATCCTAAAATTCCAGCGAGCCGGGGATGGTGCAAGCCCGATATGAATAAGATATTTCTGAAAATCACTTCTGAACCGCAGTCCTCGAACCTTGAGCAGTAGAGGCTGACGGAATTCCTCCGTTACAGGAACGCATATACAGGACCAGATTGGACGGCTCAAGTATGTTGTAACAGGTGGTAAACGTAAGTTAGAGCTTTCGTCCTATTACAGGACGGAAGCTTTTTTAAATTTTAGCCTGCAAATAAGAAAGGAAAGATTATTTATGTATAAGAAAGTTTCTACAGACATGAATTTTGTCGAACGTGAAAAAGATATTGAGAAGTTCTGGGACGACAATGATATTTTTCAGAAGAGTATGGATGAGAGGGAAGGTGCCAAAGAGTATACTTTTTATGACGGCCCTCCGACTGCCAATGGAAAACCCCACATCGGCCATGTGCTGACACGTGTTATCAAAGATATGATTCCAAGATACCGTGCAATGAAAGGATATAAAGTGCCCCGCAAAGCTGGCTGGGATACGCATGGACTTCCTGTTGAGCTGGAAGTGGAAAAGCTTTTGGGGCTGGACGGAAAGGACCAGATTGAGGAATATGGCCTGGAGCCTTTTATTGATAAATGTAAGGAAAGTGTCTGGAAGTATAAAGGCATGTGGGAGGATTTCTCCAGCACAGTTGGATTCTGGGCGGATATGGAACACCCATATGTAACATACCACAATGATTTCATTGAATCTGAATGGTGGGCGCTGAAACAGATTTGGGACAAAAAGCTTTTGTATAAAGGCTTTAAGATTGTGCCTTACTGTCCGCGCTGCGGAACTCCTCTCTCTGCCCAGGAAGTTGCACAGGGTTATAAGGATGTAAAAGAGCGCTCCGCAATCGTAAGATTTAAAGTAAAAGATGAGGATGCCTATATTCTGGCATGGACAACCACTCCGTGGACACTGCCCTCTAACCTGGGACTCTGTGTAAACCCTGCGGAGGATTATGTAAAAGTAAAAGCGGCGGATGGTTTTGTGTACTATATGGCACAGGCACTTCTGGATAATGTACTTGGAAAATTAGCAGAAGAGGGAAAACCTGCATATGATATTCTTGAGACCTATAAAGGCAAAGATTTGGAGTACAAGGAATACGAACCATTATTTCAGTGTGCGGCAGATGCAGCAGCGACACAGAACAAGAAAGCTTTTTATGTGACCTGTGACAGCTACGTAACATTGACAGACGGTACAGGGGTTGTCCACATTGCACCTGCATTTGGTGAGGATGATGCCAATGTGGGAAGGCGCTATGACCTGCCCTTTGTACAGCTCGTAGATGAGAAAGGTGAGATGGGGGAGACAACACCATTTGCCGGAGTATTTGTGAAAAAAGCGGACCCGATGGTATTAAAGGATTTACAGGAGAGAGGTCTTCTCTTTGATGCCCCCAAATTTGAGCACAGCTACCCACACTGCTGGAGATGTGATACACCGCTGATTTATTATGCGCGTGAGTCATGGTTTATCAAAATGACAGCAGTGAAAGATGATTTGATTGCCAACAACAATACAATCAACTGGATTCCTGAAAGTATTGGAAAAGGCCGTTTTGGCGACTGGCTTGAAAATGTGCAGGATTGGGGAATCAGCCGTAACCGTTATTGGGGAACTCCTTTAAATATCTGGGAATGCTCATGCGGACATCAGCATTCTGTCGGAAGTATTGAAGAATTAAAGTCCATGTCAGATAACTGTCCGGATGATATTGAGCTTCACCGCCCTTATATTGATGAAGTGACAATTAAGTGTCCAGAGTGCGGCGAAGAGATGCACCGTGTTCCTGAAGTAGTGGACTGCTGGTTTGACAGCGGCTCCATGCCATTTGCACAGCATCATTATCCATTTGAGAATCAGGATTTATTTGAGCAGCAGTTCCCGGCTGATTTTATTTCAGAGGCCGTGGACCAGACAAGAGGATGGTTCTATTCTCTGCTTGCAATTTCTACCCTGCTGTTTAACAAGTCACCATACAAGAATGTAATCGTGCTGGGGCATGTGCAGGATGAAAACGGACAGAAAATGAGTAAGTCCAAAGGAAATGCAGTAGATCCTTTTGATGCCCTTGAGAAGATACGGCGCAGACGCAATCCGCTGGTATTTCTATGTGAACAGTGCGCCCTGGCTGCCGAACCGTTTCCACGGAAAAGCAGTGGTGGAAGGACAGAGAA
Organism: Muricomes sp.; assembly: GCA_049840515.1. Classification (GTDB taxonomy): domain Bacteria; phylum Bacillota; class Clostridia; order Lachnospirales; family Lachnospiraceae; genus Muricomes. The sequence continues at coordinate 444,821 of JASGKW010000009.1, read as the reverse complement.
AGTTCATGGGAACCCTGTGGAATACCTATGCATTTTTTGTACTGTACGCAAATATTGATAATTTTGACGCAACAAAGTACACTTTGGAATACAATAAACTTAATGTTATGGATAAGTGGCTTTTGTCCCGCCTCAACACTCTGGTTAAAACTGTGGACGACAACCTTAGAGAATTACCGGATTCCTGAGACTGCAAGAGCGCTGCAGGATTTCGTGGATGACATGAGTAACTGGTATGTAAGAAGAAGCAGGGAGCGTTTCTGGGCAAAGGGAATGGAGCAGGATAAAATCAATGCTTACATGACATTATATACTGCACTTTTGACAGTATCCAAGGCTGCCGCTCCTATGATTCCATTTATGACAGAAGAAATTTATCAGAATCTTGTGTGCAGCATTGACAGCAGTGCACCGCAGAGCATTCATCTTTGTGATTTTCCTGCTGTAAATGAGGAATACATTGACAAAGAGCTGGAAGCCAACATGGAACATGTCCTGAAACTGGTTGTGATGGGCCGTGCATGCAGAAATAATGCCAACATTAAGAATCGCCAGCCAATCGGTCAGATGTTTGTAAAAGCGGCATTTGAGCTGCCAGAGTTCTATCAGGAAATTGTTGCGGATGAACTGAACGTAAAAAATGTGAAATTTACTGACGATGTAAGAGAATTTACTTCTTACAGTTTTAAGCCGCAATTGAAGACAGTGGGGCCAAAATATGGTAAAATGTTAGGTGGCATCAAATCTGCCCTGGATAGTCTGGACGGCAATGCAGCCATGGATGAAATTAATGAAACAGGAGCATTAAAGCTGGATGCGGCAGGTGAGGAGATTACTCTGTTTAAAGAAGATTTGCTTATAGATACCGCGCAGATGGAAGGTTATGTCTCTGAAAATGATAATGGAATTACAGTTGTTCTGGATACTAATTTGTCAGAAGCTCTCCTGGAGGAGGGATTTGTACGGGAAATTATCAGTAAAATCCAGACAATGCGTAAAGAGGCAGACTTTGAAGTGATGGATAAAATCAGAGTAACATATACAGGAAGCGAAAAAGCGGAAGATATTTTCTCTAAATACGGGGAAGAAATCGGAAGTGAGGTACTTGCAAATGATGTCGTAAAAACTCAGCCGGTGGGATATGTAAAAGAGTGGAAGATTAATGGTGAGGCTGTTACGATGGGTGTAGAGAAGGAAGGGATGTAGGATTCATGTACAGTAAACGTTTTGAAAAGGAAACCTTTAAGGAAATTGTGAAAGACAATGTGAAGACATTGTACCGTAAAAAAATCGAGGAGGCCAGTCCACAGCAGATATTTCAGGCTGTGTCCTACGCAGTAAAAGATATTATCATTGATGACTGGCTGGAAACTCAGGCAGAATATAAGAAAAAAGACGCAAAGACAGTGTACTATATGTCTATGGAATTCCTTATGGGCCGTGCTCTTGGAAACAATCTGATTAATATGACCGCATACAAAGAAGTCAGAGAAGCTTTACAGGAAATGGATATTGATTTGAATGTTATCGAGGACGAGGAGCCGGATGCAGCTCTTGGAAATGGCGGTTTGGGACGTTTGGCAGCATGTTTTTTGGACTCTCTGGCAACTTTAAATTATCCTGCATACGGATGTGGTATCCGCTACAGATATGGAATGTTTAAACAGAAGATTGAGAACGGATACCAGATAGAAACACCGGACGACTGGTTAAAGGAAGGAAATCCTTTTGAACTGCGCAGAGAAGAATATGCGAAGGAAGTACGATTCGGGGGAACTATCCGTTTTGAGAAAGACCCGGAGACAGGAAAAGAAAACTTTATCCAGGAAAATTATGAGTCTGTTCTCGCAGTTCCTTACGATATGCCTATCGTGGGATATGGCAATCACGTAGTCAATACGCTGCGTATCTGGGATGCGGAGGCAATCACCAACTTTTCACTGGAATCTTTTGACCGCGGGGATTATCATAAAGCTGTAGAGCAGCAGAACCTTGCTAAGATGATTGTGGAGGTGCTTTATCCAAACGATAATCATTATGCGGGTAAGGAACTTCGTCTGAAACAGCAGTATTTCTTTATTTCAGCCAGCCTTCAGGCTCTGGTAGCGAAATATAAGAAAGACCATGATGATATTAAGAAGCTCTATGAAAAGGTAACCATTCAGATGAATGATACTCATCCTACCGTAGCAGTTCCTGAGTTGATGCGTCTTTTGATTGACGTGGAAGGTCTGGACTGGGATGAGGCATGGGAAGTGACAAGAAAGACCTGTGCATATACGAACCACACAATTATGGCAGAGGCTTTGGAAAAATGGCCTGTAGACTTGTTCTCAAAACTTCTTCCGCGTATTTTCCAGATTGTACAGGAAATAGACCGCCGTTTCATCAATGAAGTCCGCGCGAAGTACCCTGGCAACGAAGAAAAAGTGAAGAAAATGTGCATTGTCTTTGGCAATCAGGTGCGCATGGCACATATGGCAATTATCGCAGGATATTCTGTAAATGGCGTGGCAAGACTGCATACAGAAATTCTGAAAAATCAGGAATTAAAAGATTTCTACGAGATGATGCCGGAGAAGTTTAATAATAAGACAAATGGAATCACTCAGAGACGTTTTCTTCTTCATGGAAACCCGCTGCTCGCAGACTGGGTTACAGAGAGAATCGGGGACGGCTGGATTACAGATTTATCAAAACTTAGCAATCTGAAAGTTCTTGTAAATGATGACCAGGCAAGAAAAGAATTTATGCAGATTAAATATAAGAATAAGGTGCGTCTTGCAAAATATGTGAAAGAGCATAATTGTATAGATATCGACCCAACTTCTATTTTTGATGTACAGGTAAAACGTCTGCATGAATATAAACGTCAGCTTTTGAACATTCTGCATATCATGTATCTGTACAATCAGATGAAAGAGCATCCTGAAATGTCATTCTACCCAAGAACATTTATTTTTGGGGCAAAGGCGGCAGCAGGATATTTGAGAGCTAAGGAGACAATCAAGCTCATCAACTCCGTGGCAGATGTTGTAAACAACGACAGAAGTATCAACGGAAAGCTGAAAGTTGTATTTATAGAGGATTACCGCGTATCCAACGCAGAATTATTATTTGCTGCTGCGGACGTAAGCGAGCAGATTTCTACTGCATCTAAAGAGGCATCAGGTACAGGAAACATGAAGTTCATGCTCAATGGAGCGCCAACTATCGGAACCATGGATGGTGCCAATGTGGAGATTGTAGAAGAAGTCGGGGAAGAAAATGCATTTATCTTCGGTCTGTCATCTCAGGAAGTTATCAACTATGAGAACAACGGAGGCTACAATCCTGTTGATATCTACTTTAATGACTGGGAGCTGAAACGTGTTATAGACCAGCTTATGGATGGAACCTATGCAAAGGGAGACCACAATATGTACCGCAACCTGTACAATTCACTTTTGAATACACAGTGTACAGACAGAGCTGACACATATTTTATCCTGAAAGATTTCCGCTCTTATGTTGAGGCACAGAAAAAGGTGGAAGCAGCATACAGGGATGAGCACAGGTGGTCTAAGATGGCTATGATGAATACCGCATGCAGCGGAAAGTTTACATCAGACAGAACAATCGAAGAGTATGTAAAAGATATTTGGAAACTGGAAAAAGTGGATGTCCACTCAGGACAGCCGGAGTAGGAGGTGTCAATGAATTATTATAATAATTATGGTTATTATGGAGCTGACTCGGTAGCAACAGGTATATTGGCTATTTATGGAATTATATTTGTATTGTATTGCATTTTTGGCATTATCAGCTATATATTTAAAGGAATTGGGATGTACACTATCGCAAAACGCCAGGGAAAGGATTATCCATGGCTGGCATTTATCCCATTTGCAAGAAAGTATCTTCAGGGCGAACTGGCAGGAGAGATTAATTTGAAATCAAAATCTGTGAAGAACCCGGGAATCTGGTTTCTTGCACTGCCATTTATTTTTGGAGCAATCAGTTTTGTGTTATATATCATAATGTGGATAGTTACAATTGTTCCGATGATTGGCTCATTAGCGTCAAATCCTTATGCAGGCTCTTATATACCGGATATAAGTGCAGGTGCAATTATGGGATTTATGGTAATGTTCATTATACTTATTTTGGTATATATTTTATACGGTGCAGTGTACAGCACATTTAGAGTGCTTATCAATCATCAGATTCTGGGGAATTTTACAACAAAGAACATGTCTATCGTGCATGGAGTGCTGTGTCTGTTAGTTCCTCTCTATGAGTCTATCTGCTTCTTTATTATGAGAAATAAGGACTTTAATCCGGGAATGGAACCAGATTTAGGAACTCCTTTTGTGCAGCCTACACCTTTTGTAGTTCCTGTGGGAAATGTGCCAGAACAGCCGTCTTATAAAGAAGCTGAGCCGGCAGCGGCAAATACAGATGAAACTGCTGAGGCAAAAGAAACTACAGAGACAAAAGAGACTGTAGAAACAGAAAAACCTCAGGGTTCTGAGACATATGACGAATATACAGAAAAACAAGATCATCCTGATACAACAGAATAATTTTTATATAGTTCCTGTTAGATAGTAGGATTAGGGGGGCTTTGCGGGTATATCTGCAAAGCCCCCTGATTAAAAATAATTATAAAAATTGTGGCACCGGAACATAAACTCCCTCATGTCATTCATATACTTAGATATGGAGGGCTTTTTTATGGGACAACGTTATATGCGAAGCAAATTTAAAACTGTTTGTTCGTTTTTGATTATTTTAATTTTACTTCCCTATGTGGTTGCCGTTTTTGTAAATGGCAAAAATATGGAGGTGATAGGAAAAAATGGGGGCACTTATGTACAGGTAAAAAAGGTGTCTGAGACCGGCGACGAAAAAATAGTGAAGGTTCCCTGGGAAGAATATTTTATCGGAACACTGGCAAAAGAAATGCCCGATACATATGAATTAGAGGCATTGAAAGCTCAGGCCGTAATTATCAGGACTAATTTATACCAGAGACTGGACAGCCAGGATAAAAAGGTGCTGGAAAATAATTATCTCACCCTGAAGGAGCTGGAAAAGAAATGGGGAGCAAAAGAGTATGAGGCCTGTTATACCAAATTGAAAAAGGCCATGGATGAAACATCAAATCAGGTGCTATACTATAATGAGACTTACGCTATGGTGCCATTTCATCAATCCAGCAATGGAAAAACGAGAAGCGGGCAGGAAGTTCTTGGAAATGCAGATTACCCATATCTTGTTGTGAGAGAATGTCCCAAAGATAAAGAAGCTGAGGATGAGATGCATGTTTATAATCTGGACTACAAAGAGATTCAGGCAAAATGTCAGCCTTTTTTGGTGGCTGTCGACAAAGATAGTGCAGAGAAGACTTATCATTTTTCAGACTTTGAAGTTCAGGAATATGATTCCGCCGGCTATGTGTCTAAAATGCGAATCGGAGATACCGTGTGTACAGGAGAACAGTTCAGAGAAGCTCTCTCTCTGGCCTCCAGTGCATTCTCTTTGCAGGATGCAGATGGCAGAATGCGTATCACCACTGTAGGGATAGGTCATGGCCTTGGTATGAGCCAGTGGACGGCAAATGAGCTGGCTAAAGAGGGGAAAAGTTATGAAGAAATTCTTCAGAATTTTTTTGAAGGAACAAATCTTACAGATGGCGGAGAAATATTTACAAAAATAGAATAAGGCGTCACTTTTCTGGCAAAAATATAGCCAGAGGTGATGAATATGAATAAGAATGAAAGGCCATTTTCACTAAAAGGAAAGGGCGCAGCAGTCGGAATCGTAATCTGTTTTGTTGCTGTAATTGTGATGGTAGGAGCATATACATTCAACAATTATGAGAAAAAGATGGATGAACAGCTTGCGAAAGCCGAGGAACAATCAAGAGAACTTGCAAAAGAAAAAAGTGAGGCAACGACAGCAAATGATATTGTCCTGCCTGAAGCAGAAAGTAATACATCCACAGAAAATGATACAAAGGACAAAGAACAGAATACTCAGAATGATGCGGCAGCAGATACAGGTGCAGCGGGAAACGCAGCGCAGGTATATTTCAGTGAGGACAGCCTGCTTGCATGGCCGGCCAGCGGAGCTGTATTAATCAACTACAGCATGGATAAAACAGTATATTTTTCCACATTGGAACAGTACAAATATAATCCAGCGTTGGTTATCGGCGGAAAAGTTGGAGAAATGATCGGGGCTTCAGCGCCAGGGATTGTGACGAACATAGAACAATCTGCTCAGACGGGACTGACTGTCACCCTTGATATGGGAAATGGATACAGTGCCGTATATGGACAGCTGAAAGAAGTTCCTGTAGAAATCGGTTCTTATGTGGATGCCGGACAGACAGTGGGATATATAAGTGAACCCACAAAATACTACAGCGTGGAAGGTCCAAACCTTTACTTTGAAATACTAAAAGATGGAAAACCTGTAAATCCGATGGATTTTATGGATTCATAATGGGAGGGGGTGTTGATTTTATGGTCAACATCCTCTTTTTACAGTGTTGACAATGGAGATGAAGGGTGATAATAATATAGTATTAACAAACGAGCTAACGCGGCACAGTGGGAAGAGAAGGGGTTATGAATTACACATACATATTAAAATGTAAGGATGGAAGTCTGTATACAGGGTGGACAAATGATCTGGAAAAGAGAGTGCGTGACCACAATGCAGGGAAAGGTGCAAAATACACAAAGGCACGAAGACCTGTGGAACTGGCATATTTTGAATCCTTTCAGACGAAGGAAGAAGCCATGAAAAGAGAATATTCTATCAAGCAGATGTCCAGAAGCCAGAAAATTGCGCTGTTGGTTTCAGATAAAAAAAAGTTACGGCCTTCTCATTAGGGAGAGCCGTAACTTTTTTAAAAGGTATCCTATTTTTGGAAAGAGTAACTGTCTGGTTCTTAGTAGTTTTCAGCTTTTCTTTCAAAATATGCACGGGGATGAGCACATACTGGACATACTTCAGGAGCTTCATTTCCCTGATATATAAATCCGCAGTTAGCACATTTCCATCCAAGAGGAGCATCATCTTTAAATGTCTGTCCTGCACGAAAATGCTCAAGAATTTTCTGATAACGTTTCTCGTGAGCAGCCTCTACAAGAGCTACACCTCTAAATTTAGCAGCCAGTTCTGTAAAACCTTCTTCCTCAGCTTCTTTAGCCATGCGGTCATACATATCTGTCCACTCATAGTGCTCGCCGGCAGCAGCGTCTACCAGGTTAGCATCCAGGTCACCGATACCATGAAATTCCTTGAACCACAATTTCGCATGCTCTTTTTCCTGACCAGCAGTCTCTAAGAAAATCTCGGAAATTTGTTCGTATCCTGCTTTTTTGGCAGCAGATGCATAGTATGTATACTTATTGCGCGCCTGAGATTCCCCTGAGAATGCTTCCATAAGGTTTTTTTCTGTTTTTGTTCCTGTGTACTTAGACATAGTGAATCCTCCTTTTTTTTATAATATAATTATTATAGCATTTTAACTTTTTTGAATCAATGCTCTTGTTTTTTATTGTAAAATTAAAAAGATTTTGTTTCTTTTAGTCGATATTTGATGTAGAATTACTTTAAATGACCTTTCCAAAGATAAGCGGTGAAAGCTGATGGAGGGCAGGTCAGAGCGGTCTTACGGGGAGGGATAAAAGTATGTTTAATTTGTTTATTTTAGCTATTATGCTGTCAGTGACAGTCACAGCTCTGATGATGGTGTATGCCATTGTCAAACACACGGTTGAAAAGTCTTTTTTTCTAATCCTTCTCTCTGTCGCCAATCTCTTTTTTGTTTTTGGTAATCTTCTTGAGATTACAGCGCCCACATTGGAAACAGCTTTTTATGGTATCCGCGTGCAGTACATGGGTGGACCATTTATTCTGCCTCTGACATATCTGTTTTTCAGGGAATTTTACGGGAAAAAGAGATTTTCGTCCATAAAGCACGCCGTATTTTTTGTAATCCCCGTGCTTTCTATGCTTGCACTGGAGGCATTTCCGCTTGTGCGTCTGCACTATGCAGATATATGGTATGCGTCCAACGGATATATAGCCAGTGTACAGCACACAGACGGCATTACATACTACCTGGGCACTGTCCTAAATTATATTTGTATTGTTTTAAGTCTTCATCTTATCCTCGAGCGGATTATAAATGGAAGCAAGAGGCAAAGACGCCAGAGCCTTGTGCTGTTTGCCGGATGGCTGGCTCCGCTTGTTGCCAATATATCCTTTGTCTTCTGGGGAAATGACCATAGTTATGATTTTACACCGATTGCTTACGTCACGTCCATGGCAGTTCTTCTCTATTCTACCCTGGCACATGATATGCTGGATGTACTTCCGCTTGCGCGTGCACAGGTAATGGATGAGCTGGAGGACGCTTTTGTTGTATGTGATGAGGACTTTCGTTTTCTGGATGCGAATCTGTCGGCAAGACGGCTGTTCCCGGAGCTTGCTACCCTGGCGCCCGGAGAATCAATGGAGGACGTAAGGAATTTTAAAAAAGAAGGTGAGCTGCGCATAATGGCGGACGGCGAGGAACAGCATTATAAAATCACCACAAACCCAATACTTACATGACACGAAGAACAGCGCGATATGCATTGTTTTCCGAAATATTACAGTGGAAAACAGACTGCTCGAAAACCTCAGCGCCAGGCTACGGTGGATGCACTGACAGGAGTGTACAACCGGGGTACATTCTTTGAACGTGTGAGGGATTCCCTGGATGAGGGAAAAGCAAAAACACCTGGCCATGCCCTGCTGATGTTTGATTTGGATCATTTCAAACAGGTCAATGATACTTATGGCCATCCTTGTGGTGACGCGGTACTACAAGCTGTCGCTGATGTAATAAGGCAGCATTTCCGTAAAGGTGATATCGTCGGCCGGTATGGCGGTGAGGAATTTGCAGTGCTGCTTGCAAATATTTCCGATACACAGGCAGTAGCCGCGGCGGAGAAAGTCCGTGAAGCTATTGAAGGCATGGAAATCCACTGCGGAGACCAGAGCGTTCGTGTTACAATCAGTATTGGCGTTGCCCATCATCCCAATGGGGACAGCCAGACACTGGAAAGCCTGCTTGCCCAAGCAGACGAGGCTCTGTACCTCTCTAAAAGCAGAGGACGCAACCAGACCAGCCTTTACATTGCCAAAGAGGCAGTTACCTAAAAATTCCAGAAAATAATGAAATAAATATCCTCCAATAAGTTTATTATAAATATTCTTATTGGAGGATGTGGAGGATTGTAAATGGCCCGCAGGGGTCATTTATTTATTTTTAAGAGGGGTAATCAGGGACTAGCCGAAGTATCTCTTTAACAGACCTTCAAATGCTTTTCCATGACGGGCCTCATCTCTTGCCATTTCATGTACTGTATCATGAATTGCGTCCAGATTCTGCTCTTTTGCACGTTTTGCCAGGTCAAATTTTCCTGCTGTAGCGCCGTTCTCAGCATCTACTCTCATTTCCAGGTTTTTCTTTGTGCTGTCTGTTACGACCTCACCCAATAATTCTGCAAATTTAGCAGCATGTTCGGCCTCTTCAAAAGCTGCTTTCTCCCAGTACAGTCCGATTTCAGGATATCCTTCTCTGTGGGCAACTCTTGACATTGCAAGATACATACCTACTTCTGAACACTCTCCTTCAAAGTTAGCTCTCAAATCAGCAAGAATATCTTCGCTTACGCCCTGAGCTACGCCTACAACGTGCTCTGCAGCCCATGTTCTCTCGCCAGCCTGCTCTTTAAATTTTGATGCAGGTGCTTTACAAATTGGACATTCTGCCGGTGCGGCATCTCCTTCGTGAACGTAACCACATACTGTACATACAAATTTTTTCATAGTTAAAATCTCCTTCTTTATAATTTTATAATGTTTATACCTGAATGGTATTTTATTTTTAATACAAGGTGCATGATACACCTTGTATTAATCACGTAGGGTATTATGGAGGACATCCTTCGTTTTTACTATGGCTTTGAAATGCAGTCACTGCATTTGCCATAAAAAATGGTGGTGCTGGTTTCTATGATACCATCAAAATGTTGTGCGGCAGTATTATTTAATTCTTCTATATTTTTCATATCAAGATTTAAATCCATAACTTTACCGCAGCTGGTACAGAAAAAGTGATTGTGTGGCTCTAATTTTCCATCAAATCTGTCACCGCCGTCCTGAGAGGGAATTTTGACTGCCTCCCCAAGCTCTGTCAGCAAATTTAAATTCCTGTACACGGTTCCTAAACTTATATTAGGAAATTCTTTCTTTACGTGAAAGTAAACGGTATCAGCAGTGGGGTGGTCTTTTGTCTCCATCAGGTACTTTTTAATGGATTCTCGTTGCCGGCTGTATTTTAAAGCTGTCAATGGGACCTCCTTTCAAACTATAAAATTAATAATAGTAATTGTTACTGCCTTTAAAATATAATATAAACCAGATAAAATGTCAATAGCATTTAAAAAAAATTTTTTAAAATGAGAGGAATAGATTACATAAAATGTTACAAAATAATTAATAAATAGATAAAAGAAGTATATTAATTGAAAAGAATATTATAAACAATGTCGAAGAGTGTAGAGTGAAAATTTAGTAAAATGGTTGACATACGGTATTATGATTGCTATAATAACAACGTAATAAATTTAACAATTATGTAACAATTAGAACTTCCTACAAAAGATAAAAACACTTATAAGGAGGTTTTATATGAAAACAACAAGTGTAAAGCAGAAATTGATTCTTTCTGCTTTAGCAGGAACGATTATGATTTCGGGGAGTGTGATGAAGGTAAACGCGGCGGATGATTCTTCGGAGGGCGTCTCGGTTATACCAGTTGCAGGAATCGAATCGGTACTAAAAGAAAGTTACCAGGTAGACGTAAAAAATAATATAGACTTATATCTGGTACAAAATAATGAGGGCGAGTATTTGAATATGGCATTTTCTAATGTAAGTGATTATACTTATATTAGAAGTGCCCCAGATGAAACAAGTAACTGGCTGGGAAAGCTATACAGCAATTGTGCAGCCGAGGTGCTTGAATATAATGGAAACTGGACGAAGATTAAATCTGGTTCTGTAGAAGGATATGTACCTGCAGACAGCCTGTTTACAGGCAAAGCAGCCGAGCAACATGCAGGGCAGTATGAACAGAATCAGGCAAAAGTAAAAGTAAGCGTGTTAAATGTAAGAAATGGTCAGGGAACTTCAGCAGATGTGCTGACGCAGGTTACCGCAGATCAGCAGTATAATGTAATCGGAGAAGCTGTAAATGGATGGTATCCAATTCAGATAGGTGATACTTCTGGTTGGGTATACGGGGAATATGTAGATGTCCAGAAGCAGTATTCACATGCAGAATCCAAGGAGGAAGAGGAGAAGCGTGTAGCTGCGGAAGAAGCCAAAAAGCAGGAAGAAACTCAACGGGCCGCTGCAATGCAGGTTCAGGCATCCAGCGGACAGGCTGTAATTGATTATGCCTGTCAGTTTATTGGAAATCCTTATGTATGGGGAGGAACCAGCCTTACAAATGGAGCAGACTGCTCAGGATTCGTACAGTCAGTATATGCACAGTTTGGAATCAGCCTGCCGCGTACCACATGGGATATGGAATCTGTAGGAGTTCCAGTCGGATATGATGAGGCTCTGCCGGGGGATATCGTCTTATACGATGGCCATGTGGGATTATATATGGGAGATGGAAATATAGTTAACGCTATGAATGAAGCAGATGGAATAGGAATATGCAGTGCGACTTACACACCCATCATTACAATAAGAAGAGTATTGTAAGCATATAATTACAAAAGGTATCTCAGATTTTAATTAAGGCGGATTCCCAGTGTCCATTTTGATTAAAAAATATGAGTAAAAACTGCACTTCAAGGTTATTTTTAGTTTGAAGTGCAGTTTTTGTATAAAGAGGACTTGTGTTTTGCAGCACATAAAACTGTCTGCAGTCCAGAATTGAAGCGGAATACATAATGTTTATATCTCATAAAAATATCAGGGGGAAAAAATATTTTTCCGTAATCACACAATTTACTACTTTTCATAACAAAAAATCGAATTTTGGTGTGATTGTAAAAAAGTTGCCATATACAAAATGCACAAAAATGTAAAATGGTGTCGAAAGTCGAAAATGGGAAGTTTTCAACTTATCCACAATCAAAACCCAAAAAACTGGGGAAAAATCCAGTTTTTACAAAAGTTATTCACATTATCCACATAGAAACATGTGTTTTTGGTGAATTACTTTTGCGAAAAAAAGAACGAACGTTTTGTTAAGTTATGATGAAATTGGTTTTTTGTCGAAAAAAAACAGCAAAAAGATTGACTTTTGAGAATTCAAAAAGTGTAAACAATTGTACGAACAATTCAGAAAATTAGTGTGAAGTGTTTTGATTTTTAAAAATGAATTTACATTTTAAACGGTTGATTATTTAAAAAATTGGTATTATAATAGTAAATAGCATATGATAAAGGAGGAATAGGAATGGCACAGATTTCTAAAGATACATTAATCGGTGAGTTATTGATGATATACCCTGATGCAGCACCCATCTTAATGGAAATAGGAATGCACTGTCTCGGCTGTCCATCTTCTCAGGTAGAATCTCTGGAAGAGGCTGCTATGGTGCACGGCATTGATTCAGAATTACTTGTTGAAAAAATTAACGCTGCTATGAAAGCTGCAGGTGTATAATTAACTATAACAAATATTTTAAAATAAAGAGTCCGCTTGCGGACTCTCGCGCCGAGCGCGGTTGGCAACACCAACATCTTCTCTACGCGCGAGTGTGTCTCCCCGGTCGGGTTTTATTATATAGAAAAGTTCGGAGAACTTTTCTATATAATAAAAAGAATCCCACAGGCTTATGCCTGCGGGATTTTTCTTTTATATGGCAGCCAGTTTTTGTACTGCATCTGCGGATATCATAATCTCACAGTGTTCTTCCAGAAATGCCAGTGTGGCGCCGGAAGCCTTCTCAAGAGAGCCATACTCAGAGAGCATATTGCATATCTTGTTAAATTCACTATTTGGGTGGTCTGACTGTGTCAGAGCCAACACATATAATGAGTTCTCCACATCATGATAGAGAGTGTTGGAGCCATGGTATACAGGTTCAAGAAGATGAGCAACCTGAATGACACGGTCCATATTGTCGAAAGAAAACAGCCGTACATTAAATGGTGCCGGTGGATCTGCAATTGTTGCAGCGTCGTCAGTACCCGATGCAGCCTCTTTCACTTTGTTCAGAAGATTCAGAAAATCCTCCGCCCCTTCTAATTTCTCCAAGGCCTCAGCAGTGTTGGAATAAACTTCGCCAACAGGAGGAGTAAATTTGGAGAATCTTGTATCTAATTCCTCTGGGTCCTCTACCTTCGTAATAATTAGTACAATAGAGTCCGCAGAAGCAGGAATCGCTTCTATCATCAAAGGGATGTCTTCTGCCTCAAAGCCAAAGTCAAAAGATGCCTGCTGCATCATATCTCTGAAAAGAGATTTGGCCTTTTCTGTGCCATATGCCAGTTCACTGAGCTTCAAATGTCTTGCTGCTAAGTCGGCGTGTGTAAGGGTACAGCGAATCTGATTGTCATTGAGTTTTTCGATTTTCATATAATCACATCCTTAAGAATTATAATATTAAAAAATATATATCTTCTCACTATTAGTATAAACAAAAACAAAAAATATGTAAAGAGAAATAGGAAAATAAACTTCTTATCAACAAATGTGGATGGGTTATAAACAAAAAACACATTGAAAAGCAGGCATATGCTCCCTATAATTGCACTTACAGAAGATAGTATTCCATGATAAATAAAATTTATTCATAATGCAGCTATAACATGACATTTGAGAGGAGGAATACAAAGAATTTAATTTTCAGTCGAACATTTATCTAAATAAACTTTCAGTAAATTCATAGTCCGTTTCAGGGACAAAATCATCAAAAATTTTTAAAAAGGAAGAAGACTGTAGATTCATACTATCTTCTGCTGCCATAGTCCGGCGGTACGTCACAGAACCTCCGAAAAGTCGAAAGTACGGGCAGTTATTTTATATTTATCGGAATCTGCAGGGAAAGGAGTACACCATGGGAATCGGCGAGACAGCGTACAGAGACTTATATACGGAGTTGGAAAATTATGAGAGGAGCGGAATATCCATGCAGATAGATGGAGGAAAAGCCAGTCCGCTCCAGATTGTGACTGCTCACATGATCCGTGAGGAAGGATGCTATATGCGGGATTATATTCTGGACAGGGAAGGATACATACAATCACTTACTTTTGTAAATATTAACAATAATAATTAGGCAAAGAATACCCCTCAGTTTGCCGGGCAAAAAACGACTATTTATGTGTATTTTACTACTAATGTTCTATAAGGTGTGGTATAATAGGGCCTACATAGGAGGTGCGGCATGGACGAAAGAGAAAAGAAAGCCGAATACGCCAGAAAGGCGATGCAGCAGAATTCACAAAGAAAGCGCCCAGGCGGCAATGACCGCAGACCAGGGAATCCCAGACCGGGGAGCGCAGGACCCAGCGGCCAAAGACCAAGAAAGAAAAGCAGCCGGGCAAGGAGAAGAAAGAGAAATCTGATTATAAGAACAGTTCTCCTCATAGCTCTGGTTATCATAGCAGCAGGCGGATTATTATTTTGGAAAAAATACGGCTCATCAAAAGAGAAAGCTGATTTGAAACAATATTATGGCATACAGAATAATGACGACCTTGCAGTGGTGGTAAATGATAAAGTGATAGGTTCTTTGGAAGGGGGCACGTCAGGCGGAAAGCTGTTTGATGGTATTCCCTATATAGAATATTCGGTAGTACATGACTACATTAATGAGAGATTTTATTGGGATTCCAATGAGAATGTCCTGTTATATACGCTGCCGGGAGGCAGTATTTATGTGAATGTAGGCAGTAAAGAATATACAAACATAAAAGAAAAAAAGAGTGAAGATTATGTAATTCTAAAAACAGAAGGAAAAACTGCATATATCGCACTTGCATTTATAAAGCAATATACGGATATGGATTATAAGACATATGAAACTCCGATATACCGGGCTGTAATTGATTCAGACTGGAGTGAGAAGAAGGTATCTACATTTAAGAGAGATACCCAGGTCAGGTATCAGGGAGGCGTAAAAAGCCCGATTCTCACAGAGGTGAAGAAGTCGGACAAGGTATGGATACTGGAGGACGAGGATAACTGGTTGAAAGTTCGCACCAGCGATGGATTTATCGGTTATGCCAAGAAAAATTCTTTGAGGAAAATTGAAAAAGAAGTTGTGACCAGAGACTTCCAGCAGCCCGATTATACCAATATATCTGTGGATTATACTATCAATATGGCATGGCATAATGTGGAGAATGATACCGCTAACAGCTATGTGCTTGAAATGATAGCTAATACAAAAGGGCTCACAACCATAGCACCTACCTGGTTCAGCATTTCTGATACAGATGGCAATCTCACATCTCTTGCTAATTCAGGATATGTAAATTACGCACACCAGTCCAACATTGATGTATGGGCTACGCTGAGAGATTTCCATGGAGGAATCAACTCATATGATGAAACCTATCAAGTACTGAGCTACACCTCAAAAAGGGAGAAGTTGATTAATCAAGTTATTGCGGCGGCACTGCAATCAGATATCGACGGAATTAATCTGGATTTCGAGTTGATTTCTGAAGAGTGCGGACCGCATTATATACAATTTGTGCGTGAGCTGTCCGTAAAATGCAGGCAGAACGGGCTTGTATTTAGTGTTAATGATTATGTTCCTATGCCGTATAATGAACATTATAATCTGGCAGAGCAGGGAAAAGTTGCTGATTATGTCATTATTATGGGATATGATGAGCACACTGACGGCTCTTATGAGGCAGGCTCTGTCGCATCCTATGATTACGTGAAAGACGGGATAAAGAATGCATTGAAGTCTGTTCCAAATACAAAGCTTGTGAATGCTATTCCATTCTATTCCAGACTGTGGCTGGAGACACCGAAGACCGAGGAAGAGCTGGCACAGGAGGCCGGCACAGAGGCGGCTGATTATCCGAATAAAGTGACCAGCACGGCGGTAGGTATGGATGAAGCCCAGGAGCTGCTCAGCACAGCGGGGGTTCAGGCCGAATGGGACGATAAGACAAGACAGAACTATGCCCAGTGGGATACCGATGGTGGAACGTACAAGATATGGCTTGAGGACAGTGAATCTATAGAAGAGAAGCTGAGACTGATTAAGGACAATGACCTTGCGGGGGTTGCCGAGTGGAGACTTGGCTGGGAAAATTCAAGCATATGGGATATTATCCTTCAATATGTAAACTAATGAAAGAAACATCTTCTTTCCGCATATATATAGCAAGAATATATACTTATTGAAATACTCATATTCAATAAGGTGTGGGAAAGGGGATGTTTTTTTGCGCCGTAAATTCGGTATATTGGGGCTTTTGGTACTATTGGTTTGTGCCGTGATAGGAAGCCAGAAAGCAGGAGAGTTTTTACACAAAAATTATCTCAAACATGAAACACAGGAAACAGCAGCCACAGGAGCGGAGGGGAAGAAACCAGTTATTGTGGTTGATGCGGGACATGGAGGTTTTGATTCAGGGAAAGTAGGAATAAATCAGGCCCTGGAAAAAGACTTAAATCTTCAGATAGCAAATAAGGTGAAAACTATGCTGGAGAAGCAGGGCATGGAAGTTATCATGACACGACAGGATGAAAACAGTCTTGCCGGTTCCAAGGTGGAGGATATGAAGACCAGAGTTTCCATCATCAATGAGAAGGCTCCCGTGCTGGCAGTGAGTATACATCAGAATAGTTACCCCGACGAAAGTATACATGGGGCACAGGTGTTCTACTACAGCCACTCCAAAGAGGGAGAGAAGTCAGCAAAAATTATGCAGGAGGCTCTGCTTTCGGCAGATCCGCAAAATACAAGACAGGCAAAAGCAAACGATACATATTATATGCTGAAAAAGACAGAGGCGACGGTAATTATCGTGGAATGCGGATTTTTAAGTAACCATGCGGAGGCTGATAAGCTTGCCAGTGAAGAGTATCAAAATATGCTTACAGAGGCAATCTGCAAAGGAATCCAAAATTACTTATCGCAGTGAAACCAGGGAGTGTAATAAGGGAATTATTTTGAAATACAGTTGGTACTTATAGACGAAGCGTAAGGATTTTTAGAAAGAGAGTTTTTTTTTAAGATAAATGGTGATATAATGAACCCTATGAAAACAATAATAAAAAAAGTAGATAAGAACCAGATAGATGAACAGATTATACAGGATGCAGGAGAGATACTGAAAAAGGGCGGTCTTGTTGCATTTCCAACGGAAACAGTCTATGGGCTGGGAGCGAATGCCTTGGATGAGGAGGCGGCAAAGAAGACTTATGCGGCAAAAGGACGCCCGTCAGATAATCCTCTGATTGTGCATATTGCAGATTTGCAGGCTCTCGAGGAGATAGCGGTTAATATTCCGCCGGAAGTAGAAGATTTGGCATTTCATTTCTGGCCGGGACCTCTGACACTTATTTTTGAGAAAAGTGAAATTGTTCCTTACGGAACAACAGGGGGGCTGGAAACGGTTGCAGTGCGCATGCCCAGTGATCCTATCGCAAGAGAAGTGATATTGGCGGCAGGCGGATATGTTTCTGCGCCCAGTGCCAATACATCCGGCAGACCGAGTCCTACAACTGCACAGCATGTGGAGGAAGACTTGGGCGGAAAGATTGATATGATTCTAAATGGCGGGAGTGTTGATATAGGTCTGGAATCGACCATTCTGGATATGACGGTTACCCCGCCTATGATATTGCGCCCGGGTGCAATTACGGCTGACATGCTGGAGGAAGTGATTGGAGCAGTCAGAGTGGATGAGACAATTTACGGGAGCGAGAGTGAGCAGGCTCCGAAAGCGCCTGGCATGAAATACAGGCACTATGCGCCCAAAGCCGCACTTAAGATTGTAGAGGGCACAATCAGGGAGGAAGTTCTTGCGATTCGGCAGCTGTCATATGCCGCCTACCGGGATGGAAGAACAGTGGGCATTATCGCCACCACTGAGACTATGCCCTACTACACCCACGGGATTATAAAAAATATCGGACCCCGGGAGAATGAAAAGACTATTGCAAGAAATCTTTATTCTATACTCAGAGAATTTGACCGGGAAGATGTAACCGAGATATACAGTGAATCTTTTGCGGCTCAGGGGATTGGCAGTGCCATTATGAACCGTCTGGAGAAAGCAGCAGGGCATGTGAGAATTCCCGCCGCTGAAATTGTTGAGAAGCAAAAATACCGGCGGATTGTTTTTCTGAGCAATACAGATACAAGCAGAGGGCCGGTGGCGGCAGAGCTTTTAAGAAATCAGGATTTGGAACAGGAATATGTAATAGATTCCAGAGGGCTTGTAGTGCTGTTTCCAGAACCTGTAAATCAGAAAGCAGAAGCTATTATGAAGTGCAGTCAGAAGAGTCTGGAAGGACACACTTCCATTGCATTTTCGGAGGAGGACCTGCACGAAGATACACTTGTTCTCACAATGGATGAAAGTCAGAAGTGGAAAATTGTCTCTGAGTATGATAATATAAAAAATGTTTATACTTTAAATGAGTTTACAGAAGATGATACAGAAATACCCAATCCATATGGACAACCATTGACGGCCTATGGGGAATGCTGTGAAATAATATCTATGTTAATCAAAAAGTTAACAAATAAACTTAATTCATTTACTACAGGAGGAGAATAATGTCAGAAGTACATGTTATGGATCACCCGTTGATTCAACACAAAATTAGTTATATTCGAAGCGAAGAGGTAGGAACAAAAGAATTTCGTGAAGTTGTAGGAGAAATTGCAGGTTTGATGTGTTTTGAAGCGACCCGTGATTTGAAACTGGAAGATGTAAAGATTAAGACTCCAATATGTGAAACAATAGGAAAAGTGCTGACAGGAAAAAAATTAGCTGTAGTGCCTATTTTAAGAGCAGGTCTGGGAATGGTGGACGGGATGTTGTCCCTGATACCGGCGGCAAAGGTAGGTCATATTGGACTTTACCGCGACCCGGAGACATTTGAGCCGGTAGAATATTACTGCAAGCTTCCGGCGGACTGCAGTGAGAGAGAAGTTTTTGTTGTAGACCCAATGCTGGCAACCGGAGGTTCCAGTGCGGCTGCAATACAGATGCTGAAAGACAAGGGCGTAAAGAGAATCCGTTTTCTGTGCATTATAGCTGCACCGGAAGGTGTGAAGAGAATGCAGGAGGAACATCCGGATGTAGACCTTTACATTGGTGCTCTCGATGAGTGCCTTAATGATCATAAATATATTGTTCCGGGTCTTGGAGATGCTGGGGACCGTATTTTTGGAACAAAATAGTTAACAAAGAAAAAGGAGAGATAATTATGTCAGGCAAAAGAGAAGACTATCTGTCCTGGGATGAATACTTTATGGGAGTTGCCATGCTCTCCGGAATGCGTTCCAAAGATCCCAATACCCAGGTGGGATGCTGTATTGTAAGTCAGGACAATAAAATATTATCTATGGGATACAATGGTTTTCCCATTGGATGTTCAGATGATGAATTTCCATGGGACAGAGAAGGGGACAATGAATTAAATACGAAATATGTATATTCTACCCACAGTGAATTAAATGCAATTCTCAATTACAGCGGCGGAAGCCTTGTGGGAGCAAAGCTGTATGTGTCTCTCTTCCCCTGCAATGAATGTGCCAAGGCAATTATTCAGGCGGGAATCAAAGAAGTTATATTTGAATGTGATAAATACGCCGATACAACGTCTGTTCTGGCATCCAAAAGGATGATGGATGCGGCGGGTGTGAGATATCATCAGTACCGCCGGACTAACCGGGAAATAAAAATACAGTTGTAAATAAAAGAGCATAATATTTTGAGAAAAGCCCCAGGATTTTGAAGTCCTGAGGCTTTTTTTGCGTCCATAAATTATAGAAGGCAAAAAAATATGGAAAATAATTGAATCCAGGACAAGTATATGATATACTTTCGTCAGTTAGTTTGAACTAATCGTGAAAGGAGATCTTATGCCACTATCATTAGCTGAAATAGGAGTTCCATATACAATTGTTCGTATTGCAGGAAAAGAGAAGGAGCGTCACCATCTGGCAGAGCTGGGTCTTGTCGCAGGTGAGGTTTTAGTTGTGATTTCCAAGTTTAACCACTACATTCTTTTGAATATAAAAGGATCACGCATTGGTATAGGGGAGGAACTTGGGAGAAAGGTTATTTTAAAATGAGGGAATTTATATGAAAAGCAAGTCTATTGTTTTGTTATCCTATGTTACCATCGGCTTTATTGCAGTCATATGTATAGTTCAGCTCTGGCTGCTGTCGGAAAATTCGCCGCTGTCCGATATGCCGGAGTCAATACAACATTACTATTATTATAGTCAGATGATAACTCTTCTGCTCGGCCTCTCAGCTCTTATCGTTATTTTTTTCAAGGAAAGTATCAGCCGTTCTCTGAAAAGAAACGCATATACAGACATTACAGGTATTATGAATAAGCACGCCTGCATGGAACAAATGAGCATTCTGGACTGTCGGGACAGCACGCTGGATATCGGTTTTGTCATGTTTGACTTGAATAATTTGAAAAAGGTCAACGATTTTTATGGACATGAAGCGGGGGACCAGCTGATTCAGCAATTTGTTATTTTGCTTCGCCAGTGTTCCGAAAAGAAATATTTTCTTGGAAGATTCGGCGGGGACGAATTTATTGTAATTATAGAAAACTGTGATGAGAGTATTATACTCAATTTTCTGGAGTGTCTCAGTAAAACGGTTGAGAGAAATAATGCGGCGAGTACCATTGAAATCAGCTATGCATGCGGCTATGAGATTAGTACGAGGGAGCATTATTATCTCATTGATGAGCTTCTCAAAGAGGCTGATAAAAAGATGTATATGAATAAAAAAATGATGAAGTCAGGTGAGATGCCAGAATCCCAGCAAATCAGCAAAGTGCTGGATAAAGACCGGATAAACGCTTCGGAAAAGGATGATTTAACGGGAATGTTCAACCATGACGCTTTTGTTTCCACTGTAGGAAAAGTACTGCAGATTTACAATGACCAGTCACGCCTTGCCCTGGTATGCTCCGATGTCCACAATTTCAGATATTTGAATGAACTGTATGGGTACAAGGAGGGGGATAATATCCTTCGCCAGCTCTCAATGGAATTGGACCGGCAGCCGTTCTGCCTGTGCTCTTACAGATTATATTCCGATAATTTTGCATTTCTGGCAGATTTATCACAGCTTTCAGATGAGCAGGCGGTGGAAATGATCCGCGACTGGAATTTGTATTTTGCCTCAATTGTAGACCAGTCCTACGGGGACAGCAGATTTATCCTGAAAAGTGGAATCTATTTTATATCCGATTTACACGAGTCAGTGGAGGCCATGCTGCATAAGGCTGACTGCGCGCGCAAATCTTCTAAATCCACATTCCACAATATTGTGGTCTACTCTGAGGAACTGAGCCGCTCTGTAAAACTGCGGGCCGATATTCTTAATTCTTTTCAGAGGGCACTGCAGCAGGAGGAATTTCATGTTTATGTACAGCCCAAAGTATCCCGCGGAGATAAAAGTATTTGCAGCGCGGAGGCGCTTGTGCGCTGGCAGAGAGGGAACGAAGGATTTCTTTGCCCGGATGCATTTGTGCCGATTTTGGAGCAGTCGGGCGATATTGTCAACATGGATTTTTATGTCTATGAAAAAGTATTTGAATATCTCTATAAACAACAATTGAATCAAAAAACAGTTATCCCGCTCTCCGTCAATGTATCCCGGGTGCACCTCACTATGGTGGAAAATTTCATGGAGAGAATCAATGAAATTTACTCCCGTTACCCTGTTCCGGCGTCACTCATTACCTTTGAATTGACAGAGAGTGCCTACATACAGGAAATCCATTCCGCAGAGCAACTGATTTGTCAATTGCATGAGCTGGGATACCGGGTATCTATGGATGATTTTGGAAGCGGATATTCCTCCCTAAAAGCACTCTATCCTATGCACTTTGATGAGGTAAAGTTTGACCGGGCCTTTTTCAAAAAAGAGACTGCCGAGGAAGCCGGGAACTGGCTGATCCGGCTTATAAATCTCGTCAAGAGTCTAAATGCAACTATTGTGTGTGAAGGTGTTGAGACGGATGAGAATATTGCCCTGCTGGAACAGTCAAAATGTGACTTGATTCAGGGGTATTATTATTACAGACCCCTCCCCCTGGAGGATTTGGAAGCCTTGGTGGGCTAGACCTCTGCCTTTTATTTTCCGGTGAGAGAATATTTCTGCACAACCTGGAATAGGATATCATATATGCAGGTTGGGGGAAAATGTGACAATGGAAAATAAATTGGCATCTGTGGTAATAAATTTTATGATTCGTGCAATCCTTGGAATGGGGTTAATTTATTTTATCAATCAGTACTTGCTTCCGGGGAACAGCGCAATAAATGTAGGGTTAAATGCGGTATCCTTTTTGACAACAGGAACCCTTGGGGTTCCTGGGGTTTGTCTTCTTTACGGCATTTTATTCTATCAAAGTTTGTAAGGTTTTAACAAAAAGCTGCAAATTTAGAAATGGGTATAGACATTTCTAAAAAGTGTGTTTATAATACGATTCACACAGTAGTTGTTCAGGCTGCTGTCTCATTCAAACACTATTCTGGTGTTGAATGTATCTAAGGTTGATATACCATCATTTATTATGTCATGCTGCATAGTCGCAGCGATATTTTCAAAGCTTTTATTTTACAAATTAAATGAACAGGAGGGATAGATTGCATCCAAAGAATTTTGTGATTTGCGATGTAGAACAGGAATATGCCGGGAATCTTGTCAGGGCTATAGGTGCGCGAAAAGAATTGGATTTTCAGACACATTTGTTTCACGACCTGGAAAGTCTGGAGGAGTTTTCAAGGCAGAAGAATATTCATATCATGCTGCTTGGGCAGGACTACCCTGTGGAAAGACGGCAGGAAATTAAAGCGGACAAGCGTTATGTACTTGTAAAAGGAGACGGCAAAGGTCTTCTTTCCCAGGAGAAAGGAATATATAAGTACCAGTCCTGCGATATGATTTTATCCTGCATTTTTGAAGAAATAACAGACGAGGAGGGGGTGACAAGAAAAAACAGAAATGCTTCTAATGGGAAACTGATAGGAATCTATTCTCCCATTCACAGGATAGGCAAGACAAAGTTTGCCATGAGCCTGGGGGAAGATTTTGCAAAAGACGGCTCAGTCTTATATCTGAATCTGGAAGAGTATTCCGGGTGCAGCCATTATTTCCCGGAGAATGAAAGCTATAATCTGGGAGACCTTTTATATTATATCCGCCAGGAAAAGGGCAGTCTTGGACTTAGAATCAGCGCGATGGCCGGGAGAGTCGGAAGATTAGATTATATCTCCCCCATACCTGTCATACAGGATTTAAGGTCTGTAAAAGAGGAAGAATGGATAAAACTGTTTGAAGAAATTTTTGCAAACTGCATTTACGGCACAATTATCCTTGATTTGGGAGATGGGGTTGACGGATTGTATTCCATACTGAGAATGTGCTACACGGTTTACACACCTTACATTGAGGATGCTGTATCACAGGCGAAGATGGGGCAGTATGTAAATAACTTGAGGCAGACAGGGTATGAGGATGTGCTGGAACATACCATACAAAAGAAAATGGAGACAAGGGCAGGTGAGTTTATATAAACAGATTGGAAGAAATGTATGACAAGGTTTTGGAGCAGATGGACATGGGGCATGAAATGGAAGATGAGGAGCTTCTGGAGCTGATACATATGGTAATTAATGACGTAAGCCGGGAAAAATATATGCCCCTTGAGGAAAAAATACGGCTGAGTAAAGAGTTGTTTAATGCATTTAGAAAGCTGGATATTTTGCAGGATTTAATTGAGGATGAAGATGTGACGGAAATTATGATTAACGGGACGGATAACATCTTTTTGGAAAAGAATGGAAGGGTCTGCCAGTCAGACAAGCATTTCCTATCTGTCAATAAACTGGAAGACGTGATACAGCAGATTGTGGCGGGGACAAACAGATATGTCAATGAGTCATCACCCATTGTGGATGCCAGGCTTGAAGATGGTTCCCGGGTAAATGTAGTGCTCAAGCCGGTTGCATTAAATGGACCTATCATGACGATACGAAAGTTTCCTAAGGAAAAGGTTACAATGGAGCAGTTGATTTCATGGGGAAGCATCAGTCTGGAAGGAGCAGAATTTCTGGAGATGTTAGTCTGTGCCAAATATAATATTTTTGTCAGCGGGGGGACCGGGGCAGGGAAGACTACCTTTTTAAATGCCTTGTCTGATTATATCCCCAAGGATGAACGGCTGATTACCATAGAAGACAACGCAGAGCTGCAGATAAAAGGTGTGCAGAATCTGGTGAGGCTTGAGACAAGGAATGCAAACCTTGAGGGGGAAGGGGCTGTGACCATAAGGGAGTTGATAAAGTCAGCCCTTAGAATGCGCCCGGACAGAATTGTAGTGGGGGAGGTGCGGGGGGAGGAGACTGTAGATATGATATCCTCCGCCATGCTTAACGGACATAGCGGCTCTATGTCCACGGGACATGCAAACAACACGGTGGATATGCTGCGCCGTCTGGAAACAATGATGATGATGGGGATAGATATGCCCCTGACGGCAATTCAAAGGCAGGTTGCATCTGCCATTGATATTATCATTCATCTGGGGCGGCTGCGGGATAAAAGCAGAAAAGTGCTGGAGATAGCCGAGGTGCTGGGATATGAAAATGGTGTGATACAAGTTCAGACCTTATATGAGTACAGAGAGGAGGGCATGGAACATGGGAAAATTCAAGGGAACCTTGTGAAAGTGGAAGAACTTATTCATAAAGAAAAGCTGCTGGCAGCAGGATATAAAGACTGAGGAATATGTGCTTGCTGTTGTGAAAGGGACAATTCTCATAGCGGTAATGGGATACTTATTTTATAATACATGGCTGGTACTTTTCCTGATTGTCCCCGGAGTTTACTTTTATATGAAGTCGTGGCAGGAGGAGCAATGCAGAAAAAAGGAGGATGAATTCAGAGAGCAGTTCAAAGAGGGAATTAAGGCGGTGGCAGCGGCCCTGAATGTAGGATATTCTGTGGAAAATGCAGTCCGTGAAGCGGCAAAGGATATAAAGACATTATTTAAGAAAGATGCCAGGATGAGAAGAGAATTTGCAATTATGATTCACCAGCTGGATATGAACCAGACAATAGAACAGGTTATGGCTGGATTTGCGGACAGAGTCAGCCAGGAGGACGTGCACAACTTTGTCACTGTGTTTGCAGCCTCCAAACGGACAGGCGGTGACAGCATCTCAATTATCAGGAGTGCGGTGAGGGATATCAGTGAAAAGATAGAAGTGGAAAAAGAAATTCAGACATTATTGGCGGCAAAAAAGCTGGAATTTAAGGTGATGTGTATTATTCCCTTTGGAATCTTATTGTATATGCGGCTTGCATTTCCAGAATTTATGGCTGTACTGTATGGAAATCCTCTGGGGTTCAGTGTGATGACGGGATGTCTTTGTATATATGCGGCGGCTTACCGTTTGGGGAAAAAGCTGGTGGAAGTTGAGGTATAAGAGTGGAGAGAAAGCTTTCTGTGTATGGAAAAATGGGTCTGGTATTTTTGCTGGCAAGTGGAATATCTATAGCAGTATTTCTGGCGGACAGCCATCAGGCACCAAAAAAGAATAAAAATGGAAACAGTATTTTGGAAAGAGGAGGGTACGGTTTAGGAAGCCGGGAGATAAATCTGGAGGCCAGGGTAGGAAGAGACAAGGAGGAGCTCACAGTCAAAATTGGTGAGCAGCAATATGGTGAAAAAGAGCTTCCCAAGGTCTTTACGGATGCGGCAGACCAGTTGGAAAAATTGATATTAGGGGAAAATAAGAAGCTGGACGAAGTAAGATACAACCTAAATCTGGTGAATCAGATTCCAGATTCAGATATTGCCGTGACCTGGGAGACAGATAATTATGAGGTTATAAATCTTATGGGAGAGCTGCAGCAGGAACATTTAAAGGAAGCAGGGACAATGGTCAGGCTTCAGGCACTGCTTTCTTATGGAGGTGAGGAGGCGGTACATTCCTTTTATGTTAATATTTATCCGCCCAAATTGAATGCAAAGGAAAAGAAATTTCAGAAGCTGAACCAGGAAATTCAAAAAAGTGAGGAGAAGACAAGAGAGAAAGCCTATCTTATACTGCCCGGCGAGGTGGATGGAAAATCTGTTGTGTGGAAATACACCAAAGATTTTCGGGCGTTGGGGTTGTTTGTTCTGGGAATTGTGGCCGCTGTATCTATTTATGCATTGGAAAGGCAGAAAGAAAAACAGGAGGCGAAGGAGAAGAAAAAACAACTGGAAATGGATTATCCACAACTGGTAAGTCAATTTACATTATTTTTGGGAGCGGGTATGACAGTGCGGAGGGCGTGGTTTAAGATGGTGCAGGATTATGAAAGGCGCAGAGTACAGGACAGCACCCGGGCTGTATATGAAGAAATGGCTTATACCATGCATGAGATACAGGGCGGCATCTCCGAAGGGGAGTGCTATGAAAGGTTTGGTGCCAGGTGTGCTCTGCCTTCTTATCGAAAATTCAGTGCTCTTTTATCTCAAAACCTCCGAAAGGGGGCAAAGGGGATGAGTGACCTTCTCAGAGGGGAAGCCTTAGAAGCCTTTGAAGAGAGGAAAAAACAGGCGCGCAGAACAGGGGAGGAGGCAGGTACAAAGCTTTTGGGGCCAATGTTCATGATGCTGGCTGTGGTATTGTTCATCATTGTTGTACCGGCATTTTTAACAATACAGATTTGAGGAAGTAAAAACATGGAAAGAAAATACAAGATGAAAATAAAAAGGAGGAACCTTATGAATAATTTAAAAAATAAGATACAGCAGAAATGGATTTATATTAAATATATGCTGAAAGATGACGCAGGAATCTCAGTTGTAGAAATGATATTAATTCTTGTCGTAATTATAGCCCTCATCCTGATATTTAAAACGCAATTAATCAGTCTGGTCAATTCTATTTTTGAAAAAATCACCAGTGAAAGTGCGGGAATCTAGGTTGCAGCGCGGTGAGGTCACAGCATTTCTAAGTCTTATCTTTGTACTTCTTATTTCATTTATTGCCGCAATGCTGGAAAGTGCAGTGGTGCAGGTATCAAAAAATCAAAAGCGTCTTGAGGTGGATAATGCCATCTTTTCCATATTTGGTGAATATCATAAGGAGTTACTGGAAGAGTACGAGATTCTGGCTATTGACGGCAGTTACGGGACAGGCAGCTTTCAGGAAGAAAATCTGCTGGATCACATGCGCTATTACGGAACAACAGGAATTGAACACGAGATTCAGGGAATCCAATACTTGTCAGATAAAAATGGAAGTGCCTTTAGGGAACAGGTGCTGGAATATATGGAGCAAACTTATGGGATTGTCTTTGTCCGGGAGCTGGCCGGAAATACAGGACTGTGGAGAGAACAGGAGATACAGGGAACCAAGGCAAATCAAAGAAATGAAGATGTGAATATGGAGCTGGAAGAGTTTACAGGACAAAATGAGGTCACTCTGCCCCAGGAAGATAACCCGCTTCCTCATATAGAAGAATTGAAACAATCCGGTATTTTAGAACTTGTGCTTCCAAAGGAGTTTACTGCTTCAGAAAAACAAATTGTGGCGGAGGAACAGGCAAGCAGAAGAACCTTAAGAGGCGGGCGGGGAAGTTTTTACATGAGGCAGGGGATAACTGGTGTAGAAGAACGGTTATTATTCCATGAGTATCTTTTAAAGAAGTTTGGCAGTGCCACAGATAAAAAGGGTGACAGCAGGAGTCTGGACTATGAAGTGGAATATGTGATAGGCGGTGGGGCTTCGGATGTAGAAAACCTGGAAACGGTAGTAAAAAGGCTGCTTGCAATCCGTTTTGGAATCAATTATATCTATCTGCAGTCAGATTCAGTGAAACAGGCAGAGGCGGAAACGCTGGCATTGACCTTATCAACACTGGCAGGACTGCCGGCAGTGTCAGGATTTGTAAAGCAAGCATTGCTGGCGGCCTGGGCATTTGGGGAAAGTGTAGTGGATTTGCGTGCACTTTTGTCGGGCAAAAAGGCGGCACTGATAAAAAACAGTCAGAATTGGCAGTTGTCCCTCTCATCTCTCATGACCCTGGGGACAGGGGAGGATATACAGGAGGGAATGGATGCGGAAGGAGGACTTGCCTACAAGGATTATTTAAGGATTCTTCTATTTTTAGAGAATGAAGATGACTTAACCATGAAAACACTGGACCGAGTGGAGCAGAATATGAGGACTGAAAAAGAAGACGCAGATTTTTGTATAGATTCATGTGTGGTAAAACTGAAATTGCAAAATCAGGCAGAAATCCGAAAAGGACTTACCTACCAGTTTCCCATATATTTTGGGTACAGCTTTTGACTCCCATGCAGATGCCCTTTCATCAAACATTGCCGGGCGTCCCTCCCGGCAGATTATCCCTATACATAAAAATATTAAGAAAGGAAAAACTGCGATGTCACAATCAGATAAAAACCCATCCAACTCAAATCACGAAAGGGCATCTGCATGGGGGTCAAGAGCGAGCGTAACAGTGGAGGCAGCACTGATTATCCCGATTTTTCTGTTTGCAATTCTAAGCCTGGTCTATCTGCTGGAAATACAGGCGATACGGACGACAATACAGATTGGAGTGCAGAGTGCGGCAAAGATTGCGGCGGAGGATGCTGTGGTGCTTCCGGCGGTCAATGTGATTAAGTTTAAACATGACATTATCGAGTCCGCAGGGTCTGACCGAATTGAAAGAAGCATACTGGACGGGGGAAGCTCAGGGATTCATTGTTTTAAGACACATATGTCTGTGTTAAGCGGGGAGATTTATGTTGTTGTGGAATATAAAGTGCGTCTTCCATTTCCCCGTTTCACCAATCTTACCGCAAAATTTCGGGAAGAAATGAAAGTAAAAGCGTGGACTGGATATTCCAAGAGAGATGGAAACCAGGAGGACGGACAGATTGTATATATTACAGACACGGCACTGGTTTACCATGAAGATTATCAATGCACCTATTTACAGTTGTCCATCAAGTTTGTTCCCCGCTCTGAATTGAGCTGGCTGCGCAATGAAGACGGAGGGAAGTATTATAAATGCGATAAGTGTGTACACGGAGATAGCTTTGCAGGTGTATACATTACAAATGCGGGAGGAAAATATCATAACTCGTTGAGCTGCAGTGGATTAAAACGGACAATCTATGGAGTGAAAAAATCTGAGGTTGGGCTTAGAGGGGGATGCAGCAGATGTACAAGATAGGAGAAATGCAGGAGCAGTTTGTGAGAAATATGAGACAGCTAAAAAGGAGGATGTGAAGAATGCCTGAGGTAAGTCAGATTGGCTACGGAATCTATCTGTGCATTTTATCAATTACAGATATCTGGATTCAAAAAATACCTGTGTGGTTGGTGGCAGCAGGAGGTGCGGCGGCGGTAGCAGTGAGGACATACAATCCGGAAATACCACTTTTCTTGGTATTGACAGGAGGGCTGGTGGGAGTAGTCTTTCTGGCGGTCAGCAAAGTTACAAGGGAAGCCTTTGGATATGGAGATAGTTTGCTGATTTTAGTTATGGGGATTTTTCTGGGGCTATGGAATCTTCTGGGGGTATTGCTGGGCGCATTTTTATTTTCTGCCCTTTTTGCAGCCGCATTTTTGATATATCGAAATATGGATAGAAAAGCAGGTTATCCATTCATACCATTTTTGTTTGCATCCTATTTGGTCTGGCTGTGGCTTGGAGGATTTTAATTGAATAAGAGTGTGAAGTTAAAAGCAAGTGTGACAGTGGAAATGGCTTATATTATGCCGATGGTAATTTTAATACTTTTATTAACAATATATACAATATTTTATTATCACGATAAAAATATTCTGATTGGGGCAGCAGGTGAGACCGCAGTGCTGGGTGCACAACTGGAGAGGCAAAAAGGTGAAGGTAAGACAGACCTGGGTAATTTTTACAGGGAGAGAATAAGAGGAAAGCTGATTTTACTGCACCTGACAGACATTGAGGTTACAAAAAGGAAGAAACAGGTAGAAGTCAATGCACAGGCGGGAAACAGGTGGATGCATGTTTCGGCGGGGGGAAAAGCAGTAATCCCGGAACCGGAAAAGAAAATCAGAAAGAAAAGACAGTTAGAAGCTCTGTTGGAGCAGGAGAAGTAGAGGATGAAAGCTGGATATGAAAAAGAATTGAACAGGGTATGTCTGCACATTGATTTATCCCGTTTGTATGAGGAAGATTATCAGATACATATGCTGAGAGAAAATAAAATCTCCGGGCTATTGGAGATAACGGGGTGTGGGATAGATGGAAAAAGCAGATACAGCTATGTGGTGACAGGTATGATTTCCATGAAAAACAGATTTGAGACATCTGCAATTAAAAAGGAGGATATGCTGGTTTTCGTGAATCGCCTGATGGAGATTGTGAAGCTGCTGGGGCGTTATATGCTGAGTCCGGACAGGCTGCTTCTGTACCCTGAATTTATATTTTGGGGGGAAGATACATGGTTTTTCTGTTATCTTCCGGGAAGAAAAAAGCAGGTAGGCGAGGCGTTTCATGTTATGACGGAATACTTTGTCAAAAAGCTGGATTATGAGGAAACGGAAGGGATTTTTCTGGCCTATGAGCTGCATAAGGCAACCTTGCAGGAAAACTATGATTTGGAAAAGATAATGGACGAATATAGAATGCATGAAGAAAAGAGAAAGAGCAGTGAGACAGATATTACAAAAAGAGAGGAAGGGATTTTGCAGGAAGAGAATATATTTTCAGTTGAAGAGGAGGAGTATGAACAGGCAGGGGATACGGAGACCCTGCGGGAAATGGGAGGATGGCTGGAGCCGTGGAAAAGGACAGCTTCCAAACTAAAGAAGAAAAGATGGGGAAACTGGAAAGACTTAATATTGGAAACGGATGAACGTAAAGATGAAAGATAATTTATAATATAAATATTGAATGACAGGTATCTGATGCGGTATACTCACATTATAAAAGAGCGAAAAGAGGTATCGGATTGAATCAGAAAAAAAAGGCAATATGCACTACCGCATTAATTGGGATAAATGTCGCCGTATTCTTAGTACTTACTTTTTTAGGAGATACGGAGGATACCCTGTTTATGCTGAATCATGGGGCAGCATATGGCCCATATATATCAGAAGGCCAGCAATATTATAGGCTGCTTACAAGCATGTTTCTTCATTTTGGAATCAATCATTTATTGAACAACATGGTACTTTTGGGTGCGCTGGGTTCAAACCTGGAATATGAAACCGGAAAAATCAAGTTTCTGATTATTTATTTTGTATCTGGTCTGGGCGGAAACTTATTTTCACATTGGATGAATATGAGAACGGATACTCTTGTTGTATCAGCCGGGGCATCGGGGGCAGTTTTTGGGCTTATGGGTGCACTTGTGTGGGTAGTAATCAGAAATCATGGAAGACTTGGGCGATTGACCAATCGGGGAATTTTGTTTATGGTAGCCCTGAGCCTGTACTTTGGATTTACAAGCTCAGGGGTAGATAATAATGCCCATATAGGAGGGCTTGTCTGCGGATTTATAGCTTCAGTTCTTCTATATCGGAAGTCTTATAGTGAAGAGTGACCCTTTATCAACCTGTGAATCTACGGAGATAGTGCCGCCGTGGGATTCAATGATTTTTTTGGAAAGGGACAGGCCGAGTCCTGTACCGCCCTCTTTATAGGTTTTAAATGGTTCAAAGATATAATCCAGAATTTCATCAGAAATACCACATCCGCTGTCCTTGCACTGAATGGTGAGAAAGTCCTTGTCACGGAAAGCTGAAAACTGGATACTGCCTTCTCCGGTGATGGATTCTCTGGCATTTCGGAGCAGATTTAAAAAGACTTCTTCCAGTTTAATTTTGTCACCTGTATAATCACCTAAGTTAGATGGGATGGATGAAGTAAATTCTATATCAGGATTGTCTGCATCCAGAGAAATTGCAAATGAGACTGCAATGTTTTTGAGAAGCCGCTCTATGGAGAATACGGAATACCGCAGGATATTCCCATTGCTGAAAGAAGACAGCTCATTAAGAAGCTGGCATATGTATCCAACATCTTCGACAGTTTGCTTCCAATGGGGGATTTCTTTCACCTGGGGATTTTGCATTTCCATGACTTGTAAAGAAGAAGAAACCATTGTGAGTGGGTTTCGGATTTCATGGGCAATTGTAGAAACCATTTTATGATGGTTGTCCAACAGCTGATTAATAATCTGTTTTACATCAGGGTTTTCCTCCATAAGCATATTCATTTTATTAATATCGACATTATCTAACATTGCTGTCTTACCTCCTTTTGTACTGTTCAATTGTAGTCTAGCACGATGTCTGGCTGTATTCAATAAAATCAGATATACAATTTTCGACCTTTTGGAAAAGAACTTTTCATTTCAATAAAAATAGTCTATACTACCATTAAAAGGATTTCTATTTTATGGAAGAAATGAGGGAATGCTATGAAAGATAAAGAGTGTATTTTTTGTAAGATAGCGTCAGGAGATATTCCGTCTTCAACACTTTATGAAGATGAAAAATTCCGTGTGATTCTGGACTTAAACCCGGCTTCAAAGGGTCATGCTCTGATTATTCCGAAAGAACATTACCGCAATTTATATGATTTGGAGGAAAATATTGCGGCTGAGGCAATGGTATTGGCGAAAAAGATGATAACCAAACTAAGAGATGTGCTGGGGTGTGCTGGTTATAATATTGTACAAAATAATGAGGAGGCTGCGGGACAGACAGTATATCATTTTCATATGCATCTGATTCCGAGATACAAAGGTGATAAGGTTGGACTTGGCTGGAAAATGGGTAAGCTTACGGAAGAAGACGCAGAAGCTATATTAAAAGGGTTAGTTGAGTAACCGGGGATAAAATGTTGACTGAAAAATGTGGATTTGATGAGATTTATAAACAGTATAAAAATCTTGTCTTGGCGGTGGCATTTAAGTACTCAAAGGATCGTGACCTGGCAGAAGATATTACCCAAAATACATTTATGAAGCTATATGTTTATTATGACAGTCTGAATCATAGTAATATAAAATCATGGCTATATACGACTGCTAAACACTGTGCACTGAATTATAAGGCAAAAGTACGAAAAGAGATACCAAGTGAGCAAATAGAGGATGAGTTAGAGTTTGTTCAGGATATAAGTGCTGAAGATGAGGTTATGGAAGAGTTGCAAAGGTTAGAGCATTCAGAGCTACATGAGCGTATTTCAGCAGCATTGCTTGAGAAAAATCCCAGATGGCATGAGGTGGTCATGCTGGTCTACTATCTTGATATACCACAGACAGAGGTTGCAAGGAATATGGGCCTGCGGGTAGGAACAATACACAGCATATTACATAGAGCCAAAAGTTGGATACAGGAAACATACCACGCAGAATATGAGGAGTTGGACGAACCCTAAAAAAACAGGTGCCTTTTTGCAGCCTGTTTTTTCAGAGATACATTATAATTAATTTAAACTGATTTCCTCTATGAGCCCAATAATTGTATCAATGGAGTCCTGCTGTCTGGAGTCTCTCATCGCATCCATATAGGTGCTGCGGTTGTCATAAAGCTGACGGACGGATTCAAGAAGGGCTTCCTTTGTTAAATCATCTTCTTCCAGTACCATACTGAAACCTTGCCGTTCAAAGGAGCGGGCGTTTAGAATTTGATCTCCCCGGCTGGCATGTGCGGAGAGCGGAATCAGGAGATTTGGTTTTCTTAATGCGAGCAGTTCGCAGATTGCATTAGCACCGGCCCTTGAAATAACGATATCTGCCAATGTGAATATGTCCCGGAGTTCTCCTTTGATATATTCAAATTGCTTATATCCTTTCATGCCGCTTAAGGTGTCATCCACTTTGCCTTTGCCGCAGAGATGGACAATCTGGAAACGCTCCAAAAGCTCGGGAAGAGCTAACCTGATGGCATTGTTTACAGCTACAGAACCGAGACTTCCTCCAATAACAAGAATGACCGGCTTATCTGCGGAAAATCCGCATAAATCCATAGCGGCAATCTTGTTTCCGGATAACAATTCCTGACGGATGGGGGAGCCGGTGAGAATAGATTTCTCTTTGGGGAGAGAATCCAGGGTTTCAGGAAAATTACAGCATATTTTTGTGGCAGACGGGATTGCAAGCTTATTGGCTAACCCCGGTGTCATATCTGACTCATGTATTATTACTGGAACTTTGCAGCGTTTGCCTGCCAGTACAACTGGAACGGACACAAAGCCGCCCTTAGAAAAGATAATATCAGGCTTTAATTCTTTAATAATAGAATGAGCCTCTCCAAACCCTTTGACTACCCGGAAAGGGTCTGTGAAATTCTGTACGCTGAAATAGCGGCGGAGCTTACCCGAAGAAATACCGTGATAAGGGATACCGAAAGGTTCAATAAGTTCCTTTTCGATTCCTTTGTAAGAGCCTATGTATTGAATGTCATAGCCAAGTTCTCTCAGCCGGGGGATGAGTGCGATATTGGGAGTAACATGTCCCGCTGTGCCTCCACCTGTAAGAATAATTCGTTTCATAATAAAAAACCTCCAGAGTCATATATTTTTGTACAGTCAGATTGGGCTGTAAGATTGAACTGTAACAAGCTATAAATAGTAAATAGTATGCTTAAAAAATCTAATGTTATGCTTGCATATAAGCATTAAAGCGCATATAATTTTATATTAAACTTATTTAATAAAATGTCAAGAAGAAGTAATGCTAAAAACGTTACTGTTTGGGCACACAGCCCTGCTTTACCGCTGTAAATGGCTAAATGGTAACTTAAAAATAAGAGGAGGGAGAATGAATCCAAATAAAAGAATGTCACTGCAAGAAGAAGTGGATAAAGAAGCAGAAAAAATAGAGCAGGAAATTTCTGCTGATCCCAGTCTTAAAGATTTGAAAGTGTCAGAGAGGATGGAGCAGGAGTTTTTTCTTCGTATTAAAGAGTATGAGGAGAGAAAAGCGGCGGAGTCACGGGACGTTGAGGCACTTTTATCAGAGAAAGACAGGGAAGCTCTGCGCCGTGGCAGGGAAAACATGGAAAGAGAAGAGAGAGGTGAGCATTTATATGAGGTAAACAAAGAATATCATAAGCACCTTAACCAAAATAAAGATAAAAACGGAGGTGGAAAGAAAGTTCGACCTCTCCGTATGCCGCGCCAAAAAAGACTCCTGGTTGCCCTTGTGGCAGTTATGGTTTTGGTGGTGGCAATAGGTATCACCAGTGTAGGAAGCAAGTCATATCTAAAAGGAATATTTGATGGATTTCTGGGTACTCAGAGCAGAACAGTCATTAATGTAAAAGATATGGAAAAGCAGAATACCGAAGATGGGACTGAAATATCTGCTTACAATGAGGTTAAAGAGAAGTTGGGCATAATGCCTGTTCAGTTAGCAAATCTGCCGGAAACTATGAAATTAGAGAATATTACCATTGATGAAGAGCAGAAAGTCGCACAGTTATTTTATAACTATGACGGACAAATAATACGCTATATAATCTATTTGAATGATGCGGATTCCTCCTTTGGACAGAGGCAGGGGGATAAATTAAAAGATAGATTTAAGGTTGAAGTGGCTGAACAAAGTGTGGATATTGAGGAATACGAAATTGAGGAAACAGAAAAAAGCACGTTGATAGCAAGCTTTTCCTATGCTGGGGCAAACTATCAATTGAAAGGTGTAATGAACAGAGAAGAATTTATAGAAATAATAAAAAATTTAATTTTTTTTGATAAAAATGCGTAAGTTTTTTGAAAGTCAACTGTTTACTTATTAGAGAGATGTACGAAGGAGAAAAATCATGAGGAAGAAGGTCTTGTCAGTTTTATGTACCTTAATAATGTTTGGCGGTATATTTTCGATATCTTTTATTCACGCTCAGGCATCTGTCGTTAGCAGTGGAGTCAAAGTGGATGGTTCCTATTTAACTACGGCAGATACTTCCACAGCCACTACCAATAACAGCACCGGAATCGGGACCATGGACATTCACTTAATGGATGGGCAATGTTCAATAACAAAAGCTGGGTCAGGAAAGATATATGCATATGCTGGGACAACAGGAAACCACGTTGTGGATTATATTTCTGTGGTGATGTATGTGGATCGGTACAATCAAACAACTAAAAGCTGGGGAGAAATTTATTATGAACAAGCCACTGATTATAATACCTACTATGTAGCGACAAGCGAGACACTAAAAGTGGAGAAAGGTTACTTTTATAGAACGAGGTCCACACATGTTGCGGGAATGGGAGATAATCCTAATACATATGAAATGGGTGTCACAGCAACAGATGGAATCTGGATAGATTAATTATTTAATGAAGATTCACCTGTTTTGAGCAATTGAAGCAGCTACCAGGTGTACCACATGCAGACGAAACTATCAAAATTACAAATAATAATAGAGAAAGTGACGCTGTACTGAGAAAACCCACAATTTTTTAAAATGTGCTGCACTTGGCAGTTGCTTCAATTGCTCAAAGAGATGATATTACTCCAATTATAATGTTTGAAGAAGGCAATCGGATTAGTTTCCGATTGCTTTTTTCAATGCTTCTGCGAGCTGGTCAGGGCAGGAAGTACTCTTGTATCCACAGCGGATTCCCTGAATCCTGGATATTGCCTCCTCTGGATTCATGCCCTCCACAAGGCGGGCAATGCCTTGCAGGTTGCCCTCGCAGCCGCCGACGAACTCTACATTTTTTATTTTATCGTCCTCAATGTCAAAATTGATTGCCTTAGAACAGACTCCCTTTGTTTGGTATTGCATAGTAAAAATCCTCCTATAAAAATACAACATGGCTTGTACAAGTCATTGAATATTAGTAATTTAGTAAGTTACATATAATGAAATTCCGATAGTTTACGGAACAGAAGAATTATAACAGAAGAGGATGGAAAATACCAGTGCATTTTGTACACGGATTTTTATGCTCTATTTTTCGGGAGATTTTTCTATAAAACGACATGGACTTTCTGAAGGCCTGTCCCAAATTTTAACCTCAAATGCTTTGTTAAATTTAAGGGATAAGACCAGACTTACATTGTATGATTCTCAACTGTGGGATATTCTCATTTTTGGCTGAAATCATGTGCCTGTGGCGAATTATGTAGAACGGTTTTTGCGGCAAAACGCCCAAAGGTAGGCTATAATAAGCTCACACAAAAAAAGGTAGTTGTGGCACAACCATAAAACAGGAGGTCTTATTATGTTGGAAAATTTAGTTGTTGACACTAACGTCATTTTCTATTTAATGATTGGGATAGGTGTCATCGGAGTGCTGAGCAAAGTGGTAAACCAAATTACTCTTCGCCGTATGGTAAAGGCGGCAGGCAATATGTCAAAGAGTACACACAAACTGATGAAGCTGGTGCGGGCAAAATATGAGCACGCATGTATGATACACGATACGGTGGATAATGTAGATGCATTTGTTGGAAAGTACATATATGAATACCGGGGATTCCTCTTCCGGGTACATACGTGGAGGCAGTTACAGATACAAAGCATATGGTTTTCGGGTGCTCTGGCTGCAGGCGGAGCATTAGGACATTATATGGTACAGGGATTTGGTGAGGGAATGTACCGGTATATTGGGGTGGGGGCAGGCTGAGATGATTGTCTTGTTTGTCATCAGCCAGTTGTCCGACGAGGCATATAAGATACAGGCGGCAAAGACTTACATGATTGATTATCTGGAAAATGTATGCGCCCACCGCTATAAAAAGCCAAAACAGACGGAAAAGGATAATATAGATGTGATAGTGACGGAGAACCCATCAAGAGCAGCTGTGCAAAGAGAGGCAGCGCAGAGAGAAGAACCGGGATTATCTATTAATATAGAGGGTGAGCCAAGGAAAGCGGAGAAGGGTGAGGCCGCGAGACAGGTCATACGCCGTACAGTAAAAGAGAAGATGGAGGATGAGGAGCAGCCGGTGCTGAAAGAAGAAGCGATACGCCAAATTTTAGAGGAGTTTTTAGCTTGATAAAGGGCAATATATTTGGTAAAATTAAGTATAAAAATACATACTTATTGAGCGTCTGACGTTTGGTAAGATATACAGAGAGGAAGGGTAAACAATGGCTAACAAAGTTACATTTGATTATTCAAAGGCGAGCAGTTTTATTCGGGAACATGAGATGGCATACATGAGCGAACTGGCTGCTGGGGTAAAGGACAAGCTTGTGGCAAAAACAGGGGCAGGAAATGATTTTCTTGGATGGATTGACCTTCCAGTTGATTACGATAAGGAGGAGTTTGCACGCATTGAGAAAGCAGCGGAGCAGATTCGCAGCGATTCCGAAGTACTACTGGTCATTGGTATTGGCGGCTCTTATCTGGGAGCAAGAGCAGCAATCGATTTTCTGGGACATTCATTTGCAAATGTAGTTTCCAAAGAAATCAGAAAATCTCCAGAGATTTACTATGTTGGTAACAGCATCAGCAGTGCTTACATAAAAGATTTAATTGATGTAGTAGGAGACCGTGATTTTTCTGTCAACATGATTTCCAAGTCAGGAACGACAACAGAGCCAGCCATTGCCTTCCGTGTGTTTAAAGAGATGTTGGAAAAGAAATATGGGAAAGAGGGCGCGGCAAAGAGAATTTACGCTACCACTGATAAATCAAAGGGAGCGTTAAAGAATCTTGCCACAGAAGAGGGGTATGAGACCTTTGTAGTGCCGGATGATGTGGGGGGACGTTTCTCCGTACTTACAGCGGTAGGTCTTCTTCCAATTGCAGTAAGCGGCGCAGATATTAAAAAGTTGATGGAGGGTGCTCAGGCAGGAAGAAAAGAAGCACTGGAGAGCGACTTTGCAGAAAATGGTGCGATGCAGTATGCGGCAGTCCGCAACATTCTGCTGAGAAAAGGTAAGACAATAGAAGTTCTGGCAAACTATGAACCAAGTTTGCATTATGTATCTGAATGGTGGAAACAGTTGTGTGGAGAAAGCGAAGGCAAAGACCAGAAAGGTATTTTCCCGGCATCAGTAGATTTGACTACTGATTTGCATTCCATGGGACAGTTCATCCAGGATGGAAACCGAATTTTATTTGAGACAGTTCTGAATGTGGAAACTTCCAGAGAAGAACTTGTTATTAATGAAGAACCAGTTGACCTGGATGGTTTGAATTACCTCACAGGACAGACTGTAGATTTTATAAATAAAAGTGCAATGAATGGTACAATCCTTGCACATACAGACGGAAATGTGCCAAATCTTATGGTGACAATTCCGGAGCAGACAGAATTTTATCTGGGACAGTTATTTTACTTCTTTGAATTTGCAGTTGGCATAAGTGGATACTTACTCGGCGTGAATCCATTTGACCAGCCAGGTGTGGAGAGTTATAAGAAGAACATGTTTGCTCTTTTGGGAA
This sequence comes from Muricomes sp., assembly GCA_049840515.1. Taxonomy (GTDB): domain Bacteria; phylum Bacillota; class Clostridia; order Lachnospirales; family Lachnospiraceae; genus Muricomes. The sequence continues at coordinate 405,134 of JASGKW010000009.1, read as the reverse complement.
AACCAGGATTTGAGAAAGAAAGAGAAGAATTGTTAAAGAGATTATAAATATAGAGTGTAGGAAGTTCTAGTAAACAGAGGCCTTAGAATCAGAGGCTTCTGTTTTTCTATAGGACAGATATTGAAGAAGAAAGGTAATAAGGATGAAAAGATCAAAGAACTATAGCAAGATTTTAGTTGCTATCATAATCATTGTGGTGTTTATAATCGGTATAGGAGCTGGTGTAATGGCCGGAACGATGATAGGAAACCAAAAGGCAAAGGAAGCAGATAAGACCACATCGGAGAGTTCATCTCAAAATGTGGGCAGCAAAGAAAATGGGACATCAAAGGATGTGGGCAAAAAGGCGGAATCAACAGATTCACAGGCAAATTCAGGAACAAACACAGGAACAGATTCAACAAAAGACTCAGGGGCAGACTCAAATCAAAATTCAAATGCAGGTACAGGAGATGACACAAAAAGTAATCCTTCTGACTGGCAGGATAACACAGACATTCACAGGTATGAGTACATTGTCCGCGATGTCACATGGCAGGAAGCTTTCCAGGATTGTATTGACAGGGGCGGATATCTTGTAAGAATTAATAGTTCCAGTGAATATGAGTACATCAGAAAGGAAATCAGCAGTCAGAAAATGACAAATATCTTTTTCTGTATTGGAGGAAAACGGGACAGCAATTCTTCAGATTATTACTGGGTAAATCAAGAGAATAAGTTATTTGGAGAAAAGTTAAATTCTGACAGCAGCTGGTGTGCAGATGAATGGAAGAATGGCGAACCAAGCTATAAAGATGGAAAACTGGATGAATTGTATATGGATTTATTCTTTTCTGATGGCGATAAGCGGTTTGTGTGGAATGATATTCCTGACGATATGCTGCAGGCAGAGCCGGCGTATTCAGGGAAAATAGGCTATATCTGTGAATATGAGGATTAGTGGTCCGCAATAAAAAGTGCTGATTAACTTGCCTGGACCAGGAAAATATAGTAATATTAACTTCTAAAGGAGTTGATATGCAAATGATGTACTGGATTATTCTCACAGTTTTGGCAGTTTTGATTTTGGTTACTATAATTGTGACTATAGTGACAATAGTAAAAGAAAAAAAAGAATACAGAAAATATGAGCTTGAGGAAGAATACGACATAGAGGATGACTACGAGGACAGAAGACCTAAAAAGTGCAGAAAATCTGGTTCAAGGCCGGAATTGACAGATGACAGTGATGATTATGAGGATTCAGCAGGCTCACCCCCAAATAGAAGACGGTGGAAGATTATCCTGGAGGATACCGATACAGACCAGAGGTATACCTATATTTTCTATAATAATGTAGGAATCGGCAGAACTACAAAAGAAGTAGCTTTTGAGGAATTTTTATCCATCCCCGGTGACAGGAAGGTTTCTAAGGTTCATTGTGCGATTATACAGAGAAAGGATAAACTGTATTTAAGGGATGAGGGGTCAAAGAATCATACATTTTTGAATGGGAAAAAGATTCAAAAGCCTATTATCCTTCAAAAAGAAGATTTCATTTCTCTGGGAGAGACAGAACTTGAAGTTATTAAAATTTTGAGAGAGACAAATTAATTTGAGACAGCGCCTGTGAGGGTGCTGTCTTTTTCTGCAAAAGTAAAATAACGCATCTCATTTATTGAGGTTGAGATGGATTTTATTATATTGTTGTGCTAAAATGATAACCAGCAACAAGTTTATTAGATATGTTAGGAGGAATTAATCATGATAAAACTATACGAAAACGGTGTTTATCTCAAAGATGGCACTGAGATAGTTGAAGATACAGGCAATATAACCTTTCCTGTCACAAAGGAAGAAGCAGCTAAAAATACCATTGCTTACGGGATTTTGGAGGCTCACAATACAACATCTAATATGGAACACTTGGAGATTAAGTTTGACAAGCTTACATCCCATGATATTACTTTTGTTGGCATTATCCAGACAGCGAGAGCTTCAGGACTTGAAAAGTTTCCGGTTCCTTATGTATTAACGAACTGTCATAACAGTCTGTGCGCGGTGGGCGGAACAATCAACGAAGATGACCACATGTTTGGACTGACCTGTGCGAAGAAATACGGCGGAGTTTATGTGCCTCCTCATCAGGCGGTAATTCACCAGTATGCAAGAGAGATGCTCGCAGGCTGCGGCAGGATGATTCTTGGTTCAGACAGCCATACCCGTTATGGACTTCTGGAACAATGGCTATGGGTGAGGGCGGACCGGAGCTTGTAAAGCAGCTCTTTGAATAAGACTTATGATATTAAGATGCCAGGGGTTATTGGAATTTATCTGGATGGAGAGGTTTCAAAAGGCGTAGGACCTCAGGACGTGGCGCTGGCAATCATCGGCGCGACATTTGGAAATGGCTATGTAAACAATAAAGTTATGGAATTTGTGGGACCTGGTGTGGACAAGCTGAGTGCTGATTTCCGTATTGGCATTGATGTTATGACAACAGAGACAACCTGTCTGTCATCTATCTGGAAAACAGATGAGAAGATTCAGGAATTCTATGAGATTCACGGAAGAAGCGAAGAGTATAAAGAGCTGAATCCGGGAGCCGTTACTTACTATGATGGTATGGTTTATGTGAACTTAAGCGAGATTAAGCCTATGATTGCAATGCCTTTCCACCCAAGTAATGTATATACTATTGATGATGTGAACGCAAACCTGAAAGATATTTTACATGAGGTTGAGAAGAAGGCTCTTGTAAGTCTGGGCGGTGCGGTAGAGTACTCTTTGCAGGATAAGATTGTGAATGGCAAATTGTATGTGGAACAGGGAATTATTGCCGGATGTGCGGGCGGTGGATTTGAAAATATTTGCGCCGCAGCGGATATTATCAAAGGCAAGAACATCGGAAGTGATGAGTTCACATTCAGTGTATATCCTGCAAGTACACCAATTTATATGGAGCTGGTGAGAAATGGTGCAGTTGCTGACTTGATGGCAGCAGGTACTATTGTGAAGACTGCTTTCTGCGGACCATGCTTCGGTGCGGGAGATACCCCTGCTAACAATGCATTTTCTATCCGTCATTCAACCAGAAACTTCCCCAACAGAGAAGGCTCTAAGCTTCAGAGCGGACAGATTGCTTCTGTTGCTCTGATGGATGCACGTTCTATCGCAGCTACGGCAGCGAACAAAGGATTCTTGACATCTGCTGCGGATATAGATGTGGAATACACTGGACCAAAATATCATTTCGATAAGAGTATTTATGCAAATCGTGTATTTGACAGTAAGGGAGTTGCTGACCCAAGTGTGGAAATCAAGTTTGGCCCGAACATTAAGGACTGGCCGCAGATGTCTGCTTTACCGGAGAACCTGGTGCTGAAAGTAGTTTCAGAAATCCATGATCCGGTAACAACCACAGATGAGCTGATTCCGTCAGGAGAGACATCTTCTTACCGTTCAAATCCTCTTGGACTTGCAGAATTTACACTTTCCAGAAAAGACCCGGCTTATGTTGGACGTGCCAAGGAAGTTCAGACTGCACAGAAAGCAATTGAGGCAAATACATGTCCATTGGATGTGCTGGATGAGTTAAAGCCTGTGATGGCAAAAGTGAGAGAAGTTTACCCGGAAGCCGGAGAAGGAAACCTGGGTGTGGGAAGTACAATTTTTGCAGTAAAACCGGGCGATGGTTCTGCCAGGGAACAGGCTGCATCCTGTCAGAAAGTATTGGGCGGATGGGCAAATATTGCAAATGAGTATGCGACGAAACGTTACCGCTCTAACCTGATTAACTGGGGTATGCTGCCATTCTTAACAAATGAAGACCATGAGAAGCTCTCATTTAAGAATGGAGATTACATTTTTGTTCCTGATGTGAAAAAAGCAGTGGAGGACAAGCGTGAAATAATAAAAGCTTATGTTGTAGGGGATGGCCTGAAGGAAGTTGAATTCCGCCTCGGTGAACTGACAGATGCGGAAAGAGAAATCATACTAAAAGGATGCCTGATTAACTACTACAGAGGTTAAAGCAGTGTGAGGAAGAGAGTGCTCTTTCAGTTACAAAACAATTGTAAAATAGTGAAAAGATGGGAACCGCTGGTCTTAAAGAACAGTGGTTTCTTTTTTGTCCAGTCATTTCATTTTGCATTGCAATATTTAGAATATAGAAATGCAAAATTGTTATGGATGTTCTGGTGATAATAAGATAATATAAAAGAAAAAGGAAGAAAAATGGAAAGAAAAATTTTTCTATTTTCTTTGCAACAAAATGCAGGATTTTTTACTCTTATATACAAGAACGAAATAGACATTTTGTTTCGTTTTCATTCATGAATGTTAATAACTTTGCTCTGGAATTGCAGGGCAGGAGAGGAGGGGCAGATGTCTGATTATGAGAATTTATCGGAACTGGCATTAATACAGAAGTCCCGGCAGAGGGATGTAAAGGCATTTTCAGAGCTGTATGCGAGGATTCACAAGGAATTATATAAGTTTGCTTTATACACGCTGAAGCATCCTCAGGATGCGGAGGACGCGGTGAGTGAAACCGTGATAGCGGCATATGAGAATATAGGCAGTCTGAAGAAAGAGGAATCCTTTCGCAGCTGGATTTTCCAGATTTTAAGCAACCAGTGTAAGAAGCGGTTTAGGGATATGCCGCAGACAACAGAACTTGAGCCGGATCTTGCGGCACCTGACAGGGACTATGCACAGTCACATGATGTGCAGAAAGCATTTGGCATATTGAACGAAGACGAGAGGATGATTGTGGCATTTTCAATATTTGGCGGCTATCAGAGTGATGAGATAGGGAAGATGATGGAGCAGAACCCTGCCACAGTCCGCTCAAAAAAGACCCGCGCTTTGGAAAAGATGCGCAAGGTTCTGGAGTAGAAAGGGGTGTAGGTTATGACGTTGGATGGGAAAGATTTAAAGAAAAATTTAGAGGGCGAGAATAACATAGAAGAACAGAATAATATAGAAGAGCAGAATGCGGAAGAACAAAAGACAGAGGAACAGCTTCGAAATCTGGCAGAGGATGTGGAGATTCCGGAAGCTTTGAAGCCTGAGAACATTGGAAAGCTGCTGGAGAAGGCAGAACCTAAGAAAATATTCCGGTGGAAAGCATCCTATACGGCTGCGGCAGCCGCAGCATGTTGTGTCATTGTTGTGGGTATTGCTGCTTTTGGAGGCTTATTCCAGAAGAATGGGGAGGTAGCTGAGAACAGCCCGGGGCTGGCTTCGGCAGATACCGCGGGGAATGTGAAAGAAGAATCCTCCAAACCTGAGGCATCATCAGATAAAGCTGTTGCACCGGATAAAGTTATTGCATCAGCGAAAGACTACAATGAAGTGTACCGATATATCGAGGCGGAAAGAAAGAGCAGGGAAAGTCAGTACGGTGCTGAGGCCAATACTCCTGAATTTGCGACAGACGGAGCAGGTGCTGTAACAGGGAGCACAGTTCAGGAGAGCAAGTCATCAGATTCGTCTGCCATGAGTCAGGCCTATGACAGTTCTTCTTATTCCGATACAAATATCAGAGAAGAAGGTGTTGAAGAGGGCGATATTGTCAAAACAGACGGTAAGAATTTGTATATATTAAATGGTCAGAGAGTTCAGATTGTCAGCATTGAAAAAACAGACATGAAACAAATGGCAACTATCCGCATGGAAAAAGACCAGTATATTTCTGAGATTTATATAAAAGATGAAAGATTGATTGTTGTTTACACAAAAACAGAGTATGAAGACGGCAAGGAAGGGTATGGAGGCGCTTATAAACAATATACGGTTGCTGAGACATACAATGTGAGCAATCCTGCCAAGCCCAAATCCATCGGGAAGATTACTCAGAGCGGCAATTTTTATACTCTCAGGGTGTCCGGGAATCATGTATATCTTCTGAGTAACTTTTATGCAGATACAGCGGCGGGAAGAACGGATATCGGCGCTTACATTCCACAGGTACAGGGAAAGGAAATAGACAGTACAAGTATTCTTCTGCCACCATATGTGCGGGGGAATGAATACACGGTAATCTCTACATTTTCTTTGAAAAATCCTGAAGAGAAGGTGGACAGTAAAGCGGTATTTGGAAGCCCGGGTCTTGTATATGTGAGCAGCAATAATATTTATGTCTGCGAAGCTTATTATAACGGGCAAGAATCTGATGTAACCCAGACCTGTATCAGAAAAGTGTCCTATAAAGACGGCAAGTTAGAGGCAGTTGGTCAGACAAGAATTGAGGGAACTCTGAATGATTCTTTCAGCATTGACGAGTATAAGGGAAATCTCAGGCTGGTGACAACAGTCAGCGCCACTGGAAATTCAGGCCCATTCCCTATTGTTTGGTTCAGCGATACAGTGCCCGCAGGCGGTTCTGACAGGAGTGATACAAACTCTCTGTATATTTTAAATGAGAAGTTAGAAGAAATCGGTAAAATAGAGGGGCTTGCAGCAGACGAGAGGGTATACTCAGCCAGATTCATGGGTGACACCGGATACTTTGTGACCTTTAAACAGATGGACCCACTGTTTTCTGTAGATTTATCCAATCCGCAAAAGCCAGAGATTATGGGTGAGCTGAAGATACCTGGATTCTCAGATTATCTCCATCCATACGGTGACGGGCTCTTGCTGGGAGTTGGAATGGATGTGGATGAGACGGGAGTGACAACTCAGGGAGTGAAGTTATCCATGTTTGATATTTCAAATCCGAATGATGTAAAAGAGGTACAGAAGCATGTGATAGAAGACTGCTACTCTACGGATATTTCTTACAACTATAAGGCAGCTTCTAATTAGTAAAGACAGGAATCTGATTGGATTCTCAGGTTTTGGACAGGAGCAGACCTATTATCTGTTTTCCTATGATAAAGAAAAAGGATTCCAGTCTGTTTTTGAAAGAACTCTGGGCGGATATTCCGAGGCACGGGGAATCTATTCAGGAAATGTTTTCTATATCGTGTCAGGAAACACAGTGGAATCATACAACATGGATACATTTGATAAGATAGATGATATTGTGTTATAATAAAAATGATTAACAACTAATTTGAACCAACTGCCATTGATATGCCCCCTGTCAAGTAGACATGTTAAATATCTAAATTAGGTGCTGATGAACGGTCACACGATTTTTGTGGCCGTTTTTCTACGCACACCATTTTTCTTTATATTTCTCTATCCGTTTGTTTTCAGGAATAGGATATTCCTTCGGTTTCTTCGATGATAATGCTTCTGTTCTTACTTCCAGAGGTGTCTTACAATGATATCTATCTTGAGGTCGTTCTTCACTGTAAAACTTTATATAATCCTGTATTGCATGTCTCATTGATGCTTCGTCAGTGATTTCATACATTTGATACATTTCTGTTTTAATAATCCCCCAAAAGCCTTCTGTAGGACCATTATCAATACAATGGCCAACCCTGGACATTGATTGTTCCATTTCCTGTTCCTTAAGTCTCTTTTGAAAAACTTTACTTGTATATTGGAAGCCTCTATCGCTATGAAAGACGGGTTTTGCATCTGGATTAGAGGCAATTGCTTTATCAAAAGTTTTAAATATTAGATTATTATCGTTACGGCAGCTAATAACATATGAAATCGGATATCTATCGTATAAATCAAGGATGGCACTTAAATACAGTTTCTTCTTTTCGTCCGGAATTTTAAACTCGGTTACATCTGTAACCCACTTCTGATTTGGAGCAGTTGCATAAAAATCTCTACTAAGCTTATTCTCAGTTATTATCTCAGGAGTAGAAGAGTTATATTTTTTCTTTTTCCTTCTGATTACAGAATGAATGCCACACTTCTTCATAACCCTATGAACTCTATTTTTACTATAGTTAGTATGATTGAAGTGGTTAATCCATGAAGTCATTCTGCGATAGCCTAAGATATGACTAAAGCGTTCATCGTATTCTATAATAAGTTCTGCCAGCTTCATATTTTCTAACTCCTGTTCCGGAGGTTCACGGTACAACCATTTATAATAAGCAGCTCTAGATATTTCAAGCTGTTTACACATCCATTCAATACTCCAATTTTTTGTTTCATGGAAATGCCTAATAGCTAAATATTTAGGCTCGTAGCGCAGTTTTCCAAGTCTCACATCCTTTCGAATTCCTTCACTTTTTTTAATAATTCTACTACCATATCCTTTTCCTCAAGCTGGCGTTTAAGCCTGAGATTCTCTCGTCGTAAAAGTTCTAATTCATCTACCTCATCATCAGTTTTGTGACGACCACGTTTATCTGATAAGCTTTCTTCTCCATAAGCCTCATATTTTTTCACCCAAGAATAAACTTGACTATAAGAAACAGCATAAATACTTGAAGTTTCTTTATAATCTCGGTTGTGTTTAAGACAGTATTCTACGATTTCTTTACGTTCTTCAATGGTTGTTTTACGTCTTGCCTCTGCCATATAGACCTCCCTTTTAGGATCATAATCCTTAAGTTCTCTATTGGCATTATAACACTCTATCCAGTTCCTGAGTACCTTGCTTGAAGATATGTTGTATTTAGCAACGATATCATCTACACTTCCTTCGCCGGATAAAACAGCATTAACACACACAGTTTTAAAATCAGATGAATAGGAAGTGTTACCTGCTTTATCACTGAATGCTGCAACTCCATGAATTCTATATTTTCCAACCCATTCCTTTAAGGTTTTGCATCCAATGTTATATTTAGCGGATAAATAATCGTAGGAACCAAGCCCATCTATATACTCCTGTGAAACTTTCGCACGAAACTCAGGAGTGTGTGGTGATTGGGACATAAAAATACCTCCTAAGTAGATTTTTGTTATTTCACTTGTCTACTTAAGAGGTATCATATCACATCAGGCAGTTGGTTTTTTAGTGAGGATATGTTATACTTCCAGCAGTTCAACTGAAAGTATTTATAAATATAAAGATAGATTTGTTATACGATTTTACGGAGGAAATAAAAGATGATTTTTGAGACACATGCACATTATGACGATGAACAATTTGATGAGGACAGGGAAAAGCTGCTGATGTCCATGAAGGATAGAGGGGTAGGAACTATTGTAAATGTAGGCTCAGATGTGGCATCCTGGGAGGCAGTGCGCGGCCTGACGGCAAAATATCCCTTTGTCTATGGGGCGGCTGGTGTTCACCCTGATGCTGTCGGAGAACTGAATGAGGAGAGATTTGCGCGGCTGAAAGAGATTTTGCAGGAAGAAAAAATAGTTGCCGTGGGAGAAATTGGACTGGACTATTATTGGGATAAAGAGAGTCATGATGAACAAGAAGAATGGTTTGTCCGCCAGTTGGAACTGGCAAAGGAATTGAAAATGCCTGTGATTATTCACAGCAGGGATGCGGCGGCAGACACTCTTGCCATTATGAAAAAATATGCTGGAAGCCTTACAGGTGTGATTCATTGCTTTTCATATTCGGCAGAGCTGGCAAAAGAGTATGTAAAAATGGGTTTTTTCATTGGAATCGGAGGAGTAGTCACATTTAAAAATGGGAAGAAGCTGAAAGAAGTGGTGAGAGAGATTCCCCTGGAGTTTTTGGTACTTGAGACGGACAGTCCTTATCTGGCGCCGATGCCGAACAGAGGGAAAAGAAATTCCTCTTTAAATCTGACCTATGTGGCAGAGCAGATTGCCAAGCTAAAAGGAATATCCTATGAAGAGGTGGTGGAGCAGACGGAAAAGAATGCAAGAAGGCTTTACCAGATGGAGGGATAATTTTGGGGGTTAATCACCAAAACACATGGGTTCTGGTTGCTCAAGATGGGAAAGTATATTATACTGGTACAGCGAAGATAACGCTTTAAGGGGGAAATTTATGAAGGAGCCTACATTAGGAAATCCACAGAATACAATAGCAGTTTTGCAGAAGTTTGGTTTCACATTTCAAAAGAAGTTTGGACAGAACTTTCTTATAGATACACATGTTTTGGATAAGATTATCCGCTCAGCGGAGATTTCCAAGGAGGATATGGTATTGGAAATTGGGCCGGGCATTGGGACCATGACCCAATATTTGGCGCAGGCAGCAAGGGAAAGTGACAGCAGTCGAAATTGACCGGGCGCTGATTCCTATATTGGAGGAAACTTTGCAGGGATATGAAAATGTCACGATATTGAATCAAGATATACTGAAAGTGGATATAGCCGGACTTGCACAGCAGGAAAACGGGGGGAGACCTATAAAGGTTGTGGCAAATCTGCCTTATTATATTACAACACCCATTATTATGGGATTGTTTGAAAATCATGTTCCGCTGAAAAGTATCACTGTTATGGTGCAGAAAGAAGTGGCAGACAGGATGCAGGTGGGGCCGGGCAGCAAGGACTACGGTGCTCTTTCACTGGCTGTGCAATATTACGCAAAGCCATATATCGTAGCCAATGTACCGCCTAACTGTTTTATGCCGAGACCGAAAGTGGGTTCAGCGGTGATACGCCTGGACAGGTATGAGGAGCCGCCGGTGCAGGCGGATGATGAGAAGCTGATGTTTCGGATTATCAGGGCCTCTTTTAACCAAAGAAGAAAGACATTATCCAATGGGCTGAAAAACTCATCGGAATTGGACTTTACAAAAGAAGAGATAGAGGCCGCCATAGAGGAACTTGGAAAAGGTGCAAGCGTGCGCGGGGAGGCGCTGACTTTGAAAGAATTTGCGGAGATAAGTAATATTTTAGGGCGTAACAGAAAGTAGATTGTTACGCCCTAAATATAGCAGGAAAGTTTTGTTAGATGAACCTTTATTCTTCAGACCATCCTTTACACACATCCACCCATGCTTCACTCTGAGAATACTTTTCCAATTCAGGCAGGGTAAGTTCAACGGCACTGTTTCCGCTGCCGCCCGCAGGATATACAATCTCAAAGCGTTTGAGTGACACGTCCAAAAAAACTCTGATATTTTGTTTCAAAACAAATGGACACACGCCGCCGGGGGCATGTCCAATATAGTCTTCTACCAATTCACCGGGTATCATTTTTGCTTTTTGATGAAAGTGCTCTTTAAACTTTTTATTATCAACTTTGGCATCTCCGGCTGTAACAATGAGGATTGCCTCGTCACCCAATAAAAATGACATAGTTTTTGCAATTCTTTCCGGTTCACAGCCGAGAGCTTTTGCTGCAAGCTCCACAGTTGCACTGGACTGCTCCAGTTCTTTAAAACGTTCACCTAACCCAGCATTTTCAAAATATTGTTTAACATTCTCATATGACATCTATATTCGCCTCCTGGTATTTTACTCATACTAATATATACCATAATTAAAAATAAGTAAAATAAATATTGATTATGAAATGTGTGGACAGGCAGCTTTTGCACTGTTTATAAACTAATGTCAATATGTTAAAATAAAAATATAAGATAAAAATGATTTTGTTTGTGAGAGGATAGTGTATTTGATGCTGATTATCTCATGATAAGAACTTTTGAGTAAAGGAATCTTAGCAATTTAGACAAGGAGCACATAAACAGTGAACAGCTATAATTTATATACAAAAACTTCACCGCTGAGATTGTTTTTTATAGTAGCGGTTCCGGGAGCAATCAGTATGATTGCTTCTTCGCTGTGGGGATTATTTGATGGTATTTTTATTGGGCAGATTTTAGGTGAAACGGCCTTTGCTGCCCTTAATTTAGGTTTGCCGTTGGTGATGATTAATTTCTCATTAGCCGATTTAATTGGCCTGGGGGCGGCGGTTCCTATCTCAATTGCTCTCGGCAAAAAGCAGGAACAAGAAGCGAATAATTATTTTACCTGTGCCTGCCTGTTAATATTGGCCACAGGAATCGGCATGGGGGCTATCCTTTATTTTACGGCGCCAATGCTAATCCGGCTTATGGGGGCTGACGGGGAACTGGCGGAGCAGGCGGTTATTTATATACAGGTGTATGCAATGTATTCACCTCTCACTACTGTAGTTTTTGCTGTGGATAACTTTTTGCGTATCTGCCGGTAAAAATTAAAAGCAGCATGGTTCTTAATATTTTAATGTCTGTTCTGATATTGGTGATGGAGTTTTTCTGCCTGTCTGTGCTGGATATGGGAATTGGAGGGGCAGCCTTTGCCGACTCCCTCGTAATGTTTATCTGTGCTGTTATTGCATTGTATCGATTCTTTCGCATAATCTTCCGCTGCGTTTTTGTAAGCCTCACTTTAGTTTCAAACTGATACGCCAGATTGTTTCCAGCGGCAGTCCTATATTTTTGAGCAATGTTTCTACAAGGCTGACCTCTATCTTAATGAATAGTGTTCTGCTGCATGTAGGTGGACACAGCGCTGTCAGCGTTTACGGTATTCTTGTATATGCGGGTGATATTCTTCAGCAGTTATTGTACGGAACCTGTGATTCTATGAAGACTGCTATTGGATACAACTTGGGTGCGGGAAAATGGCAGACGGGTAAAAGATATAGCGAAATGCTGTCTTGCCGCAAGTGCTGTCATCTCTATAGGAGGGACAATTCTGATGGTTCTTTTTCCGGAAGTGATTACCCTGTTGTTTTTTAAAAGAAAAAACAAGATATTATTACCATGTCAGTTCACGCCTTGCAGTTATATAGTCTTACCTATCTGAGCAAGGTGGTTCGGATTTGCAATTCAGAGTTTTTTGATAGCTTTAGACAAACCATTTCCTGCGGCTGTGCTCTCTGTATCTAATGCGTTTGTTTTCCCGATTATTCTGCTCGCCGTCATGTGGCCTTTGAAATTAAATGGATTATGGCTGAATACACCTGTCACTTCTGCGGTAGTATCTCTGCTCGCAGTTGTGATTTTAATCCGCATGAGAAGAAAGCAGTTTTCCGCAAGTTCATAAAGATTTTATACACATTTCATTGTATAAAAAGGGCTTTTTTAGTATAATAGTTTAGTCAGACAAGTGAAAGTAGTGATTAGAGGAAAGGAGAGTTTTATGGTAAAAATGAAAAAAGACGTTGATAATATCTTTTTTGAAAACACCCCTAGGATCGAAGAACTGGCTCGGATTTGCGAGGAAAATAATGCAATCGAAAAGGAGCTTTACACAAAATACGAGGTTAAAAGAGGTCTGCGTGACTTAAACGGAAAAGGCGTACTCGCTGGTTTAACAAACATATCGGATGTATGTGCCAGCAAGATTGTGGATGGGAAAGAAGTTCCCTGTGAAGGAAATCTCTACTATCGCGGCTACAATATCAAAGACCTTGTAAATGGTTTTTTGGATGCAAAGCACTCAGGTTTTGAGGAGACAGCTTACCTTCTCTTGTTTGGTAACTTGCCAAATGCGGCACAGTTGCAGGAGTTTCAGGAGATATTGGCAGAGCGGAGAACTCTTCCTCCCAATTTTGTGCGGGATGTAATTATGAAAGCACCCAGCAGGGATATGATGAATGGTATTTCAAGAGCTATTCTGAACCTGTATTCTTATGATGAAAAAGCAGATGATACAACAATTCCCAATGTGCTTCGCCAGTCATTGAATTTAATCAGCCAGTTTCCTATGCTGATGGTATATTGTTATCATGCGTACAATTACAAAAGAGGCGAAGATTTATATATATATGCACCTTACCCGGAGCTTTCCACAGCGGAAAATATTCTTATGATGCTCCGTGAGGACAGGCAGTACACAGAACTGGAAGCTCAGATTTTGGATATGGCGCTTGTGCTCCACATGGATCACGGCGGCGGTAACAACTCTACATTTACAACTCACGTTGTTACATCTTCAGGGACAGACACTTACTCTACAATAGCGGCAGCTATGGCATCCTTAAAGGGACCAAAGCATGGCGGTGCCAATATAAAAGTAACTCAGATGTTTGAGGATATGAAGAGCACTCTGACTAACTGGGATGATGAGAGCCAGATACGCCAATATTTGGTTGATTTGCTGGACAAGAAGGCATTTGACCAAAAAGGTCTGATTTATGGCATGGGCCATGCAGTTTATTCTATGTCAGACCCGAGAGCTGATATTTTCAAAGCATTTGTGAAGAAGCTTGCGACGGCAAAAGGTTATGAATCAGAATATGCCCTGTATGAGACAGTAGAGCGCATGGCACCTGAGATTATCGGAGAAAAACGTAAGATGTATAAGGGCGTTAATGCCAATGTAGACTTTTACAGCGGTCTTGTTTACAGTATGCTGGATCTCCCTTCAGCATTGTATACACCAATATTTGCGGCGGCCCGCATTGTTGGATGGAGCGCACACAGGCTTGAGGAGTTGAAGAATGTGGACAAGATAATTCGTCCGGCGTACAAACCTCTTGCGCCTTATCGTGATTATATAAAATTAGATGACAGGTAGATGTTAAAATGAAAGATGAATTTTACTTCCCGTCGAAAGATGGAAATACAGAGATTCATACAATTGAATGGAAACCAGAAGGTGAGGTAAAGGCTGTTCTGCAAATCTCACACGGTATGGTTGAATATGTGAACCGCTATGACGAATTTGCAGAGTTTTTGTGCCGCCAGGGATATTATGTAGTCGGAAATGACCATTTAGGACATGGAAAATCCATACAGAGTAAGAAGGAATATGGATATTTCAATGAAAAATATGGAAATGCCTGCATACTGGGGGATATGCATACTCTGCGCCAGAGGTCAGCCAAAAAGTATCCCAATGTCCCTTATTTTATGCTGGGACACAGTATGGGTTCTGCGCTTGTGCGCCAATATATCCAGATGTATGGAAATGGCCTGAGCGGTGTTATCCTGATGGGGGTAGTGTCAGACAAGAGGCGGGCGCTGCTGCGCCTGGTGAAACGCATGTGCCGTATTATGGCTGTTTTTAGAGGCTGGCATTATCGCAGTAAGCTGATTGAGAAGCTGGCGATAGGCGGATATAATAAAGGGTATAAGCCGGCGAGAACCAGGGCGGACTGGGTGACGAGCGATACGAAGATACTGGATGCATATGTATCAGATCCTCTCTGCTCCTTCGGATTTACGGTGAATGCATATTATCACATGTTCAGCGGTATGCTTAAGATGCAGAAAAAAGAAAGCGTCTATATGATACCGAAAGGTTTACCTGTGTTGATTGCGGCAGGTGCTGACGACCCGGTGGGCAATTTTGGAAAGGGTGTCCGAAAGGTTTATGAGAAATATAAAACGGCGGGCATTCAGGACATTAATCTGCGTCTGTATTCCGGCGCAAGGCATGAACTGCTCAATGAGGTGGACCGGAAGCAGGTGTATGAAGATTTGTATGAATGGCTGGAAAGTAAAATTACATCTTGAAATGGATGTCAGATAAGAATTTGATACAGGAATAAATATCATAAAATGCAAAAGACCCGGATAGCTTTAGTTCTACCCGGGTTTTTGTGTATGGAGAACAAATAACACAGATTAGGAGGGGAAGTGTAATGCAGATACTTGTGGATGCGGATGCCTGTCCGGTGACGGGTATCGTCGAGAGAATAGCACAAAAGTACAACATTCCTGCTGTACTGCTCTGCGATACCAACCATGTACTTCAGTCAGATTACAGTGAAGTGCGCATTATTGGAGCGGGAGCTGACGCTGTAGATTTTGCAATTGTGGGGTTGTGTCAGAAGGGAGATATAGTGGTGACCCAGGATTACGGTGTGGCGGCTATGATATTAGGAAAAGGTGCACTTGGAATTCATCAAAGCGGAAAATGGTATACAAATGATAATATAGACCAGATGCTCATGGAGAGACATTTGGCAAAGAAAGCCAGGCGGGCGTCAAAGAAAAATCATTTAAAAGGGCCGGCGAAACGAACTGAGGAGGATGATTTGAGATTTGCAGAATCTTTCGAGCGGTTACTGAATAGCTGCAAAACAGAGAAAACCCGCTAACCATGCGAGATAGCGGGTTTCTGTGTTTTTATAGTTATCTAAAGGAATGAGAGTAAAGTGAGACACCCCGGGTTCCCCCAGGATGTCTTTACTTTATGAGGGGGGAGATAGTTGTTTATCAACTATCTAAGAACTAGTATAAAAGAAAAATGTGTCCAAAATATGTTGGAAGTATAAAAGAAATCGAAAAATTATTATGAAACTCTTAAATCATTTGATGTTCCTTTATTATATTACTGGTCTATTTTATCTATATACACGCCAGGAATGGTAATGTTTCCTCCCATAGTTGACTGATATGTAATGGTACCTACAGATGTGCCATATATTGTGATATAGTCATCTTTCAAAACTCGTGATGATACTGCAGAAGAAGAGTATTCACCTAATAAAATTGTATCATAGTTGTCATCCACAGCAAGCCTTATTTGTACAGAAGAAGTGTCTTCCATTACTTGAATAACCTTTCCGTAGAATTTCACTTTTTGTCCTGTGAAGTCGTCAGGGGTTCTTGCCAGCTGGTCATATGATATACCTGTTTCGTATCCTCTGGCCTCCTCGGCAGCTTTTGCAGCGGCGGCATCGGCAGCAGCTTTTTCCTCAGCAGCCTTCTTGTCGGCGGCAGCTTTTTCTTCGGCAGCTTTCTTATCGGCAGCAGCTTTTTCTTCAGCAGCCTTTTTGTCGGCGGCAACCTTTTCAGCAGCTATCTTTCTAGCTTCCGCTTCAGCGGCATCCAATTTCTCGTAAGGAGCCATTTTCTTTTTGTATTCCTCATACTCAGTTTTCGTTTGATTCAGGTCTTTCATTTCAAGTTCTTGCAGAGAGCTGGATGTTACAAGGGCATTATACTTTTTCTCTAATTCATTGTATTTGCTCTTGGGCACTCTTCCAATTGCTGAAAACATAAAAATTAATAGAAGAATGCAGCCTGCTATTTCAAAAATCAGTCTTTTAGAAATTTTCTTTTTTGGTGCCGGGGGTTCCGTGCCTTGATAGGCATAAGCATTCTCATCTTGTGGCTGTGTGGCTGAGCTTGTGTTTTCAACCTTTACATCTTCGGTGGTGCTTTCAGTCTGACTAGATGCTGGTGTGTTACAGTTTGGACAGACATCTCCTTCAAATTCTGTTCCGCAGTTTTGACATTTCATAAGGTGTCCTCTTTTCATTTGTATTTGTGCTAGAAACTCACATATATGTTAAGCTTGTCAGCATAACACCATTTTATGCTCCTGCTGATTCAGCATCAGGCTTTTGATATTTATTTAATCAAGCTCAGACAAAAGTTTAATTAATTGCATTTTTTGCTCTGTAGAAAATTCTTCACCATTGCGAATGATGAGCTGTTCTATTTTTTCATAAGAGGACTCAACAATCTGCTCGTTTGGACTGTCATCAAAATCATCCAAGGTACAATCCAGTACTCTTGCGATGGCCTTTAAGGTTTCAAACTTAGGATCTTTTGTAACTCCGGATAAAATCTTATCAAGGGTCCCTTTTGGAACTCCAGATTTTTCGGCTAATTCAGCCGTGGTCATGCCAAGTTTTATCTTATATTCCTCAATTTTTTTTAACCCCATGATTCAATCCTCCTTAAGAAAAATATAACACCGTTGACGGTTATATTCAAGGAAAATATTTCCATTAAAAGCTATAAAAAGATATCATATATACACTGGGAGATGTCAATAGATTTAAATGAAAACAAAAAAACAGGAGCCCCATCTAGTATTGGCTAAATGGGACTCTGTTTATTTTTATAATATCTAAAGGAATGAGAGTAAAGTGAGATATCTTGGTTGGCGCCAAGATGTTCTTACTTTTTAATGTGGGGGGGATAGTTGTTCTATCAACTATCTAAATATAGTATATAAGACAAATATGCACAAAGTATGTCAATTTCATAAAAGAAATGGAAAAATTGTTAGAAAATTCTAAAATTGGTATTATGAAATTCTAATTATATACTCTCATTCTCGGGAACCTTGATGGTTTCACCGGTATAGATTATGTCAGGGTTGGGAATAGCATTTAAGGCAGCCAGTTCCTTGTAGGTTGTGTTATAGCGGTGTGCTATGCCCGACAAGGTATCTCCGGGCTGAATAACGTAAGTAATGTAATTTTGCATAGTTGGGTCAGAAGGCAGCGGGTCGCAGTAATAGGAGTACCAAAGTGCATAACGTCTGGAAAGGTATGGGGGAAAATAAGTACTAAGAAAATTAGGATCACAATAAAACATGGCATAATAGCCCAGATCCTCCGCTCTGCTGCAGAAATTCTGTACAAATTGGGATGCCAGTTCCGGAGTGATGGTGATTCCACGCTGGGCCGCGCAGTGAATTGTTGTCTGTTCAATATTATAACAGACAGGATAATCAAGATGGTAGGAGGAGATTATATTGATACAGTCATCAGCCTCCTGGCGGGCTGCTTTTGGGGTTGTGGCGTGACAAAGCCAGTATGCGCCAATAGGCAGTCCAATACGGTTACATTCGGCAGCATTTTGTTGAAATCTTTTATCTAAAATACCAAAGCCATGTCCAGCACAAAGCATGGCAAACTGATATCCGGCAGTCTTCACCCGCTCCCAGTCCACAATCCCCTGCAGTTCACTGACACTAAGCCCCTGAAAACTCATATAAAAAACTCCTTTTACCATAAAAATATGGTTACGGTTATCATTTTATTATATGTAAGAAGCAATAAAAGGGTTAGAGATTTTCAGGTAATTAAAAAAGTTCTTTTTCAGTATAAAAAAATGGCCCTGACTAAAAGCCAGGGCCTTGGAATTAACATCCACTTTTAAGTAAATTACACAGATAGTTGTATAAATCAGCACAGCTAAAGTTAAAAGACATGGTTTAGTCCTCCTTATGCTTAATATTTGTGTTAGCTAATCACAATAGAATTGTAACAAGTTTGTAACAATTACGCAATAGGAGGAAAATGGAAGAAAAGGAGAGGCCAGAAAAATCCTGGCCTTGGAAAAAGTTATGAAAAAGAAAATTTATATAAAAGGTTATTGTCCTTTGATGTTTATAACTATACAGGGTAAATGTGATAGTTGTGTGAGAGATAATTTAACAAATTATGTATGGTTTTTGAAAAAATTATGAAGAGGGGGATTGAGAGGCTTTTTCTATCTCTTAAAGCACATTTCTTAATTTAATAAATTTATAAGAATTTTCCCCAAGGGGTCTTAAAAAATCGGAGATATCATGTATACTGTAGAGGAGGTGATGAAAATGTATAATATTTTAGTTTGTGATGATGATAAAGAAATTGTAGAAGCAATTGAGATATATTTGACTCAGGAGGGTTACCACGTGCTGAAAGCTTATGATGGCGGGGAGGCATTGAAAGTTCTTGAGACAGAGGAAGTGCATTTGCTTGTGCTTGATGTGATGATGCCCCAGCTGGATGGAATACGGGCTACTCTCAAGATTAGGGAGACTAATAGTATTCCGATTATTATTCTTTCGGCCAAGTCTGAGGATGCCGATAAGATTCTGGGCTTAAACGTGGGAGCTGACGATTATATAACGAAGCCTTTTAACCCGCTGGAACTTGTGGCCAGAGTTAAATCTCAGCTGCGCAGATATACTCAGCTTGGAGGAAATGTGAATGAAAAGTCCGACAGAGTGTATGAGGTGGGCGGCCTTACTATCAATGATGATTTAAAAGAAGTTACGGTGGATGGTGAGGTTGTGAAGCTGACGCCGCTTGAGTATAATATTTTGCTATTACTAGTGAAAAATCAAGGAAGAGTTTTTTCTATAAACCAGATTTACGAATCTATATGGAATGAGGATGCAATTGGAGCAGACAATACAGTCGCTGTGCATATCAGACATATCAGGGAAAAGATAGAGATTAATCCAAAGGAGCCCAGGTATTTGAAGGTAGTCTGGGGAGTTGGTTATAAAATTGAAAAACTCTAGAAAGGGGTAACATGAAAAATTGGTATAAAAAGCCAGCCACCAAGGGGATTTTATTGCTTTTGGCGCACATTATGGTAGTAGGAGCAGCTCTAAGTATAGTATTTCTGGCTATTTTCCCCATACATCTTGCGAAAACGGGATTCCCCAATTTTACGAATAAGCCGTATGAGGAGTCTGCCAGTTTTAAAGATATGGTATATGCGGCGATATTGAATGTGGGAGAAGACATTACCTTAAAGTATAATTTTGAGACAGAAGGCAAATATGATCCAAATAAGCTGGTTGATATTGTAAATCTGGCTAAAGATGGAATCATAGATGGGGAAAATGAATCTGGCCTGGCCTATTCCCTGGAGGACTTGAAAAACTGGAGCAGTGAGTATAATGAAGAGGGAACGCAGTATCAAGAAAATAATATTGTGGTTTGCCAGAAGCCTGATGGAACTTACTACTATTATTATTGGAATGAATTTCAGAAAAAGGTAGAAGATAAAGAACTTATATTAGAAGTAGAGAATAAGGATAATTCCGAATTTTTAAAGGAATTAGGGCAGGGGCTTTATACCTCCGGGTATGGAGGGAATCTAATTATTAAAGACCGTGAGGGAAATACAAAATATACGAATTGCTGGACATTTGACTGGGTATTAAAGGAGAGATATTCACCTGCCGGCAGAGCTAATATTTTAGACGCAGTGAATAATATACCTGAGTTGAATGGAAAATTGTCAAAGGTCTATGGAGATATGGAATATGTTTTGAGCACTATTTCCTCTCAGACAGACAAATATTTATCTCAAGGTGATATGTGGGATGAAGGAAATACAAACTTTACCTATATGTTTGTGAATGAGAACACAAAAAAGGTTTATACGAACAATGGTCAATATAAAAATTATGACGAGGTTAAGGCAAACCTAGAAAGGATGAAGTCGGGGAAAAGCAGTAAATATTTGATTGTACATCCCAAATTGGCGGAATTTGAGACCAATATGGATATCTCTGCAAATGAAGGGGCTTCTGCTATGAAGTCTTACATTAGAAGTCAAAACGGGAATTATATCTTTGCAGCATCTATAGACACAAGCTTCCCCATACAGGATAATTTTTATGAGGATAAACAGAAATATGATGCGTATTCACCTTATCAGGAGAAAGCAATATTTGGCAGTATATTTTGTAACATAGTATTTTTGTTAATTTTAATCTGGCTGACAATTATTGCGGGCAGACGTCCGAATGATGAGGAATGCCACCTCAATGCTTTTGACCGATGGAAGACAGAACTGGGAGCAATATTTATTATTCTATTATGGATTTTTCCGGTTATATTTGTCACAAGCCAATGGGGAAATGTTGTCACAGGCAGTGTTTCTTACCAAGTGACAGGGTATTATACAATGCCCTACACAGGGGAGTATTCAGGAAGCTATATAAATTCATATAATGTGATAGTTGCGGGAGTTGTAGCCGCATACACGGCAGCTTGCTTCTTAATCGGCTATCTCAGCCTGGTCCGCAGAATAAAGGCGAAAACCCTTTGGGAGAACAGCCTGCTGCGGGGAGTTATTCTGTTTCTAAAAGAATTTTGGGAACACCGCAGTCTCACAGTCAAATTAGTACTTGCTTCGGTAGGATTTGTTCTGTTAAATATATTTGTTTTGGCTGTGAATGATGGCGCATTTGTATTTCTTATGTTTATATTTGAGGCAATTGCTCTCTTATATGTTCTTATAAAAAATGTTATTGCAGGGGTTAAACTGAGGAAAGGAATTGAAGAGATTTCTTCGGGAAATGTGGATTACCAGATTCCTCTGACAGGGATGAAAGGTGAGAAATTAAAAACTGCGGAAATGGTGAACAATATAGGAAACGGATTTCAGCGGGCTGTGGAAGAAGGGATGAGAAGTGAAAGATTGAAGACGGATTTGATAACAAATGTGTCTCATGATATTAAGACGCCTCTGACCTCTATTATTAATTATGTAGATTTGCTGAAACGAGAAAACTTTACTGACCCTAAAGTACAGGGATATCTGGAGATACTGGAGGCAAAGGCCCAGAGGTTGAAAACTCTGACAGAAGATGTAGTTGAGGCATCAAAAGTGAGCAGCGGAAATATTGTGCTGGAGATGATGAATGTAAATCTGGTTGAGCTGATTAATCAGACAGAAGGAGAATTTGCAGAAAAATTTGAGAACAAGAACCTGCAGATGGTTCAGAATATCACGAATGAACCGGCTATCATCCACGTTGATGGAAGACGTATATGGCGTGTGCTGGAGAATATTTACAACAATGCGGCAAAATATGCAATGCCTGGAACACGGGTATATGCCGACCTGTGGGTAGACGATAAAACAGTAAACTTTTCGCTCAAAAATATTTCTGAAAACCCCTTAAATATCTCTGCCGATGAACTTTCAGAAAGATTTATCCGCGGGGACATATCCAGAAGCTCAGAGGGCAGCGGTCTGGGGCTGTCCATAGCCAGAAGCCTGACTGAGATGCAAAATGGAGAATTTAAACTGTATCTGGATGGCGATTTATTTAAAGTAACAATAGGATTTCCAAGAGTAAAATAAAGAAAAGGGTTAGACTCGTTTGCAAAGGGGTCTGACCCTTTTGCAGTTCATTGTCAGATTATTTCTTCCAATTGGGAACTGATTGTTGCGCCATAGGAGGTTTTGCTTTACAATTAGTTAAAGAAATTGGAAAGAATATTTTAAGGGGTATTTTATGGAAAAACTGCAGGAGTTGTTAGAGAATATTTTGAATATAGATTTTGTTCAGGGCATTATCAGTAATCCCCGAAATAAAGAGGGTATATTGAAGATTAAGGTGAGACCGGTTGAAAAGAACGGGGAACTTTATTTTCAGTTTGAAGCTTTTACAAAAACTCAGGTGTTTCATGAGAATCTGGCTTCTTGGGAGGCCGCAGCGCGTATTGTAAAATATATGGAGGACTTTAAACAGATGCAGATAGCTGCGAGAACTGTGAGTTATACAGTGCTTGTGAGCAAGAAGGGAAAGGTGACAATTCAAAAGAAGCATCAGGAGAAAGAATTGAAGCCGGCGGAGCTATCCCACAACCGGAGTAAGAAATATATTCTGAATGAGGGAGTGGCAGTCCCTTTTCTTGAAGATTTGGGAGTTATGACTTCGGAGGGGAAGGTTGTAAAGTCCCGGTTTGATAAGTTCAGGCAGATGAATCGGTTTTTGGAATTTATTGAGGATATTCTGCCCCGTCTTGAAAAAGGGCGGGAGCTGACAATTTTGGATTTTGGATGTGGGAAGTCTTATCTGACTTTTGCAATGTATTACTATCTTCATGAGTTGAAGCAATATGATATACGCATTGTAGGTCTTGATTTGAAAGCGGATGTGATTGCACATTGCAGTGAACTGGCTCAGAAATATGGGTATGAAAAGTTGACTTTTTTAGTGGGGGATATTGCGGACTATGAAGACGTGCAGACTGTGGATATGGTGGTCACTCTCCATGCCTGCGATACAGCCACGGACTATGCTCTGGCTAAGGCGATTGGCTGGAATGCGGAGGTGATTCTCTCTGTTCCATGCTGTCAGCATGAATTGAACTGGCAGATAAATAATGATGTATTGGCTCCAATTATGGAATATGGTCTGTTGAAAGAGCGGTTTGCAGCTCTGGTTACGGATGGTCTGCGGGCAAAGTACCTTGAATCGGCCGGGTATGAGACACAGGTCTTAGAATTTATTGATATGGAGCATACACCTAAAAATATTTTGCTGCGAGCTGTGAAAAGTAAAAAGGATAATAAACATATAAGACAGGAGATACAGGAGTGTGAGGCATTTTTGCAGGCAAGGCCTACATTAGGACAACTGTTATATCCTGATGAGACAAGATGATGGGGGTCAGAGTGACGGGTTTTGAAGTATAGATTTGAAATAAAGGGGATAGACAAATGAAAAAAAAGAGGTGGATAAAGGCTGGAATTTTGGCGGGGGTATTTGTAGCTGCCATTATTATAAGCAGCCTTATTACGAATAGGGGAACAGATGACTTGACGGTTGACCTGGGCGACCCCACATTGCCAAGGATTTCTTTTCTGGTTGCCGGGGACAATGTAAATACTCTTGCAGGGTATGTGGACGAAATGGATATCACTGCTATGCGAGACACAATTACACCTCTTGAGAAAAACAGAACTCTTGAGATGGCGGTGGAAAAGGATGACAATGTTATCCAGTCAATTCAATATGAAGTGTATTCTTTAAATGGGGAAGATGTCTATGATAAGGGAGAAGTCAAGGATTTGTCAGATTCAGACATCCGGTTGGATTTGAATGGTGCTATGAAGGAAAATGTTTCTGAGGCTGTTTTGAAGATAATATTAAAGGTTGAAAAGAAACAAATATATTTCTACACTAGAATTAGAGACCAGAAAGACTCCCAGTAAAGAAATGTTTAGATTTTGCAGAGAATTTCCATTCCAAAACATTCAGCAGAAAAAATGCCGCGGAATTGTCACAGTATCTGGAATCAAATGAAGATGGAGACAACACGACTTATCAGACTGTGACAATACATTCAAGCAGCACGCAGGTTACATGGGGAAGTATGGTCCCCGAGGTTTCTGGTGACGTGGACTGGAGCATCAAAGAGAATAACAGTGTTTATACTTCCTTACTTGCAAAATATCAGGTCACATGTAAGGGGGAACAGGGTGAGATAGAGACCTATAATATCAAAGAATTTTTCAGAATCAGACAGAGTGAGGATGAGATTTATCTTTTGGATTACAATCGAAATATGAATCAAGTTTTCAATGGAAATAAAAAGGTGTTAGATGAAACTGGAATATTACTTGGAATTGCTCCGTCAAACATCTCCTATGAGACAAATAAGGATGGAACAGTTGTGTCTTTTGTGCAGGAGCGGGATTTGTGGACGTATAACAGGGAGTCAGACGAACTGTCCTTGGTGTACAGTTTCGCAAACAGGGAAGGACATGATGTGCGCAGCCGCTACGACCAGCATGAAGTTAGAATTATCAGCATGGAGGATAATGGAAGTACTGTATTTGCCGTGTATGGATATATGAACAGAGGAGATCATGAGGGCAGAGTCGGCGTAAATATCTATTATTTTGATATTGAGAAAAATTCTGTGGAAGAGAAAGCATTTATCCCAAGCAATAAGTCATTTGCCATTGCTGAAGATGAGCTTGGGAAAATGGTTTATTACAGCCATGACAGAAACATGCTCTATGTTCTGGCAGGAGGTACATTATACCAGGTAGACTTAGAAAAAGATAAACAGGAAATACTGGCCAAGGATTTGAAGGAAGGGCAGTATACAGCTTCAGATGATGGTCATTTATTGGCATATCAGATCAGTGGTTCTCTACAGGATGCGAAGGAAATCAGAATTGTGAATCTTAAGACAGGTAAAGACAGGACTGTGGAAGCCCCCAAAGGAGAGTCTGTAAGACCCCTTGGTTTTGTAATCAATGATTTTATCTGCGGGTATCAGAAGGCCGGTGACAAGGGAAAGACAGTGGCGGGGGAAAAGATACTGCCCATGTATAAAATGGAAATCAGAGACAGCAAGGATAAGGTGGTGAAAACTTACGCTATAGATGGGACCTATATTTCGGATATTTTTGTGGAGGATAATCTTGTCACTCTAAACCGGGTCACGAAATCGGGGGATGTTTACACAGATACAACGCAGGACTATATCAGCAGCAACGCTAAGCGAAAAGAAAGTAATATCTCTCTGGAAGCTTATGTCACTGATTTGAAAGAAAAACAGATGAAGCTGAGATATGCAGATGGAATCTCTGACCAGTCACCTAAGATTTTAAGGCCCAGACAGGTGATGTTGAATGAACCAGTGACGATTGCATTTGACGGAAAGGTGAAAACCGATAAATATTATGTATATGGAATGGGAGAGCTGACCGCCATTTATGACAGGGCATCCTACGCAATTCAGAAGGCAGAGCAAGTATCAGGTGTGGTTATTTCTTCGGAGCAGTCTTACATTTGGGAAAAAGGAAACCGGGATTTGGTTTACTATACAGATACACAGCCATTTAAGAAGACGGGACAGCAGACATCCTTTGAAGCATGTGAGGAATACATGAAACAATATAAGGGAAAGAAAGTGAACCTCACAGGGTGCACATTAAGTCAAGTGCTCTATGTAATTAATAAGGGACTTCCGGTAATTGCTATGACAAATTCTGACCACGGCATACTTTTGACAGGATACAGTACAACAGACGTGACCTATATTGATCCTGACAGCGGAGCAGAAAATACAGTCGGTATCAATGACATGGAAGAGATGGTAAAGAACAGCGGGAATACATTTATAGGATATGTGAAATAAGAAAAACCTTATATATTGGCATTTATGAACAAGTAAATTGCTGGTATATAAGGTTTTTTGCTGTAATTTAGTCAAATTAAAATTTTCTTATGCGTATTAATTCTAATTCATTCTAAAAATAGTATGTCTGTATTTATTCAAGGCTGTGTACAAAATCATACCCATGATACCGCAGGAAATCACTTCTCCAATGCCCACAGTCAGCATCATAAGGGGAATTGGCAATGGTACCAGGTACCCGTAGCGGAGAATAAGCGGTACAATAATCATGTTGGATAAAATTGGAGGCAGGGGGGCCAGAATAGGGCGCTTACGGCCAAGTTTCCACGTGAAAACAGCACCGATTAAAGTGGCCAGGCTTCCGAAAATAATATCCGGCAGAATACAACCGCCAAGTATGTTGCTGATAAGGCATCCAACAAATAGACCTGGGATAGCCGCAGGAGTAAATATTGGGAGAATGGTAAGCGCTTCGGAAATACGAACCTGCACTTCCCCGTAACTGAATGGGGCAAACACTATGGTGATTACCACATAGATGGCAGCAATCATCGCCGCCTGTGCCATAAAAAGCACTTGCATGTTTCTGGACTTCTTCATTTTTTAAAATCTCCTTTAGTTTTGTTTTACGAGTGGAAGGTCACGAACACTCGGATTTATCTTGCTTTTGAAGCTTCATTTTTCGAGGTTTCAAAGCGAAATACAGTATAACACAGACAAAAAACAGAATCAAGAAATATGCCCGCTCATCATCAGAATAATTAACTTATAAGAAATCTATGTGCATAATGCTGTAAAAAAACCAAAATTCAAGCATAGATTTTGTTGACTGTATTGAGTAAGTGTGATAATATTAACAGATAATGCAGCCGATGGTCAAGGCTGTTAATTAATGTGGAGGTAGATATATATGAAAACGGAAACGGCTAAATCAAGTAAGTATGACCTAATTTATCAGTTGGATGGAAGACCACCTTTTAAAGTGGCATTCCCACTGGGGTTACAACACGTTATGGCGATGTTTGTTGGAAACCTGGCCCCAATCTTTATTTTGACAGGGGCAATGAGTCCTGAGGGTGGAGAACCGTTCCCTCCGGAACTGAGAGTTATGATGATTCAGGCAGCTATGCTTGTATCAGGACTTGTCACACTTTTACAGTTATATCCTTTAAAACTTGGAATTATACAGATCGGTGCTCGTCTTCCTATCGTTATGGGAACTGCATTTGCATTTGTACCTACCATGAAGAATATTGCTGCAAAGCTTATGGCAGAACAGATTGCTCCCGAGACAGCTATGGGTTATGTGCTGGGCGGAGTAATTGCAGGTAGTTTGATTGAATTGATTATGGGTATCTTCTTAAAGAAATTGAAGAGATTCTTCCCGCCAATCGTAATCGGTGCAGTTCTTATCACTATCGGTATCAATCTTCTTGGTACAGGAGCAAAGTATTTTGTTGGTGGATCTGGAGCAGAGAAACTTGTCAATGGACAGGTTACCGGCGATATCGGTTCAGCAAAATACTGGATTGTTGGTGGCGTTGTATTCCTGATTGTTGTACTTCTTAACCGTTTTGGTAAGGGTATGCTGAAAGCAACAGCAATTTTGATTGGTGTTATCGTAGGTTACATATTAGCAGCTGTTATGGGTATGGTAAACTTTGACCTCGTAAGCAGCTCAGCATGGTTCAGCCTGCCTAGACCTCTTGCAATTACACCATTGTTTAGAATGGATGTCATCTTCCCATTCCTGGCAGTTTACATAGTAGCTGGATTGGAGACTATGGGAAATACAAACGGAATCACTATTTCCGGACTTGGCCGTGAAGCTACTGCAGAAGAGACTTCCGGTGGAGTTATCGCGGACGCTGTTGGTTGTGCACTTGCTGGTCTTTTCAGCGCATTGCCAAGTACAGCTTTTGGCCAGAACGCAGGTATCGTAGCTATGACAAAGGTTGTCAACAGATTCTGTATCGCTCTTGGAGCATGTGTCCTGATTGTAGCAGGTATGTTCCCGAAAATCGGAGCAATTTTCAGTGCAATGCCTGACTGCGTAATGGGTGGTGCGGTAATCACTGTTTTCGCTATGATTTTCCTTAATGGTGTCAAAATGATTCTTCAGGATGGAATGAACCCAGTGAATGATTTGATTCTTGCAATTACTCTTGGACTTGGTTATGGTGTAGGAAACCTGAGTGCTGGAATTAAAGAGAACTTCCCTCCAGTATTCCACTTTATCTTTGAAGAGCCAGTAGCAGCAGTGTGTATCGTAAGTGTTATTGCATGCCTTGTCTTCAGACCACATGGAAAGGCTGCTGAAGCAGCTGAAGGTGAATCTTCAACAGGCGCACACTAAGCTTGTTCCCAATAGTGGCAAGCTATTAAATGAATGTTAGACAGTGAGAGGTTAATCTCACACAAAAATTCTTTATAAAAAATAAAAAAGGCAGCCGACATAAAAATAAAATTTATGGGCTGCCTTTTGCTTGTTGATTTTTAGGACTTGGATTGTTACAATAAGTACATTGAGATATACACAACATATCAATCGCAGGATATATAAAAGGGAGGCATTAAGATGCTGAAAATTAAAAAAGAGGAACTGACACATGAAAGCTTTGCCCCATTTGGATCATTTTATTGTATGACAGACCCGGCAGGCCATTCACTGAACGGAGAGATTCACAGATTTTTTCCAGACAGACTTACCGAGTCTTATAATACACGGATTGGTTTTTCTTCTATCCTTGTGAAGAAGCCGGAAGAAATGATTATTGAACAGGTTGAATATCACACTACCACTCCGGAGATAATACTTCCATTGAATGATGATATGATTCTTCATGTTGCGCCTGCATCCGCTGGTGTTCCGGTCACAAGTCTGACAAAAGCGTTTCTTGTTCCGAAGGGAGTTATGGTCAAGGTTAATACAGCTATCTGGCACCTTGCTCCGCTGCCTGCAAATGAGAGTGAGCTTCAGGCTCTCATTATTCTGCCGGAGTGTACCTATGTCAACGACTGTACGGTGGTAAAGCTGAAAGAGGATGAAAAGTTTCAAATTATATAGAAATTATAGGTTTGATTTAAAATAATGTGACAGGATTTTGAATGTAGGAGGTAGAGGAAACTGAAATTAGGGATTGTAGGAACAAATTTTATTAGTGACTGGTTAATGGAAGCGGTTGGACAAGTCCCGGAAGTGACTGTTCAGGCTGTATACTCAAGAAAGCAGGAGACGGGGGATGCGTTTGCCGGCAAGCACCATATCGGGAATGTTTATACAGATTATGAGACATTCCTGCAATCGGATATAGATGCTGTTTATATTGCGACACCTACGTATGCGCACTGTCCTCAGGCATTGAAAGCGATGGAGCATAAGAAGCATGTATTATGTGAAAAAATCATTGCGGTAAATGAAAAAGAGGTTTCGGAAATGTTTGAGTGTGCCAAGGAAAATAGGGTGGTTCTTCTGGAGGCTATGAAGCCAGATTTTGACCCGGCCTTTGAGCTCTTGAAGGAGCATCTGCCTAAGATTGGTAAACTTCGCAGAGTGACCATGGAGTATTGTCAGTATTCCTCACGCTATGACAAGTTCCGCCAGGGGGAAGTGCTGAATGCATTCAATCCTGAACTTTCAAATGCGGCGATTATGGATATAGGAGTATATTGTATCCACACACTTGTAAGACTTCTGGGCAGCCCCAAAGAAATAAAAGCATTTTCTACAAAATTGGAAAATGGATTTGAGGGAAGCGGCATAGTGTTACTCCAATATGAAGATATGATGGCGGAGACGATTTACTCAAAGATAACAGATTCTGTGAATCCCAGTATATTTCTTGGGGAAGAGGGAAGCATCATTTTGGAAGGCATCGCGACGCCTCAGTCGATGGAAATAGTTTACAGAGACGGAAAACGAGAGAAAATTTCGTATACCCCTGTTTCCAATAATATGATATATGAAATCGAGGCGTTTGCAGGACTGATAAAGGAAAAATGCGTGGAGCATTCCTATAGAACGTATTCTCTGGACACCGCACGTGTGATTGATGAGGCCCGAAGACAGAACGGGATTGTATTTCATGCGGACTAAGTGTTATAATAGGGGAATATTGTAAGCAAAACATATGAGATGAGGAGTATTTGTAATGGACTTAATAACAATTCGGGAATTATTTAAGAACAAAGAAAAGTATCTAGATAAGAAAGTGACGGTAGGGGGCTGGATTCGCAGCATACGTGACTCTAAGACTTTTGGATTTATTGTTCTGAATGACGGCTCTTATTTTGAAACACTGCAGATTGTTTATCATGATAAGATGGATAATTTTGAAGAAATTTCAAAACAAAATGTGGGCGCGGCTATCGTTGTTACGGGAACTTTGATTGCCACCCCCCAGGCTAAACAGCCATTTGAGATTCAGGCGGATGAGGTTGTGGTAGAAGGTGCATCGGCACCGGATTATCCGCTTCAGAAGAAACGCCACAGTTTTGAGTATCTCAGAACAATTTCTCACCTGCGTCCCAGAACCAACACATTCCAGGCAGTATTTCGTGTTCGTTCTTTGATTGCATATGCAATTCATCAATTTTTTCAAGATAGAGGGTTTGTCTATGTTCATACTCCTCTGATAACAGGAAGCGATTGTGAAGGTGCGGGAGAAATGTTCCGCGTGACAACTCTTGATATGGAGAATCTGCCCAAGAACCAGGATGGTACTGTGGACTACACCCAGGATTTCTTTGGAAAAGAGACAAGTCTGACTGTAAGCGGACAGCTCAATGGAGAGACTTTTGCACAGGCTTTCAGAAGTATTTACACATTTGGCCCTACATTTCGGGCGGAAAATTCTAATACAACACGTCACGCAGCCGAGTTCTGGATGATTGAGCCGGAGATTGCGTTTGCCGATTTGGATGATAATATGGATTTGGCTGAAGCTATGCTGAAATATGTGATTTCCTATGTTATTGAGCATGCGCCGGAAGAAATGAATTTCTTTAATTCTTTCGTGGATAAAGGTCTGCTGGACAGATTACAGAATGTAGTAAATTCAGATTTTGCAAGAGTAACATATACAGAGGCTGTAGAAATTCTTGAGAAAAATAATGATAAGTTTGAATATAAGGTTTCCTGGGGAACAGACCTGCAGACAGAGCACGAACGTTACCTCACAGAGGAAATATATAAGCGCCCTGTATTTGTGACGAATTATCCAAAAGAGATTAAGGCATTTTACATGAAGCTCAATGAGGATGGTAAAACGGTTGCAGCGGTGGATTGTCTTGTACCGGGCATTGGTGAGATTATCGGCGGCAGTCAGAGAGAAGATGACTATGACAAGCTGGTTGAGCGCATGAAAGAAATGAATCTGGAGGAGGACGATTATAAATTCTATCTGGATTTGAGAAAATATGGTTCTACCCGCCACGCAGGATTTGGACTTGGTTTTGAGCGCTGTGTTATGTATCTTACAGGTATGTCCAACATCCGCGATGTTGTACCGTTCCCAAGAACTGTGAACAATTGTGAACTGTAACAAAGGCTGAGCAATGATTTGAGGACGTAACTGTCAGGGAAGGTTACGTCCTCTCTTTCGTCTATGGAGGTGCTTATGAAGTTTATTCACATTGCTGATGTCCATCTGGGTGCAAATCCGGATGCCGGTGAAGCATATAGGAGAGAACGCCCAGGGAACTGTGGGATACTTTCTCGTATATTATAGCACTGTGCGAGAGGGAGAAAACTGATGTTTTACTGATTGCGGGGGATTTATTTCACCGGCAGCCTCTTTTGCGCGAACTAAAGGAAGTAAACTATTTGTTTTCTACATTATCACACACTCAGGTTGTCTTTATTGCGGGGAATCATGATTATATAAGGAAAGATTCTTACTACACAACGTTTGAGTGGAATCACAATGTGCATCCCCTGCTGGAAGATGAGATGGGTTGCGCGGTGTTGACTTCATTGGATTTGGGGGTATATGGATTCAGTTATCACGCCCGGGAGATATATCAGGAGAAGTATCATATAAAGGCACCGGGGAGATACTCCCATGAAATTCTGCTTGCCCACGGAGGGGATGAACGACACATACCTGTGAAAAAGGAAATACTGGAGAAATCCGGGTTTGACTATATTGCAATGGGACATATCCATAAACCTCAGGCTTTGGCGGACAATCTTGTGGTTTATTCCGGGGCGCTGGAGCCGGTGGATAAAAATGATACAGGACATCACGGGTATGTCCGGGGAGAGATTACAGAGAGAAGAACTTTTGCGGAATTTGTTCCTTGTGCGAAAAGAGAATATATCCATCTGGCATTGCGCACCAGTGAATCCATGACAAATGGGAGTTTGAAAGACTCCATCCGTGAGGAGATAGAAAAGCGGGGAGCAGAAAATATGTACAAATTTATCCTTCGGGGGCTTCGGGACCCGGCGATAGAATTTGATACAGGGTACATGGACACATATGGAAATATACTGGAGATTGTGGACGAAACCCGTCCCGCTTATGATTATCAAAAGTTATATGAGCAAAACAGAAATAATCTGATAGGAAAATATATAGAAGAGTTTCAGGGATGCGTGGAAGGCAGCATAGAATATAAGGCTTTGCAGGAAGGTGTGCAGGCTTTGTTGGACACCAATTTTGCGGCGGAGTAAAAAATATGGAAATTAGAGAACTGTATTTAAAGAATTTTGGGAAGTTTTCAGAACAGCACTTTTTCATCAATAAAGGTATCCATATTTTTTATGGTGAAAACGAATATGGAAAATCCACAATTTACGCCTTTATAAAGGCAATGCTTTTTGGGTTGGAGAGAGGACGGGGCAGAGCGGCACAGAATGATGAATTCAGCCGCTATGAACCCTGGGAAAATCCAAATTACTATGCAGGTGTTCTTGTTTTTACAAGCGGAGGGAAGAGGTTTCGGCTGGAGCGCCAGTTTGACCGATATTCCAGAAGTGCCAGCCTGATTTGTGAGGATGACGGTGAAGAGATGTCCTTAGAAGACGGCGATTTGGAGATGCTTCTAGGCCAGTTGACGACAGAATCTTTTGAAAATACGGCAGCCATCGGGCAGCTTACAGCAAGACCGGGGCAGGGGCTGGCAGACGAACTGAAGAATTATGCCGCCAATTATTACGAGAGCGGAAGCAGTACAGTCAATCTGAATCGTGCGCTGGAGGTATTGCGGCAGCGCCGCAAAGCTGTAGAGCGGGAAATAAAAGAATTGTCCGAAAATCAGGAAATGAAAAGGGAAACCATACGGCAGGAATGCTATTATGTTTCAAATGATATAAAAAAGTTTCAAACAGAACTTGAATACAATGAAAAGAAACAAAAAACATTACAAGTAGAGCATGAGGGAGAAAAAGACAACACCTTTCTAAAACCAACTGCAGTCGGAGTTTTTGCTGTTTTGGCAGGGCTCTGTGGAATCGTATGGAGCAATGTAATATTAGACAGTAAAGTAATTTCCGTTATTTTCTGGACTTTATTGGCGGCAGGAGTTCTCTTTCTATGTGCAGGGGCGGTGAGATACTCGCGGACCGGAAGAAAGATTTATCCCACAAAGTATCCTGTAAAAGAGAGACAGGAAAAAGAGGAAGATTTGAGAAAACTTCAGTGGGAGAGCCAGCGGATTCAAAGTGAATGCAGAGAGAAGCAGGTTATATTACAAAATCTACAGGAACAGATGGCAGAGCTGGAATTGCCGGGAGAAGAAACTAAAAAAATGCGCGAAACCCAGAAAGCGTTGCAGCTGGCGGAAGAAAAAATGCTGGAGGCTTCCCGAAATTTAGTGCAGGGATTTGGCACTATGCTAAATCAAAATGCATCTCTGATTCTTGAAGAAATAACAGACGGCAGATATACAAATTTGCTGGCGGATGAACAGTTAAATATGGTACTATTCAAGGATGGGCGGAGGATTCCGGTGGAACGGGTATCCCGGGGCACAATGGAACAAGTCTACTTTTCACTCAGGATGGCGGCGATGGATTTGCTTTATGAGGAACCTATGCCAGTTATTCTGGATGATGCATTTGCCCATTACGACGAAAAAAGATTAAAATCTACTCTAAAATGGTTGAGCAGACAGAAAAGACAAGTTATAATATTTACTTGTCAAAAGCGTGAACAGGAAATTGTAAAACAATTCTGAAAATGGCTTGCAAAAGGGACTGACCCCTTTGAAAGGAAGAGATACATGAAGATAGAGTTGCCAAGAAAAGTGATTATGATTATTAATAATTTGCAGTTGCATGGTTATGAGGCATTTGCGGTAGGTGGCTGCGTGCGTGATTCTATTCTCTGCAGGGACCCAGAGGACTGGGATATTACGACTTCGGCCAAGCCGGAGGAAATTAAGCGGCTGTTTCGCCGCACCATAGATACAGGAATTGAGCACGGGACGGTTACAGTGCTGATTGGGAAGGAAGGTTTTGAGGTGACAACCTACCGGGTGGATGGCCGGTATGAGGACAGCCGTCATCCCAGGGAAGTGACTTTCACTGCAAATCTGGAGGAGGATTTGAAGCGCAGGGATTTTACAATCAATGCTATGGCTTATAATGATGAGGTCCGTCTGGTGGATGTGTTCGGCGGGATGCGGGATTTAAATCATCATTTGATTCGATGTGTGGGGAATCCCATGGAGCGGTTTTCGGAGGATGCACTGCGCATTTTGAGGGCGGTCAGGTTTTCTGCCCAGCTTGCATTTCCAATTGAGAAGGAGACGGCCGATGCAATCAGGCAGCTTGCCCCTACGCTTAAAAATATCAGCGCGGAGCGCATCCAGGTGGAGCTGGTGAAACTTCTGACGTCTGACAACCCGGAGCTGATTCAGGATGCATATGAGCTGGGTATTACGAAAGTAATCCTGCCTGAGTGGGATGCTATGGTGGGGGTGGAGCAGAATACTCCTCATCATAAATACGATGTGGACCAGCACACCCTGGAGGCTTTGAAAAATATAAAGAAAGATAAAATTCTCAGACTCACAATGTTGTTCCATGACATGGGCAAACCACAGATGAAAACTACAGACGAGGATGGCGTAGACCATTTTAAAGGACACGCTCTTGTCAGTGAAGAGATTGCGCGAAAAGTACTGAGGCGTCTGAAGTTTGACAATGAGACTGTAAAGATGGTGACACGTCTTGTGTGCTACCACGATTACCGGATTGAGGCTACCCCAAGAAATGTGAGGCGCGCCATGAACCGGATTGGCGTAGAACTGTTTCCATATTATCTGGCGGTGCGCATGGCGGATGTGAAAGCACAGAGTCCTTATGAGCGGCGGAAAAAGATTGAAAATATTGTGGAAATGCGTGAAATCTACCAGGATATTCTCATTAATGATGAGTGCGTAACTCTCAGACAGCTTGCTATCAGCGGGAAAGACCTGATGCAGATTGGAATGCAGCCGGGGCGTCAGATGGGCGATATGCTCAATGAACTTCTGGAGCTTGTCATTGATGCACCTGAGATGAATGAGAAAGAAAAACTATGTAATTATGTGAAAGAAAAACTAGGGATTTAGCATACTCTGGCTGCCCTTCTCATAGATTAGAGAGAGTCAGAATCGTAAAATCAGGGGGCGGCCATGAGAGAGTATGAATTAGAAGTCTTGGAACAATATGAGATAGAAGTGAAAGGCACCCGCAAAATAAGGGGTGCGTTTTTTTGCGAGACTAAAGAGGGCACGATGCTGTTGAAAGAAACGGATGTTTCAGACCGGCGTGCCCCTTTGTTGTATACTGTTCTTTGCAAATTGGAGGAGGATGGTCACTTTAATGTAGACACTCCGATTTACAATAAAGAAGGCGGGCTGGTCAGTGAGTCGCGTGATGGCTCCAGGTATATGCTGAAAAAGTGGTACTCCGGCAAGGAATGTGATGTAAAACGGGAACATGAGGTTTTGCAGGCCGCCAGAAATTTAGCTGAACTCCACAACAAAATGCAGTGGAGCAAAAAATCTGAAGCAGGTGCTGGTCTTGCGGAAGCGCTGCCTACCGGGAGACATTTGCGGGAGGAATTTTTGAGGCATAACCGGGAATTGAAAAAAGTGCGGACTTTTACAAGAAATAAAGTTTCTAAAAGTGTATTTGAGTTTCTTTTGCTGGAATATTTTGAAAAAATGTACACCCTGGCAGAGCAGGTGACCAAGCGCCTGGAAGCGTCGGGGTATGACTCTCTGTATAGAGAAAGTATAGAGAATGGAAGTCTGATACACGGGGACTATAATTATCACAATGTTTTGTTTACATCAAATGGGATAGCGACTACAAATTTTGAGCATTTCCGGGTTGATGTGCAGGCGCAGGATTTGTATTATT
Organism: Muricomes sp.; assembly: GCA_049840515.1. GTDB lineage: Bacteria > Bacillota > Clostridia > Lachnospirales > Lachnospiraceae > Muricomes. The sequence continues at coordinate 368,628 of JASGKW010000009.1, read as the reverse complement.
TTCTCAGAAAAGTCATGGAAAAACACCAGTGGCATGAGGGGCTGGGGCAGGCTATGATTGAGGCGTACCAGAGTGTGAGACCTCTGGATTCCAGGGAGATGGAGTACATTGGCCTTTGTCTTGCCTATCCGGAGAAGTTCTGGAAAACGGCGAATACCTACTATCATTCTAATAAAGCGTGGATTCCTGAAAAAAATGTGGCAAAGCTGGAGACTGCCATCACACAGACGGAAGAAAAACTTCGATTTTTAGAGAATATATTTACTTTCATTTTATAGGTGCCTGTTGTATAATAGGAACATATTATTAAGGCAGGAGGTACCATTATGGATTACAAAGCAAGGTACGAAGAGTGGTTATCAAACCCATATTTTGACGCAGACACAAAAGCGGAACTCGAGAGCATCAAAGACGATGAAAATGAGATCAAAGAGCGTTCTACACCGACCTGAATTTGGTACGGCTGGTCTGCGGGGAATCATTGGCGCAGGAATCAACCGTATGAACATCTATATAGTGAGAAAAGCGACTCAGGGATTGGCAAACTACATCAAAAAGAGCGGGAACGCAGGTAAAGGCGTAGCTGTAGCTTATGATTCCGCCGGATGTCACCGGAATTTGCTGATGAAGCGGCATTGTGTCTGGCTGCCAATGGAATCAAGGCGTATGTGTTTGAATCATTGCGCCCCACACCGGAGCTTTCATTTGCAGTGAGAAAATTGGGATGCATAGCAGGAATCAACATCACAGCCAGCCATAATCCTCCAGAATATAACGGATATAAGGTATATTGGGAAGATGGCGCCCAGATTACTCCTCCTCATGATAAAGGCATTATGGATGAGGTAAAAGCAGTGGAGGATTACACCACAATGAAGACAATGGGGCTTGAGGATGCGAAAGCAGCAGGTCTTTATGAGGTCATAGGGGCTGAGATAGACGATGCGTACATTGCAGAATTGAAGAGCCAGGTGCTTCACCAGGAGGCTATCGACGCAGTCGGCAAGGATATCAAAATTGTGTACAGCCCGCTCCATGGAACAGGAAATGTACCGGCCCGCCGCATTTTAAAAGAACTTGGATTTGAAAATGTATTTGTAGTAAAAGAGCAGGAGCTGCCGGACGGAGAATTTCCAACCGTATCTTATCCAAATCCAGAAGCAGAGGAAGCGTTTGAGTGGATTAAAGCTGGCGAAAGAGATTGATGCGGATATTGTACTTGCCACTGACCCTGATGCAGACCGTCTTGGCGTCCGCGTGAAGGACAAGGATGGAGTGTACCATACACTGACAGGAAACATGTCAGGCTGTCTGCTGGCTGATTATGTAATTGGTCAGAGAAAAGCTCTGAAAGGACTTCCTGAGGATGGATATCTGATTAAGACCATTGTTACATCCAATATGGCGGATGCCATTGCAAAGCATTACAATGCAGGGCTGATTGAAGTGCTCACCGGATTCAAATATATCGGACAGCAGATACTTGGATTTGAGACAAGCGGCAAAGGCCAGTATTTATTTGGATTTGAAGAAAGCTACGGCTGCCTGATCGGCACTTATGCGAGGGACAAGGATGCCATCGTCGCAACTATGGCACTCTGCGAAGCGGCTGCTTTCTATAAGACAAAGGGTATGAATCTGTGGGATGCCATGATTGATTTGTATGACCGCTACGGATATTACAAAGACGATATCCAGTCCATCACATTGAAGGGAATCGAGGGACTTGCCAAAATTCAGGAAATTCTGGATACACTGCGCAAGAATCCTCCGTCAGAGATTGGCGGATACAAAGTAGTCAGGGCAAGAGACTACAAGGAAGATACCATCCGAAATATGGAAACAGGGGAAGTGACAGGGACAGGGCTTCCAAGTTCAAATGTACTTTACTATGACCTGACTGATGATGCATGGGTTTGCGTAAGACCATCAGGTACAGAGCCTAAGGTAAAATTTTATTATGGTGTAAAGGGAATATCTCTTCAGGATGCAGATGACAAATCAGAAAAAATGGGCAAAGAAGTGCTGGAAATGATAGATAAAATGCTGTAAAAGTAAGTTTTTTCTGATACAGAACATAAAAAAGCTGCATCACAGGGCAGTAACGTGCAAAACTCCTTGACAAAAACGGGGGAAACAGTTATAACAGTACATAAGGGCAAGTCATGTGAACGCCAGTACATGGTAGCCTTTCAATTAAATCGTAGAGTATTGTATCTGGTACAATAAAGAGGAGGAAAACAATCCATGAACAAAACAGAATTAATAGCAGCTATTGCAGAGAAAGCCGAGATTTCCAAGAAAGATTCCGAAAAAGCATTAAAAGCGTTTACTGATGTCGTAACAGATCAGTTAAAAAGAGGCGATAAAGTGCAGTTAGTAGGATTTGGTACCTTTGAAGTGAGCGAAAGAGCAGCAAGAGAAGGAAGAAACCCACAGACTGGAAAGACTATGAAGATTGATGCATGCAAAGCTCCTAAATTCAAAGCTGGCAAAGCACTGAAAGATGAAGTAAACGCTTAATAAGCGAAGAGTTCATAAAAGTAATATAACTTACGGAAGATGTCCCCCGCTTTCGCTCTGAGGCGAAGATGGGGGGCATCTTTGCATAAAAGAAGTATTTTTGAGAAAGGAAATGAAAAATGCGTTTGGATAAATTTTTGAAGGTATCGCGTCTGATTAAAAGACGTACCGTGGCGAACGAAGCGTGTGATGCAGGCAGAGTCTTTGTAAACGGGACTGCCGCTAAAGCGTCAGTAAAAGTAAAACCCGGTGATATTATAGAAATTCAGTTTGGCACCAAGGCAGTAAAAGTGGAGGTGCTCCAGCTTCAGGATACGACCAAAAAGGAAGAGGCAAAAGAGTTATTTAGATACTTATAAAAAACGTTTCACCCTTCTCATATTTTTCAGGGACTTGTCATATATATAGAAAAGCACAGTGAAGGGAGACGTTAGTTTATGGAAGAGCGGCAAATGCCCAAGGCGCACAAGTTGGTTGTAAACAATAGAAAGACAAGTATGGTCACTGGAGTACTAGATGTCCTTTCTTTCGACTTAAATGAAGTTTTGTTAGAGACAGAGCAGGGGATGCTCATGGTGAAAGGAACGGATTTACATGTAAATCGTCTGAGTGTGGAAAAGGGTGAGGTGGATTTAGCGGGAAATATCGACAGTATTGCATATTCCAGTGCGAATCATACTGGGCGGCAGAATGAAAACTTTCTTGCAAAGTTATTTAAGTAGGCTCGCCTATGATGCTGGGAATCGGGAATGAGGCCATAATTTTTCTTTATGCAGGGCTGTCCGGGATTGTGGTATTGTTCAGCTATCAAATACTCAGATTATTGAGACATTTGATAAAACATCATATAATTGTGATTAACCTGGAAGATTTTTTCTATTGGATTGGAGTCAGCGCTTATTTATTCCGTCAAATGTATAAAACGACATATGGTAGCATCAGATGGTTTTTTATACTAGGCGTAGTATCTGGCATAATTTCGGCAAATTTTGCACTTTCTTTGACGAAAAAAATATATGGAAAAATCAAGAAAAGCCTTGAAAAAAAGGGGAAAAGCCGATAATATACTTATTAAGCAGGGAAGTTGAATAAATAATAGGGTGAGTATAAATGGCAAACAGGAAAAAAGCAGGGACAAGACGGTCTGGGAAACGCCAGCGAAATTTAGGTTTCGGCAATCACAGACGAAGTGTAACAATAATCACTATGATATTGGTATTGCTGATGTGTGTACTGACGGTAAACGCATTGACACTTGGTGCCCGAAATAAGGATTACAAACAGCAGCAGGCGGAACTGAAAGCTCAGATTGATGAGCAGAAGAGCCGGGCTAAGGAAATAGAAGAGTACGAGAAGTATGTCAAGACAGATGAATATGTGAAAGAAGTTGCCGAGGAGAAGCTGGGTCTGGTGGACCCCAATGAGATTATTTTCAAACCGGCAGGATAGTGATAAATACATTACAAAAGATAAGCTCCAGGAGAATTCCTGGAGCTTTATTGTGTTTATAGGAAACATAACATACCAATGGAATTTATAGAATAAGGAGAGTTGAATATGGACGATGGACAAGTATTACATTCTAGTCCCTATGTAGCCCAGATAGAGAAATTTGCAGATTCTCTAAAGCAGCTGTCCCATACTTTTTTGAAGCTTGAGGAACAGAAGAAATCCCTCAGCAATGAAGAAATTGAGGCGATGTTTGAGAGAGTAAAAGGGAAAGTGTGCGAAAACTGCGAAAAAAACTCATGGTGCTGGGGAGAAAATTTTGTTCACACTTATCAGATGGGATATGAAATCTTATCGGCGGTGGACAATTACGGGAATGAACTGAATACGGAGACAAAAAGAAAATTGCAGCAGAGATGCATTGCAGCACCCCGGTTTTTGAGGGAAATGCTGGAGGCATTTCATGATGCCCGGCAGAATATGCTTTGGATTAACCGGATTGCCCAGAGCCGGGAGGGCTGCGCGGTGCAGATGGATACTTTTGCGGATATGATACGCAGGACGGCGAAGGAGCTGGAAGACAGCATGTTCACAGACGAGCGGCTGGAAAAGAAAATCAGCGCGCACCTGAAGAAAAAAGGGATTCGTGTCCTGTACACTAACTTTTTTATGAACCGTGAGGGAAAATATGAGGTGCACGTCACTGCAAGGGCAATGCAGAATGAATGTGTCACCACAAAAGAACTGGTTCGGGGTATATCAGAAATCATGGGGCGCAGATTTGTTCTGGATGGGATACATGGACAGATACTGGGGAAAGAATATACGACTGTAGTGTGTATAGAAGGCCCCACATTTTATACGCTGCAGGGTGTGGCCCGAATTGGAAAGGGCTGCAACCAGATATCCGGGGATAATTTTATGATGCTGGAGCTGCCTGGAGGACGCCAGGGAGTTGCGCTCTCCGACGGTATGGGTTCTGGGGAAAAGGCATGCAAGGAGAGCACGCTTGTGATTGAGCTTTTGGAAGAGCTTTTGGAGGCAGGATTTCCTGAGAAAACGGCGATTCAGATGATAAATACCACACTTGTTATGGGGAGGGAGGAAATTCATTTTTCCACCATTGATATGAGTGTATTTGATTTATACAGTGGAGAGTGTGAGTTTATCAAAGCTGGTGCCTCCTCCACTTTTATCAAGAAGGGAAATAAGGTGGAACATTTAAGCTCTACAAGCCTTCCAATCGGAGTGCTTCACACTATAGAAATTGATTCCATTAAACGCCAGCTGGAAGATGGAGATTTTGTGATTATGGTGACAGATGGGATTATGGATGCCCTGCCTGTCGGTGAGCAGGATATTCTTCTGGAAACTATTATACGGGGAACTGCGATGAATAATCCGAAAGAAATGGCACATCATATATTGGAGCAGGTACTAAATTGGACCGGAAGAACTTCCTATGGATGATATGACAGTGCTGGCAGTAGGAATATGGGAGACAAATTGAGAGGACGGGCACCCTTAGGCTAAAGCTTAGGGGCAGCCCTCTCTTTATTTCAGGGAACACAGCTCTCCCTTGCATTTCCAGAGGAAATTGGGTATAGTATGACATATGATGAAGAAAGTGAATATGTTTATTGAGAAGTATCATATGATTACAGATGGAGATAGGATAATCGCGGGTATATCGGGGGGAGCCGATTCGGTATGCCTGCTTTTTGTGCTCCTTGAACTTCAAAAGAAAATGGACATTCATATTATAGCTGTCCATGTAAATCATGGCATCCGGGGAGAGAGTGCCGCGCGGGATGAACAGTTTGTGCGGGACTTGTGCGGGGAGCATCAGATAGAATGTGTAGTTTATCATGAAAATGTGGAATTAATTGCCAAAAACAGGAAACAATCTGTTGAGGAGGCGGGACGGAGTTGTCCGGCGGGAATCCTTTGAGAAAACATTTGAAAAATATCAGGGAACAAAGATTGCTGTAGCCCACCATCAAAATGACAATGCGGAAACCCTTCTTATGAATCTGGCCAGAGGAACTGGCTTGAAAGGACTTGGCGGAATACGGCCGGTCAACAAAAATATAATTCGCCCTCTTTTGTGCCTGAACAGGTCAGAAATTGAGAAATATCTTCAGGAAAAAGGGTGTACTTACTGCGAGGATGAGACGAATGAGGAAGATGCCTACACGAGAAACCGTCTGCGCCATTTTGTGATTCCAGTTTTGGAGGAACAGGTCAATTGCCAGGCTGTGCGGCATATGAATGAAACAATGGAACATATAAGGCAGGTTTGGGATTACATGGAGATGCAGACAGAGCGTGCATATCAAAGCTGCGTATCAGAAGCACCGGGCGGGAATATGATCATAAAAGAGGCTGAATTTCACAGACAGCCGGAAGTTCTTCAAGGATTGCTGGTGAGAACCTGCCTGGCAAGGGCAGCGGGCTCGGAACGCAATATCACCATGACTCATGTGGAAGCTGTGGCAGAATTATTTTGCAGGCAGCCGGGAAGGAGTCTCAATCTTCCATACTCGTTAAAAGCTGTAAGAAATTATGAGGGAGTGGTTCTCAAAAAAGCAGAAAAGCCCCGGGAGGAAGGATTTTGCCCAAGAGAACTGAAAATTCCGGGAATCACAGTAATACCTGAATTAAATTTAAAGATATGCTGCAATATTCTGGAAAAGCCCGGGGATTTTTCAGTAAAACATGTCCCTCAAAAAGCCTACACGAAATGGTTTGATTATGATATAATAGAGGGGAGTCTGATTGTCAGAACAAGACACAGCAAGGACAGTATTGTGATTGACCGGGCAGGGAGAAGCCAGAAGATAAAATCTTATTTTATCAATGAAAAGATTCCCGCGGAAATACGGGGAGGACTTCCGCTTATTACCGATGGCAGCAAAGTAGTATGGATATTGGGGCATCGGATGAGCAGTGCCTATCAGGTTACCGGACAGACGAGCCGGATACTGGAGATAAAAGTAACGGAGGAAAAAACATATGTCGGATCAAATTAAAGTTTTAATACCAGAAGAAGAGGTTGAGAAAAGAATCGTAGAGCTGGGACAGCAGATCAGCAAAGATTATGAGGGAAGACAGGTACATTTAATCTGTGTATTAAAAGGCGGAGCTTTTTTTATGTGTGAGCTGGCAAAGAGGATTACTACACCAGTTTCACTGGATTTTATGAGTGTGAGCAGTTACGGAGACGGATCATCCAGCAGCGGTGTTGTGCGAATCGCAAAGGATTTGGATGAGTCAATAGAGGGAAAAGATGTATTGATTGTGGAAGATATTATAGATTCAGGCAGAACCCTGTATCATTTGATGGATGTTTTGAGACAGAGACATCCAAAGAGTCTGCATTTGTGTACATTGCTTGATAAACCTGAGAGACGGGAAAAGGATGTGACGGTGGACTATGTCGGATTTGCAATACCGGATAAGTTTGTAGTGGGTTATGGTCTGGACTATGCCCAAAAACATAGAAATCTTCCATATATTGGTGTAGTGGAAGTAGAATAGGAGGAGTAACACCATTGAACAACAAAAAGTATAAAAATGCAGGCGGGGCCACGTTCATTACATTTATTGTAATTGTTTTTATTACACTTTGGCTGGCAAACCGGATGCAGGTCAGAGACCAGGATATGACATATCAGAATTTTGTGCAGCAGGTTGAAAACCATAATGTTGAAGATGTGACCATAAAGCAGAACAAGACAGTTCCCACAGGTACTGTAACGGTAACTTTGAAAGATAAGGATACTGTGAAGCTAGTGAATATATCTGATGTGAAAGATGTGCAGAAACTTCTGAAAGAGAATAAAGTGGAATATAAGCTGCTTGATGTCCCGGAAGAGTCCTGGTTTATGAATATTTTGACTCCGCTGATTATGATGCTTCTTGGTATCACCGTGATATTTATGCTTATGAACCGTCAGGGCGGCGGGGCTAATTCAAAAAGGCCATGAATTTTGGAAAGAGCCGTGCCAGAATGAGCACTGATGCGGACAAGAAAGTAACTTTTGCAGAAGTGGCCGGTTTAAAAGAGGAGAAAGAGAGCTGGAGGAGATTGTAGACTTTCTTAAGACTCCTAAGAAATATATCCAGGTTGGAGCCAGAATCCCCAAGGGTGTGCTTCTTGAGGGACCTCCGGGAACCGGTAAAACGCTGCTCGCAAAAGCTGTTGCCGGTGAGGCGGGTGTTCCGTTTTTCAGCATTTCCGGTTCTGACTTTGTAGAAATGTTTGTAGGTGTAGGTGCGTCAAGGGTGAGAGATTTGTTCCAGGATGCAAAGAAGAATGCACCATGTATTATTTTTATTGATGAGATTGACGCTGTTGCCAGACGCCGGGGAAGCGGCCTTGGCGGAGGCCATGACGAGAGAGCAGACTTTGAACCAGCTTCTTGTAGAGATGGACGGTTTTGGAGTAAATGAAGGTATCATCGTTATGGCAGCAACAAACCAAAAGGATATTCTTGACCCTGCTATTTTGAGGCCGGGGCGTTTTGACAGAAATGTTATAGTAGGGCGCCCGGATGTAGGAGGGCGCGAAGAAATCCTGAAAGTTCACGCGAAGAATAAACCTCTGGGCGATGATGTGGATTTAAAACAGATTGCTCAGACCACAGCAGGATTTACGGGGGCGGACCTGGAAAACCTTTTGAACGAGGCAGCTATTCTGGCCGCAAAAGAGGGCCGTGTATATCTGAAAACCGCAGATATTCGCGCATGCGTTTATCAAGGTTGGAATCGGACCTGAGAAGAAGAGCCGCATTGTATCTGAAAAAAGAGCGCAGGATTACGGCTTACCACGAGGCCGGTCATGCAATTTTATTCCATGTACTGCCGGATGTGGGACCTGTGTACAGCGTTTCTATCGTCCACAGGAGGGGCGGGCGGTTATACCATGCCTCTTCCGGAGAGAGACGATATGTTTAATACAAAAGGACATATGCTCCAGGAGATTACCGTTTCACTGGGAGGCCGTGTCGCCGAAAAGAGGAAGTATTTGATGATATCACAACGGGTGCATCCCAGGATATCAAACAGGCAACTGCGATTGCCCGTTCTATGATTATGAAATTTGGTATGTCTGAGCGCCTTGGACTGATTAATTATGATAATGACAGTGATGAAGTGTTTATAGGGCGCGATTTTGGCCATACATCAAGAGGGTATGGAGAAAAAGTTGCAAGTACCATTGATGAAGAGATTAAGCGGATTATAGATGACTGCTATGTGAAAGCAAAATCTATTTTGAAAGAATATGAATCCGTTCTTCAGGCATGTGCGGAATTACTGCTGGAGAAAGAAAAGGAGCCGAGAAGTGAATTTGAAGCACTGTTTGAAGAATAAATGAAAATGGGGTAAACGTTTCCCTCAAGGAAGCGGCTTGCCCCGAAGGAGGATTTCTATGAATAAGGACGCACTATTTAGTGATGGAACGTCCAGCTATGTGATTCCTGCGGAACCAGAGGAGAACGAGATAGAACACTGTCTCCGGCTTCGCACAGCAAAGAAACGCATGTCAGAATGAGGTGTATTTCTCCACTAGAAAAGATGGCCGGCAAATTGGCTGTCAAATTGAAAAAAGCATATTCCAAAGGTGAGTTTGATTATTATGAGATAGAATAACTTAGCTGGGGGTTGAGCCCTTTTCCTACTGGTTTGAAGTTAAAAAGGGCAGTGAAGTCTGTTATTACAACCGCTGCGGCTGTACATGTGAAATGAAAGAGAGTTTTATGATTTCATGATTGTTAGAGGGATTTTCCACACCGGACTGGGCCAAGGGCGCTGTTATGTATCAGATTTTTGTGGACCGGTTTTATAATGGCAGATACCTCCAATGATGTGGAGGACAGAGAATACATTTATATCGGTGAGCCATGTCAGAAAGTAGAGGACTGGAACCAGCCGCCGCAGCTATGGATATCCGCAGATTTTACGGCGGAGATTTACAGGGTGTTATGGATAAGCTGGATTATCTTGAAGAATTAGGAGTGGAGGTGATTTACTTCAATCCTACTGTTTGTGTCTCCTTCAAATCATAAATACGATATACAGGATTATGACTATATCGACCCCCATTACGGAAAGACTGTAGAAGATGACGGCGATGAGCTTTTTGAGTGGGATACAGATAACATTACCGCGACAAAGTATCAGAAGCGGAACCGGAAACAAGGCAAATCTGGAAGCCAGCAATGAATCTATTTATCAAGCTGGTGGAAGCGATGCACAGCCGGGGAATGCGTGTCATTCTGGATGGAGTATTTAACCACTGCGGCTCTTTTAACAAATGGATGGACAGAGAGCGCATATATGAGCAACAGGAGGAATATGCAAAGGGAGCATATGTCAGCCGAGAGAGCCCATTCCGCAGTTTCTTTCATTTTATAAATGAAAGCGAGTCTGCATGGCCTTACAATAATCAGTACGATGGATGGTGGGGACATGACACACTTCCAAAACTGAATTATGAGGACTCACCCCTCCTTGTCCAGTATATTATGGACATTGGAAAAAAGTGGGTGTACTCCGCCGTTTAATGTGGACGGATGGCGTCTGGATGTGGCGGCAGATTTGGGATATAGCAATGAGTATAACCATATGTTCTGGAAACGTTTCAGGAAAGAAGTGAAAAGCGGTAAGACCTGATGTGTTGATTTTGGCTGGAGCATTATGGAGACCCCACGGAATGGCTCCGGGGGGATGAATGGGATACCATTATGAACTATGATGTTTTTATGGAGCCGATTACCTGGTTTTTGACAGGCATGGAAAAGCACAGTGACGAGCGCCGTACAGACCTCTGGGGAAATGCAGATAACTTTGTAAACACAATGAACCATTTTATGTCTCAGTCAGATGCTCACGCCATCCTTACAGGTTGCCATGAATTGAGACTCGTCCAACCATGACCATTCACGTTTCCTTACCCGAACCAATCATATTGTGGGTCGGGTTGCGCAGTTGGGTTACAAAGCTGCGGAGGAAGGCATAAACAAAGCCGTTATGCGGGAGGCTGTTGCAATTCAGATGACCTGGGTGGGAGCACCTGCCATATATTATGGGGATGAAGTCAGCCTGTGTGGCTTTACACACCCGGATAACAGAAGAACATACCCCTGGGATAATCAGGACAAAGAAATGTTAGAGTTTCATAAGGAAACTATCCGCATTCATAAAATGAAGGTACCCTGAAAACAGGTTCTCTGAGGATGCTTCACTGGGAGCAGAATATTCTGTCATACGGAAGATTCAAGGATGACGAACAGATTATAGTCGTGTTGAATAACAGTAAGGATTTAAAAGAAGTTACGGTTCCTGTGTGGCTGGCAGAAGTGCCGCGCGCAGGGCGTATGGAGCGTCTTCTGTACTCCTATGAGGAGGGCTACACCACAGAGCGGGATGAATATATCGTTGTAAACGGAGAAGTTGTCTTGAATATGGGACGGCATTCCGTAGTTATCATGAGACCTAAAAAAGAAAGTTAGAATTAAAGGTAAAGCAAAGGAGCTGCAAAGCGGATAAATATTTATCTGCTTTGCAGCTCTTTATAATGGAATCATATTTTAAAAATGAGAATTGATATATTCTATATGCTCGATTGCGCCCTGATGTCCAGGTGCTTCTGCCAGTATGTTCTGCAAAATCTCCAGCGCCTCAGATATGCGGGAAAGTCCCAGATTTCCAAGGGCCATCAGGTACATACAGTACAGACGGTTCCGCTCTCTCGGGTGTGTGGGGAAGACTTCAATTTCCGGCAGGGATACTGCAAAGTAATCAAAATCTACCTGGTCAAATATATGCTTCTGACCAAAGCTGAGGAGCTGATGATAGCATTTTCTTGCCCCTGCGTGGTCCAAGAGCTGTCTCTTTTGCCAGTGCCTGGTAGAAGATAAAATCAGAAGGCTGGTCATTATAGTAAAGTACACTGGAGGGAGCTTCTTCTTTTTTGTACAGCCATGTGGAAATACTTGTCTGAAGCTTCATAATCCTGTTTTCCTAAATAAGCTTTTCCAATATAGTAGTCTGCCATGGCATCCTGTGTTCCCGGAAGTTTTCCCTCGCCTAAGTTGTGGGGATATGTCTTGGAATCCTCCAACAGGCCGATAGCCTGGTCATAATCCCCTCTTTCGATGAGACGGATTGCCTTATGGATTAAAGCATACCTGTACTGTGCGCTTACTTTGCCTTCGCCTCCCTCCCACGGGTGGAACTGATGAGAAGACAGGTGCTCCAGCGCCAGATCATATTGTCCGGTCCGATTGAGAAGGCCAATGTATTCCACATACAAGGCATCTCTGGACTGTACCAGATCCAGATGCTCTGATAACAGGCTGAGCTGTTCTTCGTTGGATATCGCTGCTTTTTGCATAAGCTGGTTATATTCCTGAAGAAAACGAGAATATGTGGGTTCCAGCTCAAAGGCATTTTTCATATATTCAAGTGCTTTTGGAATGTCATTTTCTTTGTTGTAGAAATAAATTGCCAGGTTGCGGCTTGCCATAGCAAAGTCCGGGTCTTGTGCAAGCGCCTGCTCCCAGTGTAGTGCCGCCTTTTGGTACTGTCTCTTGTCATAGAGAAGGCAGCCAAGGTAATAGTGTGCTCTTGGAGCTTTTGAGAGTGCCCAGATAGCCCCCTCCAAAATTGGAATTTCTTCCGGCTGGTTTGGAAAACATTTGCTGTAATCGCGTTTCTCACCCTCCGCATAAAAAAGTTCAGCCTGACAACTATCTTTTTTCATCTCCCACGCATAGCCCTGATAGTAGGCGATTAGAGGGGAGGGGTCCTGGCATTCTGACAAAATTGCCAGAGCGTCATCATACAATCCTGCTTTCATGTAGTCCAGAGACAGAACAAGGTAGTTATGCGACAGAAGTCTCATTTGATTCAGCCAGCTTTCCTGCTCTTGGAGGGCAAGCCCTTGTTCATAAAGAAGTCCGAAATCTAAGGGGTCGATGTCGAGGCTTTCCTGGATGAATGTTTTATTATCAAGGCACAGCATTCTAAGAAGCGCAGCCTTCAGGGTGCGTGCCTTCATATTGTGCCAGTTTCTCACAAGGGACTGATTGATAAATTCCAAAGCCTCGCGGTACTCTCCCCTGCGGGCGGAAAGGCAGGCGAGCCAGTAGAAGCCCCCGCTCTGTGTGTCAGCGCACCACACTGATTTATAAAACGCATCAAAAGCGTCCTCCTCATTTCCGCACATAACCAGAGCAAGGCCAAGATGGAAATAAGCTTCCCCGGATGCCGGGTTGGGATTCTTCCAGGTCTGTTTCTCAATGGCTCTTCTGAAGTAAGGGATGCTTTCAAGGAAACGTCCCTGTTTGTAAAGCAGCATTCCGTATCCGTCATTTAATCTGAGGTCTGTTGCATCTCTTTGAAGTCCTTCCAGATAATAATCCTCCGGGCGGTAGGTTGCATGGCGGTACTGTTCCAGGTGAGTTGCAGCCAGGTAAAGTTTCCTCTGTAGATTTTAACTCTGAAGGGGCGAGAAGCGCCTCCGCAGGGTCTGGAGCGGGCTGTAGTTCCTGAGCTTTTTCTGTGTAAGATACAAGTTCTCTCTGATTTTCATCGCAAATCTTGACTGTACAGCCGGTAAGTTCCTTCATGTCTGTATCAAAGAAGCCTTCATAAAACTGGTTTGGAGATAAGTCTGAAGTAGCTGAGAACAGCACTTCTTTGTCTTTTTCTACCGTAATAGAAGCGTTAGAAAATTCTCCGGAGGCGTAGGCTTTCACAGTACACCGTCCATTATCAAGTTCCAGGTTCAAGGATGCATCTTTTGTGGCATTTTTAACCCGGCCGACATGCTTATAAGGCATAAAATATTGAGTAAATGTTTTCTCTTCATAAGGTTTCAACCAGGTAAAATCAGGCTGGTTATCTGTATATACTCCGGTCATCAACTCAATGTAAGGGCCGTCCTCATCTGTCAGATTTCTGTCCCATGCCTGTCCAAAATCGCTGTTCCCCCAGGTCCACTGTTTCTTTCCGGGAGAAATATGGTGGTCTGCCACATGGAGAAGTCCTGCATCTTTCTGCTCATCGAAATTGCCAATAAAATCATAATCAGAGTGGGCTGCCATGTAGGAGGTGGGCACTTCTATATTCCGGTAGCAGGAAATATCAACCCCTGCGGAATAATCATATTTGTAATATTCCCCTGTGGCAATTGGGAAAGTGGATACTGCGCGCTTGCCGTGGTCCATCACCGCATGTACGTCCGGCGGGAAGACAGAGTGGGTATGGTCATTTACCGGGACAGCAGGGTTTGCCCACCAGAGGAAAGTCTGGGGCAGGTCTGTGCGGTTGAATACACGCCCCTTAATCTCAATATAAGACTTGCCTGGATAGAGGGTAAAAGAAGCCATGCCCTTTGTGCCGTACATTTTATCAATTTCGCCCACAAACACGCTGGCTGAGCCGTCCTCATTCTCCTGGTAGAAAAAGTCCACCGGAGAATAAGTGGAGGGGCGGTGATGCTGGGGCCAGTTAAATTCAATTCCCCCTGAAATCCAGGGACCCGTAAGTCCAACCAGGGCAGGCTTGATTACATGATTATAGTAGACAAAATCATACTGATTTGTTTTATCCAAAGCACGCTGAATGCGTCCTCCCAGCTCGGGAAGAATCATAATAAAAAGATACTCATTTTCAAGGAAAACAGCCTGATAGGATACATCCTTTTTCTGGTCTGATATTTTCTCTGTAACAGGGAGAGGATAAACCTTTCCGGTACTTCCCTGATAAGCCCTGTTTTCAAGAAAGAGAGGGGTTTTCTCCGGAGGGAACACCGGATATGTGGGGATGGTAATAGTCTCCTCCCAAACACGTACAATATTTTTCTGCATTTTGTAACTCCTTTCTCTGGAAAATTTGAGAGATGTTCAAAGGGGACTGACCCCTTTGACGTTCATTTTCACGCAATTCTGACAATATTGATTCTTTAAGTCTAGAGTAACACAATGGAGGTGGAGTTTGAATGTAATAAATTATAAAAAAATGGACAATATTACACAGGAATGATATAGTGAGACCAGAAAGGGACTGTGCGGTTCCGGGGCTTTGCGGGAGGTGGAGAGTGAACGAATTTTATGGAAAATCGGATGGATTTAAAGATGAGAGATATATCGTTATTCCGACGGAGTCTTTTGCGGAATACATGGAGCATCCTCTTGTCAAGGCTCTTTATCCTACTGATGTAGGATTCTTTCCCAAGGCTAAGACTCACTATAAGGAGAGGGAGGAGGGCGCGGACCAATATATTTTGATTTATTGTGTTGAGGGGAAGGGGACTGTGGAGATAGACAATAAGAAGTACGCTGTGGAGGCGGCGGAGGCTTTTTGTATTCCCAGGGGCCGGAGGCATCGGTATTATGCGGACAACGATAATCCATGGAGTATATTGTGGGTTCATTTTAAAGGGGAGAATACCAAATATTTTCCCCTGGATGAGTGCAGAGCAGTCCAGATTGATTCTAAATACAGTGAGAATCGTATGACCGGTTTTTTTAACCTGATATTCAGAGTTCTGGACCGGAATTATACCATGGGTAATTTCATTTATTTATCCCAGGTACTGTCCTTGATTTTATCGGAGGTTTATTACAGGGAGAAGGTGGATGAAAGCAGTGTTCAGAATAAACATGTGACGATGGTTATACGCTTCATGTACAAAAATCTTGTAAGACAGCTTACACTTGAGGAAATTTCCCAGGAGGTTCAGCTCTCAAAAAGTTATCTCAACTCTATTTTCAAAAATCAGACAGGGCGTTCCCCGGTGGATTTTTTTATTCACCTGAAAATGCAGGAGGCGTGCAAGCTTCTGGATTCCACAGATATGTATATCTATGAGGTGAGCGCAAAGCTGGGATATACCGACCCCTATTATTTCTCCAGACTTTTTAAGAAGATGGTGGGGGTATCTCCGAAGGAATATAAGAATGGGGATTATCTTTTCACATTACAAGATAATCCATGAAAAGAGAACATATGAAATTCAGTTTTCTATGTAACAATGATATACTTTGAACATCAAAAAAATTACAGGAGGAAAAGCTATGAATAATAATCAAATCCCTAAAAAGATGCTTGGAATGAAACTGCCTGGAGGTGACAAGGTGGAAGCATGTGAGTGTGATGTGCCTTTGGCAGGTCACGGACAGGTTCTTCTGAAAATGAAAGCAGCGAGTCTGTGCGGCAGCGATCTGAAATATATTTACCATGAGCATACAGACAAGACCGGCGGAGCCAGATATGACAACGTAATTGCAGGACATGAACCCAGCGGACAGGTTGTAGCTGTAGGTGAGGGCGTGTCAGACCTTAAAGTGGGCGACAAAGTGACTGTTTATCATATTCAGGGCTGCGGATACTGTGATGAGTGCCGAAAAGGATTCTTTATCAACTGTCAGCAGGAAGAGCGCAGGGCCTATGGATGGCAGAGAGACGGCGCGCTGGCAGAGTATATGGTGGCGGATGCCAGCACCTGTATCCATCTCCCGGATTTTCTCACTTATGAGGATGGTGCCATGATAGCCTGCGGATTTGGAACCGCTTATCAGGGACTTCTGCGTGCAAATGTTTCTGGAAATGATGTTGTCATGGTTATGGGGCTTGGTCCCGTGGGACAGGCGGCAATCATGCTTTCTAAGGCACTGGGTGCTAAGACTATCGGAGTTGATATTTCCCCGGAACGTCTTGAGATGGCAAAGAGAGTTGGGGCAGATGAAATTGTTCAGGGCGGCGAAGATGCAGTTGCCAGGGTTATGGAGCTTACCGGCGGAAAAGGTGTGGAGGTTGCAGTGGACTGTTCCGGCAGCAGTGTTGGAAGACATCAGTGTCTGGAGGCCGCAAGAATGTGGGGAAATGTTGTTTTCCTTGGTGAGCAGGGCACTGTGACTTTTGAGCCAAGTCCTCTTCTCCTCCATAAAAATATTACACTTCATGGTTCCTGGGTAACTTCTGTGGCAAATATGGAGAAACTGGTTGAACTTCTGGACAGAAAAAAGATTCATCCCTCAGAAATTATTACACACAGGTTTGCCCTGAAAGATACGGACAAAGCGTTTGAAGTTTTTGCAACTGGAAAGACAGGAAAGGTTTGCATTAATCACGAGATGGAGTAGAAGGGTGTATTGTATGGAGACGGTGAAGAGAATTAGAGAGTGGATGAGACAGAAGAGTTATGATGGCGTGATTCTGGGCAGAAGAGACAGCTATGCGTGGATTAGCCAGGGGGCTGAGAATCATGTGGTGACAAACAGCCCTCAGGGGGTCGCCTATTATGTCATCACTCAGGATTGTATCAGACTTGTAGCCGACAATAGCGATGCTGCCCGTATGAACGCGGAGCAGAACACTTTACAGGGAACTTTGATAGAAGTTCCCTGGTATGAGTCTGTGGAACAAAAACTGAAAGAGATGGCATCTGAGGGAACATTTGTGTCAGATACAGGCATTGCGGGAACTCCAAATGTTCTGGAAGATTTGATAGCCCTCAGAATGGTCTTATCTGAGGAAGAAAAATCGCGTTATAAGCAAATAGGCAGAGAGTGTGCGGAGATTGTGGAGAATGTCTGCCTCAATGCAAAACCGGGTCAGACGGAAAAGGAAATTGCGGCCCGCCTCAAAGGCATGTGCTTTGAAAAAGGGATTAGCCCAGATTGTGTACTTGTGGGGGCAGATTCCAGGATTTTAAGTTACCGGCATCCTCTTCCAACAGATAAACCTGTGGAGAAGAGTCTTCTTGTTGTGCTGGGCGGTGAAAAATACGGATTAAATATCAGCATGACCAGAATTGTATATTTTGACGATATCCCGGAGGAAATAGAAGAGCGCTATAAAAAAACACAGTATATTTTTGCCTGCATGCAGACCATGATGAAGGAGGGTCTCTCATACGGGGAATATTTTGAGCGTGTGAAGGGGCTGTACCGGGATGCGGGCTGGGAGGACGAGTGGAAATCCCATCACCAGGGAGGTCCTACCGGATACCAGTGCAGAGAGTGGATTGCTCTGCCGGGAATGAGTGCGGTTATGCATGAAAACCAGGCATATGCATGGAATCCGACGATTTTGGGGACGAAATGTGAGGAGACAACAATTCTGGAAGATGGAAAAATTATCACTCTGACAGATACACAGAATTGGCCCCGAATCAGTGTGTCAACACCTTATGGAAATTATGCTGTGGCAAAGTTACTGAAAATTTGAATGAGAAACTGTGAAAAGTGACAGTTTTGAAATAGAATCAACAAAATTATTGATAAGTTTGTATAAAATATGGTATTTTATTATCACGGACACTTTATTAGACATTTTAGTAAAGTGTAAGAATTTGCGAATCCCAGAACAACAGAAAAGAAGTCGTCATGAGAAAAAGCAGAAACAACTCAGAAATAAAAAAGTCAAACAGAAACCAGGTCTTCCGTTATATCAACAGCAAAGAAAAAATATCAATGCCTGAGGTTGCTGCTGCATTAAGCATGAGCGGCCCTACGGTTCTCCAGATTGTAAGGGAGCTGAGTCAGGCAGGAGTTCTTCTGGAGGTCGGAGAATTTAAGTCGACCGGAGGAAGAAAAGCCAAGGCACTTGCGATAGTGAAAGATATCCGGTGTGCATTGGGGGTCGAGATTACACAGAATCATATTGGGATTGTCCTCACGGACCTGACCAAAACAATAAAGGCACGTGTACGGCTCAGAGAAAAATTTGTTTTTGAAGATCATTATTTTAAGACCCTGGGGAGAGTTTTGGAAGAATTTATTGATAAAGAGAAGGTGGACAGAAAAAAGATAGCGGGAGTTGGAATTTCTATTCCCTCCATTGTGGACATGCAGAGAAATCACATTACCTATTCCCGGGCATTAAAGCTTTATGATGTGCCGGGAGATGAGTTTTCACGTTATATTCCCTATCCCTGTACGCTGATTAATGATGCCAGTGCGGCAGCGGCGTCAGAGTGGGTATCCGGCTGCCCCAAGGAGAATCTGGTTTATCTCTCACTGAGCAATACCGTGGGAGGGGCCATTGTATTCCAGAATGCATCCGATTATTCAGAACGCCCGGATTATTCAGGGTGTGTATTTGAAAACATGTACATAGGCAATCACTGGCACAGCGGAGAATTCGGGCATATGACAATACATCCCGGTGGGGACACTTGTTATTGCGGGAAAAAAGGATGTGTGGACGCTTACTGTTCCGCACTGCGCCTGTCGGAAGAGACAGACGGCAGTCTTCAGCAGTTTTTTGTGGAACTGAATAAGGGAAATCCCAGAACAAAACAGGTGTGGGACACATATCTGGATAATTTATCCATTGCGGTGGATAACCTCAGAATGTGTTTTGACTGCGAGGTAATTCTTGGAGGGTATGTGGGAAGCTGCATGAAACCATATATCGGCGAATTGCGCGAGCGTGTTGCCAGGAGGAATATTTTTGAGGGGGCAGGAGATTATATATCTGTCTGCACATTTCAAAATGAAGCCTCGGCATTAGGAGCAGCAATATTTTACATCGAAGAATTTATGAGAAGCATTTAACTTATATTAACGATATAACGTATATTTTTAAGGCATATTTGGAAGGAGATAAAAACTATGGACGGCAAAATGAAAGTAGCAGTTATGAACGGAATTGGAGAGATGGGATATACAACAAGACCAATTCCTGTACCTGAGGATGAAGAGGTTCTGGTCAAATTAGAGTATGTAGGTATCTGCGGAAGCGATATGCACTACTATGAGCATGGCGGAATCGGAAATTATATTGTGGAGCCTCCTTTTGTGCTGGGACATGAGCCAGGGGGAGTTGTTGTTGAAGCAGGTAAGAATGTCAAACATCTGAAGGTGGGCGATAAAGTTGCCCTGGAGCCGGGAAAAACATGCGGAAAATGCAAGTTTTGCCGGGAAGGAAAATATAACCTTTGTCCTGATGTTGTTTTCTTCGCCACACCTCCGGTTGACGGAGTATTTCAGGAATATGTTGCACATCCGGAATCACTCTGCTTTAAACTTCCTGAGAATATGAGTACTCTGGAAGGTGCATTGATAGAGCCTTTATCTGTAGGATTCCATGCTGCACGTCAGGGAGATGCTCATGCGGGACAGTGTGCTGTTGTATTCGGCGCAGGCTGTATTGGGCTGGTGTCCATGATGGCATTGAAGGCATGCGGAGTTTCTAAGGTTTATGTAGTAGATATTATGGAAAAACGTCTTGAGAAAGCTATGGAGCTTGGTGCGACAGGTGTTATTAACGCAAAAGAGGAAGACGTGATTGAGGCCACAAAGAGAATCACAGGCGGAGAAGGATTTGACCTGGCTATTGAAACAGCCGGAACAGAGATTACCACAAATCAGGCAATTGAAGTGGTTAGAAAAGGCTCCAATATTGTTCTCGTAGGATATGGCAAGAGCGGCAAGATGAATCTTTCCATGAGCCTTGCACTTGACAAGGAAGTTACCTTCAAGACTGTATTCAGATACCGTCACATTTACCCAATGGCAATTGAAGCTGTTGCAGAAGGCAAAGTGAATCTGAAAGGGATTGCTACGCACATTTTTGACTTCAATGATATCCAGAGAGCTATGGATGAGAGCGTCAAAGACAAGGCAAGAATTGTAAAAGCAGTTGTAAAGATAGGGGAATAATTGGAAGCTCTTTAGTGAAAATACACAAAAAAATAAAATAATATTTGTCTGTTTTTAAGACTTGCACAATTTGGAGAAAGAACTATAATTAATAAAAGTGAAACTTATTTTATAAAATAGTTTTATTAAATTGATTGTTTAAAGTGTAACAGGCCTGTACAGCAGGTTACACTTTAAACGGAAGGAGCGAAAAGCAGTGGGTATTATTGAAAACATGAGACTAGATGGAAAGCGCATTTTTGTGACAGGAGGAGCCAGAGGAATTGGTAAAAGTGTGGCAACTGCATTTGCTGAGGCAGGAGCAGACCTCGCTATCGTGGATGTAGACATTCAGGAGTCACAGAAAACAGCACAAGAACTTGCAGAGAAGACTGGACGAAAAGTAATTGCAATCCAGACAGATGTAACAAACCCAGAGCAGGTAGATGCTATGATTGAAACTGTAGTTTCTAAGCTCGGAGGACTGGAAGCAGCATTCTGCAACGCAGGAATCTGCATCAACGTACCGGCAGAAGAAATGACTTACGAGCAGTGGAAAAAAGTTATAGATATTAACCTGTCAGGTGTTTTCCTTACTGCTACCGCAGCCGGAAAATATATGCTGGCACATGGAGGCGGCTCTATCATTAACACAGCATCCATGTCAGGCCACATTGTAAATGTACCTCAGCCACAGTGTGCATACAACGCTTCTAAAGCAGGAGTTATCATGCTGACAAAATCTCTCGCAGTAGAGTGGGCTAAGAAAGGGGTTCGTGTAAATTGCATCAGCCCCGGATATATTGGAACTGAATTAATCAGCAATGCACCACATCTTGTTCCATTGATTGAACAGTGGAATGCGATGGCGCCAATGGGAAGACTTGGAAAACCAGAAGAACTGCAGTCTATATGTGTATACCTTGCAGGAGACACAAGCAGCTTCACAACAGGTTCTGACATCGTAGTAGACGGCGCATTTACATGTTTCTAGATTTTTTACACAGAGGTGTGAAAAATAAATTATCCTAAGAGGAGGAAAAAGAGATTATGAAAAAAAGAGTTTTAGCAGTACTTATGACAGCTGTAATGGGATTATCATTATTAGCTGGATGCGGTGCAAAAAAAGACGAGGCAGCAGCTGACAAAGGCAGCACCGAGGCAAAAACAGAAGATTCTGCTGACAAAGGCGGAAGCTACAAAATTGGTATTACAATCCAGTCTCTGGAAAATGATTACTGGGCAGGCGTTTTTGGTGAAGTTGAAAAAATGCTGAAAGAAAAAGGCTGGGAGTACACACTTGTTGACTGTAAAGACAACTCTGCTGAGCAGATTAGCCAGATTGAGAACTTCATTACAGCAGGCGTGGATATGATCATGGTTCACCCATCTGATCCAGCAGCTATCGAAGATGTTTGTAAAGAAGCATTGGATGCAGGAATCAAAGTTATGTGCTGGGATGACAAAATGGAAAACACAACTGTAAACTGGGTTCTTGACAACACAGAGCTTGGTAAAACAATTGCAACACCAGCAGCTGATTTCATCAACGAGCACTACTCTGCAGACAACAAAGCAGAAGTTTGTGTAATCGGATATCCTCAGACTCCTATCTTATTAGAGAGAGAGAATGGTATCTTAGAAGGATTAAAGGGAGCTGAAGGCAAATATGAAGTAGTTGCAAACATCGAAGGTCTTGAGGCAAATGATGCACAGACAAATGTAGAGACAGTACTTCAGGCACATCCTAACTGTAAAGTATTCGTAACAATCGGAGCTGGTTCTGATATCGGAGCAAACCAGGCACTTCTTACAAAGTATGATGGAAAGATTCCAGAAGATTGCGGTATCTTCTCTGGTGATGCTACAGAGCAGCAGATGAGAGCAATCAAGAGTGGTAAAGAAGCTTCTAACACAACAGTTGGATTTGAAGGTTCAAACAGCAGAACAGCAAAAGCTTGTGTTGATATGTATGACAGAGTTTTATCTGGAGAAAAATTTGAAGGCGATGACCACAACATTTACAGACCATTTATCGTAATCAATGCAGACAACGTAGATGAGTATCTGAAAGATTACGAGTAAAAAAGACTTATCTTGAAAGTAAAATGAAACAAAAGTTGGGAGGCGGTTTTTGCCGCCTCCTGTTAATCACGGGGGAATAATATGAGTGAAGAATATGTATTACAATTACAACATATAAGAAAAGAATACCCGGGTGTTGTTGCGCTGAAAGATGTTTCCCTTGAATTAAAGAAGGGCGAGATTCTTGCACTGATTGGTGAAAATGGTGCTGGAAAATCTACACTAATCAAAACCTGTTCAGGAGCGGTTATCCCCACCTCCGGGAAGATTTTGGTAAATGGAAACGAGTATTCAAGTATGTCACCGCAGTTGGCGTCAGAAAATGGAATTGCCATTATTTATCAGGAATTTAATAACGTAGCAGAACTATCAGCGGCAGAGAATTTATTCCTGGGAAGACCTATTAAAAAAGGTATTATTATTGACAAACCAGCAATGGAAAGAGAAGCCGTAAAGGCATTTGAGCGTCTGAATATTAAGATTAATCCTAAGACGCTGATGAAAAATTTAACAGTTGGTTATCAGCAGATGGTTGAAATTGCAAAGGCAATTCAGCAGGATGCAAGAATATTGATTATGGATGAACCGTCAGCGCCCCTGACAAGTGCCGAAGTAGAAAGTATGTTTGAGGTAGTGGAGCACTTGAAAAAAGAGGGCATTTCTATTATCTATATCTCCCACAGACTGGAAGAGATATACCGTTTGTCCGACCGGATTGTAGTATTGCGTGACGGTGAATATGTAAAGACATTAGTTACTGAGGACAGTCACGTGGAAGAATTGATTCACTTGATGGTAGGACGTGAACTGACAGAGACCTACCCGCCAAGAAAAGAATGTGTAGACCGTAATACAGTCGTTCTGGAGTTACAGAATGTTACTGGAAATGGTGATGAGAACATGAACCTGAAGTTACATAAGGGTGAGATTCTCGGGTTGGGAGGATTAGTTGGTGCAGGCCGTACAGAGCTGGCACAGCTGATTTTTGGAGCAGCAAAGAAAAAATCTGGAAAAGTGATTTTTAATGGAAAAGAAATTAACCCCAAGAGTCCAAGGGAGGCAATAGATTTAGGCATTGCGTTAGTGCCGGAGGATAGAAAGCGTCATGGTGCTCTGCTTGGCGTCTCCATTAAAAACAACATTAACATGGCAGTATATGAAAGAAACTCTGTGCTGAGTGTGATTGACTCCAAGAAGGAGAGAGAAATTGCTGAGAAACAAAGAGTTGATATGGCCATAAAAACACCGAGCCTGGACCAATTAGTAAAGAACCTGAGTGGCGGTAATCAGCAAAAAGTAATTTTGGGCAGATGGCTGGCAGCAAACTCTCAACTGGTTATCTTTGATGAACCAACCAGAGGTATTGACGTCGGCGCCAAATATGAAATTTATAAGCTGATGAATGACCTTGTAGAAAAAGAAGGAAAGACCATTCTGTTAATTTCTTCCGAGATGGAGGAGTTGATGGGTATGTCTGACAGGATTATCGTGCTGTCAGAAGGCCACATGACAGGTGAATTGGCAAAGAATGAATTTGACCAGGATAAGATTATGGCGTTTGCGTCAGCAGCGGCCAAGGGAGGGGTAGTCTAATATGAAAGATAAAGTGGTATATCAATTAAGAGATAAAGCAATTTGGGTTGTATTTATAATATTGTTTGTTGCATTTACTATTGCAAACTCTACATTTATTACACCAAACAATCTCATTATGATTGCACGTCAGGTATCTATGTATGGTATTGCTTCCATAGGTATGACGTTTGTAATTCTGTTGGGAGGAATCGACCTTGCTACAGGTTCTATCATTACATTTATAAATATTTTATGTGCATACTTTATGGTACACAGCGGCATGAACATGTTTGTGGCTATCATCCTGTCACTTATAGTTGCAACATTAATCGGTACATTGAATGGTTTCATGGTATCTTCTATTGGAATGCCGGCTCTGATTGCGACTTTTGCATCACAGACAATTTTTAAAGGATTTGCATATATCCTTTGCGGCGGCCGTCCTGTAAATGGATTTACAACAGCGTTCAAAGTAATTGGCCAGGGATATGTAGGACCAATACCGGTTCCGGTTGTCATTATGATAATTTGTTTTGCTGTTGGAAGTTTCATTTTGAATAAACATACTTCGGACGTTATTTCTATGCAGTAGGAGGTAATGAGGAAGCTGCAAAGTTGTCAGGAATCCGTGTTGGACGTGTAAAATATCTTGTATATTCATTGTCAGGACTGTTTGCAGGTCTGGCAGGTATCGTAATGTTGTCACGTACCAATTCAGGACAGCCAACTGCTGGTGATGGTTATGAATTTGACGTTATCACCTGCGTAGTTTTGGGTGGTGTATCCGTAACAGGTGGATTTGGTAAATTGTCTAACGTAGTTGCAGGTGTATTGATTATCGGTGCATTGACAAACGGAATGGTATTGATGAATGTAAATTCCTATATCCAGATGGTTGTTAAGGGACTTGTACTCGCATTTGCGGTTGGATTTGACTGTCTGCAGAAGAAGAGACAGACAACATAGAAACAAAATAAACTATGAAGGAAGAAGACATGATTCCATACGGTATCATGTCTGCCTTCTGGCATGTGGGTTTTTAGCATACCTGATTATAAAAAGGAGCAGAAGAAGTTTATTTTTCTGGTCCTTTTGTAGAATACAGCGTATTATTACGGGCGGGTGCCGGAAAGCTACATCTTCTTGAACGTTAGCAGTTCAAAAAGTACACCTTCTTGAACATTAGTAGTTCAAGAAGTATGGCTTATTGAACATTAGAAATTCAATAAGTATGGACAAAGAATTCACTTTATATTACTATGATTTTGAGTGTTTTATTAAATGTGAAAATAATTATTACAAGAAATAGGTGACTAGATGATCAGGGAAAAGATAAGTCCTAATGAAATCAAACTGAAGAACAGACAATTGATATATCAATATATCCGTGCAAATGACTCTGTTTCAAAGCAGGATATGGTTGTGGCTCTGCAGTTGAGTCTTCCCACAATTACTCAAAATCTACAGTATTTGGAAGAGCAGAAACTAATTGATACATCTCATAAGATAAAGAATACAGGCGGTAGAAATGCAACCGCCTATGCCTATATTAAAAATGCTAAAATGGCTATTGGCGTTTATCTTACAAAAAATCATATAAATACCGTGGCAGTAGATTTGTCAGGAAAAGTAACGGCAGTGGTAAAAGACAGAAGTCTTTTTGATCTGGATGACGACAGTTACCTGAAAAAAATTGGTGAAACTGTTGAACGAGTAAAAAAGCAGGCACAGATACCTGATGCAGATCTTTTGGGTGTGGGAATTGCCGTTCCGGGAATTATTTCAGATGACGGCGAGGTTGTCATCTACGGTATGACATTGAATTTCACGGGAAAGACAAGGGAAGAAATAGCAAAATATATTCCATATACAAATTGCCTTGTATGGGACTCTTATGCCACAGGATATGCAGAAAGATGGAGTGACCATAAGCTGAAAAATGCTTTTTATATCAGCCTTAGCACCAGTGTGGGCGGTTCCATTATCATTAACAACTCTATTTATGAAGGTGACACACATAAAGGCGGGGAAGTTGGACATATGACGGTTGTCCCCGAGGGCGGGGAACAATGTTACTGCGGCAGATATGGATGTTTTGATACTGTGTGCCGGGCCAGCAATCTGGACCAGTATACGGATGGAAACCTGGAAGAGTTTTTTTCACTGCTTCAGGGCGGTGATAAGACGGCGGCTCAACTGTGGGATGAATATCTGGATCATCTGGCGGTAGCTGTCCACAATATGAGGATGCTTTTTGACGGTGTAATCATAATAGGAGGCCATGTGGGCGCCTACATTGGGGATTACATGAAAGATTTATGCGCCCGTGTTGATACTCACAATCCATTTTGGGATAAGGCAGAAGACTATGTGATGCAATGTGGATATAAGATAGAACCAACGGCAGCCGGAGCAGCGATTTTCTTCATTGAAGATTTTCTGAATGGAATATAGAATAACTGCTTATAGCTGAACTGTTATAATTATAAGGAGGAGTAAGCGTATGAAAGCAGCAGTATATCATGGACCTCAGGATTTGAGAGTAGAAGAAATTCCAGAGAGGCCCCTGGAGAGCAACGAGGTCAGAATCAAAGTAAAGTACTGCGGAGTTTGCGGAACGGATATTCATATCTATAACGGGGACGGTGGCTCTTTTGAAGTAATACCTCCTCTGGTGCCAGGACATGAATTTTCAGGTGTCGTGGCGGAGGTGGGAAGTGCTGTTCAAAAATTTCAAGAGGGCGACAAGGTTACAGGTGACCCAAATGATATGTGCGGCGAATGCTATTTTTGTAAAAATGCAATGCAGCACTTCTGCACAAACAACATTGGTGTTGGAACTACCGTGGACGGTGGTTTTGCAGAATATGTTATCATGCATGAAAAACAGGTCTATAAAGTGCCGGACCATTTGAGCTATCTCGAGGCGGCCATGACGGAGCCTATGTCCTGTGCTATCCATGGAATTGATTTGTGCAACATCAAGTCAGGTGATACTGTCCTTGTAATGGGCGGAGGTCCCATTGGAATGAGTATGCTCCAGCTTGCAAAAAATGCCGGAGCGGCAAAAGTTATTCTTTCTGAGCCTGTCGAGGAAAAGAGAAATCTCGCTTTGAAGCTGGGAGCAGATTTGACAGTAAATCCGATTGAGGAAGATATGGAAAAGTTTCTCGCAGAAAACTGCAAAAATGTGAATGTTGTGATTGAATGTGTAGGGAATATACATACACAGCAAGATGCAATAAAGTTTGCCGGAAAAGGCGCGACCGTCATGTTCTTTGGTCTTGCTGCTCCGGAGGAGAGTTTTCCTCTTAAGCCGGATGATATTTTCAAAAAAGAGCTGCATGTTACTTCCTCCTTTATCAATCCGTATACATTTGAGCGGGCGATAGAAGTGCTTGCGTCAGGTAAAATTGATGTAGAGAGTATCATTACAAATATTGTGCCTCTTGACGATATTGTAGATGTAATGGAAAAACCGGAGTATCGCAGAAGCGGGAAAGTTATGATACAGATATCATAAATTAAAATAATAAAAAAGAAAAATCTGATGGAATCAACCATCAGATTTTTTTATGCTGTTTAGTAATCTATGTCCGCCATAACGCTGGGAGACATCTATCTTATCTTTAATCAG
This sequence comes from Muricomes sp., assembly GCA_049840515.1. Taxonomy (GTDB): domain Bacteria; phylum Bacillota; class Clostridia; order Lachnospirales; family Lachnospiraceae; genus Muricomes. The sequence continues at coordinate 340,698 of JASGKW010000009.1, read as the reverse complement.
CCCTGTATTGTACATCCAGTCAATATTAGCCTGCCAGTTTTCAGCGGTCTGATTCAGGAAAGGCGCTTCGGCAGTTTCCATCAAGGGAAGCAGAGTCTGGCAGGATTGTTTTTCCACGGAGGGAGACAGAGGGAAATTTTCTTCATTCTGATTGTTCAACAGAATTTGCAGACATGTATCTGGATCCTGCCTGAAAGTCCTCAAAGCCTCTTGGCAGAGGCTCTCAGAAAGCCTTCCAGCACCTCCGGCTCGGTCTCAATCATTTTGTTGCCAGCCAGGAATACGGCCTCATAATAGTTGGGGATGCCATATTCATTGACCATAAAATAGTTTACATCGAAACCTTCTTCTTCCATTTGCGGCACTTCATGATTAACAAGGCAGCCAATGGTAGCATCCACATTTCCGGTGGTCATGGAGCTCATCAATTCAAAACCTACATTCATCATATTCACGCTGGCAAAATCTGCGCCGTCTGGCTTCCATCATAGTTTTTACCAGAGCTTCGCTGAGAGCAGTGCCGGCATAGCCTACAGTCTTGCCCTCAAGGTCTTTTGGGCTGTGGATGTTCTTGTCCGCCAGAGACAGGACAATGTTCAGAGGTGACTGAACCACAGCGCCTATAGACTTTACACCGATGTTCTGGTTGGCAACTGCCTGTATGATGTCGTGCTCATAATATAAACCAATCTCAGCTTTGCCGGCAGCAACCAGAGACAGGGCATCGTTTTCATTGGCAGGAAACTGAATTTTCACGTCCAGACCCTCATCCTCGTAGTAGCCTCGTTCAATAGCGGTATAAATAAAGGTATGCAGGGCGTTGGGGTACCAGTCCAGCACCACATTAACTTCTCGGAGGTCCTTTTTCTGCTCAGTCTCTTTTTGCCGGGCACATCCCGTCAGCAGGGAAAGTAACATCACTCCTGCTAAGAGCAGCGCAGTCCCCCTTTTTATCGTAATTTTTCTCATAAGTTTTTCCTCTTTCTTTATTGACCGCGCCAGGTGATGACGCGTTTTTCAATGACAGTTACAATAGATACAAGAATCATAGCCACCAGCAGACAGCAGTAAAATGGGCGCAAAGACGCCTGCCCCATCCAGCTGTGTCATCATCCGGCGGCTGAAATAGCCAAGGCCGTTCTGGGCGCCCAGCCACTCTCCGATGGCCGCTCCAATGATGGACAGCGGCACAGCCATTTTGATGGCAGAAAAGAAGTAAGGCAGTACAGCCGGAAGCTTTAATTTCCAGAAAATCTGCTGTCTGTCAGCTCCAAAGGTAAAGAGCAACTCAACCATCTCCGTCTTTACCGACCGAAATCCGTCAAACACTGTGATGGTAATGGGAAAAAAGGTCATGCAGCACGGTCACCAGCACCTTGCTCCACAAACTGTAGCCAAACCACAGAACGAACAATGGTGCCAGCGCTGTGGTTGGGATGGTCTGAGAAGCAATAATCAGCGGATATAGTGCCTTTTCTGCGACAGGATACCGGTCCATAAGGATAGCAAGCCCCAGTGCCCAGAATGACGGAAATTGCAAGACCGACACCTACTACCGCCATAGTCGCAGGCAGATGAGAAGAAAACAGAGGCTGGCGCAGTTCCCAGAGCCGCAGAATTACCTGCGATGGGGCTTGGCAGTATATAAGCTGCATTTATGCCCATTGCAGCGGCCTGCCAGATCATCAGCAGTGCCAGCGCCAGTGCTGTGGCAAGGAGATTTCCCCGATTATATTGTCTCATAGCCTCTCCCTCCTGAGCATGGCGATCAATTGTTCCTTTAAAGCCAAAGTCTCTGTCTGCTCTCAGTGTCTCCAGAGTCCGGGGATATCCGGCAGGAACCTTGAAAGAATGCAGCCTTGTAATAGGTAACCCTTCCGCCATTAATATCCTGCTGGAGAGGAACACGCGCTTCCTCCACATCGTGGGTGATGAAGAGAACTGTTTTACGCTCCCGCTCCCATTGCTCCAGAAGCCACTCCCGCATAGTCAGGCGGGTCAGATAATCCAGAGCCGAAAATGGCTCGTCCAGCAGAAGAAGATTGGAACCGGTGAGTACGGTCCGGGCAAAAGCTGCCCGCTGACGCATACCGCCGGAAAGCTCTCTGGGAGATTTTTCTCCCCAGTCTTCCAGACCAACCGCTTCCAGCGCCAGTGTTCCACGCGCCGGTTCATTTCCGAAGTCGGGAATCCGCCCTGAATCTCCAGCGGCAGCCGTAGATTTTCCGCCACAGAGCGCCATGGAAACAACATATCCTGCTGGGGCATATATCCGCAATAATGCTTCTGGCTGCCAATGTGTACTCCGTCCACCAGTATCTCGCCGCTTTTGGGCTCCAGCAGCCGGTTCACCAGACGAAAAATGGTGCTCTTTCCACAGCCGGATGGACCGATGATGGACACAAATTCTCCCTTGTCCACATGAAAGGAGAGATGGTCGATGATGGAGAAATACTCTTCATCATATTGAAATCTCACGTTATCAAAGGTCAGCATAGGTCTATCCTCTCATTTCCCAGGACATATCCCAGAAAGCACCCTCACACCGGGAGCAGGCAATGAAAATATTCTCCAGCTGCTGCATCTGTGTTTCGGAATAATCCACTGTCAGACGTTCAAGCATGTCAATCAGTCTCTGATTAGCCTGGGCATAGTCAGGATTCGCATAGCCGCGCACCCATTCACCATAAAAAGGATGACCGATGCAGGCTGGGTCAGATTGTACCATAGCTTTGGCGATAACCTCATAACTCAGGGCGCAGGAAAGAATTGCTGCAGCAATTTCGCCCGGTCCCTCCTCATAGGCAATCCGGAGCATATAGGAGGTGTAGGAGAGGATTGTCCATACCCATGGGAGTCTGCTCTGCCTCCTCCGGGGAGATGCCAAGCCTCTGCATATACCCCTTGTGGATGTCCATTTCCCCATCCAGAATCTGGGACACATAGCCTGCAAACAGGCGCATAGCTTCCATATCTTGTGCCTTGGCAACACCGATGGTGAAGACCTTGGCATACTCAATCAGGTACAGATAGTCCTGCACCATGTAATATTGAAATTTTTCGCGGTCCAGGGTGCCGTCGGCGATTCCTCTGACAAAGGGATGGGTGTGATAGCCCTCCCATATTTCCTTCGATGCGTCCAGCAGCCGCTTCGTTGTTTTCCTATGTATTCGCTCCCGCCGAGGATTCGCCGTTCAAAGCGAAAGCGTGATTCATGGGGCCGGAGCCCGAGCCCAAATCGCAGCATGGCCTCCAGTGCACCGGAAATATAAGCCTTAGCCCGCTCCACAGATACGTCCAAATCACAGCCCTTTGCCAGATTGGAAGCGATGGCGCTGGATAAGGTACAGCCGGTGCCGTGGGTGTTGGGATTGTCGATACGTTTTCCATTGAACCAACGGTAACCTCCGTCCCGATACAGCAGGTCATTGGCGTCATTGAGCTGATGGCCGCCCTTGCACAGTACAGCACAGCGATAAGTCTCGCTGATATATCTGGCGGCGGCCAGCATATCTTCCGGACTCTGCCACTCTTCATACCGGAGAGCACCTCCGCCTCCGGGAATGTTGGGGCGTCAGACACCGTGGCAAGGGGCAGCAGATGCTGTTTTAGTGCGTCCACCGCATCTTCGCTGATGAGCCGCGATCCGCTGGTGGCCACCATCACGGGGTCCACCACGATACTTTGACGGCCTGATATTGCCGCAGCTTTTGCGCAATGACCGTGATCAGCCCTGCGGAGGAGACCATGCCGATTTTCACCGCGTCGGGGCGGATGTCTGTAAAGACGCTGTCAAGCTGCTGCGCGAGAAATTCTGGGGGAACCTCTAGAATATCCCTGGACGCCGGTCGTGTTCTGAGCAGTCAAGGCCGTGATGGCGCTCATGGCGTATACGCCGTTGGCAGTCATGGTCTTGATGTCCGCCTGGATACCGGCGCCTCCGCTGGAATCACTTCCGGCGATTGATAATGCTGTTCTCATAAATGAAAACTCCTTTCGATGTTCAGCACTATTTTTATAAAGCGGCAAAGAGTGGTGCCCCCGGTTTGCCGCTATTTCAAGGCGATATCGCCTGTGAAATCAGTTAAAATATGATAGTTTCATCTGCCAGGCGGCAGATCTCATCCCAGTGGCTATCTGCCTCCGTGTCATATACGGCTATCGACATGGAAGCCCGCTTTCTTTGCGGTTTCTATGGCATAGAGGGCATCTTCATATACGGCAGTCTCGCCGGGGGACTGCTCCCAGCCGCCTTGCCGCCTCCAGATAAATATCCGGCTCCCGCTTGCTTGTGCCCATGCTCTCACAGGAGAGCAGAAATTCAAAATAGTCCCGCACTTCCAAGCTGCTGCAGGCAGGCCTCCATCAGAGATGCTCAGCGGTGGCAGAGACAACGCACATCCGAACCCCTGCCTGCTGAAGCTGCTCAAGATGTTCCTTCACACCCGGCTTCAAGGGAATATCCTTGCGGTAGTGGACTTCCATGATGCCGTTCATTTCATCAGACACAGCATCCGGTGACTCTGCCAGAGCAAAGCGTTCTGCAAACAACGCCGCAGACTCGCTCATTGTCAGAGACTGAATTTCCTCCAGAATGCCGTCCAGATTTTCTGTAATGTTTTTGGATTCCAGATATTCCCGCCCAAGATTTCTCCACAGTTCAATTGAGTCAATCAGTGTGCCGTCCATATCAAAAATAGCAAAGGGCTTATGCATGGCTATTGCACCATTTCTTTGGCAAGGGTCAAAAGCTCGGGCAGTTGCGCCACCCGGGTCCTCAGCCCCGAAAATGGCAGATACCACGGCAACACCGTCCACTTTGCTGCCGGAAAGTTGCATAGATATTTCTTTCAGAAATGCCACCGATGGCGACAGTGGGAACATGCACAGCAGAGCAGATGGCTTTGAGAGTCTCATAGGACATCTGGTTCACATCCGACTTGGTGGAGGTGGAGAACACAGCGCCCAGACCCAGGTAATCAGCCCCGTTTTTGACTGCCTCCAGCGCTTCCTCTACAGTGTGGGCGGAAACGCCGATGATCATGTCTTCACCCACACGGGCCCGGACGGCGGAGGCCGTCATATCCTCCTGCCCCACATGGACGCCGTCGGCGCCGCATTTGATGGCAATCTCCACATTGTCGTTGATGATAAATGGCACCCGGTACTGTTTGCAGAGCCCGGCAAGGGCCGATGGCCTCCGCCAGAAAGGCATCCTCATCCAAATCCTTTTCTCTGAGCTGAACGCAGGTAACTCCGTTTTTCAGAGCCTGCTTCCACCTGCTCGTAAAGGCTCATCTTCCCTGTCCCAGGTTCTATCCGTCACCGCGTACAGCAGCATTGTCTTTTTATCGCACTTCATAATTAGCCTCTCTTTCTAAATCTTCCGGAGATAAATTGTAAATAGCGTCGATAATATAGTTTCTATAGCTAGAATTACCGTCCAGCGCTGTCATGCGCTGTCCTTGCCTTTTCACCGCAAAGTCCCATAGCGCAGACCGCAGCGGCGGCAGCGTCCAGAGCGTGTCCCGGATTAGCGGTCACATATGCTGCGGTCATGGAGGAGAGCTGGCAGCCTGTTCCGGTAATTTTACTCATATCTGCATGTCCATTTCGGATACAGTATGCCTTTTTCTGGTCGGCTACAATGTCGATGGCTCCGGTGATGGCAATTACCGCATCGGCCTTTTGGGCAAATGCCTTGGCAAATGTGACAGCCTGCTCCAGATTTTCCTCCCCAATCCGGTCAGAGATATGGGCATCCACCCCTTTTGTGCTTCCATTTCCGTGAGCTAAAGTCTTGATTTCAGAGATGTTTCCCCGGATGACTGCAAATTGAATCTCTTCAAGCAGCTTGAGAGCGGTTCTGGTGCGGAGGGAGGAGGCTCCGGCACCCACCGGGTCAAGAATTACGGGATGTCCCAGCTCATTTGCTTTTCGTCCGGCGGCAAGCATGGCGGGAATGGTGCGCTGATTCAGGGTACCAATGTTGATATTGAGCCCGCCGCATATGGAAGTAATCTCTTCTACTTCATTTATGTCGTCAGCCATGATAGGGGATCCTCCACAGGCCAAAAGGACATTGGCACAGTCGTTTACGGTGACATAGTTGGTAATATTGTGAATCAGAGGAGCCTGATTCCGAAGATTTTGAAGCATTTCTTTCAGCATAATTCAAATTCCTTTCTTGGTGTTGGTGAGTTAGTTTAAGTGGGAACGCATCATTGACAAAACTCTGGATTTTTCCAGTGAGTAAATTAAAATGCCGGAGAGGAACGAGCCGGCGGCTGTTGAGATTAGGAAGGGGATAATGTATGTATAAAATGCCAGATTACCGGCAGTCTGTCCCATAAACAAAATGGCAACAGGCCAGGCACAGAGACCTCCCAGAACTGCAGTGCCGAATACCTCCGCGGCCAGGGTCGGAAAAAGCTTTTTGCTTTTCCAGTACACCAGACCACAGAGAAGGGCTCCAAACATGCTGCCGGGGAATGCCATCAGGCTGCCCAGGCCAAGCAGATTCCGAATCAGGCTTGCCCCAAAAGCGACGGCAACACCATAACCGGGCCCGAGCAGTACAGCGCAGAGGATGTTGACCATGTGCTGTATAGGGGCGCACCTGCTTCCAAATACAGGAATGGAGAACAGGCTGCCAATCACAGCTATGGCACATAAAATTCCGGCCATGGATAGTTTTTGAATGTTTACTTTTTTCATAGTGTACTCCTTTTAATTTTGATAATTTTTGTCTGCGATATTTTTGCTGTGGATGATTTTATTATATCTTTTCAGAAAAATAAAAAAACGGAGATACCAGTACGGTCTCTCCGAAAGAATCAAACTATGACTCCCTACGGCGGCATTATCCGCATCAGGTTACTAGGGTCGAAGTTTGATGACTTCCTCTCAGCCTGCTTTTACAAGCTCCCCTTTTTCAAGTATAGTATACCGCTGTAATCTGAAAAATGCAAGTTCAATTAAAAAATGTAACAGTTCAGCCATACAGCTCGAGTTGGCACAGATTCTATTTAAATGTCTGCGCATGGCTGAACTGTTACAAAAAAATGTTTGAAAGTAATGAACCGTATCCCCTTTTTATATAAAATGTGGTAGAATAATTATAAATGACAATTAAGAATAGGAAGCAAAAAAAGGAGGCAGATTCATGTTATTATTATCAAGAGAAGACATCAAAAAAGTGTTTTCGATGAGAGAGGCCATTGAGGCGGACAAGACAGCATTCCAAATGGTTGTGGAGGGAAAGTGTGATGCTCCCCTGAGAACAAATATTCAGGCACCGAAATATGACGGCTGTTTCTTATTTATGCCCGCATATGTGGACGAATTAGACGTAGCTGCTGTAAAAATTGTAAATATATTTCCAAAGAATATTGATAAAGGCATTCCGTCCGCACCTGCACAGGTTTTGCTGATTGACGGTAAGACAGGAGTGGTCACAGCAGTTCTGGACGGAACTTATGTGACACAGCTGAGGACCGGCGCGGCGTCCGGCGCGGCTTTTGATCTTCTGGCGAGAAAGGATGCAAAAGAAGGTGCTCTCATCGGCACAGGCGGACAGGCTGCAACACAGCTTGAAGCTATGATTACGGCGAGAAAACTGGATAAAGTCAGAATCTATGATTTAAATTATGAGCGCACCCTTCAATTTGCAGAAAGAATGCAGGAAGAACTGAAAGATTACGGAACTGAAATCATAGCAGTTAAGTCTTCTGACGAAGCTATAGATAACGCAGATTTGATTATTACAGTGACGCCCTCCGGCAAACCCGTATTTGACGGAAGCAAAGTGAAGGCTGGCGCGACGGTGAGCTGTGTAGGTTCCTATCAGCCTCATATGCAGGAGATGGACCCGGTAATTCTGGAGCGCGCATCAAAGCTCTATTTTGATTCAGAAGAAGCGGTACTCTCCGAGTCAGGAGATATTTTGATTCCGCTGGCGGAAGGCAGAATTACAAAAGATGATTTTACAGGAGATTTAGGCGATGTCATTCTTGGAAAGAGTCCCTGGAAGAGAAAATGACGAGGAGATTATCGTATTTAAAACTGTAGGCGTGGCTACACAGGACTTGGTGGCGGCAAAGGCCATCTATGATAAGGCTTTGGAAGCCGGAGTCGGAACCCATTGGGAGTAGATTTATAAGGAGAGATGAAGCGATGCCACATATTTCTATTAAATTATATCCTGGAAGAACAGAGGAAGTAAAACAGGAATTAGCGTTAAAGACACAGAAGTTTTTGTCTGAAACCATGAATCTGGACCCAAATGTCTTTTCCGTAGCTATCGAAGAAATCGAAAAAGAAAACTGGGACAAAGAAGTAGTTCAGAACATAAAGGAAGATACATTATATGTGAAACCTAACTTCTAACAGTATATCAAACAGATTATGCAGACAGGAGGAAATGTAATGATATATATTAGTGAAATCAGTACAACAGCGCCGGGAAAAGGGCGGAATGCGACGGAGGACAAGGTATACAAGATACTGGACAAGCTGCATATTGCGTATGAACGGGTAGATAACGATGTAGTAGAAAGTATGGATGAGTGCAAGGAGATTGATGCGGCTCTTGGGACAGAGATAAGAAAAAGCATCTTTTTGTGCAATCAGAAGAAGACAAGCTTCTTTCTTGTTGTACTGCCCGCCGACAAACAACTGGACACAGCGGAGCTGAGCAAGAAGATAGGGGTGTCCAAGCTGTCCTTTGCATCGGGAGAGTTTATGGAGAAGCATCTGGGAACAAAACCTGGCTCTGCATCCATTATGGGTCTTGTAAATGATGAGGATGATTATGTGCAGCTTATCATGGACAAAGAAGTGGCGGACGAAGAGTGGTTCGGATGCAATCCCGGGACAAATGTGGCACATCTCAAAATAAAAACAGAAGATTTGCTGAAAAAGTTTTTGCCGAACATTTATCACAAGGCAAAAATTGTAGAACTGTAGGGAATTGATAGAACATATCTATAGATACATTAAAAATTTCGATTTGGGGATGAGAGGCATACATGCTATTATATAGTTAATAGCCTATGCAGCAGTGGGAAAGGGCAGTGTTTACGCTGTCCTTTCTCTGTGCTTTTACAAATGGCAGTTTAGAACAAATACAAAATAGTTGAATAAAAACCAGGAGGAATCAGGATGGAAATTATTAAAGAATTGCCGGAGGTATTTGAAGAATTTGCGGAGCAGCGCAAGAATTCATTTTTAACAGTTAAGCAGTTAAAAGATAAAGGCGTGCCAGTGATAGGATCATACTGCACTTATTTTCCAAAGGAAATTGCGATGGCAATGGGGGCCGGGACTGCATCATTATGTTCAACATCGGATGAGACAATAGCTGAGGCAAAAAGACCTGCCCAAGAACCTGTGCCCTTTGATTAAATCCAGCTATGGATTTGCCAAAACAGATAAATGTCCATATTTCTATTTTTCTGATGTAGTGGTGGGGGAGACTACCTGCGACGGCAAGAAAAAAATGTACGAATATATGGCAGAGTTTAAAGATGTATTTTTGATGGAGCTTCCAAATACTCAGGGGGAAGAAGCACTGAAGCTGTGGAAGAAAGAGGTTATCCGTTTTAAAGAATATCTGGAAAAGAAGTTTGATGTGACAATCACGGAGGATGACATCCGTGAGGCGATTAAGGTGGAGAACCGTGTAAGGCGCTCTCTGAAAGGACTTTATGAGGTTATGCAAAATGACCCGGTCCCGATTACCGGATATGATTTATTCAAAGTTTTATATGGCAGTACCTTCAAATTTGACAGAGAAGCGGTTTCCGGTGAGGTGGATGCTTTAGTTGAAAAAATTGAGGCTGAGTATGCCGCGGGAAAGAAGCAGGAGAGAAAGCCCCGCATTCTCGTGACCGGATGTCCCATGGGAGGGGCTACAGAAAAGGTTATCACGGCGATTGAGGATAACGGGGGGATTGTAGTTACCTATGAGAACTGCTCAGGCGCAAAGGCCATAGATCAGCTTGTGAGTGAGGAGAATCCTGATGTATATGATGCCCTGGCAAGACGCTATCTGAATATCGGCTGTTCGGTAATGACACCGAATCCAAACCGTTTTGAACTGCTGGACAGATTGATTGATGAGTATAAGGTGGACGGTGTTGTGGAAATGACATTGCAGGCCTGTCATACATACAATATAGAAACCCTGGCAGTCCGCAGATTTACCAATGAAAAGAAGGGGATTCCATATATCCATGTGGAGACAGATTATTCCCAGGCAGACATTGCACAATTGAATACGAGAATCACCGCTTTTCTTGAAATGATGTAGTGATTTTAATGGGCATTGGTTGATACTAATGCCTTTTTTGTTCATTGAATCACCTTGTGTTTTATGGTAAAATAAACCATCATCAAAGATGGAATACTCCCCGTCAGAATGGAGGAAACAAGATGTACATGACAAAAGAAAAACAACAAAAGTACTGTTTCTCAAGTAAGCTTAAAATGCAGTTGGGCCAAATATCACAATACCCCCTCACTGTTGTGGAGGCACCCGGTGGTTTTGGAAAGACAACAGCAATCAGGGAATATTTGCGCGGCGAACTTCCACAGGCGGCCTGCGAATGGTACACTTGTCTGGGTGAGTCTGTATCTCTGGCGTGGGGAGAAATCTGCGGATTATTTTTCAGAATAAGCGGTGAGGCAAATCATAACATGAAAAATTTTGAGAAGCCCGATACCGATGCATTATTTTATATGAAGACATATCTAAAAAATTTGAAATGCCGCAAAAAGACTTATTTGGTAATTGATAATTATCAGCTTATTGACTTTAATATACATAATGAGCTGATAAATATTATCTCTATGCATGAGAATCCTGACCTGCATGTGATAGTTATTATGCAGCAGCTAAACCACAAACGTCAGTTTTCTGTACATAATGATAATATTTATTTGATTAATGCATCTGCCTTTTCTTTGGACAGGGAAAGTATATTTGCGCTGTTCCGCATGGAAGGTCTGCGTCTCACGGAGTCTGAATTGGAAAGTATATTCCAGACTACACAAGGCTGGGTATCTGCTGTTCGTCTGCAGCTGATTAATGATAAAGAAACAGGTTCCTTCGCCTGTTCTACAGGTATTGAGGAGCTGGTGGAAAACACCATATGGAACCGTATTTCTCCGAAGGAACAAGATTTCCTGCTGGCGGTATCGGTTTTTGACAGTTTTACGGCATATCAGGCGGCTGAAATGCTTGACAATGAGTTTTCTCCGGGCAGGATTGAGTCACAATTAAAAGCGAGCGAATTTTTCCGGTTTCTTCCAGTCAAACATTTATTTGTCATGCACAGTATTTTGCTGGATTATCTGAGAAATCATTTCTATTACTATAAATCAAAAGAATACCAAAACAAGATATTTTACAAGGCTGGTCAATCCTGTACTGCTACAGGGCAGTATTGTCTTGCAAAAAGGTTTTTCTACAAAGTTGGAGATTTTGAGGCTATTCTGTCTTTGCCTTTTACGCTCCGCTATTTAGATGCAGAAAAAGAAGAATGTGATGCGGAGGTTCTAAAAGCGATTGTCTGTGACTGTCCGGAAGAAATATTGCGCAGACACCCATTTACCATGACTGTCTTTGCACACTATATGCTGCTCAACGGGCAGTATGGATTGTATGAAAAGTTGTGCGGGCTGCTCCATGTGCTGATTCAGGAGAAAAAGAATCTGACTGAGCAGGAAGTACAGAAGCTGACCGGTGAACTTATTCTGTTGGAATCTGCGGGAGAGTTTAACGACCTCTCTAAATTGCTGAAAGGATACAGGGCAGCCAGTGCGGTTTTGGAGGAGTCACAGGATGTCATTGAAAATGGGACACCCTGGCCCTCTGTTTTCCCCACCACTATTGGGATACTGTGGCGTGAGTCTGGAAAGTTAGATGAAGTTCTGGATATTGTAGATGAACTCAAGCCCATTTATCACAGATTTGGCAAAGGGCAGAGTGCCGGTCTTGATTACCTTATCAGGGCGGAGGCAATGCTTGTGAGGGGCAAGGATGAGGAATCTGAAATTCTGTGCCATAAAGCGCTCTATGTGGCACAGATTCATGAGCAGATTAGTATTTGCATTTATGCCTGTTTTTGCCTGGCCCGGATTTTTGTTTTGCGGGGAGATGCAAAGAACTTTTCTGAGACAATAAAAAAGATTCAAAAATATGGGGTGGAGAACTCCGGTCTGTCTGTGAGACGCATGGTGGATATCTGTATGTCAATTATCAGTGTGCTTCTGGGGACGAAGGATTATGTAGCACCATGGCTTTATGACCTGGAGGAAATTAGAAAATTACTGTATCCTCCGGTGACTCCGTTTGCTGAGGTAGTTTATTTTGGTCTGCTTCTGCTGGACAAGCGGTACAATGAACTTTATGCTGTGGCACAGATTGCGCTGGATGAGCTGAAAAGTTCGGATGAAAAAATCAAATATGTAATGCCCCAAATATATTACCTGATATTTTTGGCGGTTGCGAAGTATAACAGCGGAAACGATTTGGAGGCCAGGCAGTACTTAAAAGAAGCACTCGACATAGCACTTCCGGATCAGATTTATCTTCCCTTTGCAGACCATGAGTGTATGACGGAGCTTCTGACAGGGCTGAATATGTATTATTTTAATAAGGGGGAAAGTGATTATGCCTCGGTTTCAAGGCAGAAGCATTTCGCACCTTTGATATCACTCTGCAAGCGTAAGACAAAAGGGGGAAATATAATCCGAAAAGCATTTTTCCAGGGTAACTCTCCCCTGACAACAAGAGAGAGGGAGATTGCTCTGCTTGTCAGGGAGAGAATGAGTGCGAAAGAGATTGCAGCCAGGCTGTACATTTCTGAGGCAACTGTAAAGTCAACCTTGCGCAGTGTGTACAGAAAGCTGGAGATTCACTCCAGAAATGAATTGATATCGAGAGAATTTTGACGAAAAATAGGATTCCCCACCGAAAGTGGCAAGACTAGGAGGGTAATCCACTGTATGATTAAAGGTGGTGGATTGCTTTTCCGTAAATTGATATTTTTGAAGGGAAGACAAGATTATGAAGCAAAAGAAAGCAGAAAAAATGCTGCGGACTATGGCTGCGAGAGAAGGTGTCTCTGTCCACACGGTCCGGGCACAAATTCAAAAAGCAATTGACATTGGAATGTCTGATCCTGACCCATTGGTAAAGGCGTTTTGGGATAATATCCCCCACAAGGGAGAGAGACCTTCCCCGGAAGAGGTAATTTGTTTTCTGGGTGAAAAAGCGCTGGAAAGGCAGAATTGACAGGCAATGTTTAATTTTGGAGTAACTTATAGTTGTTTATGAGGTAGGCAGACTTATGTTTAAGATTTTTACTGTTATAGCATGTTGCATTATTTTCTTTCAATTCTTTATATACAGAAAGAGTCTGAAAGAAAAAGAACGGCGCAATCATGCGCTGGTACAGCGTCTTCAGGCCATGTTTGATCAGCATAGTGCTTTGAAGGTAGTTTTTGATGCTGAGACTGGTGAGATTGTCGATGTAAATCCTGCTATATTAAAATATTTTGGATATACAAAAGAAGAGGTGCTGGGAGAGAAGGTATATGATTTTAACCTTTTGCCTTCCGATATACAGGATGAAAGGTATCAGGGGGAGATGGACGGACAGTTATTATTTTCTGCGGCTCCCCATCACCTCAGAAGTGGAGAGACAAGATTTTTGGATGTCTATGCCTCTATTATTCATGATGGAGGGCGCAGACTAATCTATGCTATACTTTTTGATGTGACAGACCGGGAGCACTACCGGGAGAATATGATGCAGGAAAAGAAGCTTCTGCGGACTACGCTGCAATCCATCGGGGATGGCGTGGTTACGACGGACAGCAGGGGAATGGTCACCGGGCTGAACAGTGTGGCTGAAAAGCTCACGGGCTGGGAGACTGAAGCGGCCATGGGACGGCCTTTTACCGAGGTGTTTATCCTGAGAAATGAGGATACCCGGGAACTGGTAGAAAGCCCCATTCAGAAAGTATTGGATTCGGGGTGTGGAATAGGTCTTGCAAATCACACAGAATTGGTGAACCGCCAGGGGAGATGTATCCCCATAGCGGACAGTGCCTCCCCCATCAGGGCGGAGAATGGAAAGATTTTGGGGACTGTGATGGTTTTTCGTGATGTAAGTGACGAAAAACGGTACAGCAGCCAAATCGAATTTTTAAGTTATCATGATTCTTTGACCGGTTTATACAACAGACATTATATAGAAAAAATGATGCCTCAGCTGAACAGGGATGAATATCTGCCGATTTCTGTGATTATGGCAGATGTAAATGGCCTTAAGATTACAAATGATGTGTTTGGGCACAAGGTTGGAGACGACTTGCTGAAGGATACGGCCAATTTGATGTTGAAATGCTGCAGGGAAGATGCTTTGATTGCCCGCTGGGGAGGGGATGAATTTGTGATTCTCATGCCTGAGACGAGTATGGACATGGCAGAAGCAGCCATCAGAAAAATTAAAGACAGCCATATTGCAATCGAGGGAAGCAATCTGTCACTCAGTCTGTCCCTGGGGTGTGCAGCTGCGGATACGCCGGAAGACAGCATCCACAGTGCCATACAGGAGGCAGAAAAAAATATGTATCAGCAGAAGCTTTTGAATGGAAAGAGCTACCGAAACTCCATTATCAGCACCCTGCTTGCCACACTGTATGAGAAGAGCAATGAGACAGAGGCACATTCTAAGCGGCTTGAGGTGTACTGTCATGCGATAGGAAGAAAGCTTCAACTTTCCTCCAAGGAGATGGACGAGCCTCTCTGCTGGCTCTTTTGCATGACATAGGGAAAGTCGGCATTAACCCTAATATTCTTCAAAAGTGCGGTCCGCTTACCAATGAAGAATGGGCTGAGATGAAACGACATCCTGAAATTGGTTACCGGATAGCTCAGGAGACACCGGAACTGGCAGTTGTGGCTGACCTTATTTTAGCCCACCATGAGCGCTGGGACGGTCAGGGATATCCGCGCAGGCTGAAGGGAGAGGAGATTCCTCTGGCCTGCCGCATCTTAGGGGTGGTGGATGCATTTGATGCCATGACTAATGACAGGTGTTACCGCCAGGCAATGTCGGTGGAGGAAGCAATTCTTGAAATTAAGAGAAAATCGGGAAGCCAGTTTGAACCCCAGGTGGCACAGCTTTTAATTGAGATTATTCTGAGAGAAGAAAAAATTTTATTGAAAGGGTCTTTCGCAAGATAAGTATGAAAATATAGATTATAGATATGCTATGAAAGAAAGAGGTGAGGTGTGTATGGATTCTGTTGTCAAGATTCTTCAGGATTATCTAAATGATGTAGTATATGACCCGGAGCATGCTTTTTTAGATTTGGAAAAACTGCCGGAGGGTTTTCAGGAGTTAGGAAAGCGATTGATTCATTTTTCTGACTGTGTTATTGAGGCGACAGCCTTTGCAAAAGCTATGGCAAAAGGGAATCTGGATTTCCCTGTGCCATCCGATGATAATGAAATAGCAGCTCCCCCTCAAAGCGCTCCATGCCGCTCTCAAGCATCTTACCTGGCAGACCCAGCAGGTAGCCAAGGGGGACTATCAGCAGCGTGTAGATTTTATGGGCGGGTTTTCCAAGGCATTTAATGCTATGGTGAAACAACTGGAGCAGCAAAGTCTGGATATGGCAAAAGAAATCCGCCGGATAGCACAGAATACAAGTCTGTATGAAACACTGGCGGATCAGATTGAACAGCGCATGATTGCAGTCAATACAGATACGTCAGAATTACTGCTTGTCAGCCATGACAGTGATGCTACTCTGCTGGAAGAGGATAATAACTCTGAATTGAGTCAATGGCTGAAAAAGCAGATAGAATTTATGAAGGATAAGAAGGATATTATTCCTGACAGAGCTTGTAGTGACGGAGGGAAGTATCACCCACCATTACTCTGTGTCTATCCATCCTCTGTTCTGGAACCAGAATAACATTCTTGCGTTTGTGTTTGCGGACATCAGCCCTGAGCGGGAGAAGCTGGAGCAGCTTCAGAGCATTGCCAATATAGATACATTAACCCAACTGTACAACAGGCGCTATGGCATGGGAATACTGGAAAAATGGATTTTTGAAAGCAGAGCCTTTGTGCTGTGTTTTATTGATATTAATAATTTAAAATTTGTAAATGACAGATATGGGCATGTGGAGGGCGACAAGTATATCGTGCGCGTATCAAACACAATACGCAAGTTTAATGAGGAAGCAGTTGTCTGCCGGATTGGCGGGGATGAGTTTATGCTGCTCGCTGAAAATTGGAGCGTGGAGGCCGCCGAGGAACGGCTGGAAGTGCTTCAGAGCGAGCTGAAAGACTGCGGATGTTCCTATGAGTGCAGTATAAGCTATGGTATTATTCCGGTTGTAACGGGCAACAGGTCACATGCAAATGAGTTGCTAAGTATTGCTGATGAAAAAATGTATGAATACAAACGTGCTTATAAATTGCTGCGAAAAAACAAACCCAGATAGATTCTAAATTTTTTATATTCTAACTGGACTGGTCAAATTAGAAATAACTGGCTGTTTATACTAAACCACTATTGTGATACGCTTTTTACTAAATAAGACGCGAGGATAAATATGAGGAAAAAAATTGCTGTCATCAATGACTTATCCGGTTTTGGACGGTGTTCACTGACTGCCGCTATTTCAGTAATATCAGCTATGGGCGTGCAGCCATGTCCCCTGCCGACTGCGGTATTAAGTGCGCAGACCGGATATCCAAGTTATTATTGGGATGACTATACAGATAAAATGGAATATTTCAGACGGGAATGGGAGAAGATGGGTGCTTCCTTTGACGGAATCTACACAGGTTTTGTGGGAAGTGAGAGACAGATTGAACATATTTTTCAGTTTCTTTCCACGTTCCACAGGAAAGACACATTTCTGCTTGTAGACCCTGTGATGGGGGATGATGGGAAGGTGTACGCCATGTTTACCGACAGGCTGTGCGGCATGATGAAAGAGCTGACATACCAAGCGGATGTGGTGACGCCCAACCTGACGGAGCTCTGTCTGCTGACAGATACAGATTACCAGTCCATAAAGAATCTGACCAATGGGAATCAGTTATTGTCTGCGGTTGAAAAAATGGCAAAAGATTTGATAGGAGAAAGGTCAGCCAAGGTGGTTGTCACCGGGATTTCGTTTTTGGATGAGCAGGATGGGGTGCAGAAGATAGGCAATCTGGCTGTCACCAGGGGTCAGGCAAGGCTCTCGGCATTTCCTGCCGTAGGCGGAAGCTACTCAGGGACCGGAGATTTATTTGCATCCGTCATAGCCGGCGGAATTGCCAGGGGCGATGAGATAGAGGACAGTATACAACTGGCCGGGAGCTTTATTGAACATGCAATGATAGATTCTGTAAATGAAAAGATTCCCCGCAATGAAGGCGTAAATTACGAGCAGTTTTTGGGGATGCTGATAAAATAGAAGTAAGCTGCAGAGATAAGAAAGGGTGAGAAGACAATGCCAAATAATACTTCAAAATTAACAATAGCAGGTGTATTTGCGGCTATGATTACCGTAATGACTGCATATATCTGCCACATTCCATACGGGGCGAACGGCGGTTACATCCATTTTGGGGATGCGCTGATTTATATGGCGGCTGTATTTCTCCCCAGACCATATGCGCTGGCGGCGGCAGGTATTGGCGGCGGCCTGGCAGATTTATTGACTGCTCCCATGTGGGCGCCGGCAACAATTGTGATAAAAATGCTGATTGTACTGCCATTTACAAGTAAAGAGGGGAAAATTCTCACGCCAAGGAACATAGCCGCACCTTTTTTTGCGGCGGTTATCTCGGCGGCCGGATATTTTCTGGCAGAGGGGATTCTGTTTGGCTCTTTTCTGGCGCCGGTGGTGTCATTGGCGGGCAGCGGGATACAGGCCGGAGGAAGTGCAGCTATATTCTTAATACTGTCGGCATCTATGGATAAGGCTCATGTAAAGATTAAGACACAGAAGCTGCTGCACATGGGTAAATAAATCAGAGCATATTTTGTCAGAATAGAATTTCTGTGAAGTGCGGGAGGAGAAAAACAGTGGCAGACATATTGTATATATATAAAAATCAGGTTTATGCAAATATCACCAACCTGTGTGACTGCAGATGCAGCTTTTGTATCCGCAGCCATGAGGATGGAATCGGAGACGCAGAGACGCTGTGGCACAAGGGCGACCCTGATTTGGAAGAAATTAAAACAGCGATGGACGCATTTGGACTTGAGAAATATAAAGAGCTGGTGTACTGCGGCTATGGAGAGCCGACCTGTGCCCTGGATAACCTGATAGAGTCGGCAAAATATGCGAAAGAAAAGTATGGTGTTGCCATCCGCGTCAATACAAATGGTCTTGGGAATCTTTATCACGAGAAGGACATTGTTCCCCTCTTAAGTGAAGTGGTGGATTGTGTGTCTATCAGCTTGAATGCCCCTGAAAAGGAGCGGTACATGGAAGTGACACGGCCTAAATTTGAAAATGCATTTGAGGCGATGCTGGATTTTGCATCGGAATGTAAAGGAAAGATTCCAAAGGTAAAAATGACGGTGGTGGACGTACTGCCCGAAGAAGATATAAAAGCCAGCCAGAAACTGGCAGACTCCCTCGGCGTGGAGCTGAGAGTCAGAAAATTCTCATAACTAAAAAGGCCCCGCAGCATAGTTTCAAGCTATCCTGCGGGGCTTTTTGCCGGGTATTCCAATGAATATTTTTATTTGGTAAGCACCTCAACGCCGTCTTCCTTTATCAGCACCATATATTCAATCTGTGCAGAAAGTCCGTCGTCTATGGTGTATACAGTCCAGTCATTGTCCTCGTCCACATAGAAGTCAGGGCTTCCTTCGTTAATCATGGGCTCAATGGTGAACATCATTCCGGGTACAAGGAGCATTTCACTGCCCTTTGGTGTGACGTAGCTGACAAACGGGTCTTCATGGAACTGGAGACCGATTCCGTGTCCGCCGATGTCCTCCACAACGGAATAGCCATTTTTCTGAGCGTGAGTGTTAATAGCATCGGCAATATCCCCCAAATGTCCCCAGGGTTTTGCGGCCGCAAGTCCCAGCTCTACACACTCCTCTGTAACTTTTATAATGCGCTCGGCGCGCTCGGAAATCTTTCCCATCTTAAACATTCTTGAGGCATCGGAGAAGTATCCATTTAAGTTGGTGGATACATCAACATTGATAATGTCGCCCTCCTGCAGAATGATATTTTCGTCTGGAATGCCATGGCAAACCTCATTGTTTATAGAGGTGCACACGCTCTTGGGAAATCCCTGATAGTGCAGGGGAGCCGGGATTCCGCCGTGCTCTGTTGTGAAATCGTGAACAATTTTGTTAATCTCCGCAGTGCTCATTCCAATATGAATCTGCTTGGCCACTGCATCCAGAACGGCTGTATTTAATGTAGCACTCTCTTTGATTTTCTCAATCTGTTCCGGGGTTTTTAAAAGCTTGCGCTGGGGAACAATTTCTCCTCTTTCTTTGTGCTGTTGCATTTTCTCTTCAATCGCCATGTGGCATTTTTTATATTTCTTTCCGCTGCCGCACCAGCAAAGGTCATTTCTTTCCATTATTACATAATCTCCTTTCTCACTATACTACAATTCAGCCATACTGTATTAAAACTGATGAATAAATAATCCGCTTCGAAGTTTGGGCTCAAACCATGTGGACTTTGGAGGCATCAGTCTGCCGGCGTCTGCCACCAGCAGCAGTTCTTCCATAGAAGTTGGGTACATGGCGAATGCTGCGCCTGTGCCGGCCTCATCCACTATGTCAGCCAGTGCTTTAAGTCCGCGTATCCCGCCCACAAACTGGATGCGGATATCTGTCTTAGGGTCCTTGATTCCCAGAAGCGGCCCCAGAATTATATTTTGCAGAACAGATACATCAAGACTGTTTACCGGGTCTTCTGAAAACAAAAATGGATTTGCAGTCAGGCGGTACCAGCAGCCGTTTCCATAAAGCCCTATCTCACCTTTGCAGGAGGGGTAAAAAATCTCTTTCCCCATTTCGGTGACTTCAAAACCGGTGCCGACCATATTGATAAATTCTTCAAATGTATGACCATTCAAATCAGAAACTACACGGTTATAATCATAGATATGAAGCTCCTCGGCCGGAAATAGAACAGAAAGAAAATAATTAAATTCTTCATTTCCATCATAATCAGGATTTTCTTCTCTGCGCTTTAAGCCTGTTTTTACAGCAGATGCAGCCCTGTGATGGCCGTCTGCTATATAAATATTGTCAATATTTTCAAAAATATGAATAATTCTCTCAATATCCTGAGCACTGCTGATTTTCCAAACCTGGTGGCAGACCTGGTCCTCGCTGGTAAAATCATACAGAGGTTCGGAAGTTTTCACTTTATTTAATATCTGGTTTAATTCAGCATTGCTGTGATAGGCCAGAAAAATAGGGCCTGTCTGTGCACTCAGGGTGTCAATATGGCGGGTTCTGTCAATCTCCTTATCCGCCCTGGTGTTCTCATGCTTTTTAATTTTATTTTCCATATAATCATCAATAGAGGCACAGCCGACAAGGCCAGTTTGTGTCCGTCCATTCATGGTAAGGGCGTAGATATAATAACAGGGAGATTCATCTTTGACAAAAGAACCATCCGCTATCATCTCATTTAATGTATCTCTTGCTTTATCGTATACAGGTTGGGAATACATATCTATATCCGGGGGAAATTGTGTCTCTGCCCGGTCTATTTTCAAAAAAGAAAGAGGATTGTTCTCCACGATAACTCTGGCTTCTTTACTGTTGTATACATCATAAGGCAGTGCTGCGATAGAAGAAGCAAGTTCTCTGGCTGGTCGCACACTTTCAAAAGGGTGGATAGATGCCATAATAATTCTCCTTTAACATTCATTGAACTAAATTTAGAAAATAAGACTTGTTCTCATTTTCCCAAATCTTCTTTATTTTAGCACAAAGATAAAAAATTTACTATTAATAATGAAAAGAAATTTCGGACGCAAACGATTGCTTGATTTTCCATTGCAAAATTATAAGTATTTCCATATACTACTTATTAAACCTATATGAAATATATGAATTTGGAATGAGGAGGAAAACAAATGCTAAATAAAGTGAATTTGCGCCTCCCGGTGCGTTTTCGATGTTGTACCTTATTTTTGGCTGACAATGTTTAAAGTAGTTAATAAAAAAAGCGAAAAGAGGTACTTTTTATGAAACATAATTATATTTTATCCAAGAAAACTTTAGCACTGGGAATTGCATTGATATCCATTCTGGGAACCGTCACCGGATGCTCAGATAAGGCGGCCTCTTCAAAGGATGGCAAATCCTCCTCTGAAACGGTGTCTATTACAAATGTTTCTTATGACCCCACCCGTGAGTTGTATGAACAGTACAATAAACTTTTTCAGAAATACTGGGAAAAGGAGAAGGGACAGAAGGCGGAAATTATTCAGTCCCACGGCGGTTCCGGCAAGCAGGCACGTTCGGTGCTGGAGGGAAATGACGCTGATGTAGTGACACTGGCGCTGGAAGGTGATGTCGATGAACTACGGACTGCCGGTCTGATTGATGATGGCTGGGTAGATGAACTTCCAAAGAGCAGCGCGCCATATACTTCCACAATTGTTTTCCTGGTGCGCAAGGATAATCCCAAGAATATTCAGGACTGGGATGATATTGTAAAGCCGGGAATTGAAGTTATTACACCTGACCCCAAGAGTTCCGGCGGAGCAAGATGGAATTTTCTTGCAGCGTGGGCTTATGCTGACAAGAAATTCGGCGGTGATGAGACCAAAGTTAAGGACTTTATGAAATCACTCTACAAAAACGTATCTGTGCTGGATTCCGGTGCCCGGGGTTCAACAACAACCTTTGTGGAAAATAAAAAAGGCGATGTACTACTGGCGTGGGAAAATGAAGCATTTCTTTCTGTAAAAGAGCACCCCGATGAATTTGAGATTATTACTCCCTCTCTAAGCATTCTGGCACAGCCGTCAGTTGCAGTGGTGGATGCCAATGCAGAAAAACATGGCACCCAGGAGGTTTCCAAGGCTTATCTTGAGTATCTCTATTCTGATGAGGCACAGCGTTTGGAAGGTGAAAATTATTACCGCCCCACCAATCCCGATATTCTGAAAGAGTTCGGCGATACTTTTGACTTGAACATCGAACTGGTCAACATTGATGATGATTTTGGAGGATGGGCTAAAGCTACCGAGAAGTTTTTTGCCGATGGAGCCATTTTTGACCAGATTTATCAATAAATAAAATTTAGCAGCAGGAGGTTTCATGATATGTTCAGTCTGAAAAGACACTTGAAAAAACAAAACAACAGCGTGATACCGGGCTTTGGCCTTTCTATGGGAATCACGATTACTATGCTCAGTCTGATTGTACTGATACCCCTGTTTTCGGTATTTTTAGTTTTGTCAGATTCTACATTTGCAGAGTTCTGGCAGGTGGTGGCGGATAAGCAGACAGTGGCGGCCTACAAGGTCAGCCTCTCCTGTTCTGCCGTAGCTGCCGTAATCAATGTAGTGTTTGGGGTTCTGCTTGCCTGGATTCTAACCCGCTATAAGTTCCCCTTCAGGCGGGTGCTGGATGGTCTCATTGAGCTGCCTTTTGCCCTGCCCACAGCGGTAGCAGGTATTGCCCTGACTACATTGTATTCCCAGGAGGGCTGGATAGGCAGGCTGTTTGCAAAAGCGGGGATTGAGATTTCTTACACAAAAACAGGTATTATTATCGCGATGATTTTTATTGGTATCCCCTTTGTGGTGCGCTCCATCCAGCCGGTGCTTGAAAAGCTTGATCCTCAATACGAGGAGGCCGCATCTGCTCTGGGGGCAAGCCGGTTTCGGACATTTTTTAAGGTGGTGCTGCCTGAGATTATGCCGGCTGCACTGGCGGGCTTTGGGCTGGCGTTTGCCCGCTCTATCGGAGAGTACGGAAGTGTAGTATTTATTGCGGGAAACATCCCTTATGAAACTCAGATTGTACCCCTGATTATTATGAACAAGCTGGAACAGTTCAACTATCCTGCGGCAACATCAATTGCACTTGTCATGGTGATTTTTGCGTTTTTAATGCTGCTCATTATCAACTTAATTCAGGCACATATTAATAAAATTGCGAGAGGGTAGAAAGAATGAAACAGAAATTTGTAAAGTGGGTGCTCATTGGACTGGGCACGGCATTTTTGGTAATTATGCTTGTAATTCCCCTGGCAACCGTACTGGTTTACGCGCTGCGCCAGGGCTGGGAAACATTTTCCCAGGCAATCGCAGATGAGTATGCAATTAAGGCGCTGAATCTGACGCTTCTGGCTACCTTTATCACAGTTATAGTTAATACAATATTCGGCGTTTTTGCAGCCTGGGCAATTTCCAAATTCCAGTTTAAGGGAAAACAGGTGCTGACTGCTCTGATTGACATTCCCTTTTCTATTTCCCCGATTATCGCAGGTCTTGTATTTATTCTTGTATTTGGGCGGATTGGTTGGGCATACCCCCTGCTGGAGATGTTGAATATAAAAATTGTATTTGCTCTGCCCGGAATTGTGCTGGCTACCATCTTTGTCACATTTCCTTTTGTTTCAAGAGAGCTGATTCCTCTGATGCAGGCTCAGGGAAGCGACGAGGAGGAAGCTGCCGCACTGATGGGCGCAAAGGGAGGACACATTTTCAGGAAAGTTACATTCCCACATATTAAATGGGGGCTTCTATACGGCATAATTCTTTGTACCGCACGTGCGCTTGGGGAATTCGGGGCTGTGTCGGTGGTGTCCGGGCACTTGAGAGGGCAGACTAATACTCTGCCGCTGCATGTGGAAATCCTGTTCAATGAATTTAAGCTGACGGCGGCTTTTGCCGTTTCGTCCATTTTAGTGTTGATTGCGGTTATTATTCTTATCCTGCGCAACATTGTGGAATATCGTGTCAAGAGAGAAGAGGAGTAAAATATATGTATGTAGAACTTAAGGACATTAACAAAAAATTCGGCACTTATCAGGCTTCGGACCACGTCAGCTTTTCCATTGAAAAGGGAAAACTGATTGGACTGCTTGGCCCCTCGGGAAGTGGAAAAACTACGATTCTCCGCATGATTGCCGGGCTGGAGACACCCGACAGCGGAGACATCCTCATTGACGGGAAACGTGTCAACGACCTTCCGGCAAGTAAGCGCGGCATTGGTTTTGTATTCCAGAATTATGCTCTTTTCCGCTATATGACAGTGTTTGATAATATTGCCTTCGGGCTTGAGGTACAGAAAAAGGATAAAGCTTATATTAAGGAGAGAGTGAATGAGCTGATTAAATTGATTGGACTGGAAGGGCTGGAAAAGCGCCGCCCTCATCAGCTTTCCGGAGGACAGAAACAGCGTGTGGCATTTGCGCGTGCACTGGCGCCAAACCCGCAGCTTCTGCTGTTGGATGAGCCTTTTGCCGCCATTGACGCGAAAGTCCGCAAAGAGCTGCGCACCTGGCTGAGAGAGACAATCAATAAAGTTGGAATTACCAGTATTTTTGTTACCCACGACCAGGAGGAGGCTGTGGAGGTGGCGGATGAAATCATCATCACTAACAGCGGCCGCATTGAGCAGATTGGTTCTCCGGCAGATATTTACAAAAATCCGGCGACTCCATTTGCGGCCAAATTTATCGGTGAATCCATTGTGGTGGAAGATTACAGCAGGCTTCACGGTTTTGAGAAGGATTCTGACTATAGCAAAGCTGTCATCAGACCCGAATTTGTGCGTGTCACAAAGAAAGAGCAGGAGCTTTACCCACATGCTTCAAAGAGAGGAATTGTGGAAGATATTCTTTTCCGGGGAAATATGCTGGAACTGCGGCTGAACGTGGATGGAGTGGAGCTCACTACATACCGGTCTCTGGAAGATACACCGCTCTCCGTCGGTGAAGAAGTCAGCGTATTGATTTACCGGCTGTACCTCTACAACGACAACCAGGTGAGGCTGGTAGAAAATGCGGCATTCAGGTCAAATGATATTTTTACAATATAATAGAATGCATTGAAAAAGAGAAAATCGGATGGACGGGTTTTGTACTGTCCATCCGATTTTCTCTTACTTGTTGGGGTTATGCCGTTTTCTTTTTTAATTCTTCAACATCCTTTTGGAGAGTCTCAATTATTTTTAGCAGCAATGTTGTATTGTCACTTTCAAGTTTCGTAATTCTGTAGTACTGGTTCAATTCCTCTATATTTTTCTTGACCTCTAGAATCTGTTTTTCCGGATATGTCTGTGTTCTTCCAATCTCATCCAATAGGGTATCTTCAGATTTGGTAACTCTAACATCTACTTCTTCTCTGATAACTTGTCTGATCATTTCTAAATCTTTTTGTTCTAGCATCTTCCTAACCCCTTTCTTTTAAAACCTGATTCATATATATTACTCTGTAAAGTTATTTTTGAACGTCCTGTTTCGCTTTTATTATATTTTACATGAGAGAAAAAATCAAACTATAAATACAACAGAACTGTTCAGATTTGAGTTATATATTCATTCCTGCATTCAGGTTTGTTACGCTTTCCCGCAAAATCAGTCTGTTTGGCAGATATATATTCAAGGGCAGCTTGTGCTGTTTTTGAATCCGTCCGATTAGGGTCTGGACTGCTATATTTCCCATCTCCATAATAGGCATCCCTACTGTTGTGAGCATAGGGGAAACGTAACCTGACATCTCAATGTTATCCATGCTGATAATAGAAAGCTGGTCAGGCACCCTGATTTTGGCTTCTGTAAAGCGCCGCAGGGCAGCGATAGCTGATATGTCCGCTGCGCAAAATACCGCGGTGGGCATGGGAGTGTCTGCTTTTAAAAGTAAGTCGGCGCCGTGATATCCGCCCTCACTGCTGTGCGGAGCTTCACAGACCAGGCGTCTGCTGCTGTCCAGACCATACTTTCTAATCATGTCCCGGTATGCCTGATACCGTATCTCGTTTGTAGTTTCTCCGATATAGGCTATGCGCTGGTGTCCATAAGCAATAAGGTGCTCCATTGCAATCTGCGTCGCCTCATATCCGTCGCAGATTACCTGGTCCCATGAGGCACTGATTTTATTGCGCCCCACATAGACAATATTTTTGTAATGCTGTTCCAGAAATTTGATAGAGCTTTCATTAAAACGGCCCAGAACAATAGCGCCGTCCACCCGGGCGGCTTCAATTTTTTCCAGAGTGGGGGCAGTCTTTGCGTCAAGGACTGAGTAGGAAAGCCTCACAGGGTATTTCCGTTCCATCGCCTGTTGTTCAATGACACGTGAAAGCTGCGCAAAAAAAGGATTATCGTCCAGAGTTCTGGTCCGCCCTAAAATGCAGGCCAGGGCTCCGGAGGGCACACCGTGGGTTTTTGATTTTCCTTGTTTGAGTTCTCTGGCACTTATATTTGGCGTGTATCCAGTCTCTTTGATGATGGCCCACACCCGCTCTCTGACTTCCTTGCGGGCAAAACTGTCATCGGGGGAATTGATAATCCGCGACACGGTGGAAATAGACACCCCCGCCCTTGACGCAATTTCTTTCAATGTCATGAAAAACTTCCCCCTTTCAAAGGTCTGATAAATTAATATTACAGATAAACATATTATTTATATATGAATAGTATGATTAGATAATCATAAATGATTTCAGGCAAAAAGGCAAGAGAAAAATTGTAAAACGTTTGCGCTCATATAAGCCTTGATTTTACTGATTTTACATGTATAACGTTTGCGCAATCATTGCTGGTTTTTCATATTTCCACTGTGTATAATGAGCCATATCCCATTGAGAAAGGCAGGTAATGAAATGGCGGGGCAGGTGAAAACGCTTCAAACAGAATTTATAGAAACAGATTTTCTTATCATCGGGGGAGGCACAGCAGGGTGTTATGCGGCATTGACCTTTTGTGAGCAGGCAGATGGCTGTGTGCTGATTGCCGAAAAGGCGAATATACAGCGCAGCGGATGTCTGGCGGCCGGGGTCAATGCAATCAACGCTTATATTGTACCTGGAAAAACACCCCAGGATTATGTGGATTATGCCCGCACCGATGCGGATGGGATTGTCAGGGGAGATTTACTGCTGACAATGTCTGAAGGGCTTAACCGGACGGTTGAAAAGATGGAATCTCTGGGGCTGACTATTTTAAAAGATGAGCAGGGACGTTATGTGACCCGGGGCAGCCGCAATATTAAAATTAACGGTGAGAACATGAAACCCATTCTGGCCCGGGCGGTGAGAGAAAAAGAACAGATTACCGTGTTGGAGCGGGTCAATGTATTTGAGTATATTGTGGAGGATAATCGTATAAAAGGGGCATATGCCATCGGTGTAGAGAAACCTGTATTGTATGTCATATCTGCCAAGGCTGTTCTCTGTGCCACCGGAGGTGCGGCAGGTTTATATAAACCCAATCATCCCGGATTCTCCCGGCACAAAATGTGGTATCCCCCGTTTAATACCGGCGCAGGGTACGCTATGGGAATCCGCTCCGGGGCGGAGATGACCACCTTCGAGATGCGTTTCATTGCTCTGCGGTGCAAAGACACAATCGCTCCCACGGGCACACTGGCCCAGGGGGTAGGGGCAAAACAAATTAACGCATTGGGTGAAGTATATGAGCAGAAATATGGTCTCACAACATCCCAAAGGGTGCACGGCACTGTGATGGAAAACCTGGAGGGGCGGGGTCCCTGTTATCTGCGCACAGCAGGTATCACACCGGAGCAGGATGAGGATTTGCAGAAGGCATACCTCAATATGGCGCCAAGTCAGACACTGCGCTGGCTGGAGAGCGGTCAGACACCGAGCCTCCAGAATGTAGAGATTGAGGGAACGGAACCTTACATTGTAGGCGGGCACACCGCCAGCGGCTACTGGGTGGACACCAGACGGGAAACTACAGTAAAAGGACTCTTTGCGGCTGGAGATGTGGCGGGGGGATGTCCTCAGAAATATGTTACAGGAGCCTTTGTGGAGGGAGAAATAGCGGCAAAAGCGGCGGTGAAATATATGGACGATACCCTCAATGCTTTTGACAAAGCCCGGTGTGAAGAACAGAAACATTGGCTGGAAGGTTTCCTGAACCAAGCTAAGGCGTTTTTTACCATAGATGAATTGGAAGAGACAATGCAGGCGGTGATGGATGAATATGCGGGTGGAATCGGTTCTTACTATCGTTTTTCCGAAGAATCCCTGGAGACAGCCGCTGAAAAAATTGGGGAGCTGGAGCAGAAAGCACAGACTTTAAGTGCGGGGAATATGCAGGAGCTTATTTATATACTGGAACTTCAGGAGCGGCTGACACTCTGCAAATCAGTGATTGCCCATCTGTCTGCCCGAAAGGAGACACGCTGGCACAGTTTTGCGGAACACACAGATTATCCGAAGAGCAGTCCTGACTGGAATTGTTATGTAAACTCCCGGTTAGAAAATGGCAGGCTGAATATTTTGACTCGGCCGCTTGTACAGGAGGGCGAAACCTATGAGCATTGAAATAAAAACAAAACAATGTATCGGCTGCGGGCGGTGCTGTAATGTATGTCCGGGAACTCTGATTTGCCTAAATGCAGGGAAAGCAGAAATTCAGCGCCCTGAGCGCTGCTGGGGCTGTGTATCCTGTGTAAAGGAATGTCCGGTTCAGGCAATTCAGATGTATCTGGGGGAAGATATGGGGGGCTTAGGAGGCCGGCTCCATGTCCTGAGGGAAAACACCCTGCTGCACTGGACAGTCAGAAAACCGGACGGCAGTATTCGGACTCTCACGGTGGACGGCCGTGATTCCAACAAATATTAAAAAGGAGTGAATAAAAGATGCCACTGACACACTTAGATAAATTGGAGGCGGAAGCCATTTATATTTTCCGGGAGGTAGCTGCCGAATGCGAGCGCCCGGTTATGCTCTATTCTATCGGAAAAGATTCATCGGTTATGCTTCACCTGGCGATGAAAGCATTTTATCCCGAGAAACCACCATTTCCTTTTCTCCACATTGACACAAGCTGGAAGTTTAAGGAGATGATAGCTTTTCGTGACAGGACAGCAAAAGAACTGGACATTAACATGCTGGTTTACAGAAATGAGGAGGCTATCGCCCAGGGAATCAATCCCTTTGACCATGGTGCAGCCTACACTGATATTATGAAAACACAGGCGCTGAAGGAAGCGCTGACAAAATACCAGTTTACAGCGGCCTTTGGAGGCGGGCGCAGAGACGAGGAAAAGTCCCGCGCCAAGGAAAGAATTTTTTCTTTTAGAAACGAGCATCACGCATGGGATCCGAAAAACCAGCGTCCAGAGATGTGGAAGCTCTACAACACCAGTATCAACAAGGGGGAAAGTATGAGAGTATTCCCAATCTCCAACTGGACAGAGAGGGATATCTGGCAGTATATAAAACGTGAAAACATTGATATTGTACCGCTGTATTTTGCAAAAGAGCGCCCTGTGGTTTACCGGGACGGCAATATTATTATGGTGGATGATGACAGGATGCGGCTTTTACCGGGGGAGAAACCGGAGCTTAAAAAAGTGCGCTTCCGCACACTGGGATGCTACCCCCTCACCGGAGGAGTGGAATCAGAAGCGGACACGCTGGATGCGGTGATTGCAGAGACGCTTGCCTCTGCCACCAGTGAGCGCACAAGCCGGATTATTGACAATGAAGCGGCGGGCAGTATGGAACGCCGGAAACGGGAGGGATATTTCTAATGAGCAGTGCAGAAAACGGACTTTTAAAATTTATTACCTGCGGAAGTGTGGATGACGGTAAATCTACGCTGATCGGGCATATCCTTTATGATTCAAAATTGCTGTATGCAGACCAGGAACAGGCTTTGATTTTAGACAGCCAGGTGGGAAGCCGGGGCGGTGCTATTGATTACTCTCTGCTTCTGGACGGTTTGCTGGCAGAGCGTGAGCAGGGAATCACCATAGATGTTGCCTACCGCTACTTTACAACCGATGCCCGCAGTTTTATTGTGGCGGATACACCGGGACATGAGGAATACACCAGAAATATGGCAGTAGGTGCATCATTTGCTGAGCTGGCAGTTATTTTGGTAGATGCCTCCCAGGGAGTACTGGCACAGACACGCCGCCATGCACGTATTTGCGCCTTGATGGGCATTCATCACTTTGTGTTTGCTGTTAATAAAATGGATTTAATTGGATATCAGCAGGAACGGTTCCAGGAAATTTCTGAGGATATCAATGCCCTCAGCAAAGCGCTGGGTCTGAAACATGTGGTGATTATACCAGTCTCCGCTACAGAAGGAGATAATGTCACTGTACATTCCGACAAAATGGAGTGGTATCAGGGAGATACCCTGTTAAAACACCTGGAGACAGTGGATATTTCGGACAGCGCGCCGGAGATTGGATTTTACATGCCTGTACAGAGGGTGTGCCGCCCGGACCATAGTTTCCGCGGATTTCAGGGACAGATAGAAGCTGGAAAGGTGTCGGTTGGAGATATGCTGACCGCTCTTCCAAGCGGCCAGAATGCGCTGGTCAAGTCCATTCATGTTGCATCTCAGTCAGTAGATTCTGCGATTCTGGGTCAGCCTGTCACCATTCAGCTTGACCGTGAGGTGGATGTCTCCCGCGGATGTGTGCTCACAAGGGAGGCGGGATTAAAGACAGAGAAATCCTTCGTGGCATCCCTGCTTTGGATGGATGAGCAGAGGCTGATTCCCGGGAAGGATTACTGGATAAAGATTGGAACGAAACTGCTTCCGGCTATTGTCACAGGAATCCGCCATAAAGTGGATGTAAACAGCGGAGAGTTCTTGCATGTTAATTCCGTAGGAAAAAATGAGATTGTCCGCTGTGAGATTGTATTATCTGAGCCGGCGGTGCTGGATGAATTTAAGCAGCATAAAACAATGGGAGAACTGATTTTAATTGACCGTGTGAGCCATGCTACGGCGGCATGCGGTGTGATTGAAAATGCAAGAGAACAAAAACAGGACTCTGTTTTATTGAGTGACGGGGAAAAAGAACTTTCCATCAAACTTTTTGACAGTTTTTATTATCATCCAGATATCCATACGGTTCTGCGCCACAGCCCGGCGCCAGCAGTTTACAGACCAGGTGATGTACTTCCTCTTAACCAGGCTGGGGTAAGCTATCCTTTGGATTTTGACCTGCCTTTCGATAAAGAATTTGCCAACATACGAAACGGTGAATTTGAAGGATTTGGCAAGCGGGATTCCAGGTATCCATTGCTGGAGACAAACGGTGTTGAGCTGGAAACCACCATGCCCCGTGATTTTGGAAAATACCATCAGATTATGGTTTGGGAGCAAGACCCCCGGCAGAATATTTAAAATGATTCTTTACATTAGCATTTCAGGCGTAGAATTGACATCCAGCTTCTCGGGGAATCCCATTATTTTTAGTATCTGATTCTCCGGGAGCTTTTTCTTTAGACATTGTTTTAACTCATAATAGAAATTATGGAAATCTTCTTTATCTAAGAGATACTTTAAGATAATGACTTCAGAAAAAATATCATTCTTTCCGTTTTGATATCGACTTTCAATCTGTGGGATGCATAATTTTTGATGGATAGGAGTATCAGTAATACTATCTTTGGTAACATAATTAAAAAATCTATCACCATGTGCACAGGCATTACGATGTTTAGTTATGATAGAGAGAAAAAGAGTGCATGGTTTTTCTGCTTATACCGTGAAAATCATTACACACTCTGATAGGAACTGAGGCTTTTAAATAATCAAACATATGTGAAACTTGTCCAATAGTCAAAATTTGAATCATTATCCATAAAGGTACATTTTTATATTTAGTCTTATAATGAGTAATATATTCATAATCACTATTATGGTTTAACTGATAAGATAAAATTCCAATGAGTTTATGGATTCCTTTTTTTGTGGAGTTTGTGAACAGGTAGTTAGAGGTAGATAGATATTGTTGTTGACTTTCACCATATATAGAGGCAAAATGATAGGCTAGAGAAGCCTTTATACTTCTCTCTGCTATAAGCATATATTTCAGGAAGATGATGCGCAATTCATTATCAAATGTATATAGGTGATGAATATTTTCAAAAAGTAGTGCCATCTATGTATTTGCCGGTTGTTGGATGTTTGAATGTATCTTTGTAACCGGAGATAAGAGAAAAGTAACTTGTTTTCTTTAATATGTGCCTTGCGGCATCAATATCCTTAATAATTAGATTCTTATCATTTTGTAAGAAAATCAATAAATCATCGTAAGATTTATAGAGTTTTACCATTTATATTATCACCGCCTTTTCTATAGAAAATAACGAAAGGCCCCCGCAGGAGCCTTCCGGACCAGAGGCTTCACAAGTTTCTCCAGTACGATCACTGAACTCAATATAGCAGATGTATAGAGAAAAGTCAACTGACCTGCGTTGGAGAAAGACTCCCACCATCCAGTTACTTAAGGCTGCTATCTGGTTCCATATCAGTATATGAAAAAGCATTTAGAATATGTATATACCCTTTTGAACAGGGCAATATGTCAGGGATATCAGACTTTTGCTGAAGTAATTGAAAGTTTCTACTTATTGTGCTATAATCCTTGCGAATAATGTCAGATACCCAGGGTGCTGATATCTAAGGAGTAAATTGCTATGAAAAATCATTGCACTACCAGTTATCCGAATATGATTGCGGACCTACATCTATGCTGAATGCTGTTAATTACCTGTTTGAGCGTGAGACAATTCTGCCTGAACTGATCCTAACATTATGCTCTATTGTCTTGACTGCTATGGCACGGAAGGTGCACCGGGAAAAAGCGGCACCTCCTGCACAGCCATGATGTTTCTGAGCAACTGGCTGCAGGGATTTGGAACGGTGGGACATTTATCTGTCTCAAGCAGCTATCTGTCCGGGAAAAGTGTATATATAGGGTCGGAGAGTCAGATTAATGATGCATTGCTTCGGGGCGGTGTGGCAGTGGTAAGGCTATTCTATGATGTGGAGCACTATGTACTTTTAAATGGGGGAGCAGGATGGAAAGATACTAATGTTTGACCCATATTACGAGGAAGAACCATTTCCTGAAGCTGATATTGTGGTGACAAGGGAGCATCCATTTGAGTACAACCGCATCGTCCCTTTCTCCTATTTCAACAGAGAATCCCAGGAGCTATATGCCCTCGGGGATACTGACCGGCGTGAGCAGTCCTTCTGTTCAATGAGCAGACTAAGCTGACGGCCGATAAAACAATTGAATATTTTATATAATACGTTTAGGGGAGTTATACACATATGTTGAACCAATTTTCAAGAACTGAGTTACTTTTTGGCAGGGATGCCATGGAAAAGCTCGCCGGCTCAGAGTTGCCGTATTTGGCATAGGAGGGGTGGGCGGCTATACCGTGGAGGCCCTGGTGCGCAGCGGCGTGGGCGCTGTGGATTTGATTGATGACGACAAGGTTTGTCTCACCAATATCAACCGTCAGATTTACGCAACCCGCAAAACAGTGGGAAAATATAAGGTTGACGTGGCTGCAGAGAGGATTGCTGAGATTAATCCGAATGTGGCTGTGCGCACTTATAAGACTTTTTATATGCCTGACACTGCAGGCGAGTTTGATTTTTCAGAGTATGATGACGTTGTGGATGCTATTGATACAGTTACAGGAAGCTGGCCCTTGTGGAGAACGCTGGCATCGCGGGCACACCGATTATCAGCTCTATGGAGCGGGAAATAAAATGGACCCGGCCGCATTTGAAGTTGCGGACATTTATAAGACTTCTGTCTGCCCTCTGGCTAAAGTGATGCGCCGTGAGCTGAAGAAGCGGGGAATTAAGAAAGTAAAAGTCGTTTATTCAAAAGAAAAACCGATTCCCCCCATTCGATGATATTGGCAAATAGCTGCAAGAGCAAACTGTATCTGCCCGCCGGGAACAGCCCGCAAGTGCACCCAGCGCCGTCAGGTTCCGGGAAGTAATGCTTTTGTACCTGTCGCACCGGTGGGTCTGATTATCGCCGGTGAAGTCATAAAAAGATTTGATTCAATATTAAAATAAGAGTAAAAAACATCATCAGAATTGATGATGTTTTTTATATACTCAAAAAGCTTTTTATTTATAATCTAAAAACTTTATTGACAAATAGACCAATAGGGTCTATTACTATACATATAGTGGTCTATATCATGGCCAAATCAGGAGGTGATTGTATTGCCAGCATGGAAATCCGGCAGTAATTTTGACGCATTCCACGCACTGGAGGAGGAGAAACAGACCCGTATTATTAACGCTGCACTTGTAGAATTTTCGGTGAAAGGTTATAAACGGGCATCTACAAACGTAATTGCCGAAAAGGCCCAGATTGGCAAGGGAATGCTGTTCTATTATTTTGGCAGTAAGGAGGAATTATTTCATTTTCTCTGTGAGTACACCATTGAATTTGCCGGATAAAATATGTGGGCATGTTCAACACCGATTCCGGAGATTTCCTGGAACGGTACATGGCGCTGTCTGAGGTGAAGCGCAGGGCCATGAATGAATTTGCTGAAATTATCGGATTTTTTGAAAGTTTTTACAGGGAAGAAAATGCCCCGTATTTTGAAAAATTTGCAAAAGAGACTGAGCAAATCAGAACAGAATTGTATGAAAAAGTATACTCTGGACTTGATTATTCCCTGTTTCGCGGGGACCTGGACGGAGAGGCAGCAGCTAAATATCTGAAATGGCTGTTTGATGCTTACACAGAGGATACCACAAGGCGGTTTCAACAGGGCAAAATAGATGTGACTGATGAGGCAGTGCTGGAAGAAGAATGGGCAAAATTTTACGCTTTTACGGACGACTTGAGGAAAGTATTTTATAAGGAGGAAGAGTCAAATGTCAATCATTGAAATCAATGGTTTGGTTAAGAAATTCGGCAAATTTACTGCTCTTGACGGAGTAGACTTATCTGTGAAACAGGGGGAGGTTCATGCATTCCTTGGACCTAATGGAGCTGGGAAGAGTACAACAATACGCTGTCTGCTCGGTATCCTGCGCTGTAATACGGGTACTGTTTCTATGTTTGGGCAGGACGCATGGAAAAATGCCGTGAAGCTGCACAAGAGGGTAGCTTTTGTGCCCGGGGATGTGAATTTGTGGAATAACTTTACAGGGGGTGAGGTTATTGACCTCTTTCTCTCACTAAATGGGGGAAAGACGGATAAAGTAAAACGTGAAAGATACTTAAAACTGTTTGAGCTTGACCCATCTAAAAAGTGCCGCACATACAGCAAAGGCAACCGCCAGAAAGTAGCACTTGTTGCGGCGTTTGCATCAGATGCAGAGCTTTTTATCCTTGATGAGCCTACAAGCGGACTTGACCCGCTGATGGAGAAAGTATTTCAGGACAGCGTTGAGGAAATCAGAAGCCAGGGCAAAACGGTACTTTTATCCTCCCATATCATGAGTGAGGTGGAGAAGCTGGCGGACAGTGTCAGTATTATCCGCGAGGGGAAGATTACAGAGAGCGGCAGCATGGCCCACATCTCTGCAAAGGCAAATGGCAAAACCTTAGAAGAGTTCTTCATCTCTGAGTATGAGGGGCGGTGATGGCATGAGCAATAATTTTGCGCGTTTAGGCATTTATTTGAAGTTTATCTGCCGCAGAGAGAGACTGATGTCCCCCATATGGATTTTATGTATTTCAGGATTTTCAGCTATGATTGCAGCATTGTATCCCGGACTGCTGTCCACCCAGGAGGAAATTATACAGATGGCTGCCAATATGAGCAATCCGGCTATGGTCGCAATGATGGGGCCTGTATATGGAATGGAAAATCTGACTCAGGCAAGTGTAATGGCACAGGAATGCCTGATTTGGTTTCTGATAACTGTGGCTATTATGAATATTTTTCTTGTAAACCGCCACACCCGTGTGGATGAAGAGCTTGGGAGGCTGGAAATGTTCCGCGCCCTGCCTGTAGGCAGACTTACCGGCAGCCTCGGGGTAATTAAGTTTGCTTTCGGTGTAAACTTAATTATTTCTATACTCACAGCAGGATTTCTAATGATTTTGGACATCGGAGGAACGACAGCGGAGGGCGCTTTTGTTTATGGCTTTGTGATAGGCTCCACAGGATTTATGTTTGCGGGGCTTACGCTGCTCCTATCCCAGTTCTTTTCCACAGCTCACGGTGTCAGCGGCGCAGGATTTGCATTCCTTGGGGTATTTTATATACTGCGTGCACTGGGCGATGTGAGGGAAAATATTCTCTCATATATCTCACCTTTTGGCATAGGATTGAAAGCAGAAGCTTTCTATAACAATGATATAATGCCTGTTTTAGTATTGGTTGCGGAGGAGCTGTACTTACAGTAATTGCTTTGGCGATTCATTCAGTGCGTGACCATGGTTCAGGCATTTTGCCTGTGGGTAAAGGAAAAGCGCATGCATCCCGTTTCCTGCAAAGTCCGGTTGGGCTTGCATGGAGGCTGTCAAAGGGAATTATATTGGGCTGGGGAGCCGGACTGTTTCTTCTTGGAGTGTCCTACGGCAGTGTGTGTTCCAATATCAATGATTTTGTGGAGAGCAATGACATGATGAAAAAGGTCATAGGTGCAACCGGAACCAATGCACTTCTTGACAACTATGTGGCTATGATATTTATGATTATGTCAATGATGGCGGCAGTACCTGTTGTGCTGAACTGCGATGAAGATTCATGGCGAGGAGAAACATAACCGGATTGAACAGATTTTGCAAAAGCCATTCCTCGGTTAAGGCTGTACGGTGCTTTTATTGTCATTGCAATGGCGGAGAGCGTGGTGATGGAGTTTCTCCTTGCCCTGGGGCTGGAGCGGCATCCGGCGGAGAGCTTGAGATACTGCATCTGTTGAAGATAGGATTTAGTTATCTTCCTGCCATCTGGGTTATGGCGGGGCTGGCGATATTGATTGTTGGGGTTATACCTAAGTTGTCCGCGTTGGTGTGGCTGGTATTTGGATATTCATTTATTGTAATGTATATAGGAAGAGTTATGGATCTGCCAAAATGGCTGGGGAAAATCACACCCTTTGGAAATATCCCTCAGATACCGGTGGAAAAATTCAGCCTGACTCCTCTGGCTGTCCTGACACTGATTGCCATTGTACTGGCGGCAGTTGGGCTGTGGTGGTACAGAGAGCGGGATATAGGATAATAAAGTATTTAGGCGAAGGAGTCTTGCGGGCACATTTTTGCAGTGCTTGCAGGGCTCCTTGTTTGGAGAAAAGATTCATTCTTGTTACAATGTTTGAAATGGGGTATAATTATAGAAAGTTTCATTTCAGGGGAAACGTGGAAAAGGAGGATTCAAGTATGTTGAGAATTGGAATGCTGACCAGCGGAGGAGACTGCCAGGCTTTGAATGCAGCCATGCGGGGTGTGGTAAAGGGTGTTTGTTCCAAACGCGATGATGTAGAAATATATGGATTCAGAGATGGGATAAAGGGCTGATTTACGCGAATTTCGATATGCTGACCTCACAGAACTTTTCAGGAATTCTCACAAGGGGCGGAACAATTCTGGGCACATCCAGGCAGCCTTTTAAGCTGATGCGGGTTCCCGATGCAAATGGACTGGATAAGGTAGCGGCTATGAAGCATACATACCATAAGCTGAACCTGAACTGTCTTATTATTTTAGGGGGTAATGGCACGCATAAGACTGCCAACATGCTGAAAGAAGAGGGGCTGAATGTGATTACTCTTCCCAAGACAATAGACAATGATTTGTGGGGAACCGAGATGACATTTGGTTTCCAGAGTGCGGTTGATATTGCCACAGATACCATTGACCGGATTCACACCACAGCTACCTCACACAGCCGTGTATTTATTATAGAAGTAATGGGACATAAGGTGGGGCATGTAACCCTCCATGCGGGCGTGGCAGGGGGAGCGGACATCATTTTGATTCCTGAAATTCCTTATGATATTGATGTCATCGCCAATGTGATTCAAAAGCGTTCCAGCGCGGCGAAGTCATTTACAATACTGGCAGTGGCCGAGGGGGCTGTGTCCGAAGGAAGATGCAAAGCTGAAAAAGAAAGAATATAAGGAAAAAATTACAAGCCGGAAATACCCCTCTATTGCCTATGAGTGGCGGAGCAGATTCAGCAGAAGACAGATAAAGAAGTGCGAATTACTGTCCCGGGACATACCCAGAGAGGCGGTTCACCCTGTGCATACGACCGGGTTATCGCAACAAGAGTGGGGGCTGCGGCTGGGAGCTGATTTTGAATAAAGAGTATGGCTATATGATTGGAATAAAGAACGGCGAGACAACAAAGGTTCCTCTTGAGGATGTGGCAGGGAAGTTAAAGACCGTGGACCCCAAATGCAGCCTGGTTCAGGAGGCAAAAAGAGTTGGAATCAGTTTCGGAGATGAAATTTAAAGTGAAAAGTAAGTAGAGGTGTAATTCATGTCGTATACGGCGCTTTACAGAAAGTTCCGCCCCACAGCGTTTGAGGATGTAAAAGGGCAGGACCATATTATTACAACTTTGCAGAATCAGATTAAGGCAGACCGTATCGGCCATGCCTATTTGTTCTGCGGAACCAAGAGGAACCGGCAAGACCACTGTGGCAAAGATATTTGCCAAGGCGGTCAATTGCCAGCATCCGGTTGAGGGAAGTCCCTGCGGTGAATGCGAGATGTGTAAGACCATCGGGGCGGGCACGTCCATGAATGTGATTGAGATAGATGCCGCGTCCAACAATGGTGTGGACAATATCCGTGAAATCCGTGAGGAGGTAGCATACCGGCCTACGGAAGGGCGCTATAAAGTCTATATTATAGATGAGGTGCATATGCTTTCCATAGGTGCTTTTAATGCGCTTTTAAAGACTTTGGAGGAGCCGCCGGAATATGTAATTTTTATTCTTGCGACCACAGAGGCGCACAAAATACCTATCACCATTTTGTCCAGATGTCAGCGCTATGATTTTAAGAGAATCAGCATAGACACTATTTCCCAGAGGATGAAAGACCTCATGGAAGAAGAACAGGTGGAGGTGGAGGAGAAAGCAATCCGCTATGTAGCCAAGGCGGCGGACGGCTCCATGCGTGATGCCTTGAGCCTTTTGGACCAGTGCATTGCATTTTACCTGGGGCAGAAACTGACTTATGACCATGTGCTGGAAGTCTTAGGCGCTGTGGACACTGATGTTTTCAGCCGGCTTCTGCGCAATATCATAAAGCGGGATATACCAGAAGTGCTGGATACGGTGGAGAAGCTGGTCATGCAGGGCAGGGAATTGACCCAGCTTTCAACGGATTTTACATGGTATCTCAGGAACTTGCTTCTGATGAAAACATCTGATAATATAGAAGCTGTGTTGGATGTATCTACGGAGAACATGCAGCAGCTAAAAGAGGAGGCTCAGATGATAGAGCCGGATATGCTGCTTCGGTATATCCGTATTTTTTCTGAACTGTCAGGGCAGCTCAAATATGCCACGCAAAAGAGAGTTCTGCTGGAGGTGGCGCTGATTAAGCTCTGTACACCCGCGATGGAAGTGGAGCAGGACACTCTGCTGGACAGAATACGTGCGGTGGAGGAGAAGTTGGAAAAGGGAATTCCAGCGGCGGTCGTGCAGGAGCGGATTGTATATGCCGACGGAAGTGGGGGAGCAGTTAAAAAAGCTGTAAAACCTGAGCTTCCCAGAGCTATCCCGGAAGATGTCCAGGAAGTTGTAAAAAATTTCAGGTCTATCGCGGATGAGACTTCCGGAATGCTTCGTACATTTTTGAAGAAAGCAAGACTGAGTCTCGGAGGAGATAACCGGCTGCTGATTGTCATGCCCGGAGGTCTGGAGGCCGATGTAGTCGGAAAAGAAGACAACCGGAAAGTGCTGGAAGACTTGATTGAGAACAGAATAGGAAAGAAAGTAGAAGTGGAAGTCCGGCAGGTAGAAGAAGGGCGCCATTTTGAAGATACATTTGTAGACATTGAAAAGAAAATTAATATGGAAATAATAGTGGAGGATTAAATTATGGCAAAAAGAGGCGGTTTCCCAGGCGGAGGAATGCCTGGCAATATGGCAAATTTAATGAAGCAGGCGCAGAAAATGCAGCGTCAGATGGAAGAACAGGCGAAAGAGCTTGAGACAAAAGAATTTACCGCGTCAGCGGGCGGCGGGGCTGTGGAAGTCACCATATCCGGCAAGCGCGAGGTAACAAAAGTAAAGCTTCAGGAAGAAGTTGTTGACCCGGATGACATTGAAATGCTGGAAGACCTGATTGTGGCGG
Source organism: Muricomes sp. (assembly GCA_049840515.1). Lineage (GTDB taxonomy): Bacteria > Bacillota > Clostridia > Lachnospirales > Lachnospiraceae > Muricomes. The sequence goes on along the minus strand of JASGKW010000009.1, from coordinate 300,384 downwards.
CAACCAATGAAGCACTCAGAAAAGTAGAAGAAGAGTCCACTTCGCAATGAACAAACTAACAGGCGGAATGGGCGGAGGAATGCCGGGACTATTTTAAATAGTCTGACAATGGAGTGCAAAGGGGTCAGACCCCTTTGAAATTTACAGGAGTGAAACTAGATGGATTATTATAGTAATCAAATCAGCAGGCTGATTGAAGAATTTTCCCGTCTGCCGGGAATCGGGGTGAAGTCGGCTCAGAGACTAGCTTTCCATATCATTAATATGCCAAAGGAGCAGGTGGATGGTCTGGCAAAGTCTATTGTGGATGCGCGCAATAATGTGAGATACTGTTCACAGTGCTGTACCCTGACGGATCATGAACTCTGCCCAATCTGCAAGAACCCTGACAGGGATCAGAAGATGATTATGGTGGTGGAGACGCCGAGAGATTTGGCTGCTTACGAGAAAACAGCGAAATATAATGGAGTTTACCATGTACTGCATGGTGCCATTTCTCCCATGCTTGGTATTGGGCCGTCTGACATTCGCTTGAAAGAGCTTATGGAGCGTCTCAGGGGGGATGTGGATGAAGTGATTATTGCCACAAATTCCAGTTTGGAGGGTGAGACTACAGCTATGTATATCAGTAAGCTGATTAAGCCGACTGGAATTAAGGTGAGCAGAATTGCCAGCGGTGTTCCGGTTGGAGGAGACCTGGAGTATATAGATGAGGTGACGCTTTTGAGGGCACTGGAGGGCAGAACGGAGTTGTAGCAGATAGTTCTTTACTCAGGACAAGGATGTGGAATGATGTATAAGAAAAAAGTGACCTCTTCGGATGTGGCGCGAAAAGCAGGAGTCTCTCAGTCTACTGTTTCTATGGTGTTGAATAAAAGATATAATTTCCTTTTCCAAGGAAGTAATCCGCAGGGTAGAAGAGGCGGCAGCCGATTTGGATATGAACTTCCGAAAGGAAACGTTATAAAGAAAATAAACGGGAAAAGCTGTTGGTAGTGCTTTGTCCCAATCTGACAAATCCTTATTATGTGATGCTGCTGCAGGGTATTGAGTCCCGGGCCACGGAGCAGGGATTTGGTCTGTTTGTCTGTAATACACAGAGAAGCTTAGCGCTGGAGGAGCGGTATTGAAAATGATGCCCTCCTTAAATCCGCAGGGTGTGATTTACACCTGCAATCCCAGCCGGTGCTTTATGTCTATTGTGGAGAGTCTTTCAAGGCAGATTCCTTTTGCCATTATTAATAATCAAAATGAAAAATTAGATGTGGATGCGGTGGAACTTGATAATTCCAAATTGGGAAGAATTATGGCAAAGCATCTGCTGGAACTGGGGCACAGGCATGTGGCATATATTGCACCTCCACTTACTGTGAGGCAGAAACAGCGCTCCAAGCGGGTGGAAGGATTTATTCAGGAGTTTAGAGATGCAGGAATTGCTAATAATGTAATTATAAAGGCGGCGAATGAGAAGATTGACAGTGATATTCCCGGCATTGATTCTGAGTATCGCATCGGATATGATTTGACAAAGGAGCTTCTTGCCGATAATCAAGAGTTGACTGCCATTGTTGGGCTCAATGATATGATAGCCTTTGGAATACTGGATGCTCTTTACGATGAGAAGTATAAGGTTCCCGGAGATATGTCGGTTATGGGATGTGATAACACAATTTTTGCCCAGATGCACAAAGTGTCCCTGACAACCATAGAACATTTTGTCATTTATAAAGGGAGGGATGCCTGCGATATTATCATGAAAAAAATTAAGACCAGGGACCGTCAGTATTCAGAGATGGAGCCAATCAGTATTTACCATGTGGAGTATGAACCCCGCCTTGTTACAAGGGGAACAACCTCCTATCCGAGAAGTAAAAAAAGAAAGACAACTTCGACTTAGGGGCGGAATATATTTGAAAATGGAGTTTTGTGCTGTATAAAAAATTAATTTATTGGAAGAAATTATTAATAATAAATTTAATGTTAAAACAGGATAAATATTTGAAATGCCGCCAGAAATGATGGACAATAATTTAAAGTCAAAATAAAATGCTCTATTATGAGTTTGGGTTTATTAATAATTTGAAGATATTAACAAGTGAAAATCATTGATAATTTATTGGGCTATTGACCCGGTTACTTTCAGAGGATATAATTTAAAATATAAGAAAACAATGGCATTTTAGTTCTAAGGAGGAACGGACAATGAAATTTTTTATCGACACAGCTAAAGTAGAAGATATCAAAAAAGCAAACGACATGGGTGTTATTTGCGGAGTTACAACAAATCCATCTTTAATTGCAAAAGAAGGACGAGTTTTTGAAGAAGTTATCGCAGAAATTGCATCTATCGTAGACGGACCAATCAGCGGAGAAGTGAAAGCTACAACAGTGGATGCTGAGGGCATGATTAAAGAAGGTGAAGCTATTGCAGCAATTCACCCGAATATGGTAGTTAAGATTCCTATGACGGTGGAAGGGCTGAAAGCTTGCAAAGCACTCACAGCGAAAGGAATCAAGACAAATGTAACATTAATTTTCTCTGCAAACCAGGCACTTTTGGCAGCAAGAGCAGGAGCATCATTTGTATCTCCGTTCTTGGGACGTCTGGATGACATTTCTGTCCGCGGAACAGACCTGATTGCTGAGATTGCTGAAATTTTTGCAGTGTCAGGAATTGAGACAGAGATTATTGCAGCGAGTGTGCGCAATCCAATCCACGTGACAGACTGTGCTCTTGCAGGAGCGGATATCGCGACAGTTCCATACTCAGTTATTGAGCAGATGACAAAACATCCTTTGACAGATGCAGGAATTGAAAAATTCCAGGCAGACTACAGAGCAGTATTTGGCGAATAGAAACTATTTGAACAGGAGGAATTTCATGAATAAGTTAGAATTAATGAAAACTGCAAATGAGATTCGCAAGGGTATTGTGACAGCAGTATACAACGCAAAGTCAGGACATCCGGGCGGTTCTCTGTCAGCAGCAGATATTTACACATATCTTTATTTTGAGGAATTAAACATTGACCCAAAGGATCCTAAGAAGGCAGACAGAGACAGATTTGTATTGTCCAAAGGACACACAACTCCAGGTTTATACTCTACCCTGGCAAACAGAGGATATTTCCCGGTTGAAGATTTAAAGACATTCCGCCACACAGGCTCCTATCTTCAGGGACATCCGGATATGAAACACATTCCAGGTGTGGACATGTCATCAGGCTCTCTGGGACAGGGAATTTCAGCGGCGGTTGGTATGGCAATTGCAGGACAGATTTCCGGGGACAGCTACAGAGTGTATACTTTAGTTGGTGACGGCGAGCTTCAGGAGGGACAGGTATGGGAGGCATCCATGCTGGCAGCCCACAGAAAGCTGGATAACCTTGTTGTAATCGTGGACAATAACAACCTTCAGATTGATGGGGCAGTGGATGAAGTAAACTCTCCTTATCCCATTGACAAAAAGTTTGAGGCATTTAATTTCCACGTCATTAATATTAATGGAAATGATTTTGACCAGATTGACGCTGCATTTAAAGAAGCTAAAACTGTAAAAGGACATCCGACAGCAATTATTGCAAAGACCATCAAAGGAAAAGGAGTTTCCTTCATGGAGAACCAGGCTTCCTGGCATGGCTCAGCTCCCAATGCAGACCAGTATAAAGTGGCAATGGAAGATTTAGAGAAAGTAGGTGAAGCATTATGTCAGAAGTAAAGAAAATTGCAACAAGAGAGAGCTATGGCGATGCTTTAGCCGAATTGGGAAAAGCGCATGAGGAGATTATAGTACTGGATGCGGACCTTGCAGCAGCTACAAAGACAGGCGTGTTCAAAAAGGCTGTGCCGGAAAGACACATCGACTGCGGTATTGCAGAGTGCAACATGATGGGTGTGGCAGCAGGACTTGCAGCAGCAGGAAAAGTTCCATTTGCAAGTACATTTGCTATGTTCGCAGCAGGACGTGCTTTTGAGCAGATTCGCAACTCTATTGGATATCCAAAATTGAACGTAAAAATCGGTGCAACACATGCAGGAATTTCTGTGGGTGAGGACGGTGCAACACACCAGTGTAATGAAGATATCGCCTTGATGCGCACAATTCCTGGAATGGTTATCATCAATCCATCCGATGATGTGGAAGCAAGAGCAGCAGTGAAAGCAGCATATGAATATGTAGGACCAGTGTACATGCGTTTCGGAAGACTTGCAGTGCCTGTTATCAACGACAATCCAGACTACAAATTTGAACTTGGCAAAGGTGTTGTCCTCAGAGAAGGAAAAGACGTTACCATCGTGGCAACAGGACTCCCCGTATCAAACTGCCTTGCAGCAGCAGAAAAGCTTGCGGCAGACGGAATTGAGGCAAAAGTCATCAATATTCACACAATTAAGCCATTGGACAAAGAATTAATCATAGCCGCTGCAAAAGAAACAGGAAAAGTCGTTACAGTCGAAGAGCACTCCATAATCGGAGGTCTTGGAAGCGCAGTATGTGATGTACTGTCAGAAGAGGCACCTACAAAAGTAATGAAAATAGGAATCAACGACACATACGGAGAATCAGGACCGGCAGTAGAGTTGGTAGAAAAATACGGACTGGGTATAGACACAATCTATGAGAGAGTGAAGAATTTTTAAAAGGGGTCTGACCCCTTTGCGGTCCGTTTTCAGAATAGTCTAACAATTTAGCGTAAAGAGAATGAGGACAGCTTCATTCTCTTTACAAATTTTCTTTCTCTTTTGGATTCCCTTTTTGAATTGGGTATTTCTCTGGTTCACTGTGATGATATTTTACCCACTGGTACCAGCCACCATCATATACTTTTACATTGGGCCAGCCCAACTCTTTTGTCAGGAAAAAAGCCAATGCGGCTCTCCATCCTGCTCCACAGAAAAAGGCCACTTCCTTTTCTTTCTGGATACCCCAGCTATTCCAGTCTTCAAATATTTCTTTTAAATCCCCCACAACGCCTTCATCATTTAACAAATATTCTACATTAATTCTTGAGGTACTGCCTTTTGCAAATACAGCTCCGATTGGTGAACCTATATTGTCGATATAATCGTATCCACTTTCATCCCCTGTAAACTCTTCCCATGTCCTAACACTGGCAAGCACAAAATCAGGATTTTCCTGATATCGTTCCATGACATCCTGGGGCGTAGAAACTAATATCTCAGGTCTTAATGGTGTTTTAATGCCGAAGCGGGACTTCTCTTTTGGCTCAACTACTCCATTTTCTGTGAGATTACCATCTTTTATCCAGGCATTGATACCGCCAACCAGCAACTTAACACTTCTTACACCGAGCCAATATGCCACGAGTGCCACTCTTGCTGCCGCAATAATACCATCCGAGTAGACATACACATCAGTATCCGCATCAATGCCCTTTTTCAAAAACACCTTTTCTATGATTTCAGCGCTGAGAATATTAAGATCACTTTCCTCATTTTCAAACTCTTCCTTTTCAATTTTAATTGCTCCAGGAATATGGCAGTCCTCATATTTCCGTTTGTCATTATCCACTTCTTTGACATATTCAAATTTCCCATAAGGCATATCCAAAATGACACAATTCTCGTTTTGGCCATATACTATCTTTTTAAATTCATCCATATAAATAAAAAATTCATTTCCGATTTTTTCATCTTTCAAGTTCATAATTAAATACCTCGCTTCAAAGGGGTCTGACCCCTTTGCAATCCATTTTCAGAATAGTTTGACAATTTATTTCTTATCCCTCTGACTTGTCTCGAGAGCACCACAGTATTTGTCCGTAATGGTGGTAATCCAGCCTTCTTTTGTGCGGGGGATGCGAAAAAGTGTTACAGGCCACATGTGACCTAATATGATATCTTTTTCTATAGCATTCAGTTCAAAGAATTTCTTCGCATGTTCATACGCACATTTGGGATGTGTCAGCCCGTGAAAATGGTCCCCCGTTTTGACAGTATGAGTATGCCAGTCATATAGAAATAAATCGTGAAGCATCCCACCCCGGGCCGCGGAACGTGCGTCCAATTGGAGAAATCGGCACCAAATGTAATTGTAGTATGCCACATGCAGACAGTGCTGATAGCAATTCGTATGTCCATGATGGGGATAAAGCTTCATGCGCAGGACAACAGGATGGTGGGCAATATCTTTGATACATTCATAAAAATCATCACCCCAGTCCAGCCTCAGGTTCTCCTGCTTTTCAGAGGCTTCGCGCCGCAGGTTTTTAAGTAATTTATTTTCAAATCTCATGATAAAACTCCCTTATTTTTATTTACTCTATAATATCATGCAATATTTATATAATCAATGTAACAGTTTAGTCATATGTAACAGTTCAATAATACAGCTCAAGCCGGCTGCTAAGCAGTCTCTTTCATAGAGCGTAAAACTAAAATAAAAAATCATAATTGAGGAGGATACATGCCCAGAGATAAAAGACGAGAGAGCAAAACAGGAGTTTATCATATTATTGTAAGAGGGAATAATAAAGAAAAAATATTTGAGAGAGATAATGATAAAATTGCGTTTAAAACTATTTTAAAAAAGGCCGTAGAAGAATATCCAGTTACCATTTATGCCTATTGCATTATGGGAAACCATGCCCACATCATGCTGGAAACGGTATACGACATACTCCCCAGACTTATGCAGAGGATTAATTCAACATATGCGGAGGGCTATAACGCGAAATATGACAGATGCGGCCATGTGTTTCAGGGACGTTATTACAGCGATTGTGTGGAAACAGAAGAGTATTATTGGTGCTGTCTGCGTTATATACATAATAATCCGGTGAAGGTCTATATAGTTAAAGAGCCCTTTGATTATACATTCAGCAGTGCAAGGGATTACAGGAAAGGAGGGCTGGAGTTAATAGGAGAAAGCTCTTTTAACATGTTAAGAATGCGTTTTCAGAATATGGATGAATTCTGGGATTTTCACCGCCTGTTTGAGCAAAAATCTTTCCTTGACACCGTTGAAGATGAACGTATTCACAATTATGAACGGGTTAGAATATTAGCAGGGCAATATTTGTCTGATAATCATATAGAAAAGATTGAGACACTGCTCACAGTGGGGAGTATAAAGAAAAAATTTCTTGAGGCCTGTAAGAAGCAGACAGGGCTGTCACAAAGGAAAATTGAGAATATTCTGACAATGGAGTGCAAAGGGGTCAGACCCCTTTGAGGCTCCTTTTGTCGAACGCGCCTGACACCAATTGCTAAATTCAGCCTTTTCAGTGTGATATGCTTTAGAAAAATTTTATTCAGAGGTGAGTGTAATGGAAAGACAGATACCTAAAAATGTACGTCAAATTGGGAATGTCAGTGACAGCCCAAAGATTTATGTGGAAGACTATGTTGACACATTTTTCGCCCAGTTGTGCGAAAAAGCAGGCGAAGGACCAATAGGTGCGTTTCTTATTGGGGACATCCAGAAAACGAATGATGAAGAGTATGTTTACATATATGGGGCCATTCAGATGCATGATCTGAAAATGGCGGGCAAGGATTACGTAATTGACGATGATGCGTGGAAAAAGGGCTATGAGGAGTGCAAACAGTATTTTGAGGATGGAGAAATGCTTGGCTGGTTTGTTGCCCATTCCGGGGTCCCTCTGGAGCCGGAGCACAATACTGTGAAACTGCATAAGAAATCCTTCTCCAAGAAAAATTCGATTTTCATCATGAAGGACCCTGTGGAGAAGGACGAGGTGTATTATGCACTAAAATTAAATGACCTGATGGAAATTGGCGGGCACTATACATATTATGAGAAGAACCCGTGCATGCAGAACTATATGATTTCGACCAGAAAGAAGAATGGGGTGTGTCCCTCGGAAACTGTTGAGGATAGAGCTGCAAAGGATTTTCGTAGTCTTGTTAGAACCAGAGAGGAGCAACTGCACCAGAAGAGAACCAATCGCATGATGTATGCGGTGAGTGCGTGTCTGGTATTGGTTGTCATTATTATGGGGGTTACAACATTAAATAATTTTGATAAAATGAAATCGGTGCAGAGTGCGCTGAACAGTCTTTCAAATTCTTCGACTTCAGATACGAAGTCTGTGGAGGCGAGGGAGACAAATGGAAATGTGACTGCTGTCACCGATGAAGCTGTGGGACAGGAAACCCCAAATGACACGCAGGAGAGTAAGCCTGAGAGTGATGGACAAGCTTCTGATAATGGCGCAGATGCGGATGCGAAGAATGAAGATGTGGATTCAGCCAGCGCCGGGGCAAATGGAAGTGATGGCGTTTATATTGTAGAGCAGGGAGATACACTTGCAATTATCAGCCAGAAAACCTATGGAGATATAAGTCATGTGGATGCAATATGCAAGATGAATGGTCTGACAGACGGAAATCTGATTTATGTGGGCCAGAAATTAATTCTGCCATAAAATCTGCTGTTAATGTCAAGAAGATATACTGATTGAACTACTAATGTTCAATAAGATGTGTTATAATACCCTCATGTATGAGGATATAATCTTCTGATAAGACAAAAGGTAAGGGGTTCAAAATGGCGCAAAAGAAAAATCCATATTTGAAGATTGCAGAACCAGTGGATTTAGAAAAATTGAAGTTGGCAGTAAAGAGCAGTAAGATTGGCAAGTTCAAGAGACGCACAATTATCGCGGTGCTTGCAGTTATGATAGCGGGGGGGGCTTTCCTGCTGGTTAAGAATCATTCTTATACCAGTGTGAATAAAGTTTCAGTTTATACCAATGAGACCGAGGATAACAATAAATATGCCCAGTTTGCGAAAGGTATTGTCCGTTACAGCAGAGATGGGGTTGTATTTTTAAACAGGAAGAATAAAGAGCAGTGGATTCAGTCATGCCAGATGAAGAATCCAATCATAGATGTGAATACAGAAGTGTTTGCTGTAGCTGACCGCGGTGGGAACTCTATTCTCGTTTTTAATGAAGAGGGACTTAAGGGCGAGATAGAAGTTGGTCTTCCAATTGAAAAGGTATCCGTTTCCAATCAGGGAATTGTCAGTGCGATATTAAAGAATGAAAGTTCTCCCATGATTGTTTCTTATGATGCGGCAGGAAATATCTTGGTAGAACACCAGGTGACAGTGAATACCATGGGATATCCTCTTGCTTTGGACATGTCCCGGGATGGAACCACATTGGCTGTTTCTTACCTTTCTATGAAGGGAGATAAGGTCAAATCAAAAGTGGTTTATTATAATTTCGGCGAAGTTGGAAAGAAAAAGTCAGATAATGAAGTAAACACGGAAGAATATGATGGCACAATCATTCCTGAGGTATACTTTATGGATGATAATACTTCAGTGGCGGTTAGCGACAGCTCTTTTATTATATACAAGGGGAAAGACATCCCTGAGAAGAAAAAAGAGGTGAAAATCAACCAGGAAATCAAGAGTGTATTTCACACCGATGAATACATTGGTTTCATACTTTTGAACAAAGATAAATCAGGTTATGAGGCCAGATTGTATGATAAATCGGGCAAACAGGTTATGGACAGGGCTTTCACCGGGGAATACAGTAATATAAAGATGGTCGGCGATGAAATTATCATGTTTGACGGCTCCAGATGCTGTATTCTTACGAAGAACGGCATTCAGCGGTTTGCAGGAGATTTGAAGACGGATGCATTGGAAGTTATCCCTTCGAGGGGGCTGAACAGGTACCTGGTGATAAACGCAAATGAATTGAGAGTGGTTTGTTTAGCGAAGTAGGAGAAAATATGAATAACTGGTTATTAATCGTTGTAGGTGTGATTTTTTTAATAGGGATTATAGCGGGGTATGTGAGAGGATTTTTTAAAATAGCACTTTCTCTTCTTTCAGCAGCACTGGCTATTATCCTTATGCTCATTTTGAATCCCTATGTGGCCAATGCCTTAACGAAATATACACCTCTTGATGAATTGATAGAGCAAAAGTGCATTGAAATGTTTATGCCGGAAATTTCTGCGGAGCAGTTTGCGGGAATAGATTTGAGCGGCACACCTCTTGAGGGGTTAAGTGCAGAACAATTGATGGGCGGCAGCCGGGAATGGGAGAAACTGGGGATTACAGAAAAGGACATTCTGAAAATATTAGGAATGATACCGAAAGATGTCCAGATAAAGCAGATAGAAGATTCAGCACTTCCGGCCTTTCTGAAAAATATAGTATTGGAAAATAATAATCCGGCAATCTATGAGGAATTGGGAGTTTCCAGCTTTACGGAATATGTAGCCGCTTATATTTCTCGGATGGTTATAAAACTTATTTCGTTTCTGGTAACATTTTTATTGGTAATTATTATTATAAATGCGCTGATGGTGGCGGTTGATATCCTTGGAGATCTTCCGGGAATCGGATTTTTAAATCGTTTTGCGGGCGGTCTTGCAGGAATTGTCGGAGCGCTGCTTTTTGTGTGGCTTGGTTTTCTTGTAATTACGGTATTATATTCTACGGCTTTTGGGAAAATATGTTTTGAGATGATAGATAGCAGTAAGATATTAACATTTTTGTATGATAAAAATATTTTACTTCAAAAGTTACTGAAGTTTTAGTTCAAAAGAAAAAATAGAATCAGGGAGAGGAACATAATATGCTGGAATTATATAAAAATATTGAAAACTGTAATCCAGATTCTTCTAACATGGTGCTGACAGCCCTGGAGGGAGATTTTTTTGGTGAGAAAGCGCTGGTTTCAGATGGCCAGTTAGTTTGGGAAAGTAAAGAAGATGGCTTTTTTTCATGTCATAGGGAGGAACTGAAACAGGAGTTTAAGTCAAATCTTGTGGAAATCGGAGGTACAAAGCTTTTTTGTGATAACCTGGGCCATGAGGCACATCTTGTAATCTGCGGAGGAGGGCATGTAGCTATACCTGTGATTCAGATTGGAGTTATGATGGGGTGTGAGGTGACCGTCTTGGAGGACCGTCCTCAGTTTGCCAATAATGCCAGAAAGGCAGGAGCTACTCATGTTATCTGTGAGCCTTTTGAGGAGGGATTGGACAAGGTTCCCGGAAATCAGGACACATTTTTTGTGATTGTTACAAGAGGGCACCGCTATGATCAGGTCTGTCTGGAAAAGATTGCGAAAAAGAAACATGCTTATATTGGGATGATTGGGAGCAGGCTGCGTGTCAGGACCGTAAAAGAAGCACTGTTGGAGAGAGGGACTGATCAAGATGTGCTGGATGGGATATATTCTCCGATAGGACTCAATATCGGTTCAGAAACACCCGCCGAGATAGCAGTTGCCATTATGGCTGAGATTATTGAAGTAAAGAATAAAAAGAAGAGAACTCACGGCTATTCCAAGGAATTGATGAGAGGGATTTTGGATGAACAGGCCTGTCCGGAGAAAAAGGTGCTTATTACGATTGTGACCCGCCAGGGCTCTGCGCCTCAGGGTGTGGGAGCTAAGATGTTAGTTATGCCCGATGGAAAAACAATCGGTACAATTGGCGGCGGCTGTATGGAGTCTGATGTTCTGCAAGAGCTCTTCTGATGCTTAGAAATAAAGAGCAGGAGCCGAGAATGTGCCGTGTAGATATGACAGGGGCAGATGCGGAAGAGGAAGGTATGGTTTGCGGCGGGGTTGTGGATGTTCTTTTGGAGGTTATCTAGCGATATCCCATTGCTGACTAAAAAAGGAGACCGGGTATTAACCCTGTGTCTCCCTTCGTCTTTCTTCCATTTGTTTTTCCACAATGTATTTATAAAATCTTTGTTTTTGTGATAAATCGTCCTCACTCCATGAGAACTTAACTGCAGTTTTAAACTTGTAATTTGGTTCTTCTGTGGTCTTTGTAGTGCGGATTACAGTGGCCCCGATAGTTTCAGTGCGGCCTATGTAGAAGGTGAGGGTGATATTCTCACCTTTTTCTAAATTTTCATCGATGGCAAAAAGCATGCCGCTGTCACTGAAGTCTATGGACTTTGCTTCTATAAGCTGAGGGTCAGATGTATTCTTATCTCCTGTGGCCTGCGGATACTCAACTGTAACAGGGAAGAAACAGGGAAGGCGGTAACAGTCCCGGCGCTGAAAAGAAGCTATCTCACCTGTGCGCACCACTTTGGCAAATAATAAGTTTTTTTGAGTTATAGTTTCCACGAACTTCACGGGCAGGCGATACATCAGTGATTTGGAAAAAAAGTATAGTGAAATCTCCTGGTCTGCCGGCAAAAAATAGTGGTATCCCTGATGCATGGGCATTTGTATAAGTAAATGCTTGTCATCCGGAATTTCCTCCACTACAGAACTAAGAGAGAGAACATCTTCGGTTGTATTGGTGCTGCTCTTTGGCTGAATACCCACACTGATTTTCATTCCTGGTTCGGGCCCAACAGTTGACTTATTTTTCAGTTTCCGTGCCATAGGGTTCTCCCTTCATGCAGAGTCATAAATGCATCATATTTGTACATTTAATATTAATGTAGAAACCCAATATTGTCAATATATAAGGAAGTATAGTTTGTCCATAATGTGGAAAATCTGTACCTTATTGAACATTAGTAGTTCAATAAGTGTACATTCAGAGGTGAAAGGATTATGACGTTACAACAGCTAAAATATTTTATCGAAATTGTAAATTGTGGTTCAATCAATAAGGCTGCAGAAAATCTCTTTATCACTCAGCCAAGTCTGTCGAATGCCATAAAGGATTTGGAGACAGAAATAGGTGTGGAGCTTTTTTTCAGAACTCCAAAAGGCATTACGCTGACAACGGACGGTGTTGAATTTTTAGGCTATGCCCGCCAGGTGACAGAACAGGCAAGCCTTTTAGAGCAGCGTTATCTGAATAAAAAGCCGTCACGCCGGCTGTGCTCTATTTCGACCCAGCATTATGCCTTTGCCGTAAATGCATTTGTAAATATGGTAAAAAAATGCGGCACGGAGGAATATGAATTTACCCTGCGTGAAACACGCACATATGAAATCATTGAGGATGTGAAAAACCTGCGTAGTGAGCTGGGTATCTTGTATATGAATTCATTTAACAGAAAAGTGCTTGAAAAATTGCTGAGAGAAAAGGAACTGGTATTTCACCCGCTGTTTACTGCCACACCTCATGTTTTTGTGAGCGCGTCAAATCCGCTTTCATCAAAAGAATCTGTCACACTGGAGGATTTGGAGGATTATCCATGCCTGTCATTTGAGCAGGGGGAATACAATTCCTTTTATTTCTCGGAGGAGATACTCAGCACAGCGATTAATAAAAAGAGCATTCATGTCAGCGACAGGGCAACCATTTTTAACCTGATGATTGGTTTAAATGGATATACCATTTCCAGCGGAATCGTGAGTGCCGACTTAAATGGTGACAATATCATTGCCATACCGCTGATGGTAGATGATTTTATGGAAATTGGGTGGATTTCACATAAATCCATACAACTGACAAGGCAGGCATCCATGTACCTTGAAGAGCTGGAGCAGGTTTTAAGTGAGTACGGGGTATCGCTGGGAGAAGAGGTATAGTTAAAAGATATAACAGGCCATAGATAATAGGAGTTAGGTTATATGCAATTTTTTGTGTTAGGATATGTTCATCAGATAAATAACAGGAGGACATATCGATGAGTAAAAGATTTCAGACAATAGGCAGCTTACTGCGCCCCGCAGAGCTGTTGACATTTAAAAGACAGATTGAGGGAAATGACAAGATTAAATATCCTTTTTATAATGATTTAAAGGGGTATGAGGAGTGCGAAATTGAAGCCACAAAAAATGTAATCGATAAACAGATTCAGCATGGAATTGAGATTATCACAGACGGAGAGTATTCCCGTTCACTGTGGCACCTGGATTTTGTCTGGGGACTTGAAGGAGCTGAACGCTACATTTCAGAGCATGGTTACTTTTTCCGCGATAAAGATGAAAATCAGAAATACGAGACAAGAAAAGATGTTGGTATCCGCATTACTGGAAAGCTGAGCGGAAAGAATCATCATTTTATTACCATTTTCAAGAGATTAAAGTCCATCGCTGGAGAAACAGAAACCAAATTTTGCATTCCATCACCATCCCACATTTTTGGGGAACTTTCATGGTCAGATAATATTGGGCAGGAAAGTTCAGTTTATGCGACAACAGAAGAATTGAAGGAAGGGCTCATTCAGGCATATAAAGAATTTATAGAAGAATATGCTGCCAGTGGCGGAAAAATTTTGCAGCTTGACGACTGTCTTTGGGAAATGTTTGCGGATGATAACCCGAACTCTCCGTTTACAGGCGAGGCCATTGACCAGGAAAGAGCAAAAGCATCGGCTCTGGAATTTATTGAGATTAACAACACTATTATTGATTTCGGGCACAGCCTTGGGCTGAAAATGTGGACACATAACTGCCGTGGAAATTATGACTCCAGAAACATGGGCGGGGGTTCCTATATTAAGATATCTGAGTTATTCTTAAAGCTGCTCAAATATGATCGGTTTTTCCTTGAATGGGATGATGACAGAGCAGGCTCCATCGATGCACTTGAAGCATTCAGGGACAGACCTGAGACGGAAGTCGTGCTCGGTTTACTTTCCAGCAAAACCAATACGCTGGATGACGAGGCGAGGGCTGTCAAACTACTCGATGAGGCATCTAAAATCATTGACAAAAAACGTCTGTTTCTTTCTCACCAGTGCGGTTTTGCTTCCTGCGACGGCGGCAATGAGCTGACAGAGGAAGAGCAGTGGGCGAAGATAGACCAGGGTCAGAAAATTGCTCTGGAATATTGGGGAGAGTAATTTATAGACAAATTTGAGAATATTCTGAAAATGGAGTTCAAAGGGGACAGTCCCCCTTTGAACTTCTTTTGAAAAAATAAAAAAAGTGTTGACACTTTTTTTGAAGTATGATATCGTATAGAAGTTATCGGAAGTAATCAGATTTCATGGGGGATTAGCTCAGTTGGGAGAGCGCCTGCCTTGCAAGCAGGAGGTCACGAGTTCGACTCTCGTATTCTCCACTAAAGCCTGACACAGACGTGTCGGGATGTATATTCCTCGATAGCTCAGCGGTAGAGCATTCGGCTGTTAACCGAAGGGTCGTTGGTTCAAACCCAACTCGGGGAGTTTGAAAAAAGCCTGTAAGTAATATATACTTACAGGCTTTTTTGTGTATCAGTATACAAAACGTACTTCATGATTGGGCAAGTATGTGTTAATAAAAGTACTGAATGGGATATAATGAAAGAATGAAAGGGGGATAATTGTATGATTCAAAAATATTTACTTACCGTTATGGTGGTTTTATTGGTATGCGGGTGTGGAACAAACAGTAAGAAAGCGGACTCTAATAATAAGACAAATATGTCTTTGGAGAATCATCAGACCCCTGAGAAGGAGAGCGTAGAGACAGCCCGTGACAAGGCTTTAAAAGGAATGACTGCTGATAACATAGCAAAATTAAATACAATGGTCAAAAATTCTAATTTAAGGTTAGAGCAGTCTTTTGTATTTGGTGATATGGATTATTATTTGCTGCGCTATGGCCCGGAAGATGTTGGGCAGTATGTGCAGGATAAGTCAACGGTAGCCAAGTATTATGGCATGCTTACCTGCTACAAGCAGTGATGTAATTTTTTATCAGGGGAGAGATATCAAACAGAAAAGTAAAGGAGACCTGCTCCTGGCTGCATTCATCAGCTTTGGAGCAAGTCTCTTTTTTCTGCATAATTTTATTACATTCAGTCAACTTTTTAAGTTACTTAAATTTTAATCTTCTCTCAGTTTGAATTGAGATACTAAGTTGTTCAGAGACTGTGCCTGTGCGGATAGTTCCTCACTGGTTGCAGAGCTTTCTTCAGCGGCAGCGGAGTTGCTCTGTACAACAGTTGAAATTTGTGAAACGCCCTGTTCAATCTGTTCTACAGCCAGGGTCTGTTTATCTGAGGCATTGTGGACTTCTGCTACTGACGCTACAATTTGCTCCAGACCGTCAATCACCCGTTTTAGTGCCTCGGCAGTTTCGTCTGTAATTCTGCTTCCGGCGGATACTTCAGAAATAGAAGTCTTGATTAAGTTTCTTGTATTCACTGCGGACTCTGCGCTCTGTTCAGCCAGTTTTCCAATCTGATCTGCCACGACAGCAAATCCTTTTCCGGCGGCACCGGCCCTTGCAGCTTCAATGGAAGCATTTAGAGATAAAAGATTAGTCTGAGCAGCAATATCCTCTATTCCGCCGATAATATTTTTAATTTCGTTGGAAGTATGTTCTATCCGTCTCATTGCTTCGGTCAGCTCGCCCATCTTGTCCTGGCTCACTATTGCTTCTGTTTCCACCATTTTTGCCTTGCCATGAGCTGCATCTGTGAAATCCTTTGTATCTTCTACTTGTCTTGTCACAGTTGTTGCAGTGGAAAGTAATTCTTCTACCGCTGTAGCCTGCTCAGTCGCTCCCTGTGCAAGCTCCTGGGCTCCTGAGGCAAGCTGGTTGGATCCAGCTTCTACCTGTGCAGCAGCTTCTTTGATGGCTTGAATTGTCCCGGAAAGTGTCTGACGTAATTTCCGTATTGATACCAGTAGTTCATGATATTCGCCCGCGTATGTTTCCTCGCTGATTCTGGAATGGATGTTAAAATTGCCCTCTGCCATTTCTGAGAGAAGATAACTTACATCGCCGATAATAGTCCGCTGAGAATGAACTATGTCAGAGGTTGACTGTGCCAGAATCAAGGTTTCATTTTTGGACTTGATTTCAGGAACTTCGGTAGTCAAATCTCCTGTAGCCAAAAGTTTTAGACGATCTGTACAGGCGCCGACGGCTCCTCCAATGTGTGTACCAATCCTTCTTGCCATATAGGCGCCAAGAATTAAAATAATCACGGAAGACACGGCAATAATAATAAGACCTTTTACAGTACTGTCCATATAATCAGAAGTCGGTGTAGTGATTGCCAGGCTCCATCCGTTCAATCTCACAGGCGCATAAGCAAGGTACTTGGATTTGCCGTTATATGTATATTTTCCGAATCCAGATTGTCCCTGGGTCATTTTTTTCTCCAGAGCGGCAATCTGTTTCAAAGAAGGGTCCTCTTTGACAGCTTCAATATCATTTTCTTCATTTATAACCAGGTCAAAGTTTTCATGTGCAATGGTCCTGCCATTGCTGTCTATGATATAAGCCCCTCCGTTTTTACTTACCTTAATATCAGATACAATATTTGTAAGGAACATGGCATCGATAGAAACACCTACAGTTCCTACAATCTGCGTATTCTGCTTTCCGTCTTTCCAGAGGGGAGCAGCGATGACAATAGTTAATTTTCCTTCTGTTTTATTGTAAACGGGGTCACTTATAGCTGTGGTGCCTGATAATGCAGTTTCAAGATATTTCCCTTCAGAAACTTCCAGGTTACTTGTACTATTAGCACCGTTTCTGTCTGTAATAAATACGGTGTCCCAATTGTAATTGTCCTTATATCTGTCCAGTAAGGCCTGTTTCTGGACGGAGGAGAGAGTGTCTGATGATAACTGGGGGATTGTACCAAGCATCTCCACAGTGTTCATGGAGGAATCCAGCCGGGCCTTCACCTCTTTAGCAGCCTCTGATGCTGTAATCGGCATATTTCCTTTCAGGGCATTAGCAGTGGAAATGTAATTCAGGTAACAGGAAATTCCCCCCGCCAGCACTAATGCTGCAGCCAGCAAACTGATGATAATTCTTTGAATTTCTCGTTTGATTGGTGTTATTTTTGTTGTTTTCAAGGTGTCTTTATGCTTTTTCTTTGGTATCATGTTTAAGTCTCCTTCTGTAGGTGTCCGTAATAACTTATGCCCTTTTATATTACAATGTTTCCCATTAATTGTCTATCATAATTTGAGTTTAAGTCACACTAAAATCTTTCAAATAGTAAAAATAGACCGGAGTATAGTTCTGGCTGTTCTGAGGAACATTAAAAGCGCGGATTATGGAAATAAAAGGAACAGGAAACATTCCCCAGTTACTTGCTTTTTGGGCATAGATACAGTATCATTTAGCCATGATTATTGAGTGACAGTTTTGAAATACATAGGACCGTGTAAAAATGAGAAGAAAAAAGCGTAAAGGTACGGGAATTACGGAAAAACGATTGTTGTCAGGCTGTGCTCTGCTCCTGGCGGGGGCAGTTCTCACAGTGATGTCCGGGGAGCTGCCGGGAATGGCAGAATGGTATTCCACACACATTTATCCTGTCATGGTTCAGGTGATAGGAAGGGCGGCAGGAATATTTCCCTTCTCTTTATCAGAAGCTGGGATTGTACGGGCTGACCGTTTTGACGGTGGGCTCTTTTATTCATGCAGTTATCCAGGCGGCGCGGCAAAGACAGGGCGGTCCGGTTATTTTGCAGTGGGCATCCGGATTTTTTCTTGGTGCATCGGTTCTGGTGCTCTTATATGTCTTGAATTGTGGAATTAACTACCGGAGGACTCCATTTTCAGAGGAAGCCAAGATTCAGACGGCCGCATATTCGGTGGAAGATTTAAAACAGACCTGTATCTGGCTGACGGGGGAGTTAAATGCAAGGGCTGGCCTTGTGAATCGGAATGCAGCGGGTGAGATGGTGCTGGAAAATGGAGAAGATAAGAAAGCGGCGGAGGTCATGAGAAAACTAGGAGAGAAATATCCCTCCCTGTCAGGTTACTACCCACAGCCCAAAGCATTGCTGGTGTCTCAGATTTTGTCTTATCAGGGGCTGAGCGGTATATATTCGCCCTTTACTATAGAAGCAAATTACAATGGGCATATGGCAGCATATAATATTCCATTTACAGCCTGCCATGAATTATCTCACCTGCGAGGATTTATGCAGGAAGAGGAGGCAAATTTTATCGCATTTCTGGCGTGCAAGGATGCACCGGAAACAGACTTTCAGTACAGCGGTTATCTGATGGGATGGGTATATAGTACAAATGCACTGCGCCTGATGGATGCAGACGCCTGGGAAGAAGTGCGCGCAGAGCTGGATGGAAGTGTGGAAGCTGATTTAAAGGAAAACAGCAGATTTTGGGCGCGATATAACGGAACGGTCGCAGAAGTGGCCAATAAAGTGAATGACACCTACCTCAAAGTAAATGGACAGTCAGATGGAGTGCAGAGTTATGACAGAATGGTAGATTTGATTGTGGCATACCACCTCCAGGAGGATTAAGCCCTTCAAATCTGTTCCTATTCAGCCATATAGGCCGACTGACTGCTGCGCAGTCTTTCTTACCGCGAACGCGGCTGAGTCGTAACCTAAAATCATAAAAAGGGGTTGCATTTTGTAGTTTGATATGGTATTATGTAAAACGGTCACTGCGAAAGCGGAGGCCATAGTAAAATGTATATATGGCTCCTTGGTCAAGCGGTTAAGACATCGCCCTTTCACGGCGGTAACACGGGTTCGATTCCCGTAGGAGTCATCATAATATGGCGCAGTAGCCAAGTGGTAAGGCGTGGGTCTGCAACACCCTGATCACCGGTTCAAATCCGGTCTGTGCCTTTGGGTAAATGCTCTAAATGCTGATGTTTTCAGCATTTAGAGCATTTTTTACTTTTATAGAAATTGTACAGTTTTGTACAATTGACTTTGTCAAACTATACTGTTTGTAACTGTTTCAATCGCTGATAAGATGTGATATATAGATTGGTATTTATCAGAAAGAGGCCGCATTGTTGTCAATATTTTTCGGTTATTATATATTTGTAATTCGAACAGAGTTATGATAACATAAGGATTGCTATATGACTTAAATACGTATTAAAAAAATACTTGTTTTTATCATTGAAAATAGTGAGCACTATACGTGACATAGTAGGATTGTTGTCTGCTTTTATATGTCAAAGCGAAAGACGAGGTACGTTTAACAAGAGAATATCTTCTTTCGCAGTAAATGGAAATTTCTTGACAATTACCTAGTCTCATGATTGAAGACTGGGGGGCAATAGTCTTATATCTACGTATATTTAAGAAGCATAAGTGATAGTATGGGGGAACATATGTTGGAGGGAAAGTTGTCTATTGTTTTGCCGGCATATAATGAGGGCAAAATGATATATAAAGCAAGGGCAAGACTTGCAGAACTGATGGGGCGAGAGAAAATTGAATATGAAATTATTTTTGTCGACGATGGTTCAAAAGACGATACATGGAACGCTATTCAAGATACAAGCGAGACATATCCGGGAACATTAGGAGTTCATCTTTCTAGGAACTTTGGAAAAGAGGCAGCAATCTTTGCAGGCCTTTCTCTGGCTTCGGGCGATGTTGCAGCGGTAATGGATTGTGATCTTCAACACCCTCCAGAAACCTTAGTATCTATGTATAATTTATGGAAACAGGGGTATGAGATTATAGAAGGTGTGAAAGCTGACCGAGGAAAAGAGGGGCTGTTGTATAAGGGTAGTGCCAGAATTTTTAACCGTATTATGTCTAAAGCAACCGGCACCGATATGAAAAATTCATCAGATTTTAAGATGATGGACAAAAAGGTGATGGATACACTGTTAAGGATGCCAGAAAGAAATACATTTTTCAGGGCATTATCTTCTTGGGTAGGATACCGAAGTACTTCAGTGGAATTTGAAGTGCAGGAAAGAGAAGAAGGAAAATCCAAGTGGTCCAAGATGTCTCTGGTTAAATATGCTTTTACAAATATTGTATTATTCACAACTGTTCCTTTGCAGTTTGTAACATTTAGCGGTATAATTGTTCTTTTTATAGGTATTATATTGGGAATTCAGACAATTGTGAAATATCTCAGCGGTACCGCCGTGGAAGGATTTACTACGGTTATTTTGCTTATCTTATTTATTGGAAGCATAATTATGATTAGTCTGGGACTAATAGGATATTATCTGGCAAAAATGTATGAAGAAATCAAACATAGGCCGCGGTTTATTATATCGAAAATTTCCGGCATAACAACATTCAATTCTAAAATTGAGCTATCAGATAAAATTTAACATAGACTGAGAAAAACATAAAAATGATAACGCTATTAAAAAAATATGAAGAAATTATCCGTTACATTATAATTGGCGGATGTACGACAGTTGTATCCCTTGGCTCTTATTACATAATGACAGAAATCTTCCACTTACATTATCAGGGTGCAAATATTATCAGTTGGATTCTGGCAGTACTGTTCGCATATATTGCAAATAAAATTTTTGTTTTTAAATCTCCATATAGCAATGTGGCCCATATGTGTAAAGAGCTGGGGAGTTTTACGGCAGGCAGGATTTTGTCTCTGGTAATTGAGATTGCACTAATGTATTTAGGAGTTCAGGTTTTCCTATTTGATGACAAGATAGTAAAATTGTTGAATCAATTTATTATCTTGATATTAAATTATATTTTCAGTAAATTCTGGGCCTTCAAAAGATGAAGCACACGGAAGAAATTTACATATATGCTCATAGAGAAACGGGGATTTTTTATTATGAATAAATTGATACTGAAAGAAAAAATAGGCTTATTGCTAAAGCAATATGGAGTTTTTTTTATCTTCCTGTTTTTAAATCTTTTATTTTATGGGAGCTTTGTGATAAGACATTATGCACCAGATACCTATTTTACAGAGGCAACTGGATGGAAAAGTACCGCTTTGATATATTTTGCCAGTGGGCGCTGGCTTATGTCTCTACTCTCTCTCTTTTGCGGATTCTTTCATATTAATGTTATTTATGAGCAGTTTTTATCCTGGATTATTGCAATAATTTCTATTTCTTTGTCCTCATATGTTGTCTATAATCTTTTGAAAAATAAAATAGTGTTGGAGAAAAATTATATAAAAAAAGGATGGTTAATTTTAATCTCCTTTATGCTTATATCTAATGTTTTCTTACTAGAATATTTTATTTTTGCCGAATACACAGGAATTATGTGCCTGGGAGTATTTCTCAATGTGCTAGGAGCAAAATATATCATAAAATTTATAGAGCAAAAAAACTTCAAATTCTATGTTTTGGGAATCGTATTTGCAATACTCGGGATAAATGGGCATCAAGGAAACTTTGCAGTTTTTTTACTTGTTTGTGTGCTATGTCTGCCCAACATGTTTGATACTGTTAAGAACTTTATTCAAAAAAATTTTATCATAGGGAGTGCTTACCTTATACCATCTCTTGTTAATATGTGGGAAGTACATATTGGTAATTCTTCGAGATTTTCGGGAAGTAATATAAATTTTGCTGCTTCTTTTATAAAGTCAACAGAGGGGATTAGAGTGTTATTAAAAACTACTGCAAATTTTATGCCCTATTATGTTTATGTAATATCCATTGTTATACTAGGAGGGTACTTTGGCTTCCATATCTTTCAAAAAAAGAAGTGGAAAATGCTATTAAACAGCCTCTACTGGCTTGTAATTATGTTTCTTGGAATATATGCACCTTTGATGATGACAAAAATTAACCAGATTAATGTAGTACCAAGAACGGTATATATTTTAGGTAGTATTATACCTATAATGTTGCTGGGACTTGTGTATATGGATGTGACTCCCAAAAACAGCTTTTTTTTGCCAATGTTTGTACTCTGTATCTTTGCGGTTCAATACTGGGGGATAGCAAGGGTTTCCACATCTCATTATCAGTCAAATGCAGTTGACCGTTATGAAGCACAGTACATTGGCAATTTTCTTAGGGAATATGAGCGAGAACATGGTGTAAAAGTTACAAAATTGGCATTATATTGGGATGACAATGTAAATGGATGGGCAACTGGTGTATTAGCAGGATATGGCGCGGTAAATGAAAGAATTATGACAAATGACTGGGCAGCTCCATTAGCGATAAAATGCCTGGATGGATATGACATACAAATGACTGAGAAATCAGAAGAGGTATATAAACTGTATTTTGAAGGGAAGGACTGGACGTTAATGAATAAAGAACAGTTTATAGTTATAGGAGATACCTTACATTTGTGTGCATATTGAAGTTGAGTATAAAATCCTGTGTTTATCACAGCAGTTCCGAACTTTGCAGGGTGGGATTGAATGCATCCTGAATGGTGAGGATGGGCTGGATATCCAGTATATAATCCTGGGGCATCTGCCTCGGTGTCATGCCGGTAATCTCTTTAAATATGCGGTTAAAGTGGCGGATGGTGTCAAACCCGCAGTGTGATGCAATTTCTGTGATGGTCAGGTTTGATTTGTTTTCTTTTAAGAGTTCGATTGCGTGTTCTAACTTGACTGTGTTGAGATATTGGGAAAAAGTCATGCCGGATATTTTGCGGAAAAATCTTGAGAAATAAGGCTCGGAGAGCCCCATAAATGCAGCTGCATCCGAAAATGTGATGTAGCTGTATTTTTCTTCTATTTCTTCCAGAAGGGTTTTATAATTGGCTATGGTAGAGTGTTCTTTGGATTCACTCCGGGGAATGAGTTCTTCCCCTCGGAAAATCTGTATTATTAAGTCTGCGGTATAGTTGCAGAGCTGGACGTCAAAAAACGGCTTTCGCTGGGTCAGCTCAGTGTGAATAAGCTGATAATATTCAGGAATCGGACCGGTGTTTTTTAATTTTGCGCAGCTAAGCTGATATTTGCTGAGCAATCTGCGGATGACAGAAGGGTCAAACATGAAGATGGCGGCGATGCTGTCCTCCTCGCTTTTGATGTAGTGGATATCGCCGCTATTGAGAAAGATAGCTTCCCCCTGATGCAGAATATAGTTTTCATGGTTGTTGGAGACAATAACCTGCCCTTTCTCCACATAGATTAATTCACATTCCAGATGCCAGTGTGGGAGATTCTGGAGGTTTCGATACCTCCCGGTCCAAACACGTTCTTCGCCTTTATAGGTGCGCTTCTCAAAGTGGGCAAGCATGATATCCCCTCCTCTCACTGCTTTTTCTTTACTTTACCATTTAAGATAATAAATGTCCATAACAGGATAAGAGTTTTCTTTCTAAATCCGCTGATTTGAGATATACTTTTCCTAAATTAAAAAGAACTGGAAGTGTGTCCAGTCTTGATAGAACACAGGAGGGATTAATTATGCAGCAAAAAACATACCAGTTTTGGTTTTGCACCGGCTCCCAGGATTTATACGGAGATGAGTGCCTGTCACATGTAGCGGAGCATTCCAGAAAGATTGTGGATGCATTCAATGCCGCCGGAAATCTTCCATATGAGGTGGTTTGGAAACCCACATTGATTACCAATGAATTGATTCGCAGGACACTCAATGAGGCCAACATGGATGAAAATTGTGCAGGGGTTATCACCTGGATGCATACATTTTCCCCAGCCAAGTCCTGGATACTTGGATTGCAGGAATACAGAAAACCATTGCTTCATCTGCACACCCAGTTTAATCAGGAAATTCCATATGACACCATTGACATGGACTTTATGAATGAGAACCAGTCTGCACACGGAGACCGGGAATATGGACATATTTTCAGCAGGTTGGACATGGAGCGAAAGGTAGTTGTGGGATTCTGGGGAGCTGAAAATGTCCAGAACAAGATTGGAAGCTGGATGCGCACTGCGGTGGGTGTCATTGAGAGCAGCCATATCCGGGTCATGCGGATTGCAGATAACATGAGAAATGTTGCTGTGACAGAGGGGGACAAGGTTGAGGCGCAGATTAAATTTGGCTGGGAGGTGGATGCGTACCCGGTCAATGAAATTGTGGATTCTGTCAACTCCGTATCCCAGGCAGATATTGACACTCTGGTGGAGGAGTACTACAGCAAGTATGATATTCTGCTGGAAGGAAGAGATGAGAAAGAATTTCGCGGGCATGTGGCAATCCAGGCAGGCATTGAGATTGGGTTTGAGCGTTTCTTAAAGGAGAAGAATTACCAGGCGATTGTCACTCATTTTGGTGATTTGGGAGGGTTGAAGCAGCTTCCGGGGCTGGCAATCCAGCGGCTCATGGAAAAAGGCTATGGGTTTGGCGCAGAAGGCGACTGGAAGACCGCCGCTATGGTGCGGGTGATGAAGCTGATGACCCAGGGTATGAAAGGGGCAAAGGGAACTTCTTTCATGGAAGATTACACTTATAACCTGGTACCCGGAAAAGAAGGAATCCTGCAGGCTCACATGCTGGAGGTGTGCCCTTCCATTGCGGAAGGACCAATCAGTATAAAAGAACAGCCATTGTCCATGGGCGACAGGGAGGACCCGGCGCGTCTTGTATTTACTGCCAAAAAGGGTCCGGCTATTGCCACATCCCTGATAGATTTGGGAGAGCGTTTCCGTCTGATTATCAATGATGTTAATTGTAAAAAGGTGGAGAAACCTATGCCAAAGCTCCCAGTTGCCACAGCATTCTGGACACCGGAGCCAAATCTGTACACTGGCGCTGAGGCGTGGATTCTGGCGGGCGGCGCTCACCACACGGCATTTTCCTACGATTTGACTGCGGAGCAGATGGGAGACTGGGCGGCAGCTATGGGAATCGAGGCAGTTTATATTGACAAGGACACCAGCATACGTCAGTTGAAAAATGAAATGCTGTGGAATTCTGTTGCCTACAGAAAGTAAGGGATTTCAGGTGCAGAGAAATAAATTTTATCAGTTAAAAATATAATAAGGACAGGCGTTGATCCGTTTTAAGGTCAGCGCCTTTCATGCAATTATAATCTTTGTTAAAATGTTACTGATTCCTTAATGTGGGAGCTGTTCGTGCAGCGGTGAGGGGATATGTTACAATTTTAGGGGAAGTGCCGGGTTATGGACGTCTGGCTAAGACTATGATAAGGGATAAGAAAATAATGGAAAAAAATAATTTTTCAAAGAATAGACATGCGGGCAGTAACATACAGTTTTCTATCAAAAACAAAATACTGATGCTTTCGACGATGGCGGCTATTCCGTTTTTAATTGTGGCGCTGTATCTTCTGATGTCCATGTTGAATTACAGCCGCACTTATGATGATATTGTAAATAACCTTACAGTTGCGAATAACTACAATCTGAATTTTAAGGAGGAGATGGATGAGAGCTTGTACAAGCTCGTGGTTGGATATGTGACCTTTGAGAATATCTCCGAAGACGGGACCTTGAAAAATCCTTATGACTTAATCGACGAGCTTCAAACTGCATTTACAAAGTTAAAAAATATTACCACGGAGGCGGAAAGCAAGCTGTGGCTGGAAAGTCTTCTGAGAAACATCGGCACGCTGGAAAAGCGGGTGGATGATATTATGCAGAGCGTGGCGGACGGGAGCAGTACGACAAGAATATTGAAGAGCTGGACAACAATATTTATATGCTTACAGAATTGATTCAGGATGATATACAGTACTATATTTATTATCAGACAAGGAGTATGGAAGAGGTTACGAGTAACCTGAATCAGCAGGTAAAGCAATTTATTGTCATATGCGGCATATTGATTGCGGTGCTGGTGGCGGCGGTATCGGCGTTAACGGTCCTGCTTGTCTCCGGAATTTTGCGGCCCATACGGGAACTCTATAATGCAACGGGAAAGATAGCGGAGGGCGATTTCGAGGTGAGGGCCGATGTCAACTCCCGTGATGAGATTGAGGTGCTGGCCAACGGGTTCAATAATATGGCGGGAAATATACAGACCCTTGTGGGTAAAATCAAGGAGGATGAGCAGAAAATGCGGAAGGCGGACCTTCGTCTTTTGCAGGAGCAGATAAATCCTCATTTTTTATATAACACCCTTGATACCATTGTCTGGCTGATTGAAGGGAACGAGACAGAACAGGCGGTGGATATGGTGGTTGTGCTGTCTGATTTTTTCCGCCTGGTGCTCAGCAAAGGAAAGCAATTTATCTCTATCAGGCAGGAGGAACAGCATATCCGAAGTTACCTGGAAATTCAGGGAATGCGTTATCATGATATTATGGAATATGACATTCAGATTGATCCTGCCCTGTATGACTATCAGATATTGAAACTGACCTTGCAGCCCCTGGTTGAAAATGCTCTATATCATGGCATAAAGTGTAAGCGGTCAAAGGGCAATATCTATATTTATGGGGAAAAGAGGGAAAATGTAATCCATCTTACGGTGAGAGATGACGGAGTGGGGATGAACGCGGAAGAATTGGAAAAGCTGAGACAGGAGATAGAGCGCTCCTGCCAGGAAACGGAGGAGGGCTTTGGCCTTGCCAATGTAAATGAGCGCATCCATATGTATTTTGGCGCGGAATATGGCATGACGATTGATTCGGAAAAGGGCCAAGGAACGGCAGTAGAAATTACCATTCCGGCGATAGAAGTAAAACAGAAGCCAGATGAAGAGGTGAGAGGGTAGATGAAGCAGAGAATGAAGAGCAGCATCCGGGGGATTCTTTCTGCGGCGTTTGTGGTGATATTGTTGGCAGGCTGCGGAAAGCAGTTTAAGGTGGAGGAGGCCAAGGATTCGCTTACACCAAAGGACAAGAATCTGATTGTGGTAGGCGTATCACAAATTGGAAGTGAATCTGTGTGGAGAACGGCAAATTCTGCATCCATACAGGAGGTATTTACCAAAGAAAACGGATATTTCCTCATTTTTGATAACGCACGGCAGAAGCAGGAAAATCAAATCAAAGCTCTTCGGAGTTTTATTTCCCAGCAGGTAGATTATATTGTTTTTTCGCCCATCACAGAGGACGGGTGGGATACTGTGCTGCAGGAGGCGAAAGATGCCGGAATCCCTGTTATTCTTATGGACAGAAAGGTAAATGTAAAAGATGATTCCCTGTACACGGCCTGGGTAGGCTCTGACTTTGCGGAGGAGGGCAGGAAAGCAGGGCAGTGGCTTGCACAGGGAGCTGGAAGAAAAGAGCCGTGACGGTGAGGAAATCAATGTCGTTGTTCTGCAGGGGACAGAAGGCTCCACCTCTGTAATTGGAAGGACAGAGGGCTTTGACAGTGTGGCAGCCAATCATGACAACTGGAACATATTGGAGCAGGTGGATGCGAACTTTACCACGGCAAAGGGAAAAGAAGAAATGAAGAAAATGCTGCAGAAGTATGACCACATTGATGTGGTGGTATCTCAGAATGATGATATGACTTTTGGGGCGTTGGAGGCGATTCAGGAGGCTGGAAAAACTTCCGGTACGGAGGGGGAGATTATCATTATCTCATTTGATGCTGTGAAATCTGCCCTGCAAAAGGTAGAGTCAGGGCTTATCAATGTGGATATTGAATGTAACCCAAAACAGGGTGAATATATACAAAAAGTAATTCAGGCAATGGAAAACAAGGAACCTGTCAATAAGACTTATTATGTTCCGGAGAAAGTATTTACAAAGCAGAATGTGGGCAATGTCATTGATGACAGAGCCTATTAATGAAGGACGGGGAACAAGGATGTTAAAAGTATTTTTGGTGGAAGATGAGACAGTAATCCGGGAAGGGCTGCGGGACAAGATGCCCTGGGAGCAATATGGCTATCGGTTTGTGGGGGAAGCTGCGGACGGGGAGATGGCGCTCCCTCTGATTCGGAAAACCAGGCCGGATGTATTGATTACAGATATAAAAATGCCTTTCATGGATGGACTGTCACTCAGTAAGATAGTGAGTGTGGAATTTCCCAGGATGAAGATTATCATTATCAGCGGATATGACGACTTTGAGTATGCGAGAGAGGCAATTTCGGCTGGGGTGGACCAGTATCTGTTAAAGCCCATAACCAGAACAAATTTAAGAAAAGTGCTGCTGGAATTAAAAGATAAAATTGAGCAGGATATGGAGCAGGACGATTACCAGGTGCGCCTCCAAAATGAAATGCATGAATATGAGCAGTTTTCTCTCAGGCGCTTTTTTGAAAAGGTGCTGGAAGGAGACTTTTCAGTTAAAGAGATTTACGATGAGGCCGCAAGGCAGTCCATTGAGCTTTCTGCCTCCTGCTATAACCTGTTGTTCCTTGATTTGCAGGAAAAAGGGGGAACATTATCTGACAGCCGGATGGAGCAGTTTATAAGAAAACAGGAGGAGGTGCTGCACTATTTTCTGCGCCACCCCCAGTATATTCTTTTCCGGTGGAATGTGAACTGCTATGGTGTTCTGATTAAATCGGAGCAGGCGCAGATGGAGGAGTTTACGGAGAAAGCGCTGGAGCATGTGAAACGGGTGTGCATGCCGGAGTCAGACCAGCTTGACTGGTATGTGGCAGCGGGAAATCCGGTGGAGCGGCTCAGTATGCTGCCTGTGTGTTATCAGAGCGCCAACCATTATTTTTCTTACCGGTTTATTATGCCATCCCTCCATATCCTCACAGAGTCTTCACTGGCAAATTATCAGATAAGCCGGGAAGACAAAAATATAGACAATGTAGAGTATTCTAAAATAGCACCTGACATTATCCGGGATTTTCTTGCGAGAGGCGGCAGTAGTGAGATTCACGATTTTGTGGAGTCCTATCTGCTGGGTATACGGGAAGCGCTGGAATCCAGAATGTTTCGTGATTATGTAGTCCTCAATATTCGATTCACAGCAATTTCGTACATTGAATCTCTTGGAGCCACAAAGGAAGAGTATTTCAGCAAGATGAAAAATTATGTGCAGGATATTTATATGGAATCTGAGGAGGTCTTTGATTATTTTGTGGATACACTTCAGGCGGCAATCTGCATCCGGGACGAGGAAAGCAGCTATCAGAGCGGCAAGACGTTGAGAAGAGTTCTTGAGTACATCCACGAAAATTATGCCCAGGAGTCCTTAACGTTAGGTAGTGTGGCATGTGAGGTAAATGTAAGTGCAAACTATTTAAGCTCTATTTTCAGCCAGAATATGCAGAAAACTTTTACCGAGTATGTCACGGAAAAACGAATGGAAAAAGCCCGAAAACTGCTCAGGGGCACAGACAAATCATCCAGTAAGATTGCCCTGGAAGTGGGTTACAAGGACTCACACTATTTTAGTTTCGTGTTTAAGAAGACACAGGGGTGCAGTCCAAGAGAATACAGGAACGGCAAGAAAGATTAAGGCTTTCGGATTGACTCTGCTGTACTCTCTTTTTGCACAAATCTCCATGGAATCTCCTGGGGTGTGACAGAAAGTCCTTTTAATTTGTCCAGCATCATCCGGGCAGCTTTCGTACCCATCTCATGTGGTTTATGGGAAAGAGTGCTGATTGTGAGTGCGCCGGAGCTGCTCAGGTATGTGTTGTCAAAGGCGGCAATTGCCATATCAGCAGACGCAGCATGGCGGGTGTGCTGGATTATTTTAATAAGGTGGTATGCAATCATATCGTTATAGCAGACCATAGCGGTGCAGGAGTCTAAAGATTCCTGCACAATTTTTTTCAAGAATTCCGTGTCATGAAACTTTTGCAGACCGTCCAAATCGCGGGAATGAAACCAGAAGATTTGCTCATCGGGAACTGGCAAATGAGAATCCCGCATAGAGTCCATGAATCCCTGGAATCTCTCTAATCCCTGCAAATCATCGGTTTTAAATATTCCGCCTATGGCTGTGTGCCCCTGTTTCACCAGATGCTCCACAAGCAGGGCACTTCCGGCAATGTTATCATCTTTTATATACAGGCAGTTATCCAGTGCAGGATAATAATTGTGCAGAAATAAAACGATACAGCCGCTTTTTATCAATTTGCGGTATAGGTCAAGATTTGGGTTTGGAAGGGCACTTTTACAGCCCTCCACGATAATTCCGTGGAGAGGATGCTCTAAAAGCTCAAGCAGAATTTCCCGCTCGGTACAGGTGCGGTTGTTGGTTACGAATACTTTACTGGAGAATCCACTCTGTGAAAGTGTAGTGTGGATATCATTTAAAATGCCGGGATAAATGTAATCTGAATCATCGGAAATGAGAATCCCTATGACATTTCTTGCGGAATCACCGGACAATCCAGTGATATAGGAACCACTTCCCCGTTTTTTCTCAATCAATCCTTCCTCTTCAAGCAGAGACAGGGACAGTCTGACGGTCTGACGGCTGACTTTATACATCTGGCAGAGTTCCTGCTCTGACGGAAGTTTCTGAATCCCCTTTTCTATATTCCGTATAATCAACTCTTTTAAACGTCTGGTGAGCCATTTATATTTTATCGCCATAATACCTCCGAAAAAGTTAGAAATAGTTTTAACTGCTGTGTAAATAGTTTGAACATTGATGAGAGAAAAACGAAAAACAACAAAGGAATTTGAACATTATTATTGGTTTCTAAAAAATTGCACAAACAAAAGGGGGTTCAGAATGCCTGTCTAATGCGGATAAAAACCTTCAAATCTTAAAATTTTCTTCCCAATATCAAAGAATAGTATACCAAAATATAAAATTGTACTTAAAAGTGATTTTATCATGTTAAAGTTGTATTGTAAATAACCTATAAACCGCTGATTTAAAGGGTTTAATGGATTTACAGTAAAAGACTGAAATGATAAGGTGGTGTTACAGAGATGTGAGGCCTCTAATATAGCGTTAAAAAACAGCAGTGTAACATGATTTAGGAAAATCAGGAGGGAAAAGTTTTATGAAGAAAAAAATGATTTCATTTTTATTGGCAGCTATGATGGTGGTAAGTCTTGTCGGATGCGGCGGCTCAAAAAAGGCAGCGGACAGCGGGGAAACCCCAGATTCTGGAGATGGCGGTCTGATTAAAGTAGGTATCATCAATAATGACCCCAATGAATCTGGGTACCGCACCGCCAACGATAAAGATATGAAAGCAATGTTTACAGAGGAAAATGGATATGAAGCTTCTTTTGCATATAGTCTTAAAAATGATGAGCAAATTACAGCGGCGCAGAAGTTCATCCAGGATGGTGTTGATTATCTGCTCCTCTCCGCGGCAGATACAGCAGGCTGGGATTCTGTACTGAAGGATGCTCAGGATGCAGGTACCAGAGTTATCTTATTTGACCGCACAATTGACGCAGATGACAGCCTTTATGAAGCTTCTATAGTTTCTGATATGGAAAAAGAGGGCGAGACAGCAGTGAGCTGGTTAAAGGATCAGGGACTCGATGAGTACAACATCATCCACATTCAGGGTGTGCTTGGCTCTGCGGCACAGAAAGGCCGTTCAGGTGCCCTGACAGATACGGCAAAAGCTGACGGGTGGAAGATTATTACAGAGCAGACAGCAGAGTGGAATGCTGAGAAGGCCCAGCAGATTGTTCAGTCAGTTATTGATTCCGGTGAATCTTTTAACGTAATTTATGCGGAAAATGATGACATGGCAAAAGGTGCTGTGGCGGCTCTTGATAAAGCAAATATTTCTCACGGCGTAGGCAAGGACGTAATTGTTATGGGATTTGACTGCAACAAATGGGCATTAGAAGAACTTCTGAACAAGAACTGGAACTATGACGGACAGTGCAATCCTTTCCAGGCATCCTACATTGATGAAACAATCAAGAAAATTGAAAATGGTGAAACAATTTCTGAGAAGACAATTGTTATGGATGAAAAAGGATTTGATGCGGCTACAATCACAGAGGATGATGTAAACAAGTACGGTATTTAAAAGTTACATAAGCCTGGATTTAAAGGCGTTGAGGAGTGCGGTGCAGCGTATATGAGAAAGAGTCTGGCTTGCCAGGCTCTTTGCTCTAAAAAATAGATTAAGAGGTGAATACACGGGTGAAAGAAAATTCTGTATTGGAAATGAGAAATATACATAAAAGCTTTCCCGGAGTGCGTGCGTTACAGGCGGTGGACTTCACACTGTGCCAGGGTGAAATTCACGCTCTGATGGGCGAGAATGGTGCGGGAAAATCCACTTTAATTAAAGTATTAACCGGGGTTTATGAAAAGGATGAAGGCCAAATTTTCCTCAGAGGAATGGAAAAAGCGGCGGTAATACGTTCGCCGCAGGACGCACAAAATCTTGGAATAAGTACAGTGTATCAGGAGATTACACTTTGTCCCAATCTTTCCGTCGCTGAGAATATGTATATCGGGCGGGGAAAGGGTATGGGCCAGAGCTGGAAGAAAATAAATGAGGACGCAGAGAAGATATTACAGTCACTTGATATACCAGCTAAGGCGGCCCAGCAACTCTCAGGCTGTTCCATCGCTATTCAGCAGATGGTTGCCATTGCCCGCGCTGTGGATATGGACTGCAAGGTGCTGATTTTGGATGAACCCACCTCCTCCCTGGATGAGCAGGAGGTAGAGAAATTGTTCGGATTAATGCGTGACCTCAAGGCCAGAGGAGTTGGAATTGTGTTTGTCACACATTTTCTTGACCAGGTGTATGAGGTGTGCGATAAGATTACCGTTCTGCGCGACGGGAAGCTGGTGGGTGAATATACAATCAAAGACCTTCCGCGGGTGCAGCTTGTAGCAAAGATGTTGGGAAAGGAACTGGATGATGCGGCGGAAATCAGGGATGAGAATCAGGTATATAAACAGGATGATTCCATACCTCCTGTATTTGAGGCCGAAGGACTTCAGAGTAATGCAGGAATCAAACCTTTTGATTTCTACATAAGAAAAGGTGAGGTAAATGGATTTACCGGGCTTCTGGGCTCAGGAAGAAGTGAATGTGTGCGTGCAATTTTTGGTGCGGACAGAGTCACAGGGGGAACGGTAAAGAAGAGCGGAAAAGTGATTAAAATAACAAAGCCGATAGATGCAATGAAAAATGGCATCGCATATCTTCCGGAGGACCGCAAGAGGGACGGCATCATAGGGGACCTATCTGTGC
This sequence comes from Muricomes sp., assembly GCA_049840515.1. GTDB lineage: Bacteria > Bacillota > Clostridia > Lachnospirales > Lachnospiraceae > Muricomes. The sequence goes on along the minus strand of JASGKW010000009.1, from coordinate 266,838 downwards.
GTGAAAATATTATAATTGCGGCGCAGGTGCTGAAAGGGTTCTTCAAACCATTTTCAAGGGCACAGGCCAGCAAGTTCGCGGATGAGTATATTAAACTTCTGGAGATTAAGACGGCCTCAGCAGATACACCTGTCAAATCTCTTTCAGGGGGAAACCAGCAAAAAGTAATCCTTGCCCGCTGGCTTTTGACACATCCGGAATATCTGATACTGGATGAGCCGACACGGGGTATTGACATTGGCACGAAGATTGAAATACAGAAACTGGTGTTAAAGCTTGCCTCAGAAGGTATGAGTGTAACATTCATTTCCTCTGAGACAGACGAGATGCTCAGAACCTGTTCAAGGCTGGTTGTTATGAGAGACCGAAAAATGGTAGGCGAGCTTTCCAGCGACGAATTGTCACAGAGTAAGATTATGGATACAATTGCCGGGGGTGACAGAGAATAATGCAGAAGAATGACACAAAGAAATTCAGTATATATCATATTTTGGCTAAGCTAACAGGGAGACAGATATTTATTCCTATAGCAGCACTTTTGCTGCTGGCGGTATTTAATCTGATTGTTGACCCGTCTTTCTATAAGATTACAATGGATGTCAACAGTGCGGGGCAGCCTGTTCTGTCAGGTTATCTGGTAACTGTTCTGGATTATGGTTCAGAATTGGCAATTCTTGCGATAGGAATGACCCTGGTCACTGCCGCTACAGGAGGGCAGGATATCAGTGTGGGCGCTGCCATTGCCATTTCCGGGTCCGTATTGCTGCGGGTGCTCTGCGGGACCAATTCAAGACCGGATGAGCTGCAGGCGCCGATTATTGTGGCATTTTTGGTCAGCTGCGTGGTGGCAATGCTCTTTGGTGCATTCAATGGTGTGTTGGTTGCGGGCTTTAAAATCCAGCCAATGGTGGCCACATTGATTTTATTTACGGCAGGGCGCTCTATCGCCGCATGGATTAATAATAATGAACTTCCAATTGTCAGTGACCCGGCTTTTGCTTATTTTGGAGGGTTTATTCCGGGGCTTCCAGTTCCCACACCGTTCTTTATTGCGGTGGCATGCATGATTGTGGCGGCACTTGTACTGAAATTTACAAACCTTGGGCTGTATACACAGGCAGTTGGTATCAATGAAAGCTCTTCCAGACTCAATGGCCTGAATCCGGCATTTATAAAGTTCCTGACTTTTGTAATTCTGGGACTGTGTGTTGCAGTTGCCGCATTGATTAAAGTAAGCCGTATTTCCTCCATTAACTATTCGGTCATTGCCAAGGATATCGAAATGGATTCTATCCTTGCGGTTGCGCTGGGAGGAAATTCCTTAAGCGGCGGAAAGTTCAATATGGCGGCTTCCATTACCGGCGCTTATGTCATCCAGCTTTTGACAACCACACTTTATAAATTTAATGTGAGGTCAGATGCACTCTCAGCCTATAAGGCAATTGTTGTTATTGCTCTGGTTGTGCTCAGCGCACCGATTGTCAGGGAGAAGCTTTCCTCCTTTGGTAAAAAGCTAAAATTCCGTGCAAAGGAGGCGGCTTAGTATGACAATATCTAAAAAAATATCATCAGCAAAGAATCAACCGGGTAAAAAATCAATTTCTGATACAAATCTGCTCCTGATTATCACAATCGTTGTGTTCTTTCTTATGTACGCGGGGGCTATCATAATTCAGGGCGGCGGTTTTTTAAAGCCTCAGACATTTTTTAATATTTTAAATGCAAATGCGGCTCTGATTATTACATCATGTGGGCTGAGCATTGTTATGATAACAGGAAGCATTGATATTTCTGTGGGCGGCGTGGCAGCCCTGGTCAGCATGTGCTGTGCAGTGTATCTGGATTATCATAATGGCAGTGTGTTTATATCTATCTTGATAGCGCTGGCAATCGGTCTGGGATTCGGCCTGGTGCAGGGACTTATGGTTGCATATCTGGAGATTCAGCCCTTTATTGTCTCACTGGCGGGAATGTTTTTTGCACGCGGTATGACAACCATTGTACATACCAATCCATTTAATGTGGAAAACAAAGGGTTTGTGGCACTGAAAGAGACAAGAGTGATAGTGCCGGGCATGGGTTCTATAAACAAAATAGGAAAATATGTGGATGCTTACGTTGAAATCGGTGTGATTGTCGCACTGTTGATTGTAGTTTTACTGTTTTGTGTATTGAGGTGGACCAGACTTGGGCGGGGATTTTTCGCAGTCGGCGGAAATAGACAAAGTGCATTGATGCTTGGTATCAATGTAAAGAGAACAAGATTTTTAGCCCACCTGTTCTGCGGAATACTGGCAGGTATCGGTGGATATGTATATTTCCTCCATGTAGGTTCTGGTGCCGCATCTCACGCAAGCGGAATGGAAATGAATGCAATTGCATCTTCTATCATAGGAGGAACCCTGCTGACAGGAGGTGTGGGAAATATCATAGGAACCCTCTTAGGGGTGCTCTCACTCAGCACCATACAAAACATTGTATCATCAGCCGGACTTGACCAGGCGTGGTGGACAGGAATTACCATTGCAGCGATGCTTTGTCTGTTTCTGGTTATTCAGAGCATTGTTATGGCCCGTAAGAAGAGAACTTCATAAGCAGGTTTATAGAAATGCTTCCCTGTACAACGTGATTGTGTACAGGGAAGCATTTTTGCATTTACTTCTCAGCGGATGAATCCTTAGTGGACTCATAGAGCCTGGTAAATAAATCATATAATTCGGGCAGCACTTTTTTCAAAGAGACCGGGCGCTTTTTGTTGGAGTCAAAATAGCAGTGGCTGCTTTCGCCCAAAGTTCTCAATTTACCGGTGGCTGCATCGGTAATTTCATATTGCACAGTCATTTTGGCGGCAGACAGGGCAGATATAGATACCTGAATATTTACCGTTTCCCCGAATCTAACCATAGATTTGTATTCGCAGGAAATATCAAGAAGTGCAAAATCAATCCCGGTGCTTACTGCGCGGTCATAGCCAAATCCCATCTGGTCCATGAAGTCCACCCTTGCCTCCTCCATCCAGTGAATGTAGTTGGCGTGGTGGATAATTGCCATTTGGTCAGTTTCATAATAATGAGCTTTCCGGACATAAGGTTTTATGTTCATAAGCGCTGCTCCTTTCTGAAAAGATTTTAATTTATACATCATATCTTATCAGGGTTTTCGTCAGTTGTAAATGTTACGGCTTGTTTACCGGTGAGGGCATGTATTGAACCTCAATATGGCCTGTGGTATAATCAGTGAATGTGAAAGGAGTTTTATTCTATGGAATTCAAAGAAATTGTAACTCCGTCCCTGACGGAGCTTTTTATAAAAGAGATTGAACGCATGATTTTATCGGGAGAGCTTAAAATCGGAGAAAAACTTCCTACGGAGCGAGAATTGAGTGAAAAGATGAAAGTAAGCAGGGCTGTTATTAATGGGGGGCTTAACAAGCTTGCTTCAATAGGGTTTTTGCGCATTGCGCCTAGAAAAGGAGTTTTTGTCAATGATTATATTGCAAATGGGAATGTTGATGTTCTGACGGCCATTATGGAGTATAATAGCTGGAGATTTACACCTGAGTATCTGGAACCTATCTTGCAGTTCAGAACCAGTATTGAGCCATATGCTATAGAGCTTGCTGTACAGAATGCACAGGAGGGCGATCTGGAAAAGCTTTCTGAAATTATCAGCCGGCTCAAAAGCGGTCCCTCCGATTTTGATGCTGCAGAACTGATATTCCAATTTTTCCATGTGATTTCTATTGCGGGTAAAAACATCATTCTGCCCCTGTTATTCAGGACCTTCAAACCCGTCTACCAGTCTATTGGGGGTGTCATTGTAAGACTTGGACAGGTGGAAGCTCTGATTGAGGATTATGAATATTTATATCAGGCAATATTGGACAGGCGTGGGGAAGATGCATGGCGCCGTGATCTTGAGTGCATTGAGAAATGCAGAAAAAATATTGGTTCTCATTACAAACCGGGAGATTATTTTTAGGTGAATGCAGCACTTGAGCCTTATTGACATTACTAAGTATTAACGTTATAATTTCACTATGGTCAGTGGTATACCAGAGGAAAGGGAGGATAACGGATGGTACAGAAAAAGGAATGGTTTCGTCTATCCAGCAGCAAAGAAGGAAAAATTTATTCTTGTATGTGGACAGGAGAACAGCAGCGGGCTGTGCTTCAGATTGCCCATGGGATGGCAGAGCACAGCGGAAGATATGATGCATTTGCAACTTATATGGCAGAACATGGCTATGTGGTCTGTATGGAAGACCATGCGGGTCACGGGAAGAGTGCAGTTGTTAAAGGGCATTTTGCAGACAAAGATGGATGGAACTGTATATTGAAGGATATGAAATGTCTCATGGATGAAGTGAAAGAATTGTATCCGGATCTTCCTGTTTTTTTGCTGGGGCATAGTATGGGTTCATTTTTGTCAAGATCTTATATCACCCGATATGGAAAAGAGTGAATGGATGTATTTTATCCAGCACTATGGGGCCCTTCGGCGGATTGGCATTTGGTAAAATGGCAGCATCTGTGCAGATTGCATTCCGCGGAAAGAAATCAAGGGGGAAATTTTTAGATAAATTAGGTTCCAATGGATATCTTAAGAGAATCCAGAATCCCGTGAATAAATTTGCGTGGCTTACTACTGTCGAGGAAGAGTGTATCAAATATGAAAATGATTCTGATTGTGGTTTTGAGTTCACCGCAGGAGGCTACCTGGATATGTACCGGGGGCTGACAGAAGTAAATTCCAAGAAGTGGGCGGGGGAGGTTCCAGAGGAGGCTTCCCAATCTGCCTGATTGCCGGCACAGAAGACCCGGTAGGTAATTATGGGAAAGGTCCTGAGATAGTATATATGAGGTTAAAAGAGACAGGCCATGCGGCAGAACTCAAGCTATATCCGGGAAAACGGCATGAACTGTTTAATGAAGACAACCGCATGGAAGTGTATGAAGACGTGAAGAACTGGCTGGATAAACATATAATCTGATATATGAAGTATTCAGTTGTCAGTCATAATAATATAGGTGTACAACAAAAAAGCCTTGAAAACATTGAGTTTTCAAGGCTTTTTAAAAAGGCACAGACCGGATTTGAACCGGTGATCAGGGTGTTGCAGACCCACGCCTTACCACTTGGCTACTGCGCCGAATCTAAGAAAGGTTACTGTATACCTTACTCAGAAAGCTTTTAAATTATACCAAAAGCCTAAAAGTTTGTCAAGATTTACCTACTTTAAGTTTTGCACGTCTGTAAAATGCTGGTTCTTGTCCTTCTTGATTTGCTCATAGCGGTGCTGGCATGCAATCAGCCGGATTTCAAAATTCTGTTTCTCCTGGTGGACAATGGAGGATAGGATAAGTCCGGTAAAGAATGAAATTATGGCAGCCAGATAAACAAAACAGCACACAATCAGGGTTGGAAAGTTTGGAACCGTCCTGGTTTGTGCATAGGTCGTGATTACAGGAATCAAAAAGACAGTGCTGATAATGGCAAGGAAAACAGCAAAAGCGGAAAAGAAACTCAGTGGCTTATAGCTGCGGTAAAGCCGCATAATGGTTCTCAGGACCTTCAGACCATCCCGGTAGGTGTTCAATTTGGATTCGCTTCCATCAGGCCTGTCTCTGTATTCAATAATCACATTTTCCACATGCATATTTTTATCTACCGCATGTATACTCATCTCGGTCTCAATCTCAAAACCTTTGGACAGTACGGGAAAGGTTTTCACAAAGTTGTAGCTGAAAGCCCGGTATCCGGTCATAATATCTTTAATATTATTTTTAAATAATTTATTAATACACTTGCGCACCATGGAATTGCCAAAGTTGTGAAAAGGGCGCTTGTTTTCTGTAAAATATGTGGAAGAAAGTCTGTCCCCGACTACCATGTCAGCATGGTGTTCCAGAACTCTTTTAATCATTTCCCTGCCAAATTCCGCAGGATAGGTATCATCTCCATCGACCATGAGGTAAGACTTTGCATCAATTTCCCTGAACATCCGGCGGATTACATTTCCTTTTCCCTGTTGATATTCATGGCGGACAATTGCACCTGCCTCCCGGGCTAATGCTGCAGTCTGGTCTGATGAATTGTTGTCGTAGACATAAATTGCGGCATTGGGCAGTGCCTGTTTCCAGTCATTTACTACCTTAACAATCGTCCGGCTTTCGTTGTAGCATGGAATCAGAATAGCAATTTCATCCATAAAAAATAAATCCCCCTCGTTCCTAAATCTGTGTGACTTCATCTTACACCATTCCTCGAATCTGTGCAAGAAGTATTCAAGTCCCATATGTGGTCTGGTTTTGGCTGTTGAAAAATAACGGCCGTACTTCTATAATAAATAGGTGACCAGTGTAAAATAAGAGAATGGCGGATATATATGAGATTACATTATCGGGTGAATGACAATGAAATAGAGATTATCCGGTGCTTTGGAAATGATTCAAAAGTTATTTTGCCGGACCGGATTTGCGGGCTTCCAGTGACAAAAGCTGCGCCATATACATTTTCAGACCACAAATCCCAGGAGGATGCGGAATATGAGGTTTATGAATCCGGGGGCCATATACTGGGGGAAGATGAAATATATGTGCTTGCGGGGCCGGAAGTAGAAGAGATTATTTTCCCTGATACAATGTGTGAAATTGGAAATTATATTTTTTATGGATGCAAAAACCTGAAACGGCTGGAGTTTTCAGACGCATTGATTCATCTTGGCAGTGGTGCATTTACTGGATGTATATCCCTCTCCTCTCTGTGGGTAAATATGAAAGCGGGACATAAATCTTGTGTAAAAGAAATATTAGGGGAGCTGTGGCAGAGGATAGACGTCACTTTCTTCTATGAAGAGGATGGAGAGAGGGCTGATCTTGTGTTTCCGGTGCACTATGAGGAGGCGGTGGAGAATACACCTGCCCGTTTATTGTATACACAGCATCATGGCTCGGGAAACAACTACAGGCAATGTTTTTACAACAATGAGATGGACTACCGGAAATATGACAGCTTATTTTCTGTCGCGGTGGTATGGGATAAGGTGGAAGTGCTGACAGATATGGCCTTGGGCCGGTTGGCATACCCTTATGAATTGATGGAAAAATATGAGCGGTTATATCAAGAAATGATTGTAACAAAATACAAAGATGCACTAAAGTATCTTATTGGACGAGAAAAGTTTCAACAGATAAAGCTGCTGTCAGAAAGAGACTTGTGGAATGTTGAAATGATAGATTATGCATTGGAGCTTGCCTCAGGCCAGCAAAAAGCAGAAATTTCAAGCTATTTGATGAATGAGAAACAGGAGCGTTTTTCCAGAAAAAGAAAAGTATTTGAATTATAAAAGGTTTATTTAAAGCCTACAAGTGAGAGGGGGAGAGATATGCAGGAAAAGAATATACCGGAAGGAAATGATCTGGCTGTCCGTCTGACAGCTCTGGGCAGTCAGATATTAAGTGCGTCCAGGGATGAGCTTTATCTGGGAATGCGTTTTCTGGATGTGGCACTGAGCAGCTTTGTATATCAAATGGATGTCTCCATTAACCCTTTTGGGACTGATGGAAATACAATCTATTTTCACCCCCAGCATTTAGGCGGATTGTACCGCCAAAATAGGATTTTGGTAAACCGGGGTTATCTCCACATGGTGTTTCACTGTATTTTCCGCCATATGATAAAACCTGGGATGGATGGAACGTATTGGAATTTAAGCTGCGATATAGCGGCAGAACATATGGCGGATGGAAATTATCACCGGTCCGTGCGCTTTTCAAAAAGCCTGCTCAGAAGGGAGACCTACCGCAAACTGGAGCTTCAGAATAAGGTTTTGAATGCGGAGAGTATTTATACAGCACTTTTGTCATGGGAGCTTTCCAAAAAAGATTTGGTGCGCCTGGAAAAAGAATTTTATGTGGATGACCACAAATATTGGGAAAATCAACAGCCCCGGCAAAAGCCTGACCCAAATCTGGAGAACAAGTGGAAGCATATCAGTGAGCGCATGGAGACGGAGCTGGACACCTTCTCCAAGGAAGCGGCGGAAAACTCCGGGGATTTGCTGGGACAGATTAAAGTGGAGAATAAAGAGAGGCATGATTACAGGGAGTTTTTGAGAAAGTTTTCTGTATTTTGTGAAGAAATAGCGGTTGACCCCGACAGTTTTGATTATACATTTTACAGCTATGGACTGAGGCTCTATGGGAATATGCCCCTGATTGAGCCGCAGGAGACAAAGGAAGTTAAAAAAATTTCAGAGTTTGTGGTCGTGATTGACACGTCCATGTCATGCTCCCAGGAATTGGTGCAGATATTTCTGGAAGAAACCTATTCTATTTTGAGTGAGACAGAAAGTTTTTTCAAAAAAATGAATATTCATATTCTGCAGTGTGATGAAAAGGTGCATTTTGACAAGCGGATTACCAGCGCAGAAGAATTGAAAGAATATATGGAAAATCTGACCTTGTATGGACAGGGAGGGACTGACTTTCGGCCTGCTTTCGCCTATGTGGACGAAATGCTGGGCAGTGGCGAGTTTGAAAACTTAAGAGGGCTGATATATTTTACAGACGGGCGGGGCATATATCCCCGGAAAATGCCGTCCTATAAGACTGCATTTGTATTTATAGAAGATGAGTATGAGGATGTAAATGTTCCTCCGTGGGCGGTAAAGCTTTTGCTGGATGAAGATGAATTGAGGAACAGAGAGTAATCGGAGGATAAAGGGCTATGGATATTAAGAGAGCAAAACAGGAAATCAAGGACTCCATTGAGGCTTATCTCACCAGAGATGAATTTGGGGAATATAAAATACCTGCTATCAGGCAGAGGCCGATTCTGCTTATGGGGCCTCCTGGTATCGGAAAAACACAGATTATGGAGCAGGTTGCAAAAGAGTGCGGAATAGGCCTGGTGGCGTACACTATCACCCACCACACAAGACAAAGTGCGGTAGGATTACCGTTTATTAAGGAAAAAGTATACGATGGGAAAAGTTTTTCTGTAACAGAATATACCATGAGTGAAATTATTGCTTCTGTATATGAAAAGATGGAGCAGACGAAAATAAAAGAAGGAATTTTGTTTATCGACGAAATTAACTGCGTATCGGAAACTCTGGCGCCGACTATGCTGCAGTTTTTGCAGGGGAAGACCTTTGGAAATCAGCGGGTTCCAGAGGGGTGGATTATTGTGGCGGCAGGAAATCCCCCTGAATACAACAAGTCGGTGCGGGAGTTTGACGTTGTCACCCTGGACAGGATGAAAAAGATTGACATAGAAGAAAATTTTGATGTGTGGAAAGAATATGCCTACAAGCAGGGAATCCACCCGGCAGTTATATCCTATCTGGAATTGAGAAAGGAAAATTTCTACCGGATAGAGACAACCGTGGATGGGAAATATTTTGCCACAGCCAGAGGCTGGGAGGATTTATCCCAATTTATTCAGGCATATGAAGCCCTTCATAAAAATATAGACCGCGAGGTGGTGTACCAGTATATCCAGCACCGCCTGATTGCCAAGGATTTTGCCAACTATCTGGAGCTTTACTATAAATATAAAAAGGACTACGGTGTGGATGATATTTTGCAGGGCCACTGGGGGACCATAACATTGCAGAAAGTAAAGGCGGCCTCCTTTGATGAGCATTTGAGTATTGTCAGTCTTTTAAATGGAAAACTGAGCGGGCTGTTTGCAGAATGTTATGAACTGGATGCCTACGTGACAAAGCTTTACGAATATCTCATTTATTACAGGGAAAACCAGGAGATATTCATGGTGGATGATATCTGGCATATGGCAGAAAAAGATTTAGAAGAGCAGAAACAGTCTGAGCTTCTCACAAAAAATGCGGAAAAGACTCTGAAAAAGGTCATTGCAGGCCTTGAAAAGTTTGCTATGGGCATAAAAGGCGAGTTGTTTATAAGGGACGGCGCTTTTGCGGAGGTGAAAGTATTATTTGAAAAGGAAGTCGATTTTCGGGAAGAAAGAATAGAACACACTGCCCGGACATTGCAGCATGTCTTTGACTTTATGGAGGAGGCTTTCGGGGAGAGCCAGGAAATGGTGGCGTTTATAACCGAGCTGAACGCAAACTATTACAGTGCATGGTTTATCAGAGAAAATGGAAGTGACCAGTACTACCGCTATAATAAAGGTCTGCTGTTTGATGAACGGAGGCTGGACATCGTGCGGCAGATGGATGAAGTAGAAGGAATGCTGGGAAATATAGGACAATTATAGAATGAACTTTCAGAAGGTTCATGTTATAATACTTAAGATGAAAGGGTGGAGAATATAATGAGCAAGAAAAAGAATAAAAAGAAAAATGGCCCCCTTGGGGATATTTTATCCACGGTAGTGCTGATTGCAGCGGTTTGTGTGCTTGTTTTTTCTGTATATCAGTTGATTATGATACTGGTTCCATATTATACCGGCGGAAAAGAGTACAATAAAGTAAAAGAGCTGGCAATTAAAAGTGATGACAACGGGGAAGATGGCTTTCAGATAGACTTTGATGCATTGATGAAAGAAAATCCTGATACAGTAGGATGGCTGAAGTTTGATGAACCTGCCGTTATCAATTATCCAATCGTAAAAAGTGCGGACAATGAAGAATATCTCACAAAAACATTTTCCGCAAATGACAATAAATTAGGGGCAATATTTATGGACATGCGCAATAACCCCGAATTTGTCGACCGGAACACCTTTATTTATGGACATAACTTAAAAGTGGGCGGCGAAATGTTTTCCCAGTTGAATGCATACGCAGATGAATCATTCTACAAGCAGCACCCCTATTTTTATATATACACACCGAAAGGAAAAAAACTTACATATCAGGTATTTTCCGCTGGAGTGGTGGGTGACCGGGCTGAGAATTACAATATTTCCTATGCCACAGAGCAGGAGTATGAAGAATATCTGAAAATGTGCAAGGCTTCTTCCAACTATCAGACTGACGCGGCAGTAGACGTCCGCTCCAAGATAGTGAGCCTGTCCACATGCACAAACGTAAGAGAGGAAGACCGGTTCCTGGTTCAGGGCGTTCTCATAGGGGACTGACCCTTTTGCAAGCCGTTTTCAGAATATTCAGATTATAGCTGAACTGTAAATATATATCAGGAGGTAATTTATGGCAGACAGATTTGATGATGGAGATATTATTCGTATGAAGAAACCTCATCCGTGCGGCAGCCAGGAGTGGGAAATACTAAGAGTAGGCGCGGATTTCAGGCTGAAATGTATGGGATGTGCGCATCAGATTATGGTTCCCGCAAGCTGGTGGAAAAAAATACAAAAGAAATTCGAAAAAAGGCTTGATACAAGCTGCTTCTTATGGTATCATAATTATTCGTGACGTACCCGCAGGATTTTTATGTCCTCGGATATTCAATTTTCCTTGTTCCCGCATGAAGGCGGGGGCCAGAGACCATAAGGAGGTGCAAGAGACATGAACAAGTATGAATTAGCTGTTGTTGTCAGTGCAAGAATCGAAGATGACGCTAGAGCAGAAATTGTCGAGAAGGTGAAAGGTTTAATCACACGTTTCGGCGGTAATGTGACAGATGTCGATGAATGGGGTAAGAGAAGATTTGCTTACGAATTTCAGAAAGATGAAAGAAGGATATTACTACTTCATCCACTTCGAATCTGAAAGCAATGTCCCAGGAGAAGTGGAACAACGTATCCGCATCATGGACAATGTACTCAGATATTTATGCGTTAGACAGGAAGCATAGAAAAAGAGGTATATATGAATAAAGTAGTTTTAGTAGGGCGTCTCACAAGAGACCCGGAAGTTAGATATTCACAAGGTGACAGTGCAACTGCCGTTGCAAGATATACAGTAGCCGTTGACCGCAGATTTAAGAGGGACAATGAACCTACAGCGGATTTTATTCCGTGTGTTGTGTTCGGCCGCTCAGCAGAATTTGCAGAGAAGTATTTCCGTCAGGGAATGCGGGTTTCTGTTTCAGGACGTATTCAGACAGGCAGTTATACAAATAAAGAGGGCGCAAAAGTATACACAACGGAAGTAGTCGTTGAGGAGCAGGAATTTGCTGAGAGCAGAGGCGAAAGCGAAGCAAACAGAGGTTCATTCCAGCAGACAGCGCCAAGCCCTTCACCGAGTGTTGATGCAGGTGACGGATTCATGAACATCCCTGATGGAATTGATGAAGAGTTGCCATTTAACTAAAACACTATTTGTGGAATCTTTGTAACAGTTCAGCCGGCTCAAACTGTATGGCTAAACTGTTATGGAGCTTGCTATGATACTAATATAGGAGGTAGAAGAAATGGCTTACGAAAAAGGTGGCAGACCAGAAGGCGGCTTTAAGAGAAGAGGCCCGGCACGCAGAAGAAAAAAAGTGTGCGTATTCTGTGGTAAAGAGAATAACGAAATTGATTATAAAGACGTGGCAAAATTAAAGAAGTACATCTCTGAAAGAGGAAAAATTCTTCCGAGAAGAATCACAGGAAACTGTGCGAAGCATCAGAGAGCTCTCACAGTAGCAATTAAGAGAGCACGTCATATTGCAATTATGCCATATGTTTAGGACTAATTAATAGTTAATAAAAGCTGATATTCCGGGGATTCGGAATTTCAGCTTTTTTGTATAATGAAAAACTCATATTTTTCATAGGAGGAAATTCTAATATGAAAAAGGACACTGCAGCAAAAAAGGTAGTATTGCCCGTTTATCAAAGGATTGCGGCCGATATTGCAGCTAAAATTGTGGAAAAAAAGTATGTGGTGGGCAAAAAGATTTATTCCCGGTCTTCCATTCGCCAGCCAATATTCTGTGTCTGCTGAGACAGCCCGGAGAGCAATCTGTATTTTGTCTGACCTGGAGATTGTCTCCACAGCAAAGGGAAGCGGAGTTACCATTTTGTCTTATGAAAAAGCAGTCCAGTTTCTACAGAGATTTGATAATGTGCAGACCATCAGTAATTTAAAAAAGGAACTGCTGGAACAAATTTCAGAGCAAAAGAAACAATTGGATATCCTGAGTGAACAGGTGGTTTCTCTGGCTGAGAAATCAGAACGCTTTCAGGAGATTCATCCATTTACTCCTTTTGAGATGAAAGTACCTGCCGGAAAAGACTGCATCGGAAAAACTCTGAGTGATTTGAATTTCTGGCAGAGTACAGCGGCGACAGTCATTGCAATTCAGAGGGAGGAGACATTGATGATTTCACCCGGCCCGTATGTGGTTTTAAATGAGAAAGACTTGCTTTACTTCATAGGTGATGAGACCTCCTTTGAGCGGGTGCAGGACTTCCTTTTCACATACAAAGCTGTTGATAAAACAGTACCTGAGTGAACTGCAACGAACCGTTTTTAAAGATGTAAATAGGATTGTTTCAGACAAAAATTAAGAGTATAATATGGGTAACAATAAAAGAGATAGAAGACTGTTCAAATTGGCGGAAAACTCCATTTTGAATAGTCTTGTCTTTATCTATTACAATTGGGGGATTTTTTAGAAAAAACGGCAAACTTGACAAAGTAACAACTTTGATTTAAAATATAAGTTGTTACTTTACTGAGGAGGTGAAGGTATGATTCAATTTGATAACATTTCAAAGAGTTATAAAACCAGACAAGTGCTTTCTGATATCAGTTTTAAAGTCGATAAGGGAAGTCTTGTGGCAATTATCGGGGAAAGCGGATGTGGTAAGACGACACTGCTCAAGATGATTAACCGTCTTGTAAAGCCTACAGGGGGAACCATCCGGATAGAAGGAAAAGATATCCAGGAAATGGATGAGGTTGCTCTGCGCAGAAATATCGGGTATGTTATTCAACAGACTGGTTTATTTCCGCACATGACTGTAAGAGAAAATATTGAATTAATCCCCAGACTGCAGAAGGTAAAGCCCATTGAGCTGGCAAAGAATACAAAGCGGCTCATGGAAATGGTTGGACTTGACTGCGAGGAATTTCTGGACCGCTACCCTATTGAGCTGAGCGGAGGACAGCAGCAGCGCATCGGCGTTGCCCGCGCGTTTGCAACCGACCCGGACGTTATTCTTATGGATGAGCCATTTTCAGCGCTGGATCCCATAACCCGCTCGGATTTGCAGGATGAGCTGACGCAGCTTCAGGCTAAATTAAAGAAAACCATTGTCTTCGTCACTCATGATATGGATGAGGCAGTAAAAATTGCAGATAAGATATGTATTATGAAAGATGGGCAGATTCTGCAATATGATACTCCAGAGAATATTCTGAAAAATCCGCTCAACGAGTTTGTATCCAACTTCGTCGGAAAGAACAGAATATGGTCTTCCCCGGAATATATAAAAGTTTCAGACATTATGATTGAAAGACCTGTGACGGCGCCTAAAAATCTTTCCATTTTAAAATGTATTGACAGAATGCGCCAGAATAAGGTGGACAGCCTGCTTATCGTAGACCCGGAAAATCAGAAGTTTCTTGGAATTGTTGATGCAAGCTCCCTGAGGGGTGTGGAGGACCGGGCGCAAACTGCTGAGAGTTTTATGGAGAGCGGAGTTTTTACACTTTCCCCGGACCAGACGATGCTGGATGTACTGAAGATTGTCGCGGATGAGCAGTATTCCACAATTCCTGTCACCGACAAAAACGGGCGTCTTATAGGTTTGATTACCCGGAGCAGTCTGGTGACTACCCTTAGCCAGCAGTATATTGACAGTGAGGAGGGTGAGAAATGAAATATATAGTATATATGCAGGAAAATTATGCCCAGATTTTAACACTATTAATTGAGCATATCAGACTGACTGCTTTATCTGTGGGTCTGGCTATCTTGATTGGAGTGCCGCTGGGAATTATAATTTCTTATGCCAAAAAAGCGAGCAAGCCGGTACTGGCAATTGCCAATATTATACAGGCAGTTCCAAGCATGGCTCTTCTCGGCTTTATGATTCCATTTTTGGGAATTGGCGTTGTGCCGGCAATAGCGGCGGTTGTGTTGTATTCCCTGCTCCCTATTATAAAGAATACTTACACTGGTGTCGAAAATATAAATCCGGAGACTCTTGAAGCGGCGAAGGGAATCGGCTTAACACCTCCCCAGGTGCTGACCAAGGTGCAGATTCCTCTGGCGCTCCCCGTTATTATGACAGGTGTGCGTGTTGCTTCGGTAACAGCCGTAGGTCTCATGACGATGGCTGCATTTATAGGAGCCGGCGGCCTGGGATTCCTGGTATTTTCGGGAATCCGCTCAGTAAACAATGAGCAAATTATGGCGGGTGCCATCCCTGCCTGTCTGTTAGCACTGTTTGTGGATTTCTTGTTTGGGGCAATCGAAAAACTTGTAACCCCCGTCAGTCTGCAAAAGGGCGCTAAAATGAGAAAAAGAGACAGAGGAATACACAGAAAGCGATTGTGGGAGTTACAGCCGCAGTTATAGCAGCTGCTCTTATTTTTAATTCATTGAATAACGCCACCGGCGGGGACCGGACCATTACAATTGGCGGCAAGGATTTTACAGAGCAGGGCATAGTGGGAAATATGCTTGCTGATATCATTGAAGAAAATACAGACATCAAGGTCAACAGGCAGCTTGACTTAGGCGGAACACAAATCTGCTTCGAGGCTCTCAAAACTGGCGACATTGATATGTATGTGGAATATAGCGGAACGGCCTACAGCGATACGCTGTCACATCCGCCAATCAGCGATATGGAAGAGGTATACGATACTGTTAAAAGAGCTGAAAGAAAAGTTTGATATTGAAGTCCTCAAACAGATGAAGTTTAATAACACATTTGTTATGGCGGTCACACAGGAGACAGCGGATAAGTATGGCCTGGAAACTATCAGTGATCTGCGGAGTGTTGCGGACAAGATGAAAACAGGTATGACATTTGAATTTACAAACAGAGATGACGGTCTGAAAGGACTTCAGGAAACCTATGGATTCCGGTTTGGCAGCGGTGTCACTCTGGATGCGGCTCCCCGGTACACTGCACTGGTAAATGGAGAGGTTGACATCATTGATGCGTATGCGACAGACGGACTTATCAAGAAGTTTTCCCTGAAGGTTCTGGAAGATGACAAGAAGTATTTCCCGCCTTACTATGCTATACCGATTATACGTGGGGAGACACTGGAGAGATACCCCGAGATTGAGCCGTTAATTGAAGAATTGGGCGAGTATCTCACCGATGATGTTATGGTAGAGCTTAATTATCAGGTTGATGAATTACAGCGCACACCGAAAGATGTCGCGAGAGAGTTCTTACAAAGTAAAGGACTGATAGGTTAGATTATAATAATATTTGTAAGTAATTAAAAAATATAAAAGTTTCCTCGATTTGCATAAGTTTTTTGAGTCTCGATTGTTTACTTATATGTAGAGTAAACATGAAATCTCTGCAGCATTGACAGATTGCGATAATTATCTGTGAAGTGTGCAGAATGCTGTAGATGCTCCAAAAATTTGATGCTAGGAGAGGAAACTTTATTTTATGAGGAAGAGAAGAAAACGAATTATGAAAACTGCCATTAGTTTATTTATGGCAGCAGTGATTGCCGGGCAGGGAACTGGCCCTATCTTTGTATATGCTCAAGATGTGGCAGAGAATACGCCCAGGCAAGTGGAGTTTGAACATCCTGAAGCTGTGGAATCAGTAGATGAAGTTCTTAATGAGGAAGATGTAAGAGGAACTGGAGAGACTCCGACTCCGTTGAAGGAGGATAATCTTCCGGCGGAGGAACAGAATGTGCAGGAGTCAACAGAGGAGGGGACGAATCAGGAGTTAAAGGAGCCGGAAGATTACTATCCTCTGCCTGAGGAACCGGAAGGACGTCTGGTGGATTTTACTGAGAATTCCAAAACCTACAAGGCAGAAAGTGATGATAAATCCTATATTACCCAGTTTGGTGGCTACATGGGGATTTATGAAGACGAAAATGGAAAGTTGAAAGAGGTCGAGAACGACCTGGTAGAATCACAGGGAGAGGAAACAGAGGAAGTTTTGGTTAACAAGGCTAATGATTATCAGGTGATACTTCCTAAAAATGTGACGGACCAGGCAGGAATGGTTTTGGAAAAAGAGGGGAAACGCCTGGAAATTATTCCTGCAAGCGGTGATTATTCAAAACCAGTGATAAAAGATAATGCTGTTTTATATAATCAGGTGAGCGATGGGGTTGATGTACAGTACACAATTATTGATAACAACATCAAAGAAGATATTATATTAAATAAAAAAATAGATATTTCCGAGTTTAAATATGAACTTGTTTATCAAGATTTAAATATAGAGAAAAAAGATGGTATTGTATATCTTTATGAGGAAGGAAAATCCGTGGAGGATGCCGTATATGTTCTGGAAGCGCCGATTATGATAGATGCGGCGGGAGAAGTTTCCATGAAGATTGACTTATCGGTCCAGAAGGAAGAGGGCAGAACATACCTTTCGGTTGTGCCTGACCAGGAATGGCTGAATAAAGAAGAACGTCAGTATCCGGTTCGTATTGACCCTACTACGGTGACCGTTACGAGAGATTCTTTCAGTATGATTGGTGTGGAGCAGGGAGCCCCGGACACATGGATTGGTGACAACAGATATCCTTATGTGGGATATGACGATGGGATTAAATCTGGAAACCTGGAGAATTACGGACAATTGCATATGATTTGCCGTACATATATAAAGGTATATAGTGATTTCAGTACAATTCCAAAGGAATCTAAGATTGATAATGCAACATTTTCAGTCAGTCAGCTCACAAATTACAGCGGCGGTTCTTCCCAATTCGGATTGTACCGTGTGGATTCCCCCTGGGGTGAATATGCTACATGGTTGGAGCAGCCGGCAAATCATACCTTTATTGATGTGCAGAATGCAAAGGCTAATGCATACGAATATATAGATTACAATGTCAAAGACATGGTAAATGACTGGATACAGGGGACTTATCCTAACAATGGAATGGTACTCAAAGCGATTGATGAAGCAAATGGATTGGATGCATCCATGCAGTGTGAGGTCCTGAACAACAAGCTGTCAGTATACGGACCTAAGCTGACAATCCAATGGTCCCCGGCGGAGGACCCCTATCTGCGGGATATGCCCATAGAAGATTTGTCCATACAGGTTCGTCCTATGACAGAAAAAAGTGTGGCGGGTAAACTGCAGTTTGATGCAGTCTTTCCGGATGGTATTTCAAAGAGCAAATCTACAGTAGAATATTATCTGTCTCCAGATGAAGATGGTAAGAACCATCATAAAACGGAAGCGCAGGGAGATTATAAGTACCCGGATAATACAGAATATCTTAAGGCATTTCCGGATGCAACTAAGTACAAGAGCAAAGATTCCAACTGGCAGGGGGCGGTATATACCGGGCTGGAATTTGACAAGCTGTATAAGTTTAAAGCGGCTGCAGCAAAAGATGACAAGACAAGTGGAGAGAAAGAAAGTGATAATTTTGTGATTTATAAGGTGAAACAGTATGATACTTTTCCGAAAATCGCCAAGTATTATGGTGTTCCACTAACTGATATCATGAAAGACAATCATGTTCAGGATGCACTTGCCATTGAAAATAATACCATCTTTATCCGCAATCCAAAAACAAATGTTCCATATTCTCCGGAACCGCTGACGGACGCTGACAAGCGGAAGATTGATGGGGCCTTGATGGGGCGGGGATTACACTGCGAATTTGGGTTTGAGCCAGTAAACTTAAATACAGGAAATTTCCTCATGGAGCAGGAGGATGCGGTGCTGCCGGAGTTAAACGGAAAATTTTCGATTCTGCGCACCTATAATTCTAAAGGGACAGACCAAAATTCCCTGTTTGGACGGGGATGGTCTTTTGCCTATGACCAGGGCCTGAGTAAGACAGAAGATGGAAATATCATTTTAAAAAGAGGTGACGGGAAGCTGCCTGTATTTGTCTCCAAATGGCGACGGAAGCTATCATGCACCGGAAGGATATGCTTACGATTTAAAAGAAGTGGTTTATGAGGGGACAGACCATGACTACATTGGTTATGAACTTGCAGATGAGGATAAGACAGTATGGGCTTTCGACAAATATGGTGTATTGAGGTATTATACCGATATTCAGGGATTTAAAACCACACTGGATTACGATGATGATTATAATCTGAAAAGTCTTACCACGCCATCCGGCAAGGTTTTTGGGTTTGAACAAAATGCACAGGGGTATGTCACAAAGGTTACACTTCCAGGTGGGGCACAGATGACATATGAATATGACAAATCAGGCAATCTGTTAAAGGCTGTTAATGCCAATGGTGACAGCCGTACTTATGATTACGATAAAAACAACCGCATGATTTCCTGGAAAGATGAAAATGGAAATACGGCAGTCACAAATAAGTATGATAAAGAGAATCGCGTGACATCTCAGATTGATGCTAACGGAAACGAAGCCACATTTGTCTACGACAGCGGGAAGACAACAACGACAGACAATGAAGGTAATGTTACGGTATATTATTATGATGACCAGTACCGTACAACATCCATCACTCATCCGGATAAGACGAAAGAGAGCCATTCTTATGAAGGAAATCGGCTGGCGAGTATTACTACGGCAGCAGGGACCACTTCCTACACATATGATGCCCTGGGAAATATCCAGAGTGAGACCAGAGTGGATGGAGCTGTGCGCTCTTATGTATACAATGAATGGAATCAGCCCACTTCTATTACTGATTATGATGGAGCTGTAACATCTATAGCATATGATGGAAATGGAAATCCTGTGTCTGTTACTGCTCCCAATGGAGCAGCCACAAGTTATACTTATGATGAACTTCATCGGCTGATATCCCAGACGGATGGAAATGGTGTGACGCAGACATATATGTATGACGGTCCAAATCTTGCTGCCTATACAGATGGTAATGGAAATAGATGGGACTTTCTTATGATGCCATGAACCGCCGGACTCAGGTGAAAAATCCTCTGGGACATACCAGCGTAACTGCATATGACGAGGTTGGGAATGTGATTTCTGAGACTGCGGGTGATGGCGGTGTCACAGCCTATGAGCTGGACAAGGCAGGAAATATTGTGGCTGTCACTGATCCAACGGGAAACCGGACCGGATTTGAATATGATGCCATGTACAATCAGGTTAAAGGGCTTTTGCCTGACGGCAGTGAAATATGTTATGAGTATAATAAAAACTATCAGGAGATAAAGCAAACTGACCCCAATGGGAATGTGATTTCTACAGAATATGATTCCATGGGAAGAGTTATCAGTAAGAGCAGTGAGGAGGGGGGAACAACTACCTACAGCTATGATGCATCAGGAAACATGATTAGTGTCATAGATGGGCGGGGTTTTGAGGCAGTTTCTGAATATAATCAGTTGGGCCTGCCTGTTAAGACAGTTGACGCAAAAGGGAATGTTTTAACTCAAAAATACAATCTATCTGGATTACCAATAGAAATTGTGTACCCTGACGGCGGAGCAGAGACTTTTACATATGATGCTATGGGAAATCTGGCGTCAGACACAGATGTTTTGGGAGTTACCACCACTTATCTCTACGATGGGGCCGGAAGACTTCTGAGTGCAGTGGAGAACAGCACAAGGGCGGTTTCGCACTCCTATGATAACAATGGAAATCTGCTGTCCACTACCAACCCGGAGGGTGGTGTTATTTCTTACGCGTATGATGCGGCCAACAGGCAGACAAGTATGACGGATGAGGAGGGCAGGACTGAGAGTTATGAGTATGATAATTCCGGCCGGGTAACAAAAGTTACAGATGCGGCAGGGTATGTCAATAAATTTACTTACAATGGAATTGGAGATATGCTGACTGCTTCTGATGGAAATGGAAACACAAGCAAATTTACCTATGATGCACAGGGGCATATGACCTCCCTGACAGATGAAGCCGGAAATATAAGTGCCATGAAATATGACCCGGCGGGCAATTTAAAAGAAACCATTGATGCACTGAATCAGACTACCACTTATGAATATGACTCCCGGGGAAATGTTATCCGCATGGTAGATGCTATGGGAAATGAGTATAGCTATACCTATGATGAGACCGGTAATAATAAAACAATCAAACTTCCAAATGATGATGTACTGTCCATGAAGTATGACAGGCTGAATCAGTTGAAAGAAGTAACGGATGCCCAGGGACTGACGATTTCTTACAGCTATGACGGGCGTGGAAGAATGATAAAGGCAGAGGACAGTGAAGGCCATTTCATGCAATATACCTATGATGTGGCAGGAAATGTGACCAGCCAGACTGACAATCTGGGACGCACTGCATCTTATATTTATGATACCTATGGAAGACTGACATCAGTACAGGAAGCGGATGGAAGCACATCGACTTATGAGTATGACGTAATGGACCGGATTACAGCAGTGACGGATGCAGAAGGACACCGGACTACATTTTCTTATGATAAGGCAGGCAACCAGCTTACCATGAGTAAATCCGACCAGGCAGTATACCAATATGCCTACGACAAAAAGAACAGGGTCATTTCCGAGATTAACCCATTAGGGGCGGCATCCACATTTCAGTATGATGGCAATGACAATCTGATTTTGGTCACAGATGAAAATGGAAATAAAGTTTCCTATACATATGATTCTTGCGACAATCTGATTAACCGGACTGACGCCCGGGGAAATACAGAAAGTTATCAGTATGATGCACTGGGAAGAATCATAGGGGAAACCACGCCGGAGGGCGGAACACAGGAATATATCTATAATGCTCTTGGAAATCTGACAAAGCAAAAAGACCCGATGGGACTGATTACGGAATATCAGTATGATAACATCGGAAATATGATAAAAGAAATTTCTCCCAAAGGAGCTGAGATTACTTACGCTTATGATAAACATGGAAATGTAACTAAAAGGACGGATGCAAAAGGGAATGTAACGGAATATCATGTAGACCAGTTGGGCAATGTAACCAAACTGATTCAGCCAAATGGCGGAGAATATAGCTACCAGTATGACGGGGGCGGAAGATTGGACAAGATTACCACGCCTTTGGGATATGTGAAGAATTTTTCTTATGACGAGGTGGATAATCTTACAAAAGAAATTGACAGCAAGAAGAGCAGCACATCATATGCCTATGATAAGATTCACAACCTGATTTCTGTAACCGATGCAAAGGATCAAGTCGACGCTTTTGAATATGACGAAAGAGGAAACCTGATTTCTCAGAAGGACCCATTGGGAAGACAAAGCCAGTATGCATATGACTTGGCAGACCGAATGGTACAGGAGACAGACCCGGAAGGTAAGGTCTCCAGGTATTCTTATGATCCAACCGGAAATCTGACAGAAATCAGCAGGCCAGGGGGACGGGTTACCAGCCTGTCGTATGATTCGAATTACAATGTAACAGGAATTACAGACCCAAAGGGGTATGTGACTTCGGCGGTTTATGACAATGATAACCGTTTGGTGGTTGTAAAAGATGCATTGAAGCAAAAAACTCAATACAGCTATGATAAAAATGGCCGAATAACAGATAAGACGGATAAATCAGGAAATGTTGAGAAATATGAATACGATCCACATGGAAATGTCGTGGTTCTTACGGATAAAACCGGATTAAAGACTAATTTTAATTATGATAAGAATGACAATCTGGTTAAGGTTACAGACCCGATGGGAGGAATCACTACCTATGGCTATGACTCCATGGATCAGATGACTTCTTTTACAAATGCTCTGGGCAAGACAACAGAATATACTTATGATCTGGAAAACAATCTGAGCAGTCTGACAGATGGGGCAGGCAGGAAAGAAACCTTTGTTCATGACGAATTGGGACGGTTGACCTCTTATGCAGCCCCCAGCGGTAAGAAAACAACCTATGATTATGACAAACTCAATCAATTGGTAGAAAAATCTTATCAAGATAAAAAAGGAAAAGGGAAAGAGTGTAATGAAGAGTCTTCCAATGTAAAATACGCATACAATGAAGCTGGGGAACGGGTTTCTATGACGGACCAGACGGGAAAGAGCAGCTATGAATATGATAAGCTGGGCCGGATTATAAAAACAGTGGATGGTTCAGGGAAAGAAGTGCAGTATCTCTATAATGAAGCAGATAACTTAAAAGAAATGATTTATCCTGACGGAAGCAAAGTTATTTATGAATATGATTTGAATGACAATCTGGTTAAACTTACGGACCGCAAAGGTGCTGTCACAGAATATCGGTATGATGCACTGGACAGGATGGTGGAGACTATTCATCCCAACAAACTGGTTACAAATGTGACCTATGATTCCCAGGACCATATTACAAAACTGGTTTTGAAGTGTTCAGTTGATAATGAGGTATTGTCCACCTATGATTATACCTACAATGCACAGGGATACATCATCAGTGAAAAGGCACAGGAACTTCCGGCAGGATATGCACATGATGAGAAACATAAGGATGGTAAACATGACAGCTATCATCCCAAATACGGAAAAGGTTGTGTAAAGCCTGTTCGGATGGTGACAACTGAGAGAAGTTATAAATATGATGAAAATTGGCAGTTGACAAAATGCATTGAAAAGGAAGAAAATAAGGAAACAACCACCTATAGTTATGAGTATGATTCCGTTGGGAACCGGACTTCTTATGAAAAAGTGTCCAAAGGAAAAGTGGCGGAAAAATATTCCTACAAGTATAATGATTCCAACCAACTGGTTTCTAAGACAGACAAGACAGACTGGTGGCCGTGGAAACAGACAAAAACCACTTATGAATATGATAAGGATGGCAATCTTATTTTCGAATCTGGAGACAAGTGTGATACCACTACATATGAATACACAGTGGAGAACAGGTTAAAGGCAGTTAAAACGGGAAGAGAGCTTTTGATGGCCGCACTTTACGACGGAGATGGAAACCGCGTATTTACACTGGATCGAGATAATTCTCAAAAATGCAGTGTATTGATTCCGGAGAAGGCAAAGACAAAGAAAGGGGACAGCCCGGCTGAACAGCTGGCATCTCTGGTTCCCAGATATAACCAGGGTTCTTATACAATCACTCAATACATCAATGATGTAAACCAGGAAAATGAAGAAGTTCTCATGGAGCTGAAGACGGACGGAAAGGCGAAAGCAGCCTATGTGTATGGCAATAACCGTGTCAGCCGGGATACTGTGCAGGGAACATCTTATTATCAGTATGATGGAAGAGGAAGTGTAGCGGCAGTCACTGCGCCAAACGGAGTGGTCACAAACAGTTATCAGTATGACCCATATGGGGTCCCGAATTTCAAAGCTGGTACGGATATCAATTATTATGGTTACAATGGAGAGTCCACCAATACGAACACCGGGCTCCAGTATCTAAGAGCCAGATATTATGATGCACAGACAGGACGGTTTAATGCGGAAGACATGGAGACGGGGACAAAAGAGAATCCGTTAAGCAGAAACAGATACCTGTATGTTATGAACAATCCGCTGAATTACTGTGACCCAACAGGAAGATTTTTCAAGGAGATTTTTAACACTATCAAAAGTGGTTTGAAAAGTGTCGGGAACTGGGTGAACAAGAATATTATCCAGCCGGTGAGGGAGACCGTTACAAGAGGTGTGAACTGGGTAAAAAATACAGCGTCAAACTTGTGGAATGACATAACTGGAGGTGGCAGCAGCACAGGCGGAGGCATATCCGGTCCCTCTGGATACAACCCGTATACAGATGGACATATAACCCATCCAAGCGGAATATCGTACATGCCAATTCAGGATAGGGCGGCACAGATGAGCAATGAGCAAATCGGTCAGTTATCCAGTGGACTGGGGCTGTCAGGCACACAGCTGGAACGTTATCAGCAGCAGCGTGGAAACGTACTCAGGGCTGAAATGAAGAGGAAGGTGTGCACTGCTGAACAGAAAAAGATAGAAAGGCAGTTGCTCAAAGAAGTTTTAAAATATAGCTTAAAGCATTCAATGGATTCCTATTCGTTAGGGATTGAAAGTAATATTGATATTAATATTGACATCCAATATAACGGAATGAATATTGATACTCTTGGGAAAATAGGAGGAGGTATTGGTTCAATAGCAATAGGGGCAGTTATCCTTGTACTTTCCGGTGGAGGAGAAGTTCTTACGGGAGGTGCAGCCACTCCAGTTGCAGTAGTAGGAGTGGGGGCGGGTGCGTCCGCAGTAGGAGCAGGAGCAGCGCAAATAGGGAACGCTTTGAACAATGCGTTGGATGTGTCAATAAGCTTAAGTAAAGGGCAGAACTCTGGTGGAAGTAGTAAGGGGGATTCTGGTTCTTATAAAAAGTATGATCCAAAAGAAATAGAAAAAAAGTATGAACTGAACAAAGGAGAATTCCATAGGGATGTAAAACCCGAAATATTATCTGACTTAACTGGTTCCAATTCGCCTTATAAAGATTTGATGAAAAAGATGGGGAATAATCCAGATATATATTTGTCCTCGGATGGAAAAATTCAGATTGTTTCAACACAGTTTAAAGGTAAGTCTTTTATTACAGACTTAAACATAAATGATTTCTTGCCATAAGCAAAGATGCAGGTGTTCTAAACGTCAAAACAGAACACCTGCAAAGGAGGTAAATATGTCTTATGAAATAAATATTATTGCTATAAATCAAGATAAGCCGATACAACGACCATTATTTAACTCATCAATATTGCTGCATAATGAAAAAGAAAATATAGAAATTAGTAGGTATGCAGAAATCTGGCCTTTTTTTTCAGCAACAAGAGGAATCTTATATTCATTAGTTGTTGAAATGAATGAAGGGTTTTATAGTGCATTCCCATTATGTGATTCAGATTTTGATGTGAGTCTCCCCAAAGATATGTTGTTGATTAAGGTATTAGAAGAAGAACGGGAGAACTTGACAGCTTTTATTATCAAAGAAACATATTATAAAGACTTTGTCAAATTAGTAAAATTCTTGATAGAAAATGCTCCTAACAAAAGGATACTTTTCCAAACAAGATATCAAGGTGGTGACAAGGAGTTAGTAATAGGGGTAATAAAATGGACAGAGTTTTTAACTATGTTGGCTCAGAAGCAAATCTTTTTTAATATCTGTTATATCATTGAAGAGGATTGATATTTGAACTATTTTTTGGACAAAAGTTAACAGAAAAATCTTATTTAAGATGGATAATCCTATACTGGCTGTAAGGGATATTAACCATCAATAAATTGTAGTAGGAAAGCAGAAGAATTTGCAAAGATAGTGAAGAGATTACAGTAGAAGTGTTCTTTGATGGAATACCGGTATTATTAAGAAATGCCGTTGAAGGTATAAGAATGCGTACATGGAGTGAAGTTCAATTAAAATATAAAGACAAATTTATCTTTTAGAAATAATTTTTTATTTGAAGTTAAAAACTCTAAATTAGTACAATGGTCTATTGAAGAAAGTTGTGGATTCTATGATGCAAGCCAATTAAGGCATTATTGCATTGTAAAGGGCAGAACTCTGGTGGAAGTAGTAAGGGGGATTCTAAGACAGATGTAGATTGGACAGATCATGGTCATAAGCATTTCCCAGATAAAAATAAGCCGTGGAAAGATACTGTTAAATCTACAAAAGAGGGACCAGCAAAATATTCTAAGGATGTTTCTGATATTGAAGCATTCGAAAGAAATGCATGGGAAACAGGAACATCTGTTACAAACGGTAAGAACTGGAAGGTTAAAGCGTATGATGAAATTATTGGTGCGACAGGAGGAAAAGAGACCAGATATGTTCGAATTGAAAATAGTGCGAATACAATACATGGTCATCCAATTTCAGAGTCAGAATATCTTAAATTATTAAAGTAGAGGTGCTATATGGAGAATATAGATTTTAAATCAGGAGAGATATTATATGATGAATTTCATGTAGATTTTTCAAAAACTTTTTCAGAGCAATTAGATTCATTAACAGAAGATTTGTTACAGGTAAAATATGGAAAGGGATATTTGCTAGACATGGGTTGGTATCCAGAATATGAACCGGACGGTAGATTTGTTGTACAATTGATAAAATCCGAAAATTGGGACGAGCCGGAGTATAGGTGGAATTGCAGATCACAAGAAGCGTTGAAAGAAATCCTTGAATTTGCTATTAATCTTGCGTGTGAATGATGTTATTTTCATTTGCAAAACATGTACATAGTTGGATTATTCAAAAAACTTGATACTATTAGAAATGAGTCTAAAACGGGGAAATGAACAGTAGGTACGATAAGGTGGATGTTCATAATTCACCTAGCAATGTCTTGGAATATGTCAACTTTGCTACATTTTGACTACCTTTACTGTGTCAATTTGGAAATCCGATCACCTAATACAAAAGCTTTTCAAACGCCCAGCACTGCTGGGCGAAGAGGTATGCCGGGTGGAGTTTTTGATCACCCGGCTTTACCCTGCTCTTTTTTCACATCAGTAAATGTGGGCTAAAATTCACCCAAAAGCAGATTTTGAAGATGATTCTCACAATGGCATCTGATGTCCTTTAGTGGAAAAGATATCAGCAAAACAGCTATCAGCCTTTTCTCCAAAATCGGTTCACATTTGGTTTCGTGTGCGTATATAGTCAGCTAATGCCATCTCAGTCCTTTTGAGGCCACACGGGGGCAACATGAGCGTACACGGGCTAAGAACAACAAGTTGCTGATGGGAGATGTGATTAGGTTACAAATTTGCCTGGATAGGTTATTTAAAATTGTCATAAAAAAGTAAGGAAAAATCCCGCTGAGACAAGGTGACCCCCGTCTTTTCAAAAAAACTATCCGTAGTAAAATGAGCAGAGGGGGACAGAATCATTCCGAATGCCCCATTAGATGAACAAAAAAGGCGGTTACTGATTCCTGGTGGATTTAGTGGCTGTTCTTTTTCTAAGAAACGATTAGTGCAGAAGATACAGAGAAAGGAATAAAGGGGAATCCGCTAAACAGAAACAGATACCTGTATGTTATGAATAATCCGCTGAATTACTGTGACCCAACAGAAAGATTTTTCAAGGAGATTTCCAACGCTGTCAAAAATCGTTTGAAAAGTGTCGGGAACTGGGTAAAAAATACAGCGTCAAACTTGTGGAATGACATAACTGGAGGCGGAAGCAGCACAGGCGGAGGCATATCCGGTCCCTCTGGATACAACCCGTATACAGATGGACATATAACCCATCCAAGCGGAATATCGTACATGCCAATTCAGGATAGGGCGGCACAGATGAGCAATGAGCAAATCGGTCAGTTATCCAGTGGACTGGGGCTGTCAGGCACACAGCTGGAACGTTATCAGCAGCAGTGTGGAAATGTACTCAGGGCTGAAATGAAGAGGAAGGTGTGCACTGCTGAACAGAAAAAGATAGAAAGGCAGTTGCTCAAAGAAGTTTTAAAATACAGCTTAAAGCATTCAATGGATTCCTATTCGTTAGGGATTGAAAGTAATATTGATATTGACATCCAATATAACGGAATGAATATTGATACTCTTGAAAAAATAGGAGGAGGTATTGGTTCAATAGCAATAGGGGCAGTTATCCTTGTACTTTCCGGTGGAGGAGAGGTTCTTACGGGAGGTGCGGCCACTCCAGTTGCAGTAGTAGGAGTGGGGGCGGGTGCGTCCGCAGTAGGAGCAGGAGCAGCGCAAATAGGGAACGCTCTGAACAATGCGGTGGATGTGTCAATAAGCTTAAGTAAAGGGCAGAACTCTGGTGGAAGTAGTAAGGGGGATTCTAGCTCTAATGAGCTAAAGGAAGTTCATAATTCCATAAAGGATTCACCAAAATATCCAGAAGGTTTCCAACCAAGAAAGAATGGAACAACTAGCAATAAAGTGAATAATCAGGAACTATTAGAGAAACTAAGGGAAATCGAGTCAGGGACATGGAAAAAGGTGTATAAAGATGGTTATGATGCTTATGGAAACGAAGTGTCGATACATTATTTTCAAAGTCAATCGGGGAAAGTATTTGATGTTAAAGTTAAGCCGGGTTGGAGTAATTAAGGGCTGATCAAGGTATAACTTTCGATTCTTTTTTCCATAAAAGAATCGAAAGTTATATTCTAACCCTATTTTAAGGAGGATAATATGAGGATTGAACATTTAAATACCCCAATAAGCGAAATTGAAGAAAAAATGATACTTCTTAGTATGGTAGGAATTTTAGAAGCATTAAAAAGAGATTGTTTACAAATTGATGAGGCAGAAAAATTTTTGTTTTCTCCTCACATGATTAATATACTTAAATCACGAAAATGTAATGATAAAATTATAAATTTATTGGAGAGAGGATGTGAACTTGAAGACATTGTTTCGTTAATTCCAGAGAAGATAGAAAAAATCATTAATGAACTTAAGGAATCAGCAATTGAAGTACTAAAAGAGTATCCAGAATTTGTGAAAACATTTTGGGTTGAGGTGGGGAATAATTAGGCTTTAACCTAATACAAAGTTATTCAAACAGCATAGCGATTGATAGAATAGGTGGCGGTTCATATGCTGCTAGTAAAGCCTTAATATTTGCCAAATTCACGACATTCCGACCACCTCGACCGTGCCAAACTGTGAATCCGACCACCTATTAAAGTATTCCTAAACGCCCAGCACTGCTGGGCGAAGTAGACTGCCGGGTGGGGCTTTTAACCACCCGGCTTTATCCTGCTATAATATCAACCAAGGATTTACGCTGGATTTCAGGATATTTATCTGTTCTCAAATCGGCTTGAAAAGCCTAAATAGGGGGCCGATGGTATCCACTTCCTCTTTCCTTTCTAAGGGGGACACTGGGCTTTACCGTGAGTTACAGGGGTAAGGCTGGGGGGACGGATAACGTTGTATTTTCTTTTCTGTCAGATAAATCCCCACAGCCACCTTCATTCATGGAAGAAGCCATTTAAAATTGTAACAAAAAAGTAAGGAAAAATCCTGATGATACAGGTTGAACCCCTCTTTTCAAAGAAATTTACCTGTGGTAAACTGGGCTGGAGGGGGGATAGGGGGGACAGAATTATGCCGAATGCCCTATCTGATGAACTGGAGAAAGACAGTCACTGCTTCCGTGACGGGATTCATCGACTGTTTTTTCTGATTTACAGTTTTTCAATGTACTTCATCATGCGGATTCCATCAGCGAGACCGCAAGGAGTAAAGGTAAGATTCATTTTCGGCCATTTGAAGCCCTTGAAGTTCTATGTATCTGTTTAAAATCTCCCATTTTTCTCTCGGAAGCTTCTGAAAATAGATTCTGCTTTTTCGATAAATGATGATTCCGAGTCGCAGTTTTCTCTTCGATTGCTTTTTCTGGTGCAGCAGCATATCAATCCGTTCCACAATCACCAGATCTATGAGTTCCTGCTCGTTCATGTTTTATGTCACCTCCTTTACTCCAAACGATACCGTAACAGGCCTTGAAAGTCGATACCACTATGTAACAAACGGAACCCCTGCTTTTGTATCATACCTGACAAATCGAAAAAGTCCATCTGAAACAACTTGCAATCACCAGGAACCAGAGGTAACATACACCAACCTTGAAAAAGGATTACCCTGTAAAATCCTGGGTTGTGAAAGTGGATAGGCTTAATCCCCCTTGCGATCATCGTAGCCTTTGTGCGTAAATTGGTGCATAACGCTTATCAGCTGAGGTTGCCGCAGTTTTATCATTTCAGGATGGAGACAGGAAGAAAAGGAAGGGTGACATCTGAGAAAAGAAAATATCATTTATGTGGGCGTTGATCTGCATAAGGAAACCCATACGGCAGTCATGCTGGATTGTTGGAATCAGAAATTGGGAGAGATAACCTTTGATAACAAGCCATCGGAATTTTCTAAGCTGACAAGAAAAGTCAGCCGTTTTGTGACGGAGGAAAAGACCGCTGTCTATGGTCTGGAAAATGCCTACGGCTATGGACGGACGTTGGCAGTTTGGCTGATTGAAAAGGGAAATATGGTAAAGGATGTGAATACAGCCCTGTCCTATGCTCAAAGAAAAAGCGTACCAATGTACCAGAAAAGTGATAGTTACGATGCTGAGGCGGTTGCTTTGGTATTAATCAACATGCTGGACAGACTTCCAGATGCGATACCGGATGATAAATACTGGACTCTAAGCCAGTTGGTGAACCGAAGAGATAATATCTGTACCCATCAGAGTAGACTTAAAAATCAGTTTCACGAGCAATTATGTGCAGCATACCCAAGCTACAAGCAATTTTTTGGTGACATCAGCCGGGTAACGGCTCTGTATTTTTTCATGAAATATCCATCACCAGAGCATCTGCGTGGAAAAATGGCAGAGGAAGTGGCGGAGGAATTAAGGCCGGTAAGTCATAATAACTGTTCGGTAAAACGGGCAGAAAAGATACTGAATTTAATTCAATCAGACGGAGAAACTCAAAGAGAGCATCAGGAAACCAGGGATGCGATTACCAGAAGTCTGGCCAGAGACCTGGAACATTACCGTGTGCAGTTGAAGGAAGTGGAAAAAGCGATTGAAATGATGCTGCCACAATTCCATTGCACTCTAATGACCATGCCGGGAATTGATGTGATAATGGCTGCCAATATGCTGTCAGAAATCGGGGATATTAACCGTTTTCTCAATGCCAGCAAGCTGGCAAAGTTTGCAGGAATAGCCCCGGTCAACTTTTCGTCGGCAGGAAAAGGCAAGGATATGTGCCCAAAGCAGGGAAATAGGAGATTGCAGGCCATTTTTTACTTTATGGCAATCCAGATATCGACAAACGGAATGCCCAGAAATAAGGTATTTCGTGAGTATTATCTGAAAAAGGTAGAGGACGGAAAGAATAAGCAACAAGCCTTGATTTGTATTGCCAGATGTTTGGTGAATATCGTGTACGGGATGCTAAAAAACCGTACAGAATACCGGGAACCGGAGCAATAATAGTTATTGTTCCCAAACACTTTGTGCTAAGATAGATTCAGTAGAAACACAGACCATGGTTGACCATCTTTTCCAAAAGAACAGAGAAAAAGGTGCAAAAGTTATGACGTGACAGCCTCAATGCCAAGGGGGATTCAAAGACAGGAAATACAAAGCACGGGGATCAGCGTTTAAAAGAAAGAGGGTTTACTGACGAGAAAATAGATGATATCGTGAATAACTATTCTCAGAAAGTCTATCAAGAAGGCGGAAAAACGGTTTATGCAAAGAAAAATGGGAATTATTATGATGTCATAATTAAAAATGCTGATGGTGAAATAGTAACGGCAGTTGGCGGAAATACTAAATCTTTAAAAACGTGGAAAGATGTTGTTAGAATGTTAAATAATAACGGTGGTTATAGTACATTACCATATTAATAAACGATTAGATAGTCAAGTAGATAATTCTTTATAGGACACGTCTACTTGGCTAACTTGGTACTTCTTAATCAGAAAGGAGACATTATTGGCATATATTAAAAATTTAGAGAACAATTTAAGTATAGAAATAAGTTTTAAAAGAGACGAGATGTTTGATTATAATCCACAACGAGATGACTATGAAAATTGGATTCCCTTTATCCTCTGTTTAACTTTACCCGGAAAATGCAGTGTGATTGATGAAGATGCAAATGCCACAATGACAGTTTATGAAATTAAAAATTTAATTAATGGAATCGAAGAAGTGCTAGAAAAATTGAATACCCCAAATAACTATACTTATGAATTTTATAGCAGTGAAGGTTTTTTTGGATTAGAACTAGAGACTATTCCAGAAGATAATGTTATTGAAGTGGAATTATGGATAAACACGGGTAGCCAAACAAAAGGTGAAGTCTATGGGTATGATGAAGGTGTAAGATTTGTCTCAGATGAGAAAGGATTAAATGACTTCCTTGTAGGAATTAAGCAAGAAATGTTTTGGTCTGAAGAGGAAATTTGAAAACAGAAGAAATGAACGTAGGTATGATAGGTAGATGCTCATGGTGCACTTGGCAAAGTCTTGGAATATGCCAACTTTGCCATATTCCGACCACCTTTACTGTGTCAAGTTGGGAATCCGACCATCTAGCGTAAAAAGGTCTCAAACGCCCAGCGCTGCTGGGCGAAGTGGCCGTCGGGTGGGGCTTTTGACCACCCGGCTTTATCCTGCTATAATATCAACCAAGGATTTACGCTGGATTTCAGGATATTTATCTGTTCTCAAATCGGCTTGAAAAGCCTGAATAGGGGGGCCGATGGTATCCACTTCCTCTTTCCTTTCTAAGGGGGACACTGGGCTTTACCGTGAATTACAGGGGTAAGGCTGGGGGGACGGATAACGTTGTATTTTCTTTTCTGTCAGATAAATCCCCACAGCCACCTTCATTCATGGAAGAAGCCATTTAAAATTGTAACAAAAAAGTAAGGAAAAATTCTGATGATACAGGTTGAACCCCTCTTTTCAAAGAAATTTACCTGTGGTAAACTGGGCTGGAGAGGGGATAGGGGGGACAGAATTATGCCGAATGCCCTATCTGATGAACTGGAGAAAGACAGTCACTGCTTCCGTGACGGGATTCAGCGACTGTTTTTTCTGATTTACAGTTTTTCAATGTACTTCATCATGCGGATTCCATCAGCGAGACCGCAGGAGTAACTCATATTTTTTACTTTCTTTTCATACTTCTCGCCAGATGCTAATTCCTCAATTCTTTTATCAAATCGTTCTATCTTATCTGTCAGATAATCATAAGTGATAAGATATTCTGAAAGAGTTTCTTTATCCAATCCGGTTAAATCAAGGCTCTTTAACCATTTCATGTGAGCAATTGTCCAGTATGTCTTTCCTCCTTCAAATCTCTTACCCTGTCTTAAAACAAATGCAAGTATCTGTTGTTTGATTTTTTTAAGCATAAGCTTCTGATCATCACGCATACGGATATACTCTTTAATCGCATTGTCTTCGTTATCAGGAACATATACCTCACTATAAGTGTGAAATGCTAAACATCTAGCTATATTAGCTGCATCTCGCTTATCCGTTTTTACATGATGTGTGTTAGTAATAGCCATTGTCGTTGGGGCAAGAATTTTACAGTCAATTGCATGCTCCTTTAACTGATGATAAAGTGAATATCCAAGACATTCAACTTCGTAACCACAGACAAATGTAACCTCCCCCTCAAATCTTTTGCGTACCTCCTCCATATATTTTAGAACAAGCTTGTAATCAGAAGGTATTGTTTGCTTATACTCAACCTTATCGGTGTCGTACCTGTAACAACAAAGTGTGTAACCAGCTCTGCTAAAGGTAAATATTTTTCACAATAAATATAGGCATATGCTCTGTGAAATAGTAAAATAAAAGAAAAACTTTTTCGCAAAGGAGTTTTCCGATGACAAGAGCCGAAAAAGAGCAATCAAAAATAAAATAAGAAACGCAATAAAAGAATTTCTAAGGATACAGGCACATTACTTTCCCAATCTGATAGGAGATATAAAAAAAGTAATGGATGAAAGAAATCAGAGCTATGTAACGTATGAAATAGAATTAATCATTTTTGTGATGATATTGAAAAATATCTGTTTCATAGAATCTATGCAGGAAATGAACGAGACTTTCAATGAAGATACTTGCATCCAAAATATCTACCGTGTACTTGGGCTGGAAGAAAAGGATTATCTGCCGCATTATGTAACAATTAATGAATGCTTAAGCAGGCTTAATCATAAGGAACTGGAAAAAATCCGAAAAAAATGATATATGGTATCATTCGGAAAAGAAGTTTTGAATATGGGAAATTTCTTGGAGAAGAATGGCTGGTAATAGTAGATGCGACACAACTGTTCTGTTTTAAAGAGAGGCATTGTGAGCATTGCCTGACCAAAACAATAAACAGGGGAACCCCCGAGGAAAGGACCATCTACTATCATCAGGTCCTGGAAGAGAAATTGGTGCTGGGAGATGATATGATTGTAAGTCTGGCAAGTAGTAAGGGGGATTCTAAGACAGATGTAGATTGGACAGATCATGGTCATAAGCATTTCCCAGATAAAAATAAGCCGTGGAAAGATATTGTTAAATCTACAAAAGAGGGACCAGCAAAATATTCTAAGGATGTTTCTGATATTGAAGCATTCGAAAGAAATGCATGGGAAACAGGAACATCTGTTACAAACCGTAAGAACTGGAAGGTTAAAGCGTATGATGAAATTATTGGTGCGACAGGAAGAAAAGAGACCAGATATGTTCGAATTGAAAATAGTGCGAATACAATACATGGTCATCCAATTTCAGAGTCAGAATATCTTAAATTATTAAAGTAGAGGTGCTATATGGAGAATATAGATTTTAAATCAGGAGAGATATTATATGATGAATTTCATGTAGATTTTTCAAAAACTTTTTCAGAGCAATTAGATTCATTAACAGAAGATTTGTTACAGGTAAAGTATGGAAAGGGATATTTGCTAGACATGGGTTGGTATCCAGAATATGAACCGGACGGTAGATTTGTTGTACAATTGATAAAATCCGAAAATTGGGACGAGCCGGAGTATAGGTGGAATTGCAGATCACAAGAAGAGTTGAAAGAAATCCTTGAATTTGCTATTAATCTTGCGTGTGAATGATGTTATTTTCATTTGCAAAACATGTACATAATTGGATTATTCAAAAAACTTGATACTATTAGAAATGAGTCTAAAACGGGGAAATGAACAGTAGGTACGATAAGGTGGATGTTCATAATTCACCTAGCAATGTCTTGGAAGTAGTAAGGGGGATTCTAAGGCTGAAGTCAAAGTTGGTGATAAGACTCCTAAAGGGCAAGAATATACAAATCATGGTGCTGAAAGAGCAAATGAAAGAGGCTTTGATTCCCAGAAAATCGATAGTATAATTGATAATAATTATAAGAATAGGGTAAAGGAGATTGATAAACTTACGGGTAAAGTAACTTGGAGATATCAGGATAAACGAGGAAATACTGTGATTACAAATGAATGGGAGGATAAAATAGTTACGGTCTATTCGTATCCATCTTCTGCAAATGGAGGAACTTATATTCTAAAAAAATAAAAAGCCGTTTTGGAGGTAGAATATGAAAAATGATTTTTTAAAAGCATTTGAAGAATTTCGCTCTCATATAGAATTGGGAATGAGTAAAGATATACAAGCTTTCTTAGAAGGGGGAGAGCATAAAAAAGTATGACATAAAGGCGAATGAAAAGGAAACAGTAGTAATAAACATAATATTATATGATTTTTCGTTTGCAACTGCTAAAAGGGTATTTTTAGATTTCGTAAATTTTGTAGGATACAATGGAGTTAATCTGTTTATTTGTAATGACATGAAAAACAAGGTTGAATATTTGTATCTTACAACAAAAAATAACAGCGGAATAAAAATGGAGATATTAATAGAGTAACTTGATTTTGGGAAAACAGTTCAAAACCCTCCAAACGCCCAGAATTGCTGGGTGAAGTGGATTGCCGGGTGGGGGGACCACCTGGCTTTCTCCTGCTCTTTTTTCTACGGGGCTTTACCGTGCGTTACAAGGGAAAGTCTGGGGGATGATGCTGTTGTATTTTTTTTCTGTCAGATTAAATTTTCATAGCCATCTTCATTTTTGGAAGAAGCCATTTAAAATTGTCATAAAAAAGTAAGAAAAAGTCCTGATGATATAGGCTGAATCCCTCTTTTCAAAAAATCTACCTGTGGTAAACTGGGATAGAGACCAGCTATGAAAAGTCAAGTATAAAATAGCAAAAAATTTCTTTTTCATACCAATGGTAAAAAAGGGTAACTTTAATAGAGCTCCCCAAGGGTGCTTTTTCAAAATCTATCGATATTGGTATACAGACCTCTTATTCGAGGTTAAATTCAACTTTGTCAGTAAGGATCTTCCAGATGACTCTGACAAGCTTGCCGGCACAGTGACCTAAAGCATTATAGTGTGTCCGGCCTTCTGCCATCTTGGCATCATAATAAGCCTTTAAGGTGGCATTATTTTTCACAACATTGTGAACTGGGTAAAAAATACAGCGTCAAACTTGTGGAATGACATAACTGGAGGCGGAAGCAGCACAGGCGGAGGCATATCCGGTCCCTCTGGATACAACCCGTATACAGATGGACATATAACCCATCCAAGCGGAATATCGTACATGCCAATTCAGAATAGGGCGGCACAGATGAGCAATGAGCAAATCGGTCAGTTATCCAGTGGACTGGGGCTGTCAGGCACACAGCTGGAACGTTATCAGCAGCAGCGTGGAAACGTACTCAGGGCTGAAATGAAGAGGAAGGTGTGCACTGCTGAACAGAAAAAAATAGAAAGGCAGTTGCTCAAAGAAGTTTTAAAATATAGCTTAAAGCATTCAATGGATTCCTATTCGTTAGGGATTGAAAGTAATATTGATATTAATATTGACATCCAATATAACGGAATGAATATTGATACTCTTGGGAAAATAGGAGGAGGTATTGGTTCAATAGCAATAGGGGCAGTTATCCTTGTACTTTCCGGTGGAGGAGAAGTTCTTACGGGAGGTGCGGCCACTCCAGTTGCAGTAGTAGGAGTGGGGGCGGCTGCGTCCGCAGTAGGAGCAGGAGCAGCGCAAATAGGGAACGCTCTGAACAATGCGTTGGATGTTTCAATAAGCTTAAGTAAAGGGCAGAACTCTGGTGGAACTAGTAAGGGGGATTCTGACAAGGAAAATCCCAAACCGAGCAATAAACCATACAAGAATAATAAGGAGGCTAATAAACAAGCTCATAAACAAGGCTATAAAGATGCTCATGACTTAAAAGAAGATTATGTTGGAAAAGATAATGTTTCAAAGTATGATATGAAATATGATACAAAAACCGGTGAAATATACTTAGAGAGTAAAGACGGGAAAATTCAGATTCCAACAGGATTAACAAATCAATATTAAAATAAGGAAAGAGAGGAATAATTGTATATGAATAATCTACCTTGCATTAATGTAAGCTTTGTGATTAGTGGGAAAAATATTGATTTTAAACAACTAAATAAAGCAATAGATATCTTGCCAACAGGAACTAGAGGGCTTGACGATTGGCCAAAAGCAATACGAAATAATTTAAATCTCCCGGAAGAGTTACGTCCTCGATGCGAGTGGAGTATAAGCCAAGAGATGGAGGTATGTAAACAGATTGATATACCTATCAATAAAATTGTAGAACAATTAAAAGGAAAAGAACAAAAGATTTTTGCGTTTTGTGAGAAAAATGAGTTGAAAAAAAGTTTAAGTATCGCAGTTCATGGAGAAGCAATAAATTTACCGGAAGTTGTTCTTTCCTCCAATATTGTATCTTATTTTGGGAAATTGGAAGTCGAAATAGGCCTTGACATATATGCCTATTAGATACTAAAACGGATTAAAAGTATATTTTGGCTACATATAAAATGAAAGGGAAAACGATAGTTAGGGAAGGGGAAGGCCCTTAACTATCGTTTTGAGTTGAAGGAATTTACAAATCCTCACTCACAGTTTCCTGAAAATTTGAAACAGTCAGAGCAGGATGTTCTTCAACTAAAGCTTTGATATCCTTTAGTGGAAAACATATCAGCAAAACAGTTATCAGTCCTTTCTCTAAATCGGCTTACACTTGGTTTTAAGTGCGTATATGGTCAATTTTTCATCTACAGGAAAAGAGAAAGAACAAAAGAAACAGCCTGTGGAGTTTACTCCACAGGCTGTTGACTTTTTTGAAATGATTATGCACCTACGACATTAACTGCCTGAGGTCCACGGTTTCCTTCTGTGATATCGAATACTACGTCCTGTCCTTCGTCCAGTGTTTTGTATCCATCAATAGCGATTCCTGAGAAATGTACGAATACATCTTCTCCGTTCTCGCTGTTTGTGATGAAACCGAATCCTTTTTGTGCGTTAAACCATTTTACTGTACCTTTATTCATGAAAGATACCTCCCAAATTATTATTTGTAAATCTTGGAAAAAAAAAGTCACATATTTTTGCAAAGCATCATCAATAGAAAAAATAATGATTTACAAAAATATGTGAAATCTAAATCCTACGAAAATACTTCTTTACCATACCACAGGTTTTACGAAAAGTCAATTTGAAAATTAGATTTATATTTGTAATATTGTAGGATTACAATACATGTGTTACAAAACTGAATAATATAAAAGCGAGAATACCTTTTTGTGTTATATTTAAGTCACCACAACAAAAACCAACGCAAAGGAGTGTATTCTCGCATGGCTAGTATAACACAAGATATGAAATATCGTCTATCTTTAATCCATTACTCTGAAAAATATGGTGTTTCAAAAGCTGCCATTCGGTATAAAACTAACCGACAGTACATTTACCGCTGGAAACGCCGCTATGACGGCTCTATTGAATCTCTTAGAGAGCTTTCCAGGCGGCCCCTCCATCATCCAAACCAGCACACTCCTGAGGAAATTAAGCTTATTTCCGATATGCGCAGGCGCAATCCTCATGCCGGGCTGGTGATCTTCTGGGTCAAGCTCATGCAAAGAGGCTATTCCCGCTCCATCCCGGGTCTCTATCGTTTTCTTAAGAAACAGGGTATCATGGCCGTAAAACCTCAGAATCCCAAGTACATCCCTAAGCCCTATGAATCCATGGACTATCCCGGACAGCGCATACAGATAGATGTTAAATTTGTCCCCACTGTCTGCATGGTCGGATCTGCCAAGGGCAAACGCTTTTACCAATACACCGCCATTGATGAGTATTCCCGATGGCGCTTTGTGGAAGCCTTTGAGGAGCACAGTTCTTATTCCTCGGCTCAGTTCTTAGAACACTTAATAAAAGCCTTTCCTCTTCCCATCGAATGTGTCCAGACCGATAACGGACAGGAGTTCACCAAACGCTTTGCTTCCTATGGTGGTTGCGACAAACCCACACTCTTTCAGATGAAGTTGCAGCAGCATGGTATTCGGCACAAGCTGATCCGTCCTTTTACACCCAGGCATAATGGGAAGGTAGAACGCAGCCACAGAAAAGACAATGAACGCTTTTATGCCACCCATCAGTTCTATTCCCTGGAGGACTTTTCCAAGCAACTGAAACGTTATAACACAAAGGATTATAACCGCTTTCCTATGAGACCTCTTTTATGGAACTCTCCCACAGAGGTACTGAAAGATTATTTACGGTCACTGTAACATATGTTTGACAAACCCACAAAAATTAGATTTATATTTGTAATATTTATGAATGGCTGAATTGTCACCTATATTTACTGCCAGCAGGCACTCATATTAAGCTGAAAGCTGATTCGTAACTAAATGTGGAACTATCCATGATTATATGTTAAAATACGGAGTAATTGGTTACAATCTCAAAAGGTTGCAGTGGGAAAATGAGAGGGTTGATGATATGAATTTGAATAAAGAGAATTTGCGGAAAATCAGAGGTTTGATTTTATTTACAACTGTAGTTATGGTGGCGCTCTGGAAATACAGTCTGCTGCTGGACGCTCTTGGGTTTGTCCTTGGCATTTTATTTCCATTTCTTTTAGGCGGGGCTATCGCCTTTATATTGAATGTGCCCATGCATTTTGTGGAGCACAAGTTGTTTCATAATTCTAAAATAAAAGGGAAAAAAGGATTTCAGAGGGTGGCGAGACCTGTCAGTCTGCTGCTTACTATACTGCTTGTGGTCGGAATTATCGCCCTTGTTATATTTGTTGTCGTGCCTAAGCTGGGGAGCACGCTTATGTCTCTGGGCAGAAATATACAAAATTTTGTGCCAAGGGTAGAAACATGGGTGGGCAAGCTGTTTGACGATAATCAGGAAATTGTGACACTGATAAATGATATAAGTATAGACTGGCAGAAAGTGCTCAACAGCATGATACAGTTCTTTAAAAATGGTGCCGGCAGTGTGCTGGGGTCTACATTCAGCGTGGCAAAAAGCATTGTGAGCGGTATGACTACATTTATTATTTCTTTTGTGTTTGCGTGCTACATTTTGTTGCAAAAGGAACGTCTGAATATCCAGGTACGTAAAATTATGTACGCATACCTGAAAAAGGAACATGTGGAAAAGGTTCTGGATGTATGTTCTCTCACTTATAAAACATTTTCCAGCTTTCTGACGGGACAATGTGTGGAGGCAGTGATTCTTGGAACAATGTTTGTTATCACAATGACTGTTTTGCGTCTGCCCTATGCGCTGCTGGTGGGTATCCTGATAGCATTCACCGCACTGATTCCCATTTTTGGTGCATTTATAGGCTGTTTTGTGGGGGTATTCCTCATTTTAATGGAGGCTCCGGTAAAAGCCCTGATATTTTTGATTATGTTTCTTTTGCTCCAGCAGATTGAAGGAAATTTGATTTACCCAAGAGTTGTGGGAAATTCTGTGGGGCTTCCGTCTATCTGGGTGCTGGCGGCGGTGAGTATTGGAGCCAGCCTTATGGGGATTGTGGGGATGCTGGTTTTCATTCCTATTGTATCTGTACTTTACACCTTGTTCCGCAATAATGTATACGGGCAGCTTGAGAGAAAAGGACTTGGGGTGGATAATGCATCAGGTGAACTGATGAATAAGGATGAAAGTGCGGGGAAGACGGGGAATAAAAACTAGAAGTGGAATAAAAACAAAAGAAGTGGTATACTGGACATATTGGCGGCGAGAGGATTGTAGTAACCGAAAGTGACTTATATGAGGAAAGTAACATGAGTAAGAGGAATATGCAGTTAAAAGGACAGCTAAGAATGTATATGCAGTGGCCTATGATTATGACGGTACTGCTGTTTGCCATGAATATATGGATATACAGGATTGATAAAAAGGCGGCAATTATAATGTCTGTCTTTATTATCATTTATGTTGTAATTGCAGGGGGATTGTATTTTTATAACCGTTCACTGATTCTGGCTGACCTGGTTCAGTTTTCTAACCAGTATAAAGGTGTAGAGAATACATTATTAAAGGAATTGGCGATTCCATACGCAATTA
This sequence comes from Muricomes sp., assembly GCA_049840515.1. Taxonomy (GTDB): domain Bacteria; phylum Bacillota; class Clostridia; order Lachnospirales; family Lachnospiraceae; genus Muricomes. The sequence continues at coordinate 224,921 of JASGKW010000009.1, read as the reverse complement.
TTTTGGAAGACGGACGCATCATCTGGCAGAATGACAGTTTTTCAGAGGTAGTAGGGGAGAAGAGAAGAGGAAAATATCTAAACAAACTGATTCCTGAGTTGAATCAGGGGACATTTCCGAAGACCGGGACAGATCATATTGAACTGGAGCTTACCTACAAAGACCGGGATTACCAGGTTGAACTGCGCAGAGTCTCTCTGGAGGGATTCAGCGGATCAGAGCAGTTATTGCAGATTCCGGAAGACAAAGAGTATTTTATTGCTGTGTACATGAAGGATGTAACAGAGCTGAATGCCTATATCAAAGAAAATGAAGAGCAGAGATTTATTGCAGGTCTGATTTATATTGATAATTATGATGAGGTTATGGAAAGTGTGGAGGAAGTGCGCCAGTCACTTCTTGTAGCACTGATAGACCGGAAGATTAATAAATACATTGGCGATATAGACGGCATCGTAAAGAAGCTGGAAAAGGACAAGTATTTTATTGCCATCAAAAAGGAAAGCTACAGCAAAATAGAAGCGGACAAATTTTCTCTTCTGGAAGAGGTAAAGCAGGTGAGCATTGGAAATGCACGCTCTGCTACATTGAGCATCGGGCTCGGGTTAAATACAACCACCTATTCTCAGAGTTACAATTATGCCCGCATAGCGATAGATTTGGCTCTCGCCCGGGGCGGTGACCAGGCTGTCATCAAGGATTGCAGAGGAATTACATATTTCGGAGGCAAGAAAGAGCAGATGGCAAAGAATACCCGTGTAAAAGCCCGTGTAAAAGCCGAAGCTCTGCGTGAATTTATTGTTGCCAAAGATCAGGTTATCGTCATGGGACACAAAATCATGGATGCTGACTCTCTGGGTGCCTGTATGGGAATTTACCGTGCGGCAGTGGAGCTGGATAAAAAAGCTCACGTTGTCATTGATGAGGTGACAAGTTCAGTGCGCCCTCTTTATGATGAGATTGCGGAAAGTCCCGCTTACCCTAAGGATATTTTCCTTAATTCAGATGAGGCTCTTGACTATGTGACAGATAACACTATGGTGATTGTGGTGGATACAAACAAACCCCAGCTCACAGAATGTCCTGAGCTGCTCAAACGCTCTAAGACAATTGCTGTACTTGACCATCACCGCCAGAGCAGCAACGGAATTGAAAATGCCGTTCTGTCTTATGTGGAGCCATATTCTTCTTCTACCTGTGAGATGGTGGCGGAAGTGCTTCAGTATATTGTGGATGACATCAAAGTTCCGGTGGTGGAGGCAGACTGCCTTTACGCAGGCATTATGATTGATACCCGCAACTTTATGAACCGCACAGGAGTGCGCACCTTTGAGGCTGCTGCATTTTTGAGAAGATGCGGTGCGGATATCACCAGAGTGAGGAAGATGTTCCGGGATGATATGGAATCCTACCGCGCTAAGGCGGAAGCCGTGCGCATGGCCGAGGTATACAGGGAAGAATATGCGATTGCCCAGTGCCCCGGAAATATTGAAAGCCCTACAGTTCTTGCGGCACAGGCAGCCAATGAACTGTTGGATATAAGTGGAATCAAGGCATCTTTTGTGCTGACTGTGTATGAAGGAAGAATTTATTTAAGCGCCCGTTCCATTGATGAGGTAAATGTTCAGATTATTACAGAAAAGCTGGGAGGCGGAGGACATATCAATTCCGCGGGAACTCAGTTTGACCATACAGATATGGACGAAGCAATTAAGCTTTTGAAAGAAACAATAGACCAGATGATAGAGGAAGGAGATATTTAAGATGAAAGTGATTTTATTACAGGATGTAAAGACTCTTGGAAAAAAGGGAGATATAGTGGAAATTAACGACGGATATGCGAGAAATTTCATTTTGCCGAAGAATCTGGGGCTTGAGGCCAACAATAAAAATATGAATGACCTGCGTCTTCAGAAGAAAAAAGAAGAGAAGATTGCCCAGGAAAATCTGGATGCAGCAAAAGAACTGGCTAAAAAACTGGAAGCCGGTAAGGTGGAGCTTGCTATCAAAGTGGGAGAGGGCGGAAGAACCTTCGGCTCTGTGTCAAGCAAGGAGATTGCTGCTGCTGTGAAAGACCAGATGGGACTGGATATAGATAAAAAGAAGATTCAATTGAAAGATACAATCAAGATGCTTGGAACTCATCCCGTGTCTGTCAAGCTGCACCCGGAAGTTGCGGCTGAATTGAAAGTAGTTGTTACAGAGGAGTAATAGGAATAGGGGAATTACTTTATGGAAATGGAAGCGGCAATTAAAAGAATACTTCCCCACAGCGAAGAAGCAGAGCGGGCGGTAGTGGGGGCCATGCTGATGAATAAGGATGCAATTATGTCGGCATCCGAGATTGTCGGCGGAAAGGACTTTTACAATACTGCTTACGGAATTTTGTTTGATGCTATGGTGGAGTTGTTTCAGGCGGCAAAGCCGGTGGATTTGATTACACTGCAGGACCATCTCAAAGGCAAGGATGTACCGCCGGAAATCAGCGGTCTGGAATTTGCCCGGGACTGTCTTGCTGGCACCCACACTTCTGCTAATGTGAAGCACTATGCGGGGATTGTGCAGGAAAAAGCCACTCTGCGGAAAATGATTAAAATAAATGAAGAGATAGCCAACAGCTGTTACCTGGAGAATCAACCGGTGGATGTGATACTCGACAAGGCTGAAAAAGGGGTGTTTGAGCTGGCTGCCAGAGGGAAGGTGCAGGAATACACTCCCATCAAGCAGGTTGTTCTTAACGCCCTTGATGTCATTGAAAGGGCATCCAGGACAACAGGAAGTGTGACTGGAATTCCGACAGGCTTTATTGATTTGGACTATAAGCTGTCAGGACTTCAGCGCTCAGATTTGGTTTTAGTAGCGGCCAGACCTTCTATGGGAAAGACCGCTTTTGTATTGAATATTGCCCAGCATGCGGCATTCAGGCAGAATCTGTCGGTCGCAGTCTTCAGTCTGGAAATGTCCAAGGAGCAGCTTGTAAACAGGCTCTTCTCCCTGGAATCCCACGTAGATGCCCAGCTTTTGCGTACAGGTAACCTGAAGGACACAGACTGGGAAAAACTGATAGAAGGAGCGGGAAGAATCGGGAAATCTAAGCTGGTTATTGATGATACTTCCGGTATTTCTATCACAGAGATGCGCTCAAAGTGCCGGAAGTACAAGATAGAGCTGGGACTGGATTTGATTATTATTGACTACCTGCAGCTGATGAGCGGAAGAGGCGGGAAGAGCAACGAGAGCCGCCAGCAGGAGATTTCAGAAATCTCCCGTTCACTGAAAGGCTTGGCAAGAGAATTAAATGTACCGGTTATTGCCCTCTCTCAGCTCAGCCGTGCGGTGGAGCAGAGAACAGATAAACGGCCTATGCTTTCCGATTTGCGTGAATCAGGAGCTATTGAGCAGGATGCCGATGTCTGTATGTTTATATACCGGGAAGATTATTATATACCGGATACAGAAGATAAAGGTATCGCCGAGATAATCATAGCAAAGCAGAGAAACGGCCCGGTGGGGACTGTGCGTCTCGCATGGATGCCGCAGTACACCCGGTTTGCCAATAGGCTAGGCAGGAAGATCATTAGACGGAGCACTTTTTACTTCAATTTCAAAAGAGATATCAGCATGATGAATAGAGTTTTACTAAACCGATGAAATAGAGGTCCTGAAAAATGTCAAATATTACAATCAGAGATATTGCGCGGTACGCAGGTGTATCAAAGGCTACAGTATCGAGGGTCTTGAATCACCCTCATGTGGTTGATGATAAAACAAGAGCGTTGGTTCAGAAAGTGATAGAAGATAAGCATTACCGGCCTTCCGTGACCGCGAGAAATCTGTCCCGCCGCAAATCCAGCACAATAGGTGTGATTTTACCTAAGGTAGACAATATATTTTTTGGCGAAATGCTCCGCGGCATGATATATGTGGCCGATAAAAATGAGCTTACTGTTATGTGCTTTAATTCGGATGACAGCAAGAAGAAAGATTTGCAGACATTAGAAATTATAGAGGACCATAAGGTCAGAGGGCTGATATATGTCCCGGCCGTTCCCTATGAGGGAAAAGAGGAACGGAAAATTCTAAACAAGCATCTTCAGGCGTTGGACGCACCGGCAGTCATTGTTGACAGAAATATAGGGCTGCCCATAGACGGTGTGTTTTTTGATGACTGTGCTGCGATGTATGAGGCTGCAAAGTCTGTGATTGATGCGGGGCATACCAGGATTGCGATTATTAATGGAACACAGGAAAGAATCCTTGCCAGGCAGAGGCAGGAAGGATTTGACAGAGCCCTGGAAGAAGCAGGAATCACTATTCCCGGAGAGTATATCATGCTGGGAGATTACAATATACACAGTGCATATCTGATGACAAAGAAGATGATGGTAGCTGCCAGTACAGCCGACAGCAGTCATTACATGTAACAATGATACAACGAAAGGTTTTCTGGAAGCCATATATGAGGGCGGAAAATCCATTCCAAAGGATTACCAGAATGTGTCTCTTGATAAAATGGAGATGCTCAATATTCTAGGGATTCCCTACAATTACATAGAAAGAGATGCTTACAAAATGGGCAAAACGGCGATGGAGCAGATGATTAACCGCATTGCATTTCCGGACAAAGCTTACCGCCACATTATGCTTGAGTCACCATTTGTCAGGCAGACCTTATAAAGATAAAAAAAGGCCGTTGATAATTCGTTGTGCACATTATACAATTAAATTGTGTAATGTACCAACTATTATCAATGGCTTTTTGTATGATGTTATGAATTTCTAAAATGTTATGGGTAAAATGTTGACAAATGGAAATGATAGGATGTATATTTATCATATATTGTAACCGGTTTCAGAAAAGGAATGTCGAACTTTGTAATAAAAAATCCTAGAGAAACAGCTATTATTACTTTGTGATGTTTGATAAAATAAAACGGTTACATCAAAACGGAAAATTTTTAGGATGGGTGGGACAAGTATGAAGATTATCATGGGAGCGGACCCGGCTGGGTTTGAGTTGAAAAATGCTATAAAAAAAGACTTGCTCAAAAAGGGATATGAGATTACAGATATTGATCCCGAGAGCCCTGTACTTTTTCAGGAAGCAGCGGTAGCTGTAGCCCGCGGAGTGCAGAGCGGGGAATATGAAAGAGGAATTGCTATCTGCGGTACAGGAATGGGTGTCAGCATTATATGTAATAAGCACAGAGGTGTGTATGCTGCGCTCTGCGAGAGTCTGTATCAGGCAAGGAGGGCAAAAGCGGTAAACAATACAAATGTACTGTGCCTGGGCGGTTTTATCATTGGAAATGAAATGGGAATTGAGATGGCGAATGCCTGGCTTGAAGCGGAACATATGTCAGGGCTCACGCCTGAGATGGCAAAGATAGTGGAAAAGGAGTATGACCAGTTAGTTGAGTTTGAGAAGACTGTATATTAAACAGGGAGGGAAAACACATGCAGGACAGGTTTAAAGAATTGTCATCAGCAGCATTGGCGGAACTTACAGAAGTGTTTGACAGGATGGACGACTCGAATGTCAGAGAGCTTCTGGAACTTATAAAAAAGAATGAGCGCATTTTTTTGCTGGCGGCAGGGCGCGAGGGTCTTGCAACCAAAGCGTTTGCCATGAGACTGATGCACTTGGGAAAGAAATCTTACTGGATTTGGGATGATACGACCCCTTCAATCGGGGAGGGCGATTTGATGATATGTGCCTGCGGTTCTGCTGATGTGGGACATGAAAATTATGTGGCGCAGATGGCAAAGGATAACGGTGCAGCACTGGCGCTGATTACACCGTCCAATACAGGGTATCTGATTCCCATTTCAGATTTGGTAGTGAATCTGCCTGCGGCGGCTTATAAAGCGGTGGGAGAATATGTATCATCAAAGCAATTAATGGGAAATCTGTTTGAGCAGGCACTTTTTATCTTTTATGATGTTCTGGTGATGATGCTTCGTGAAGAAACAGGAGTCACTCAGGAGGAGATGACAGCCAGACATCGAAATGTGGAATAAAGCCTGAGATATGAAATGCCCATAATGGGCCATGCGAAGAGCATGGAGCGATAACATAAATTTTAAAAGGAGGAAAAATTATGAAAAATCTGAAAAAAATTATCGCAATCATGGCAGCGGCAGCTTTAACATTTTCGTTGGCAGCCTGCAGCACTGAAAAGACCACCACGTCTTCTGATTCAAAGAAAGACACAAAGGAGTCCAGCTCTAAAGACAGCGGAAGCGGTGATGTGTTTGATGTTGCGAGCTACAAATCAGACAAGGACAAATCTGAGTGGACAATCGCTGTTGTGACAAAAGATAACACAGCAAACTGGTTCAAACGTATGGAAATCGGTGTAAATGAGTTTGGCGAAGAGACAGGAATCAACGTAATTCAGAAGGGACCTGCGAATGCTGATGCCGCTTCTCAGGTTCAGGTAATTGACGACTTAATCAACCAGGGTGTGGATGCGCTCTGCGTAGTACCTATTGACCCAGGCGCAATCGAAGCATCTTTAAAGAATGCAATGGAGCAGGGTATTGTAGTTGTTACTCATGAGGCTTCCAACCAGAAGAATACCTTATTTGACACAGAAGCATTTACAGCAGATGACTTTGGCGCTGCAATCATGGATGCTCTTGCAAAAGATATGGGTGAAAAAGGCAAATATGCTATGATGGTTGCTTACACAACTTCCACAACTCATATGGAATATGCAAATGCTCAGTACAAACGTCAGCAGGAAGCATATCCAAACATGGAACTGATCAATGGCGGAGCAATCCCATCTGCGGAGTCAGAGGAATCTATTGATACTTCTTATGAGAGAGCAAAAGAAATACTGAAAGCAAATCCTGACATTAAAGGTTTCACAGGTGTTGCATCTACAGACTGCCCTGGTATTGCTAAGGCTGTAGAGGAGTTGGGACTGGATGTAAAGGTTGTTGGTGTTGGTACACCAAACGAGTTTAAACCATATGTTGAGTCAGGTACAATTTCTACAATCAAACTGTGGGATCCAAAAGATTCTGGTTATGTTATGTGTAAAGTGGCTTCTATGATTCTTGCAGGAGAAGAAGTCGGTGAAGGTACAGACCTTGGTATTGACGGATACAACAGTCTCAAACTGGTTGAGGGAGACAACAGATGTCTGATTGGACAGGCTGACCTCACAATCACAAAAGACAATATTAATGATTATGATTTCTAAGAAATGGAATTAGTACTGCCGGCAGCAGAATCCGGTGGGAATAGTATTGGAAAATAACAATAATCGCACATCTTACACGCGTGTGGGATGTGCGGTTTTTTCCAAACTGGGGTAACTAAGAAAAAGTGGTGGATTATTTACGTTACCCCAGTAAAATACAGAAAGGCAGGGTAACGTGATGGAAAATGAAAATATCCTTTGTGTAAAAGGAATTAAGAAATCATTTGGTGGTGTTCATGCTCTCAGAGGGGTGGATCTTACAATCAAGCGGGGGGAAACACATTGTCTGGCAGGTGAAAATGGCTGTGGAAAATCTACAATTATCAAGGTTATATCCGGTTTCTATCAACCAGATGAAGGTACAATTGAAGTGGATGGGAAAGATTACCCTGTTATGACACCCGCGGAAGCCATTAAGGCTGGAGTTCAGGTTATCTATCAGGATTTTTCTATTTTCCCAAACTTGACAGTTATAGAGAATCTGGCGTTCAACCAGGTGCTCGCCAATAAAAAGAAGCTGGTTAATAAAAAAGAATTCAGAAGAATTGCGGAAGAGGCAATCAAGAAGATTAATTTTGATGTAGATCTGGATGCTCTTGTTGAGACACTGCCGGTTGCTGATAAACAGTTGATTGCAATTTCCAGAGCTCTCTTGGATAATGCAAAACTGATTATTATGGATGAGCCTACAACGGCGCTGACAAAGAGAGAGGTAGACCGCCTCTTTGAAATCGTTGCAAATCTGAAGGCAAACGGAGTTACAATTCTGTTTGTATCCCATAAACTGGAAGAGGTATTTGAAATATCGGACAGTATTACCATACTGAGAAACGGCGAGAATGTTATCAGCTGCCCTATGGAAGATATGACGGAGGAGAAATTCGCATATCACATGACAGGACGTCATTTTGATACACAGGTTATAAAAGAGGTTAATGAGGAAAAATTTGGTGATGTGGTTCTGGAGGCGCGCAATCTTACGGGCCCGGGATTCGAAGGATGTAAGTTTTGAACTGCATCAGGGAGAAATTTTGGGAGTTACCGGACAGTTAGGTTCCGGACGTACAGAACTTTCACTTGCACTTTTTGGCCTGATGAAACCAACAGCGGGTCAGATTCTGGTGGAAGGAAAAGAAGTGCACATTAAAAATGTGTCCACCGCCCAGAAGCTGGGAATTGCACTGGTTCCTGAGGACCGTCTGACGGAAGGACTCTTCCTGCCTCAGTCAATCATTCGGAATATTACTGTGAGTAAAATGGATGAGCTGGCAAATAAAGCGGGAATAATGAGCACTAAGAAAGTGGTAGATGAGTCTGCAAAATGGGTGAAGGATATCGGAGTTGCGACGAAGAACCATGAATTTCCGGTACAAACTCTCTCCGGCGGTAACCAGCAGAAAGTAGTTCTGGGCCGGTGGCTTGCAAATCATCCCAAAGTACTCATTCTGAATGGACCTACAGTTGGAGTTGATATCGGAGCGAAGTATGACATACACAAGCTTCTGAGGGAACTGGCAGCGGAAGGTATGGCAATTATTGTTGTTTCTGATGATGCTTCAGAGGTTATTGCGACCTGCGACAAAGCACTGGTTATGCAGGCCGGAAGAGTGACAGGAAGATTATCTGCAGAAGAACTCAATGCAGCAACACTTGCACAGGCAACGGTATAGGAAGGGGGCAGACAGATGAATAAATTTTTAAAGAAAACGGTAAAACAGACAGAGTTTTATGTGTTTATCATTATCGTAGTATTGTCTCTGGTAATTCAGGTAAGATCTGGTCTGTTTTTTGCAAATAATAATATAGTAGACTTACTCCGTTCCATGATTGTTCCGTCTATCTATGCAATCTGTGCACTTCTGGCATTTGTCAGTACAGGGCCTGATGTGTCCTTTCCTCTGATTGCTGCGCTCAGCAGTTATCTTGCCCTGACTGTGACCAACTCTCTTGGACTTGGCAGTGCACCGTGGATTGTTACATTTATCATTGGCATTCTGTTTGGCTGTGTGATGGTGCACTCAACGGATTTATTATTGTAAAATATAACTTCCCAAGTCTTATCGTAACATTGGGAACCAGCTCTATTTTCAGCGGGATTCTGCTGGGAGCATTTGAAGCAGAAAGAATGGACCTGCCTCAAAACCTGGCGGCTTTTGGAAAGGCTTCACTGATTACTGTGAAGAATGCAAAAAGCGGGCTGGGTTCTACACTGCCTATGACCTTTTTGATTATGATTGTTCTCTACGTTATTGCTTACCTTGTGCTGAATAAAACTATAGTAGGGCGAGGCGTATATGCAGTCGGAGGTGATGAAGTATCCGCAGAGAGGGCCGGATTTAACGTAAAAGGAATCCGTTTTGGTATTTTTGTTGTAAACGGAGGTGTTGCAGCGGCAGCAGGTCTGTGTTATGCGGTTATGTCTATGAGATATCTGCCTACCGAGTATGCCGGAGGTGAAATGATTGTTATCGCGGCAATTATTCTGGGAGGAACCAGAATGACAGGCGGAATCGGTACATTAAAGGGATGTCTGCTTGGCACGCTGCTTTTGACCATGGTATCCAACAGCCTGATACTTCTCGGAATTTCAGTGTACTGGCAGAAAGTATTTATCGGAGCAATTATCATTATAGGTACGGCAATCTCTGCAATCCAGAGTCATGCGGGAATTAAAGTAAAGACCAGGTTAAAGAAGGAGGCAGCATAATTATGAAAAAGATGGACAGTAATATCAAAAGATTACTAATAATACTTGTTGCTTTTATTATAATAGCCTGCGTTACAAAACCGACGGAATTTATTAAAATCGGAAGTTTTCAGACGATGGCAAAGCAGCTCTCAGAATATGGCCTGATGTCAATTGGCGTCGGAATCTGTATGATTTCAGGAGGAATCGACCTGTCAACAGTTTATATCGCAAATTTGTGCGGTATTCTGGCAGGTATTATGATGCAGGACGGGGGAAGTGTTCCGCTTGCGATAGTCGTTGCACTGCTGGCAGGAACTCTCTGCGGAAGTTTTAACGGATTTTTGGTATCTTATTTAAAAATACCAGCTATGCTGGCGACACTGGGTACTTATCAGTTATTTATGGGTATTGCGATTATCGCGTCAAATGGAAGTACGGTCAGCGGTATTCCAGAAGCATATACTTCTTTTGCAACAACGGCCTTATTTGGATATATACCACTCTCTTTTGTCGTATTTATTCTTCTGATTGTTGTAGTTACATTTATTATGAGCAGAACGAAATTTGGCGCCCGGGTTTACCTTGTGGGTACCAATGAAAAAGCTGCAAGATTTGCAGGAATCCATTGTAATTCAGTTTTGGTCCGCACATATATGCTCTCAGGAATTATGTCTGCGGTGGCAGGTTTGCTGAGTTTGGCGAGAATCAACTCCGCAAAAGCGGATTTTGGAAGCAGTTACACCATGCAGAGTATTCTGATTGCGGTATTGGGAGGAGTAAATCCGAACGGTGGATTCGGAAGCATCCCGGGTATTGCGATTGCGGTTGTAATTTTGCAGATGATGTCTTCCTACCTGAACATGTTCCCAAATATCAGCAATTACTACAGAGATTTAATCTGGGGTGTTGCACTGGTTGCTGTTCTTATCATTAACTTCACTTTTGACAGGAGAAGAACTCAGCGTCTGAGCAAAGTCAGCTAGAGAGTTCCTGGGAAAACAAAAATAAAAGCATATTTGCAGGAAGCGGGTGTAAGATTGGGCAGTCAGCAGTATGAGAAAATGAAAAGTATTGTAATTGAAGAGTGTGAAAAGGCTCTGGATGGGGTGGATTCTGATAAGGTAAAGACCTATCTGGAAATGGTCACAGGTGCAGAAAAAGTATTTTTTGTGGGTGTGGGCAGAGTACTCTTGTCACTGGAGGCAATTGCCAAACGATACTCACATCTTGGAATACACTCTGTTGTGGTGGGACAGATTACAGAACCTGCGATTACGCAGGAGGATGTCCTGATTGTAGGTTCCGGGAGCGGAGAGACTTTGTATCCTGTGGGAATTGCAAAAAAGGCAAAAGCAATCGGTGCGAAGGTTATCCATATCGGGAGCAATCCGGAGAGTTCTCTCAAGGAGGTCGCAGATTTATTTGTGCGGATACCGGTTGAGAGCCGGGCTAAAATGAAGGATGAAATTCATTCCGGACAGCCCATGACATCCCTGTTTGAACAGGCGCTTCTGCTCTTTGGAGATACAACGGCAATGATGCTGATAGAAGATAAGAAAATTGAGATAGACAGTTTGTGGGAATATCATGCAAACTTAGAATGAAAGTGAAACATTAAAAAAATGGGGATGCTGCAAGAAATTTGCGGCATCCCTTTTTGCTTAGACTCTATTTGGAAATATTTTGAGCGGGGGAATATTTTCGATATAAGGCAGGGGTTAAATATTCCTGTTTTTTAAATGTTTTAATAAAATATCCGGGGTCACTGAAGCCAAGTTTGTCACTGATTTGTGTCACAGAAAGGTCTGTGTTTGCGAGCAATTCTTTTGCCCATTCTATTTTCAGTCCGGTAATATATGCGGTGTAGTTTGTATTAAATTCCTTAGAAAAAGTTCTGCTGAAATAGCCGGAGCTTAGGTGGCAGAGCTGGGCGGCTTCCTCCAGCGAAACCATTAAGTGCGGGTTGCTAAAAATGTATTCCAGGGCGGGCAATAATTTTGTGTTCCTGGGAGCAGGGAAGGGCGTAAAATTAGATTCCGGCGTATTTTGCAGAGGGGTGTGCGGCATTGTATCTGAAAAATTGTGCCTGCTGAGAATTAAATTCTTGTCAGTTGCCTCATCTATAATGTAGCTGCACAACTTAAAAAGCATGTCTGAAGATTTTAAAATAGTATCATAATCTAAAGTTGGAATTTCCATGTATAAACGTTTTAACTCCTGAGACTCCTGGAGTTCCTGAAGTCTGAGAGGTGAATATAATATTTGCTCCAGGTCAGGAACTGCACTTGTAAAAGGCAGCCTCACCTGGCCGGCCATGATGGCGCCGATATATTTGTCATCGTTTGTTATGGGAATTGCAATATCAATAATATTATAATGACAGAGATAGATATAGGGTCTGTTGGACCGCACCGACTCTAATCCTGCTCTGGAGTCACATTTCTGGCACATTTTAGCCAGTTCTGGATTACTCCGGATTTTCTGACAGAAGGGTGTGCATCTGCTGTGGGCGGAAATGGGATTTCCTTTATAGTCAACCGTAATAATTGCGAGCTGAGTTACATCTGCAAGGGAATCCTGTAAATCCTGCCATTTTTTCAAATCAAGAAGCTTATCTAAATTAAAATGCATCATAAAAATCAGTCTCCTCCTTATGCAACTTAGCCGTTCCATCCGATGTCATTATATTACTAGAGCAGAGCATAAAAATCAATGTTGTTTTGGGAAATGGATTAAAAGTCATAATATTACCATTGTTATGTGATACATCATAAAAACACCATTATAATTTATATAAAATAGACAACTGGTGCCATTGTAATATAATTTTAATTAGATATAATTGACATAATAGCAAAACGGCAGTAGCTGTATTGGACTGAAAGACAAAATAAAACCAGGGAGGTAAAGACAAGTGAGAAAAGCATTTATTTGTCCAACAAAATATGTACAGGGGGAAGACGAGTTATTAAATTTGGGGTATTTCGTAAAAACATTTGGGGAGTCAGCACTCTTAATTGCCCACCCCGATGATGTTGCCAGGGTAAAAGAAAAATTGGATGCAACAGCGGAGAAATTTCAGGTTACGTTTGTGGAAAGCGGATTCCAGGGTGAGTGTTCCCGCCAGGAAGTTGCGAGGTTACAGGATGTTGCCAAACAAAATGGATGCTCTTGTACGATTGGATTGGGAGGAGGAAAGGCCATTGACACGGCAAAATGTGTGGCTATGGGTGAGGCCCTGATTATCTGCCCCACCATTGCCGCGACGGACGCTCCTACAAGTCATTCTGCAGTATTATACACCCCGGAAGGTGCGTTTGATGACTATGCATATTTTAAACAGAGCCCCAGCGTGGTTCTGATTGATACAACGGTAATTGCAAATGCACCCACACGTTTTCTGGTGTCAGGAATGGGAGATGCTCTTTCTACTTATTTTGAAGCGAGAGCCACAGCCAATTCCTATTCCAATGTGAATGCAGGACTGCCGTGCGGTTTCCGGGAGGGATTATGCGGGGCCGCAAAAGGGACAAACACGGCGTTTGCATTAGCCACACTGTGCTATCAGACTCTGTTAAAGGATGGAAGGAAGGCGAGGGTTTCCTGTGAGTGTAACCAGGTGACTCCGGCGCTGGAAAATATTATTGAAGCCAATATTCTTTTGTCCGGGCTTGGATTTGAGAGCGGCGGTCTTGCGGCTGCGCATGCTATCCATGACGGTCTGACAATTCTTGAGGGCACACATCAATATTTTCACGGTGAAAAAGTGGCATTTGGAACAATTGCACAGCTTATAATGGAAAATGCACCAAAAGAAGAATTACACCAAGTATTGGATTTCTGTGTGGGAGTTGGATTGCCGGTGTGCCTGGCAGATATCGGTGTGGACTCCATCACCCAGGAGGAATTAATGCAGGTAGCCGAAAAAGCCTGCATCCCGGAAGAATCTATTTACTCCATGCCATTCCCGGTTGAAGCTAAGTCTGTGGCGGCAGCTATCATTATGGCAGATGCTGTAGGGCGCGCTTACAAACAGGGATAGAGGGGGATATTATGAAAAAAATTATTAATAAACCGGAGACTATGGTAATGGAGATGTGCAATGGAATGGCACTGGCACACCCGGAATTTGAATTTATTCAAAAATACAAAATTATTAAGAAGAAAAAAATTAATCATAATAAGGTCAGCCTAATCAGTGGAGGGGGAAGTGGGCATGAACCTGCCCATGCAGGATTTGTGGGAAAAGGGATGCTTGATGCGGCAGTATGCGGAGATGTCTTTGCCTCCCCATCCCAAATCCAGGTATACCAGGCGATTAAGGAGACGGCCAGTGATAAGGGAACTCTGCTTATCATTAAGAACTACAGCGGGGATGTCATGAATTTTAAAAATGCGGCATACCTGGCTGAGGAAGATGGTATTCAGGTCGACTACGTCAAAGTAGCGGATGACATTGCTGTGCAGGATAGTCTGTATACAGTGGGACGCCGCGGTGTGGCAGGCACCGTACTTGTACATAAAATTGCCGGGGCAATTGCAGAACAGGGAAAAAGCCTGCAGGAGGTTAAAGAGGCGGCTCAAAAAGCGGCTCAGAATGTGCGCAGTATTGGATTTGCATTTAGCTCCTGCACCGTACCGGCGAAAGGGACACCCACCTTTGAAATTGGCGGGGATGAGATGGAGTACGGTGTTGGTATCCACGGGGAGCCGGGGATAAAGAGAGAAAAAGCCATCACTGCAGATGAACTGGCCAAAAGAATGGTAACCTCTCTTTTGGAGGACCTGCAGTTGGGTGAATCTCCAGAGGACGAGATTGCATTGCTGGTCAATGGCTTTGGCGGAACACCTCTTCAGGAACTGTACCTTTTAAATAATGCGGTGACAAGGGAGCTGTCTCAGCGGAATGTAAAAATCAACCGGACTTTTGTGGGAAATTATATGACCAGTATAGATATGCTGGGTGCTTCTGTCTCCATCATGAAATTGGATGAACAATTAAAGGAACTTCTTTCCCGCAAGAGTGATGCGCCCGCATTCAAAGTGGACGGCCCGGCGGAACAGGCGGAATATGTCAGCCTGGCGGAAATGAGTGAGGAAGCAAAAGAGGTTTCCTTTGAGCTTGAGACAGATGAGTCCTATGCTGTTGTCCAGTGTGAAAAGGTATGTCTGAATAATGTGATTTATATTGTGGATAAAATGAGTGAGTGCATCATACGCAATGAAGTCTGGTTCTGTGAACTAGATTCTCATGCGGGGGACGGGGATTTTGGAATGAGTGTGGCGAAAGGCTTTAAACAGTTAAAAAGAGAGTGGAAAGATATTCTCAGAGACAACACACAATCTATCGGCAGCTTTTTGGATGCATGTTCTCTGGTAATTATGCAATACTGCGGCGGGGCTTCCGGTCCTGTCTGGGGTTCTGCATTTAGGGCGGCGGGAAAATCTGCCGGAAATAAAAAAGAGCTTTCCATGAAAGAGTTTGCGGATATGATGCAGGCTGCTGTTGCAGGCATCCAAACTACAGGGGAACGTTCTTTTGGAAGAGGGGCAGTTGTGGGGGATAAGACTCTAATTGATGCACTGATTCCCTGTGCTGATTCATGGACGAAAAGTGCTGAGAACAGGGATGATGTAAAAATAGCATTTACAAAAGCAGCCCAGGCCGCTGCGGATGGGGCAAAAACTACTGAAAATATAGTGGCAAGAATGGGACGTGCAGGAACTGTGGGAGAACGAAGTCTGGGGTACCCTGATGCGGGGGCATTTGCACTGGGTGTAATTTTTACAGAGATTGCTGAAAGCATGAAGGCTTAAAATGAACCATAAAAGAAAATAGCCCCCAGGTGTTGAAAAGAAAAACAGGGATTGCTTCTCATATTATATGGAAAGCAGTCCCTATTGATGTGTAATGCTTATATAAGGGTTTTATATAAGGAAGTAAAGCATGAATATGGATTACATTTTATGTAAGTAATTTCTTTAACTTCCCCAGAGGTGTTTCCCGGGCTGCCTCCTTGCGGCTTGCCTGCTGCTGACGGATTAAACAATCCAACTTGCGGAAATGCTCCTCCTCCTGGCGCTCTTTGGCCTGGAATAAAAAGTCCATTTCTCTCATCACATCCTTTGTGACTGTCTGGCTGATTTCTTTTTTCAGTTCTTCATTATTGGCAGTCACTACCTCGGTTAAAACATCCCCAATTAAAGACCTGACCTGTTCCAGTTGAGTGATTGGAATCACATCTGCCGGAGGAATGCTAAGCTCTATGGAGGTGTCTTCAGAAGCGGCTTCACTCTGGAGAACAGGCTTGTCCTGCTTATCCTGAGTCTGCTTGTCCGCTGGTTCAGGAGTGGTATCCGGCTCTTCAAAACATTCAGCGGTTCCGACACCTTTCTGAAGGCTGGGATCATCAGAATCAGGGGAATCCTCCTGAATGGTGGACTCAGCGATATCAGGTTTTGTGTCCGCACTGTTCTCAGGGAGAGTTTCAGCGGATTCTTTAATGGTTTCGGTTTTCGCCTCCGCAGAGTTTTGAAGTCTGAGGCGGGTTTCTCTCAATTCAGGGATAATAGGCTTTAAGTCCTTCAGAAGCATCCCTTCATCCTTTAGTTTCTTAATACAGCGGAAAAGTTGTATATCGTCTTTCGTATAATATCGATGTCCCATCTCTGTGCGGCCAATCTCCAGGGCCAGCTTTCCTCCCAGTAACGCAGTACGTGGGATTCAACTTTTACCTGCTTGGCGGCTTCAGAAATCATAAATCTGATCTCACCCATATTATACCTATACCTCCTTAAAAATGGTAATTCTTATGCTTTTCTCAGCATTATTATACCATAGTGAAGATGCAAAAAAGCAGATAATCGTTCGTCAAATTGCAGCAACATTTTCTCGTTTTTTGTAGTATAATTTCCCTGTAATAAAGAAAATACCGCCTCACGGACGGTATTTCCTGTTATGATTCATATTTGTGGTATATAAAGTTAAAACAAATGTTGTGAATTCGTTTAACCGTGTCCTCATAACCGACAGCAGCCGATTATTGTGGAGAAATAGCGCTTGTAGGACAGACAGCCTCACATGAACCACAATCGATGCAAGCATCAGCGTCGATTACGTACTGGCTATCACCTTCAGAGATAGCTCCCACTGGACATTCACTTTCGCAAGTACCGCAGCTTATACACTCATCACTAATTACATATGCCATAATATGTATCCTCCTTTATTAAAAGTATTTGACAATGTCATCATCACTGTCTTGACCCTAATTCTAATACAAAAGAGTCAAATATACAAGTTGTTTTGTGCTTTAAATAAAATACAATTATCACTATTTACCAATGAAGTTTTATGCCGCGGTTTTCAGGGCTTTTTCGGGAGTTTGGAAAAAATTAAGAAAAAATTTCTTTATTTTTTGTAAGATTGGTGTATAGTATATAGATGGTGCTTTAGAGACAGAAAGATGAAATCTGGGGGCAATTAATTATGAAGAAAAAATGGACAATCATTGTACCTGCGGTTTTAAGTATTATGTTGGCGGCCAGCGCATGCAGCAAGGAAGAGACACCTACATTTACAGGAGATGCAAGAACAGAGCCGGCTTATCAGGGCAATCTGAATGCGATTACGCCATCAGCATACGCTAATGTGCGGAATCTCAACCTGGAACCGGGGACATATATATCCATCATCGGAAGAAATAATGACTCCTCATATTGGAGAGAGATAAAAAAAGGTGTGGAGCAGGCGGCAGTGGACTTAAATGGAACCCTTGGATACACCGGGAGTGATTCTATTAAGGTTACCTATAATGCACCGGAAAATGTAGAAAATATCGACGATCAGGTTAATATTCTGGACGAGGAGAGCTCGCCCGTTATCCCGATGCAGTCGGCATTGCAAGTATCGACGCGGAGGCGTGTAAAGTACAATTTGATTTGGCAACAGAGAATGGGATACCGATTATTGCCTTAGATTCCGGCAATTCTTATCACGGGATACAGTGTACTGTAAAGACGGATAATGAAGATGCTGCCAGAACAGGGGCATATAAATTGAGTGATGAGATGGAGGACGAGGGAGGCATTCTGCTTCTGGCACATGATTCGATGTCCGCCTCAAGTCTGGAGCGTCAAAGTGGTTTTCAAAAAGAGATAGAGAGCAACCATCCGGGAGTATCTGTTGTGGACACGCTCTATTTAGATAAAATGGATGAGATGAAGAAAGCCATTGCCGAGGAGAAAAATGCCTTAAAAAAGAGGATGAGAAAGAGATAACTCCTGACAGTCTGACAGATGCGGATGTAGTGGTTTATTATCTTGAAAAGTATCCGGAGGTGAAAGGGTGCTTTGGGACAAATGTGACCGGGACACAGCTGGGTCTGGAGGCTTTGAAACAGGCACATAAGATTGACGATGTTGTGCTGATGGGCTTTGATGCAGGTAAGGAACAGATTGATGCACTGAAAAAGGGTGATATAAAAGGACTGGTTGTGCAAAACCCCTTTGGAATGGGATATGCGTCTGTGATAGCTGCGGCAAGGACTATATTGCAGATTGGAAATGAAGCGGAAGTAAATACAGGATATACATGGGTTACACAGGACAATCTGGACGAAGAGGCCATACAGAATATGCTGTATGAATAAAATATAGAGCAAAAGGAATCTGAACCACTCATCAGGAAGTGGATTCAGATTCCTTTTTATTTTTTGTCTCAGCATTATTACTCAGTGAGAAAATAAATTCTGTTCCTACACCTTCTGTGCTTATAACGTTGATATGCTCGTCATGTGCCTGGATGGCTTCTTTTACGATAGCAAGACCGAGACCAGTACCTTTTTTGTCTTTTCCTCTGGACAGGTCTGACTTATAAAAACGCTCCCAGATTTTAGTCAATTCCTTGCGGGGGATTCCGATGCCGGAATCTTTTACAGAGATAAAAGTTTTTTCGCCTCTCCGGCTGACCTCAACAGTGACGGTGGATTCATTTTCGCTGAATTTAATGGCATTGTCCATCAGGTTATAAAGAACCTGCTGAATTTTCCCTTTATCTGCATAGACAAGAGGAGGGTCATGGAGGAGCAGAAGCTCAATGGATATACGCTTGCTGGTGCATACACCTTCAAAGGAAGCCGCTGTATTCTTAATCATTTCCTGAATATCAAATTCACTTTTGTCAAGGAGAAGCTCCTTTGTATCAAACTCATTGAGGGTGAGCAGGTCTTTGGTCAAATCGGTCAGACGCTCAGTCTCAAACAGGATAATATCGAGATATTTTCCGTGAAGTTCCGGCGGGATAGTGCCGTCCGTCATAGCTTCTACATACCCCTTGATGGATGTAAGAGGGGAGCGGAAATCGTGGGAAACATTTGCCACAATTTTCTTCTGATAGTCCTCCATGTCTTTCAGTTGAGAGGACATATAGTTTAAGGAGGCTGAGAGGTAACCCATCTCATCATGTGTATAAACAGGAACCTCATAGGTCAGATTGCCGGAGGCATACTGCTTGGCGGCCTCTGTAATCTGCCACAGGGGCTGGTAAATAAAAAAGTGGAATCCAAATAATATCATAAAGGATAAAATAAAAATAACAAACACGGTAATATAAATCGGGAACATCATCTGGTTGCACACAGACTGGATGGAAGAGACCGGTTTGTGGATTAAAAAGTATCCTTTGATGGAAAATCCCTGAGTTACAGGCGCCATAACAGTTATCATTTCTTCATTAAAATACCCGTGATAATCGCCTGTGATGTATTGGTTGCTTCCGATTTCCGCGGGGTCAAAATCCTCAATCACATCGGGGGATTTCATATTGTCCAGGCTGGCGGAGGTAATCAGAGTCCCGTCGGAGGCCACAAACCACAGTGAAGAGTTCACATATAATTTCATGGCGTTTAGCATAGCGTGGACTTCCCATGTAGAGACACCTTCCGCAAAATAAGAGGGGAGGTAATCATTTGCAATCAAATTTGCCTCTTTATACAAATTCCGGGAATCACTCTGCTTCAACTGGTTCAGCATAAGCTGGCTGGAGAGGATTCCTACTGTAAAGAGGCTGAGAAAGCCAAAAATAATATAGATTGTGATAAATTTCAAGTACAGGGTACTTTTCATGGGACACTTCCTTTTACTGATAAACTGTTATCTCTTCAATTCAAATTTATAACCGATTCCCCAGACTGTACTGAGACTCCAGGAAGAATGGTCCTTAATTTTCTCGCGCAGGCGCTTGATATGTACATCTACAGTTCTGGTATCGCCGACATACTCATATCCCCAAATCTGGTCCAATAGCTGCTCCCGTGTAAACACCTGATTTGGCGAGGACGCCAGAAAATAAAGAAGTTCTAACTCCTTGGGGGGCATTTCCACCGGATGACCGTCACAGATTACAGAGTAATTGGTCAGATTAATCGTCAATCCGTCATATTCCACACATTTCGTCTTATCTTCTGAACTCTCCTCCGCCTTCACGGGCTGATATCTGCGGAGGACAGCCCGCACACGGGCCACCATTTCCTTGGAATCGAAGGGCTTCATAATATAATCATCCGCTCCCAGCTCCAGCCCAAGAACCTTGTCAAAAACCTCACCCTTGGCGGACAGCATAATAATCGGGGTAGAAGATTTGGCGCGTACCTCCCGGCAGACCTGATAGCCGTCAATACCTGGGAGCATCAGATCCAAAAGAATCAGGTTTGGATGGTAAGTCTCAAAAGCGGCAAGAGCATCCTCCCCGTTATATACAATTTTCGTGTCAAAGCACTCTTTCACAAGGTAAAGAGAAATCAGCTCTGCAATATTTTCATCATCATCCACAATCAAAACTTTCTGTTTAACAACCATATTAACCTCCATAGGGGTCTGACCCCTTTGCGAGCCATTTTCTGAATATTCAGACAATAACCATTTGTGCGACTTTGATTCGTAACAGTTTAGCCATACAGCTCGAGTTAGCTGCTTTGCAGCTTTTTTCACTGCTGACGCAGTTAAAACTCTCGCTTAAGGCAGAGCGCCATATGCAGATATTTAAATATAATCTGCTGCAAACAAGCTCGCACAGAGTATATTTAAATGTCTGCGCATAGCTAAACTGTTATTTTAACTCTACGATTGTGACACCTGCATCCCCCTCGCCAAATTCGCCCAGGCGATATGAACCTACGTGTTTTTGGCGGCGGAGATACTCGTGAATTCCTTTTCTGAGTGCCCCGGTGCCTTTTCCGTGTACTACACGTACAGTGCCTAAGTGGGAGAGGATAGCGTCATCCAGATATTTATCCAGTTCTGAGATTGCCTCATCCACAGTTTTGCCGAGAAGATTGATTTCTGGGCTGACGGACAGAGACTTGCTCATTTTCAGCTTTCCTTTTGAAGTGCGCTGCATATTTTTAGAAGCGTAGGAAACAGGTTCTTCTATAATTTCCAAATCGGAAATGTTAACCTGAGAGCGCAGAATTCCCATCTGCACTGTCACATTGCCCCTGGAATCAGGCAGTGAGCTGACGGTTCCGGTGAGGTTCATACTCAGTACACGGACAGATTCTCCCAGTTTGAAATCTCCCGGCTTGTGTGCGGTTCTCGGTTTCTGAACAGGAAGCCCGTTGGCGGCAGAGGTTTCTTTTATCTTCTGGCGCAGGCGTTCGCGCTCTTTTTCCATATCAGCGGCAGAAACATTTTCTTTTCCAAACTTGCGGAAATTCTTCATGGTCTCATCGGCAACCTCTTTTGCCTCCCGCAAAATGGCGCCCGCTTTTTCATTTGCTTCTCTGAGAATGCGGTCCCGCTGTTCTTCTATTTTCTCCTGCTTCTGTTTTGCCTGAGACTTTAATGCCTCTATTTCGCGCTTGTAGGCATTGATTTCTAACTGCTCTTTCTCTATGGAACGCTTACTGGTCTCCAAATCAGTGAGCAAGTCCTCAAAAGAAGTATCCTGTTCTGTCAAATGCTGTTTTGCATCCTCAATAATGTAATCTGGCAGCCCAAGCTTGCCTGAAATGGCAAACGCGTTACTCTTTCCGGGAATCCCAATTAAAAGACGATAGGTCGGTTTCAGGCTCTCCACATCAAACTCACAGCTTGCATTTTCCACACCCGGCGTGGTGAGGGCGTAAACCTTCAACTCACTGTAATGGGTAGTTGCCATTGTGCGAATATTCTGGTTGTGGAGATGGGACAAAATAGCGATAGCCAAAGCCGCGCCCTCTGTGGGGTCTGTACCTGCCCCCAGCTCGTCAAACAGAACAAGCGAGTTTTCGTCCACATCCTGTAAGAAAGAAACGATATTGGTCATGTGGGAGGAGAATGTACTCAAACTCTGCTCTATGCTCTGCTCATCGCCGATATCTGCGTAAACCTGATGGAAAATGGCAAGCT
Source organism: Muricomes sp. (assembly GCA_049840515.1). Taxonomy (GTDB): domain Bacteria; phylum Bacillota; class Clostridia; order Lachnospirales; family Lachnospiraceae; genus Muricomes. Next base: position 202,631 of record JASGKW010000009.1, on the reverse strand, counting down.
CTGAGCGGTCTCTGGCGGGGATATGAAGGCCCGCCTGTCCCATTAAAGTAAAGAGTCCCACGGTTTTTAAGGAAACGGTTTTACCGCCGGTGTTAGGTCCGGTTACAATCAACATAGTAAAGTCGGTTCCCAGCATAACGGTAATGGGAACAACCTTTTTTGCATCCAGCAGCGGATGGCGTCCCTCCCTTATATAGATGCGCCCCTCTGTGTTCAGCACAGGGCGGCTGCCGTTCATAGAAAGTGCAAGGGAGCCTCTGGCAAAGATAAAATCCAAATCCGTCAAAATTTTGTAATCCTGCTGGATTTCCTCGATATATTGTGCGGCATCTTCGCTCAGGCGGGCAAGAATAACCTGAATTTCTTCCTGTTCCTTTGCGTAAAGCTCTTTTAAATCATTATTTAATTTCACAACTGCCATAGGCTCAATAAACAGCGTGGAGCCGGAGGAAGACTGGTCATGAATCATACCATTTACCTGATTGCGGTATTCCGCTTTCACAGGCACACAATACCGGTCCCCGCGCATGGTGATAATCGCATCCTGCAAATAAGTGCGCAGAGAGCCATTTACAAGAGTAGTCAGGGTAGAATGTACTTTATCATTCAGAGAACCAATATTTCTGCGGATGCTCTTTAAAGTATTGCTTGCGTCATCGCTGATTTCATCCTCAGCCGGAATGCACCGTTCAATCTCTGTGCTGAGCAGGGTCAGTGGTTCCAGCTGTTCAAAATAAATATCCAGACAGTCTGCCAGCGCTTCCTGTGTATCGTGGCGCCCGTAAGATTTGACACGGGCAGCAGATTTGAGCACCTTGCAGATGCGCAGCAACTGACCGCTTCCCAGAGTGCCGCCGATTTCCAGGCGCTTTAAAGATTCCCCCACCGGAAATGCATCACTAAAGGAGATACGCCCCTTTTTCACAATTCTGGTAAATGCAGCCGCGGTCTGCTCCTGATAAGTATCAATTTTGCCAAGGTCGGTCATGGGCTTTAGCTTTCTACAGAGCTGCTTTCCCCTCATGGAAGAAGCGTGCTCCTCTAAAAGGGCCATGATTTTATAAAATTCTAGTTTATTTAAAGTCTTCTGATTCATTTTTTCACCTTTTATTTCAATTATAAATACGATTCAACAACTCCGGTTCAGTCATAAGCTTGATTGCTCTATGCAGCATTTCGCCTAGATAGAACGGGAACTAAATATATTCTACCTTATTTGGGGGATATTGAAAAGGATAATGTTGAACAATCTATCTGAATCGGTTATACTATAGACTAAAGGAGTGCAAGAGCCTATGTCGTATGATGAGAATCCCAAATTAGAGCCGGATACAGGCTCCAAGGAAGATAAAGAAGAAGCGTTCTCATTTTTACAGGAGACGATAAAACCAAAACCGGTCACGAAAAAAGAAGATTTTGGCAGAACTCGCCAGAATTGGTATTTATGGATTGATTTTTGGGGCGTTTACCTGTCTTGGTTTTTTTGCGCTTAAACCGTGGGCACAGAGTAAGTTTCACGAGAGTCCGAAGACTGTGACCATTCCCGAGGACGAGGAGCCTGACACTTCACAGGCAGAAAACCCTGTCATTGTGGAGACAGTGCCCGCCACATTAAATGCAGATAGCTTCAAAGAGATTATGGGAAGTATGTACGACATTGCAAGGGCAGCTGACAAATGTTTGGCCACAGTACAGCCGACGGCCGGAAAAGAAGCTCTGGCTTTTGGAGGCAACGGCACAGAAAACAGCGTAACTGGGCTGCTTGCGGCGGATAACGGGCAGGAACTCCTCATTTTATGTGATAATTCAGTATGCCATGATGCGGATAGCTGGACGGCAGTGCTTGCGGATGGAAGCAAATATGAAGTGACACTGAAAAAGCAGGATAAAAACAGCGGGTTTGCAGTGTTTAGCATTCCACGTAATCAGATTACAAGTAATACCTGGACAAGTATTCAGGTGGCATCCCTGGGAAATTCTAACGTTACCACAAGGGGAGATGTAGTCATTGCACTTGGAAATACATTTGGCTATGCAGATGGGGTAGGATATGGTATTGTAAGCTCCAATGCCTACAACGAAACAGTGGCGGATGGCCAGCGGAGCGTGATTGCCACAAATATTTCGGCTGAGAGCAGCGGCACGGGAGTTTTGTTCAACTTAAAAGGGGAAGCAATTGGAATGATAGACCCTGGTGTCTGGGGCGGAACTGCCACAAATACAGCAAAAGCATTGGCTATGTCTGATTTGAAATCTACCATAGAGCTATTGGTAAATGGGGAAAGTGTGCCTTATGTGGGAGTCTACGGCACAACAATCAATGATGCCATTGCAAAAGAGCAGGACATGCCTGCAGGAATTTATGTCATGGAAGTAAAACCTGATTCCCCGGCAATGTCGGCGGGAATCCAAAACGGAGATATTTTGCAGGAAGTGTCAGGTGCAAAAGTGTCCAACACATTATCATATGGAAAATCAGTTCTGACCTCAAAGGTAGGGGATACTGTAAAAATAAAAGGTAAGCGCAGGGGCGCCAATGGATATGTAGACATTGATTTTAATGTTGTAATAGGAAGTTTAGAATAAAATGGCTGCCAGTTACATGGCAGCCTGAATCATGTAAGGGTAAGGCCTTTGCCGGGTAAATGGAATCCGGCATATATAGAATGGAGGAAGAAATGAAATTTATTAACGAGTTACACGAGGGAGAAACAATACGCGGCATTTATCTTTGCAAGGGGAAACGCTCCGCAGAGACGAGAAACGGAAAGGCTTACGATAATCTGCTGCTTCAGGATAAAACCGGTACCTTAGACGGAAAAGTGTGGGACCCTAATTCTCAGGGAATTGCAGATTACGATGAAAAAGATTTTATTGAAGTGGTGGGCGAGGTCATCAGCTATAACAATAGTCTGCAGCTGAATGTGAAACAGATTCGGAAAGCGGATGAGGGAGAGTATAATCCCGCAGATTATATGCCTACATCTGAAAAAAATGTGGACACCATGTACGAGGAACTTCTGTCTTACGTCCGCAGTATCTCCAACACATACCTGCGCCAGGCAGTGGAATATTATTTTGTAAATGACGCAAAGTTTATAGAAACATTTAAAGGACACTCCGCGGCAAAAACAGTACATCACGGATTTGCAGGAGGACTTCTGGAGCATACATTAAGCATACTCAAGCTGTGCGAATATTTTGTGGGAGCATATTCTATACTCAACAAAGACCTGCTCTATGCGGCAGCTCTCTGCCACGATATCGGCAAAACAAAAGAACTGTCCGATTTCCCTGATAACGACTACACAGACGACGGACAGCTTTTGGGACATATTATCATCGGAGTAGAAATGATAAACGATGCAATCCGCACCATCCCAGATTTTCCAGAAAAACTGGCAAGTGAGCTGAAACACTGCGTCATAGCACATCATGGAGAGCTGGAATATGGCTCACCCAAAAAACCAGCGCTGGCAGAAGCATTTGCCTTGAATCTGGCGGACAATGCAGACGCAAAAATGCAGACACTGACAGAAATATTCAAAGGCAAGAGCGGAACAGACTGGCTGGGATATAATAAACTGTTTGAATCAAATATAAGAAGAACTTCAATATAAGCAGAGAAGTTAGCAAAACATAGAACGAACACTTGGTGAGGTCTTTCACGAATATGGTAAGAACGTTCACCTTTGTGGTGTGTATTTGCAGGCTTAGCGATAAATACATCCTGACCCTTGGCGAAACATGGAGCACTCGGTGAGCGTTTTATGAATCGAGTGAGAAAGTCCGCCTTTCCGGTGGGGATTGCCAAGCATGGTGGAAGGATGTTACTGTTTTTAATAAAGGGGATATTTATGCAGAAGAATGATGTTGTTACAGTGACAATTGAAGATATGGGAGTTGACGGAGAAGGTATAGGCAAAATAAATGGCTATACCTTATTTATTAAGGATGTTGTGATTGGTGATGTGATAGAGGCTAAGATTATGAAAGCCAAAAAGAATTACGGCTATGCAAGATTAATGAACATTATCAAGCCGTCACCTTACCGTGTGGAGCCGCGGTGCAAATTTGCCCGGAAATGCGGCGGCTGTCAGATTCAGGAAATGTCCTATGAAAAACAGCTTGAGTTTAAAAATAACAAAATCAAAGGAAATCTGGAGAGAATCGGGGGTCTGGAGCCAGAGCTTCTTGAAAAAGTGATGGAGCCGATTGTGGGGATGGACGAGCCATTTTACTACAGAAACAAAGCCCAGTTTCCCTTTGGAACCGATAAAGAGGGAAATCCGGTTACAGGTTTCTATGCGGGGCGCACACATGATATCATTGCAAATACAGACTGCGCGCTGGGCGTTCCGGTAAATAAAGAGATGCTGGAATTGATAGTGGCATTTATGAAGAAATATAAAATCTCTTCCTATGATGAGAAGACGGGAAAAGGTTTGGTTCGCCATGCCTTGATTCGGTATGGATTTACGACAAAAGAGATAATGGTCTGTCTGGTTATCAATGGGAAAACGATTCCTCACAGTGAAGAATTGGTGGAGGAACTTCGGAAAATAGAGGGAATGACCAGCATTACATTTAGCAGCAATACAAAACAGACAAATGTGATTATGGGCGAAAGTTATGAAGTCCTGTGGGGGCAGGGATTTATAACAGATTACATTGGAGACATCAAATACCAGATTTCACCGCTGTCCTTCTATCAAGTCAATCCGGTGCAGACAGAAAAACTGTATAAACTGGCACTGGAATACGCGGACTTGCAGGGAGATGAGACAGTGTGGGATTTGTACTGCGGAATAGGGACAATCTCACTGTTTCTGGCACAGAAAGCAAAGCAAGTGTACGGGGTAGAGATTGTGCCGCAGGCAATAGAAGATGCGAAGAATAATGCGAAAATAAACCAGATAGAAAATGCAGAATTCTATGTAGGGAAAGCCGAAGAAGTATTGCCAGAGTATTATAGAGAGTATGGGAGAGGGAACTCCGGGCAGAAAGCACATGCAGATGTAATCGTGGTGGACCCGCCGAGAAAAGGATGCGAGGAAGAACTGCTGGAGACAATGGTGGAGATGCAGCCAGGGAAGATAGTATATGTGAGCTGCGATTCAGCGACGCTGGCAAGGGATTTGAAGTACTTGAGAGGGAAAGGGTATGAGGTAGAGAGGGGAAGGGGAGTGGATCAATTTCCAATGACGGTGCATGTTGAGACGGTTGTCTTATTGTCCAAACTAAAATCGGCCAAATCTATTGAAGTTAAAATTGAGCTTGATGAGATGGATTTGACATCGGCAGAGAGTAAGGCAACCTATGATGAAATAAAGCAATATGTGCTTGAACATACGGGGTTTAAGGTATCTCAATTATATGTAGCACAGGTAAAGAGAAAGCATGGATTGATTGAGAGAATTAATTACAATGTGGGGGATGGGAAATCGAAGGTTCCGCAAGTTCCAGTGGAAAAAGAAAAAGCCATTGAAGATGCATTAAGGTATTTTAAGATGCTTTGATGAAAGCTGATAGCGAAGCAGGTATTCCGTGATGTGGAGTACCTGCTTTTACTTTGGTTATTCTATTTAATATATTCCATGATGTCTCCGGGCTGACAATCTAAAAATGCACATATCTTACATAGAACATCTGTTGTTACACTTTCCCCTTTTGAGAGTTTGGCAAGCGTGGGGGCAGAAATCACTTCTAATAAATCAGTTTTTTTCATATCACGGCGTGAAAGCAAATCGAACAGCTTATAATACCGCATCATTATATCACCACCTTTATTTACATAAGCATATTTTAACATATAATTAGTGCTAGCGAAAGTAATTTTTGCATATGCTTATATTCATGTTGACAAAAATATTAATATATGCTAATATAAAATCAACAAATACGAAAATAATATTATCAAGTGCTGAAAACATATTTTTGTAAGTGCTTTATATGTCGTTTGTTGATTGGCAAAAAACATTTCTGCAATTAAAGCAACCGCACTGGGAAGTGTGAAGGTCCGAAGTCCTTAAAAATGCTGACGGGTTGCAACGTGGCGTTGTAATGTTGGATGACAAGTTTCGGCCGGGTTTAATGAGAACCGGGCGCCATGGGAGAGTTAAACCTGCGTTTTTGTACCATGTGCCCCAAATAAGTTACACCGATTAAAAGCCAGGGATCTTACAACGCCAAATCTTTTGCAATATGTAACGATAAACCAGATCATCTTACAGTGTTGCTTAATACATATCTAATCAGTCTAATGTATTTTCGTGTATATCAGTTCATAGATATTTCTGAACAAAAATCCAAGCTATACTGTAAATTTTATAAAGGGTGGAAAAATTATGGGAAAAGATAAAAGAGTTTTAAAGGTCTGTGAACAATCTGGATACAGATATAAGCCAATACCTACGCTTATGTTAAAAGGTGTATGGCTGGAAGAGTGGGGATTTACAACAAATATGCTGGTTACTGTTCAGTGTGAGGAGGGGAAGTTGATTATTGTCCTCAATAAAGAAAGAGCAAAGATGCTGGAAGAGGAGAAGGCTTATATTGAGGAAGAGACAAAGAAGTTTCAGGCACATCTTGTAGCGGAGCGGAAAAGGAGATATGGAAAATAAGGAGATGGATAAAATGGAGAGACAAGCGGTTATATTTGCCATTGGAACGGAGGCTGGTGTTGTGAACAGGATTGGTAAAGCTTATATTCCCACTCCGGAAATCAGATTTCGAGGCGGCGAGGTTAGTTGGCTGGATGATAAATTCAAAACATCATTATACGGAAAGGAAAGCAAAAAATCATAATTAGAGGTTTAGAGAAAGGTGGCATGGTTTATGGAAAAAGAACAGAAAGGGAAAATAGAGGAAACAAAACGGAAAGAAAACCAGTTGCCGGATGTGGTTGTGTCAGATAGGGCAATACATAATTTAATATATGTTGTACGTGGACAACAGGTTATGATGGATAGTGATTTGGCAAGCTCTTTATCAGGTGGAGACAAAAGTGTTTAATCAGGCTGTGAAAAGAAACATAGCACGCTTTCCTGATACGTTTCGCTTCCAGCTTACAAATGAAGAGTATGAAGGTTTGAGGTCACAGATTGTTACCTCAAACGGAAGAGGCGGTAGAAGATATCTTCCATATGTTTTTACGGAACTAGGTATTGCGATGCTTTCAGCGGTATTAAACAGTGATCTGGCAATTCAGGTAAGTATTCAGATTATAACAGCGTTTGTTGAAATGAGAAAGTTTTTGGTTAATAATTCTTTGCTGTTTGAAAAAATCAGTGAGGTTAGCTGGAGACAGCTGGAGTATGAAAAGAAAACGGATGAGCGTTTTGAACAGGTGTTTGATTACATAGCAGAGCATCAAGAGGTGGGGCAGAAGATATTTTTTGAGGGGCAGATTTATGATGCGTTTAGTTTGCTGGTGAAACTGGTTGGGAGCGCAGAGAAATCTATTATTTTGATAGATAATTATGTGGATGTGGATACACTGAATATTTTAGCGAAGAAGAAACCAAATGTCAATGTCTGTATTTATACAATGAAACAGACAATGCTGACGAAAGCTGATGTAGCGAATTTTAATAAGCAGTATCCGAAAATTGAAGTGAGGCACACGGGATTATTCCATGACCGTTTTCTTATCATAGATAGTGACTGTGCATATCATATTGGAGCATCGTTGAAGGACGCAGGTAAAAAGTGTTTTGCGATAAATCTGTTGGAAGATAAGAAGATTATTGAGAGTATTTTGCGGCGACTTGCATAATAGAATGATAAATGTTTGAGATTAAGTACTAAGAAGACAACATGGATTATGTGGATTTAGGGAAGTAATATTTGAAGCCTGCAGGCTGGTAGAAATGCTACGATTGCAGGCTTTTTGTATGTATAAAATCAAGATAGAGTAGACATTATAGGTGATGACAAAAATATTGTCATTATGGCTTGTATTTTGTCTAATTCATGATATAATTAAAGGGGTTCTTGTAACAGCGAAGAGAAGGGATGGCTCAATGCAAGATGAATATTTAGGCCGTATGGTCAAAAACCTTTCAGTATTACGTGCTTCTGTTGATTTGACACAGAAGCAACTCGGTGAAAAGCTAGGTGTGAGTCGGCAGACAATTGTAGCCATTGAGAATGGTAAGAGTCCGTTGACATGGAGTTTGTATTTGGCTATAGTTTTGGTTTTTCAGCAATTTGAGGAGTCTAAGGAGTTACTGGAGAAATTGGAACTTTTTTCGACGCGTATTATTAGGGGATGTAAGTAAAAGGAGAAGCCATGATGAATTGCAATATTAAAGGTATGGTTGAGATAACACTAGAAACACAAGATGCCATAAAGCGAAACCTGTACCATACTGAGAATCTAGGTGATATGGACATATGAAACCGTATAAGTTTAAATTTATTGATTTATTCGCAGGCATTGGCGGATTTCATCAGGCTATGCGTTATCTTGGAGGCGAGTGCGTCATGGCATCTGAAATCAACCAAGCTTGTGTTGATACATATAAACTCAATTTCAAAAATGTAGATATTCGTGGAGATGTTCGCAAAATCGCTCCAGACAGCATTCCTCCATTTGATGTGCTATGCGCTGGCTTTCCATGTCAGCCATTCAGTAAAGCAGGGATGCAAAAGGGATTTCGTGATGAGCATCGTGGGAACTTATTTTATGTAATTATGGATATATTAGATGCCCATCCCGAAGCTAAGTTTTTGATTTTAGAAAACGTGCGTAACCTTGCCGATAATACCGAGAATTGGGACATCATTAAAACTGAACTCATGAAACGCAATTTCTATATTACTGAAGATCCAGTTATACTTTCCCCTCATAATTTTGGCATACCGCAAATTCGTGAGAGGGTATATATCCTCGGTATGCGTAAAGATATACGCGACACAAAGATTTTGACGAATGGCTATATACATTCATCAGATTTGCAATTACAAGCCTTGAAGGGTAAAGACAACTGTAAAATGGGCGATGCTCGAAAAATATTAGAACCAGATGCACCGGATAAATATATTATTAGTAATGAACAATCAGAAATGATATGGGCCTGGGAAGAGTTTCGTCTTGCTACAAATATTGGGATAATCGGATATCCAATTTGGATAAATAGTTTCGGAATAGGATATAAACGGTTTGCGTGGTTTAAGCGAAAAATTGGTTACGATGATATGCCAAAATGGAAACAGCGCTTTGTAGATAATAACCGTAAACTATATGAAACTAATAAAGAATTTATTGATGAATGGATCATACGTCACGATATGCTCAATAAGATAAAGCTCTACCAAAAGTTTGAATGGAACTGTGGAACAGATGTGAACGATATACGAAATACCATAATACAAATACGCCAGTCGGGAATTCGTGTTAAACGCCCTACATTTTACCCATCATTAGTTGCTATAGTAAATACTCCGATTATTTGGGATGCTGAAAAAGAATGTTTTCGGCATATCACGCCGCGCGAAGCGGCGAATCTTCAAAGTTTTCACGGAGCATTTAGATTTCAAGGCACTGAGAATCAGATATATGAACAACTCGGAAATTCCGTAAATGTCCGTATATTAAAGAAACTTACATCGAAATTATTTAGCTTTGCAACGAAAGGGTGGGACACTGAAGATGAAGAATAAAATAGCAATCAGACCAACATCCGGTGTCTACGCCACATACAAAAGACTAAGTTATCAGCCGTGGACTGCTATTGCTGAATTCGTAGACAACTCGACTCAAAGTTACTTTGACCATCGAGATAAATTGAAGACTTGCACTGGATTTGACAAATTGCGTATCATAATCGTTTATGAAGCAAAAAATGACAGTAATGATTTACTCACCATCACTGACAATGCTTTCGGGATGGAGTTAGACGACTTCGAACGAGCAATCCAGTTGGATAAAGCTCCCGCCAATACAAATGGTCGTAATGAGTTCGGTATGGGGTTGAAAACGGCAGCTTGTTGGTTTGGCTCTAAGTGGAGCGTTTATTCAACACAGTTAGGTTCAGAATTTGGATATAGTGCCACCGTTGATGTAGATAGACTTGCCGAATTCAAGGATGATGAAGTGGATTTAGAGATTTTTGAATCGACACCAGAAGAGCACTATACAATTATTAAAATCGAAAATTTGAACAAGAAGATTACAGGTGCACGAACTATCGGCAAGGTTAGAGAGTTGCTGAGTAATATATATAGGCAGGACATTCGTAGTGGCGAAATTTCGATCACATACGGAGAGAATGAATTGGTCTATAAAGAACCGACCATTTTTGAGGAATCGCTGGACAACGGAGAGACTCGTATGTGGAGAAAAGATGTCTCGTTTTCTATTCCTCATAACGGGATTGACTTATATTGTTATGGATTTATTGCGCTCAGAATCCCTGCAAGTTTGCATGACGCCGGCTTTACTCTTTTGCGTAGAGGGCGCGTTATTGTTGGTGGCCCAGATAAAAATTATCGTCCGAAGGAATTGTTTGGAGACCAAAATTCGTTTGAGTACCAGCGTCTTTTTGGTGAGTTGCATATGGATAACTGGGCTGTTACCCAAGCCAAGGATGATTTCGACTGGCATACTGATGGACTTGAGGAAAGTTTTATCGAAACATTACAGCCAATAATCAAGGAATACCGTCAAAAAGCGGGTAACCTCCGTGTTAGACAACAAGCAGAGACTAATAACGTAATGAATCAAACTATTTCGGATTTCCAGCGAGCGGGTGTTATATCAGGAGCGAGTGCAATTCCAGTTGACGCCCCCCAAGCTGTATCACCAATAGAAAAATCATCTGAGGTTGAAGAAGAATGCTCTGAACAGCAAGAACTACCTGTCATTGAGGATACCGCGTCCACAAATGATGCGACAGTGAGAATTGTTGGACCAGAAGACTATAATATGCCTTTTCATTATAAGGACAAAGATTACTTGTTTGAGATTCACTTTGACTCGTCTAATGCTTTAAACTCATGGATTAATGTTGCAAAGAAAAGCGCTACAAACTACCAAATAACAATCAATCTCAAACACGCATTTTTTAAGCCATTCACGGAGAACAAGGATTTTCTTGCAATTATGACAAAATTGGTTATCGCTATGGTTCTTGCAGAAATAGATTCTTTAATAATTTCAAGTGATGGCAGAATTGAGGCGGGAATATTCGCCGCAAAATGAACTCGATCTTAGAGCAGATTGCTAATGGAGGGCTAGAGCGATGAACTATAATATATCTATGAGCATATTGGAAAAGAAAAATGCTACTTGGTGTCTTGACTGTGACGGCTATTTTAAGGAGAAGATTGCCACACAGTTCTTACGTGATGATATTCCTCAAGATGCTATTGACACTATTTTCGGCAATGCTGCTGATATTCTTAGCCAATGCCCTAATCCTTCTGACCATGCGCTTGATGCAAAAACAGGCATTGTTATTGGCAAAGTTCAAAGTGGGAAAACTTCTAACTTTATCGCCTTAACCGCGCTATCTTTTGATAATGGTTACGGGGTTAACATTATCCTCGGCGGAAACAAAAATAACCTACTTGCACAAAATGTCCAACGTATAGAGGGCTATTATAGTGAAGTTGGCGCAATGGAAAGGCTGGCTATTCTAAATACAAGGCAGAATAAATCATTGTTGAATGCTCAGACTATAAGAAACTTTATTAGTGAAGGCAGAAAAGTAACTATCGTAGGGCTTAAGCACACCAAACATATAAACATAATTGCAGACATCTTTGATGATATCGCATTGCGAGATGTTCCGGCTCTTATAATTGACGATGAAGGTGACCAAGCTACGCTAAACACGCGAGTGAATACCAAAGAAATGAGTTCCACTTATGAGGCTGTTATCAAACTCAAAGGCAAACTCCAAAGACATTGCTTTGTTTCAATAACCGCGACTCCGCAAGCTAATATTCTCATTCAGACATGGGATAAACTGTCTCCCGATTTTGGGAATTTAGTGTACCCTGGTGATGAGTATTGTGGGTTACATGAGTTTCATGGAGAAGAACAAGATACATTAATTAGAATTATCTCGGAAGATGAACCTAACCTCCTAGATGAGGATGGTGTGCCGGACTCATTTTTCGATTCTTTGGCAGCTTTCTTTGTTGGTGGAGCTTTGCGTAAATACCGGGGTGATAACAAAAATCACGCAATGCTCATTCACCCCAGTCAAAAGAAATTTGATCATAAACGAGTTATTGACAAAGTTACCGATGTCGTCAATGACTGGCAGGAGAAAGCTAAAGAAATCTCCAAGGGGATTGATGATATTAGTTTTGCTCCGTTCAATGATTTGTTAAAAAGAAGTTTTGACCACTTTATCTCTGATGGCGTGATAATGCCTGAGTATGACGAACTTTATCCATATATTATCGAATGTGTAAAAAAATGTGCTCCTCCTCATCTTTGCAATAGTGATGAAGATGCCAGCAATAACGCCAAGTATTATCTTTACAATATTTTTGTGGGTGGTAACATGGTAGAGCGCGGAATCACAATTAAAGGACTTGCAATTACATACATTATGCGTCGGGCAAAAGGAAAAGCAAATCTTGATAATACCGAACAAAGAGCCGCTGGTTTGGCTATAAGAAAACTTTCCTTGATGTTTGTCGGGTTTATACGACTCAGACAATTAAAGAAGATTTTTCGGCTATATATGAACATGAGGATGATTTATGGGATTCTATAGAGCGTGCGCAGGCAAAAGGATTGACGTTCAAAGATATTCCCCGCATTTTCATACTGGCAAGTAAGCGGTTAAACCTGACCCGTAAAAATGTTGCACTGGCCGAGCGTTGCAATTTCTCTGAGTGGTCGAAACAAGATTATCTCTTATCTGATAAGAGTATTGTTCAGCGAAATTTAGATGTGATCGCTGCATTTAGAACAGCTTATGCTGCCCAAATAGAGACTCGTAGCTATAATGGAGTGAATCAACATAGCATTATAATGGGGCTTGATTATTTCACTCTTTGCGATAATCTGTTGTATAATCTCTTCTACCCAACTAATAGTCATGTTGATATTCATTTGTTCAGAAAAATTAGCGAGGTGTTGAAAAAAGCAAATATTACCCCCGTAATTGATGTGGTATGGATTCGTGATGGTCATGGAGAAGAAAGAACACTTCGAGCAGACGGACAAATAAACCAGTTGTTCCAAGGTCATAACCCTAATCGTTCTAGTGCTACATATTATCCTGGTGATGGAGCTATGATTCTTCCTAACAGAAACCATGTAATGCAGTTGCAGATACACATGGTAAAGGCAAAAAACGTGCCTGATAGAAACTTCTATGCACCAGTTCTTGCGTTGTATATACCTCTTGAATACGCTGAGCAAATGGGCAAAATAATAGGTCAGTTATAGGAGGTAGCGATAATGAATACAGTAGAAAGCATATTTAGCTCAATACAAACAATGCAAGTCCCACAAAATGAACAATACTCACTGTCTAAAATAGAGTTATCAGAAGCCGGTGTTTATTATGGCAAGAATTCTGACGGTCATTCCGTTTTCGCAATGGTATCACAAAACACACAATTGCGAGCATCTGTTCAGAAAACAAAGAAGCTTGTTTTTTGGTTCAATGCTATATGCGATATTGTCGCTGATGGTGCTCACTCTGAAACGACGATGAATGTTTTAACGTGCTTAAGCAATGATGAGAATGAGATTTTAGCCTTCGTTCGATTGACTCTTGCATTTATTGAAGGAGCAGAAGAACAGTCCCCAAGACGACTTTATGAATTGTTTACCGCACTTACAAATCTTTTTGCAAGTGCGCATAAGGCAAATCAAGTGGAATTACAAGGCTTCTATGGTGAGTTATATGCGATAAAATACTTCTACCAGTTAGGGATAAATCTCAGCGATTACTGGCAGAAAAAAGAGAAGATGAAGTTTGACTTTTCGATATCTGCTCAGAAAAAAGTTGAGATTAAATCCACTATAAAAGACGTACGTATACACCACTTTCGTCATGAGCAGTTGCTGTCAGATTTATATGATATTTGTATTGTCTCGATTATGTTGCGAACAGATGAACAGGGTTTATCTTTACTTGACCTAGTGAGATATGTTCAAGAGATTGCCGCTAATAACTTTGATACGCTAATTTATATTGAAGATTTTGTTAAGAACTTTGATGAGGCAGAGCTAAACAACATCAAATATGACACGAAATATACAGACAGAACTCTTCATATTTACAAAGCAACCGCTATCCCAAGATTCGAACAAGAACAACCACATGGAGTAAGTAAAACTGAATATGATTCCGACTTGACTAATTCTGATCCGATGTCAACAACTGATTTTGCTGATTGGATACAGTAATGTTAGATTGGATATTAAAGAATACACGAATCACAATTTGCTTACAAGCTTTTTATATGTATCGTGAAAAAGTGCACCCGTGAGGTTCAAAAATGCATCCTCACAGTTTACAGAGATGAATCGAGCGATTGTATCAATATTAACGTTCTTAGACAATAGAAGGATAGTGAATTGAACTTTGTCAGTGATTGTTTACTTACTAAAAATTATAACCCTAGTTGTCGGCTTGAATTTTGATGTGACCCCGATAAGTTAGACTTTATTGCGTAGTAGTTTTTAACTGCTACGCAATTATTTTATGTAGCGCATAAACTGAGTCTGTATTCTACAGGACTCATCCAGCCTAGTTTTTCTTTAATTCGTTTCTCGTTATAATACTTTATGTATCTATCAATTTTCTCTTTTAAGTGTTCATAACTATAATAAATCACTCCATAATACATCTCCTGCTTCATAATTCCAAAGAAATTTTCCATTACAGAATTATCATGGCAGTTTCCTTTCCGGGACATGCTTTGGAAGATTTTATTTTGTTTCAGTTTATAACCATAAGCCTTCATCTGGTAAGCCCAGCCTTGATCTGAATGAAATATACGTCTATATTTACAATCACTTGTAATTTCTATGGCTTCATTTAAAGCATTCATTATATTCTCAGCAGATGGTCGCCCGGAAATACTATAACTAATTATTTCTCTATTACACATATCCATAAATGGGTCCAGATAGAGTTTCTTGATGGTCACTTGTCCTTTATCATTTATGTCATAATACTTAAATTCAGAGGTGTCTGTTGTAATTTTTTGGTGGGGAATATGAGTTTCAAACCTTCTGTGAATCCTGTTGGGAGCAACCCTGCCCACTTTGCCTTTATAAGAACTGTATTTACGACTTTTTCTGGTAAATGAAGTAACTTGAAGACCTAGCCTCTGGACAATCCGTTGAACCCGTTTCTTGTTTACCATGAATCTCTGTTTTCTTAATTCCCCATAAATCCGACGATAGCCGAAATCTTTATTTCCTTTTCTGATTTCAAGAATTCTTTGTTCAAGCTCTTCATTTGGTTTTTCTCTATCAAAGCGTTTTTGCCAGTACATATAGGTTTCTTTAGGAAAACCTGTGAATACGAGAATATCTTTTAGTTTGAAGTCTCTTCGAAGGCTGTGGATGATTCTCGCTGTTTTTTCAGAAGAGTTTCCTCCTCTAAACGCAGCCTCCTCAATTCTTTTAAATATGCATTCTCTATTCTCAACTTGAGATTTTCTTCTTCAAGTTGCTTTAAATACTCTGAATGATTGTTCGCATTTTCAACATTTGCAAGTTTACTTTCCTTTGGTTTAGACATTTTAGACCGCCGCCCTTTCCGTTTTGGTCGTAGAGCATCAGGGCCGGCAATTCTAAAATCATTTACCCATCTGGCAACTAATGACGGATTGTTCATGCCAACGGATAGAGCCAGTTCCTGATAAGAGACCTCTGTTGATAAATATAACTCTACCACACGTAGTTTGAATTCGAAAGTGTATAGTTCATTTTTTCTGCAACGCATCAAGCTTTCTTCACCAAAAGCTTGATATGCAGCCACCCATTCTCTAACAGCTTTCTTATCTGAAATACCATATTTTTTGGCTAAATAGGCATATCCTCCTTCTTCATTTAAATAAGCTTTTATTATTTCCATCTTTGTTTGAAAACTATACTTTGCCATTAAAAAACCGACCTCCCAATTATTAGATTTTTAAGTCTAACTTTTGGGGGTCGGTACAATACCAATAAAAAGTTTTTTTTGTCAATTAACAAGTTGACGAATAGATGTTTGTATTCATGGCAATGCTTACCATATAAAATTCTTTATAGGGAGACAGGCTATGAATACAGACCATAGATTAAGATTCGGAAAATACGTGGAGACGTTAAGAAAAAGCAAAGGAAAATCTCTACGGGAAACGGCGAAAGCAATAAAAGTATCGCCACAGTTCTATAGTGAGGTGGAGAAAGGGAGAAGCAGCACCTTTACGGCAGAAAGACTGAAATCGCTGACTTATTTTTTAATGCTGGACGACGAGGAAACCCACACGCTTTATGATATGGCAGCAGAATCGCGGTCATCTAATGATATTACAACACCCCAGGACTGTGCAGATTATATGCTCTGCAATTCTTATGTGATAGAAGCATTGCGGTTGTCGATGGAAACTGGTGCAGGGGAAAAAGAGTGGCAGGTTTTGCTGAATGAATTAAAGGGGCTGTGAAGAAAAGTCTGTAAATGAGAATCTTCTATGATAGCTATGAAGAAGAACTTTTAAGACATTCTTTATAAAAACTTTGTTTGGTTGTATAATGTTATCAGATATATTATATAATTGATGATAAATTAGGTTTATTATGTCGATATTCACATTAATACCGATATAAAAATATATATGAGTTTCATTTTAGAACATTATTTACTAAAGAGGGGAAAGAAAAATGGACTTAAAAACAATACAATATTGGCATAAGTTGGAACATTTTTATCCATATATATTGGAGGAACAGCATAACGAAAATATAAGGACATATTACATAAATAATAGTGATAACTTTGACAAGTTAGAAAAAGATAATATTCCGGCAGGAAAAATGGTGAGATATTATGAGGTTTATTTGGGTATTTTTAAAGTAACCAGCGCATTAGAGGTAATAGCAGAACAATTAGATGCTCAGGATGAATTTTATGATGACAGCAATGATGCTAGTTGTTTTTGCAAGTTGCGTATCAATCCGGATAAGACATTCGATAAATTAAGTTTTAGAATATCATCCTTTCCATGGGCAATATCCAGAGTGAAGAATAAAGAGATAAGTATTAAAAAATGGGATGAAGATTTTCAAGAATATGAAAGAAGCTTATTTTTTGAACTTTTAAATCAGAAAGAACTTTTCAACTATAAATCATTTCATGAGATATTAGAAAAAATAAGTAACAGAATAGGTTGGAATATACGGTTTGATTCTCAATGGATGCGAATTGATTGTGTAATTGGTAATAAGTTACAGAAAACCGAAAAAGATGAGGAGATAGAAGATGAGAACAAGCAGGTTGATGAGCTGATTAAAGCAAATGACTTATTGAACAGTTTTTATGTCCGAGACTTAGAAAGAGTAAGTGATGATGTTAGTAAAGGTAATTATGGAACGGTATTAGAAGAATATCTTAATCATAATGTTAGGGAGCGTATAGATATTGAGAATAATACAGAACAGCTCTTTAAAGTTTTTAATCCTCAAAAGCTGCCCTATGGTAAATGGCCCAGTGGACATTCATTGAGAAGTATGCAGCAAGTTGCGGTTAATATTGCTATGGATAAAGAGGAATTTAGTTCATCTATTTTTTCGGTAAATGGGCCCCCTGGAACTGGAAAAACTACACTTCTTAGGGATATCATAGCAGCAAACATTGTGGAACGGGCAAAAGTGCTCTGTGAATATGATAAGCCAGATGATGCATTCACATGTGATATAGGAAGCGTGGCATATAATGGTTTTTCTAATAATATAAAAGATATAGATTCTAGATTAAAAAAGTATGGAATATTGGTAGCTTCTAATAATAATGCAGCAGTAAAAAATATAACCCTAGAAATGCCTGAGGAATCAAGTATTAAAGAAGATTATGTGGGCAAATACACATATTTTAATGAGATTTCGAATCAGATTTTAAATAGAGAGACATGGGGGCTTTGTGCCGCTGCATTGGGGAACAAAAGAAATTGCATAAAGTTTATGGAGGGATTTTGGCCCCTTAAATCTGAAGAGGATGATAAATTTGATTTTAACAGATATTTAAGAGAACTGCATACTGGGAAGAATAAAAGAACAGCAGAGCAATGTGTAAAAAATTGGGAGAATGCCAAGAATAATTTTATTCAAGTTTATCAAAGTGTAGAAGAGAAATATGAGGAACTGGAGGAATGCTATCAACGATTAGCAGATATAAGGAATTTATCTAAAGAAAAAAAGAAAATTGAAACAGAATATGAAAAACAAATAAACACTTATACACAATTATCTGGCAGAAAAGGGGAATGTGATAAGGAGTTTTTAGAGTTAAACAGGTTATTGGAGAAATACTCCATCCAAAAACAAGAAATACAAGAACATACAGCATTTTTTACAATTAAATATTTTTTTAAAGCTAAACATGAATTAATACAACAATATAAATGTATTGAAGAGGATATTGTAAATGTTTTAAAACAGAAACTCGTGGTTCGAAATGAAATAGAAAAGATAGAAAGTTCTCTTAAAAATATTTTAGTTCAAAAGAACAAACTTGAAGAACAGATAATGAAATATAATCAACAAATATCGGAGTGTAAAGAAAAAACAGAACAATTAGTAAAGAAATATAATATGATTTTACCAGATGAAGAGTTTTTACATAATTTAACTGGAATGAATACAGAAGAATTTCGTGACGAAGCACAAAATATAGCTCCATGGAATGGAGAAGATTTAAATAAGTTACGTGAAACACTTTTTTTGGAAGCAATGAATTTGCATAAGGCATTTATAGAGAATTCTTTTCAAATGCGAATCCAGTTGGATGCTTTTAACAAAATATTGAGAGAAAATTTAGATAATATAGCATCTAAGACATTTTCGGGAATATTATTTCAGAGCTTTATGCTTGTGGTTCCGGTTATTTCGACCACTTTTGCATCTGTTGGAAGATTTTTGAAGAATATTGGTAAGGAAGAGTTCGGACTTTTACTTATAGATGAAGCGGGTCAAGCTTTACCTCAATCTGCTGTGGGTGCTATTTGGAGGTCTCAAAGGGCAATTGTAGTTGGTGATCCATTGCAAATTGAGCCTGTTATTACAATCCATGATAGAACCATAGCATTTTTGAAGAGGTATTTTGACCAGACTGATTTTATTGCAAGTAAAGAGACTAGTGTACAAAGCCTTGCAGATGAATCAAATAGATATGTGGGTATACGTTCCATAGAAGGGAAAGAATTTAATATTGGTTCACCTCTACTCGTTCATGGAAGATGTCAGCGCAAAATATTTGATATTGCAAATAGAATTGCTTATAACGATAAGATGATTTTTGCCACAAAAATCTCTGAAGATACAAATTGTATTTGGATTGATGTAAAAGGAAAAGGAGAAAATAAGCATTTTGTGTCTGCGCAAATTGAGGAAGTTTTACCTCTTATAATAAAAAAGTTTAAGGAGGCATGGCAAAAGGCGGATGATAATATTCCCTCTCTTTTTATAATAAGTCCTTTTCGGAGTGTGAGGGTAGGAATTATTAAGTATTTACGAGAGAATGATTTTCTGTATCATAAACTATGTAAACAAGAGGACTCAATATGTAAGAAAGCAGTTCATTCGTGGATTTACTCTAACATTGGAACAATACATACCTTTCAAGGTAAGGAGGCAGAAACTGTTATTATTTGTTTGGGAGTAGGTTCTGGAGATAGGGGTA
This sequence comes from Muricomes sp., assembly GCA_049840515.1. Lineage (GTDB taxonomy): Bacteria > Bacillota > Clostridia > Lachnospirales > Lachnospiraceae > Muricomes. Next base: position 182,763 of record JASGKW010000009.1, on the reverse strand, counting down.
ATGGTGCTGTTGAATGGGCTAGTAATAAACCTAATATTTTAAATGTTGCGGTTACTAGAGCAAAAAATGACCTTTATATTGTGGGAGACGAATCAAAATGGGCTTCAAGAAAATATTTTTCTGATGCATATAGGATATGTGGTAAAAATAAGAGTAAAGAAATATAAGGAGGTCCCCAATGAAAAAGATTATACCATCACTTTGGTTTGGTGATAATAACTGTGAGGAAGCGATTAATTATTACACAACGATATTCCCCGATTCCAGCATACAAACCATCGTCAGATATCCTGACGAATCTCTTGATGAGCATTTTGTGGGTATGTCTGGCAAAATTGTTACTGCTGAATTTACACTGAACGGACAGAAGTATCTTGCTTTAGATGGTGGCCCATACTTCCATTTTAATGAGGCGATATCAATGACAATTGAGTGTGAAGACCAGGACGAGATTGACTATTTCTGGGACAAGTTATCTTATGTCAAGGAGTCTGAGCAGTGTGGCTGGGTTAAGGATAAGTTTGGCTTATCCTGGCAGATAGTTCCTTATAATATTGGAGAGTTGACCAGGACGGATACTCAGGTGCAGGCTCTGATGAAGATGAAGAAAATTATTATCAGGGAGCTTGAGGAAGCGGGCTCGATTTAGAGGATGTTTAAAGCATAGTTGCTTTAATAGTAATATAGTAGATTAGGAAGTTAGAGGATAAATGTGTGGAAAATTACTCAGAGAAGGAATTGAATGATGCTTTGAAATTCATGTCTTCTACAATTATGAACTGTGAGAAGATGCAACTAAAGTTTGCCCCGGGAGTATCACAGCATACTCTTTTGAAGAATCGAATTAAGGCTTTATATATTTCAAAGGATTTGATAGCGGGTTCGGATAATGTGAAAATGTACACGAAATCGGACTTGGAGAAAGCACTGCCGCCGGTCCTTTCAATTATAAGTAAAACTAAAAAAGCTCAGATTAAGTATGAGGAGGGAACCAGTCAATATAGACGGTTCTCTCCTACTATAAGAGCGATGATTATTGCTAAAGATTTTCTGGAGAATGAAATATCAAAAAGAGGCAAATTAACTTAATCTTATAAGAAAAGGGATACCGCGCAGTATACGAGCAGCAAAGCCATGATGGCATTTACCTGTCTGCGGTATTTGGTAAATAGTTTTTCAAATGCGGCCCCGAAAAAAGCCCAGCAAACGCATCCGGATGTGCCGATAAGACATAAAAGCAGTGCGAAAAGTTCGATGGTGAGCGCTCCGTGGTAATAGGGGAGAATATAGGATGACATTGCTGTAATTCCATATAGAATTATTTTTATATTGACAAACTGCAGGAGCATTCCTGATGCAAATGAATTGGTTTGTGTCATGCCTTTTTTCTTTTTGCCGGGTTTATCCCTCCAGACTGTCCATGCCAGCCACAAAATATAAGCTGCACCTAACCATACCATGACAGGTCTGATTGCAGGGATAAATTTGTAGAGCAGGGATGTAAAAGCAGCACAGGCTGTCATTACAATTGCAAATCCCGAAAAAATGCCCCATAAAAATGGAATTGAGCGTTTCATACCATCACGGCTTGCATTTGTCATAGCCATAATATTATTTGGCCCTGGTGTGTAAGCAGTTAGAAATGTATAAGAGAAAAGCATAGAAAAATTCATGTCTGTGACCTCCTGGAAATTTAATATAGCTGTGGAAAACAACTGCAACAAAACAAATTCGATTTACTCAAATGAATCAGTGTTGAAAAACTGTCATCTGAGTGTTATTATAGCATCACAAGTGCATTTTAAAAATGTGAAGTATTTGAATTAAAGGTTTGATTATATTGAAGTGATGGGGCGGATATGAACGTTAAATATTTAGATACATTTAAGACAATTGTTGATGAGGGCAGTTTTACAAAAGCGGCAAAGAAACTGAATTACACACAGTCCACGATTACGTTTCAGATGAATCAGCTTGAGCAGGAGTTATCGGCTCAATTGTTTGAAAAAGTGGGGCGCAGAATGGTTTTAACAAAGGCAGGTTTGCAGTTAATACCATATGTCGACGAGGTGCTCGCATCAATCAATAAACTGAAACAGTTTGAAAATGATTTGTCGGAGTGTCAGGGGGATTTGATTATTGGAGTGGCGGAAACACAGTTGTGCTATAAATTGCCTGGCATGCTGAAACAATTTCATGAACTGGCTCCCAAGGCGCGCCTTTTTCTAAAGTCTATGAATTGTTATGAGATTCGGGATGAATTGCTCAATGGAAAACTGGACCTCGGCATTTTTTATGAGGATGTGGGAGGGTTTGGCACGAAGCTGATAACTTACTCTTTGGGTGAGTATCCTCTGGCCCTTGTATCCTCACCGGAATTGAGAGAAGTGCACTCAGATTTTATTCGGCCTGACCAGAAAATTTCTGTTCCGTTTATAATCAATGAAAAGAACTGCATTTTCAGACAGATATTTGAACAGTATCTCCGCGAAAAATCCATAGTTTTGGACCACACCATTGAATTATGGAGCATACCTACCATTAAAAATTTGGTGAAGAATAATGTTGGGATATCATTTCTTCCTAAATTTACAGTGCAGGAGGAGTTGGAGCGGGGAGAACTTGTGGAAATAGAGACAGATATATCTGAAGCCAGGATTTCGGCTGTATGCGCCCACCATGAAAATAAATGGGTCAGCCCGCTGATGCAGGCGTTTATTGAACTGTGTATATCTGCCCAGGGATGTGCTTGAGTATTTTAGAGCGATGTCATAAAATTGAAAGTAAGAAGAAATAATAACTATGATGTTTTAAAGCGACAGAGTGAATCTAAAAAAGACCCACTCTGCCTCATATATGTTTTATAGCTGACTTTTTCTAACCGATGGGGTTAAGAGCATGGCGGCCGCGAGGCATACGGACAATATGCCGGCGATGAAAAAGCAGATATTTACTCCCATGATTTCGGAGAGGGTTCCTCCGAAAAGCAGACCTAAGGGTGATGCAAACAGGCTCACACTGTATGCAAGGGAGAGCACGCGTCCCAGGTATTCTCCGGGAACATTGGTCTGCAGGATGGCTGTTCGAAGTCCGTAGAAGAAGGGCAGAGTAAAGCCCATAAGAACGGATAGTACAACAAAAGGTTTCAATCCGCTGGGCGGAAGCAGACCTGCTGCGATAAGTCCCAGTCCATAACAGCCGATGGAGGCGGTTATTCCTCCCAATCTGCGGATTCTGTTTCCCAGCACACCCAGCAGGAAGGAACCAAGCAGCGTACCTGACGAAAATGCAATTTCTACAATACTGGATTCGTTGACACCCCCGCCAAAGTAAGCCATGGTCATAAGAGGGTACATAGAGCCAATGGGAAAATAGATAAAAGCATACAATGTGCTGATAATCATAACGGCTGTAAGGCCAGTCACATTTCGGATGACGGCAAAGCCTTCCTTGGTATCCTGCCAAATGTGAAGTGAAGCCTGCTCTCCCTCAGACGCATACCGCATGATGGGGAGAATGATTACAATTGTGATGGCCGCCGCAGCTCCAACCACATCCAACAGGATAATGGTGCTCAAATTCCACACATTAAAGAGGAATGCTGCCAGTGCAGGACTTAAGATGAGAGATACAGATTCAAAGCCCTGGGTGATTCCGGCACAGCGGGTCAATGCTTCTTTAGGAACCATAGTGGGCACGACTGCATTGAGTGTGGGTGTATGGAAAGCAGCGCCTACTGAGCGCACACAGAGCATTGCAAAAATGAGCCATATTGGGATATCTCCAAATAAAGCGGCTCCCGCCAAAACCAAAGCGGCAAGGGCGATGATCATATCTGCATAAATTAAAACTTTCTTTCTGTCAAAGCGGTCGATGAAGACCCCGGTAAAAAGCCCCAGTACTGCCCGCGGCAGATATCCTGCCAGAGTGGACATGGTGACAATGGTGGGTGATAATGTTTTTTGAGTGAGATACCACACAAGGGATATTTGAAGAATGGAACTTGTCAGCATGGATACTGCCTGCCCCACTCCGAGAAGAGCAAATTTAACTTTCCAATTTTTCATAGGACCTCCCGAATAAAGATTCAACCATTACTATAGCGGGAAAGATTACTGCTGTCAATGCCTGATACAACTTGTCTTCATTTGCTGTCTGGCAGAAAACTTTCATTAAGAATAAGAATTTTACAAAGGATACAACCGGATGAATATAGACATAGAAAAAACAGTAATTTTGATTAAGGGGGAAGACAAGACTTGTGAAATAAGAAGTTTTGAGCACAGCCCTGAAACTAAAAAGGTACAGGTTACATATAAAGAAAAAGAAAAGAGTTATTCTTATAGTGAGGATAATGTGTCTGTTATAAGTAATCCTCAAATAATTGAATTAAATGGCAGCATTGCATTTGTGGACAATGTGCCAGTTTGTGAACCCAAATGTATCCTCGATTTTGGGGAGTGGGTTCGGATAATTAAAAGTGATGGGAACATCCTCACGGTTAGACGGAAATCTTTTTCGATGATTGAAAATGGCGTTAAAAGTCAGGACGCACAGGGGCTTCTGGAATACCTGAAAGATATTTCTCAATATACATCAAATGGACCTGAGAAAGCTTTTCTGGAAAAAGAAATGGAACAGATTGATTTTGTTCATCCTGAAAGTGTGCTGAGCAGTTATCTGAACCGGCAGGCAATCAAAACAAATTCACCTGACAATGATAATACTATTTTTCCTTTTAGATTTAACCTGAGCCAGAAAGCCGCGCTGGAAAATGCCCTCAAAAGTTCTATTTCGGTTATTGAGGGGCCGCCCGGAACTGGAAAGACTCAGACAATACTCAATATTATTGCAAATCTTATAGCTGTTCAGGGAAAAAGTGTGGCTGTAGTGTCCAACAATAATGAAGCGGTAAAGAATGTTATTGAAAAAATGGAAAAGCAGGGTTACGGTTTTTTGACAGCGCTTTTGGGCAAAATGAGTAATCAGGAGCTGTTTTTTGAAAATATGCCGTCAGTCAAGGTGGAGGGCTGGGATTGTGAAGAGGAAAAAGAAGACCTGATTCAGCAAATCAAAACCTTAAATATTGAACTCAATCAACTACTGAAACTGGACAGGAAGAAAGCGCAGTTACAGCAGGAACTGCGCGCCTGGGAATTGGAGCAGGAACATTTTGAAGAATATTATGCGCGGCAGGATGTTGAGGAGATAGGCAGACTTCCTTTATTTAAGGCAACCCCTGACCGAATTATTTCATTTCTGGCAGACACAACGTTGGCGCAGGAGGGGAAGATATCTAACAGATTTTTTTACAGGCTAAAACTGCTTTTCAAATATGGAATATTTGATTTGAAAAAATTGAACCCGCAGGATGTATCTGTCTTGTTAATGCTCCAAAAGGAATTCTACAAGCAGCAGGTGCTGATACTGGGAAATGAAATAGATACTTTAGAAAACAAACTGGATAGCGCATCTTTTGATAAATTGACTGTGAAACATCAGAAATATTCTGAGAAATTGTTTCGCAGATATCTATATGAAAGTCACAGCAGCCTGCCTGAAGTTGATTTTAATAAAAGCAATTTTAAGAAAAAGTTTTCGGAGTTCATTGGAAGATATCCGGTTATCCTCAGTACAACTCATGCCCTGCGCCGTTCCATACCACAGAACTATTTATTGGACTATGTAATAATTGATGAAGCTTCCCAGGTAGACTTGATTACTGGCTCACTGGTGTTTTCTTGCTGCAGGAATGTGATTATTGTGGGAGATGTGAAGCAGCTTCCTCAGATTGTGAATACTGGAATTGAATCTAAATTGAAAACAAAGCCGTGTCATTCCGCCTATAATTATTTTGCAGATAGCATACTGTCCTCCATTGTGGGACTTTATGAGGATAAAGTGCCCTGCGAAATTTTGAGGGAGCACTACCGCTGCCACCCGCAGATTATAGAATTCTGCAACCAGAAATATTATGATGGAAAATTGATTCCGTATACTAAGCCAGATATGTCGGAGTGTCCTCTTGTGCTTTATAAGACTTCCGAGGGAAATCACATGAGAAAAGTTACGCGGGGGGAAAAGAAAGGAACCTATAATCAGAGGGAGCTTGATGTTATTGTGGAGGAGGTTTTGAAAGACACTGTTCTGACCAGGGATTATGAAAATGTCGGATTTGTCACTCCATACCGCAAACAGGCGAACAAAGCACATGAAGTTTTGAATGAAGATATTGAAAGCGATACAGTGCATAAATATCAGGGCAGAGAAAAGGATATTATGGTCATGTCTACTGTATTAGATGGCACATGGGAAGGACAGAAGGGTATAAATTTTGTGGACGACCCGAATATGATTAATGTTGCTGTTTCACGGGCGGTTAAGCAGTTTGTGCTGGTAACAGACCATGACCTGTTTTTTAAAAAAGGAAAAAACATAGGGGATTTAATCCGTTATATTCAATATAGCACTTTAGATGAAAACATAATCCAGAGTCAGGTGGTATCTGTTTTTGACTTGCTTTACCGGCAGTACTCCAGCAAGTTAAATTCTTTGAGGGATAAAATGAATCCTGATGCCAGATATCAATCCGAAGAGGGAATTCGTGTACTTTTAGAAGAAATTTTTTCCCAGCCGGAATATCAGTGTTATACCTATGTACAGGAAATGCTATTGCGAAATTTACTGAACACCGTGGAATTGCTTACACCTGAGGAGTTGAGATTTGTTAACAACAGAGCTTCACTTGATTTTGTTATATTTCACAGGCAGGATAAAAAATGTGCTTTTGTGATTGAAGTGGATGGTTTTGCTTTTCATGAAAATAATCCGGAACAATTGCGCCGGGATGCGTTAAAAAATAATATTTTAAGGAAATATGAACTGCCAATTCTGCGGTTTGCATCCAATGGAAGCAGGGAGAGGGAGAAAATACAGGGAATTTTAGCGGGTATTAACAGTTAATAGACAAAAGTGGGTGCGGGAAGGGGATTTATTATGACACTGCAAATAAAACGGATTTATGCTCCTTTTGAGGAGAGTGACGGAGTGCGCCTGCTGGTGGACCGCCTGTGGCCGCGGGGGATTTCCAAAGAGAAAGCGCACCTGGACGGGTGGGTGAAAGACTTGGCTCCAAGCAGTCAGCTTCGTACATGGTTTGGGCATAAAGCAGAAAATTTTGAGGAGTTTGCCGCGCGTTACCGGGATGAATTGGATGCAAGTGCGGAGGCACAGTCCGCCGCCCGGCAGCTTGTTATTCAAAGTAAGGAAAATATGGTTACTTTGCTGTATGGGGCGAAAGACCCTCAAGTTAACCATGCCGTTGTCTTAAAAGAATATTTGGAATCTAAGGTTTTCTAGGACCGCTCAGTATGTTTGCTTCATGTACCGGGCGGTTTTTGATTATTTTGAGCATTTTTGTTCCTGCACATAAAGAAGTATTCTGGCATACTTAGGATGAGACCAAAAAAGTTTCTGATTACGCAGGGCAGTTATTTGAAGTCTACGGAGCGTGGATTGCTTTTGTACAGGAATTGCAATACAATATGAAAATATGGAGTGAGGTGAAAAAGATGGATCGAAAAAGAAAAAAAGAACTTATATTAGAATACAAAAACAGACACCCTGAGATGGGGGTGATTTCATATCGGTGCAAGTCAACCGGAGAGAGCTTTCTGGGAATTTCCAAAGATACGAAAACCGCCTTTAACAGCAGTGATTTTCAGTTGTCATTGGGCAAGCACCCGAATAAATATTTGCAGGAGCTTTGGAACCAATATGGAGAAGGTGATTTTGAGCGTTTGGTCCTTAAGGTTTTGAAGTATGAGGACCCGGTTGCTGACCATACGGATGAGCTGGAAGAATTGCGGGAAAAGTGTCTGGAGGCGGACGACAAGGCAAGAAAGATTTGGAAATAAACAAAACTGCCGCTATGATAGCACTGGCAGGGGAGAGGATGTTATGGATAGTATTAAAATTGGGAAACTGATAGCAGAAGCTGCGGAAAGAAAAGGGAATGACACAGAAAGAGCTGGCGGAAACCCTCGGTGTCTTAAATAAAACGGTTTCCAAGTGGGAGTGCGGTGCCGGATTCCCCGACCTGCCTTACTGGGCAGAATTGTCTGAAATTTTGGGCGTGGATATGACTCAGATGATGGATGGAGAATTTACTTTAAATAAACCTGACAGTGGAAATATTGATAAAATCCACTTCTATGTCTGTCCAACCTGCGGAAATATACTGGTCAGCACCGGGAGTGCTTCTATTTTCTGCTGCGGCCGCAAGCTGGAATACCTGACTCTGGCGGAGGAAAAGGAAAATATTGATATCCGGGCGGAGGAAATGGACACCGATTACTATGTCACTTTCAATCACCCGATGGAGAAAGAACATTATATCTCTTTTGCGGCTTATGTGAAAAGTGATAAAGTAATATTGAACAGGCTATACCCTGAGCAGAGTTCTGCATTCCGCCTTCCTGTCAGTGCCGGAGGCAAGCTCTATCTGTATTGTGTAAAGCACGGTCTGATGTCCTATTCTGTCTTTTAAGAAGAAAAATAGTTGATGATAAATTCTCTAAAATGCCGTATGGCTTCTGTGGAGTAGCGGTCTTTTACCCATGACAGCCAGATTGTGCGCTGGCAGGCCGGGGATTCTATGTGTAATTGCACCGGGGATTCCAGAGTGTTTCCGCGGGGCCAGTATGCAGGCAGAAATGCGATGCCAAGCCCTTCGTTTACCAGCCGGGCAATGATATCAAGGCTCTCAATTTCAAATGCAATATTGGGGGTGAATCCTGCCTGTCTGCAAAAATCGTCTGTTATTTCCCGGAGTTCTGTATCTGTTGTCACGCCGACAAAGCTTTCTTCGGCTACTTCGCTTAAAGATATACTTTTTCTGTCTGCCAGAGGATGAGTTGGCGGCACAGCAAGAAAAATTTCTTCCACAGTCAGCGGCTCACAGTGAATCTCAGGGGAGGTGGAGGGCAAGAAGAAAATGCTCAAATCTATTTCCCCCTCCAGGAGTTGTTTTTGTATCTCCTGGTGTTTTGTAATGTGCCGGATTCTAAACTTAACATCAGGGTTAAGGGTCAGATATTCTTTAAAAAGAGAGGGTAAAAGCCGGGAGGTAGAAGCGCCCACAGTCACAGTTCCCCGCTCAAGTCCCGCAAGTTCCTGCAGCTCTCTTTTCCCGTCATTTAGTTCATTAAAGCATCTCTCCACTCTTCTAAGAAAAAGTTCACCAAACTGGTTTAAGTGAATCCGTTTTCCGGAGCGGTCAAACAGAGGAACCCCCAGGCTTTCTTCCAGCCGGGCAATGGTTTTGCTGACCGATGGCTGTGCCACATGAAGCTCTTTTGCGGCGTGGGTTACGTTGCCGAGACGTGCCACAACCTGAAAATATTTTAGTTGAAGTAAATCCATAATACATCTCCTTAATAGCTTTATAGGAATAATAATATATAAAATTATATATTTCAAATTATAATAAGTCAATGCTATACTTGTGAAGTTGGATTTATTATGAAGCACATAAAAATGAGGAGTATGTAAAATGTCAAAATCGAAATTATGGACAAAGAACTTTTTAGTTGATGCGGTGGTGAATTTTTTTGTATATCTGGTATATTACCTGCTGATGGTTATGATTGCAGGTTATGCCATGGATAATCTGCACGCTTCCCCCAGTCAGGCGGGCCTGGCGGTAGGTATTTTTGTTATCGGGGCACTGGTGTCACGTATCTACGCGGGAAGTATCATCGAACGCACAGGACGAAAAAAGATGCTTTATATAGGTTTGTTGATTTACGTGGTTGCAACTGTATTATATTTTAGAGTGGAAGGCATGATGTTTCTCTTTCTTGTGCGCTTCCTGCACGGAATCGGATTTGGGGCTACATCCACCGCAACTGCGACTATAGCCGCAAATCTTGTGCCGAAAGACAGACAGGGAGAGGGAATCAGCTATTATGCTATGAGTACCACGATGGCCTCTGCCATAGGTCCTTTTTTGGCAATGTATCTCAGCCAGAATGCAAGCTTTTACACGATTTTAGTTTTATGTATTGTGGCATTGGCGGCCTGCTTTGGAGCAGTATTCTTTTTGAAAGTATCTGAGGAAACAGAAGTCAAAGAAGAGGCTGGGAATAAAAAGCAGTTTTCAATCAGTAATTTTATTGAATACAAAGCACTTCCGATTTCAATTATCGGTGCGGTTATAGGATTGAGTTATTCAAGTATTGTCAGCTTCCTCAGTTCTTATGTGAAAGAAATCGGTTTGGCTGAGGCGGGCAGTTTCTTTTTTCTCGCCTACTCAATTGCAATTTTAGTTTCCCGGCCTGCAACAGGAAAGTTGTTTGATTCAAAGAATGAAAACTATGTCATGTATCCGGCTTTTGTTTTATTTGCTGTTGGGTTGTTTACACTGAGCCAGGCACATCAGGGCATTGTTCTTTTATCAGCGGCAGCTTTGATTGGCCTTGGATTTGGAACATTCTTATCCAGCGGTCAGGCTATTGCGGTTAAGTCAGCGCCGAGCCACAGGATAGGTCTGGCGACATCAACGTTTCTGGCTATCACAGATACAGGTGTGGGAATCGGACCTTTCCTGCTGGGAATTCTTGTCCCTGTAGTTGGATTTGGTGGTTTGTATAAAGCAATGGCTGGTGTTACAATAGTTTCACTGGTATTATATTACTTCTTACATGGAAGAAAGGTATCACAATCTAATTCTGTAAGGATGGCCGGAAAGGCACTTATAAGCAGAAACGGGGCATATGCGGAAGACTAAATTGTTTTAGATGTTTAGCGGCAGGGGGTAGTTCACAGAGCTGGCCCCCTATTAATTTTATACGTAACTATTATATTATTTCTACTTCAAAGTCTGGACAAAAAATTATATAATCAATGCAGAGAAAATGTAAGGGATAATTGAAACAACCATGTTCATATAATGAAAAGGTGTACAATAGATAAAGCACTTCTTGAAGAGCCGGGATTATATTAAGAAAGTGGGTAAAAATAATGCTTGCACGTGTACAGAGGCTTTCCACAACAAATTTTCACCGAGTAATAGCAGTCAGTGACATCCATGGGTCTGCGGCTGTCTTCCGGCAGCTGCTGTATAAGATTGGTTTTTGTCAGTATGATATGTTACTGCTGCTGGGAGATTACATTGAGCGCGGAGAACAATCACTGGAACTCCTTCGGCATATCATGGGATTATGCCGCCAGGGCAATGTATTTGCAATTATGGGAAATTGCGATAATCTTGTGGAGGAAGTCTTTGAAAGCAGGTATCGGGGGGATATACTTGGCTATATGAACAGACGTCCAAAGACGATTTTACATGAAATGCTTCTGGAGCAGGGCCAGCCCTTCGGAGAAAACACCACTTTGGAGCAGATTCAAAATATAGTCAATACCCATTACGCTCAGGAGCGCACCTGGCTTTTAAATCTGCCTCATATTCTGGAAACGGAAACACATATTTTTGTGCATGCGGGTTTGGATGAGGGCTCTCTGGATGAACAGGATGACAACCGCTGTCTCAAGCGGCAGGACTTTATAAAGACTGATTTGCATTTTAAAAAGCCGGTTGTGGTAGGACACATTCCCTGTCTGCGTCTTTCGGATAATTTAAGCACCCTGCCTATCTTTGATTTTGAGAGAAATATCATTTTTATCGACGGAGGAATTGGCACTACTATGCCGGCAGCTTTGAATGCTCTTATCATAGATGAGAATGGGTACCGTGTTTTTTCTGTTCCAGAATTCTGAGACAGCAGTAAAGGGAAAGGCTATTGACAATAAATGGGGGTCATGTCAAAATAGTCCTGTTGCTCGACTACATTTCTACTACATATTTAAAAGGACGACAAATAACATGAGTGAAAAAGAGAAGGTCAGAAGAAAAGCTTTCAAAGCGGCTTTTCCTCTGACCATACCAATTATGGCAGGATTTCTTTTTTTGGGACTTGCCTATGGAATTTATATGAATGTATCAGGCTTTAGTTTCTGGTATCCGCTGATTATGAGTATGACTATTTTTGCGGGGTCAGTGGAATTTGTGACTGTAGGGTGGCTTCTGGGAGTTTTCTCACCCTTGAATGCACTTATATTTACCGTAATGATTAACGCCAGGCATTTGTTTTATGGCTTATCTATGCTGGACAAATACAATATACCGGGATGGAAAAAATACTATCTGATTTATGGAATGTGTGATGAATCCTTCTCTATCAATTGTACAGCTGATATTCCCCGGGATGTGGACAAGGGCTGGTTTATGTTTTTTGTTACACTATTAAACCAGATATACTGGGTTGTGGGCTCCACATTGGGCGGTTTGTTTGGCTCACTGATTCATTTCAATACAAAGGGAATTGAATTTGTCATGACAGCTTTGTTCGTAGTTATTTTTCTGGAACAGTGGATGAAAGAGGAGAATCATTATAGTTCTCTTTTGGGGCTGGGCCTGTCACTTCTCTGTTTGATTGTGTTTAAGGGCACAAACTTTATTATTCCGGCCATGTGCCTCATTTTCGGTGCCCTCACGGTACTGAGAAGACCCTTGGAGAAAGCAGGTGAATTGCAATGACTATGACTTTGACACAGCAGATTATCACGGTGGGGGCGGTTGTGCTCGGAACCATGATTACAAGATTTCTGCCTTTCATTCTCTTTCCGGCTAATAAACCTACCCCAAAGTTTGTGAAATATCTCGGTGTTGTGCTGCCCTCAGCAGTTCTTGGCCTTCTGGTTATCTATTCATTAAAAGACGTGAATCTCCTCACAGGAAATCATGGCATACCTGAATTGCTCGCCGTTGCAGTGGTGGCTGCACTTCATTTCTGGAAAAGGCAGATGCTGCTTTCTATCGCCGGGGGAACGATTTTTTATATGCTGTTAGTGCAGTTTGTATTTTAGAGGCTTGCTTAATATTTTATTGCACGTGCTATTTTGGAAGAGTATAATTAGGATTATATGAATTGAACTATCAATTGAGCTAGATGTTGTCATGTCAAGAAGGAGGCAGTTGCAGTGAAGAAAAAAATTGGTGTTATTGGATATGGAAATATGGGAAGTGCTATTTTGCGGGGGAGCTGTGGATACAGAGAACTTTGAGAAAGAGGATTTCTGTGTTTATGATATCAGTCCAAAGGCTATGGAGAATGCACAGAGCCTGAGTATTCCCACAGTGGAGAGCAATGCCCTTCTGTGTGATGAGTGTGACATTTTACTTTTGGCAGTAAAGCCTCAGAATGCGGCGGAAGCTTTGGAGAGCTGCAGAAATCATCTGTCAGGCAAGGCACTGGTTTCTATTGTTGCAGGGCTTAGCACAGAGCGTATTTTAGCTATGGTTGACGAGAATGTGCGTGTGCTGAGAGTTATGCCCAATACACCTGCCCTGGTTTCTGAGGGGGCTTTCGTTCTCTGCTCAGACAATACATTGAATGAGGAGGAGACTGTTCTTATGGAAGAACTGTTTGTATCCATCGGAATCGTGGAGTGGGTTTCTGAAAAACTGATGGATGTTGCATGTGGATTGAGCGGCGGAGGTCCGGCTTATGCGGCCATGTTTATAGAGGCTCTGGCTGATGGCGCAGTAAAACAGGGGCTTCCGAGAGAGACTGCATATAAGCTGGCCTCTCAGACCTGTCTTGGAACTGCAAAAATGATTCTGGATACCAAAATTCATCCGGGTGCCTTGAAAGATATGGTTACTTCACCGGGAGGAACTACCATAGAGGGTGTGGAGGCTTTAGAGCAGGGCGGTTTCCGCTATTCTGTTATGAATTGTATAAAAGCAGCCACTGAAAAATCAAAAAGCCTGTAAAAATAGCAAGCCGTTGAATGAGTTTCATAATTCAGCGGCTTGCTTTTTGTCTGTCGGTCAATTATTCGGCTGTTCCGCGGAAACGGCACACTCTGTCACCGCTTGCCCAGCAGTCAATCTCACGCACATCATATTTTCTTCCGGTATAAGATTCCAGAATGCCGGAGATAAATCCCTCATCATAATAGCATACAGTTTCATTTGTGATTGGAATTCCGCTGCAGTCCAAATCCTCCGCCACAGTAAGAACAATCTCCCCGGTGACTTCATCAAAGCCTTCCATGCGCAGTATGCCTATTTTTAAATCCTTCAATGTCTTTTGCAGATTTGCCAGGAAGGTGCTGAAACCAACCTGCAGATCTAATACATTTTTGGAAAACTCCATACCTGCCAGATGACCTGCCTGGCGGAAATGTTCGTTTGCAGTGTCATTTCCATAAGCCTTACTCAAAACATCCAGCATAGTGTACTGCATCAGACGGTATACGAGTACCGGCATTTCTTCTCCCAAATCCCCGCGGCCTTTTTTAATATTACCCAGGCTGTCCCATGTAAAATTATTATGGCTAAAAGGTTGATTTTGTTTTTTTATCATGATAAAGATTCCTCCAATGTTAAATTTTGCTTTCAGTTATTATGATTTCAATTAAAAGTTGTGCTGCCTGCGGGTCAAATTGTTTTCCTATATTTCGTTCAATCTCTTCAATGGCTTCGTCGACGGTCAGGGCCTGCCGGTACACACGGTCGTTAGTCATAGCATCAAAGGCGTCCACCACAGACAAAATCCGGCAGACGAGAGGGATTTCCTCTCCTTTTAAATTGCGCGGATAGCCGTTGCCATCCCATCGCTCATGGTGAGATAGAATCAAATCTGCTATGACTGCCAGCTCTGGCGTTGCCTGGGCGATGCGATAACCGATTTCAGGATGCCGCTTCATCTCGTCCCACTCAGCATCGGTGAGCGCTCCTGGTTTTTTCAGGATGTTTGGATGAATGCCAACTTTTCCAATATCATGCAGAAGAGCAAGTAAAGACAGGTCGTCCATCTCTCTGGAAGATAGCTGGAGTTTTCGCCCTATAGCGTGACAGTATGTCTCAATCCGCTTAGAATGTGCCTCCGTCTCGTTACTCTTTTCATAGAGAGTGGCGAGCAGTGTGCTTATAATGGCATTTCGATAACTTTTGCCGTCCAGAAGCTTTTGCTGGTACATATTTTCCTCAGCCTGCTGCATGGCTGCATGAATATCTGTCTCCAAGGTGTCCTTGCAGGCACATCCAAGAGAAAGACTGTGTGACAAGGTGTTGCCTTCAATATCAATGGGGCTATACCGGATACATTGAATAACAGCTTCCGCGTCTTCCAAGCTTATTCCTGGCATGAGAACCACAAATTCATCTCCGCCCAGGCGGGCAATCACGTCATTTTCATGGCAGCAGTTCTGCATAAGGGAGGCCACACTTTTCAGCAAAGCATCTCCGGCTTGATGTCCGAATACATCATTTGTAATTTTAAGGCCGTTTACATCTGCCATGATAACAGAAACAGGGAGAAGCTCGCTTATATCCATCTTGTTCATCATTTCTTCTATGTAGCGCCGGTTATACAATCCGGTCAGGGAATCGTGGTAGCTTAAAAATTTGATTTGTCTGTTGTGCTCCTTTTCATCGCTTACATCCCTGAATACCATTACGACCCCGTAAGTCTGACCATTTTCCCCTTTGATAGGTGCCGCACTGTCCGCAATCGGGGTAGGGGAGCCCCTGCGGCTTACCAGTTCTGTGTGATTTGCAAGTCCTATAATCCGGCCTGTCTCCAACACCTTTTGTATGGGATTTTCCACCGGATATCCAGTATCTTCATTTTGCAGAACAAACACATCGGTAAAGGGCTTTCCGATTGCCAGTTTACTTTGCCAGCCGGTGAGAGCCTCCGCCACACTGTTTATGCTGGTGATGATTCCTTGGTTGTCTGTTGTGACCACTCCATCTCCGATGGACTGCAGTGTTGTGCGCAGCAGCTCTTTCTCCTGCAACAATTCTTCCCGGTACTGCTCCCGGTCTGTTGAGTCAAACAGGATGGCATAAACCAGCCCGCACCCGCCGTCATTAATCATGGAGGCATAGACATCCAGAAATTTGATTTCTCCGTTTTTGAGACGGTGAGGAGCCGCAAAAAACATGGCACGCCCGCTTGATGCATTTTGAAATTGTTTATCAAGGACGGGGGCGGGCAGAAGGTTAAAGTTCTGTATGTTCTGTCCCAGCAGCTCTTCCTTGGAGATACCAAAGTAACTGCAAAGAGCAGGATTTGCATCTACAATATCTTTTGTCTCGGCATTTAACACCACCTTAAGGGCACTGTGCTGGTCAAACATTGCCTGAAGCCTCTTTGCCAGTTCGTGGTTGCGCTGCTGCTCTTCTTCCAGCTTCTTCTTGTTGGAGAGGAGCTGGAAAAAAATAAGAGAAGCTACTGTGGCTGTAATCAGAATCGCAATCAGACTGGTGCGCACCACATCCTGAAAGATGGCGGATGAACGCAGCAGAACATCGGGCCCGCGGACAAAAGATACCAGGGTCCAGCCGTTGTGCTGAAGCTGTGCCGCAGATACAAAATAATCCTCCCCATGGCGGCGGAATGTGGCGCTGTCGATATCTGGACTGTTTATAATACTGGAAATCCGGTCAATCTCAGGCTGCGCCAGTTTATATGAGCTCAAGGATTGAAACAAATCACCGCTTTGTTCCGGGGCGAATGTATTAAAAATGATTTTCCCGTCAGCGTCGATAAGACAGCTTTTCACATCCTGATAGACAGCGCTTTCAGAGCCTTGCGGAAGCATGTTATCGGCCGGGAGGCGGGTATATAGAACACCGGATATGCCGTCTCCCTCCTGAAGCGGCAGGAGCACGGCGAGAGAATATTTTTCTGTATCTTTATTATAGAAAATATCGCCGACTACCATTTTGCCCTGCATCAGGTTTGAGAGAGCTTCTTTCTGATTAGACTGTGTGAAAAAGGATGAGGAATCCGCCTGTAATTTTTCCAGTGTGGTATATTCAACAGCGTAGACTGGGTTGGCGGCATTTCTCTTTTTCAGGAAGTCCTGGGGATTGTCGTTTTCCATGAGGCTGAATATGGTTTCTGCCGTTTTCAAAGCTCTGTTTGCGTTTTCAATATCTTCGTCAATCTGGACCGCATCGCTTTTCGTGTGAATATTAAGACTGTCTTTAATCATGTTCTCAAACTCTGTGCTCAGCCTTTGCTTTTCATGGGTGAAAAGTAAAGCGATGGATAGGGCAAACAAAAGACAGAATAAGGTCATCAATAGAACGGGCCTTCTTCTCAGCAGCGTTCCCCTCTCTTTTTTAATGTCTTTCACATGAATACCTCCTCCTCAGCACTCAGATTGAGCTGTGTGGCTGAATAGTAATGTCTTGTTTGTAACATTTAATCGAAGTTATTGTTATCATACCACAGGATTTTGGGCTTTTCCATTAATTTCATGCGTGAAAGAAGATTTCTTTCTTGCCTCTATTCCTTGAAAAATATAAAATCACATGGTAGAATGGAACAACTAATGATCGGAGATACCCTGCGAATGAAAAGGAGGTAAAATGATATGGACCCTGTTGCCAGGCTTATGCTGGATTATTTAAATAATGTAATGTATGAGCCAGAGCAGGCGGTTCTGGATTTACAGGAACTGCCGAGAGAGTTTCGGGACCTGGGAGAGGGGCTTACATACTTTTCAGAATGCGTTATGGAAAGTGTCAGGCTGGCTAAAGCTATTGCTGCGGGACAGCTGGATGTGCCTCTGCCTCCTCCGGAAAATGAAGTGGCAGCTCCGCTGAAGAGTCTTCATGCCTCTTTAAAACATTTGACATGGCAGACTCAGCAGATAGCCAAGGGAGACTACCAGCAGCGCGTTGATTATATGGGAGATTTCTCAGAGGCATTCAACGTCATGGTGGAACGTCTTCAGCAGCGCCGTGTGGCCCTGCTGGATGAGATTCACACACTTGTACAGAACAAAAGCCTGTACGAAACTCTTGTGGGCCAGATAGAACAGTGGATTGTGGTTACGGACGCCAGCACTTCTGAGAGACTGTTTGTCAGCCGTGAGCTGGAGGAAACGCTGACAGCGGACGGCACAGCCCTCCTGCTGGACCAGTGGCTTAAAGAGCAGGCGGAATCTATGAAAGGAAAAGATGAAATCTGCGTTACAGAATTTGAGATGCCAAATAAGGGTAAGACCTGCTATTATTCCGTATCCATTCATCCTTTACAGTGGAATAAGCGCAAAGCGCTTGCATTTGTGCTCACAGATGTGAGTTTAGAAAGGGAACGGCTGAACAAACTTCAAAACATTGCTGATCTGGACCCTCTGACTCAGATATACAACCGCCGTTTCGGCATGGAGATGCTGGAAAAATGGATTGCCCAGGGCAAGAACTTTATTTTGTGCTTTGTAGATATAGATAATTTAAAATATGTAAATGACAAGTTTGGACATACAGAGGGGGACGAATATATCCTCAGTGTATCCGAGGTTATCGGTAAATTTTCGGAAGATGTAGTTGTATGCCGCATAGGCGGGGATGAGTTTATGCTCCTTGCCGAGAACTGGAATATAGATGAGGCAAAAGAGCGGCTGGAAGTTCTGCGGAAGGAACTCTCAGGCAGGGAAGGGGCTTATGCCGCGGCATATGAGCGCAGCATAAGCTATGGAGTTATTCCGGTGGGGGTGCCGGGGTCATACTATAGACTTCAGGCAAGTGATCTGCTGAGTGCGGCAGATGAGAAAATGTACGAATACAAGAGAGCATATAAATTAAGAAGAAAACAAGTGCCAGTTCAGTAATAAATTACCCCAGTTCAGCCATAAGCTCGATTCCGCGGTGCTGCATCTCGCTTAGGCAGAGCGCCAAATAAAATTCCAACATTGCACCCATGCGAAAGCAAGCTTTCTTCTGGGTACACTGTTGAAATTCGCATGGGGAGGCCCCAGTTCAGCCATAAGCTCGATTCCGCGGTGCTGCATCTCGCTTAGGCAGAGCGCCAAATAAAATTCCAACATTGCACCCATGCGAAAGCAAGCTTTCTTCTGGGTACACTGTTGAAATTCGCATGGGGAGCCCCCCAGTTCAGCCATAAGCTCGATTCCGCTGCGCTGCATCTCGCTTAGGCAGAGCGCCAAATAAAATTCCAACATTGCACCCATGCGAAAGCAAGCTTTCTCCTGGGCACACTATTGAAATTCGCATGGGGAGCCCCCCCAGTTCAGCCATAAGCTCGATTCCGCGGTGCTGCATCTCGCTTAGGCAGAGCGCCAAATAAAATTCCAACATTGCACCCATGCGAAAGCAAGCTTTCTCCTGGGTACACTGTTGAAATTTTGCATGGCTGAACTGGTGTAAAAAAGTTGTTGCTTTTGGAGAAATGGTGTAGTATTATTAAACACAGGAATAAGGGCGTTCTGAATAAGCTGAGAACGTCTTTTTTCATTACAACTCGGGTAGGCTTAATTTTATAAAGGAATAAGGAGGAGAATATTATTATGAAAATGAAGAAGGCAGTTAGCATGTTCTTGGTGGCGGCTATGGTTGTTTCAGGTCTTACAGCATGTGGCGGTGGCTCATCTTCCAAGAAGACAGACGATAAGTTCTATATTGGAGGTATCGGACCTACTACAGGTGGTGCGGCTATTTATGGAACAGCAGTAAAGAATGCAGCACAGATTGCTGTGGATGAGATTAATGAAGCTGGCGGAATTGACGGTCATCAGATTGAATACAAATTTGAGGATGACCAGAATGACGCTGAGAAATCAGTTAATGCATACAATACTCTGAAAGACTGGGGTATGCAGGTTCTTATGGGAACAGTAACTTCTACACCATGTGTGGCAGTAGCTGACAAGACAGGACAGGATAATATATTCCAGGTTACACCATCTGCATCATCTACAGATGTACTTCCTAATGGAAATGTATTCCAGATCTGCTTTACAGACCCTAACCAGGGAACAGCATCTGCTCAGTATATCGGAGAGCACAAACTTGCATCAAAAGTTGCTGTTATTTATAACAGTTCTGACGTATATTCATCCGGAATTTCAGATAAGTTTGTAGAGGAAGCAAAGAATCAGGACTTTGAGCTTGTAGCTACAGAGGCATTTACAGAAGATTCTAAGACAGATTTCTCTACACAGTTGAAGAAAGCACAGGATGCAGGTGCAGAACTTATTTTCCTTCCAATTTACTACACAGAGGCATCTATCATTTTGAAACAGGCAGATACTATGGGATTTGATACACAGTTCTTTGGCTGCGACGGATTAGATGGTATTCTTTCTGTTGAGAACTTTGACACTGCACTGGCAGAGGGCGTTATGCTTCTGACTCCGTTTGCGGCAGACTCAGATGATGAAGCAACACAGGCTTTCGTAAAGAAATATAAAGATGCTTACGGCGAGACACCAAACCAGTTTGCAGCAGATGCTTATGATGCAATTTATACAATCAAGGCAGCAATCGAAGACGCTGGGGTTACTCCGGATAAGAGCGCATCTGATATATGTGATGCTCTGAAAGAGGCAATGCCAAAGATTACTGTAAAGGGACTCACAGGTGGAGAAGATGGCCTTAAATGGGAGGCAACCGGTGAAGTAAACAAACAGCCAAAAGCTGTTATCATTGAAAATGGAACATATGTAGGAATGTAAATTCCAGCATATAAGCAAATAATATGGGGCCGCCGGAAGGCGGTCCCATTTATAATTTAGGGAAGTTTTCTTTTTTATAGTGAAATGGTAACTATTTCTGTGCTGAGGAATCGCTTTTTAGTTGTAGTGTGTATATTTTTGTGATAAAATATTTGTCGAAAGCGCAGGCATTTAAAAGTGTGTATGCAGGGCACTCATGCATGTTTTTAAATGCTTGCAGCAAAATAACGGAAAGAACATAAGGAAAAAGAAGAGAAAGTAAGAGGTATTAATATGAGTTTCATAGCTTATTTGATTAATGGAATCAGCCTCGGGAGCGTTTATGCAATTATCGCTCTTGGATATACCATGGTATATGGAATCGCAAAAATGCTGAACTTTGCCCATGGTGATGTTATTATGATTGGTTGCTATGTCGTATTTACGACGATGAGTGGATTACATTTTAATCCCCTGATCAGCGTCCTTATATCAATTGCGGTCTGTACTGTACTTGGTATTACAATTGAGAAGGTGGCATATAAGCCTTTGAGAAAAGCATCCCCCCTTGCCGTATTGATTACAGCAATTGGCGTGAGCTACCTGCTTCAGAATGTTGCGCTCCTGGTATTTGGAGCAGACACAAAATCATTTTCTTCCATCATTACACTTCCGGCGCTGAAGCTTGCTGATGGAAAACTTGTGATTTCAAGTGTTGCCATTGTTACAGTTCTGACCTGTCTTATCATCATGACAGGCCTGATATTATTTATTAGAAAGACAAAAGCAGGGCGTGCCATGCTCGCAGTATCAGAAGATAAGGATGCAGCGCAGCTTATGGGTATCAATGTAAACGGGACGATTTCGCTGACCTTTGCCATTGGCTCTGGTCTTGCTGCAATTGCCGGCGTTCTCCTCTGCTCAGCTTACCCGACACTGACCCCCTATATTGGCTCTATGCCTGGTATCAAGGCATTTACAGCGGCAGTATTCGGCGGAATCGGTTCTGTTCCGGGAGCATTTATCGGAGGAATTGTACTTGGAATTATTGAAGTTCTGGGAAGAGCATATATTTCCTCACAATTATCAGATGCAATCGTGTTTGCCGTACTGATTATCGTACTGCTTGTGAAACCTACAGGAATCCTGGGCAAGCCGATTCATGAGAAAGTGTAGGTGGATGTAAATGAAAAAATTGTTTGATACAAAAAATATGAAAAAGGTCACCAAGGATTCTTTTATCACATATGCGATGGTGATACTCGTTTATATCATTGTACAGATTATGGTGGGAACCGGAAGCATGTCCAGTCTGCTTCAGGGACTTCTTGTGCCTCTCTGTATTTATTCTATCACGGCCATTGGTCTCAACCTCTGCGTGGGATATCTTGGAGAGCTGAGTCTGGGACATGCAGGATTTATGTGTGTGGGAGCTTTCTCCAGTGCCTTTTTTACAAAATATATGGTGGGTACAGGCATGAATGAGGGGGTCCGGTTTGTTATCGCCCTTATCATCGGTACTCTGACCGCGGCACTTTTCGGATTTTTAATTGGAATTCCGGTATTGCGTCTGCGCGGAGATTATCTGGCAATCGTAACGCTGGCTTTCGGTGAAATCATTAAAAATGTAATGAATGTATTATACATTGGAAAAGATGCAGAAGGTTTACACTTCTCCATTAAGGATGCAGCTTCCCTGAATATGGCGGATGGAGGGGCAATGATTATCAACGGCCCAAAAGGAATCACGGGAACTCCCCATCAGTCCACCTTTACAATCGGTGTGGTTTTGATTATAGTCAGTCTGTTTGTGGTATATAATCTTGTAAACTCCAGAAGCGGACGTGCAATCATGGCAATCCGGGATAACCGTATTGCGGCGGAATCTGTTGGAATTCCTATTACAAAATTTAAACTCATGGCATTTACTATTTCAGCGGCTATCGCGGGAATGGGAGGGGTGCTCTATGCGCATAACCTTTCTACAGTGACTGCTCTGCCGGCCAACTTTGGATATAATATGTCTATCATGATTCTTGTATTTGTCGTACTTGGAGGAATGGGAAGTTTCCGCGGCTCAATCATTGCGGCGGTACTGCTGACAATGCTTCCGGAGGTACTGCGTGGATTATCTGATTACCGCATGCTCATCTATGCGATAGTTCTGATTGCAATGATGCTGTTTAACTGGGCACCAAAGGCAATTGAGTGGCGCCAGAGACATTCATTCAGGGGCATTTTTACAAAGAAAACAAAGGAGGTACAGTAATATGGCATTACTGGAAGTAAATCATCTGGGTATCTCTTTTGGGGGTCTGCGCGCTGTGGACGATTTTCAGATTTCCATTGAGAAAGGCCAGTTATATGGACTCATTGGACCTAACGGTGCGGGAAAAACAACTATATTTAATATGCTCACCGGTGTTTATAAACCGGATAACGGCGTGATTGAACTGGATGGAAAAAACATCACAGGACAGAAGACAATTGAAATTAATAAATCTGGAATTGCCAGAACATTTCAGAATATCCGTCTGTTTAAAAATCAGTCTGTGCTGGATAACGTAAAGGTTGGATTACACAACAACCACCCTTACTCAGCCCTTACTGCTGTTCTGCGTCTGCCCAAATACCGCAGAGTGGAAGCGGAGATGAATGAGAGAGCGAGAGAACTGCTGAAAGTATTTGGACTTGAAGATAAGCGGAATTATCTGGCCTCAAATCTGCCTTACGGAGATCAGCGAAAACTGGAGATTGCACGTGCACTCGCCACAAATCCAAAACTGCTTCTTCTGGATGAGCCGGCAGCGGGAATGAACCCCAATGAGACATTGGAATTGATGGAAACAATCCGGTTTGTCCGGGATAAATTTGATATGACAGTACTTTTAATTGAACATGACATGAAGCTGGTGTCCGGTATTTGTGAGGAACTTACTGTGCTCAATTTCGGACAGGTTCTGGCACAGGGGCAGACCAGCACTGTTTTAAATGACCCTAAGGTTATCACAGCATATCTTGGGGAGTAGGAGGAAATAACTTATGGCAATGCTTGAAATTAAAGATCTGGAAGTGTACTATGGTGTTATCCAGGCAATCAAGGGTATTTCCTTTGAAGTAAATGAGGGTGAGGTTATTGCTCTGATTGGCGCCAACGGTGCAGGTAAGACAACGACTTTGCAGACCATCACTGGTATGCTTCCGGCAAAGGTGGGAAGTATTCTTTTTGATGGACAGGAAATTACAAAGATTCCCGGACATAAGATTGTAACGATGGGTATGGCACATGTGCCGGAGGGACGCCGTGTATTTTCACAGCTTTCTGTGTTGGAGAACCTGAAGCTGGGAGCATACACGAGAAAAGATAAAGATGAAATATCAGAATCACTTCAGCGTGTTTATCAGAGCTTTCCACGTCTGGAAGAGCGTAAAAAACAGGCTGCAGGAACATTGAGCGGCGGTGAGCAGCAGATGCTTGCCATGGGCAGGGCGCTGATGAGCAAGCCTAAGATTATCCTTATGGATGAGCCGTCCATGGGACTGTCACCTATTTTTGTAGAAGAGATTTTCAATATCATCAAGGAAATCTCTGCCTCTGGAACAACTGTACTTTTAGTGGAACAAAATGCGAAAAAAGCACTTTCTATTGCAGACCGGGCGTATGTATTGGAGACTGGAAATATTGTGCTCAGCGGAGATGCAAAAGAACTTATGAACAATGAGTCTATTAAAAAGGCATATTTGGGGGAATAAATTATGGAGCATACTGTAATTACAATTGGCAGGAGTTATGGCAGCGGCGGAAGAACGCTGGGTAAGCTGCTGGCAAAGGAGCTTGGAATTAACTATTATGACAGAGAGCTTCTCAGACTGGCTTCTGATGAAAGCGGCATTAACGAGGCATTGTTTGGAAAAGCGGATGAGACTTTAAAGAGCACATCCCTCTTTAAGATTGCGAGGAGAGAATACAAAGGACAGGTAATTCCACCCGACAGTGATGATTTCGTGTCAAATGATAATCTTTTTAATTATCAGGCAAAGGTTATCCGGGAGCTTGCGAATACAGAATCCTGCGTGATTATAGGACGCTGTGCAGACTATCTGCTGAAAGACTGTGATTTTGCAGTCCGCCTGTTTTTCTATGCACCTGGCGAGGACTGCATTGCCCGCGTTATGAAACAAAACGGCGGCACAGAAAAAGAGATAACCAGGAAAATTGAGAAGATAGATAAACACCGTTCTGAATATTACAAATATTACACAGGACAGGACTGGAACGACGCCAGAAATTATGACTTGTGCCTGAACACATCATCCATGAGCTATGAAAAACTGGTAGAAGTAGTAAAATCATATATAAACATCTGCAGAACAGTTTAGCTGTAGGGCTAAACTGTGGAAAAGCAGAGTTGCAGGGATAGACTGCGCGGGCTTGCCTGCCGCAGTGTATACGAGAAGAAAGAACAGAGGAAATTAGAAGTTTTTATGAAATCAATTACAGTAGAAGAGCTGGAACTTATAGACAGAGATAATTCCATTATTCTGGACATTCGTGAGCAGGAGGATTTTAACCGGGGAGCTATGGAAACCGCAATCCACGTGCCATTGCCTCAGGTTAAGGATTATGTGAAGAATCTTGACAAGAATACCACCATATATGTCTTATGCCATACCGGGGAAAAGAGTATAGATGTGGTGGATTTTCTGGAAGAAGAGGGTTTTTGTGCAGTCAATGTGAAGGATGGCTACAGGGCATATCTGCGCTTTAAACTCAGTCAGGCCTTGTCACAGGAGGATACCGCGAAACAGAAAACTGCGGATATTGAGAGGAGCATTATTAAGAAGTTCCGGAAGAGTATCTGGAGAAAATTTACCAAATCAATTCAGGAATATCAGCTGATTAAAGAGGGAGATAAAATTGCAGTATGCATTTCCGGCGGTAAGGATTCTATGCTTCTTGCAAAGCTTATGCAGGAATTGAAGAGGCATGGGCAGGTTTCCTTTGAAGTGATATTTTTGGTTATGAATCCCGGTTATAATGAGGATAACTGGAAGATTATAAATGACAATGCGAAGCTTTTGGGTATCCCTCTGACGGTATTTGAGTCCGATATTTTTGACATTGTGGCAGATGTGGATAAGAGTCCCTGTTATCTGTGTGCCAGGATGCGCCGGGGCTATCTGTATTCCAGGGCAAAAGAGCTGGGTTGCAATAAAATAGCCCTTGGTCATCACTTTGATGACGTCATAGAGACGGTTCTTATGGGAATGTTCTACAGTGGAAAAGTGGAAACAATGATGCCCAAGCTCCACAGCAAAAACTTTGAGGGCATGGAGCTGATTCGCCCCATGTACATGGTCAAAGAGGGCGACATAAAAGCGTGGAGGGATTACAATAAGCTTAATTTCATACAGTGTGCCTGCCGTTTTACAGAAAATTGTTCTATATGCGGGGGAGAGCACGGCTCCAAAAGGGATGAAATGAAAGAATTGATTGCAGAGTTCAGAAAAAACAGTGACTTAATTGAAATGAATATTTTCAGAAGTGTACACAATGTAAATCTAAATACAATCATAGGTTATCACAACAATGAGATGAAATATAGTTTTCTGGATGACTATGATGAGAAATAAAAATAAATAAAAGCGGTGCTGTTCTGCCGATGAATTATCATCTGCAGAACAGCGCCACTTATTCATTTTTTTAAACTAAAATAACTGGTTTGATTAAATCTTTTGGTTTATTATCCATGAGCACAAATGCATCTTCAATCTTGTCAAAGCCGTTGAAACGGTGAGTAATCAGTTTGGTGGTGTCAACTCTTCCGTTTGACAGCATTTCGAGCATTTTATGTATTCTCAGCGCACCGCCCGGACAGAAGCCGCCGCGGATTGTCTTGTCAGCCATTCCAAGTCCCCAGGAGTAAGCGGGCATAGATAATGTTTCGCTCATATCAAAGAAATTCACATTGGAGATATATCCGCCGGGCTTGGTCATATCCACAGCCTGCCGGAAACTCTCTGCATTTCCTCCGGCGATGATAACACAGTCGGCGCCCTCTTTTGTCAGTTCCATAACCTGCTGTACAATGTCGCCGTCTTTATAGCTGATGATGTCTGTGGCACCGTATTCTTTTGCGATGGCAACACAGTTAGGGCGGGTTCCGACGGCAATGATTCTGCCGGCTCCTCTGAGTTTTGTGCCGGCTACAGCCATCAGACCGACAGGGCCGATACCGATAACAACTACAGTGTCACCAAACTGTACATTGGCATTCTGAACACCGTGAAAACCTGTGGACATCATGTCTACTGTCATAAGAGCGGCTTCAGGGGAAACATTTGACGGGAGGAGCACGAGGTTGGCATCTGCCAGATTCACATGGAAATATTCTGCAAAAGTTCCGTCTTTGCTGCCTAAGAATTTGAAGCTTCCCATAAGGAATTCGTCGTGAGCGGTATATTCGCCCTGCACGTTTTTAGCAAGCCAGTTTGGAGTACAGCAAGGTACAACAACAACGTCACCAACGTTAAAATTCTTTACAAGGTTTCCCACTTCTACAATTCTGCCGACGGCCTCATGTCCTAAGATGAGATTGGTGTGGTCTCCGGTGCCTCCGTGGAGAACATGTGTATCTGAAGAACATGGAGCAAGTGCGATAGGTGCTACAATGGCATCCAAAGCCCCGCATTCAGGCTTGTCTTTCTCAA
The DNA here is from genome assembly GCA_049840515.1 of Muricomes sp. Classification (GTDB taxonomy): domain Bacteria; phylum Bacillota; class Clostridia; order Lachnospirales; family Lachnospiraceae; genus Muricomes. Next base: position 155,511 of record JASGKW010000009.1, on the reverse strand, counting down.
TCCATCCTGCATTATTAAGTGATAACATCCCATAACCTTTCATATGATTACCTCCTGAATTATGATAAGATTGTTAAATTTCTATCATTTTATTATAAACTCTTTTAACTATTTAGGCAATGCCGTTTCGTTAAAAATTTGTCAATGGATTGTACTTTTGGTCATACAATAGGTATTGGATTATGCCGCAGCTAAAACTATCGCATATGGAGAGAGCCATATGCAGATAGTTATATATATGCTGCGGTTGGACAACTTATACTAATATTCAATGAAGTGTGCTGAAATTATCCCAGGATTTTTTTGATGTCCTCTTCTGGCGTGCTGATTTTTGCAAGGTTGTAGTTTTGGGACAGAACATTCATGACCGCGGGGGATATGAAGGCGGGGAGTGTCGGGCCGAGGAGCATATTCTGAATACCCAGCGAGAGTAAGGTTAAAAGAATACAAACGGCTTTCTGCTCGTACCAGGATAAGATTAATGACAGGGGCAGGTCATTTACGCCGCATTCAAAGGCATCTGCCAGAGCCAGGGCGACCTTGATTGCACTGTATGCATCATTGCACTGTCCCATATCCAGTATTCTTGGCAGCCCTTCGATGGTTCCCAAATCCAGGTCATTGATGCGGTATTTTCCGCAGGCGAGGGTGAGAATGATGGTGTTCATAGGCAGGGCTTTGGCAAATTCGGTGTAGTAGCTTCTTCCCGGCGCAGCCCCGTCACATCCGCCAATCAGGAAAAAGTGACGTATTTTTCCATTTTTTACAAGGTCAACAATCTTTCCCGCCTGAGATAAGACAGTGCCGTGGGCAAATCCTGTAGTTACCGTGGTGCCTCCGTTGATACCCGTCATAGGATGGTCCTCTGGATAGCCGCCGCATTCCAGCGCTTTTTCAATAACAGGGGTAAAATCCTTATCTTCGCCGATGTGGACCAGTTCAGGGTAGGACACAACCGAGGTGGTAAATACCCGGTCGCAGTAGCTTTGTCTTACAGGCATCAGGCAGTTTGTTGTAAACAGGATGGGAGCAGGAATATTGTGAAATTCAGACTGCTGGCTCTGCCATCCGGTTCCAAAGTTTCCCTTTAAGTGAGGGTATTTCTTTAATTCCGGGTATCCGTGGGCGGGCAGCATTTCACTGTGTGTGTAGATGTTAATTCCTTTATCCTTTGTCTGCTCCAGCAATAATTTCATATCGTGCAGGTCGTGACCGCTGACTACAATAAAAGGTCCTTTCTCAATAGTGAGCGGCACTGTTGTGGGTACGGGAGTGCCATAGCTCTCGGTGTTTGCACGGTCCAGAAGCTCCATACACTTAAAGTTTACCTCGCCTGTTTTTAAAACAAGAGGAAGTAATTTATCCATTTTGTAGTTTTCACCGATGGCATGCAGCCCTTCATAAAAGAATGCAGTCACCTCGTCATCGGTAAATCCCAGAACATATGCATGGTAGGCATATGCCGCCATACCTCTGAGTCCAAATAAAATCAGTGATTTCAGAGAACGGATATCCTCATCGGCAGACCATATATCTGAGACATCGTAATTTTCTGTCCCGGCAGCAATTTTTTCTTTTTCTGCATTTGTATCTTCAATAAGACGCATAATGGTATCATTATAAAAGTTTACGTTTGTAATAGTAGTAAACAGTCCTGTTAACATGAGTTCATCCGATTTTTCTGTTGCTTTAGCTGATTTTACAGCCCTTGAAAGTCCGATAAGTGCACTGGTCAGCTCATCCTGAAAATTTGCCGTGTCAGATTTTTTTCCGCAGACCCCGGCATTTCCCTCACAACCTGTATTGTGTGCGGTTTGTTGGCACTGGAAACAAAACATTTCTCCCATAAATAATCCCCTTTACAATTTTTTCATAACAGCCAGCTCAAGCTGTCTGGCCGAACTGTTACATTTTCCCTATAGTATGTCCTGAATATTTTTTACTATGCGAATGTGGCTGACAGCCGGGCAGTGTGTTCAGGCCATAATGTGGAGAAAAATTCTGAGCTTAATTTCAAATTGACTTATATAAAATTTAGTAATATAATTAGATTACAAACGGAAGAAATATTTATTTCGTTCGTAATAAATATGTTATGAATGAGGTGCTTTTATGGGAAAAGTAGAAGAGAGACAGTCCAGAATATTAGAGATATTAAGTGATTCTGGAAAAAGTGAAGTTACAGAGCTTTCCCGGATGTGCGGCGTATCTCTTGTTACGGTGAGGAAGGATTTGACTGAGCTGGAGACAAGAGGCCTGCTTCGCAGAGAGCAGGGGTATGCTATTTTGAATGAGGAGAATGACATGAGACGCCGTCTCGCCGCAAATCATTCTACAAAAATACAGCTTGCGAAGGAGGCGGCATCCCTGATAGAGGATGGAGATACGGTAATGATTGAGTCTGGTTCCTGCTGTATGCTGCTGGCGGATGAAATCAGCAGGACAAAGAGGAATGTAACGATTATTACCAACTCTGTTTTTATGGCTGATTATATTGGAAAGTCTGCCAATGTCCACCTGGTTCTGCTGGGAGGAGATTATCAGCCCGATTCTCAGGCTGTTGTGGGGCCAATCACCCGCCTTGGGGCACAGGCGTTTCATGTAAAACGGTTTTTTGCGGGAACAGACGGATACCGCCGGCAGACAGGCTTTACAGGGGACAATCATCTGCGCGTGGAGACTTTGCGCAACATGGCAGCAAATTCAGAGGAAGTGGTGATACTTACGGAGTCCAGCAAGTTTGAAAGACAAGGCATTGTTTCTGAGTTTTCTCTGGGCGAAGTTCGATATCTCATCACCGATTCTGGTATTTCGGAGGAGATTGAGCAGGAAATCACAGCACAGGGAATCCAGGTGAGAAAAGTCAGTATTTAAATATTTAAAGCGGCGATGAAAAGCAATATTAAAGATAACATTAAAACGATAATCAGCGATTAAGAAGGAGATTATACTATGGAAATTTTATTGGACACTGCGAATTTGAAGGATATACGGAAATACAACGAAATTTATGATATTACAGGTGTCACATCAAACCCTACTATTTTGTCAAGAGAGAAAGCGGAGTTCTTCCCGCTCCTCACAGAAATTAGAAATATTATCGGTGATAAGCAGCTCCATGTGCAGGTGACTGGAAGTACCTGCGAGGAAATGGTGAAGGAGGCCGAGGTAATCACAAGTAGGCTGGGAAAGCACACTTACATTAAGGTTCCGGTCAATGAAGAGGGAATCAAGACAATGAAAGTATTAAAGTCTCAGGGGTACAAAATTACAGGTACGGCAATTTACATGCCTCAGCAGGCTATGCTTGCATCCACTGTGGGAGCAGATTATGTGGCTCCTTACTTTAACCGCATGAACAATATGAACATGGACAGTGTGAAAGTCATTGAGGATATAGCATGGCTTTTTGAGCATTACAACAGGGACACGAAAATACTTGCGGCAAGCTTTAAGAATACACAGCAGATTATGGAGTCACTTCTTGCAGGAGCTCACGCGGTGACGGCTTCTGTGGATCTTTACACACAGATGGTAGAAAGCCCGGTGATTGATTTTGCAATCGCTAATTTTGACAAGGACTGGCAATCAGTTTATGGAGATAAAAGGATTTACGAATTCTAAAAACGGGAGGATTTTTCATGGCTCAGTATATTATCGCCCATGATTTAGGGACATCAGGGAATAAAGCCACACTATTTACAGTGGACGGTCAGTTTGTGAAAAGCTGTATTATGCCCTATGATGTACACTTTTTTGGAAAAAACTGCGCCCAGCAGAATCCAGCGGATTGGTGGCAGGCAGTATGCGAGGCAACCCAAAATATACTGGAGGGAATCGGCAGGAAGAATGTTATTGCCCTCTCATTTTCCGCACAGATGCAGGGGTGTCTGCTTGTGGACAAGGAGGGAAATCCTCTGCGTCCCTCTATTATCTGGGCAGACCAGCGTGCCGTGAAGGAGGCAGAACACCTGGAGAGGGAAATTGGTTTTGATGAAATGTATGAGATTACAGGCCACCGTCTCAGCCCAAGCTACACGCTGGAAAAGATTATGTGGCTGAGAGAACATGAACCGGAAGTCTATAACAAAGCTTACAAATCACTGCAGGCAAAGGACTATATTTTGTATAAGCTTACCGGGGAATTTGTGACAGACTATTCTGACGCATCCGGGACAAATGCGCTGGATTTGGAGCACCTGTGCTGGTCCGACGAGATACTGGAAGCCTCCGGTATCAACCGGGATTTGCTGCCTGAACTTCATAATTCTACGGATGTCATAGGGCTGGTTACAAAGGAGGCGGCAAAAGCTACCGGGCTGTGTCAGGGAACTCCCGTTGTATGCGGCGGAGGGGACGGACCCTGTGCGGCAGTGGGAGCAGGCTGTATCCATGATGATGAATTGTTTGTGACCTTTGGTACCTCAGCGTGGGTGGGCGGAACTACAAAGAAAAAATTTCTGGATGAGGAAAAGATTTTTTTCTGCTTTGCAAATGTTATTCCTGGCAGATATATGCCCTGCGGGGCGATGCAGGCGGCAGGAAGCTCCTATTCTTATATCAGAAGCCTTATGGCACCGGGGCAGCCCTACAGTGAGTTAAATCAGATGATAGAGAACTCATCGGCAGGGGCAAATGGGTTGATTTTTCTCCCGTATATGCTGGGTGAGCGAAGCCCGCGCTGGAATGAAAATACCAGCGGAGCTTACCTTGGAATTAAGATGCAGCACAAAAAAGAGGACTATATCAGGGCAGTTATTGAGGGTGTTGCCTACAATCTGGAGATTATTCTTGCCTCCTACAGAAAATACCTCTCAGCGGACCGTCTTATACTTACCGGGGGCGGTGCCAAAGGGGATATTGTGTGCCAGATACTTTCGGACGTACTCTGTGCAAAGCTTTGTACGCCTGACCATGTGGAGGAGGCGACATCCATCGCGGCTGCCATGATTGCAGGGGTGGGCGTGGGGGCTTACAATAATTTTGAGGAGATTACCAGGTTTTTAAAATTTCAGAAAGAGTATGAGCCGGACCGGAAAAACCAGCCGGTCTATGATAAAATGAAAAAAATCTTTGATTCCAGCTATTATGCACTGGAAAGCATCTACAAAATGTTTTGAAAAGGTGTTATACTACATAAGGAAAAAAAGGAATTTGAGAAAGTAAAGGACAATATATAATATGAAACAGAAAATAAAAAACAACGGCATGCTTATGCTGACAGCTTTGATTTGGGGAAGTACTTTTGTGGCGCAGAGCGTAGGGATGGATTACATAGGTCCATTTACCTTTAATGCCATCAGATTCCTTATGGGAGCGCTGGTGCTTTTGCCGGTAATCTGGTTCTTGGGGAGAAAAGACAGAGCCGTAAATCAAAGCGGACATAATCCGCAGAATATACAGGAGAAAAAAGCAAAGGGAAACAGAAAGTCTTTGTGGATTGGAGGCTTGCTCTGCGGCCTTATTTTGGCGGCGGGGGAGCTGTTTTCAGCAGATTGGGCTTGTCTATTCCAGCGCCGGAAAAGCTGGATTTATCACCGCACTTTACATACTGATTGTGCCTGTACTGGGCATTTTCATGGGAAAAAAGGTGGGAGTTAAAATCTGGGCAGGAGTGGGAATTGCGACAGTAGGAATGTATTTCCTGTGTGTAAAAGAAGGTCTTCAGATTGTGTTTGGAGATTTACTTTTGATAGTGTGTGCTTTTTTATTTGCTCTTCATATTATGGTCATCGACTATTTTGCGCCTAAAGTAGACGGGGTGAAGCTATCCTGGATTCAATTTCTGGTGGCGGGCATTGTGTGCTCAGTTCCTACTCTGATTTTGGAGAAACCTGCCCTGTCAGATGTGATGGCAGGATATATCCCTCTTCTCTATGCCGGGGTTCTGTCCTGCGGAGTTGGCTATACACTTCAGATTATTGCCCAAAAAAATGCAGACCCCACGGTGGCTTCTCTGATATTAAGCCTGGAGTCTGTATTTGCGGCACTTGCCAGTTGGGTTGTCATACATGAGACACGGACACCAAAGGAGCTGCTGGGCTGCGTCCTTGTATTTATGGCGATTATACTTGCACAGCTTCCTGAGAAATCTCCTCAGGTGGATGCACACCGCAGTGCGGGAGAAGATTACAGTTAAACAGGAAGGTTTTTGTTTCTATTCCAGGAGCATCCGGATTCTGTGATATTGAGCGTCCACCTTGTCATATCTTTCGTGCAAAATGTCCTCGTTGAGTTCTTCAGGAGGTGTCTGCCGGAGATATTCTGTCAGTTCACAGGAGGCATTGGCGAGGGGAGTCAGCTCCAGGTTCAGACAAAGACCTTTCAGTGTGTGTATGGCCCGGAAAGCTTTGGCGTAATCCTTATTTTCAATCGTCTCTTTTACCAGCAGGAAGCTGGTATCATCTAAAAACATGCGCAGATATTTTGAAATGCGCTCATCAGTCGATAGACGGCGCAGAGCATTGGAATAAGAAGCGCCGATTTCTCTATAAAAGTCACGTGGGTCCAAAATCATATCTCCTTTTATACCATAAATTTTTCAATTACATATAAAATGCCATCATCATCATTGGAGCGGGTAATAAAGTCAGCCGTATCTTTTACAACAGTCTGGGCATTTTCCATGGCAACCCCAAGGCCCGCATATTCAATCATAGATACATCATTATACCCGTCACCGCAGCAAATCATCTGGTCTGCGGTCATACCTAAACTGTTGAGCAGCTTTTGAAGAGAGTAAGCCTTATCAATATTTTGGGGCATGATTTCCAGGAAAAATGGTTCAGAGCGGTAGATATTTAAAAACGTGTGAAATCGTTTTTTTAGCAGTTCCATTCCCTTTTCTACAATAGAAGGCTCCCCTGTAATCAGCAGTTTGTTGACTGGAAACTGGAGATGGCCGACAAAATCAGGAACTTCCACCACGGACATCTTGTTGATGAAAGCTTCCTGCTCCGTGTATTGATTGGAGGAGATGCCTGACAAGATATGTTCTCCCTCATATGCAAGTACATCCAGACCGGGGACAGATGCGGCGATTTCATATACTTCTGGAATAACCTCCGGGGGAAGTATCCGGTTGTAAATCACTTCCTCGTCATGGCAGCGGGTAATACGCGCGCCGTTAAAGGAAAGAATGTAACCGCCATGTCCGGCCAGTTCTAATTCTTCTGCAAGGGGAAGGATGCCATTGAGAGGGCGGCCGCTTGCGAGCACCACTTTTTTGCCGTTTTTCTGTAATTCAATGAGGGCATTTCTTGTGGGTTCTGTGATTTCTTTTTTAGAATTGGTCAGCGTACCATCCAAATCAAGTACAAGCATTTTATAATCCATAATTACCTCGCCTTCAGAGCTTCTACAATTTCAGGGAATTCCATTCCGTGGGAAGCCTTTACTAATATGGTATCATTTTCTTTCATGAGAGAGTCAAGATGCTCCAGAAATTCAGCCTTTGTGTCATAGAAGTAAACTTCCATGTCAGAACTTTCGGAGGCGGCACCTCTTGCTATCCATTCAGCGAGAGTGCCAATGCAGATGAGCTGGCTGATGCCGGCTTTTGCGGCATATTGTCCGACTGCAAAGTGCATATCAAATTCTGACGCGCCTAATTCAAACATATCTCCCAGAACAGCCACAGAGCGTCCCTCCGCCTGACTGAGCACATCGAGGGAGGCTTTCATGGAAGCAGGGTTGGCATTGTAGCAGTCATCAATGATGGTAAAATGTTTTGTTCTGATAAGGTTGTTGCGCCCTGCGAGGGGAACCAAAGCCTCAATTCCACGTTTGATTTCATCATCGCTCATGTCCAGCACACGTCCCACAGCCACAGCAGCCAGAGCGTTGTAAACCATGTGTTCTCCGGGTACGGAAATATGTGCAGTAAACTCTGAATCAGGGGTGCAGAAAGTTGCAGATGTTCCTTTCAGGCCCATGTTCTCAACATTTTTGACAAAATAATCACATGGAGAGTCAAAGCCAAAAAAAGCGGGCTGAATGCGGTTTGCAGGGATGACTCTGCGCAGCATATCATCGTCACCGTTGAGGATAATATGGCCTTCCGGATTCATAAATAAAAACATTTCTGTTTTGGCTTTCAGGATTCCCTCCCTGGATTTTAACTGCTCCAGGTGTGCAGAGCCTATATTAGTAAGTACACAGATATCAGGCCGTGCAATCCTTGCCAGCCGCTCCATCTCGCCAAAATCGCTGATTCCCATTTCCAGGACAGCGACCTCGTGCTCTTCTGTGATGTTAAATATTGTAAGAGGAAGGCCAATCTCGTTGTTGAAATTGCCCTCTGTTTTTAATACATGGTATTTCTGTCCCACCACAGAGGCAATCATTTCTTTTGTGCTTGTTTTGCCCACACTCCCGGATATTCCCACCACTTTCAGGTGGAGAGAGCGGCGGTAGTGCTCTGCGATATCTCTGAGCGCCTGTGCACAGGAATTAACCATAATATAAGGATATGGAGCATTTTCAATACGCTTTTCGGATACAGCGCACAGTGCACCGTCGTGAATGGACTGAGGAATAAACATGTGCCCGTCCACCCGGGTGCCGCGGATTGCCACAAACAGACAGTCCTTTTGAATTTTGCGGCTGTCAATAGTAACACTGCTGACCTCTTTATAATAGCTTTCATCATCCCCGTAGTAAATGCCGCCGCACGCCACGGAGATTTCTTTCAATGTCATATTTCTCATATTATATACATCCTTTACTGATATCTTGCCGCTATAGATTTTTGAATAATTAATTCACACAAATCACCATATTCTATCCCAACAGCTTTTGCTTCCTTTGGAAGAAGGCTTGCAGCCGTCATACCGGGGAGGGTATTCATTTCCAGGCAGTACAGATTTCCCTGGTCATCGAGGAGAAAATCGGCCCGGCTGTATACATTCAGCTTTAAGGCGTGAAAGGCTCTTGTGGTGAGGGATTTCATCTTATCAGAAATTTCTTCGCTGATATTGGCGGGGCACACCTCCTCGGTGGCGCCGTCCTGATATTTATTGGCGTAGTCAAAAAAGCCTGTTTTTGGAATGATTTCGATGGGAGGAAGCGCCTCGCCGTCGATAATACCGCAGGCAAATTCCCGCCCTTTGATATAGGACTCCACCACGACCTCATCCTCATACTTGAAAGAGCTGGACAGGGCCTGAGTGTATTCATCCTCAGTCTTTACAATATAAACACCGATGCTGGAACCGCCGGAGCAGGGTTTTACAACCACAGGAAGCTGAAGTCCCATTGTTTCCAGAGATTTGTCAGGAGTATTCTTGTGAATGCAGGCTCCTTTGGGAGTGTCGATGCCCGCCTGGAGGAAAACCTGTTTCGTAAAACCTTTATCCATGGCAATAGCACAGCCAAGAGAATTCGGACCGGTATATTTGATTCCAAGCAGGTCGAAAGTAGCCTGGAGCTTTCCATTTTCCCCCTCTCCGCCGTGAAGACCGAGAAATGTGATATCTGCCATGCGGCACAGTTCAATCACGTTTGGCCCAAGGAAACAATCGGATTTGTCAGGGCGGGAGGCTTTGATTGCCTCGATATCAGGTTCGTCGGTGCCGATGCTTTTTGCAATCTCAAGCCCATGTCCGGGGAGCGTAAAAACCTCATCCAGCCGGTTCCTGTCGTAAGGGAGGCCTAAAAATACATCCAGCAAAAAGGCATCGTGGCCTTTCTCCAATAAAGTTCTGCATATACCTGCGCTGGAGGAAAGTGATACGTCACGCTCAGAGCTTAAGCCCCCAGCTAATACAATAATTCTCATAACAATAAAATCTCCTTTTTACCATACTAAAGTTGTCGTTACTTGCTCATCTCGTTCAGTAGTTTTGCTTTTGTGTCATAAAGCTTTTGAGACAAGTCTACATAAACCCTGTGTGGGTAGAAGAGACGTTTTGTCTCATCCCAGAGGGTATTCTTTTCTTGTTTGCAATATTCTGCAATTTCCTTAACGGAAGGTGATTTATACACACATTCACCGTTGATAAAGACAGGCTTTAACATTTCGCGCATAGTATAACTGCCCCCGGGAAGACGGGTTTTCTTCCATGTAGCGTTGGGGTCAAAGAGCAAAAGCTCCTCGGAAGTGTCATAGGTTTCATCCACAAAGCAGATTAAGTCTGCGCGGATTTTGCCAGTCTTTTTATCATATACACGGTAAATGGTTTTGTTGCCCGGGTTTGTGATTTTTTCAATATTTTCTGAAATTTTGATTTTCGGAACAAATTCGCCGGCCGCATTTTGGATAGCGGCCATTTTATACACACCGCCGAAAGACGGGCAGTCTTTTGAGGTAATCAGGTTTGTCCCAACACCCCATGAGGTGATGGCGGCACCCTGCATCTTCAAATCGTGAATTAACACCTCGTCCAAATCATTGGATGCGGCAATAACAGCGTCGGTAAAACCAGCCTGATCCAGCATAACACGGGCTTTCTTGGAGAGGTACGCCAAATCTCCGCTGTCAAGACGGATGCCGTAAGCTCTCGGTTTGATACCGGCATCGCGCATCTCCTGAAAGACGCGGATTGCATTTGGAACACCAGATTTCAGTGTGTCATAAGTATCCACAAGGAGGGTGCAGGTGTTGGGGTACAGCTTTGCATATTCTCTAAATGCAGTATACTCATCCTTAAAACTCATAATCCAGCTGTGTGCATGTGTTCCCATGATAGGCACATGAAACAGTTTGCCTGCAAGAACATTGGATGTACCCACACAGCCGCCAATCATAGCTGCTCTGGCTCCGTACAGTCCGGCATCCGGCCCCTGGGCGCGGCGCAGACCAAATTCCATGATACCGTCACCTTGGGCGGCATAGACAACCCTGGAAGTTTTTGTGGCAATCAGAGACTGATGATTGATGATATTTAAAATGGCAGTCTCAACAAGCTGTGCCTCCATAATAGGTGCGATTACTTTTACAATTGGCTCTTTTGGGAAAATAGCAGACCCCTCCGGGATGGCATAAATATTTCCGCTGAAATGGAAGCCGCTTAAATAGTGGAGAAAATTTTCATTAAATATGCCGAGTCCCCGTAAATAATCTACGTCTTCGTAGGAAAAATGCAAATTCTTAATATATTCAATGACCTGCTCCAGGCCGGCCATAATGGAATATCCGCTTTTATTAGGGTTGTTGCGGAAAAAGACATCAAATACAACAGTTTCATTTTCCTGAGTTTCAAAATAGCCCTGCATCATGGTCAGCTCATACAGGTCTGTCAACAGTGTAAGATTCTGCGCGCTCATAGTAATCTCCTTTTTTCTTATCACTATCTCTGCTGAATTACGGGGATGGCGATATGTTTAGCAACAATTTTTATCGACTTAAGTATAACATATGTAGAATGAAAGTAAAGAAAAGTCTTTCTCTGTAACTACCTCTTTTTATAAATCGTAATACTGCCCTTATTTTTCTTGGATTGATACAGTGCCTGGTCAGCCTGCTCAAGCAGTTCAAGGGGAGTGAGGTGCTGTTCATAGCGGGCAATACCGAAGCTGGCCGTAATTTTCCTGAAATCATCAAAATGTCGGATTACCTTCAATTCTTTCTGAATTGTGCGGCATATGTTTACCACGTTTTCTATAGATTCATCTTTAAACAAAATGCAGAATTCATCTCCTGCAAAACGAAAGGCCGTATGGGGGCGGCTGCACCGTCTCAGGATGATGGCAAATTCTTTCAGAAATACATCGCCCCTTACATGGCCCAGAGTATCATTTATTTCTTTGAAATCGTCAACATCAATTATGGCAAGTATAAACTGGCCGGGGCTGCCGTTCATGGTATTAAAATACTCCTGAAGGGCTGTCCGGTTATACAGGGAGGTCAGCTCATCCTTCAAAAGCTGGGTTTTTAATTGATACCGCTCTACGTCCTTGATAATGACGGCATCATTTTTCAGGCGCTCATAATGCAGGATTACCAGTGAAATGGCATAAATGAAAATCAGTATAACCAGTGTAATTCCAAAATTGACAATACGCTCACTGCTGGTAAAAATACTGATTTTATCCTTGTCCCAGACAATAAATAATTCACCAATCAGCTCCGCGGCAAAACTAAGGATTCCTGTGACATTAGTGAGGCGGTAGCTCCCATATACCGTAGTGAGTATGATGGGGATTCCAAACAACATATGGACTGCAGGGAATATACTGTGCACAATGAGCAGGACGAAGCAAATTATAACAAGGGTAATGGATGCGGTATATTTCTTTACAGTCCGGCTTTTGCTGAAATGAAAAATGGCATATAAGACACCTACCGCTGTAAAGTTCAGCACTCCCGGGAATACAATGTACTTAAAGATGTACACCGGCACGGTGGCTGTAGGAATACTCATATGGTGCAGTACCCAGAACATTGCCAATTCTACTCCAAAGGAGGTGATTGCGGACCACAGATTGATTTTTTTATGTAATTCCATCCATCGATCTTGAATTTTTGCCTCTTCTTCTTGTATTTGTATCATGGGAGGATGGTACATTCAGTTTTCACCTCTTTCTTGTCATTAAAGCATTTTTTATACCAGACCCGCATTTTTCTGAATTGTTTCCTGGATTATATTTTGTACATAATTGCCAATGTGTTTTTTATCTTCTTTATCTAAATCATTTGGATAGATAGGCTTTCCATATTCAATGACTACATGTACCTTTCTGATTTTCGGGAACTGCTGTTCAAAGATGGAACAGGTATTGTTCAGGGACATCGGTATAATAGCACAATTGGTTTTTGTTGCAATTTTGAACGCTCCGTCTTTAAAAGGAAGCATGCTCAATTCTTCACCTTTGTTTCTTGTACCCTCAGGGAAGATACAGATGGAAATTCCCCGGTTTACATAATCAATAGCCTGCAAAATTGTTTTCAGCCCCTCTTTTGGATTTTCACGGTCCAAAAACAGGCAGTACAGATAGCGCATCCAGGTGGAGAGCAGCGGAATGTGCTCCATTTCCTTTTTGGCGATGTACCCTGTCAAACGTCTGCAGCGGCTGTAGGTGAGCAGAATGTCAAAAAAACTGCGGTGATTGCCGATAAAAAGTACCGGCTCATCGGGGATATTCTCCTCTCCGATTATGGTTGCCTGTACACCTGCCATTTTTAACATGACTCGAAAAGCCCACTGTACTGCACGCAGGGCTGTAGTCTCGTTTTTGGCGGCTGAATTTGCCGATAATCCATTCCACAAAAAAAATAGGAATGGAACAAATCAAATATAAAACAAGAAAAATTGCAACACATATGAATCGGAACATTAGATAAACCCTCTTTTCTTAGACTGCCAGATTTTTTATTTCAATTATACAAAAACAAACATTAAAAAACAAGGAAATGTGGGAAATATTCAAATATAACGTTACAGTTCAGCCATGCACATATACTGGAAGATGGACTGCACAAACTTGTTTGTGACAGACCATCTTCCAATATATGTATATGGCACTCTGCCATAAGCGAGAGTTTTAACTGCGTCAGCAGTGAAAAAGGCTGCAAAGCCGCCAACTCGAACTGTATGGCTGAACTGTTACAATATACCCCGGTGCAGGCCGGTTTGAGCATTTTGCAGCGGATATCTGTGCTGTGTATGGGCAAGCTGCAACGAAAAAAGAATAATCAGTACAGTTGCATAATAATATAATAGTGAGAATATACCGCGGGGATTAGATATGAAGAAAAAAGTATTATATCTGGCGGGGTTTTTGCTTGTGCTGATGCTGTCAGGTTGTATTTCGCGTCCGACAAAAACCGAAAAGCTGCGGGATTTGGAGTTTACTGTTATAGATAAGGAGAGAGTGCCGAATGAACTGAAGCAGGCAATTCTGGAAAACAGGGAACTGCCATTTAAACTCACATATGCGGACCAGGGTTATCTGTTTATTGCAGAAGGATACGGCCCCCAGCCTAAAAGTGGGTACAGTGTGGAAGTGACAGGACTTTATGAAACAGAAAATGCTGTTTATATACATACGAATCTGTTGGGCCCTGAAAAAGGGGAAAAAACGAAAGATGTGACAACTTACCCTTACGTGGTGGTGAGGATGGAATATATAGACAAAAATGTTGTTTTCGATTAGAGGAGGATGCATATGGAATTAATCAAGAAGCCGATTCATTACACACAGGAGGGGAAAAGGACCTTTGACCAGTTTTATCTGGATGAGGATTACAATGTTCCCGATGCAAAAGAAGATGTGCAGCAGGTTATCCGGGGAACAGGGACAGTAAAAATTGAAGATATTAAATTGGTTGAGAATTACATACGGATTTCCGGGAAATTATATTTTCAAATTCTTTACGTGACAGCCACAGGCGACCCTCAGCCGGCGGTTCTTGAAGGAAAAATTCCTTTTGAAGAAATGGTGTATACGGACGGCGGGGAGATGGAAACCTATTTTATACAAAACATCCGCGTGGAATTTACTGCAACTCTGGTTCACTCAAGAAAACTGAGCATCCGCGCCATGATAGAGATGGAAATTGGCAGGGAAAAGCTGGAGGATGAGGAGACAACGGTAGATGTGGACTGTTCCTGCCCTATTTATAAGAAAAAGAAAAATGTAAATCTGCTGGAATTGAATACAACAAAAAAAGACACATACCGGATTAAGGAGGAGGTCACTCTCCCGGGAACAAAGGAGAGCATCGGCCAATTGCTTTTGACGGATGTGGGCAGCAGGAAAATGGAAGTCAAGCTGGGTCAGGATGAGATGCAGCTGAAAGGCGAGCTTCTTATATTCTGTATGTACAGGTCAGAGGATGGCAAGACAGACTGGATTGAGCAGACAGTTCCCTATGAGGGCAGAATCGAGTGCGGCGGTGCAGAAGAGGGCATGTATTATTATGTCCACAATAACCTGGAGGACACCCTTGTGGATGTGCGCATGGATGAGGATGGGGAGATGCGTGTTCTGGGCATAGAGGGAACCCTGGCTCTGCGGATGAATATTTATCAGGAAGAAGAAATGGAACTTCTGGAAGATTTGTACTCTTTGGAGCAGAACTGCAATTATGACACAAGGGAAGCGACCTATGAAGAGCTGCTTGTTCAAAATTATTCAAAATGTAAGGTTTCAGAGCGTTTGTCACTTCCGGAATTAAAGGACGATGTGCTGCAAATCTGCCACAGCGACGGCAGTGTGCAGATAGAGCATATGGAAATGACTGATGAAGGTATTCAAATAGAAGGAATTCTTCACATCTCTTTCCTTTATCTAAAAGCGGACGATGCGGCGCCCTTTGGAAGCTGGCAGGGTATTATGCCGTTCTCCTATCTGTTGGAGTGCCCGGGAATGACCCAGGATGCGCGCTACAATGTTTCTTATCATGTGGAACAGTTGTCTGTGAATCTGGCGGGCAGTGAGGCTGTGGAAGTGAAAGCGGTTCTGGCATTTGACACATTTATGAGAAAACCGGTTCATATGCAGGTTATTACAAATGTGGAGCTTTCCCCTGTTTCTATGGAAGAAATGGAAAAACGCCCGGGAATTGTCGGGTATATTGTAAAAGACGGGGATGAACTCTGGAGTCTTGCCAAAAACTATATGACAACCATAGAAGGAATAAAAGAAGTAAACGGCCTGGAGTCCGATTCTATAAGGCCCGGTGATAAGCTGTTGATTTTTAAAGAGAACATGAGTATAATATAGGCATAATGTATACAGGATACAATAAAGACGAAAAGAACTAAGTTACGGTTTTAGATTTGGAGGACACAGGATGAAACAGATAGAATTAAAGGCGCTTGCCAAGATTAATCTGGGACTGGATGTACTTGGGAGAAGAGAGAACGGATATCATGATGTACGGATGGTGATGCAGTCTATTTATTTGTATGATGATGTAAAAATTGAGCGGACCAAAACCCCGGGGATTGAAGTAAAGACGAATCTGTATTTTCTTCCTGTGGATGAGAACAACATTGCATACAAAGCGGCTGCTATGCTGATAGAAGAATTTCAAATAGAAGAGGGGGTTGTAATCACCCTGGATAAACATATTCCGGTGGCAGCAGGTATGGCAGGGGGGAGTTCTAACGCTGCTGCCGTTCTGTTTGGAATGAACCGCCTGTTTGGACTGGGGCTGTCACAGCAGCAGTTGATGGAGCGGGGAGTAAAACTTGGGGCGGATGTGCCCTACTGTATTATGCGGGGGACGGTGCTGGCGGAAGGAATCGGCGAAGAGCTGACGGAGCTGCCGGCCATGCCCAAATGCATTGTTCTGGTGGCAAAGCCGCCTATCAGTGTATCTACAAAAGTTGTATATGGAGCGCTGGATGCACAGAAGATTCATAAGCACCCGGATATTGACGGGCTGATAGCAGGGTTGGAAAATAGCAGTCTTCCTCAGATAGCGGCAGCTATGGGAAATGTTCTGGAGGATGTGACAATTCCCATGTACCCTGTTATAGAAGATATTAAAAATGAGATGAAAGCTGCGGGGGCACTGAATGCAATGATGAGCGGAAGCGGCCCCACAGTTTTCGGACTTTTTGAGAATAAATCGAAGGCAAGGAAGGCACAAGAGAAAATTAGAGACAAGGCACTGGCGAAGCAGGTGTATGTGACCAATATACACAGCGCGAGGAGGAAAGAATATGGAATTGAAGTTTGAAGGAGCGATGAATGACTATTTACCCCTACGTGATGTAGTGTTTAATACGTTGAGACAGGCCATTTTGCGGGGAGAATTAAAGCCGGGAGAAAGATTAATGGAAATCCAGCTTGCCAATAAACTGGGGGTAAGCCGCACGCCAATCCGGGAAGCAATCCGAAAACTGGAACTGGAAGGGCTGGTACTGATGATTCCCAGAAGAGGGGCGGAGGTCGCAGAAATCACAGAGAAAAATCTCAGGGATGTGCTGGAGGTAAGAGCAGCTTTAGAGGAGCTTGCCGTACAGCTTGCATGTGTCAGGATTAACCCAGAGGGGATAGTAAAATTAAAAGAAGCAGCAAAAGACTTTGAAGATTCACTGAACAGCGATGATATCACAAGAATTGCCGAGGCAGATGTGGCATTTCATGATATCATATATATTGCAACAGACAACGAGCGTCTGATACAACTTTTGAATAATTTAAGAGAGCAGATGTACCGCTACCGGGTAGAGCATTTAAAACAAAAAGAATGCCATCCCCAGCTTTTAGAAGAACATCAGGAGATAATCCGCGCCATAGAAAACGGTGAGGGAGATGTGGCGACACGGCTGACAAGCCAGCATATCCATCATCAGGTGACAGCAGTCACAGGAAAACTGAGAAACAAAGAGTAGTAGAAATATTCTGAAAATGGAAAGCAAAGGGGACAGTCCCCTTTTAATGTATAAGTCTGATAATTCTGTCAATACTCCTTTTATAATCTAAGAAAGATAGAGGGAGTTACATATGGACAGAATGTATAGTATAAATAAACGTGAAAACAAAATTATTTTAATTCTTGCAATAATTCTTGCAACTTTGATTACCGGGTTTGTGTCCTGGCATATGAATCTGACCGCCCAGGCGAAGCTTCAGGAGCATCTGGCGCAGGAGGTTTTGAGGTTCCATGTCCTGGCAAACAGTGACAGTGACGAGGATCAGGCGCTTAAGATGGATGTGAAAGAGCAGGTTCTTGCTTTTTTGAAGGAATCTATGCCAAAGGGAATGGACGTGGAGGAAACCCGGGACTGGATGCGCAGGAATACGGATAAGCTGGAGGAAGTCGGAAGGCAGACAATTCTCGCAGAGGGAAAGGATTACCCCGTGAGTGCGGCGGTGACGACTTGCTATTTTCCTGAGAAGACTTACGGTGATGTGACGTTCCCCGCAGGGAATTATAAGGCTTTGAGAATTGAAATCGGTGCAGCACAGGGACATAACTGGTGGTGCGTTTTGTACCCCAATTTATGTTTTACAGATGCGACAAATGCTGTAGTTCCGGAGGAAGGGAAGAAAGAGCTGAAAAGTGTGCTGACTGAGGAGGAATATTCCCAGATAACAGCACAGTCAGACTTTGAGATAAAGTGGTATTTCCTGGAACGGTTTAAGTAAACCTGCCGGGAAACCGGACGGAGGAAAGATGACAGAGTTTTTGGTAAGACATTTTGTAAAAGAGTATGAGCAGGTAGAAAAGGTGTCCGTCCGTACAGCCTATGGTGTACTGGCCAGTGTGGTGGGCATCTTTTGTAATGTGCTTTTATTTTTGGTAAAATTTCTTGTGGGCATGGCGCTGGGAAGTGTATCCGTAATGGCAGATGCTTTTAATAACCTGTCCGATGCCGGTTCTTCCATCATCAGCTTCATCGGAGTGAAAATGGCAGGCAAGCCGGCGGATGCAGACCATCCTTTTGGGCATGGACGGCTGGAGTACATAGCGGCGCTGATTGTATCTTTTCTGGTGCTGGAAGTGGGATTTACTTTCCTGAAAAATTCTCTGGGAAAAATCAGGTCTCCCCAGGAGTTACAGTTTCATCTGCTTCCGGTGATACTTTTGCTGCTGTCCGTCGGGGTAAAGCTGTGGCTGGGTGCTTTTAACAAAAAGCTTGGAGAGAAAATTAATTCCAAGGTGATGATGGCGGTATTTGCAGATTCCATGGGTGATGTGATTACCACAGGTGCCACCATTCTATCACTGATTTTCTTTGCTCTGACCGGAATTAATATTGACGGATTTGTCGGTGTGGGCGTGGCACTTGTTGTTATGTGGGCAGGTGTGGAAATTGCAAAAGATACTTTGGAGCCTCTCATTGGAGAAGGGGTGGACCCGGAGCTATATAGCAGGATTAAACAGTTTGTAGAAAAATATGATGGGATTGAAGGGACACATGATTTGATTGTGCATAACTATGGCCCAAGCAGGAGCATGGCATCCATACACGCGGAGGTCCCCAACAATGTAGATATTGAAGTGTCCCATGAAATCATTGACAAAATAGAGCGGGATGCCTTAAAAGAGCTGGGAATATTTCTTGTAGTACATATGGACCCTGTCGAAATGAGAGATGAGGAGGTACTCAGAATCCGCCGTCAGGTCACTGAAATACTTGGAAATCTGGATGATAGCTGCAGTATTCATGATTTTAGGGTGGTGGAAGGTGAGAAACAAATTAATCTCATATTTGACGTAGTTGTCCCAATCCTATATGATGAGAAGAAGAGAGCCGAGCTGCAGGAGGAGTTGGAGGCAAGAATCCATGACAACGATGCCCGTTACCAATGTGTGATTACTGTGGAGCACAGCTTTGTATCCAGTAAAAGTGAGTAGAGCTGTTATTAAAAACGAAAGAGAGTGAAATAGATGTATTCATTTGATAGTAGAGTGAGGTATAGTGAGACGGGCCATCACGGCACCATGACACTGCCCGGTCTGATAAATTATTTTCAGGATTGCAGTACATTTCAGTCTGAGGATATCGGTCTGGGTGTGGGAGCGCTGCGGGAGAGACAGAAGTCCTGGATTTTATCATACTGGCAGGTTGTAATCGAAGGTTTTCCCCAAATGGGGGAGCATATTACAATAGGAACCTTTGCAACAGGATTTAAAGGGCTGTATGGGGACCGTAACTTTTTCATGAATGACGAAGAGGGAAACCGGATAGCCTGCGCCAATTCTGTGTGGGTCTTTATGGATTTGGAAAAGGGACGGCCTGTGAGACCCGGGGATGAGGATATCCTGCCTTATGGACAGGAGCCGCCTCTGGAAATGGAGTATGAGGGCAGAAAAATAAAGCTTTGTGAGAACAGCGA
The DNA here is from genome assembly GCA_049840515.1 of Muricomes sp. GTDB lineage: Bacteria > Bacillota > Clostridia > Lachnospirales > Lachnospiraceae > Muricomes. The sequence continues at coordinate 135,771 of JASGKW010000009.1, read as the reverse complement.
AAGCCTTTCCCCTTTTCCTGTGCGAAAATACCATATAGATACAAATGAGCATGTAAACAATTGTCAGTATGTCCAGATGGCGATGGAAGTATTGCCGGAGGAGATACAGGTTCATCAACTGCGTGTGGAATACAAGAAATCTGCGGTATATGGGGATACTATTTATCCCAAAGTGTGTTTTGAGGCAGAGCGGACAGTAGTGCAGCTCTGTGATGGTGACGGAACCCCCTACGCAGTAATAGAATTCAAATAGAGGAGAATAAATAATGAAATTAGGAGAAAAACAGGTTTTAACTGTTGTAAAAAAAGTAGATTTTGGTGTATATCTTGGCAGCGATGAGGAGCGTGTTCTGCTCCCTAAGAAACAAGTGCCGGAGGGAGTGGAACCGGGAGACCCGGTGGAAGTTTTTTTGTACCGGGATTCTGATGACAGACTGATTGCCACCACACATGAGCCAAAACTCACCATGGGACAGCTGGCGGTGCTGGAAGTGGCAGATGAGGGGCGCTTGGGAGCATTTCTTGACTGGGGTCTGGAAAAAGACTTGTTCCTGCCATTTAAGGAACAGACAGAGAAGGTGAAAAAGGGAGATAAATGTCTGGTCTCTCTTTACATTGACAAGAGCAGTCGTCTCTGTGCCACAATGAAGGTGTACCATTTACTTCGGACAGATTCCCCCTATAAAAAAGACGATAAGGTCAGCGGAATCATTTATGATACCAGTGAGGAATTTGGAATCTTTGTGGCGGTGGACAACCAGTATTCGGCACTTATACCAAGAAAAGAAGCTTTTGGAAACCTCAGAGTGGGAAATGTGGTGGAAGCCAGGGTAACCGCGGTAAAAGAGGACGGAAAGCTGGATTTGAGCGTGAAAGATAAGATACCGGAGCAGATGGATAAGGACGCTCAGTATATTATGAAAGTCATTGAGAGCTATGATGGAGTGCTGCCGTTTACAGATAAGGCAGACCCTGAGACAATCAAAGAAGAGTTTGGAATGAGCAAGGCAGCTTTTAAAAGAGGTGTGGGGCGCCTTCTGAAAGCGGGAAAAATTGAAATTACAGGAAAAGACATCAGAAGTACTGGGAGGTAACCCCCTATCAGTATTGAGAAAATAACTGGTTCTTATTTTATTTTAAATTATAAAGAAGAATATGATAAAATTCTTGTAAAAAATCTTGCAATCCAATATAAATCAGGTATAATAAAGAAAGTAGATAGATAATTGATTGAAAGGAGATAGAAAGACATGAAAGTACAGAATATTACAGATATAGAAGCTTTTTTTAAGGTAGTTGATGCATGTAAAGGCAAAGTAGAGTTAGTAACAGGTGAAGGTGACAGACTGAATTTGAAGTCCAAGTTATCTCAGTATGTATCAATGGCTAATATCTTCTCTAACGGTGAGATTCCAGAGGCTGGAAATTATCGCATATGAAAAAGAAGATACAGACAGACTGATTAGCTTTATGATTAACGGCGGACAATAATCAGCGTTGATAATAGGAAGTGAGTATATGAGGGCAGTTCTCTTAGGCGAGAATGCCCTTTTTATCATATAGGAAAGTTGAAGCGGGTCTGCCCGCTTTGTTATTATTTATAAAGACCAAGAGGTGAAGAATGGATTTTGCACATTTACATGTCCATACAGAATATAGTCTTCTGGATGGTTCAAATAAGATAAAAGAATATGTGGCAAGAGTGAAAGAACTGGGCATGAACAGTGCTGCGATTACAGACCATGGCGTAATGTACGGTGTCATAGATTTTTACCGGGAGGCCAAAAAACAGGGGATTAAACCTATATTGGGGTGTGAGGTATATGTAGCCCCCAATTCCCGTTTTGACAGGGAAATAGGCGGCGGGGAGGACAGATATTATCATCTCGTTCTGCTGGCGGAAAATAATACCGGGTACGCCAACCTGATGAAAATTGTATCAAAAGGTTTTGTGGAGGGGTATTATTATAAACCCCGTGTTGATAAGGCACTGCTCAGGGAATACCATGAGGGTATTATTGCACTGAGCGCCTGCCTTGCGGGGGAGGTGCAGCGCTATCTGACGAAAGGTCTGGACGAGGAGGCCAAGAAGTCTGCCCTTGAGTATCAGGATATTTTCGGGAAGGGAAATTATTTCCTGGAGCTTGCAGGACCACGGCATACCGGAGCAGGGGCTTGTAAATCAGCGTCTGCTGAAAATATCTGAGGAACTGGATATTGAACTGGTGGCTACAAATGACGTGCATTATACTTACGCGGAGGATGAGAAACCGCATGATATCCTGCTCTGCATTCAGACCGGGAAGAAACTTCAGGATGAGAACAGAATGCGCTATGAGGGCGGACAGTATTATGTGAAATCCCCGGAGGAGATGGCACAGTTGTTTCCTTATGCCCTGCAGGCGCTGGACAACACACAGCGCATTGCCGACAGATGTGATGTGGAGATTGAGTTTGGAGTGACCAAGCTGCCCAAATATGACGTGCCGGACGGGCTGACTTCATGGGAATATTTGAATCGGCTGTGTTTTGAAGGTCTGGATAAGCATTATGGGGACCCATCACAGGAATTAAGGGACCGTCTGGAATATGAGCTGAATGTCATAAAAAATATGGGTTATGTAGATTATTTCCTGATTGTGTGGGATTTTATCAAATACGCCAAGGATAATGGAATTGCAGTTGGGCCGGGAAGAGGCTCTGCGGCGGGAAGTATTGTGTCCTATTGCCTGGGAATCACAGATATAGACCCCATCCGCTATCAATTGCTTTTTGAGCGTTTCCTGAACCCCGACCGTATCTCCATGCCCGATATTGATATCGACTTCTGCTACGAAAGGCGGCAGGAAGTTATAGATTATGTGGTGCAAAAATATGGAAAAGACAGAGTGGTACAGATTGTAACTTTTGGTACATTGGCTGCCCGGGGTGTTATCCGGGATGTGGGGCGTGTTATGGATTTGCCCTATGCGTTTGTGGATACCATCGCAAAAATGATTCCAACAGAGCTGAATATGACCATCGACAGGGCTTTGAGTGTAAATTCAGATTTGCGCAAAACTTATGAAACGGATGAGCAGGTGAAATACCTGATTGATATGTCAAAACGTCTGGAAGGACTGCCCCGGCACAGTTCTATGCACGCTGCCGGTGTTGTTATCAGTCAGCGGGCGGTGGACGAATATGTACCTGTATCCAAAGCGCAGGACGGCTCTATCACCACGCAGTTTACTATGACCACATTGGAGGAGCTGGGTCTTTTGAAGATGGACTTTCTGGGCCTGAGGACACTGACAGTGATTCAAAATGCCCTGCTTCTGGCGAAGCTGAAAACGCCGGATTTGGACATGAATAAAATCGACTACAATGATAAAAAGGTGCTGGATTATATAGGAACAGGCAGGACGGACGGAATATTCCAGCTTGAAAGTGCCGGGATGAAGAGCTTTATGAAGAGCTGAAACCCCACAACCTGGAAGATATTATAGCCGGAATCTCGCTGTACCGCCCGGGCCCCATGGATTTCATTCCTCAGTATATCCGGGGGAAAAATGAGGCGGGCACAATTACTTATGACTGCCCTGAGCTGGAACCTATTCTTGCCCCCACATACGGATGTATCGTGTATCAGGAACAGGTTATGCAGATTGTGCGTGATTTGGCCGGATATACTCTGGGGCGGAGTGATTTGCTGCGCCGCGCCATGTCCAAGAAAAAGGGCGATGTAATGCAGAAGGAGCGGCAGATATTTGTCTACGGTGATAAGGAGACAAACGTTCCCGGCTGTATCGCCAACGGCATTGATGAAAAAATTGCCAACAAGATTTACGATGAAATGATTGATTTTGCGAAATATGCATTCAATAAATCACATGCCGCAGCTTATGCGGTAGTTTCCTACCAGACGGCATATTTGAAGTATTACTATCCAGTAGAATTTATGGCCGCCCTTATGACTTCTGTGATTGAAAATTCATCAAAAGTGGCAGAATATATTTATAGCTGCCGCCAGATGGATATTGAGATTTTGTCCCCGGATATTAACGCGGGAGTGGCAAATTTTTCAGTAGATGGCGGGAAAATAAGATACGGTCTGGCAGCCATTAAAGGTGTGGGAAAACCTGTTATAGAAGGGATTGTGGCGGACAGAGAGGAATTTGGCCCATTTAAAAATCTAGAAGACTTTATCACCAGACTTTCTGTGAAAGAAATACTGAACAAGCGTGTTATAGAGAATTTTATCAAAGCGGGAGCGCTGGACGGACTGGGCGGCACGAGAAAACAGTTTATGAGTATTTATATTCAGATTGTGGAGCATGTGAACCAGGAAAAGAAATATGCCATGACAGGCCAGATGACTCTGTTTGATTTGGTGGATGAGGAGCAGAAGAGTGAATTTGAAATCAGGCTTCCAGATGTGGGCGAGTATTCCAAGGAAAATAAACTTGCTTTTGAAAAAGAAGTTCTGGGTGTGTATATCAGCGGGCATCCGTTGGAAGAATATGAAGAGAAATGGCGCCGGTCTATTTCTGTGACAACTGCGGACTTTCAGCCTGATGAGGAAACCGGAGAGACAAAAGTCCGGGATGGTGCGATAGAAATTATCGGGGGAATGATTGTTGACAAGACGGTGAAGAGTACCAGAACCAATCAGATGATGGCGTTCATCACACTGGAGGACCTTCTGGGCACTGTGGAGGTTGTCATATTCCCCAGAGATTATGAGAAATACCGCCCTCTCCTTGAGGTGGATAATAAGATATTTATACGGGGCAGGGTTTCCGAGGAGGATGAGAGGGCGAGCAAACTGATTTGTGAGAAAATCATTCCTTTTGAGGAGACAAAAAAAGAGCTTTGGATTCAGTTCCCCAGCAAGAATGCATTTCTGGAGGAGGAGCAGATTGTATATGGGTATCTGGCAGACTCCGAAGGGGAGGATGAGGTTGTCATTTATTGCCAGGAGGAGCGGGCTGTAAAGCGCCTGCCGAGAAACCGCAATATCAGCATAGGCCCCCATGTGTTAAGCAGATTGATGAATCATTTCGGTGAGACGCGTGTAAAAGTGGTAGAAAAACCTATTGAAAACCATTTATAAATAGGTTAAAATAGTACCCAAAGTGTAAAAAAATAGCTTATTGTGTACAGGTACTTTAGAAAGGTGGATAAAAACATGGGAGAAGTAGAAAGAATGAACATGGAAGAAATTGAAGACAGCATACGCACAATCGGAGTTCTTACAAGCGGCGGTGATGCGCCGGGTATGAATGCGGCAATCCGTGCGGTAGTCAGAACAGCTCTCTCCAAAGGATTAAAGGTACGTGGAATCAGAAGAGGATATCACGGACTTTTGAAAGAAGAAATTATAGATTTATCTGCCAGAGACGTATCTGACACAATCCAGCGCGGCGGTACAATCCTTCAGACTGCACGCTGCCAGTCTATGCGCACAGAAGAAGGCCAGCAGAAAGCAGCAGCTATCTGCAAGAAATATGGAATTGACGGGCTTGTGGTTATTGGAGGAGACGGTTCTTTTGCCGGAGCACAAAAGCTGTCACACCTGGGAGTAAATACAATCGGGCTTCCGGGAACAATTGACCTGGATATTGCATGTACAGATTACACAATTGGATTTGACACTGCGGTAAATACAGCTATGGAAGCTATTGACAAGGTACGCGACACATCAACATCCCACGAGAGATGCAGTATTATTGAGGTTATGGGAAGAGATGCCGGATACCTGGCATTGTGGTGCGGTATTGCCAACGGCGCAGAGAGAATTCTTATGCCGGAAGAAAAAGACTATGATGAACAAGCACTGATTCAGGATATGCTGCAAAATAAAAAGCGCGGCAAAAAGAATTACATTATCATCAATGCCGAGGGTGTGGGTGATTCTATCAATATGGCGAAAAGAATTGAGGAAGCCACAGGAATTGAGACAAGAGCAACAATTCTGGGACACATGCAGCGCGGCGGAAGTCCTACATGTAAGGACAGAGTATATGCGTCAACAATGGGCGCGATTGCAGTGGAGCTGCTCTGTGCAGGAAAGAGCAACAGAGTTGTAGGATATAAAGAAGGTAAGTTTGTTGATTATGATATAGAAGAAGCTTTGGCTATGAAGAAAGAGATTCCTGCGCATCAGTATGAAATCTCAAGAATATTGGCAATCTAGGAGACGAGTGACATTGAGTGTGGAGTGTAAAAAGACGGCACCTATTGGTGTGTTTGACTCAGGTGTGGGCGGTCTGACGGTGGTGAGGGAGATGATTCGTCAGCTTCCCGATGAGAATATTGTGTATTTTGGGGATACTGCCCGGGTTCCTTACGGAAGCAAATCACAGAATACAATTATCCGGTTTTCGGAGCAGATTATCCGGTTCCTGAAAAAAAAGCAGGTAAAAGCAATTGTGATTGCGTGTAACACGGCAAGCGCTCTCGCTTTGGATGCTGTTCAGGATGAGTTTGATGTTCCGATTCTGGGTGTGGTAACACCCGGCGCACGGGCCGCTGTAGAAGCTACTTACAACCATAAGGTTGGTGTGGTGGGAACAGATGCCACAGTTCAAAGCGGCGTGTACACAAAGATTATTCAGAGAATGAACCCGGATATTACTGTAATAGAAAAAGCCTGTCCGCTGTTTGTGCCACTGGTGGAGGAAGGGTTTAAGGAGCATAGGGTGACAGAAGAAATCATAGACTACTATCTGGAATCCATGAAGAAGACAGATATAGATGCTATGATACTGGGTTGTACCCACTATCCTCTTCTGCGCTCTAAAATCCGCGCATATATGGGGGATAAGATACAGATAGTGAATCCTGCATATGAGGCAGCCATGGATTTAAAGAAGCTTTTGCAGGAGCGGGACATGGTCAATGACGGAGAAAAAGAGCCCCATAGCCGTTATGAGTTCTTTGTCAGCGATGCGGCAGAAAAATTCCGCCATTTTGCAAACACTGTGATGCCATTTGACATCTCGACTACTAATGTAATAAATATTGAGGATTATTAGGTGACAAATATGACAAAAGATGTACTGGTCAGTATATCGGGACTGCATGTGGACGCGCTCTCCGGCATGATGCATGGAGAAGACGAGGCTATAGAAGTTGTAACCCCCGGAAATTACTATTATAAAAATGGAAAGCATTATGTTATTTATGATGAAGTAATGGAAGGAATGCAGGGTACGATAAAAAATAAAATAAAAATAACCGGTACAGATAGTGTTGAAATTATGAAAACCGGTTTGTCTAATACTCACATGATTTTTGAAAAAAATAAAAAGAATCTTACATATTATCAGACACCCTACGGACAGATGCTGGTTGGTGTTAAGACCAGAAACATGGAGGTGAATGTGACGGAGGACAATATTGACGTCAGCGTGGATTATGAAGTCCTGGATATCAATTATGAACCTCTGGCAGACTGTAATATAAAGATGGAGATTTTTGCAAAAGGGTCAGACTCCTTTGCTCTTGACAATTAAAAACATAAAAATAACCGCAGCATTTGCTGCGGTTGTTCTTTGTGCTTTACTTGCTGGCTCTTTTGAATCTGTCCCAGAAAACGTTTTTTCTTCTCTGGAGTTTCCAGAGGACCACGGAGCCCTTTTACAGCCGTTATGTAAATACCGATTTGACACAGTTGCCTTGACTTCCTTCTTCACAGGATTACAGGAAATATTTAGCATCACACATGAGCGTCATTTCTTTGGGCCTACTTTTGCTTTTCCACCGGCACTTTGCTTCGTCTTAAGTACTTGGGTGTACCTCTCGACTACAATGGCAGGGAAACCGGCATCTTTTAGATTTCATCTTGCCTTTATCAATAATATGATGGTGACATTGTACGCTGCCGCATCCAGTTGTTGTTTCTGTTCTGCCTGCCTTTTCTTCGTTCTTTACCGAGAAATCAAGGGACAACCAGCAAAATGATCAAAACAGCCTAAGTACGATAATCATAATCCATAATCCTAAATTCACGACGAACCCTCCCTAAAATACTCTTTTTCCGCAATGATGTGAAACAAAGCTCAAATTGCAGTTTTTCGCCTTATGCAAGGAGTATTGTACCATCCTTTCAGGTGAAGTGCAAGTAATTTGATATTTTAGGGTTACTTTTCCGGGGAGAAGATAGTATAATTAAATGGTTACATACAGATGAAAAAGGAGTCGTTATTTTATGGCAGAAACAATATGGAATGGATTGACAGCATCTTACAATTTTGTGATGGATAATCTGGTCATTATAAACATTCTTCTTTCCCTTGTTATCGTATTCTTTCAAGCGGAGATCTCCACAGACAGTGTGGACGTGGCTGCTGTTGCTTTATTTCATTCCGATTCTTGGATTTTTCCTCTATTTGATTATCGGACAGGATTTTCATAAAAGCAGGATGTTCAAGGCAAAGGAGATTGAGGGTGAGCTTAGAAATATGCGGTGCGCAGGCAGGAAGAGACTATATACAGGAAGCAGCTGCGCCTTTGCAAACCCGGAGATGGCGAGATTCAAGGATTTAATTCTTTACAATCTGGAGGCAGGTGAATCGGTGCTCACAGATAATAATGATGTGCGCATTTACACAGACGGAAAAGAAAAGTTCCGTGCACTGATTGAGGAGATGAAAAAAGCAGAGCGGTATATTCATATGCAGTACTATATTATCCGCAATGATGAACTGTGGCAGGAGATTGAATCGGTGCTCATAAGCAAGGCAAAAGAGGGTGTGGAGGTCAGAGTACTGTTTGACAGTATGGGGTGCCGCACCATGCAGAACAAGGATTGGGAGAGGATGGAGAAGGCAGGCGTGCTGGTGGCAGAGTTCTTCCCGGCTCTTTTAGGACAGCTTCAGCTCCGTGTAAATTTTAGAAATCACAGAAAAATTGTAGTAATTGACGGCCGCATCGGATTTGTGGGCGGTTTTAATGTGGGCAGAGAGTATTTAGGTTTGGATAAGAAGTTCGGATACTGGAGGGACACCCACCTTTGTATAGAAGGAGCGGCGGTGACTTCTCTGGCAGTTCGTTTTGTTTTGGACTGGAATTATGCGGCGAAGGAGAATCTCTTTCTTCAGGACCACCTGTTTGAAATACCTGACTATGTGAGAAATGGGCGCGACCCGGTACAGATTATTTCCAGCGGCCCGGACTCTCAGATAAAAACCATTCACGACAATTATTTAAGGCTGATACATAGTGCGAAGCATCATGTATATTTACAGACACCTTATTTTATTCCGGATGATTCTATACTGGATGCTCTGAAAATTGCCTGCCGTTCGGGAATTGATGTGCGTATCATGATTCCCTGTAAGCCGGACCACCCCTTTGTTTACTGGGCAACCTATTCTTATATCGGGGATATGGTGGAAGCGGGAGCAAAATGTTATGTTTATGATAATGGATTTCTCCATGCCAAGACATTGAGTGTGGACGGCATGGTCGCCTGTGTGGGCACGGCCAACATGGACATGCGGAGTTTTGGGCTGAATTTTGAAGTAAATGCAGTTGTCTACAGCGAGCGCACCGTGCAGAGGCTGGAGAGAGCCTTTGAGAATGACATGACAAAATGCACTCATGTGACGAGGAAAGTTTATGACCGGAGAGGTCTGATTATCCGCGGCAAAGAACAATTTTCAAGATTACTTTCACCATTGCTTTAGTCTCTGATTTTGCGGAACAGAGTCTGACCAGGGGGTTCAAAATGGTCATACTGAAAAGTGAAATAAGTATGAAAAACCTTTTCAATATAGGGAAAATATGTTATAACATAAAAGTATGTGGGCTGTACAGCCCGCTGTTAAGACGAAAAAAATAAGAGGTGGAAGAATGAAGAAAAAAATTTTGGCGGCCACACTGAGTGTTCTTATGGTGGCATCTTTGGCGGGATGCAGTAAGCAGCTATCCAATGACTATGTTACAATAAAGCAGTATGAGGGACTGGAAGTTCAACAGGTTGAGAAAGTTGAAGTGACTGATGACCAGGTTGAAAGTACTATAAATAGTAATCTTTCTGCGGCGGCAGTTTCAGAAGATGTGAAAGACAGAGCTGCTCAGAATGGCGATATAGTAAACCTTGATTTTGTAGGTTCTGTGGACGGAGTGGAATTTGAAGGCGGTTCAGCAAAGGACACAGATCTGGAGCTGGGTTCAGGTTCATTTATCGGTGCCAATGGGGACTATAAAGGTTTTGAGGAACAGATTATAGGCCATAACATTGGAGAGAATTTTGATATAACCGTACAATTTCCTGAGCAATACCAGAATGCTGATATGGCCGGAAAAGTGGCTGTATTTAATGTTACATTGAATGGAATAAAAGTGTCAAATGTTCCTGAACTCAAAGATGAGTGGGTGAAAGAGAACAGCAAGACATCCAAGACAGTAAAAGAATATAAAGCAGAAATTAAAAAGACATTGGAAGAGAGTGCCAAGAAAAACACAGATTATCAGCTTCAGAGTGAGGTTATGGAAGCACTTGTTGACCAGATAGAAGTGAAGAAGTATCCTGACGGAGAGGTAGATAAGCAGCTTAAGGTTATCAAAGATTATTATTCAGGAATGGCAGAAAGCTATGGTATGGAGTTCAAAGATTTCCTGGAGCAGTACATGGGAATGAAAGAGGAAGACTTTAATACTCAGGCAAAAGAAGCCGCAGAGATGGCAGTTAAGAGAAATGTTGCATGTGAGCTTATAGCGAAGAAGAAGAATCTTGAGCTTTCAGATAAAGAGTACAAAAAGCAGGTAAAGGAACTTGCGGAAAGTTCTGGATATGATGACGTCGATGCTTTCACAAAACAGGTTGGGGAAGATGTGCTCAAAACAAGCATTCTCCAGCAGGAAGTTGCCAAGTATCTGGTAGATAAATGTGTGCAGGTTGAAAAAGCAGCTACAACTGACGACAGCAAAACACAGACCCAAGATAGTGGAACAAAGACGAAAGACAGCGAATCAAAGACTGAAGATAGTGGATCAAAGACTGAGACAAAATAGTAACGTTTCAACGCTTAGCCGAAAAGGAAGATAAATTATGAAGAAACCACTTATTTTACAATCGGATTTTGGAACAGCGGACGGTGCAGTCAGCGCTATGTACGGAGTTGCATATGGGGTATCAGATGAACTACAGATTTCAGACCTGACTCATGAAATTCCCCAGTATGATATATGGGAGGCGTCTTACCGCCTGATTCAGACGGTAAGCTATTGGCCGCAGGGTTCTGTTTTTGTCAGCGTGGTTGATCCGGGAGTAGGTTCAACAAGGAGAAGTATTGTTGTGCGGACAAAGAATGGACAGTATATTGTTACACCGGACAATGGAACTTTGACCCATGTGAAGAGAGTTATCGGTTTAGACAGTGCCAGGGTTATTGATGAGAAGGTGAACCGTCTGCCAAACTCAGGGGAGAGCTATACTTTCCACGGCAGGGACATTTATGCTTATACAGGTGCAAGGCTGGCAACCGGCGTTATTTCTTTTGAGGAAGTAGGACCGGAGGTAGAGCCTGAGAGCGTCATAGAGCTGCCGATTGTGGAGGCCACTTATGACGGAGAAAAAGTCAGCGGGACTATAGATGTGCTGGACGTGAGATTCGGAAGCCTCTGGACCAATATTCCCAGGGAGCTGTTTAAGAAACTTGGAGTCAGCCACGGCGGAAGAGTGGAAATCAGTATTGAAAATGAGACGCGTACGCTTTACAAGAACATTCTTGTCTACGCTAAGAGTTTTGCGGATGTGTATGTGGGAGAGCCGCTGGTATATGTGAACAGTCTGGACTGTATGGCTGTTGCCATTAATCAGGGAAATTTCTCAAGGGCATATAATATCGGAACAGGTACAAACTGGAGAATCACTATACGGAAAGCGCCTCGTATTATTTACGATGACTAAAAGTGGTGGTTCATCTTGACAACTGAAAATGGATAGATTATACTCAAATTAGCTTGTTGAACAAGCTAATTTGAGTATGGAGAAAGGCAGAACAAATCTTCACAATATGGTGGGAATTTGCTCTGCATTTTTTTATTATATTTCAGTATGTTATGCGGCACTCTGCCGCGAGCAATACATTTCTGAAGGATGGGAGGATTTATGGTTAAAGAATGTACGGAACAGGACCGCGCCGCGTTGATGGCCTACCTGAAGCAGGAGCCGGTTTATAACACGTTTATGCTGGCTGATATTGAGGATTTTGGGTTCAATGAGAAATTTCAGACGGTCTATATGGATGTGGAGCAGGGCGAGTGCCTTGGAGTTTACCTTTGCTTTTATAACAGTTTAATCCTTTACAGTAAAGATGGAAATATGAATATCCCCTTTTTGGAGCAGCTCTTTTCATGGTATATACCGGATGTGGTTATGGGAAAGATAGAAAATGTGAGAATGGTACAGAGGGTTCTGCCCGATTACCATATAGAAGCCAGAGGACTGTATTTATTCAAGGATGCAGATTGTCTGGTACAAGAGAATCCAGAAATCCGGCAGGCATCCGGGGAAGATATCGACGATATTTTTGCATTCCTTCAGAGCATTCCTGAGCTGAGAAGTCTTTACAGGTCTAAACAGATGATTGCAGACAGGATTCACAACAACAACGGAATTCACTGTCTGATACGGGAGAATGGTAAAATTATTGCCCATGCCAACAGCACTGCGGAGTGTGAGGAGACTGTCATGATTGGCGGCGTAGCCGTGGCTCCCGGGTACAGAGGCAGAGGGCTTGCAAGTCAGATTGTGAGTGCACTGTGCAGACAGATTCTTGCCAAAGAAAAACGCCCATGCCTGTTTTGCAGTCAGGAGGAAGCACACAATCTGTATTATAATATTGGGTTCAGGCGCGCAGGGGATTGGGGCACATTGACAGAGCTTCCGGCACAGCAGCCGGAGGAGGAAGAAATCAAGAAAGAAGAGTCTCAAAAGGAAAATGTGCGGGCTGAAAAGTCTGAAACAAAAGTCAGGCTTCCCTCCTATATTCCAGTGTACAATCAATTATATAGTGATATTATATCCGGGGTTTATGAAAAGGGAAGTATGCTGCCCTCAGAGACGGTGCTGGCGGAGAAATACTGTGTGAGCCGCAATACACTGAGGCAGGCGCTGACAATTCTTACCCAGGACGGACACATTTACAAGCATCAGGGAAAAGGAACTTATGTATCCTACGATAAGGATAAGAAGAGTAAGGAAAAAATATATAATTTCCTTTTGGAGGATGCACTGGAAGATATCGTTCATATCAGTATGGATTTTAATATTGGACAGCCCACTCAGATTGCCAGGCAAAAACTGGGGCTCTCTGAGGGAGAGGAAGTTCTGGCGAGCAACAATGTGTATAAAAGTGAGGACGGTCCTATAGGCCAGAGTTTTCTGCAGATTCCGGTAAGCATATTGGAGGAAAGCGGAGTGGATATGGAGTCTCAGGAAGATTTACTTGAGTTCATGGATTGGAATATTTACAGGAAAGCGGTGGAAGCTGATGTCAGCATTCAGATTGTGGAGGCGGACGAGCAGGTGATTCCTTATCTGGAAGTGGAGGAGGGAACCAGCCTTCTTCATATTGAACAGGTGCTTTATGACTGGGAAAACCGGGCCATCGGCAGAATTAAATATTATTTTCGTTCGGGGAAATATCAAATACAGTACAGGCTATAAAGGAGGGAGGTACCTATGAGCCAGACGGAGAGAAAACCGGTTATAGAATTTGAAAATTTTCAGTTTCAGTATTTCAGCCAGGCGGAGCCTACACTTCATGACATTAACCTGAAGATATATGAGGGAGAAAAAGTTCTCATAGTAGGTCCCAGCGGCAGCGGAAAAAGTACCATTGGGAATTGTCTGAATGGGTTGATTCCGTTTTCTTATAAGGGAGAGATACAGGGAAGTCTGAAAATCAGCGAAAAAGAAACCAGGGAGATGAATATATTTGAGCTGTCCAAAAAGGTGGGCACAGTTCTCCAGGATGCCGACGGACAGTTTATTGGGTTGACAGTGGGCGAGGATATCGCATTTGCCCTGGAAAACGACTGTGTGCCTCTTGCACAGATGAAAGAAACAGTTCAGAAGGTGTCGGACATTGTGGATATGGGAACATTGTTAAAATCTTCCCCCTTTGAGCTGTCAGGAGGGCAGAAGCAGAGAGTGTCCTTTGCCGGGGTAATGGTGGATGATGTGGAACTTTTGCTGTTCGATGAGCCCCTCGCCAACCTAGACCCTGCGACGGGAAAGACTGCCATTGACTTGATTGACCGGGTGTGGAAGGAGTCGAAGAAAACAGTTGTCATCATAGAGCACCGTCTGGAGGATGTGCTTTACCGGGAAGTGGACCGCATTATTGTAGTCAGTGAGGGCCGGATTGTGGAGGATATGACTCCGGATGACCTGATGGCGGCGAACATTCTGCCTGCAGCTTGGAATCCGGGAACCTTTGTATGTCACCGCGATGAAATATGCGGACATCAAAGTGACTCCCCAAATGTGTGCAGGACGCATAGACACCCTGGATATTACTCAGGTGAAAGATGCCCTGCAGAAATGGAACCGGAGCAGACGGAAATGCCCCCTGAAAGGGAACGCCCTGCAATTCTGGAGGCGGAGCACCTGAGTTTTCAATATACCAGGAAACGGAAAATCCTGCAGGACATTAATTTTAAAATTCAGGAGGGCGAGATGGTCAGCATTGTGGGAACCAATGGGGCCGGGAAAAGCACTCTCGCAAAGGTTATCTGTGGATTTGTCACAGAAGATGAGGGAAGGCTTCTGTACTATGGTGAAGATTTGAAGGGTCAGACCATAAAGGAACGCTCCCAGAAAATCGGTTTCGTTATGCAGAATCCCAATCAGATGATCTGCAAACCCATGATTTATGATGAGGTGGCGCTGGGGCTCCGTATCCGGCAGGTTCCTGAGGCTGAGATTGAGCCAAAGGTAGATAAAGCACTGAAAATATGCGGTCTTGCCCCATTTAAAAAATGGCCCATATCTGCACTGAGTTTCGGGCAGAAAAAACGTGTGACAATCGCTTCCATGCTGGTTATGGACCCACAGATATTAATTCTGGACGAGCCCACGGCGGGGCAGGACTATCACCACTATACAGAGATTATGGAGTTTTTGAAGAGCTTGAATGAGCAGGGTGTCACCATCATATTGATTACCCACGATATGCATTTGATGCTGGAGTACACTCCCCATGCAATTGTAATTTCTGAGGGAAAGAAAATTGGAGACGCCAGCGCGGTTGAAATCCTTACGGATGAAGATATTGCGCTCAGGGCAAATCTAAAGATAACATCCCTGTATGAATTGGCTATGAAAACAGAAATTCCGGACCCAACCACATTTGTGCAGAATTTTATCAATTACGAGAGGAGGACGCACCGCTCATGAAAGCAAAACTATTTGACTATATAGACAGAGATAATTTCATTTATAACCTGTCGGGCCTGACAAAACTGGTCTGCTTTATCTGTATGACGTTCTCCGTTATGTTCTCCTATGACATTCGGTATATTCTGTTTGTTATGGTGCTGTCCATCATATTTTTCAGAATGTCGGAAGCTGAAATTTAAGCAGATTAAAATTATGACAATCTATGTCGCTATTTTCCTGCTGATGAACTTTCTTCTCACCTACCTGTTCAGCCCGCAGTACGGAATTGAAATTTATGGAACCAACCATGAGCTGTTCCGGCTCAACGCGCGCTATACCGTAACTTTGGAGCAGTTGCTTTATCAGGTGACAAAGATTACAAAATATGCGTCAATGGTACCTATGGGAATGGTTTTCCTGCTCACAACCAACCCCAGTGAGTTTGCCGCCTCCTTAAACCGGATAGGAGTCAGCTATAAAGGTGCATTTGCACTGTCCCTCACACTGCGGTATTTCCCGGATATGATTCGGGATTATCAGGATATTGCTCTGGCGCAGCAGAGCCGGGGACTGGATATGTCCAGAAAAGAGAATCTGAGTACCCGTGTGAAAAATGTGATGAACATTAGTGTTCCGCTCATATTTTCCACTCTGGACAGAATTGAATTAATCAGCAATGCAATGGATTTGAGGGGATTTGGAAAGCATAAGAAGAGAACATGGTATGTAGCAAAACCTTTGCGGACAGGAGACTGGGGTGCTATGGCTCTTGGCGCACTTATACTGGCAGGTTCATTGATAGTCACATTCTTTGTAAATGGCTCCAGATTTTATAACCCGTTTGTATAGATAGAAAATGAATTTACAATATTAATGAAAGAAAGAGAGGAATTTAAACTATGAAACCAATTTTAGTATTTCAGACAGATTTTACTTATAAGGAAGGTGCAGTCAGCCTTATGTACGGAGTTGTAAAATGCGTGGACGAGAGCTGGAAATTATGGACGGTACCCATGAGCTTCCCCAGTATGACACATGGAGCGCCAGCTACCGCCTGTATCAGAGTCTGCAATCTGGCCGAGGGAACAATTATGTATCTGTTGTAGACCCTGGGGTAGGCACAAGCAGAAAAGCGTGCGTGGCAAAAACAGTGGATGGCTACTATATTGTGTCCCCTGACAATGGCTCTTGACCCATGTGAAGAAATGGATAGGAATTGAGTCTGTGCGTGAAATAGACGAATCTGTCAACAGACTTCGCGGAAAAGGAACAGAGGGTGTAGCCATCTTCCACGGAAGAGATTTATTTGGACACACAGCAGCACGTCTGGCAAGCGGAATCATTGACTTTGAGGGAGTGGGGCCAGAATATCCAGTAGAAGAAATCGTGGAGCATCCCATTTTAGAGCCAACTGTAGAGCCAGGTAAAGTACAGGGGATTTTTGAAATCAATGACCCCAACTTCGGAAACCTGTGGACAAATATCCCTCTGAATCAATTTAAAGAGGCAGGATTTGAATACGGAGATTATATCAATCTCGTAGTAAAACATGACGGAGAAAACAGCATTTGATCAGAAAGTACTGTTCCACCAGAGCTTTGGATACGCTCAAAAAGGCGATCCCATGATTTACAACAACGAATTAATGAAAGTCGCAGTTGCAGTCAGCCAGGGAGACTTTTCCGGACAATACAATCTGGGATATGGGTCAGACTGGACAGTAGAATTTACTAAGTAGTTAAACAATTCTGAAAATGGTGTGCAAAGGGGTCAGACCCCTTTGCATTAGCTTGACAAAACACGCAAAACGAAGTACTCTTTCGTTAAAGGTACTTGTAATAGTTGTTTTATCTAAAGGAGGAAGAGATATGGAAAAAGAATGTTTGAGTTTAAGACGAAGACCATTGTTGCCACCGGGCTTGGCGCAGCATTATTTACATTGTTGTTTATGTATGTAAAGATTCCGACAGGTATTCCTGAGACAGATATTCAGACAGCCTATGGAATCGGCGCATTTTTTGCGGCCCTGTTTGGCCCCATCGCCGGCGGACTGATTGCATTTATCGGACATGCATTGTCTGACTCTATTCAGTACGGTTCAGCTTGGTGGAGCTGGGTAATTGCCAGCGGTTTATCCTGCTTTCTTATTGGTATGGTATATCCCAAGATGAGGGTGGATGAAGGTGAATTTGGCTTAAAAGACGTTGTCCGCTTTAATGTTTACCAGATTATTGCAAATGTAATCTCCTGGGTTGTCGTGGCACCTGTGCTTGACATTGTGATTTACGCAGAACCTGTAAATCTGGTATTTGTTCAGGGTGTTGTAGCGGCTATCTCAAATTCTGTTTCAGCAGGTATTATTGGAACAATTCTGCTGGTACTTTACAGCAACACACGCTCTAAAAAGGGAAGCCTTTCCAGAGAATAATATAGACAAGAATAGTAGTAAGCCTTAGATGGGCAGGATTTGCTGACAAAGTAAATCCTGTTCATTTTTTTGTGCGGGTAAGAGTCATAAAAGTTACATGGCCCGGGAGCGGTAAATTTTCAGAATAATTGCATATTTTTTGTGTATTTTCCATAGGATGTAAAAAACGTGTTTGAGGAGAATATTCTTGAAGGAATACATAGAAGAGCGGGCGATTGAAATAGCAAATTATATCATTGAAGAGAAAGCAACAGTGCGGCAGGCGGCTAAGAGATTTGGGGTATCAAAGTCTACAATCCACAAGGATGTGACAGAACGGCTTCTTCAGATTAATCCCTCTTTGGCGGGGGATGCACGCAAGGTATTGGACATGAATAAGTCAGAGAGACATATACGCGGTGGATTGGCCACAAGAGAAAAATATCTTCATCAGCACTAATCAACAATTATATCATGGTTTCTGCGGAATCCATGATATAATAGAAAAAAAGAGGACGGACATGCGGCTGTTGTATCTGCCGGGTGAGACAGAATTATCGGAGCAATCTTGATTCTGACGAGCACCCGGCATATGCAGAGTGTAATTGTTTGAGAGATACACAAGAGAAAGGAGTCGGAGAATGAAGATTGTAATTCTGGAACGGGAAAAATTACTTCGGGAAATACTGATGAAAACTCTGCAGGAAATGAATCCCGATTATGAGATTGCAGGGGCCGCTGATAATGGCAAAGATGGGTACGAGCTGATTTGTCTGACAGAGCCGGATTTGGTGATTTTAGACACACATATGCCGAAAATGGACGGTCTTAAGATACTTCGGCGGCTCAGAAGAGAAGGCAATGATTGTAAGGTGCTGGTTTTGTCCGAATATTCTAATTTTGAGTATATAAAACAGGCAATGGAGCTGGATGCGGAAAATTATCTGCTGAAACCTGTCAAGATACCAGAATTGAAGAAAGCAGTACAAAAAGCGGAAAAAGAAGTGGAGAAAGTGAAGAGTCTGGAAAAAGTGTATTCTATCTCAGGCATCTTCCTCACCTGTCTGAACGGACAGATAAGCCCTGATAAGTATTTTCATAAGCTGACAATGGAGAGATACGGATTTTCTGTGGAAGACCCGGCAGAGGTATTTGTATTATGGCTGGGAGAAAAGTATGAGGAGCAGAGAAAAGCGGCAAAAAAACTATTAGTGGAGGTGGGAGAACATTCAGTAAAATTTAACTCTTGTGTTTTGGAGATAAGTGCCTGGAGCATGCTGATTATGATTTTATATAATGTTCCTGCCGGCACATCCCAATATTCATATTTTCAAAACTCTGTCATGCCCATGCTGTGCGACAATCTGAAAGACCCTGTCATCTGCAGTTGGAGGAGTATAGACAGGATGCTGGATTTACCGCAGGCTGCCAAGGAAATGAGAGGAGAGCGGGAGTGGAATCTTCTTTTTGGAAAAGGAACTCTGATTAGAAAAGAAGATATTGAGAAGCTGGAGATTGTTCCGCTAAAACATCCCACCGAGTTGGAGGACAGGGTGTGTCAGGCGGTAAAGCGGGGAGACTGGAACACTATAGAAGGGTGCAGCAGGGCGTTAGTTTCTTATTATCAGGCAGCGCCGCACCGGCCGGATGAGATAAAAGAGTCTATCATTCGTTTTAACTGGACGATAGCAAGCTGTTATAGAAATGTGCACGAAATAAATGCAGGACTGCAGATTCAAACTTTGCTGCAGGCAATATCGGAGGCAGTAAGCTGGAGCGAGATTAACTATAGTATAGAAGAAATTTTTCGCATTATAGCTTTAAATTATAAGGAGGGAGAAAAAGTACAGGTCAGTGAACTGGTGGAAAGAGCACAGCAGCTGATATTAAAATATTATGACCAGGGCATTACTCTGGAAGAAATAGCAGATAAATTATTTGTGTCCGTGGAGCATTTAAGTGCACAATTTAAGAAACAGACGGGAGCTACATTTTCAGAGACCATCCGAAAGATTCGGATAGAAAAAGTAAAGCAACTTTTGCGGAACTCGCATTTAAAATTAAATCAGATTGCAGAGCTTGTGGGATACTCAGATTCCAAATATATGAGCAGAGTATTTAAGGAAGAAGTTGGGATGCTTCCCAGCGAATTTCGCAAGCTGGAGCATTAAAAAAATCTACCTTTTTTAAAAATTTCACCCTTGTGTACGCGAAAAATGTGATATTATGTTGATGTTAAAAGACAGATGTCAATCAGGTTGTGATAGATGTTTTAAAAAAGGAGATGTAATAATGCGAGAAATGATTATCAAATTTAAAGACCCCGGTGAGGTGCTTGAGTTTGTAAATAAAGTAGAAAAATATCCCTATGATATGGATATGAAAAGAGGAAGATTTGTTGTGGACGCAAAGTCAATATTGGGAATCATGAACTTAGGTTTTAACAGCCCTATTGAGTTGCGGATATATGATGAGAATTGTGAACAGTTAAAAGCAGAACTTTCTGCTTACATGTCAGCGTAAACAACCTGATTCTTTGTTACGGTTTGTGAAGGCAGGATGAAACGGTGTATAGTGAACTGTAACTGTCCTTTAATGAAAAGTAGGTTACTTGTTTTTAAAAGCTTCTCGGCGTATAATAAATGCGCTGAGAAGTTTTTATGTGTTGAGGGAAAATATAAATATAAAAATGCCGGCAATTTAATAAGCATGGCTGATTGTAAAATAATGTTGGGAATGAGGTTATGGAAACGAGAGTAGAAAAGAAACTAGAGAGAAGTAATTATTTGTTTGATAATAAAGCACTGGTGTCGTTGATTGTCCCACTGATAATTGAACAGTTTCTGGCTATCACAGTGGGTATGGCCGCTTCAATTATGGTGGCCGGTGTCGGGGAAGCCGCCATGTCAGGGGTGTCGCTGGTAGACAGCATTATGATACTTTTTGTCAATGCATTTGCAGCTCTTGCGACAGGAGGAGCAGTCGTGGCAGGGCAGTACCTCGGGCAGAAAAATGATAAGCTGGCTTGTGAAGCCTCAAACCAGATTGTCTGGTTCATCACCTCCATAGCTGTCGTAATTATGCTCATCGTCTATGCCGCAAAATGGTTTATATTACATATTGTGTTTGGTGCCATTGACGCAGACGTTATGGCACACGCCAACACTTATTTGATGATAGTTACCGCATCTATCCCATTTATAGCACTTTATAATGCAGGAGCTGCTATATTTAGAATGATGGGAAATTCTAAAGTATCCATGTTAGTTTCTCTTCTCATGAATGTTATCAATGTCGGCGGAAACGCTATCTTAATGTACGGATTTCACAGAGGGACAGAAGGTGTGGCAATTCCCACGCTGGTGGCCAGAATTATCGCCGCCGTTGTGATTATTTCACTGCTCATGAATCAGCAGCGCAAACTTCACATCAACAAAAGTCTCCGATATCGGCCGGACTGGAGAATGATACGGCGCATTTTATCCATAGGAGTGCCAAACGGTCTGGAAAACAGTATGTTTCAATTGGGAAAAATCTTAGTCTTAAATCTAGTTTCCACGATGGGCACATATGCAATCGCTGCAAATGCAGTTAGCAACGCTGTGGCACTGTTCCAGTTGCTGCCGGGAATAGCCTTAGGACTGGCAATTCCGGCAATCATTGCGCGCTGTGTAGGTGCAGGAGATTATGAGCAGGCCCATTATTACACAAAGAAGCTGATTGGAATAACTTATGTGGCGATGTGGATTATGAACGGAATCATCTTTGTATTTATGCCGCTCGATATTAAAAGCTTACCAGTTATCAGACCTGACTGCTGAAACGACAAGACATATTCTATACTTCCACAGCATCAGCTGTATGCTCATATGGCCGATGGCATTCTCATTGCCGGTAACACTGCGTGCGTCCGGGGATGCAAAAGTGCCAATGGTAATCTCCATCATTTCCATGTGGATATTCAGAATCGCATTCAGCTACGTCCTGGGAGGATATATGGGTCTGGGCGTATTTGGAGTCTGGGTAGCAATGGTCATCGACTGGTGCTTCAGAGCAATCTTCATGACACTGCGTTACCGGAAAGGAAAATGGAAACTTATACGAACAATTTAAAAAATATTCTGAAATGGACTGCAAAGGGGTCAGACCCTTTTGCAGTTTTTTTAAATAGAGTATTGTAAAACTAAATATGCTACATTATAATAGGAAAGTAAATCAAAACAGAGCTGTATGGCTGAACGATAATGTTTTATGTCGCATTTTGAGCGGGAGGATAAAATTGAAGAATGAATTAATCGCAGTCCTTGATTTTGGCGGACAGTACAATCAGTTGGTCGCAAGGCGGGTAAGAGAATGTAATGTATATTGTGAGATCTACTCTTATAAGGTAGATATAAAGAAAATAAAAGAAATGAATCCTAAGGGAATCATTTTGACCGGAGGACCAAATAGCTGTTATGAGGCGGATTCTCCAACCTATACAAAAGAACTTTTTGAGCTGGGAATACCAGTTCTTGGCTTGTGCTATGGCGCACAGCTTATGATGCACGTTCTGGGCGGCAAGGTGGGCCGTGCTGATGTGCGTGAATACGGAAAGACAGAAGTTATCATTGATAAAAGAGAATCAAAGGTATTTGCAGATGTGCCAACACCTACCATTTGCTGGATGAGCCATTTTGATGCCATTTCTCAGGTGGCACCCGGATTTGAAATTACTGCACATACAGCGGATTGTCCTGTGGCTGCCGCTGAAAATGAAGCAGACAAGCTGTATGCAATCCAGTTTCACCCAGAAGTGCTCCACACAACAGAAGGAACAAAGATGATAAATAACTTTGTAAAAAATGTGTGCTGCTGTGCCGGTGAATGGAAGATGGATGCATTTGTGGAAGAGACCATAAAAGCAATCAAAGAAAAAGTCGGCGATGGAAAAGTGCTCTGTGCCCTGTCAGGCGGCGTAGACTCTTCTGTAGCAGCAGTAATGCTGTCAAAAGCAATTGGCGCTCAGTTGACCTGCGTATTTGTGGATCACGGTCTTCTGCGCAAAAATGAGGGCGACGAAGTAGAGAAAGTATTTGGAGCAGATGGAATATATGATCTGAACTTTATCCGCGTCAACGCTCAGGAAAGATTTTACTCAAAACTGGCAGGTGTGACTGAGCCAGAAGAAAAGCGTAAGATTATAGGCGAAGAATTTATCCGTGTCTTTGAAGAAGAGGCTAAAAAGATAGGAACTGTCGATTTCCTCGTACAGGGAACAATCTACCCGGATGTAGTGGAGAGCGGCGTGGGCGGAGAATCCGCAGTCATCAAATCACACCATAACGTAGGCGGATTGCCGGATTATGTAGACTTTAAAGAAATCATTGAGCCGCTCAGGGATTTGTTCAAGGACGAAGTGCGCCGGGCAGGACTGGAGCTTGGAATACCAGAAAGACTTGTATTCAGACAACCATTCCCGGGACCAGGACTTGGAATCAGGATTATCGGAGAAGTCACTGAAGAGAAAGTGAAGATAGTTCAGGATGCAGACGCTATCTATAGAGAAGAAATGGACGCTGCGGGGATGAATAAGACCGTGGGACAGTATTTTGCAGCACTTACAAATATGCGGTCTGTGGGAGTAATGGGAGACGAGAGAACCTATGACTACGCAGTTGCGCTGAGGGCAGTAAATACAATAGACTTTATGACAGCAGAGTCTGCGGAAATACCATGGGAAGTACTGCATAAAGTGACAAGTAGGATAGTTAACGAAGTGGGACATGTAAATAGAGTCGTGTATGATTTAACAGGGAAACCACCAGGAACGATAGAGTTTGAGTAATAACAGAAAATCCTACAGCCCAGTGTTTATGCGGGTTGTAGGATTTATTTTTTGGGGTTGATATTAAATTGATATTAAAATTATTATTTAAAAATATAATCAAGATCGTTATAAGAGCTACTAGAGGATGAATGTGATTCGTAATCATCGTCATAATCAGGCCCATCGGGTATGTAATATGATTCTATATATTTATTTAAATCATGTAGGTCTATATTAAACGTTGATGGGACTATACTAATCTGTTTTTTATAATATTCAGGTAAAGTTTCCAGTTTTTTGTGAATTTCGTCAATTAAATCATCTTTAATCATGGATAATATGGTTTTTTCGATTAAAGAATCATCTAATTCATAGTCTTGGTCAACATAGGGGTTCTCCGTTACTGCTGTAACTAAAAACATCTATTGACTTGGAACATGATTCAACTAATTCGGCTAAGTCATAACCTTCATAATAATTTTCACCTGATACATTGTTACAATATTCGGAAATTGATTGATTTATACCAGATATAAAATGGTCTTCGTTTTCTGATAATAAAAAAGTAACATCATATATAGCAATATTTGCTATCACCTCAGTTTAATATGGTTAATGGTGGTAGGACTTTGTCCTACCATTTGTGCTTTTTGACAGTACAAAGTCCTACCAGAAATTAATATATTAGGTCTTTATCTACTATATGCGGAGTCAAGATGGTGAGTCCGCTATATTTAACCCCGTAGGGCGCAAAACCTGTTTTATCAGGTTGCATTTTTGTCGGCAATGGCTCACGTAGTGGGACATTGATGACAAAAGTGCTTTTACGTTACTTTTGACAAAAGTAACAAAACTTTCCTTGAGAAATCAATCATTACGTGCCGTAACCGGCACCTATTACAGATAAGAGAGGGTGGTGCGATGCCACAATAAATAGGAGGAGAAATGTATGGAGAAACTTGTAGATCCATTGATAAAGAAGCTTAAGCAGTTGGTACGCACGGTTTATAGTAAGTATGCTGATTTAAAAGTGAAAATCAGACGATTGGAATTTGAAATGGAGACTATTTCAGCGAATGTGGCTGATCTTAGGAGACAGATAAAAGAAAAAGATGCTTGCATATCCACGTTACAGGTAAAGGCTGATAATTATGATAAGATTGCAGAATATCTTACATCCGAGCAGATTGATGAGATGATTAAGGCAGTGGAAGAGATTCAGAGGATGGACAAACAGCAGAGGGAGATGAATAAGTATTATGAGGAGTGGAGGAAGAGGAACTAGCTGAAAATCTACAAAGCTTAACTTTGAGTTTGTAAGGCTATATGATATAATGTTCAATAGTTGTTTTAATAAAATGGATTACAAATTATATACATTTTAAAATACAAATTATGATTAAAGATTATTATAAATAATGGAGGTATTCATATGTCAAGCGTAGCACAAAGAGCAGAATTACAATCACAAATTTGGAAAATAGCAAATGAAGTCCGAGGCTCTGTGGATGGATGGGATTTTAAACAATATGTGTTAGGAACACTTTTTTACCGTTTTATCAGTGAAAATTTTTCTAATTACATTGAAGGTGGAGACGATAGCGTTAATTACGCAGGATTAGATGATAGTATTATTACAAAAGAAATTAAAGATGATGCAATCAAAACGAAAGGATATTTTATTTATCCGAGCCAGTTGTTTTCTAATATTGCAAAAAATGCAAGTACAAACGAAAGCTTGAATACGGATTTAGCAGCTATATTTTCTGCTATTGAAAGTTCTGCTAACGGATATCCATCTGAACTAGATATCAAAGGTTTGTTTGCTGACTTTGATACAACAAGCAACAGATTGGGAAATACAGTAAAAGATAAAAACAGTCGTTTAGCAGCCGTTATTAAGGGTGTTGAAGGACTTAGTTTTGGCAAGTTTGAAGAAAATCAAATAGACTTATTTGGTGATGCTTATGAATTTTTGATTTCCAACTATGCTGCTAATGCAGGAAAGTCTGGAGGAGAATTCTTCACGCCACAGAGTGTATCTAAACTGATTGCAAAACTTGCAATACATGGTCAATCTACGATTAATAAAATTTATGATCCAGCTGCAGGTTCTGGTTCACTTCTATTGCAGGCGAAGAAACAGTTTGATGAGCATATTATTGAAGATGGATTTTTTGGACAAGAGATAAATCACACAACATATAACCTTGCTCGTATGAATATGTTTTTGCATAACGTAAACTACGATAAGTTCAATATGGCTTTAGGTAACACATTAATAGATCCACGTTTTGGCGATGACAAACCTTTCGATGCTATCGTATCAAATCCACCTTATTCAATACCTTGGATTGGTAGCGAAGATCCTACTCTTATCAATGATGAGCGTTTTGCACCAGCAGGTGTGCTAGCACCAAAATCAAAAGCAGATTTTGCATTTGTTCTTCATTCGCTTAGCTACCTTTCTAGTAAAGGCCGTGCAGCTATCGTATGCTTCCCTGGTATATTTTACCGTGGAGGAGCAGAGCAAAAAATCAGAAAGTATTTAGTTGATAATAACTTTGTGGAAACTGTTATCTCACTCGCACCAAATCTTTTTTATGGAACTTCAATCGCTGTTAATATATTGGTACTTTCAAAACATAAACAGATACTAAAACTCAATTTATTGACGCAAGTGGTGAAGAATTTTTCAAAAAAGAAACTAATAATAATATCTTGACATCAGATCACATCGAAGCAATTATTCATTTATTCGATAGTAAAGAAGACAAAGAGTATATTTCGAAATCTGTAGATAATGATAAGATTGCACAGGAAAATTATAACCTTTCAGTAAGTTCTTATGTTGAGGCTAAGGATACAAGAGAATTTATTGATATTAATGTGCTGAATGCTAAGATTAAAAAAACGGTTTCCAATATAGATAGACTTCGTGCTGAAATAGATGAAATTGTTGCAGAAATCGAGGGATAAATATGGATAAGGAATTAAACTTTTTAATATATAATACACCCGAAGAAAACGTATCAATTAATGCAGTAGTAAAAGATGAGACTATTTGGCTTACACAAAAAGCAATGGCGGAGTTGTTTGATGTTGAAGTGCCTGCTATTTCAAAGCATCTTACAAATATTTTTTCAGAAGGTGAATTGCAACCTGAAGCAACTGTTTCCAAAATGGAAATAGTTCAAGCTGAGGGCAGCAGAAATGTAAAAAGAAGCCTGGATTTTTATAATCTTGATGCAATTATTTCTGTTGGATATCGTGTTAATTCAAGAAAGGCTACCAACTTTAGAATATGGGCAACAGGTATTTTAAAAGAATATATGACAAAAGGCTTTGCAATGGATGACGATCGTTTAAAGCAAGGTAAAACTGCTTTTGGTAAAGATTATTTCAAAGAACTGTTAGAGCGCGTACGTTCTATTCGAGCAAGTGAGCGAAGAATATGGCTACAAATTACAGATATATTCCAAGAATGTAGTATTGATTATGATAAAAATGCTGAAGTAACTCATGAGTTTTATGCTATGGTACAAAACAAATTTCACTACGCAATTACAGGTAAAACTGCGGCTGAAATCATTGATACATCGGCAGATAAATCAAAAGAAAATATGGGCCTTACCACTTGGGAAAATGCGCCTGAAGGGAGAATTTTAAAAAGTGATGTTACAGTTGGTAAAAACTATTTAGAGGAAAAACAAATCCGTCAACTAGAAAGAGCTGTGACAGGATATTTTGATTATATTGAAGATTTGATTGAACGAGAAAATACTTTTACTATGGAAGAGTTTGCCTCTAGTATTAATGAATTTTTGGCGTTTAGAAAGTACGATATTCTTGAAGGAAAAGGAAGTATAAGTAAAAAGCAAGCAGATGAAAAAGCCAAGGCAGAATATGATGAGTTTAATAAAATTCAAAAAATAAACTCGGACTTTGATAAGCAAGTAAAAAAGCTGATGGAAAAAGGTGGTGGGGAATAATGAGTAAATTAGAAAAGCGTATAGAGGAGCTTTGTCCTGATGGTGTGGAGTATAAATTTCTTGAAAAAGTAGCAAAGATATCAAACGGAAAGGACCATAAACATTTAGAAGATGGTGAAATTCCGGTATATGGTTCAGGTGGTATTATGAGATACGTAAATCAATGTATATACAATGAAGTGTCTGTCCTAATACCAAGGAAAGGTTCAATTGGTAATATATTTTATGTAGATACCCCATTTTGGTCAGTAGACACAATTTTTTATACAAAAATTGATTTAAGTCAAATTAATGCAAGGTTTTTATTTCATTATTTATTAACGCAGAATATAGAAAAATTAAATACTGCGGGTGGTGTACCAAGTCTTACCAAAGCGGTTTTAGATAAAATCCAGATTCCAGTTCCGCCACTGCCAGTGCAGCGTGAAATTGTCCGTATTTTGGACAAGTTCACGGAGCTTACAACGGAAGCTTACGGTAGAGCTTGCAGATAGAAAAAAACAATATAAGTATTATAGTACTGCACTGTTTGATAACGCAAAAAAGAGCGGTGTGGGTTTTATAAAAGATATTTGTTGTATTGAAAAAGGTAAAACACCAATTCAAAAAGCTATCCCTGGTGAATATCCTATGGTAGTTACCACAACTGAAAGAAAAACTTGTGATTCATATCAATTCAATACTAAAGCTGTATGTATCCCATTGGTATCATCAAGAGGTCATGGTGTTGCAAGTTTAAATCATGTATATTATCAGGAAGGTAAATTTGCGTTAGGAAACATACTATGTGCGCTAATCCCAAAGGACGAAGCACAAGTTTTCCCTAAATATTTATATTATTACTTTGAGCAGACTAAAGATTATACATTAGTTCCATT
Organism: Muricomes sp.; assembly: GCA_049840515.1. Lineage (GTDB taxonomy): Bacteria > Bacillota > Clostridia > Lachnospirales > Lachnospiraceae > Muricomes. Next base: position 107,306 of record JASGKW010000009.1, on the reverse strand, counting down.
GATGAAGGGTGGGGCTAATGTTGCTCTGCATATGAAGGATATAGAGAAACTAAAAATCCCAATTCCTCCGCTTCCTGAACAACAACGTATAGTCAATATACTTGACTGTTTCGACAGCCTTTGCAACGACATATTTAAGGGCTTGCCTGCAGAAATTGATGAGAGACAAAAACAATATGAGTACTACAGAGATAAGCTGTTGACTTTTAAGAACATTAATGCAGAGGTATAGTTATGGGGAAAAGCTTAAGTGAAATTGCAGAGCAATTAAAAGAAGCAAAACATAGAACAAATGCTAGAGATGCAAGCGAATCTGATGTAATGATTCAATTAATTTATGCGTTTAACGGAACTGGGAAAACTAGATTGTCAAGAGTTTTTAAGGATTTAATTGATCCAAAAGATAATGTGGATGCAGAAGAAATAGATGAGTATGGTTTGGCTAGCAAGAAAATTCTTTATTACAGTGCGTTCACAGAAGATTTGTTTTATTGGGATAATGATTTAGAGAATGACACCGATAGAAAGTTGATAATACGACCAAACGCTTTTACTAAATGGGTATTTGAAGATCAGGGGCAAGATGGTAATGTAACTGATATTTTTCAACACTATGCTGATGAAAAGTTAACTCCACACTTTAATAATCAATATGTTGCTAAAGTGGACGATAGAGATATAATAGTTCCTGCATTTTCAGAGGTAACTTTTACTTATGAACGTGGAAATGATGAGAGGTCTGATAATGTTAAAATTTCAAAAGGTGAAGAAAGTTGCTTTGTTTGGAGTGTGTTTTATTCATTGCTGGAGGAAGTAGTAAATGTTCTGAATGTTCCAGAAGAAAGTGATAGAGAAACAAATCAATTTAACAATTTGAAATATGTATTTATTGATGATCCAGTAAGTTCTTTGGATGATAATCATCTTATTGAGCTAGCTGTGAATTTGGCAAGATTGGTTAAATCGAGCAAATCTGAATTGAAATTTATCATCACAACACATAATCCCCTTTTTTACAATGTGCTTCATAATGAATTAAAAAAAGGTACATTTAAAAAGTATTTTCTGAAAAGGGATAGTGAAGGTAACTATGACTTATCCAATCAAAGTAACGATTCGCCTTTTTCGTATCATCTTTTCTTGATAGCTGAGATTGAGAAAGCAATTGAAACTGAACAATTGAAGAAATATCATTTTAATTTTCTTAGAAATATTTTAGAGAAAACATCTACATTTTTAGGATATGATAATTGGGGTGAACTTTTGCCCAAAATGGAAGATGGTAGAACTAATCCATATGAGAGCAGAATTATTAATATTTCAAGTCATTCAAAAAATTCTGGTGATGAAATTACTGAATTATCAGATGCTGACAAACGTGTTTTAAAATACATACTGAAAGAAATTAAGGGAAATTATCAATTTAAATAATGTTATAGATAAATGCACATTTTGGAAGGAGGCGTGATAATAATGTACGAATATAATGCGATTGCAGAATCAAAGAATTTTATAGTCCTTGATAAATATGAAAAATATTCGCTTGTGCGCGAAGCGGCAGCAGTTTATCAGACAGAGTCTTCTCTTGAGAGAGAATTTGTACAAGATTTAGTTAATCAAGGGTATGAGTATTTGCCTGAATTAACAACACCTGTAGCAATGCTTAAAAACGTGAGGCTGCAGTTGCAAATACTTAATGATGTTCAATTTACTGATGCTGAATGGACTAGGTTCTGCGAGGAATACCTAGATAGGCCAAGTGATAATCATATTGATAAAACACGAAAAATTCATAGTGACTACATTTATGATTTTGTGTTTGATGATGGACATATAAAAAACATCTATCTTGTAGATAAAGAAGACATAACCAAGAATAAAATGCAGGTTATTTCGCAATTTGAAATTACAGGATCTCAAGCCAATCGATATGATGTTACTATTTTGGTGAATGGGTTACCGTTGATTCAGGTTGAACTTAAGAAACGTGGAATTGCTATCCGAGAAGCATTCAATCAGGTAAATAGATACAGTAAAGAAAGTTTCAATAGCGAAAACTCTTTATATAAGTATTTACAGATTTGTGTAATTTCTAATGGTACGGATAGTCGCTATTTTGCCAATACAACGAAGCGCGATAAAAACAGTTTTGATTTTACTATGAATTGGGCAAAATCAGATAATACTTTAATTAAAGATCTTAAGGATTTTACGGCTACATTTTTTCAAAAACACACAATTTTAAAGGTGCTTTTACATTATTCAGTTTTTGATTCAAGTGATAATTTGTTAATTATGCGTCCCTACCAAATAGCTGCAACAGAAAGAATTTTGTGGAAAATAAGAAGTTCATACAATGCTAAAAAATGGAAAACGACTGAAAGCGGAGGTTATATTTGGCATACAACAGGTTCGGGTAAAACACTTACTAGCTTTAAAGCAGCCCGCTTGGCAACAGAGCTTGATTTTATAGATAAAGTTTTTTTTGTTGTAGATAGAAAAGATTTAGATTATCAAACAATGAAAGAGTATCAACGTTTTTCACCAGACAGTGTAAATGGATCAGAAAATACCGCGGGACTTAAGCGCAACATTGAAAAAGATGATAACAAAATTATTGTTACTACGATTCAAAAGTTAAATAATCTTATTAAAGGTGAAGAAGATTTACCAATTTACAATAAGCAAGTAATATTCATTTTTGATGAGGCTCATCGCTCACAGTTTGGTGAAGCACAAAAAAATATTCATAAGAAGTTTAAAAAGTACTATCAATTTGGATTTACAGGTACTCCGATATTTCCTGAAAATGCATTAGGCGCAGAAACTACAGCTTCAGTATTCGGTAGCGAGCTACATTCCTATGTTATAACTGATGCGATTAGAGATGAAAAAGTTCTAAAGTTCAAAGTTGATTATAATGACGTTCGTCCTAAGTTCAAATCTATGGAGATGGAACAAGACGAGAAAAAATTATCAGCAGCAGAAACGAAAGAAGCTCTATTGCATCCTGAAAGAATAAAAGAAGTTTCACAATATATACTAAATAATTTTAGGTTAAAAACTCACCGTTCTCATATGGGTGCAAAAGGATTTAATGCAATGTTTGCTGTAAGCAGTGTTGATGCGGCAAAGCTTTATTATGAATCACTGATCAACTTGCAGATGGATAGCGATAGACCGTTAAAGATAGCAACGATCTTTTCATTTGCTGCAAACGAGGAGCAAAATGCTATAGGAGAAATTCTTGATGAAACTTTTGAACCAACAGCAATGGATAGTAGTGCAAAAGAATTTTTAACCTTAGCTATTAATAATTATAATAAAATGTTCCAAACCAACTTTGGTATAGATAGTAAGGAATTCCAAAATTATTATCGAGACCTTGCTAATCGTGTTAAAAAACAAGAGGTTGATCTTTTAATTGTAGTTGGGATGTTTTTAACAGGATTTGATGCCCCGACGCTTAATACATTGTTTGTTGATAAAAATCTTCGATTCCATGGTCTGATGCAGGCATTTTCAAGAACAAATCGTATATATGATTCTACAAAAACATTTGGTAATATTGTTACATTTAGAAATTTGGAACAAGCAACAATTGACGCAATTACGCTATTTGGAGATAAAAATACAAAGAATGTGGTACTTGAAAAAAGTTATCGAGAATACATGGAAGGGTTCACAGATATATCTACTGGTGAGGCTCGTCGAGGTTATGTTGATGTAGTTAAAGAGTTGAATTCTCGCTTTCCTAATGTTGACGATATTGTTACTGAAAAGGATAAGAAAGAGTTTGCTAAATTGTTTGGTGAATATTTGAGAGTTGAAAATATATTACAAAACTATGATGAGTTTACCAATTTAAAAGCTCTACAGTCTGTTGATATAGATGATCTTACAGCACTTGAAGAATTTAAAGCAACTCATTACGTTAGTGACGAAGATATCAAAGCTATGCAAGGAATCGAAATACCAAAAGAGAGAGCTATTCAAGATTATCGTTCGACATATAATGACATTCGTGATTGGCTTCGTCGTGAAAAAGCAGGAAAAGATAAAGAAGATTCTACAATTGATTGGGATGATGTTGTCTTTGAAGTGGATCTTTTAAAATCACAAGAGATTAACCTGGATTATATTCTTGAACTGATTTTTGAAAAAAATAAAAAGGTGAAAGATAAAGTAACTTTGGTTGAAGAAGTACGCCGAATCATTCGTTCTAGTGCAGGAAACCGTGCCAAAGAAAGTATGGTCGTAGACTTTATTAACAGGACTGATTTAGATGAAATCAAAGATAAAGCAAGTATCATTGATGCTTTTTTCACCTTTGCGCAAAAGGAGCAAAAAAGAGAAGCAGAAGAGTTGATAAGTGAAGAGGAACTTAATGTTGAAGCTGCAAAGAGATATATTCTTACTTCGTTAAGAAGAGAATATGCAAGCGAAAACGGAACAGAGTTAAATGAGATTCTTCCAAAAATGAGTCCACTTAATCCTAAATATCTAACTAAAAAGCAGAGCGTATTTCAGAAAATATCTGCTTTTGTAGAGAAATTTAAAGGCGTAGGTGGCATGATATAGTAGGAGTAACAAAAGAATGGAAATATTATTGATTGGAAATGGATTTGATTTAGCTCATAAGTTACCGACACAATATAAAGACTTCTTGGAATTTACAAAAATAATAAAACAAATATTATTTGCAAACGTAGATGTAAATGCCTTGGATTGGGGAAATGTTCAAACAGATATTAAGAATATAATCAAAGAAGAAATGGGAAATAAAAGAGATAATCTGTTTTCTCAGGATAAAGTATGGAAAGAGCTACTTGAAAAAAATTTGTGGGTTAATTACTTCCTAAATTGCTCTTCATTTGTTGGAGAAAATTGGATTGATTTTGAATCAGAAATATCAAGGGTTATACAGATATTTGATGAGGTCAGGCAAAGATTAACGAATGAAGAGTCTATTGAGGATTTTAACAAACAAAAATCTGGTGTCATACTGAGTATATTAGATGCAGCAAAAGGTAACTTAAGTGATGTTGCGCGAAATACAGAACTTTTTGATAAATTCTTAGTTCGTATGGAAAAAGAACTAAATCAACTCATAAGGGCATTAGAAATATACCTTGTGGACTTCGTAGGGAAGATCAGTATTTCTAAAAAAGTGCCGGAAATGGAAGGAATTAATCCAGACCATATATTGTCTTTTAATTATACAGATACATATAAGAGAACCTATGGAATTGAAAAAGAAATTGAATATGATTATATTCATGGTAAGGCTGAGAATTTCAATTCCATAGAAACAAATAATATGGTCTTGGGAATAGATGAATATTTGTCAGATGACAAAAAAGATAAAGATTTTACTTTTTTATATTTTAAGAAATTTTATCAAAGAATACTTAAAGCAACAGACAATGACTATCTTGATTGGGTTGATGATATAAAAGATGGATATCAGGAATACCTGTATAAAGAAAGTATTGCATATACAGGTACTGTGAAATCTTTTAAAGATGGAAGTTTTAATGATGTACCATTTCAAAAAATAATTCGTAGTGATATGTCTGATATAGTGTGTCCAGAACATACACTTTATATATTTGGGCATTCACTTGATGTTACTGATAAGGATATACTAAAATTATTTATCTGTAATGATAATGTGCAGACAAAGATATTTTATTATAGAAAGACAGAAGAAGATAAATCTACACTTGGGAAATTAATTAAAAATCTGATTAGTATTATGGGACAAGATGAATTGGTGAAAAGAACTGGTGGGGTCAACAAAACAATTGAGTTTATTCCGCAGACAATTGAAGAATAAAGGAATAAAAACTAAGAATTTGAGGTTCTAAAAGTATCTTTAAATTGTATACGAAATGATTGATATAAAAGAACTCATGTTGTTATGAAAAGTAGATTGTTTCGCTAGTTGCAACACTACAGAGAAGTACTGAACAGTAATAGGATCTGCAGGATATGCGTATGTGAGAACGTATGGCGAGAAAGCGGTTCATGGGAGTGTCTTTGATACGAGTGTACGATAGAGTTGTGTTTTCCGATGTAGATGGTTAATTCTTCATTAGATTCTTCTAGGGAATGAATCTGTGAAGTGTCAAGCCCATAGAGCCATCGATTCTTCAGTGTTCTGAAGTTACGTTTCACTTTTCCTTTGGACGCACCATCTCGGACCGGGGTATGAAGTGCTATCGTGCCCACAGAGCCCCAGAGATAATATTCCCGTAGTAGCATTCAAATATAAAGAGGGCAACCATCTGGCAGCGGAGCACTTGGTTAGTAACAGACGTAAAAAGGCTCCACATTTGAAATAATCTTTCATTATTTTTTGCCCTCTTTGACATAATGGAGCGTTCAGACCATTATAATTATCCTACATTAGTCTGGCAGTTTACACAATCTTTACTATACTCTCCACTCTTGATTGACTTTTTACGACTATATTGTTAAAATGACAACAATCGGAAAGTACTATCAGGAAAATAATGATACAACATGCGGATTTCTTGTATAAATGTCTTTCCAAAATAAAACATCATGTGGAGGAATGTTTATGAGTGCTGTATCAATTTTGAGGGTGGTTCTTCTTGTGTATTCGGCGGTATTTGCGGTGTATCTAATTAAGGATTGCATCGCACACAAAGAGGATTTTGCCAGGGACAAAACAATTATTCTTGGTCTGATTGGTTTTTTTGCTAATTTATTTGACACATTGGGTATTGGCAGTTTTGCCACGACAACAGCAGGGTTTAAATTTTCAAAGTCTTGTGCGGATGATTTGGTGCCGGGAACATTGAATGTTGGACATGCAATTCCAATCACAACAGAGGCCGTTTTATTTTTTGGCCTGATTGAGATTGCACCAATGACTTTGATTGGTATGATTGTTGCAGCGGTATTAGGGGCTGTAGTGGGCGCATCTATCGTCTCAAAATGGTCTTTGAAAGTTGTACGTATAGCTCTTGGAGGTGCCATGATTCTGCTGGCAATTATGCTGGCTGGTAAGGTATTAGCGATAGGCCCCTTTGGTACAATAGGAACGGCAACATCTTTGACTGGTATTAAATATGTTATTGGTATTGTTGGAAACTTCTTTCTGGGTGCTCTGATGATGATTGGTGTTGGGCTTTATGCTCCATGTATGGCACTTGTGGGTGCATTGGGAATGAACATTAGTGCGGCATTCCCGATTATGATGGGGTCTTGCGCATTCTTAATGCCGTCAGGAGGTTTTAAATTCATCAGAGAAGGAAAATATGACAGAAAGGCTTCTGTGCTACTTACTACTTGTGGGGTATTTGGCGTATTGACTGCATATTTTATTGTTAAATCACTGCCAATTACAGTGTTAACATGGGTTGTTATCTGTGTCATGCTCTTTACATCAGCAATGTTTTTTAAGGATGCTGCAAAAATGAAATAAACACTTCCTTATTATAATAGGGAGATTTGGAGCCTCGAGGGTTCAAAAGATTTGATGCCCCTGTCTTCCTGTAAGGTTGATAATTAAATACAGCAAAAAATTATTGCAGGCTTGTATAAAGCCTGTATTTTTTTGTTGAGTGTCTCCTTTAGAAAACAATTATTTATAATATCTATAAATGACCTGCTTTTATGGGAATTTTAAATTGGACGGGTCAGGAATGCCCATGTTACCATAAGAAAGAATTTATGGAGACAAGGGAGAAATTAAATCATGAAAAGAAGACTACTAGCTTCATTATTATGTGTTGCGATGGCTGCGACATTGGTTGTAGGCTGCAGCAACAAAACGGATTCTAAAGATTCAGCAAAATCTCAAAATAAGAGTGATGTTGAATCTGTGAAGGATACTGATACTAAACCTAAGACTGATACTGAATCTGAGGTTAATGTGGAAGCTGCGACTGCTGAGCAGGTGCAGGCGTATATGAACGATTCTGACGACAAGACAATACTTGTTGATGCTCGTCCCCAGGAGGCTTATTCTGGCTGGGCTGTAGGCGGAGCGGCAAACGGAGGACATTTGAAAAATTCAGTTCTTTTTTCTGCACGCTGGCTTGACTGTGAGTATTCTGAGGCTGCACCGAGGGAGGCTTATCTTGAGAGAGCTCTGAAGGATCAGAATATCACAGAAGATAAGGACGTTATTGTTTATGACTACACTGGGGAACAAGCTTCTAATGTAGCTAAGTATTTCCAGGAGCAGGGAATCAAGAATGTCTCAGTATTTAAGGCAAATGAGTTGATTGATGCAGGGACAGACCTTGAGTCATATACAAACTATGACAGATTCGTTCCAACGGAAATTGTTAAAAGTGTTTCAGATGTAAAAACAGGTAAAGAGAAAGCATTAAGCGACGAGGCAAAAGCGGTATTTGGCGAGGACTTGAGCAAAGTTGTTCTGGTTGATGTAGGCTGGGGAAATGCAAAACAATCTTCCTATTTCTCAGCAGGACATGTTCCAGGAGCAGTACATATCAATACAGATTCTTATGAAAGACCACGGGTATATGTGCCTGAGAAGAGATCTGACTATGCAAAAGAGTGGCGTCTGATTTCACTTGAAGAGTTCCGTGACAGTATATGTACACAGTATGGAATTACAAAGGATTCTACAGTAATCCTGACTGGTACATCAACTGCTCCTCAGGGACGTCTTGGATTCATGCTGAGAACACTTGGTGTTAAAGTTTATGTTATGAGCGGAAGTCTGACAGCTTGGAATTATAACGGTTATGAACTGGATACAGATGCCAGCACACTTGTAGTTCCAGAGTCCGTAAGCAGTTTTGGTTCAGATACAATTGCAAATCCAGATGAGATTCTTTGGATGGATGATATCAAAGCAATTTTGAAAGGCGATGTTGAAGGTCAGGTTGCAGATAACCGTGGCGAGGATGAGTGGAAAGGTGAGTATTCCGGTTATAGTTATCATGACCTTGCCGGACGTATAGATGGTTCTATCTGGTGCGCACAGAGCACTGAGAAGCAGGGAGAGTTCTTTGCAAATGTAGATACTACACCTAGAACTCAGGCTGAGACAAAAGCTTATCTTGAAAGCAGTGGTCTTGATGTTAATAAGACAATGGCATTTTTCTGCGGAGACAGCTGGGGTGCTGCAAAGATTGCTTACTGGTGCCAGTCAGTTGACTTAAATAATGTTAAAGAGTGGGGCAATGGATGGATTCCATGGTCAAATGAAGGAAATGAGTTCATTGACCACAACGGCAATAAAGTTCACTACGACAAATATCAGGATGCTGTTCTTGACAAAGACGGAAAAGTTGTAAGTGACGGAACTAATCTTCTTGCAGATGCTGAAAAAGAAGAATAAGTAAATATTGAAGAGACTTGAAGGAGCCAGAACGAATATGGCATTGATTTGAGTCAATTGCGGCAGTGTGCTCTTGTTTTAACAGGAGCACACTTGTTGATATTAAAAACTGGGAGAGAACTGATGAATAGAAAAAGACTTTTGACACTTTTGATTTTCGCAGCCCTTATTATCGGTGTATTTGTTTTGGTTAATGTGATAGATAAATCAACCTCTGAGACAAATACGAAAGCAGAAACTGAAACAGAAATAAAGACGGAGGCTGATACAGCCGGGGAAAGTGCGGGAAGCAATGATGCATCATCCGAGAAAGATGCTGCAGATAAGCTTATTGGCGAGACTGTTTCAAGGGAAGATATAGAGGGGAACATAGGTAAATGGCAGGAGTTTGAAATGAGCGGCGCCGGGTGCGAGCGGGGAGTTTATGCCGGAAAATTCTACTATGATGGTTTTACTATTTTCTCCAGAACATATGATAAAGGGAAAACGTTTCGTATCATATCTGTAAATGAATGACAGAAGGAGAAAGATTAATATGGACAATTTTTTAGGGAGGATAGGAATTAAAGGTAAACTTGCCAAGAATTTCGGAGCGATTGTTATACTGGCTCTCAGCGGCTCCGTAATCTTTGGACTTCCTTTCTTTCGATTTGAATATTATGATGCATACCTCTCGACATATCATCTGACTAATACACAGATGGGCGTGTTTGGAACAGTAATCGGCGTCTTTGGAATCATATCATATCTTTTTGGGGGAGTGGTTGCGGACGGAATGTCCGTCAGGAAAATAATAACCCTGTCACTGTTTGGTACGGGAATTGGAGGACTTCTTCATCTTTTGCCGCTGGGTTTTAAAGGGCTGCTGTGTATATATGCGCTATGGGGCGTTTCTACAACATTTGCGTTCTGGCCCGCCTGTGTAAAAGCTGTGCGTGTGATGTCCGACAATGACAATCAGGGAAAAGCTTATGGTTTTTTTGAGGGTGCAAAAAGCACAGGAAGTGCTATAGTTGCACTGATTGCGGTGGCCTTCTTTAACTGGGGCGCATCCAAAATGGCAAATGAAGTCCGCGCAATGAAATATGTTATTTTGTTTTATGCGGTTGTAAATATTGCAATGGGTATTTTTGCGTTCTTTGCAGTGAAGGACGAGAAGATGATACTTAAATCGGAGAGAGTCTCCTTCAAAGGACTTGCAACAGTATTGAAGAATCCCGCCGTTTGGATTATCTGTCTGGTTTCATTCTGCAATCATGTATTTTGCCTGTCAATTTATTATTATATTCCATACGCAACGGACATACTTGGCGCCAGTGTCGCATTTGGGGCAATGCTCGGTGTATTCAGAAAGTTTGGGTCAATCGGCGGCAATATTATCGGCGGCTATCTGGCAGATAAATTTGGCACAGCACGTCTGATGCTGCTGGCATTTGTTGTGATGCTCGGGGGTCAGATTTTGATGCTGATAACACCAGCAAAGCAATCTAGTATTATCATTGTAGCGGTTCTGTTTGTCACCATCCTTGTGTTTTTCCACATGAACTATGCAATGGCGTGGACAATGATGAGCGAGGGGGCAGTACCTGTTGAATATTCCGGTACCGCGGCGGGGTTGATTTGTACGGCAGGTGCAATCCCCGAGACATTTGTTTCCCTCCTTGCAGGTAATATCATTGATAACCACCCCGGGGCAGCAGGATTTCATTACTTTTTCTATTTCCTGACAGCGGTCATTGCGGTTGGATTTATCCTGATTCTGATTTGGCGGAAATATCTGAAACATGCCAAAATCGACAAGTCAAAACTGGATGACAAAGCCCTGGAAGATTTGAAACAATATGTGTAAATACTGTTGTATAGTCGCTGAATACATAATTAAAGGCAGATAATCTCTGCCTTTAATTCATATGGAAAGATTTTTGTTCCTGTGCTACAATTAAAGAACAGAGATAAAAACACAACACAGGAGATAATCTCCTGCAGAGCCGGTAGGTAGTCCGGCCGCACCATTTTGGTGTAAGTAACCCTCCCCCCTTGGGTCGTCCGTTCTTTGTGCATTACAATCTTTTAAAGGAGGAATTGTTATGGACAAAGTATTGGACAGATTGACTGTATTTTTTGAAGAGCCCTTTTGGATAGGTATTTTTGAACAAATATCCGAAGGAAAGTTATCCGTATGTAAGGTTACCTTTGGCTCAGAGCCCAAAGATTATGAGGTATATGAGTTTCTTTTGAAAAACTACTATCAATTGCGATTCAGCCCTGCTGTTGCAGCCGATGTAAAAGAGGCTGTCCGCAATCCCAAAAGGATACAGCGGGAGGTGCAAAAGCAGGTGCAGAATACCGGGATTGGTACAAAATCTCAACAGGCTTTGAAGTTACAGCACGAAATGCTGAAAACTGAACGCAAAACTGTGAGCCGGGAGCGCCGGGAAGCGGAGAAAGAGCGGCAGTTTGAATTAAAGCAGCAAAAGAAGAAGGAAAAGCACAGGGGCAGGTGATAACTGCTCCTTCTTTTTGTGATTAACAGGAGACTGAAAAACTTAATCTGCAATTGAAGTTTACAATTGTCCATAGTATACTAAAGGGAGTAGAATATACCCTGATTGCTGAATATGGATGTAGAAGATGCGTTTTTATGGGAGATGCAGAGTGTTCAGCGATGAATAATAAACCGGAAATTTATGGTTTTTATTGAGAGTAGACAAAATTATGGTAAAACCAAGGAGGTAATTTATATTTATGAAATCAGATTATATTATCAGCTGCTGTTCAACGGCAGATTTGGCAGCAGAGCACTTTGAAAAAAGTAATATTAAATACATATGTTTTCATTTTGAGTTAGATGGAAAGGAATATGCGGATGATCTGGGAAAGTCAGTATCATTTCCAGATTTTTATGAGGCGATGAAAAGCGGAGCAGAGACAAAGACATCCCAGGTAAATGCGGAAGAATATGAAGAATATTTTGAGGAGTTTTTGAAAGAGGGAAAAGATATTCTGCATGTCAGCCTGTCCTCCGGTTTGTCAGGGTCTATAAATTCAGCTAACATTGCAAAAGGAATACTGGAAGAAAAATATCCAGAGAGAAAAATTTATATTGTAGACTCTCTGGGAGCTTCTTCAGGTTACGGTCTGATTATGGATAAACTGTCAGAGTTAAGAGCAGAAGGTATGGGGATTGAGGAAGTGTATGAATGGGTGGAGCAGCATAAACTAGAAATGCACCACTGGTTTTTCTCTACAGATTTGACTTTTTATGTGAAAGGCGGACGGATTTCCAAAGCAAGCGGTTTTGTGGGCGGAATGCTCGGCATATGCCCATTGCTGAATATGGACCATGAGGGCCATTTGATTCCAAGAAGGAAAATCAGAGGGAAAAATAAAGTCATTCATGCTATTGTTGAGTGCATGGAACAGCACGCTGCGAATGGACTTGAATATGCAGACAAATGCTATATATCTCACTCATATTGCTATGAGGATGCCAGCAAGGTTGCTTCTATGGTGGAGGCTAAATTCCCGAATCTGAGAGGGCGTGTAGAGATAAACGATGTCGGTACAACAATCGGAAGTCACACTGGTCCAGGTACAGTTGCTCTGTTTTTCTGGGGGGATGTAAGAAATGAGTAAGCAGGAAAAAATTGCCAGATGCATCCGTGCAATTACAATTCCGCCAGTGTTAATTATACTGACGCTGATAGTTTTATATCATAAATCTCCAGCCATGTTTCATGGAGCCAGGGATTTTTGGATGTCACTGTTATGGCTTGGTATCTGTCCTGTTTTGGCCTACCCGCTGCAGCGAATTCTTCCGGGCTGGAAGGAAAAGGGACGTGAGGGTCAGAGAAATCTTGCATTTATCTGTTCTGTAATAGGTTATCTGATTGCTGTTGTGTACGGTCTGGTGACGGATGCGAGTTTAGAGCTGCAATTGATTTTTAATACCTATATATTATCTGTTGTTCTTCTTGTTTTTCTAAACAAAGTAGTAAAAAGAAGAGCAAGCGGGCATGCCTGCAGTATTACAGGGCCGCTTATATTTCTGGTTTATTTTGTCAGTTGGAAGATGGCTGCCTTCGGTGTTCTTATTGGCGGAATGAGTTTTTGGGCTTCTTTGAAACTAAAAAGACATTCTCTCATGGATTTACTGTCAGGCAGCATGACCTGTATTGTATCTTTTGCCATTGTATTGGTGATGATGAAATTCAGTTGCAATCTGTGATAATAGAACGTATAATAAATATTAGGAACTAGTTTAAAAGACAAAAACATGAGAAGTTGTACATCAGGAGAAAGGAAGTGCTATATATGTCTAATGTTGAATTTTATCGTTGTGAACGTTGTGGAAATATGGCTGCTCTAATTAAAAACGGCGGCGGAGAGATGGTTTGCTGCGGACAGCCGATGGCTAAGTTATCTGCTAATTCTACAGATGCTGCGCAGGAAAAACATGTACCAGAGGTAGTGCAGTCTGGAGATAAAATTAAAGTTTCTGTGGGCTCTACACTTCATCCTATGGTGGAAGAACATTATATTGAATGGATTGCGCTTGCAACAGATGAGAAGCTGGAGATAAAGTATCTCAAGCCAGGAGAACAGCCAGTCGCTGAATTTGATGGTGTGGAGTATGGATGTGTTTACGCATACTGTAATATACATGGCCTGTGGAAGACAGAATTAGATTATGTCATTCCGAATGAGGCAGCTTGCTCCCCAGAATTTCCAGCGGGATGTGTTTTCGTATAAGATAATATACAGCCAGATGACTTTCATGTCGCGAAAGTCATCTGGCTATTTTTTAAAGTTGCTGTTGAAAGGATGATACCTTGTGAAATGAATAAAAAATGAGGAGACAGTGTTGAGGCGGGGGCTGGATGGTTATATGGAATATACATAAAGGGTTAAGTATCGTCTTATCCCATTTATTTGGTAGGAGAATAAAGGAGATATTATGAATTTGAAACTGGTAATTGATGAGACTATGAAACAAAAATGGAAATACACAAGAGTGGGGTGCCTTCAGTATCGTGCGGAGGTAAAAGAGAAGAATGACCAGCTCTGGAAATATTTAAAAGAGAAAGTCTATCCAAAGGTGAGGGATGATATTTTTGATTATGGGATTTCAGAGATTCCGAATATTAAAGAATCCCGGGCCGCATATAAGGTGTTTGGGAAAGATCCTAACAGATACAGAGTGTCATCGGAAGCGCTGATTCGCCGTATTGGTCAGGGAAAAGGTTTATATATGGTGAATACAGTTGTGGATGTGAACAATTTGATTTCCATTGAATCTGGTTTTTCTGTAGGTTCCTATGATGCTGCGAATGTGAAGGGTTCCCTGATATTTAGAACTGGTATAGAAGGTGAAACTTACAAGGGAATTGGAAAGGATGAAATTAAGATAGAATATCTTCCAGTTATTGCGGATGAAGAGGGTGCTCTTGGAAGTTCCACCAGCGACTCAGAGCGGGCTATGATTACAGAAAATGCAGAGGAAATACTCACATTGATTTATTCTTTTTCGGATAACATAGATTTGGAAAAAGCGTTGAAGTACGGAAAGGAATATCTGAAGAAATATGCGGATGTGAAAGACGTGGAAAGCTGGATAGTAGAGTAAAAACGTGCCTCAGAATCTTATAGAAGATTTTGGGGTATTTTTTGACAAAGGCTTTGATTTACAGTATGATAGTAAAAATGGGTTAGCAAGCACTAACTCAATGCGGTTCATTAAAATATGTGGAGGTGAGATGTGAAATGATCACAAAGCAGCGCCCTGATTTGGCTCAGCTTGGGTTTGAGGTATCCGGGAAAGGTTTGAATTGGAAGGAATATAAGTATTCCGAGGGAGACGAGACTTATTGCATGAAGTTATACAACATAATGCCGGGGATTGAGGTGTATTATAATAATTACCGCACCGCAAGCCATTTTTCGGGAGAAATGCGGACATGTGATTTTTATGAGCTTTCATACAGCCATTCAGGACTTTATGAGAGCCGTATCAATTTCCAGCGAACATTGAGGCTTTCTGCCGGGGAAGTTATGATTATAACAAATGTAGCCCAGTCTTATGATTCCTGTATGCCGCTTGGTTTTTATACAGGTTTTAATGTAATGTTTTATCCTTCTCTGTTTACCGGATACACTCAAACTTTTTTTGAGCATTTTTCGCTGGATGTGGAGCAACTGTTCAAGCATTTGATGGGAGGAAAATCTGTTTTTGCTTCATCATGCTGCCCCCAAATGATGTCGGTTCTGGAATCTCTTTTTTTGGCATGCAGGGAGGGTGACATTTCTTATATAAAGCTGCGTTTGCTGGAAGTGCTGATGCAGATGTCAGTGAGTCACGCTTTTACAGAAAATTGTTATCAGTATATTTCCGATAAAAATTTTCGTATAGTCCAGTCTGTAAAAGAATATATTGAACAGGACATGACAAAGCACATTACAATCAAAGAGTTATCCGAGATTTTTGGCATTTCGCAGACTACCATAAAGGATAAGTTTAAGGCTGTCTATGGTTATGCGCCTTATGAGTATTTAAAGCGATTTCGGATGAATTATGCGGCAGAGCTTCTAAAGACAACATCCTTGTCTGTAGGGGAGATAGGAATGCAGATTGGATATGAAAATTCCAGCAAGTTTTCTTCTGCTTTTTGTAATATTTATGGCGTGACACCTCTTTGTTATAGAAAATCCGGCTAATTGGGCAAATCTGGCTAAACGGAGTTGCGGCAGCTGGATTTTTTTGCTACCATTAGTTAGCTTAAACTAACCAAAAGAAAGGAGGCGCAAGCCTTGTCAGAAGAAAAGAAAAAAGCTCAGAAACCTTCGGGTCTGGGGAGGATGCTGCAATTGGCGGGAAGAAAAAGAGGATTGATTATTCCTTCTGTGATTCTATCAGCACTTGCTTCTATAGCATCTTTTTTACCTTTTTTATGTATTTATTTTATTATTGTTGAAATTACCAAAGTCTACCCGCACTTTGACGCTGTTCATTCTGCGGCAATTATACTGTGGGGATGGATTGCGTTTGGGGGTGTGGTGGCAAATATTGTGTTATATTTTGCTGCTCTGATGCTGTCCCATCTGGCGGCATTCGGCACGTTATATGAGTTGAAGATTGATTTTACTTCCTATCTTTCACGTCTGCCGTTAGGATTCCACTTAAACTATGGGAGTGGAAAACTGCGCAAGATTACAGACGAGAATATCGAAAAAATAGAGGGATTTATCGCCCATCAGCTTCCAGACTTGGTAGCAGCGCTCGTGGCTCCGGTGGTGATGATTGTTATTTTGTTTGTGGTGGACTGGAGATTTGGACTGGTATCCCTGTTAGGAATTGTTATTGCGTTTATTGTACAGATGATAGGATACGGCGGCCCGGAGGCGAAGGTTATGATGAGCAAATATCAGGGCGCGCTGGAGGATATGAATAATGCTTCTGTGGAGTATGTCCGGGGTATTACTGTAGTAAAAGCATTCCGCCAGACTGTATATTCTTTTAACAGACTGCATCAATCTATTAAGAATTACACCAATTTTGTAATTCCGTATACTTTGAGCTGGGAAAATATCATGTCTTTGTACACGACTATTGTCAATAATATTTATCTTTTCCTGATTCCCACAGCTATTGTAATCGGAGCGGGAACTCCAAAAGAATCCTATGGGGCATTTGCATCTACTGTTATCTTCTATCTGTTGTTTGTCCCTTCCGTCTCCTCAGTGATGATGAAAGTTATGTACAGCGCCACAAATTCTATGCAGATTGGTTCCTGTGTGGACAGGATGGACGAAGTGCTTGCCAGGACACCCCTTTCCGAACCCCAAAACCCCAAGGCTGCAAAAGGCGGGGATGTCGTATTTCATCAGGTATCCTTCTCCTATGATGAAAACCAGGATGTGAAGGCGCTGAAAGAAGTGAGCTTTACTGCGGCGAAAAAGAGTGTAACTGCGGTGGTGGGACCATCCGGCGGAGGAAAGTCAACCATTGCCCATCTCATTCCCAGATTTTATGATGTGACATCGGGAAGTATTTCGATTGGCGGCGTAGATATACGGGATGTGAGGATTGAAGACTTGATGTCTGTTGTCAGTTTTGTATTTCAGGATGTGTTTTTATTCAAACAGAGCTTGAAAGAAAATATCCGGATTGGGCGCCCTGATGCTACTGATGAGGAGGTAATTGCGGCGGCAAAAGCGGCTCAGTGCCATGAGTTCATTTCTGCACTTCCAAAGGGATATGATACGGTGTATGGCCGTGACGGCATTTACTTATCTGGCGGGGAACAGCAGAGAGTGGCGATTGCCAGAGCCATTGTGAAAAACGCACCTGTTCTGGTGCTGGATGAAGCCACTGCATTTTCTGACCCTGAGAATGAACATTTGATTCAAAAAGCCCTTCATGCATTGATGGCAGACAAAACAGTGATTATGATTGCGCACCGCCTGTCAACAATCCGCAGTGCTGAACAGATTCTTGTCATGTCGGAGGGAGAACTGATTGAGCGGGGAACCCATGAAGAACTGCTGAAGCAGGATGGAAGATATAAAGCTATGTGGGATACCTATACACAGGCATTGACATGGAAAATGACGAAGGAGGTGGAAGTTCATGCCTAAATTGCAGGAAATACTTCAGTTGAGTGACAAAGGATACATAGACTTGAAAAAGGCGGTCAGAGCGTGCACCATAACAAATCTTTCCTTGATGCTTCCTTTTGTCGTAACCATTCAGATATTTATGATATTGCTGAAACCACTTCTCGGAGAGTCCGTAGAGTGGAATCAGATGTGGATACTTTTTGGGGCGGGGCTTGTAAGTTTTTTACTTGTGTTCCTTGCCAATAAAAATGATTATAAAAAGACTTATGTTACTTCTTACATGGAAGCAGAAAGTACTCGTGTGGAGGTGGCGGAGCGGATTCGCAGGCTGCCTATGAGTTTCTTTAACTCAAAAGACTTATCAGAGCTGACCACAAATTTGATTGGAGACTGCAGTACTTTGGAACATGTGCTAAGTCATGTAGTGCCTCAATTGCTTGCAAATGGAATTTCATCTATTTTGATTTGTATCTGCCTGGCAATTTTTGACTGGAGGATGGCACTCTCCGTATTTTGCACCATTCCAATTTCATTTGCCATCATTTTCTTCACCCGCAAGATACAGGCAAGGTTAAGTGTGCGCCAGATAGATGCAAAGCTGAAAGCGTCTGAGCAGGTGCAGGAATATATCGAGGGAATGAAAGTTATCAAGTCCTGCAACATGGCGGGGGAGAAGTCAAAGGAATTAAATTCAGCCCTTCTTTATATGAAAAAGATGGCAATCAAAATGGAAATGACTACCGGCATATTTGTGACGGGGGCACAGTTGATTTTACAGGCCGGGGTTGGAATCACAGTTTTTGTGGGGGCCCAACTGCTGACAGGAGGCAGTATTGAACTGATTCCCCTGTTGATGTTCTATTTGATTGTGGTTCGGATTTATGGTCCCATTTTGACGGAGCTTGACCCTCCTGCCTGAGTTGTTTTATTCCCTGCAATCCATGAAGAGGATGAAGGCCCTGAAAGAGACCGGCATACAGCAGGGAAGTCAGGATACCCCGATTCCCGGCAACCAGATTGTCTTTGACCATGTCAGCTTTGGGTACAATGACAAGGAAGTGCTGCATGATGTCAGCTTTACCATTATGGAAAAAGGAATTACAGCCCTTGTGGGTCCTTCCGGAAGCGGAAAAAGTACAGCGGCAAAGCTGGCAGCCCGCTTCTGGGATATCAATAAGGGAACAATCACTATTGGCGGTGTGGACATCAGCACCCTGGACCCTGAATATCTGATGGACCATATGTCCTATGTATTTCAGGATGTGGTATTGTTTAATGACACAGTATACAATAATATTAAAATCGGAAACATGGATGCTTCAGAGGGGGAAGTTATGGCGGCGGCGAAGGCGGCCTGCTGTGATGAATTTGTGGAGAAGATGCCGCAAGGATATAACACCATGCTGGGGGAAAATGGAAGTACAATTTCAGGTGGGGAGCGCCAGAGAATTTCAATCGCCCGCGCACTGCTGAAAAATGCACCGGTTATTCTTTTGGATGAGGCTACCGCATCTCTTGACCCGGAAAATGAAGTATTGATTCAACAAGCCATTTCACGCTTGATTGCAGACAAGACAGTTCTGGTCATCGCCCACAGGCTGCGAACTGTGGCTGGCGCAGATAAAATCATTGTGCTGGATGAGGGGGCTGTCATAGAAGAAGGAAAACATGAGGAGTTAATCGATAAAAAAGGATTATACGAAAAATTATATTCTCTCCAGCAGGCCAGTCTGGAGTGGTCTGTGTAAAGCAGTATGCTTGCGTAAAGAACATATTATCCAAAACCATTGAAAAGTACGGGATATAAGATATAATATACTATAGATAAAAACAAAAGAGTACTTTACAGTCTAACAAGAGCTGGGAAAGGAATATGTATGTCAGATATATCCATGCTGATTCAACAAATAAAAGAGTTCTGTGAGCAAAGGGATTGGGACCAGTTTCATTCGCCAAAAGAACTGGCAATAGGGCTTTCTACAGAATCCAATGAATTACTTGATATATTCCGTTTTAAAACGGAGGAGCAAATGATTGAGATGCTGCAGATAGATAAAAAGCGTGAAGAAATTTCAGATGAGCTGGCAGATATATTTTTCTTCTTGCTGCGTTTTTCTCAAATGTATAATCTGGATTTGAAAGAGAGTTTGGAGAAGAAGCTAAGGAAGAATGATGAGAAATATCCGGTCTCTAAGATAAAAGGAAAAAACTTGAAATATACGGAGCTTTCTTTGGAGGAGGAATAGATGTTTCATATTACAGATAGTGAATTTCCAAGTTCTAGTTACGGGGATAATGCTAAATTTATCAACTGGCCGATGCTATATATCTTAGAAAATGGAAAGAAAGCATATGTTGGTGAATCCAACAGGGTAATTGCAAGAATGGCAGAGCATCTGTCAAAAGAAGAAAAGAAAGTATTTAAGAATGTACATCTTATATATTCTCAAGAGTTTAACCAATCAGTAACATATGATTTTGAAAACAGACTGATTGAATATTTAACGGCTGATGAAAAGTACGTTCTGACAAATAAAAATAAAGGTATTGCCAGGAAAGAATACTACAAGCGTGCATATTACAATAATTTATTTCCGGAATTATGGGAGCAGCTTAGAGAAAAGAAAATCGCGGTAAAACCTTTGGAGCAAATTAAGAATTCTGACTTATTTAAATACTCACCCTATAAGGCATTAAATGAGAGTCAGTTTATGGCAGTAGAAGATATTATAAAGTATATTGAGCAAGATTATGAGAGGCCAATCATAGTCGAAGGGATGCCAGGAAGCGGGAAAACAATAGTAGCAGTCTATTTGTTTAAATATCTGAGGGATTGTGAGGATGAACAGGGAAATCCCAAATATAAAGATAAAAAAATGGCTCTTGTAGTTCCTCAGACGTCATTACGAAAAACTTTAAAAAATTTGTTCACACATATAGAGGGTTTAATGGCAAAGGATGTAATAAGCCCATCTGAAGCAGCAAAATCAAAATACGATATTTTATTGGTGGATGAAGCTCACCGTCTGCACAAAAGAAAAAATATTGTAAATATGAAAGCTCATGATGAGAATAACAGAAGACTAAATTTATCAAAAGATGCGACAGAACTGGATTGGATATTGACCCAATGTAAGTGCCCGATTCTCTTTTTTGATAGTAATCAGGTTATTGGTCCTTCAGGTATCACAGCAGAGATGCTGGATAAGAAATTAGAAGAAAGACATCAGAAGCGTATGATGGCGTACTATAAACTGTCATCACAAATGCGTGTAGTCGGAGGTAATGGGTATATCAGTTATCTTAAAGGATTGCTTTATGGCAAACCGGATAAAAAACGGACCTTCAACAAATACGAGTTTAAGATTGTTGATTCTTTCAGTGAATTTAATGTACTTTTACAAAAAAGAGAAGAAGAATATGGATTGTGCCGGATGCTTGCAGGATATGCATGGCCCTGGATTAGTCAGAAGAATAAGAAGTTAAGAGACATAAAAATAGAGAATTTTGAAAAAATGTGGAATAACCGCACGGAAAACTGGGTGCATTGCGAAAATGCGGTTAATGAAGTAGGCTGCATCCATTCCATACAGGGATATGACTTAAATTACGGATTTGTCATTTTAGGTGAAGACATAAAATATGATAAAGAAAAAGAGGCTATAGTAGTAGATAAGAATCACTATTTTGACAAGAACGGAAAGAATACAGCTACCGATGAAGAGTTGGATCGATACATAAAAAACATATATTATGTGCTGATGACAAGAGGAATAAGGGGAACATATCTTTATGTATGTGATCAGGCACTAAAGGAATATCTGAAACAATATATTGAAACATACCATAAATGATGATGAGAGGAACCACGAAATTGCTGCTGCAGCTTCATGGTTCCTCCTTGTTTTATGGTTCGTATTATTACTTTCTTGCACTAAATCCGCGCAGATACTGTTCCGGCCAGGGATATTCAACATTTAAGTCCCGGGCTGTGTGCAATACCCAATAAGGGTCACGCAGAAGTTCTCGTCCCAAGGCGACCAAATCGGCCCGCTCTGACCCCAGTATTTCTTCCACCTGATGTGGCTCACTGATTAAGCCGACTGTTATTGTGGGCAGACCGGATGTCCGCTTGAGTTCTTCCGCAATTTTTATCTGATAGCCCGGATAAATGGCCGTTGGAGGTGTTGGAACAACTCCTCCTGTACTTACATCCAATATATCAATATAGGGCTTTACCAGTTGGATAATTCGGGACATTTCCTCCACATGCATACCTTCCGGCTCGTAGTCCTCCGCAGATATGCGCAGTAGAACAGGCTTATCAGAAGGCCAGACTTCATGTACCGCTTTCAGCACTTCAATCAATATACGGCAGCGGTTTTCTGTTGAGCCGCCGTAGCTGTCTGTTCGGTGATTGGTTAGTGGGGACAAAAACTCACTGATTAAATAACCGTGGGCACCGTGAATTTCAATTGCATCAAAACCAATTTCAGCGGCGCGGGCAGCAGCACTTTGAAATGCATTCACTGTGTCGCGGATATCATCTTCTGTCATCTCACGAGGCATAGGTGAGTCCTGGTCAAAGGGCATGGCGCTGGGGGCGTAAATTGTTTTTTCCTGTGCTGTACACTTGCGCCCTGCGTGGTTGAGCTGAATCGCCATTTTCGCGCCTTGTTTCTGGCAGGCAGTGACTATGGGCGCAATTGCTTTTGCCTGCTCATCATTCCAAAGCCCCAGGCAGTTATCTGAAATGCGGCCCCAGGGCAGAACACCCGTAGCCTCCATAATAATCAACCCCGTTCCTCCAACTGCACGGGAAGTGTAATGGGTAAAGTGGAAGTCATCTGCCATACCGTTATCGGCACTGTACATACACATGGGCGGCATAACAGTTCTGTTGCGCAGCTCCATGTTTTTTACTGTAAGCGAATTAAATAAATACATAAGACATTCTTCCTTTCTGTCATGGACTTGATAAAATAACTTGTTTCATAGTGTTTATTATATCACTTTGGCACACCTTGTACAACAAGGCGGCCGTCTCTATACGGCTTTATATATTTGTGATATAATCGGATAAATCCCAGTCGGCGAAGTGAGGTTAAAGATATAATACCAGTAATTGGAGTGGCAGGACGGCGTGAGAAAAGGTATAATAGAGGTTGTACATATATTGTGAGATAGAGATAGGAGATTATAGATATGACAAAAGCTGAATTAGCGTTGGAGGTAATCGAACGTTTAAAGAAGGAGTACCCGGAGGCGGATTGCAGTCTGGATTATGATCAGGCGTGGAAGCTGCTTGTCAGTGTCCGGCTGGCGGCACAGTGCACCGATGCCCGTGTAAATGTGGTTGTGGAGGACTTATATGCCGAGTATCCAGATGTGGATGCTCTGGCGGAGGCGGATGTGGCTGATATTGAACGCATTGTGAGGCCTTGCGGTTTGGGTAAGAGCAAAGCGAGAGATATCAGTGCAGCTATGAAGATGTTGAAAGAGCAGTTTGGAGGAAATGTTCCGGGAGATTTTGACACCCTGATGAAGTTTCCGGGGGTGGGGCGAAAGAGCGCCAATCTGATTATGGGAGATGTGTTTGGGAAACCTGCCATTGTAACAGACACTCACTGCATACGTCTGACAAACAGAATCGGTCTTGTGGATGGAACGAAAGACCCTAAAAAAGTGGAGATGGCATTGTGGGAGATTATTCCCCCCAAGGAAGGCAACGACTTCTGCCACCGCCTTGTATATCATGGGCGGGATGTCTGCACAGCCCGGACAAAGCCTTTTTGCAATAAATGCTGTCTGGAAGATATCTGTGCCAAGAATGGTGTAGAATAATTTTTTAAAGTTATAGTGTTTTTTAAAAATACAATTCTAAGAAAACTAAGCTGAATTTATAAATGTAAAATTATTTTTACGAAGAGAGATAGGGATAATTTGTAGGATTGCTACATAAGTAAGTGAGGTGAATCACTATAATTAAATTTGAAATCAAACAGAAATATATGGATTTGAGAAAATCTGAGAAGAAAGTGGCGGATTATGTTCTGGAACATTTTGAAGAGGTGGAGAAGATGGTTCTGGACGAGCTTGCAAATCAGGCGAAGGTCAGCCAGCCTACTGTCATGCGCTTTTTGAAATGCTTGGGTTTTACGGGATTCAAAGAATTTAAGATGGCGCTGATGGAAGAAAGAATATCCCAGAATATGGAAGACAAGAAGGAGAACGACAGTATTCAGGGGTTATACGGATATCAAATACCAAGGGACGCCAAAGTCGAAGAATTGCCGGGACAGATTGTCCGTATTACAAATGAGCTTTTGCAGGATACATTGAAGAATATTTCTGCAAAAAGCCTGGAAAAAGTGATTGAGGCCATAAGAAAAAGTAACATTATCATGATTTTCGGCGTGGAAAATTCCATAGCGGTGGCCCATGATCTGGCAACAAAGCTGATATATCTGGGATACCGCTGTGCCTTTTATTCAGATACATACTTGCAGACGGTAAGCGCAGGCAATCTTCAGCCGGGGGACGTGGCAATTGCAATATCCTATTCCGGAATGTCCAAAAGTACAGTGGATACGCTGGAGTTTGCAAAGAAAGCGGGAGCCGTGACAGTATTGATTACAAATTTTGAGAACACTCCCGGGGCTAAATATGCGGATTTGGAACTGCGTTCTTCAGGAAAACAACTGTTTTACGGGGAAACGATTTTCTCCAGAACAACCCAAATTGCAATTAATGATATGATTTATATGGGGGTGCTTCTGCAGGATTATAAGAGGAGCCAAAAGCGCTTAGATCAAAGTACAAAAATAGTGAGAAGCAATTCATATGAAGAAAATTGATTTCCTGAAAAGGGCGTCGGATTCGTAGTAAATCTACAATGATTCCGGCGTCTTTTTTGCGTTTTATATTACCTAAGGTTTACATGGATTTGATTGAATTAAAAAGTGAAATCTCTGTATAATGTGCATGTCACCCAGCAAAATCGGCACACATTGAATCGGGAGGTATTATGTTACAGATTGAACATGTGAAAAAATCCTATGACAAAACGACTATATTAAACGATATTAGTTTGAGTATTGAAAACGGAGAAATTATTTCTATATTAGGGCCGTCAGGAAGTGGAAAAACAACACTTTTAAACCTGATTCTTGGCATTACAGATGCAGATGATGGAAAAATCATTTTTGATGGAAAAGATATTACAAATGTACCAATGGAAGAGAGGGGTTTTAATATTGTATTTCAGGATTACGCCTTGTTTCCTAATCTGAATGCACGCCAGAATATTGTATATGGCTTGCGGAATAAGCCAGGCATTTCTACAGATGCGGAAGTGCAGGAACTGATTAAACTGCTTGGTTTGGAGGAGCACCTGGATAAAAGAATCGAGCAGTTATCAGGAGGACAAAAACAGAGAGTGGCTTTGGCCAGAACTATGGTAATGAAACCGAAAATTCTGCTTTTGGATGAGCCTTTAAGTGCACTGGACGGTGTGATAAAAGAATCTATCAAGGAAAGAATCAAGACCATCGCAAAAGAGTATAATCTGACAACCATTATTGTAACCCATGACCCGGAGGAGGCACTGACTTTATCGGATAAGGTTTTAATTATCAATGAAGGAAAGATTTCTCAGTACGGTAAACCGGGAGAAATTATTCATAAGCCTGAGAACAGCTTTGTGAAAGACTTTATTCTGAATCAGCTGGAAATTAAAAAGAACAATATTTTTTCCTTATTTCAGAGTGAGAAGTTTTCGCCAGAGAAAATGTTTCAGGTGGGATAAGTGAATATGACAAAACAAAGAAATATAGAAACAAAAGGAATATTTGTCGCCATATCTGCGCTGTTCCTCGTATTCCTTTTGTATCCAATGATTAAAGTTTTAACCAACGCCTTTGTGGATAACAACACCATAAGTTTTCAGTTTGTTATAGAGGTTATTACAGGGAAAAATTTTGCGGCGGCGGTGGGAAACAGCCTGGTGGTGTCTCTGGCAAGTGCAGGTATCGCAACACTTTTGGCGTTCACACTGGCTTATTCCATACACTATACAAATCTTCCGTACGCGGTGAAAAAAGGCATAGAAGTTCTTGCTGTCCTGCCTATGCTGCTCCCGACCATAACCTATGGTTTTGCTATTATCTATTCTTTTGGAAAACAAGGTCTTCTGACAAAGCTGTTCGGGGCGCAGTTGTTTGATATTTATGGGTACAGCGGTCTGATTATAGGGTATGTCATTTATACACTGCCGATTTCATTCATGCTTATCCACAATACAATGGGGTACATAGATAAAAAGTTTATGATTGTGTCCCAGGTTATGGGAGATAACAAGGTAAAAATATTTTACAGCACAATATTAAGGCCCCTGTCCAGCACTTTTGCAGCATCCATGATTCAATGTTTCTTCTTATCTTTTACGGATTACGGTATTCCCGCATCGGTGGGGGGCAAAGTGCAGGTTATTGTGGGACTGCTCTATGATGAAATGCTTGGAAGTATACCCAATTTCAATAATGGTGCTGTGATTGCACTGATTATGCTGCTCCCGTCTATCGTCAGTATTGCAATTTTGCAGTATTTGGAGCGTTACAATGTCCGGTATACCAGGATATCAGTCATTGAATTAAAAAAGAACAAGGTGCGGGATATCTCTCTTGGGGTGGCATCCGCCGGGATTTTGGCATGTGTACTTTCTGTATTTGCAGTTATATTTTTAGTTCCCTTTATAAAGGAATGGCCGTACAGATTGAATTTTACCCTGGAAAATGTGAAGAATGTTCTGACAGATTCTGCATTGACAGGAGTGTACAGAAATTCCCTGTATGTTGCAATTTTGACGGCGGTAATAGGGACTTTGATTGTATATGGAGGGGCACTTGTCACTGCCAGAAGCAATATGAGCGGGAAATACAAGCGGGTTATTGAGGGTACAGCTATGGTGACAAATACCATCCCCGGCATGGTTCTGGGTATTGCATTTATGCTCGCATTTACAGGGACCTCCCTCCAGGGCAGCTTTGCCATCATGATTCTGTGCAATATTGTTCATTTCTTCTCAACACCCTACCTGATGATGAAGGGCTCTCTGGAAAAAATGAATGCATCGTGGGAAACTACAGCCAGACTTATGGGGGATAATTGGGTGAAAACGGTACTTAGAATTGTGACACCCAACACGTTTTCCACACTGCTGGAAAGTTTCAGTTACTTTTTCATCAACGCTATGGTAACGGTAAGTGCAGTGATTTTCATTGTAGGGGCCAGAACTATGATTCTGACGGCCAAAATTAAGGAACTGCAGCATTATACAAAATTTAATGAAGTATTTGTACTGTCACTATTAATCTTATTTACAAATCTGTTGGCAAAAGGGATTTTACAGTTCCTTGCAAATAAAAATAAAAGAAAAAAGAAAGAGGATAAAAAATGAAATTTAATAATTTAAAAAAGATTTTTACGGTTATATTAGCGGGCTGCATAGGATTCAGCGCCCTGACAGGATGCGGCTCTTCCGCTGATTCATCCGGTGGTAAAGGGAAAGAGGTTGTGATTTATTCCAATGCGGATGATGAGGCTATTACGGCTATGAAAAATGCGCTGGACAACAATGGGTATAAAGGCAAATATATTCTTCAGAGTTTTGGGACATCAGAGCTTGGAGGAAAACTCATGGCTGAGGGAACTAATATAGAGGCTGATTTGGTAACTATGAGCTCTTTTTATCTGGACAGTGCCGAGGAAAAGAATCATATGTTTTTGGACTTGAGTTTTGACACAAAGGCTGTGGATTCCTACCCTTCTTACTATACACCGATTACAGCTCAGGAAGGCGCAATTATTGTAAATACAGAGGAGATAAAAGCAAACAAACTTCCCATGCCAAAATCAATTAAAGATTTGGCAAATCCTGAATATGCAGGGTTTCTCTCTGTGACTGATATCAAAGGGTCTTCTACAGCATGGCTTTTGATTCAGGCATTGATTAGTGAGTATGGAGAGGATGAAACAAAAGAAATTTTAACTGGCATTTATAAAAATGCAGGAGACCATATTGAAGATTCCGGCTCCGGCCCTATTAAAAAGGTGCGTGCAGGGGAAGTGGCAGTTGGATTTGGTTTGAGACATCAGGCGGTTGCAGATAAAGCAGACGGTCTTCCCATAGATTATGTAGACCCGGCAGAGGGAAATTTCGTGTTGACAGAATCGGTAGCAGTGGTGGACAAAGCTGACAATACAAACCCGCTGGCTATGGAAATGGCGGAGTGCATCATCAAAGACGGCAGAAGTGAACTGCTTGCTACATATCCGATTCCGCTGTACGAGGGGGAGAAAGCTGATTCAGAAAAAATATCAGGAAATCCAAAAACATTTGCAGAACCATTGACTGCTGAATTGCTGAAAAAGCATCAAGAACTCTCAGAAGAATGTAAATAGGAAGGAAAACGATTCATGAAAAATTATAAATTATTAACCCCGGGGCCTCTCACAACAACAGACACCGTTAAGAGAGAAATGCTGTTTGACCACTGTACATGGGATGACGATTACAAATTGATTACACAGAATATCCGCAAAAGACTTTTAGAATTGGCACACGTCTCTGAAAATGAGTATACGGCGGTGCTGATGCAGGGGAGCGGAAGTTTTGGCGTAGAATCTGTGCTGACCAGCGTGGTGGGGGAGAACGATAAACTGTTAATCCTCGCAAACGGCGCTTATGGAGAACGCATGGGAGATATAGCAGAGCACGGCAAATTAAATTACCGGGTGGAAAACTTCCCCTATTCTGAAGTTCCCTCCCCCCAGAGAGTCAAAGAAATTTTGGTACAGGATAAAGATATTACCCATGTGGCAATGGTACATCTGGAGACAACATCAGGAATTTTAAATAATATCGAAGCTGTGGGGAAAGTAGTAAAAGAGGCGGGGAAAACATGGATTGTCGATGCCATGTCCAGCTTTGGGGGCGTGGATATCCATGTGGAAAACCTGGGAATAGACTTCGTAATCAGCAGTGCCAATAAATGTATTCAGGGAGTGCCGGGGTTCTCTTTCATTATCTGTAAAAAAGAGAAATTGCAGGAAAGTAAGGGGAAAGCCAGAAGCCTTTCCTTGGATTTGTATGACCAGTGGGCATCAATGGATAAGGATGGGAAATGGCGCTTCACCTCCCCGACCCATGTAGTACTTGCTTTTGCAAAAGCCATGGATGAACTGGAAGAGGAAGGCGGTATTGTGGCGAGAGCTAAAAGATATAGAGAAAACCAAAAGTTTTTAGTAGAAGAAATGAAAAAAATGGGTATCAGACCTTATATTGACGGAACCCATCAGGGACCGGTTATCACAACCTTCCTTTACCCTGAAAAGTGTGCATTTTCCTTTCAGGAAATGTACGAATTTGTCAAAGACAGGGGTTACGCTATTTACCCAGGTAAGGTAACAGAGGCTGATACGTTCCGGATTGGAAATATTGGTGAAATATATAGGGAAGACATTGAAAAGTTAAGCCATATTTTCCAAGAGTTTTTTTCAACAATACAAAGGAGTGGTCAAATCGCATGAATAATATAGAAGCAGTTATTTTCGACTGGGCGGGGACAACCGTCGATTATGGAAGTTTTGCGCCGGTTCAGGCATTTATAGAGGGATTTAAAAAATTTGGTATTACACCTACCCTGGAAGAAGTAAGGCAGCCCATGGGAATGCTGAAATGGGATCATATTAAAACGATGATGGAGATGCCGAGAATTCAGCAGGAGTGGCTCAATATTTATGGTCAGGGCTGGGAAAACAAAGATGTGGATAAGGTATACAGGGCAAGTGAAGCTGCTATTATGAAAATACTGCATCAGTTTGCAGAGCCAAAACCATTTGTATTGGAGACCGTTCAGCAGCTTAGAAGCAAAGGCATAAAAATAGGTTCAACCACAGGCTATACAAGGGAAATGATGGATATCGTGGCACCAAAGGCAGAGTCGGCAGGGTACAAGCCGGATTACTGCGTGACACCAAGCGAGTGCGAAAATAAAGGCAGACCTTATCCATATATGATTTTTGAAAATCTGAGACAGCTCTCTGTGTCTTCGGTAAAAGCGGCAATAAAAGTGGGAGATACAGTGGCGGACATCAAAGAGGGAAAAAATGCAGGCCTTACCACAATAGGAGTTATAGAGGGAAGTTCCGTGATGGGACTGACAGAAGAAGAGTATGAGGCACTCTCTGCTGAGGAAAAAGAAGAGCAGAGAGAACGCGTTAAAAGGATTTATATGGAAGCAGGAGCAGACTATGTAATACAGGATATCCGCGGAATACTGACGTGTTAAAAAATACATTAAAAGAGATTTGTTGAAGAGGTGCAGTTTGATGCTGCATCTTTTTTTGTTCCAAATAAAGGGGATGGCAGATTGAAGGTCAAAAGGGTATAATGAGGGTTGCGAACATATTGTGGCAAAACAATGTGAAATATAATAGAAATAGAGTGTGGACAAAAGAGATGATTGAGAAAACAATAGAATATTTTGATATTTCCCAAATCTGCGATTCCGGTCAGTGCTTTCGTATGGGGAAGAAGGATGAAAATACATATTTTGTAATAGCAGGGGATAAGTATGTGGAAGTCAGCCAAATTGGAAATCAGTGTACATTCCGCTGCGCAGAAGAAGAGTTTGAAAATTTTTGGAAATATTATTTTGATTTTGATACAGACTATGAGGAATATAGAAAATGTATCAGCCCGCGGGACAGCTATCTGATGAATGCGGCGCAGTTCGGCCGGGGCATCCGTATATTAAACCAGGACCTGTGGGAGATGATTGTATCATTTCTTATATCTCAGCAGAATAATATTGTGCGTATCAGGAGATGCATACAGAATATTTGTGAAACATATGGGGAAGAAAAACAAAGTCAGGACGGAAATATTTATTATTCCTTCCCATCTCCTGAGGTGCTGGCAGAACTGGATGAGGATGCATTGAAAGAATGTAACCTCGGGTACAGGAGCAAATATGTGGTCAGAACAGCCAGAAGTATAGTATCGGGAGAAGTGTCTCTGGATACAATAAGAAAAATGTCTTACAAAAAAGCAAAAGAAGAATTGCTGAAATTATTTGGTGTGGGAGAAAAAGTTGCAGACTGTATCTGCCTTTTTGCGCTCCATCAAATGCAGGCATTTCCTGTGGATACACATATCAACACGGCGTTGAAACAACATTATCCAAAAGGATTTCCCAAACGGAGATATAAGAATTGTGAAGGCATTATGCAGCAATATATTTTTTATTATGAATTACTGGGAAAAAAGAAAGACATATGGAAAGATTAATGAAAAATTGGGAGGATTACACTGGAAATGAAAGTGGGATGTGTCAAAGAAATTAAAAAGTATGAGTACAGAGTCGGCCTGACTCCGGAAAATGTAAAAGACTATGTGAGTCATGGCCATGAGGTTTATATCCAGAAATGTGCCGGTGAAGGTGCTTCCTTTACTGATGAAATGTATCAGGCGTCTGGGGCAGTTATTTTAGAAACAGCAGAAGAAGTGTGGGCAAAATGCGATATGATTGTGAAGGTGAAGGAACCTTTGAAAGAAGAATATGATTTAATCCGTGAAAATCAGATTATATACACATATCTCCATCTTGCAGCAAACAGAGAGCTGACAGATGCTCTTTTGAAAGTTAAGGCAAAAGCCGTAGCCTATGAAACAATAAGGGACAGAAATGGCGGACTTCCGCTGTTGAAGCCTATGAGCGAGGTGGCAGGCAGGCTGAGTATTCAGGCCGGAGCAAGGTGTCTGGAAGGCACAATGGGCGGCATGGGCCTGTTATTAGGTGGTGTGACAGGTGTCGCACAGGCAAATGTATTGATTGTAGGCGCAGGTGCTGTCGGTACAAATGCATGCAAAATGGCTGTAGGGCTGGGAGCGAGAGTGACAATTGCGGATAACAATTTAGAGCGCCTGGCGTATTTGGATGATATTTTCGGGTCAAAGATTCAGACAATGTACAGCACAGATGCTGCGCTGGAAAGGGCGTGCCACGAAGCGGACCTTGTAATTGGCTGTGTGCTGATTCCAGGTGCCAAAGCCCCAAAACTGATTAAGGAACGTTTACCTTGACGGCATGAAAAAGGGCAGTGTTATTGTAGATGTGGCGGTGGATCAGGGCGGCTGTTGTGAGACAACCGTTGCCACATACCATGACAACCCAACATTTATAGTAAAAGATGTAGTACACTATTGCGTTGCCAATATGCCGGGGGCAGTTTCTAAGACTTCTACAATGGCACTGACAAATGCAACACTCCGCCAGGGCCTGGCAATCGCCGATAATGGACTGGAAGAAGCAGTCCAGAAAGATAAACTGCTTGCAGCAGGTGTAAACTGTTACGATGGAAAACTCACATGTAAAGAAGTCGCAGAAGGATTCGGAATGGAATATACAGATGTGTTTGAATTAATTTAATTGCGTTTTATTTTATGGGAAAGAATTTCGCTTGCGGGATTCTTTTTCTGTTTATAAGATGATGATGCTATCCGCACAGTACCTAAAATAAGATGAAATGTTGTGATATATCTGTTAAAATAATAGCACTAAGTGAGGGGGATAAAATCATATGGAGTGGAGCGAAAAATTACAGGAAATTATCAATTATGTTGAAAATCATTTACAACGAAAAGAAGAACCCATTGACAATAAAGAAATTTCAAAGATTGCAGGCTGTTCATTTGACTTTTTTCAAAAAGTGTTCTCATACATGAATGGCATCAGCTTTGCCGAATATGTCCGCTCACGCAAATTAACTTTAGCCGGATATGATTTAAAGAGCACAAACATGCGGGTAATAGATATAAGCTATAAGTACGGATATGATTCCCCTACATCCTTTACCAAAGCATTTCAACAATTCCATGGCGTTTCTCCCAAAGAAGCCAGAAACTCTGATATGGAATTGAAAGTCAGCCCTAAAATGCAGATTTCCCAAAGTCAGGAATATTCATGGAGACTTGAGCAAAAAAACAGTTTTCGACTGATAGGCAAAAGCATAAAAGTATCATGCCAGGATAATCAGCATTATATAAAAATACCTGAATTTTGGAATGAATGTCAGCGGAATGGAGTGTTTTCTAAACTGATTTCAATGGATACAGGAAATCCGAAGGGGCTATTTGGAATGTTAGGTGCTTATGATAATCAGACCAATGAAATCGAATATTCTGTTATGGTTATGTCTGAGCAGGAATTGCCCCAGGAATTTATTGAAATAATCATTCCTGGTGTTACATGGGCGGTTTTTGACTGCAGAGGGGCCGTACCTCAGGCGATACATAAAGGGTGGAAATATTTAAACGAGGAATGGCTCATAAAATACCCCTTTCAACACGCAAAGTGTCCCGAATTAGAGTGGTATAGTGATGGAAATACGTTTGCTGAAGACTATCTGAGTCAAATTTGGATACCGATTATAGAGGAGGAATAACAATGGTACATTTAGTTTACTGTGATAATGCAGGTAGGAGAAAAGGTTCTGGACAAGATATTGGCGGGCCAGAAGACTATGGTTGTGCGCGGCGCGGCGGGCAGAAAAATCCCGCACAGCAGAGTTTTTGAGAACGAAGAATTATATTTCATGGAAAAAGGCAGCGCAGAAATTACGGCAAAAGCTAAAGTAAAACAAGTGGATAACTATGTTAAACTGACAGATGAGGAAATTACAAAGACACTTGCGGACAATCAATCCAAGTTAAATCTGACCGATAAACAGAAAATCCGCTGGCATAAAAAGTGCCTCTGTCTTGTTGAATTTGATGATGTGGAAAAAATAGAACCTCTTAAATTTGAACATCAGGGGAATATGGACGATTGGCTTATTGTTGAAAAAATAGAGGATGTTGTTGTGGGGACAAGCATCCCATATAATTATGAAAAATCAGAATTTTGAAGAAAACAAGATTTTGAAGAAAACAAGATTTAAAGAAGGGAATGGGTATATGATTAATCAATCACTATGGCCTTTGCCACAGAATGAGCAGCTGGAAATTGCATATTTATCACATTTATTTGATAATATGAGTGAATGTTACAAACTATTTTGGTTTCAGTCAATTGTGGACTTAACTAGTCAGGGCCAGGAAAGAATTTGTTATGATGATTTAATAAATGAGATGATAGCAAATGCCTGGTACATGGTATCGGAATATAAATTGAATCTTGGACCAGCGGATACATTAGAAGTATTAATTCATTATATCTATCAGCTCAGTGGTTTGAAATCCAGCGAGAAAAAAGAAAACATACTTGCTTTTTTAAAGGGATGTGATGATAAGGAACTAAAAAAGAAAAAGAGAACGCTCACATTGAATGTACCATATCGTTTGCAGACACCGTTTATAGAAAATATTAAAGGGAAAGCGTGGAATGCATCGGAGAAGAACTTGGCGGTAAAGATTAATCAAGAAAAACATCTAATGTATTATTTTATTCAGATATCAGGTATGCAGTCAGTTATAGAAGTGACGGATAGCTGGAGAAAATACATAATAGAAAATCAGGAGATTTTACGTGGGTGGATTAAATATAATACAGTGGCCTATCTGCAAAGGCGGAATCCAAGTGTTCCGGGAATTATTAATAAACTTTATCCACCACAGGAGCGTAAGCTTGAAAAGGTGAAGAAATACTGGAAATCAATCATAGAAGTCACTCCTTTAAGAGAGATATATGCAGATACGTTGTTAGATACAAAAGATATTTCTATTGATCATTTCATACCATGGTCCTATGTGGCTCACGATGAACTTTGGAATCTAAATCCTACAATAAAAAGTGCTAATAGCAGTAAGAGTAATCTTCTTCCTGAATGGGATGTATATTTTCCTAAATTATGTTTGCTAGAGTATCAGGCATATCAGGCCACTTGGAAATTTGAGAAGATACATAAAGAGTTTGATGCTTGCAGAAAGAGCATATTAATAGTGAAGAAATTTTGAGACATTTATACAGGCGGGGGCTTATGAAACAAGAATTTTCCGGGTATCTGGAACAAGTAATATACCCAGTTTATCAGTCAGCCGAAAATTTGGGATTTAAGGAATGGATTTATGAGAAATAGCAGTTAATTATCAAGAAACAGGAGAGGAATGTTCCTCTCCTGTTTCTTATATAAATGTGTATTACATTAATTTTCGGAATAGATTTGCCAGTTCTTCTTTGCTTGCATCTTTCGGGTTGCCCGGTGCGCAGGCATCGGCAGCAGCAGAAGCGGATAAGAAGTCAAGGTCATCTTCTTTTAATGCTTCAAGTTTTTCAGGAATACCCACATCCTTAGAGAGGGTCCGCACAGCATTGATAGCAACAGCGCGGTATTCAGCCTCTGACATGTTATCTGCACCAGCTACGCCCATGGCTTTGGCAATGTGAAGATATTTGTCACCGGTGGCATCTTGGTTAAAGTCCATTACGATGGGCAGCATCATGGCACAGGCAACACCGTGCGGGGTATCATACACTGCACCAAGTGTGTGGGCCATTGAGTGAGCAATACCCAGGCCGACATTAGAAAAGCCCATACCGGCGATGTACTGTGCTAAAGCCATACCCTCACGGCCATCCGCTTCACGGTTTACAGCACTGCGCAGGGATTTGGAGATTAGTTCGATTGCCTTAAGATGGAACATATCAGTCATTTCCCATGCTCCTTTGGTGGTATATCCTTCAATAGCATGAGTCAGGGCATCCATACCTGTGGCAGCTATCAGAGAATTGGGCATTGTAGCCATCATATTCGGGTCAACAACAGCCACAATCGGCATATCGTGGGGATCAACACAAACAAACTTCCTCTGCTTTTCTACATCGGTGATTACGTAATTAATGGTAACCTCAGCGGCGGTTCCGGCAGTGGTTGGCACAGCAATGATAGGAACGCAGGGGTTTTTAGTCGGAGCTACGCCCTCTAAGCTTCTGACATCTTCAAATTCCGGGTTAGCGATGATAATACCAATTGCCTTAGCGGTATCCATAGAAGAACCGCCGCCGATGGCTACAATGTAGTCGGCACCGGATTCTTTAAAGCTCTCAACGCCATTTTTTACATTTTCAATGGTGGGATTGGCTTTGATATCTGAAAATACAGTGTAATCCAAGCCAGCATCATCAAGTACTTTTGTAACCTTGGTTGCAACTTCAAATTTGATTAAATCCGGGTCAGTGCATACGAAAGCCTTTTTAAAATGACGATTCTTTGCTTCGCTGGCTATCTCCGCGATAGCGCCGGCACCGTGGTAAGAGGTTTCGTTTAACATAATTCGATTTGCCATAATCATTCTCCTTTTGCTATTGAGTGAAGTGAAATAGTGCAACAATTTATTATGATATTATTTTAACAATATAAGCATAGAGAAAAAAGTTACAAATGAATGGATTTGTAACTTTTGCAGAATGATTCGGTATTCGAGCTATTTAATCGGAGAAGCTTCCCGATCTTTTCAGGAATTGCTTCAACCAGCAGATAAGCTAACTTTTCAGGGGGAAGCTTCATCCCGCCAAGACCCACTTGATGGTCATATCAATAGAACCCTGGCAGTACATCTAAGAGAAACCGGAGGTCGGGGGAAATGGCGGCCCCTGTATTTTGCCTGAGTATATTTGAGTAAAAAGCAAAGATGGCATCAAAGTCGTGCTGTTTGAGAGAATTTTGCTCATCGTAGCGAAACGCCTCGGTAAAGAAGACTCGCTCTTCTTTTATATAATTAAATTTATTAACCAGACCCTCATAAACGGTTTCACCGCTGCCCATGCGGGCAAAAGAAACGGCGAGAAGCTTATCAAAGTACCAGTTTACAAGATCATACTTATCGAGAAAGTGCCGATAGAAAATCTGGCGGTTACATTGCCCGTCTGAACGATTTGCGTAACCGTTATATCACCCAGAGAGTCCCGCATCATGCACGTTTTAATCGCTTCAGCAAGGCGGTATTTAGTTGCTTCATTTTTGCTCATGGTGCTCACATTCTCCTTTGTCTAATGCTTTTGATAATTCAGATTATAGCTTATAAAATAAATCGTGACAATAAACATTCAAACAAATTATTTCATGTGGGAAAAAGGCAAAAGTAGAAAAGTTTTGAATTCTAATTGACAATTATATAGTTTTACTGTATAGTCTAACTATACAGTTGGGCTGTATAATCAGATTATATAAAGTAGGTGGAGAAATGAAAAGTAATCAATTGCCTTTAACCGAAACGGTCTTTTATTTGTTAATAGCTTTTTCAGAACCTATCTATGGATACATAGCTATTAAAAAAATTGAAGAATTAAGTCAAGGCGAAGTTCGGATAGCTGCTGGTACTATGTATGGAGCTATTGAAAATTTACTCAAATTAAATATGCTAAAGCAGCTAGCTTCCAAAAATGAGAGAAGAAAAGTATATCAGACAGACAGACTACGGAAACAAATTTTAGAGGCGGAAGTCTTGAGAATGAAGCATTGTATCAATATGTTTGACTCAAATAATAGAGGTGAAAAAAATGAAGAGAAGATTTAGATTTTTCTTATCGTTAGAAAAAGAAGAACGTTGGTTAAATAAAGAACTTGCCAGGGGGTGGAAACTTATTAATGGTACTACAGGATATAAGTTTGAGCCTTCTGCGCCCAATAATAGAACCATTCAATTAGATTATCGCAAGTTTAATACAAAAGATGAATTTGAAGAATATTTACTGTTTATGTCAGATAGCGGCTGGGAACATATCCGTGGCTCTAAAAATAGTGGAAAACAATATTTTATTGGTTCTATATCTCAAAACTGTGAAATATTTTCAGATAATGAATCCAAAATTGAACGTGAAAAAAGAAATCGAAATGCTTTAATCAGTTCATTGGCTGTTTTCATTTGTCTTTTCATTGTCTTTAGAAGTTCTGATAATACTGCTATAGATTATACGTTATTTGCAAATCCCCAAAAAGCTTTCTTCACGCCTGGATTATGGAGCTTAACTGGGAAGGAATTTATCTTTTCCTTCTTGTTTGAATTACCATTTGTATTCGGTCGTTTTCTCGCTGTTGGTATCATTCCTTTGATAATCGTGATTCTTATTATCTTAATAATACAAAGACAATTAGCTATCCATCATTACAAGAATAAAGACACAAAGTTTTGAGAATATAATCAATTGCTAATTTTTTAAACTCTAAACAGGAAATTTCAAATCTCTCTTTGCTCTGTCCTAAATGCAAACAAGAAACACTAGTTGATATAAAACAGTTCAAAGTGACTGTCATTAAATAAAATGAATAAACAAAGAGCTGATATGATATTTAACCTGTCTACTTGACATTAACAAAGTATTTTATTAGAAAATCTACCACTAATAATAACAAAATGAATATTTAGAGGTTTTACCCAAAAGACAAGAAGTAGATATAAATAAAAATCATAATGATAGCGGTGATTATCATAGAGAAAATACATAAATGGGCAATGTGAAACAAGATGCAGGCAAAAGGGGAAAAAGAAGCATTCCACATCATTCAATAGGAGGTAGTAATTGTAAAGGGTATAATCAAGTTTAGCAGTCAAAATAATTAGATTGGGGTTTTTTGGAAAAATACATAATTTTATGTCGGAATTTCTTGTGAACCATGATAGAATATATAAAGATATACAAAAATTAAAAAATGTTGAGAGATATGAGGGAGGAATAGTACAATGGCATTAATTAAATGTCCTGAATGTGGAAAAGAAATATCGGAAAGAGCAGGGAAGTGCCCGAATTGTGGATGCCCAATTGATGGAACTGCAAAAAGAGAGACCATAGAAAGCTCGCCAGTGGCTGCTGTAGAAAAATCAGTTGATTCAATTAAGAAGAGCGGTAAACAAGGGAAGAAAGGGATTGTTATAATCTGTGCGGTTATAGGTGTACTTATTATAGGTATAGTTGCTGGTTTAATTGTAACGGCTAATCCAAGAAATTATAGTGCAGCACAGAAATTATATACCTCTGAAAAGTATCAGGAAGCACTCGATAAATTTACGAAACTGGGGTCTTACAAAGATTCAGAACAAATGGCGGAGAAGAGTGAATATGCTTTATCTACAGATGGGCAGTTTTTAAATGAGTTAGGTAAGGGTTTAATGGCAAGATGGGACTTATCTGAGGCAGATAAAACTGAAGAAGAAATTTATACAGATAATACAGCTGTTGAGATTGAACGGCTTGATTCTTTTTATGATAAGAGTTTCAATGATGAAGTGTTAGGCGATTATGCTCGTCAATATATTGATTTGTTAAACAAAGCAATGGATTCTCTAAAATTGTATACCGTTGACTATAGTTCTTTTTATAATGAGTGGAATAGCATTTACAGACAAAGAACAATGCTTATCAAAAAAATAGTTGAAAAATATGAAGTAACCATGGATGAAAAACATCAGAAAATATTAGATTCAATGCTAAAAGATGCTTCCGGTGCAGAAGAACAAGAAAACATGAAACAGGAAATTAAGGACATGACATCAAAATTTATGCTTATTCCCATGACAGATGAATGGGGAAATACAACATATAAGGTGACCATGGAAAACACAACAGAATACACATTTGAGTATTTCTATGTGGATATCAATGCCCTGGATTCAGATGGCAACATTATCGGTACAGGAAATGTATCACAAGTTACAAATTGGGCACCAGGTCAAAAAGCAGAGGTTGGTGCATGGGTAGATGTGGATAATGTGGATAGAATTGCATCTACAACATACACACCACATTATCAGTCGGGAAACTTTTATGAATAGGGAAGGCTCTGCAAATAAACAGGGTTTCAAAGCATGATTACAGTACTATTTATCATGATGTGTTTGTTATAAAGGACTTTCTTTGTGTTATGCGGATATTAGTAAATATAACATTGTTATAATATTGAGTATAAATTTCAAAAAGCCTGCAAAATTAAGCGAACGTAAAGACATAAGGAGTTATAAGAACATGATTAAAATATTATTCGTCTGCCACGGCAATATCTGCCGTTCCCCGATGGCGGAGTTTGTTTTCCGCGACATGGTTCAAAAGCGCGGCATGGGAGACTCATTCTCTGTTGCCTCCGCTGCAACCAGCCGTGAGGAGATTGGGAATCCGGTTCACCGCGGGACGACGCAGAAGTTAAGGGGGTTTGGCATTAGCACTGCCGGGAAGTGTGCAGTTCAGCTTCAGAAGCGGAATTATGCAGAATATGATTATATCATAGGTATGGAGCAGCAGAATGTCCGCAATATTCTCCGAATTGTGGGGGAGGACAAGGAGCAAAAGGTGCATCGTCTGCTGGATTTTTCTGACAGTCCGAGGGATATAGCAGATCCTTGGTACACCGGAAATTTTGACCGCACATATGATGATGTTCTGGAAGGCTGCGAGGGGCTTTTGCAGTATATTCTGGAACGGGACAGACTCTAATACCGCTAATGATGTGGAGTTTTCTCCAATGTGATTTAATCACAGAAATCTCTCGATGAATTGGGTATGATAAGCCCATAAGAGAGATAGTTTAAAGGAGGTTTCCACCATGAAAGTGATGTTAGATGAAAAGTTGAAAGAGTATATGAATGAAAAAGGTCAAAAGGATATTGTTGTGTACACCGATATGTGTAACACATGAGGCGGCTCCTATGTGGAGGTATTAGCAAGGTTTGCTAATGAAGATGAAAAGCTGGATGAGAGCAGATATGAAGAAGTGACAACTGAATTGGGACAGGTATATCTGCCTCAAAGAGGAATTGCATATTCTGACACAATAAAGCTGGGGATTTCAAAATTTCTGTGGATGCCGAGAATTATCATAGAGGGTGCAAATGTGGCCTGAATTAGGAATTAAAATGTGCTGTAAGAGATACTGATTAAAAAGAGAACACTGCAATGCGGGACAATGGCCCGCTGATTGCAGTGTTTCTTTTCTTGATATAAAAACAAGATGTAGGAATGGGGAAATTCTATGGACTTTTATAAGAGGGTGGCTCTGGTCTGCCGGCAGATTCCAGAGGGAAAGGTTGCAACTTATGGACAGATAGCATTACTCTGCGGGAAGCCGAAAAATGCAAGGCAGGTGGGCTTTGCCTTAAACCGCGGGCTGACAGGGGATGTTCCTGCCTACCGGATTGTAAATTCAAAGGGAATTCTAAGTGGTGCGGCATCCTTTGCCACATCGGATTTACAAAAGCAGATGCTGGAGAAAGAAAAGGTGCAGGTGCTCTGGACTGAAGATGGCTGGCGGGTCAATTTAAAGAACGACGGCTGGAAAAATTCTATGGAGGATGCACTGTGGCTGCGAAATGAATTTGAGGTGCAGGGTATTTGATGGATAACATCCGCAGTTAGCTATATAACTTGAGCTGGCTGCCGCGCAGGACCAAACTGTGACAAAAAATAGACATGGACAGGCAATTAAGGGGTTTAAGAACAGGGAATTTATGGTATGATATAAAATATACATTTATTTCCTGAAAGGAGTAATTAGATGAAGACCCTAAAATTAAGAGAAGGTTTTTACTGGACTGGAATTGTGGACGAGAATCTGCGTGTATTTGACATTACCATGTACACAGAATATGGGACTACATACAATTCGTATGTGTTGAAAGCGGGCGATAAGACAATTCTGTTTGAGACTGCAAAAGTGAAGTTCTGGGATGAATATCTGGAAAAACTAGAAGAAGTCACAACAATCAGTGAGATTGACTATCTGGTTTTGAATCATACTGAGCCGGATCACGCTGGGAGTGTGGAGAGGCTGTTAGATTTATGTCCTCATCTGAAGATTATTTCCACCGGAGGGGCGAATTCATTTCTCAAAGAAATCGTAAACCGTGATTTTACAGGAATTGTAATTAAAGACGGGGAGCGCATGAAGCTTGGAAATAAGACACTGCAATTTATGAGCGTGCCGAATCTCCACTGGCCGGACACAATGTACACTTACATTGAGGAGGAGCAGATTCTTGTGACCTGTGATTCTTTTGGCGCCCACTACGGATTTCATGATGTACTGTTAAGTAAAATAGAGAATTGGGCAGATTACGAGAAATCGGTAAAATATTATTTTGACTGTATTATGGGGCCGTTCAAGCGTTATGTACAAAAGGCTATGAAACGTGTGCGCCAGTTAAATATAACGATGATTTGTACAGGGCATGGCCCGGTTCTGGATACGAAGCTGGAACAGATATACCAGTGGTATGAAGGGTGGAGTGCAGTTGTAAATCCAAATCAGCATAAGACCGTGGTAATCCCTTATGTGAGTGCTTATGGGTACACAGAGACACTGGCTCAGGAAGCTGCCAGAGGAATCGAAGAGAGCGGAGAGATTGATGTAAAGCTTTTTGATATGGTGACAGCGGATAAAGAGAAGGTTGTGGAAGAACTGGGATTTGCAGATGGTATTTTGTTTGGCACGCCAACTATTGTAGGGGAGGCTCTCAAGCCAATCTGGGATTTGACCTTAGAGATGACTCCGGTTACACATGGCAGCAAACTGGCAGGTGCATTTGGCAGCTATGGCTGGAGCGGCGAGGGCGTTCCTCATATTGAAGAGCGCCTGAGGCAATTGCGGATGAAGGTTGTGGATGGATATAAGGTTCGTTTCAAGCCGAAAGAGGCGGACAAGCAGGATGCATTTGATTTTGGATATGACTTTGGATGTACTCTTTTGGACAAGCCAAATGAGAAAAAGAATTCTGCAAGGTCAACCCTTGTGAAATGTCTGGTCTGTGGGGAGATATTTGATTCCTCACTGGAAATCTGTCCGGTCTGTGGCGTGAGCAAGGAAAACTTTGTCCCTGTGGAAGCGGAGAATAATTCTTATCAAAATAATACAGAAGATTTTCACCTGATTCTGGGAAATGGGGCGGCTGGTTTTTATGCTGCAAAATCTATCCGGGAGAGGGACAAAACCGCTGCTATTGTCATAGTTTCTGAGGAGCCATACATGTCTTACAACAGACCAATGCTGACCAAATCTATTATGGCGGGATTGGACGAGGAGCAGATTGCTGTGGAGAGCGGACAGTGGTATGAGGAGCAGAACATTGTGCAGGTTCTTGGCAAGAAAGTGACTTCTGTAGATACAAAAGAAAAAGAAGTTACGTTGGAAGACGGCACTGTTTTGAAGTACACAAAGCTCATTTATGCTCTTGGAGCAGAATGCTTTGTGCCCCCTATTCCGGGAAGCGATAAGCAGTCCGTTGTGACAATCCGCCATCTGGAAGATACGAAGAAGATTGCCGAACTTCTGCCGAATATAAAAAATGTAGTTGTTATAGGCGGCGGTGTTTTGGGACTGGAAGCTGCGTGGGAGATGAAAAAGGCTCATTGCAATGTAACTGTATTGGAGATTGCCCCGGTTCTTATGGGCCGGCAAGCTGGACCTTCCGGCAGGAGAACTTCTAAAGACAATCAGCCAGGACTGCGGGGTTGATGTGAGAGTAGGAGTACAGGTTGAAGGCATCCTTGGCGGGGAGAGTCCAACGGCAGTCAAGTTAAAAGACGGTGAAGAAATCCCGGCGGAATTAGTTATTATTTCCAGTGGTGTCAGGGCTAATGTAGGTCTGGCACAGCAGATGGGTGTGGAAGTGGACCGGGCAATTATTGTAAATGACAAAATGGAGACTAATATAAAGGATATTTATGCATGCGGCGACTGCGTGCAGTACAAGGATGTCAATTATGCAATCTGGCCGGAAGCTGTGGAGCAGGGAAAAGTGGCCGGTGCAAATGCGGCAGGGGATGAGAAGACATACACTCAGGTGCCCGCTGCACTTACATTCCATGGAATGAATACAGCACTTTATGCGATTGGAGATGCAGGCAAGAATCCAAATCTGGTGTACAAGACAGTAGAATTTAAAGATATGGGAAGAAAGCAGTATAAGAAATATTACTTTCTGAATAATCGGTTATGTGGTGTTATCCTCATTGGAGATGTGTCAGAGATGGCAAAGCTGTCTGAGGCAGTGGAGCGGAAGGCTCCCTACAAAGATGTCCTGGTATAACCAACGCACAAGAGATATTATTCTATAATGATGAAAATGTCAGGCAGGAGAGCACTTTTCGAGGCTTTCTTGCCTGACATTTATCATAGAAGAAAAATATAACAGATACATTTTAAAGCATCTTTTGAATTTTTTCAGCATATTTTTTTAAAATATTTGCAAATACTTCAATTCGTTCTTCTCCCATGCGCAGGGAAGGGGCGCTGATACTCAGCCCGGCCTCCGGCTGCCCGTCATAGTTCAGCAGGGCAACACCTACACATTTGATTCCAAACATAAGCTCCATGTTATCAATGCCATACCCTCGTATGCGGGTTGCCTCAATTTCTTCCATGAGTTTCTT
Organism: Muricomes sp.; assembly: GCA_049840515.1. GTDB lineage: Bacteria > Bacillota > Clostridia > Lachnospirales > Lachnospiraceae > Muricomes. Next base: position 62,927 of record JASGKW010000009.1, on the reverse strand, counting down.
TTTATCTGTGATAGTATAGTCTGTGAAACGCGCCAATTCCCCTTCAAGATACTTGTCCACCTCGTTTTGCGGGAGGTGGGATAAGATTGCTTTTCCTACACTGGTACTGTACATTTTGGAACACTCACCGGCGACAGATTTGGTCACCATGCGCTCGTGCTCCGGAGATACAGCCTCCAGATAGACTACCTCATCTCTGCGGGGGACCGACAGATAAACAAGCTCTCCCGCTTCCTGAGCAATTTCCTGCATAAAAGGGCGGGCAATTTTTATAATATGCAGGCCCTCGCGAAAAGCCCGGTTTAAAGCAGTCACTGCGATTCCCAGACGAAATTTGCCCGACTCAGGGTCCTGGTCCAGGTATCCCATGGCTGTAAAAGTCATAAGGATGTTGTGCACATTACTCTTATACAATCCAAGCTTTTCACTGATTTCTGTCACACCCAAAGGCTGTTTTTGAATAAAACATTCTAAAACTTCCAGTGATTTCTGAAGGCTTTTTACTTTAATTTCCCCATTTTTTCGCATATTTCCTCCAATTACTTGAAAATCATTTTCTGATTTGTTAATTTTTGCTGCCGATACATTTGATATGGAATTCTGTTTTTTATTTGTTTCATCCTCACAATGGAAAAAAATCCTCCGCCTTACGGCAAAGGACTGAACTTTAAATCTAACCATTTATATACCGCATATTAGCCAGCAGTAAACTTTCTTTGTATTTATATCTTAACAAGCACAGAGCAGAAAGTCAATATTACTTCATATTAAAATTGTATGCTTTGAAAATGGAATATTATCCCAAAATCTATTGAAATTTCTGAATATTCCACATATAATTTAATAAAGACATTACATATTATAGAACGTATGACAGAATAATTTCAAACATCCGGCTGGAGAACGCATCTATAAAGCAGAGGTGGGAAATATACTATGGCAGGCTATAAAATACACAATCAAAAGAGAAATAAAGTGGTTCTGTCGGTGATGGCCGCCAGCTTTCTGTTTGTCATTTGCGTGCTGTTTATTCTGATGCTGCACAACAGCTTCCGGCAAAAGGCATCCTTGGAAATCACACAGCGATACCGTACCTTTGAAGGCAAAGTGGAAAGGCTGATTTACAGCAACACCATTCTCTTAGAGGGTTTTCAGGCGTATATCTCGGGCAATCCCAATATGGATACCGACGAGGCCTATGGCTATCTCGACCGCCTGCTGGCGGGCAATATGAAGTATATTCGCAACATCGGCGTGATGGAAGATACCACCATGCGTTGGAACTATCCCCGGGCAGGAAATGCCGAAATCATAGGGGTGGATCTGGCCACCCTGGAGGGGCAGGGAGAGTGGGTTTTAAAGGTTAAGAAAACGGGGCTTCCTCTGGTTCAGGGCCCTATCAATCTGGTGCAGGGAGATTCGGGGTTTTCGGTGCGCATCCCCATTTTTGTGGACGGTGTCTATTGGGGGCAAACCAGTATTGTGCTGAAAGCCAGCGAAGTTTTGGATGCCATCAACTGTTATGCCAGTGAAGCCGGTATTACCCTGGCTATCTACAGCGATGGCAAAGAAAAGCCCTTTATAGGACCCTCCGAACCCTTTAGGTCAGAGCTGGTGTTTCACATGGACCCCAGCTTTATCAATTGGCAGGTTCATGTTCTCCTGTCCGGCGGCCTTTTGGACAATTTACTGCTTCTATGACTGATGCTAGTGTTTTCCATCATCCTGTCCATCTTTGTGGGAGTGCTTTCTTATCAGCATCTCAGCACCACCAGAAAAATTCTGGATATGTCCACCCACGACTATCTCACCGGGACTGTTTAACCGCCATTTTCTCAGCGAGTATCAACAGATGGTAATCAGTGAGGCCCGGCGGGAGCAGCGCAAGGCGGCCATCCTGCTTATGGATTTAAACTGCTTTAAGAGCATTAACGATACCTACGGTCATGAGGTGGGTGACATGGCCCTGGTGGAGACTGCCCGGATTCTCAAACGCTTTACCCGGGCAGGGGAGACCGTCTTTAGGCTGGGGGGCGACGAGTTTTTGATTCTTATCCCGAGAATTGAGGAGGCTCAGGCTCTGACAGGTATCCGCAACCGGCTGGAGCATTTTTTTCAGAAGGAGTTTGAAATCCCCGGTTATCCCATTAAGATGGCTTTCAGCATAGGAATGGCGGTGTTCCCTGAGGATGCGGACAACTTTGATGCCCTGCTGCGGAATGCCGATCAGCGGCTGTACGAGGATAAGGCGTCCAGCAGGGGGTACTGCAGCCCTCCCATTTCCCAGGGGGAAGAAGAAATGAACTAAGACCTAAAAAAGATAAAGAAGAACGTCGGAAATCCAGTAATCTATGGGTTGCCGACGTTTTTTGCTTATTCAAATTCAATGGCTGCAGGTGATTTCGGTGACATGTCATAGCACAGCAGTTACATTTTCTATCCCTTTGGCAGATTCTCTATCTTTGCATATAATAACTAAAATTGTGTTTTGTCAGGAGTTTCACAATGGAACACCCACAATACGATTATGCCGTTATCGGCGGCGATATGCGGCAGGTATATCTAACAGAAGAACTGGCATTTAACGGAAATAAAATTTGTCACCACGGGCTGATAAGTCTGCCGGATGGAAGACGGTTTTCAGATACATCCTGCGTCGTTGTTTCTCTTTCATTGGAGGAAGCGTGTATGAATTCTTCCTGTATCATATGTCCCATACCCCTCACGAAAAGAGGGTCTTATCTCAATCAAAATGCATTTATGGAAGAAATACCTCTGGATGCAGTTGTTTCTGCATTACAGCCCGGACAGCACTTTTTTGCCGGCTGTATTCCAGAAGATTTAAAAAAACTGGCGATGGAAAAAGGTGTTTTTGTCTTTGATTTTATGGAGGATGATTCATTAGCCATATACAATACAATAGCGACTGCCGAGGGGGCCATATGTGAAGCGGTTTCTAAAAGTGCTATTAATTTGAATGGAAGCCGGTGTGCCGTTTTAGGTTATGGAAAATGCGGGCGCACGCTTGCCTCTTATTTGAAAGGATTGTTCTGCCATGTATATGTGTGCGCGGAAAACCTTCGGGAGTGTGCGGAGGCGTCTGTTATTGCAGAGGATACCGGTAATTTAAAAGATTTCAAAAAACGGGCAGGAGAATTTGACTTTATATTTAATACAATTCCAGCTCCGGTTATTACATCAGATATGCTGGAGTCTATGAAAAATTCTGTTACCATCATTGATATTGCCTCCGCTCCGGGGGCGTAGATTATAAGTCTGCCAAAATGCTTGGCAGAAATGCAGTGCTGTGTCCCGGACTTCCCGGAAAATATGCACCAGCTTCGTCAGCAGGAGCATTAAAAAGATATATTGGGACCGCACTTGAACATAAAATGAAAAAGGAGTGATTTAATTTGTCTTTAAAAGGAAAAACAATAGGGGTTGCGTTAACCGGTTCTTTTTGTACCTATGAGAAAGTATTTGAGGAGCTCAGAAGCTGGCAGATGAAGGTGCACTGGTGCAGACAATTTTTTCAGAAGCGGCGGGCAGTATCGACACGCGTTTTGGAAAGGCGGAGTCATTTATTGAAAAGGCGGAAGAAATAACGGGGGTCAGACCTATGATGACAGTACCCGAAGCTGAGCCTATCGGCCCGGGAAATCTTCTGGATATTCTTGTAATTCTTCCCTGTACCGGGAATACAATTGCAAAGCTTGCCAACGGCATTACGGATACGCCGGCACTGATGGCGGCAAAAGCTCATCTCAGAAATAATAAACCACTGCTTATTTCTATATCTACGAATGATGCTCTGGGCATGAATATGAAAAATATAGGTTTACTGATGAATGCTAAAAATGTATATTTTGTTCCTTTTGGTCAGGATAATCCCAAAAGCAAGCCCAACTCTATGATTGCACATACCGAACTTCTGATTCCTTCTCTCGAGGCAGCTTTGGAGGGAAAACAATACCAGCCTGTAATCAAGTAACACTTTTATCATTGCAAACAAGTAACATGATTGTGCTAATGTACCATCTGCTTCCTTTGCGGCTGGTACATTGGCTGTAAAAAAGGAGAATAACATATGTGTGGAATTGCCGGGTTTTTTAATCCTCATGCAGACTATACGGCAGAGGAATTGAAATGGAAACATATTTTGGATGAAATGAACCATGCTCAGAAGCGGCGGGGACCCGATAACGAAGGTACTTATTTGAACTCTCTCTGTGGGCTGGCTCATGTGAGACTGGAGATTATTGACCTGGAAACAGGCCAGCAGCCAATGGTGCGCCAGAGGCAGGGCAGGGAATGTGTCATTGTTTTTAATGGTGAGATTTACAATATGGCTGAGTTAAAAGCAGAAGCTTCTGCAGGAGGGAGTTTACTTTCAGACAACCAGTGATACCGAGGTGATTCTGGAAGGCTATATGCGCCACGGAAAAGATTACATTAAAAAACTGAATGGTATTTTTGCCGTTGCACTGTGGGATTCTGCGGCGTGTGAACTTTACTTATTCCGTGACAGGCTGGGTATCAAGCCTTTGTTTTATACTATGGAGGGGGAGACTCTTGTTTTTTCCTCAGAAATTAAGGGGCTGTTCAGCTATCCGGGAGTCATTCCGGCGGTAGACAGGGAGGGGCTCTGTGAGGTGTTTGCATTAGGACCTGCCAAAACTTATGGAAAAGGTGTCTTTAAAGAAGTCTTGGAAGTCTTGCCGGGGCAATGTATCACATTTGGCAGAACCTCATCCAGAGAGGAGTTCTATTGGAAACTGGAAAGCCATCCCCATGAAGATTCTATGGAGAGGACAGTTGAAAAAACAGCGTGGCTGGTGGAAGATGCTGTGAAAAAGCAGATGCTTTCTGATATCCCAATCAGCACCTTTTTGTCCGGCGGCCTGGACAGCAGTCTGGTGACAGCTATCTGCGCCAGAGAATTAAAAAAACAGGGAAAGGTTTTGAATACGTTTTCCTTTGATTTTCAGGACAACGATAAATATTTCAAATCCAACTCTTTTCAGCCAAGCCAGGATAGGCCATATGTGGAAAGAATGGTAGAGTTTGCGGGAACAAATCACCGTTTTCTGGTGTGCAGTAATCAGAATCAGCTTGACTGCCTGTATAAAACCGTGGATGCCAGAGATTTACCGTGCATGGCGGATGTGGAATCTTCAATGCTGTATTTCTGTTCACAGGTAACGGATTACAATAAAGTCACGCTCACAGGGGAGTGCGCAGATGAGATTTTTGGCGGTTATCCGTGGTTTCACAGTCAAAAGGCATTTCAGACAGACGCATTTCCGTGGTCAGACAATATGGAAACGAGGCAGGTACTTCTCTCTGACAGCGTGATTAAGGAGCTGCGCATGGAGGAGTATGCCCGGGAGGCATACGAAAAAACTATCTCTGAGACACCAATTCTTCTGGAGGATAGCCCGGAGGAGAAAAGAAGAAGAGAAATCGCATATCTGAACCTGCGCTGGTTTATGGTTACCCTGCTGGACAGAATGGACCGCACCAGTATGTATAACGGTCTTGAGGCGAGGGTTCCCCTGGCTGACCATCGGATTGTAGAATATGTTTTCAGCATCCCGTGGCACATGAAATGCCCGGACGGGGTGGTGAAGGGACTGCTGCGCCGCGCGGGAGAAAATCTGCTCCCGGAAGAAATTTTGTGGAGGCGGAAAAGTCCTTATCCAAAGACCTACGACCCGGCATATGAAAATCTGCTGGGAAATCAGCTGAAGGAAGTCCTCGCTGACCCCAATGCGCCTGTACGCACCCTGCTCGATACAAAAAAAGTGCACGCATTTCTGGAGGCTCCATCCGATTATGGAAAACCATGGTACGGACAGCTTATGGCTGGCCCCCAGATGCTGGCTTACATGCTGCAGGTAAATTACTGGCTGGAGAAATATAAGATACAAATCCTATAAAATCACATGGGAGACACGTTAAAATGCATTCAAATAACTTGTCCTACAATGTGAAAAATTCAACAAACAGAGGGCTGGAAGGAAATGTAAACAAAAACTCTGATTGACAAATTATTAACCAAATATCTTTGTTAAAATCCCCTATACCGGGGGCGAGAACACGTTAAAATTGTTCGTCAATATGTACAAATGCTACAAAAAATAAAAAGTTATAGGATACATGTTGAACAAGAGGGGATAAAGTGATAGATTATTGTTATGAAGTGTAGGACGCTGGTCTATAGATACAAATGATAAAACTCGGCTTAATGCCGAGTAAAAATATGACCAATTAAAAGAACGGCGTTCTATAATAGAGAACACATGAAAGAGGAGGATTTCAAAGTGGCAAACAAACCTTATGTAGTAGTAGAGTGGAACGATACGGAGACAGATGCAACAGGTTGGCTGTGTGCATACAATTTTGTGGGACATTATTGCGGCGGAGGAACAAGAATGCATCCTACAGTTACAAGAGAGGAAGTAATCCGTCTGGCGACAACAATGGGATATAAGTACAAAGCCTGTGAATCGCTGACAACAGGCGGATGTAAGGCCGGTATCGCTTATGATTACAAAGCGCCGGATGCCCTGGATGTATTGAGAAGATTTTTGACAGCTATGGCTCCCTACATAAAAGCAGGAGTGTCAATCGGAGGAGATTTGGGAGTGGATTATTCAGACGTTCTCAAAATCCTGGATGATTTGGGAATTGGTATTCCTCAGACAACAGCGATGAAAGAAGACCCGGATATCCACCAGGGAATTGTAAATCATGACAGAGCTGAGAAAGAGCTGACCTATGACGGATTTAAGATGTATGACATGATTACCGGATATGGTGTGGCTGCATCTGCTGATGAAGCATGGAAGCTGAAGAACGGAAAAGAAGGAGCTTCTGTAGTGATTCAGGGATTCGGATGTGTTGGAGCAAGCTGTGCAAACTCTCTCTGCAACATGGGATACAAAGTAGTAGGTATCGCTGATGTAAATGGTCTGGTTTACTGTCCAGACGGGCTGGATATTCCGAAGCTGGTAGAGACAAGACTTCCAAAAGGCGAGTTAAATAAAGAGGCTTTTGAAGACAAGTATGAAGTTCTCCCAAATACAGAGTGGATTAATGTGGACTGTGACATCCTGATTCCGGCAGCTCTTGAGGATGTAATCAACAAGAACAATGCAGATAAAGTAAAAGCATCTCTCCTGGTGGAGGCAGCTAACATTCCTACAACTCCGGAAGCTGATGAAATCCTGCGCAAGAATAATGTGGATGTGGCAGTTGACTTTATTGCAAATATGGGTGGTATCCGTATTTACGAAGCACTCATTTTCCGTATTGCAAAAATTGAAGAAATGAATGATGAAGATGCGGCAGCAGCTATTGTAAAAGATACAGTAGATATCATCCGCAAGCAGACCAGAGTGCTGTTTGAGGAAGCTGCAAAAACAGGAGAGTTTACACGTGATGTGGCGAGAAGATTATTTACTCCTGACAAATCTGATACACCAGACATGTAAGAGCAGAAAAGGGATGTCAGAAAAAGAGGCATCCCTTTCATTATACCAGGGAGAGCGCAACAGTTCACCCATATAGCTTAAGGTGGCTGAACCGTTACGGAAAATTATTTAGAAAGGAATTGTGTTATGGGAAAAGAGAAAACAGAAAAGGTCTATTATGACCCTGCGCGGTGCAAAGGATGCTGTTATTGTATCAATGCCTGTCCGAAACAGGCTATCAGTATGTCCGACCACGTGAACGCAAAAGGATATAACACTATTGTAGTTGATCATGATAAATGTATAGTATGCGGCACCTGTTATCGTGTGTGCCCGGATTATGTATTTGAAATAAGATAAAGGAGAGGTAGATTATGGCTAAGGTACTGTTAAAAGGAAATGAAGCACTGGCCGAGGCTGCTTTGGCTGCCGGCTGCCGCTTTTATAGTGGATATCCAATTACTCCTCAGACAGAGATTCTGGAATATCTGTCATGGAGAATGGAAGATGTGGGGGGAGAGTTTATTCAGGCGGAGTCTGAGCTTGCAGGTATTAACATGGTGCTTGGAGCAGCGGCAGCGGGCGCAAGAGCGCTGACCACCTCATCAGGCCCCGGATTCTCGCTGAAACAGGAGGGTATTTCTTACCTGGTTGCGGCGGATCTTCCGGCAGTAATCGTTGACGTTATGCGAATCGGAACTGGCCTGGGTGATATTGCACAGGGACAGGGGGACTACTGGCAGCTAACAAGAGGCGGCGGTCACGGAGATTACCGCACTCTGGTTCTGGCTCCCAACTCTGTACAGGAGAATGCTGATATGATGGCTGAAGCGTTTGAATTGGCAGAAAAATACCGCCACCCGGTATTGATTGCTTCAGATGCGGCTATCGGTCAGATGATTGAAGCAGTGGAGATACCAGAATTTATTGAGCATGACATTGATAAATTTGACTGGGCCATCAAAGGATGCAAGAAAGGAACTGAGCAGAGAAAGATTCAGAATACATACTACACACATCCTGATTATGAGACATATCTGTCAGAAAAATACGCTGACATGGAGAGAGACGAGCAGCGCTATGAAAATATTCAGGTTGAAGATGCAGAAATCGTTCTGGTCGCTTATGGCATCAGTTCAAGAGTATGCCGGGAAGCCGTGGAAGTTGCAAGAGAACAGGGCATTAAGCTGGGTCTTATCCGCCCCATTACTTTATGGCCATTTCCAGTGAAAGCTTTCAAGGAAGCCAAAGCTGTAAAAGCGTTCCTCACTGTAGAAATGAACATTCTGGGACAGATGGTAGATGACGTAAAGCTTGCCGTGGACGGGAAATATCCGGTAGAGCACTATGGTTCTATCTTTGAAATTCCTGAATGCGACGGAATCATTGAAAAAGCAAAAGAGATGTTAGAAAAGGGGGAGGTATAACATGAGATTAGTTGCTCCTGAAACAGTTACATTTGCCCAGAGTGGCTTTTGCCCCGGATGCGGACACGGTCTTGCAGTCCGCCTTGTTGCAGAGGTTATGGAAGAACTGGGATTGAGTGAAAAATTATTGACAGTCGTGGACGTAGCCTGCGGTTCTCTGACCATTGATGCATGGAGATTTGACACCATCATGGCAGCTCACGGAAGACCCATTGCTACAGCCGTAGGCGTAAAGAAGGTGCGCCCGGAAAATCCGGTTATGGCATATATCGGTGACGGTGCGGCCTACTCCATCGGACTTGCGGAGACCATGCACACCGCACTCCGCAATGATAATGTGGTGACAGTTGTTGTCAATAACAGTCTTTTTGGTATGACAGGCGGACAGTGTGCACCTACATCCCTGCCGGGACAGATTACCACATCCACTCCCCGCGGCAAGGACCCCAAAAAAGCGGGAATGCCATTTCGGGTGGAAGACGCTTTCAGCGGTTTTGACATTGCTTACCTTGCGAGAGGTTCTATGGCAGATGCCAGAGGCATGATGCAGTCAAAGAAATACCTGAAAAAAGCCTTTGAAAAGCACATGAGAGGCGAGGGCTTCTGTCTGGTAGAATTGTTGTCTGCATGTCCAACGAACCTGAATATAACACCGGTCAAGAGTGCGGAGCGTATCAAGAATGAGATGATTCCATACTTCCCTCTCGGTGAATTCAAAGATAAAAAAGAGGAGGAATAGAAGTTATGGCGAAGGAGATTATTTGTGCCGGATTTGGCGGCCAGGGCATACTGACAGCAGGAATGATTTTAATCAGTGCCGGTATGGAACAGGACAAAAATGTATTATTCTATCCTTCTTACGGGTCAGAAATGAGAGGCGGGACAGCGAACTGCACAGTGAAAATCAGTGAAAAACTGATTGCCAGCCCAAATTCCAGGCAGCCGGACATTCTTTTGACAATGAACACCCCGGCTATTGATAAGTTTGAGGACAGATTAAAACCAGGCGGGCTGCTTTTAGTGAACTCTTCTATCGTTCCCGAGAACCGCACATACAGGGATGATATTACGGTAGTGAAAGTTCCAGCTACAGATATCGCAGCGGAAGTAAATCCAAAAGGAGCCAACCTTGTAATGCTGGGTGCTCTGGCTGCCAACAGTGATTTGTTCTCCGTTGATTACTTGGAAGAGGCTATTGTTTCTTTCTTTGAGAAAAAAGGAAAAGGAAAATTTAACGAGAAGAATGTTGCTTGCTACCGCAGAGGTGCAGAAGGAAAATAAAATCGGGAGATAAGGAATGGATATCAAAAAATTATTAAAACCGAATAGGGTGGCCGTCATAGGAGCCAGTGAGAAAGAAGGCTTTGGCGGCGACACATGCAGAAATATGATGACATACATGGAAGAGGGTACCTATTACTTCGTCAATCCCAACCGTGAGGAAGTTTTTAACCGCAAATGCTACAAGAGCATCAGCGATTTGCCGGAGCAGGTTGATTTGATTGTTATCTGTACTCCTGCCGGTACCGTGGAAGGTCTGCTCAGAGAAGGGGCGGCTCACGGAGTCGGCGCGGCGGTTGTCTACGCCAGCGGTTATGGTGAGGTCGGAACAGATGAGGGCCGTGAAAGAGAGGCACAGCTTCTGGCATTGTGCGAGGAACTGGATATGGCTCTGATGGGGCCGAACTGTGCCGGATTTGTTAACTTTGTGGATATGAGGTATCCCTTTGCATTTATTTCCAGAGAGAGAGACCGCCGCGGCAGTGTAGGTTTTCTTTCCCAGAGCGGACAGCTTGTGCTGAGCATGATGGATGCGCCGGGAACAAAATTCTCATATGCAATTTCAGCAGGTAACAGCAAGATTACCAAGATGGAGGATTACCTGGATTTCCTCATTGATGATGAAGATACAAAGGTTGTCGCTATGTACTTGGAAGGGGTAAAATCCCCGGGCGCATTTATAAAAGCTTTGAAAAAGGCGGCACTCAAGAGAAAACCCGTGGTAGTTCTCAAGACCGGACGTTCTGAAAAGGCGCAGGCTATCGCAGCGTCCCACACAGGAAGCCTCTCAGGGGCGGATAAGGTGTTTGATGCTCTGTTTGAAAAGTTTGGCGTTATCCGTGTCGATGATCTGGAAGAGTTGATGTCCACGGCTAGAGCTTTGGCAACTCTGAAGAAATTGCCGGAAGGAAAAGGATTTTCTGCTATCAGTTTGTCAGGCGGGGAGACCGGAATCTGTGCAGACCTGGGTGAATTGACAGGTGTGGATTACATTGATTTCAGCCAGGAGACACTGGATAAATTAAATGCGGTTCTGCCGTCCTACGCCACACCAAACAACCCGCTGGATTCAACGGCTACATTGTCCTATGACATAGAAAAGTTTGCGGGTGTTCTTGAAATTATGATGAGAGACGAAAGTGTGGACCTTGTCTCTGTGGGCTATACGCTGTTGACAGAAATTGCCGACAATGCAATTTATTACATGTCAGAGGCGATGGCACTTGTCAGTGATAAGCCTTGGGCTAAGCCCATGGTAATGCTTCCTTTTGCTGAAATGACGAGAAATCCAGAGTATGTCGATAAGCTGGAAAAGATAGGAGTACCGGTATTACCTACTTCATTCTATGCGTTTAAAGTGATTAAAAACATTTTGGATTTTGCATCGAATGACCCAAGACAGAAGAATTTGGATGTGGTGATTCCTTCTTCTGAGAAAAAGGCCTATGACAGAGTGGCTCTCACAGAATCAGAGAGTAAAGAAATCATTGGGCGCTACGGTATCGACTGCGGCAAGTTTAAAGTGGTGCATTCACCAGAGGAAGCTGCTGCTGCATTCACAGAAATGGGATGTGATAAGGCGGTTGCCAAGGTGGACAGCCCAGATATCCTGCACAAGTCTGATGTGGGATGTGTAAAACTTGGTATTAAAGATGAGGCCGGGGCGGCTGAGGCTTATCAGGCTATTATGGATAATGCAGCGGCACATTGTCCGGGTGCCCTTGTAAAAGGAGTGCAGATTTGTGAAATGGCGGCTCCGGGTGTGGAGATGATTATTGGAGTGAACAATGACCCACAATTTGGACCATGCGTGCTCTGTGGTCTGGGCGGTGTGTTTGTAGAAATCTTCAAAGATACTTCTTTGGGATTGGCCCCTCTTTCCAAGCCGGAAGCAATGGATATGATTTTATCGCTTAAAGGTGCAAAGATGCTGCAGGGATACAGAGGTAATCCTAAGTGCGATATAGATGCATTAGCCGATGCTCTTGTATCCATATCAAATATGGCTTGTGACTGCAGTGATGATCTGCTGGAGCTGGACATCAATCCGGTCTTTGTAAGACCTGATGGAATCTGTGCAGTAGACGCACTTTACATCAAAAAGGATGTACACTAAACAGTAGTGGGAAAGAGAGGAACTTTTATGGAGAGTAAAAGCAAAGTAATTAAATATTTGCAAATTATGGCTTTGGGTGTTGCCGGCGGCTCAATTTATTTGATTCCATTTATCAGATACGTATTTTATGACTGGCAGGTTGAAGCCATGGGGATTTCCAACATGCAGCTTGGATTATTGAGTACTGTTTATGCCATTGGAAACTCTATACTTTATATTCCGGGGGGAATTGTAGCAGATAAATTTTCTACTAAGAAATGTATGTTGATATCGCTGATATCTACATCAATTCTTACCTTTGTGTTTGCCTTTTCTATGGGCTCGTTTACGTTTGCTATTATCGTATGGACATTATTTGCAGTTACCGGAACATTCCTGTTCTGGTGTGCACTTATGAAAACAATCCGATTAATATCAGGTGAGCAGGAGCAGGGCTTCATGTTTGGTCTCTATTATATGTGCAACGGTCTCACAGGTGCTATCGTTAACACAATTGCATTGCAGATAGCAGCAAACGGAGCTGATGCGACCAGCAAGTTTTTTATTGCCGTTGTAGTTTATGGAGGCAGCACCACAGTGGCAGCAATTTTAATTGCCCTTCTGTTAAAAGACAATAAAGGCAAAGATGTAGAAGTGAAAAGTGATGAGTTCCATTTCAATCAAGTTGGAGGATTACTGAAAAATCCTAATCTGTGGCTCTTTGCGATTGTCGCTTTTACAGGTTATAGTATTTACAGCAGTTCAAGCTATTTTACACCGTACCTGACAGATGTAATTGGTATCAGCCCGGAGAGTTCAGGATACCTGTCAATTATCAGAACGTACATTTTCTATATTGTATCACCGCTCAGCGGTATCCTTGCGGATAAAGTGTTCAAGTCCACAAGTAAATGGTTTATGATGCTGTTCGCCGTTTTGACAGTGCTGTTTGCGGGAATATTCCTGATTCCGCCGGGAGCAAGTGTGGGAATGGTAAGTTTCTATACATTGCTTCCTGGACTGTTTGGTCTTGCATTGTACGGACTGGTATTCTCTGTTGTAAACGAAACGAAGATATCACCAGTTGTTATGGGTACAGCGGTAGGTATTGCGTCAATTATCGGATATTCTCCAGACTTCTTCATGGCTGCCATGTTTGGAAGCTGGCTGGATAAATATGGAAGCGACGGATACAATTATATCTTTATATTCCTTACTGTGGTTTGTGTGCTTGGACTGGTTGCTGCAGCAATTATCAGGAAAAATTCAAAAAATATGAACACCGATAAAAGTGGAGCTGCAGCAGAATAGGTGTAAAAAGAGAGTGCGGTGACGAAGTGAAACAAGAGTTTAAACGCGATTTAGGGATATTTACAACTATTTCTATTATTGTCGGGCAGATGATTGGATCAGGAATATATATGGCACCCCAGGGATTGGCAGTACTTGCCAATCCTTGGGTATCACTGCTGGCTGTGGCTGTTACCGGAATAGGAACTTTGTTTCTGGCGCTGTCATTCGCCAGGCTGGACAATAAAAAAGCAGCTACAGGCTCTGTCATTATCTATGCACAGGAGGCATTTGGTGATTTGCCTGCTTTCTGGGTGGGATGGTCATACTGGTGCGGCTGCTGGATTGCAAATGGAGCAATTGTTATAGCAGGGCTGAACTATATATCTTACTTCTTCCCTTCAATGGCGGGAAATACATTTCCAAAGTTTATTGCCTGTACATTGATTCTCTGGGCGTATACGATTATCAATATTATGGGAGTAAAGTTTGCAGGGCGCCTCAATCTGGTTTTGACGATTCTCAAACTGGTTCCTCTTCTGCTCTTTGCAGTTGTGGCAGTGGCTCATTTTGATATGGGGAATTTTAATACAGTGTCCTCCCAGGCGACCAACGGCATGAACGCTCTGCCTATGGGAATGGCATACATGCTCTGGTGTTTCATCGGTTTTGAAGGTGCAAGTGTGAGCGCCAATGAGGTGAAAGACCCAAAACAAATCGGACGTCTGACTATCATCAGTACAGGTGTTGTTATTATCATCTACATAATATTGATTGCTCTGGCAGCCGGAACAATGACACAAAATGAATTGGCGGCCTCATCCTCCCCGCTGGCGGACATTATGTATCGGGCAACAGGAGGATATTGGGCGGGTGCACTGATTTCTCTGGGAGCGTCTATTTCGGCTATCGGCTGTGTCGGAGCATGGATTTTATCCGCGGCCCGCGCTACATATGCTCTGGGAGAAAGAAAACTGATGCCTGCCGCTTTTGCAAAAGTGAGTAAGAAGAGAGGCACACCTGTGAACGGGCTTCTGATTAATGGTGTGTTGATGACAATAGTCATGCTGCTGGGCTACCTTACAAATGGAGGAGATTTGTATAGTTTCCTGTCCATGATGTCTGTTATGACTTTCTTAGTATTCTATCTGTTCGGGCTTGCCTCAGAAATTATGATTTCGGGGCGGGAAATGAAAAAGCCATTTAATCTGGCTCAATTTATCAAGAAATCTGCAGTGGGTCTTATCGCACTTGTGTACTCCATTTATACGGTGGTAGGCTCAGGAGCACAGTATGTATTCTATGGATTTCTGCTTATTTTGCTCGGAATTCCTGTATTCATCTATGTAAAATTAAAACGGGAGTAAATACAGTTGTCTGAAAGGAGGATGGCATGTTTCAGGAGAAAATCAAAAAAGGAATTGATTTATTTTTTGACAAGGCCGGTGAACTGGGAGCATATCTCACAAACCATCCGGAAATCAGCGGGGAGGAAGAAGAATCCTGCCGTTATATCACTGCAGTTCTGGAGGCACAGGGCTATGAAATTACAGCACCTTACGCAGGTATGCCTCACTCCTTTCGGGCAATTGATAAGAGTAAAAAAGAATTTTCAGGTAAGAAGGCAGCTTTTCTCTGTGAATATGATGCTCTTCCGGAGGTGGGGCATGCCTGCGGACATTCCTACAGTTGTGCCATCAGTATCCTGGGGGCTCTGGCTTTGAGGGAGGCTTACCCGGAATTACCTGTAAGAATTGATATCATCGGAACTCCCGGCGAAGAAGTTATGGGAGGAAAGTGTTATATGACTGAGAATGGCGGCTTTGATATATACGAGTATGCGGCCATGGTGCATTTATATAACAGGGACGGAACAAATTTTGAAATCCTGGCATCCAATGACCGGTATTTCACGTTTCACGGAAGGGCGGCCCACGCATCTGCTTTTCCTGAAAAAGGGATAAACGCATTGAATGCCGCCCGGCTTTACATGGATGCGATGGATATGTGGAGACAGCACATTACCAAAGACTGTCAGTTTCATGGAATTGTGACCAAAGGCGGTGAGCTTCCCAATATTGTTCCCGAGGAAGTGAGCCTGGATTATTATTACAGAGCGGCCACTTTGGAGAATCTGAGGAAGTTAAATAAAATTTCAGAGACCTGTGCTTTAGGTGCAGCCATGGCCACGGGGACTACGGTAGAGTGGGAGCAGAGATACCCGGATTACGGAGAACTCTACTGGAATAACCAGATGGATGCGTTTATGCAGGAATTATTCCAGCATGTCGGAAGAGAGCCAAAACCTTCTCCCGGACCAGGAGGGTCTTCAGATATTGGAAATGTCAATCTGAAGATTCCGGTTTTCCACCCTCTTCTGGACATCACTGGAAATGATGAAAACTGTGCAGTGCATGACCGGAGATTTGAAGCACTTCTGCACACACCTGCTGTAAAAAGAGCATTAAGCGATGGAGCACAGATTCTTGCCGGGCTGGCCTACCAGCTTGCGGCGGATGAGGAATGTCTGCTGGAGATAAAAAAAGCTCACAGGGCATACCGAAAACTATAAAAATGGAATACACATCTATGTAATATATCGAAAGCTATATTTATTGAACTACTAATGTTCAATAAGATATAAAAGTTGGGGCGGGCACAGATATATGGATGAAAAGATTTGGTTGAAGAAATTGCGGAGGTCAGGTTTCTTAAGTTATATGACAGAAGATAACATGGAAGAAACAATGGCCCTGCGGGAATTGGTGTGGAATGAGATAAATAATAAGCGATGGTTTGCACCGTCCACCCGAGAAGACTTTGAGAATGCATTGAAGGATGGATTCGCTCTGGTCTGTACCGTGGACGGTCAGATCATCGCCTCTTTGCAGTGTCTTTTAAAGAACACGGATTATAGTCATGACCGGTATGACAGCAAAGAAATGCAGTTAAAATGTGCGGATTATTCTGATACATTTGTCCACCCGGATTACAGGGGAAACGGGCTTCAGAATATTATGGAAGAAAAGATGGAAGAGCTGTGCAGGAAGGCAGGAAAAACCATACTGCTGGGCACAGTGGATTCGGATAATTATTACAGTTATCATAATTTTTTGAAAATGGGGTATCACGAGGCCGCCAGATTAATAAAATATGGCGGCTTTGAAAGAGTGCTTATGGAGAAGAAGCTGAATGAAAGCGGTCTCAGATTATGTCAGGAGGAAAGAGCGATGAACATGATAGAAGTATTTGATGAATCAACCGGCAATGTGGTGGGAAAAGTTCCCTGTTACGACGGAAAAGAGATTGCTGATATGGTTGATACAGCTTTTGCATCACAGCCCAGATGGGAGAAGGTGCCTCTTTTTGAGAGAGGTCAGATTTTATATAAATTCTGCGCCCTCATGGAGGAGCACAGCGATGAAGTTGCCGCTGTCATGGCAAATGAAATGGGAAAACATATTTCCCAGGCAAAAGAGGAAATCATCAATGCCGCCGAAGTGGGAAGGGCCAACATTGAGGTGGGAAAACATCTGTATGGGCAGGTGCTGTGTGACAACAGCGCAGGGTATGAAAATCACCTTATTTTTGTGAGACGGGAAGCACTCGGTGTCATAGCGGGAATTATCCCTTTTAACTATCCTGTAGATTTGACAATTCAAAAAATGGTTCCCGCCCTGCTGATGGGAAATGCATTTATCTGCAAGGCGTCATCCAACGCACCATGCTGTGTAAAAATGGTGATTGACCTCGCCCATGAAGCCGGAATCCCGAAAGAGGTGCTCCATTTTATGACTTCCGGCAGAGATGACTGTACAGAAAATCTTCTGATGAATAAAAAGGTGGCGTGTATCGCCATGACCGGCGGAAACCAGGCCGGAACAGAAATGATGAGAGCCGCGGCTCCCACCATTAAAAAAGTTGTGTTGGAGCTTGGGGGCAATGACCCATTTATCATTACAGAGGAAGCGGCCCGCGACCCGGAGCTGGTTGTCACAGCAGTTGAGGCACTTGCCTGGGGACGTATTCTGGAAAACAACGGGCAGGTCTGCGCCGCACCCAAACGAGTTATCGTTCATAAGAGTGTGAAAGATATCTTTGTAAAATGTCTGATTACCTTTATCGGGGGACTGAAACAAGGCAGTGTGACTGACCCGGATGTACAACTGACCCGGCTGGTTTCTGAAAAAGCGGCCAAAACAGTGGAGCAGCAGATTCAGCATACCGTAGAGCAGGGCGCAAAGATTATCTGCGGAGGCGGGCGCAGGGGCTGTGTGGTGGATGTGACCGTTCTGGATGATGTAACCAGAGATATGGATATCGCAAAAGACCTTGAAATTTTCGGACCGGTTATTCCTATTCTCACTTTTGATACAGACGAGGAAGCCATTGAGATTGCAAATCAGACGAAGTATGGGCTGAGTGCGTCTGTCATCACCAAAGACTTAAAAAAGGCATTTTATTTTACAGAAAATATCAAGGCATCCGCTGTCTATGTCAATGGTTCCAGCGCCCTGAGGCATAATGACCAGCCTTTCGGCGGGTACAAAAGTACCGGAATTGGAAATGAAGGAGCAGGGTATTCCTGTGCTGAATTTAGTCAGTTAAAGACTTATGGATTGTGCGACGTTTCCCCCACACAAAGTCTGTGCGAGGCGGATGTGAATGACTCTTCAGATATGAGCAAACGCGCTGCGGAGATAAAAAAATTAGCGGAAGAAATGATTGGAAAATAATATTTTCTTAACAAAAATGGCACGGGTGACTTATCTCACCAGTGCCATTTTATTGTTTCCACTTGTTTTTTGAATACAATGTGGATATAATACCACAAAACGAGTTAGTAATATCTAACTAAAAACCTGGCCGCAGAACTGCTAAAATATAAAATTTGTAGAACATTTTAAAATGTTGTAATTACAACTCAAAGCATATTCCGGCCATGATATATTTTAAATGTAGAAATTGGAGAAACAAAAACAGTAAGCACCTGAAAGGAAGGTTTAAATGGCAAACTATTTTAATATAACGGATACCCTCTATGATATTACAGAAAAATACCCCGAGATGATTTCTCTTTTGGCAGCTAACGGCTTTGAAATGCTGAAAAATGACGCTATGAGAGAGTCTATGGGAAAAACCATTTCTTTGGAAATGGCTCTGCGCAGCAAAAAAATCAATGTAGAGCTCTTTGTGAAGAAAATGGAAGACGCAATCGAGCAAAGTCAATACAGTGTTTCAACAGGGCTTGCCGAGATGAAAAAAGAAACAGGAGCTGATATCCGTATTGACGGTGTTCTGCCCTGCCCAATCCGCATTCCTTTAGTGGAGAAGTTTGAAGCTTGGTATAATGAGAAAAAAGACAGTCTGGGTTATGAGGTGGATTATAATCTGCAGGCTGCAAGTATGGGGCTTGACCATATCAAAGAGCGTGTGCTGGAAAGCAACGGAAATCCAGATTTACTCTCTGACCTGTATCTGTCGGCAGGCTTTGATTTGTTTTTTGACCAGAATCTGATGGGTCAGTACCGTGATGCCGGCGTATTTGAGGAAATTTCTGGTGTAGAGCATTTGAACCCGGACTTTGAAAATGAAAAACTGAACATGAAAGACCCTCGTGGACAGTACGCTGTCATTGGCGCAGTTCCAGCCGTATTTATGGTAAACAAAGCTGTGCTGGGTGACCGCCCTTTCCCTGAAAGCTGGTCAGATTTATTCAGCCCGGAATTTGAAAACAGTGTTTCACTGCCTACCCGCGATTTGGATATGTTTAACGCTTTGCTGCTGCACATTTACTGCTATTACGGGGAGGAGGGCGTTACGAAGCTGGGACGTGCCATGCTGCGCAGCATGCATCCCGCTCAGATGGTAAAATCACATGTTAAAAAAGGAGAGGACGCTGTTCCTGCTGTGACCATCAGTCCTTATTTCTTTACACGCATGATTGATGCCAAGAGCCCGCTGGTTCCTGTATGGCCCAAGGACGGTGCAATTGTCAGCCCTGTCTTTCTGCTGGCGAAGGCGAAATCAAAAGATAAGGTAAAACCTTTTGTAGATTTCCTGTTCTCAAAAGAAGTGGGAGAAATTTTCACTTCCGGCGGTAAATTCCCTTCTACCAATCCGCTGGTAGACAACGGTCTTGACCCCGACCAGAACTTTATGTGGCTGGGCTGGGATTTCATTCACAAGCATGATATCGGTCAGCTGATCAAAACAACAGAGCAGCTGTTCTACGATGCCTGCGGGAAGGAGTAATTATGAATTTAACAATTTTTTCCGGACCTCCGTCATCAGGCAAGACATCGGTCATTTTAAAAACCATTGCCTCATTTCAGAACCGGGGCATTAAAGTGGGTGTTGTCAAATTTGACTGCCTGTATACTGACGATGACATTGCCTATGAAAAGGCCGGCGTTCCAGTAAAAAAAGGACTTTCAGGTGCACTGTGCCCTGACCACTTTTTTGCTTCCAATATAGAAGAGATTGTCAAGTGGGGGAATCAGGCTGGACTGGATTTGCTTATCAGTGAATCTGCCGGATTGTGCAACCGCTGCTCACCCTATATCAAAAAGATTAAGGGAGTGTGTGTCATCGACAATCTTTCAGGAATCAATACTCCCAAAAAGATTGGCCCCATGCTGAAATCTGCTGACCTTGTGGTTATCACCAAGGGTGATATTGTGTCCCAGGCAGAGCGCGAAGTATTCGCATCCCGCGTCAGCTCAGTCAATCCCAACGCTATTACCATGCACGTAAATGGCCTGACAGGACAGGGTGCGTATGAACTGGGAACTCTGCTTTATGACGAGGATCAGAAGGTGGATTCGGTACAGGGAATGCAGCTTCGCTTTCCTATGCCGGCGGCGCTCTGTTCTTACTGCCTGGGCGAAACACGCATCGGCGAGGATTTCCAGATGGGCAATATCAAAAAAATGGATTTGGGGGTGGATGACAAATGATGGATTTGAGTATAGCTCGCTTGCTGGAAGAGCATCCTTATGCGGCATCTTATTTTGAGCAGAACAAGCTGGATGTCTCCGGCTATGAGGAATTAACCTTCCCGGAATTTTTAGAACATTTTACCTTGGATGAACTGGAGGACCAGGCCATAGACAAAGAAAAACTGTTGTCTGACCTTGTAGTATTTATAAACCAGATGCAGGAGTTTTTAGGGCTGGGAGCATCCAATCAGGTGCGTTCACTGACTATCTTGCCCGGACATGACAAATCGGGAACGGCGGAAGGCTTTGAAAAACTGACAGTTCATGCGTCTGAAATTGTTTCCATAGTCGGCCCGACCGGCTCTGGAAAAAGCCGTCTGCTGGCGGACATTGAGTGGGCGGCACAGGCCGACACTCCCACAGGGCGCAGTATTTTAATCAACGAGGAAGTTCCCGATAACAAGTGGAGATTTTCTTCCAATAATAATCTGGTTGCCCAACTGTCCCAGAACATGAACTTCGTCATGGACCTGACAGCACAGGAGTTCTTGCAGCTTCACGCTCAAAGCCGCCTGTGTGAGGACCCGGATACAGTGATTGCCCGCATTATTGAAGAAGCTAACAATCTGGCAGGTGAAAAATTCAGCATGGACACCCCTGTGACCAGCCTTTCCGGCGGTCAGTCACGCGCTCTGATGATTGCAGATACCGCGATTTTAAGCTCTTCACCTATCGTATTGATTGATGAGATTGAAAATGCAGGTATTGACAGGAAAAAGGCGTTGGAGCTTTTGGTATCTGAGGACAAAATCGTATTGATGGCGACCCACGACCCGCTGTTGGCCCTGATTGCCGATAAACGTATTGTCATCAAAAACGGTGGTATCAGCAAAGTAATCACCACCAATGAAGAAGAAAAGGAATTGTTGGAAGAACTTGAGAAAATGGATGCCGTTATTCAAGGCGCGCGGCACAAACTGCGCAGCGGAAATCTGCTTTCTTTAACGGACTTCTAGAAATATCCTGTTTTTAAAAAGCATTTGCAATATTTTTCAGGGCATATGTATTTCTCTTAAATGCTATCAGCCCTTCTTCTTCCATCCGATTTAGTTCGCGGGTCAGTGAACTGCGGTCAACCCCAAGGAAATCTGCGAGGTCGACTCTGCCCAGATGGGAAGTTACTGTTGTAGAATTCTGTTCCTGTGCCAGTTGATTCAGGTAGGTTAGAATTTTTTCCCGCAGTGAGTGCTTTGTGGTTACTTCTAGTTGCTCCAGCAGCTTCATATTTTGCCGGGAAATCATGACAACCATATTTCGGATAAGGGTATTATGAAATTCGCATGCATGTGGACAAATGTGCATGATAAGGTCAAAGGGGCAAAATAGAACCGTACTGTTCTCCACAGCCTGTACAGATACAGTGAGAGGGAAATTACCGCCTCCTATGAAGGATTCTCCGAAAGCGGAGCCAGGACCGAGGCTGTTTAATATGGTGCGGTTGCCGAAGAAATCCTCTTTGATAATTTGCACTCTTCCGTCCAGAATAATGCCAATCGTGGTGGGGACGTCCCCGCTGAGAAAAATAAATTCATTTTTGGCATAGGATTTTTCCTTTGCTCCAATACAATCAAGAAGATGTACAAACTCATCTTCTTTGATTCCCTGAAATAAAGGTACGGTTTGTAAAAACTTTGCATTTATTTTCATGATATTCACCTCAATCTTGTAAGAATTGGACCGTCATCTTTGGGTTTGCTGATATATTTAAACTTCTTAATATGTGGCTGAACTGCTTATGTTATTTAAATTATATCGCGCATATGTTGCAAATGCAACATACAACCTTATTTATAGAAGGTAAAATTCAATTATAGTTCAGACATATAGGATACAATCTGGCCTGTGGCTGAATTATCGCAGAATATAATAAAACTTGAAGTAATAATACAGGATAAGGGAAACAATATTATTTTGGAGGTGATAATCATATGTCAACAAATAGCAGCAAGATTTCCAGGCTGGCAGACATTTTAGAGGCTTTTGTTACAGGAAAAATGCAGTTGGAAGAGGCGAAGAAAACGGTTGAAAGTGAATTTCAGAAGGTGCCTGTGGAAGATTTGGCATTGGCAGAGCAGGAATTAACAAACCGGAATATTGATGACGACACAGTTTACAACAATATTGAGTCTTTTTTGATTATATTTAAAAACGTTTTGCAGGCTCCTGATTTGGAGTTGGAAGACTGGCATCCGATTCGCACATATCAGCGTGAAAATGAAGTTGTGAAGCTGATATTGAAGAAAGCAGAAGAACTTTCTAAAGGGAAATTCATATTGAATCAGTGGGCTGAGGTCATGGAAGATTTAAAGCAGTATGATGTCCATCTTTCACGCAAGCAGAACCAGTTATATCCGGCATTTGAAAAAGCGGGATTCGACAGGCCAAGCAAGATTATGTGGACATTGGATGATAAAGTGATTAATTCACTGCGCAGAGCAGCCCAGGCGCTGGAAAATGCCGATGAGGAAAATTTTTTGCAGCAATACAGAGAGTTTGTTCCCGCCATAGAAGAATTGCTTGAAAAAGAAGACATTGTATTATTTCCGTCAGCAATGGAAATGATTTCAGATGAAGAGTTTCTGAAGATGAGGGCAGGGGATGATGAGATTGGATATTGTCTCATTGATACACCGCCGGGAGCGCCTGTTTCTGCTCATTCAAATAAACAATTGAATGGAATAGAAGATTCCTCTTTTGGAGCGGAACTCCAGGAATTATTGAAAAAGCATGGCATAGGCGGACAGGCGGAGGAGCTGGATGTCAGACAGGGTAAGCTGACACTGGAGCAGATAAATCTGATTTTCCGTCATTTGCCCATAGACCTGTCCTATGTGGATGAAAATGAGCTGGTTCGGTTTTACAGTGACACAAAACACCGTGTATTTCCAAGAAGCCCCGGCGTAATTGGACGGGATGTAAAGAACTGTCACCCCAGGGAGAGCGTTCACAATGTAGAGAAGATTATAGAAGAGTTTCGGGCCGGCCGGGAAGATTCTGCGGAATTTTGGCTGGAGATGGGCGGAAAATTCGTTTACATTCTTTACACAGCCGTGAGAGATGATAATGGAAAGTTCCGGGGTGTTCTGGAAATGATGCAGGATGCCACCCACATTAGAAGCCTGGAGGGCAGCCAGAGGCTGTTAACCTGGGAAAATCACGGAGAAAAGGTCAAAAGCGGCGCGAAAGAAGAGCCAAAAGCCATAAAAGAAAATCCTTACGGTTTTACACCGGACACTGTGATTGGAGAAGTTGTAAAGAAGTACCCCAAAATCCGGTCTTACCTTCCTGAGATTTCAACAAAATATAAGAAACTGCAAAATCCCATCGCATTCAAAGCCATGTCCAATATAGCCACATTAGAAATGGTGGCTCAGCGGGGAGGCCTTGCTGTGGAAGATTTGATTCAAAAACTTACCGAGTGGGCAGATACCCAGTAAAATGGATGTCTGCGGCTTACTATCAATTTTTATAGAAAAGGAGAAAAACTATGAGTGAAAAAACTGTAATCACAAAAGATATGTTAATCGGAGATATTTTAAGATTAGACGGCACATTAGCCCCTGTTTTGATGGAGATGGGGATGCATTGCCTTGGCTGTCCTTCTTCCCAGATGGAGTCCCTGGAGGACGCCTGTATGGTACATGGAGTAAATGCAGATGATATGGCTGCAAAATTAAATTCCAGACTGGGGGCAACTGTATGAGCGCATTTTTAGGACCGATTCATGTAAAGATGTACCAGCGGATTTTGTATCAGGACAGCATGTCAAAAGCTTTGCTGGACCTGGCGGCAAAAAATGGCTGGGCAGACGGCTTGCAGGCAAAAGTGGACAGTGAGGCTCCCGCAGCTTCAAAGGAGCCTCTTGAAAATATTATTGACCAGAGCAATATCCATGGATGGCTGAGCCAGGCGGTGGGAAACAGCGAAAACCGTTTTGCCGAGGTGGTGTGCGGAATATTGGAAGAAGATTCCCAGCGAATCGGTGAGCTTGAAGAAGTGATGAAAGAATTAGGACGCAAATACGCCCTGCCGTCAGATTTGAACGCGGAGGAAACTTATGCGGCAATACATGATATCCTTTTGGATGGCATGCCCTGTGACTTTCCCTTTGCCGTGCTGGAGCAGGATGAAGATTTGGTGCAGTGGCAGGTGAAAAGCTGTCCTCACGCAAGATATTGGACAAATTCAGATATTGGAGCAGATACTTACTATCGTTTAAGAGATTCCTGGGTGGAGGGAGTGCTTGAAAACAGCAGCATTTCCTACAGCCACAGCGAATCGGCAGAGTATTCTCTGAGAAAGGAAGCAAGATGAACAGTGTAAAAATCCTTGTGCAAGAACATGATAATATCCTGCGGATGCTGGATGTAATCCACAAAGCATCATTAAAAGCACTGCAGGGCGGAGAAATAGATGTAGATGATTTTAAAAAGATGGTAGATTTTATCCGCAAATATGCAGATAAAACACATCATGGAAAAGAAGAAGAGTATTTGTTTAAGGTAATGGTAGAAGATTTGGGCGGTGCGGCAGAAAAGCTGGTAAGAAATGGAATGCTTGTTGAGCATGATATGGGGCGCTTATATGTATCTGATTTGGATGCCGCTCTTGACGCTTACAGAGAAGACCCTGCGGACGAAAATAAATTAGATATTTTGGTGGCAGCGGGAAGCTATGAGCATCTTTTGCGCAGACATATCCAGAAAGAAAATGAGGTAGTCTTTACCTTTGGAGAGAGAAGCCTGTCTGAGAAATCAGCGCAGTGGGTGGAAGAACAAAGTGAAAAATTTGAGAAAGACTCCGCGAATATTGCTCAGAGAGAATATCAGCTGGGAGTGCTGGATGAACTTGAAAAGAAATATTCATAGTTCTTTGGCTTAAGACATAACGTGTGGCGGGGATACTGTATTTTTAGTGTCCCTTACACACGCTTTTTTGCGTTTTGTGAAAAAATAGGATAAAATAGAGGAAAGATTTTTGCATTCGTGGTAGAATACGGATAAAGACAGATTAGATACCATATCTTAGAGAATTTTATATGAGCAGGAGGAGATGATGAGACTTAAAAATATATTATTTATCGTAAATGACATAGAGAAATCAAAGGCTTTCTACAAGGAGCTGTTTGGCCTGGAAGTGACGGCTGATTTCGGAGAAAATGTGGTTCTCACAGAAGGGCTGGCTTTGCAGGAGAGAAAGCTGTGGGAAACGTTTATAGAAAAGCAGACGGTTTTGGGCGGCAATGATGCCGAGCTTTATTTTGAAGAAAATGATATTGACTGGTTCCTTGAGAGATTAGAAAAAAGCAGCTTTCCGATTGAATATCTGAACAAATGTAAGGAGCATGACTGGGGACAGAGGGTTATCCGCATCTACGACCCCGATAAACATATCATTGAAATCGGGGAATCTATGGAGTATGTAGCCAGAAGGTTCCTGAATATGGGAATGACAGTGGAGCAGGCGGCTCAAAAGACACAGTTAAGCGTTTCCCAGATAGAGGGGCTTATATAAGCAGAGAGAAAGATTTGAAAATATTGTACAGGAGGATACGAAAGATGAAGAGAATGTCATTGGGGACAAGCGGCCTTGAGGTTCCCGTAATTGCAGCAGGATGTATGAGGATAGATGCCCTGGATGAAGAAAGTCTGGAGAGCTACATTAATAAGTGCATGGAGCTGGGAATAAACTTCTTTGAGCATGCAGATATATACGGAGGCGGAAAATGTGAGTCTGTTTTTGCCGAGGCATTTGCCCGGACTGAATTCAGGCGCGAGGATATCATTTTGCAGTCCAAATGCGGAATTGTTCCCGGAGTGATGTTTGATTTCTCGAAGGAGCACATCATAAGATCTGTTGAGAATAGTCTGAAAAGGCTGGACACAGAATATTTAGATGTCCTTCTCTTGCATCGCCCGGATGCGCTGGTTGAGCCGGAGGAAGTGGCGGAGGCTTTTGACTTACTCAATGCGTCAGGCAAGGTGAGAAATTTTGGTGTATCCAACCACAAACCCATGCAGATAGAATTGTTGAAAAAGTATGTGAAACAGGATCTTGTGACCAATCAGCTTCAGCTCAGTATTCCTTTTGCCAATATGATAGCAAATGGTCTGGAGGTCAATATGCTGACTGACGGCGCGGTGGACAGGGATGGAAGTGTTTTGGATTACTGTCGTTTGAAAGATATGACAATTCAGGCATGGTCACCCTTCCAGTATGGATTTTTTGACGGGGTATTTATTGGAAGTAGTAAGTATCCGGAATTAAACCAGCAGCTGGAGGAATTGGCGGAGCGCTATGATGTGACTCCGGTTACAATAGCTGCTGCATGGATGTTGAGGCATCCGGCACATGTTCAGATGATTGCCGGAACAACAAATCTGACCCGGTTACATGAAATAGCGCTGGGATGTGATATTGTTCTCACAAGAGAAGAGTGGTATCAGATATATCTGAGTGCGGGATACATACTGCCATAAGACACATATAGAAATACCCCTGTGATAGTCAGGTTTTTAATGAACTGATAAATCACAGGGGTTGCTTTTATTTTCCGACAACAGTAATTAACGTGGCAGCCGCATCTGGTCTACCATTAGCCCCGCGTCAAACAATGTCATATTGCTCGCACCCCGCAGAGCGTTCTCCAACTTTTCAAGGTCGGATGAGACAAAGCCGGACAAGCCATACACCCCGCGCTCAAACAAGAGGGGAGCCAGCGGTGTGCTGGGGCCGACAATCACCACACGGGCGTTTTTGGAGAGCCTCCAGCAGCCGGGGCAGGGTTTTGTTTACAAAGGTGCAGGCTGTGATAAACACATAGTCCTGCTGTGGCAGCAGGTATTCACAGGCCGAGTCAGGATAATCCCCGTAGTCAGGGTTCCGCTCTAAAATAGAAAGCTGACAATGTCCTGAAAGCCGCTTTTCAATGAAAGGAAAGTGGCCAATGACTGTCACATTTTTACCTTTGCATTCCTCAAAATATACATCAAAGGCTTCCCGCACATCGTCCGTCACTTCAGGATGTACAAATCCGCATCTCGCAGCGCGTTCCGGCTGGTTGTACCAACTGTTGATAGCGGCAAGACCGATAGCTGCCTCCACAAGATTCCAGCTTTTTACAAGCTGCGCTGTCTCCCGCAAAGGCTTTCCAATCAGACTTGCTTCCCGGGAGATGGCAGGTCTTGTAACCGTGGGAATCGTCATAGCAAGGCCCACACTGTCCTCACTGGAGATTACCCGGCTCCAGTTGTAGCCGCCCTGATAGTATTTCACGGTGAGCTTATCAGGTATCCCTGCAATCAGTTCGTCATATAGCTGCCATGGATTATTCATAAGGCTGCACATCCTTTCCTAAAATTTCATTCATCTCGTCGTGGTCCGGCAGGTATTCCACAGGGCACAGAAGCTCCACGGTGGTGCGTTCCCCTGGCTCACATTGTGTTCCCGCCGCCCGGTAGAAGTTGCCCTGGGACAGGGCCTGCATCTGGGCACGGGTAGTTTTTGGGGAAAAAGAGGCGCGGGCGTGGTATCCGTCCGGTGCCCTGTATATATGCACACGCTCACAAAAGTCTACCCCATGAGAAATAAAAGCATCATCACAGATGACCTCCAATGTCTGCATCTTCACATGGGGAAGCCCCCGCAGGGCAGAGACAAAGGGAGAAAGATAAAGGTCACAGGTGATTTGCGCCCCAAGGGGAGGTCCGGCTATTCCAAGAACCGGTTTCCCGCCGATGACTGAAAGGCTGCTTTTGCGCCCCGGGCCGTGAGCCAGTTCAGGCACAACCACGTCACCCAGCTTATGCATTACACGGATTGTGTAGTCCTTGGTGCCCAGAGATGAACCGGCGATAATAATGGCGGCATCATTTTCTGCCAGCGCTTTTTGGACAGCCGCAGCGATAGCAGGGGGATCATCAGGCGCAATGGGATAGCTTGTGGGCTCTGCACCCCAATCGGACAGATAGGCCGCTATCATGTAGCTGTTGGAATCTACATTTTTTCTCAATGGTACGGATGGGGTCGGCGGCACCAGCTCATTGCCCGTGGGAATAATGCCTATGCGGGGCCTGGCATACACGTTCACCTGTAAAATGCCGCCTGCGGCAAAAAGACCGACGTGAGCGGGGGTCACCACGGTACCTTTGGCAATCAGACGCTCCCCTTTTTGCATATTCTCGCCCACCGGGTTTACCATCTGGCCGCGGTATTCCGGCTGTTTATGGATTTCTATGCCTATGGCACGAATGGTCACGTCTTCAATGGCGATTAAAGTGTCATACCCATCAGGCATGGCAATTCCTGTATTGCCATATGCATACTCTTCACCCGGAGTCCAGCGGGAAGTATCCGGCGGGCCGTTTTCAAAATCTGCATATCGAACGGTGATGCCGTCAAATCGGCTGGAGAGGTAGTTTGGAAGTATGTTGGAACTGAAAACATCCTCGGCGCACACTCGTCCACTGGCAGAGTAAAAGGGGATACTCTCAGTTCTTCTGACCGGTTTTAGTGTTTTTTGTATGATGGATACCATTTCATCACGCTTTGGAATCAAAGTTTTTTCCTGTAATGTTTCCTGCATTGTGGCTATCAGCTCCCTTCATATACGTTAGTTTTATACCGCGCAGTAATTTGCATCATCTTGACAGGCCGCACAGTCTTATATATAATGATAACATAAAACCAAGTTATTTTCAAAAACATATCGAAAAAAGGAAGAGATTTATTTGAACAGTAAAAAAAGAAGAGTTTCCTGGCAGCCTATATTTCTCATATCGCTGCCCATTGTTGTTTTTATTATTTCGCTGGCAATCGGGCGTTATCCGGTCAGCATAGATGCCTTATTTGATGCATTGAGAGCGCAGTTTTCCGGCACTGAGATGAGCACAGGGCAGTTGGCGCTTGTGCGGGTGCGGCTGCCCCGCAGCATTTTGGCAATGATTGTAGGCGCCGCTTTATCCATGTCCGGAGCGGTGTATCAAGGTCTGTTCAAAAACCCAGTGGTGTCTCCCGATTTGTTGGGCGCTACCAGCGGAGCTTCTTTTGGCGCAGCCTTATCAATTCTGCTTGGGGCCAGCGCCTCAGGCATTCAGCTTTCCTCTTTTCTCGGAGGCATTATCGCTGTAATACTGGTGGCGGCGATGGACAAAATTGTCTCAAGGCGTGCGACCTCCGTTGTCAACCTTATTTTGTGCGGCATGCTGGTTTCCAGTTTGTTTAACGCTTTTGTTTCCTTTACCAAATTTGTGGCTGACACCGAGACAAAGCTGCCTGCAATTACTTTCTGGCTTATGGGAAGTCTGTCATCCACCACTCTTAAGGACTTGAAGGTTTTTTGGCTGTTTCTGCCCGCCTGTGTCATTTTGATACTGGTGCGCTGGAAGGTAAACATTCTGTCTCTGGGAGATGACGAGGCCCGCATGTTAGGGGTCAATGTGATTTTGTACCGCTGGCTCATCATTGCCTGTGCTACTTTATTGACTTCTCTTTCAGTCAGTGTTTCTGGAAATATTGGATGGATTGGGCTGGTAGTACCTCATTTTGCGAGGATGATTGTGGGTTCTAATTATAGGAAACTGCTGCCCGCCGCCATGCTGGTGGGAAGTGCGTTCATGCTGATGGTGGATACCGTGGCACGTATGCTTCATACTGTGGAAATTCCGCTCAGTATCATCACCGCTATCATCGGTGCACCGTTCTTCTTTTTCCTTCTGGCGCGTTCAAAAAAAGGATTCGTGTAATGAAAGGGGATATTGTATGATTTCTGTGGAAAATCTGGTCTGTGGCTATCACCCGGACAAGCCAATTATCGGGCCCCTGTCATTTGAGGTGAACAAAGGAGAGGTGGTCTGCCTGATTGGCCCCAACGGCATCGGGAAAACGACATTGTTCAAAACAATTCTGGGGCTGCTCAAACCTCTGGGCGGTACCATCGCGGTGGCCGGAAAAGACTATCACAAATATTCTGCCAAAGAGTTTGCCCGCACGGTGGCCTATGTGCCTCAGGGACATATCCCGCCTTTTCCCTATTCTGTGCGGGATGTGGTGGCCATGGGGCGCAATCCCAACATGCATGAGCTTTCATCCCCCGGCAGAGCGGACTTTGATTTTGCGGATGAAAAGCTGGCACTGATGGGTATTGAGCATCTTGCAGAGCGGGATTATACCGAGGTGAGCGGCGGCGAGCGCCAGATGGTGATGATTGCCAGAGCTTTGGCTCAGGATACCAACCTGCTGGTGATGGATGAACCTACCGCACATCTGGACTACGGCAACGAAACCAGAGTGCTTGGTCAGGTGAAAAAGCTGGCAAGCCTGGGCTACACCATTGTAATGATTACCCATGTGCCGGGCCACGCTTTTTTGTGTGCGGACAAGGTGCTGGCGGTGGGGCACAACAGCTATTTTGCTATGGGAACTCCGGAAGCTATTTTGACAGAGGAAAGCCTGAATACTCTGTATGGCATTGAAATTCAGATATCGGATGTCATTTTGAGGCGTGATCAGCGGCAGGTGAAGGTTTGCGTGCCGATGACAATATAAAAAAGAAAAGGAGAGTGACTATGAGAAAGAAATGGATGAAACTGACAAGTTTTGCGTTGTGTCTGGTTATGATATGTGCATTTACACTGACCGCATGCAACAAAGAGACGCCGTCTTCCGCCAAGCCAAAATCAGAGACCACAGAGAGTACGGAATCGAAGGCAGCGGAAAATGAAACCTACACATTCACTGATTCCACGGGACGTGAGGTAGAACTGCCCCGCAATATCACAAGGGTTGCATGCGGCGGACCTCTGGCCAACATTATGGTCTACGCTGTCAAGCCTGAGGTTATTGTAGGCTGGTCTAGCGTGCCATCTGAAAATGCTGCAAAGTATATGGATAAGAAATATCTGGTGCTTCCAGAGTATGGAAAGTTTTATGACAACACAGAAGGCTTTAACCGCGAGGCGCTTATGACCAGCAATCCTCAGGTTATCATTGATGTGGGTGAATGGGACGAAGAGTACAAGGCGGACCTTGATGCTCTGCAGGAGCAGATTGGTATTCCGGTTATTTTGATTGATGGAAACCTGGAGCAGAATGCCGAAGCTTACCGCACCATGGGCAAGCTGCTGGGAGAAGAGAAGCGGGGCGAGGAGCTGGGCGCTTACTGTGAGACGGTTCTGGAAGATGCCAAGGAGAAAGCTGCAACCATCCCTGCCGGGGACCGTGTACGCATTTACTACGGTCAGGGTGAAGACGGACTGTCCACGATTCTTTCACATACCATCCACTCTCAGATTTATGAACTGGTGGGTGCCGATATTGTGGTGGATGCGGACAGTGCTCAAGTACAGCAGGGCGGAGGCACCATTTCTATGGAGCAGCTCCTGGCGTGGGACCCGGATGTCATCATGTTTGAAAAGAACAGCATTTATGATACGGCGGCCAACGATGCCTCCTGGGCGGGCTTAAGTGCCATTAAAAATGGGAAATACTATCAGATTCCCGCTGAGCCCTACAACTGGCTTGGACGTCCGCCAGGGTCAAACCGCATCATTGGCGTGCGTTGGCTGGGCAACCTTTTGTACCCTGAGTTGTTTGATTATGACATCAGGCAGGAAGTGAAAGACTTCTACAGCTTGTTCTACCGTTATGACCTCAGCGACACAGAGGTAGATGGGCTTCTGGCTAATTCTACTTTAAAAGCAGAGAAGCAGTAAATTGGGGCAAGTTAGATTTGGGCAATAACCGGCAGAAGGTGCATATTTCGTGCCTTCTGCCTTTTGTGTAAAATGGAGGGGGCTATTTATACAGCCCTGAGGGTAAGGAAACAGAAGAACATATTTATCATTATCTGGAACAGATAAGCCGTGGCGGCACTGTGAGACGGCAAACTCAGGAGTGCTATGGATACCTGCTGTGGGATGTAAATAAAAAAAGACCCAGCCTGACAGGTTATTGAATCTGTGCGGCTGGGGGTTGAAATAAAATCATAGGGCTGGTAAGCTATACTTCTTGAACTACTAATGTTCAAGAAGGTATACTTATTGAACTTCTAACGTTCAATAAGGTATGCATTAATGAATGCAGTTACAATCTGGCGTGTTTCGGCGCGGTTTTCCTCGGTCACGGTGAGCACTTTGCCGTCGGCTTCCAGTGTCTGCTGCAAAGCATCGCGCAGAGGCAGTATTTTGTCTGCAAGTTTTAAGCGGGAGGCAGTGTGTGCAAGATTATCCCGGGATTTTATTACACCAAGGCAGGGCTTTTCCAACAGAAGTATCTCCTGTAAATACTGCATAAACTCGGTGGAAAGCAGTTCCATTCCCCCGATTTCATCCAGTATAATGAATGTACAGCGTGGGGACCTGCACAGCGTCAGGGCTTCTGCTACAGCATCTTCCAGCACATGTGGAAAAGCATGTCCGTTGTAAAGAAAAATACCCCTTTGGTCCTGTTCATAGGCTCCCGTCAGGGCGGGCAATGTGCCATCTACGACACAGGCGCGAAAACCACACATGGCACCGTTTTCAAAAAGACGCTGCACCATCAGTCCCGCGGCATGTGATTCGTGGGGCAGCAGGGCATCGCGCAGAATAGTGGATTTGCCGATTTGCCTGGGCCCCTGTAAAAATAATTTCAATGTAATCCCTCCAAACATTATTTACTATATTCCATGATAAGGAGATGAGCAAGTGGCTTTTACCTGGAACAAAAAAAGTATTGAATGGTATCTGGATGCCAGCAGTTACGGCGATTTTCAGACACGGCTGGCAGAAAAAATAGCACCTTATATTCAAAAAGAGGATACAGTGTGCGACCTGGGCTGCGGGTTGGGCCGTCTGGATTTACTGCTGGCACCTGCGGCATCCCACATCACCTGCGTGGATGTGGATAAAACTGTACTGGACATTTTGGAGAATGATGCCACTCAGCAGCCGAATCTTTCTGTGCGCTGCTGTGATGTACACGACATACGTGACAAATTCGATGTGGTGCTGATGGCTTTCTTCGGTTACCCTCCTCAGTTGATGATGGAATGCAGGAAGCTTGCCAAAAAGCGTATGATTCGCGTTGTCCACACAAGCAGTCATGTGTCATTACGGCCGGGCGCGCACAGCAAGAAACGGGAGACCGTACAGGAGATTTCAGATTTCCTGGATCGGGCAGGCTGCACCTATGAAGTAATACAAGATGCGTTTGAATTTGGACAGCCTCTGGTGTCCAAAGATGATGCGAGGGACTTTGTAAAAGGGAAATACGACACGCTGTCTGACCATGAAATAGACCGCTGTCTAAAGGCCCATTTAATGGAGACCGGACGGGAGGACTTCCCTTTTTATCTGCCCCAGAAAAAAGATTTGGGAATCTTTATTATAGACGCCCCTTAAAGGGCAATTCCCTGACAATTTTTCGTTTTCTGTTATGCTTTTAAATCTGAAATTCTGCTGTGCATTTCCTGAATGGATATCACTTGTCCGTTACCGTGTTCTTTTATATAATGGATTCCTCTGGCTGTCGCTTTTGCGGCGGCCATAGTTGTTATATATGGAATCTTGCCCTTGATGGCTGCTTTTCTCAGGTAGCTGTCGTCATGGACGCTCTCTTTGCCGGCAGGGGTGTTTACAATCAAATCAATTTTGCCGTTGGTAATCATATCTAGTATATTGGGTCTTCCCTCATATAGTTTATTTACTTTCTCCGCGCTGATGCCATTTTGAACGAGCAGGTCACAGGTGGTTCCGGTGGCTATGATTTTGAACCCATCTTCAGCAAAAATCTTTGCAATCTCCGCCACTTCCGGTTTATCTTTTCTGTTGACAGAGATTAATACAGTTCCGCCCAGCGGAAGCTTTGTCTGGGTTGCCTCCTGTGCTTTATAAAAAGCCTCCCCATAAGAGGCGGAAAGTCCCAGAACTTCCCCTGTAGAGCGCATTTCTGGCCCCAGCACCGGGTCTACCTCGGGGAACATATTGAATGGGAAGACAGACTCTTTGACACCATAGTATGGAATATTTCGTTCTCTTAGAGTCGGAACCGGGGAGGGCCTTCCTGTAATCTCTGAGGTGATGATATCTGTTGCCAGCGGCACCATACGGATGTTGCAAACCTTAGACACAAGGGGCACGGTCCTGGAGGCCCGCGGGTTTGCTTCCAACACATAGACTTTGCCGTCCTCAATGGCATACTGCATATTCATAAGCCCTTTCACGTGCATTTCCTCTGCGATTTTTCTGGTATATTCTTTAATTGTCCTTATGTTTTCCTCAGAAATATGTACAGGAGGGATGATGCATGCAGAGTCACCGGAGTGTATGCCTGCCAGCTCAATGTGTTCCATAACCGCGGGCACAAATGCGTGGGTGCCGTCACTGATTGCATCGGCCTCGCATTCCAGCGCATGGTTCAGGAAGCGGTCTATGAGGATTGGACGGTCCGGTGTTACCCCCACAGCGGCCGCCATATAATTTTTCATGCTTTCGTCATCATAAACAACTTCCATGCCGCGCCCGCCTAATACGTAGGAGGGGCGAACCATAACAGGGTAGCCGATTTTCTGTGCAATGGAAATCGCTTCCTTCGCATTGACGGCCATTCCCGACTCAGGCATTGGAATTTCTAATTTTTCCATCATATCCCGGAACAAATCCCGGTCTTCGGCTAAATCTATAACGGAGGGGGCTGTTCCCAGTATATGAACGCCGTTTGCTTCCAAATCCGCCGCCAGATTCAGCGGGGTCTGGCCGCCAAATTGTGCAATGACGCCGAGTGGCTTTTCTTTCTTGTAAATGCTCAGAACGTCTTCCAGAGTCAGCGGCTCAAAATACAGTTTATCAGAGGTGTCATAATCTGTGGAGACAGTTTCCGGGTTGCAGTTTACAATGATTGTCTCAAAGCCCAGCTCTTTTAATGCAAGGGAAGCGTGGACACAGCAGTAATCAAATTCAATTCCCTGCCCGATGCGGTTTGGCCCGCCCCCAAGAATCATAATCTTAGGTTTATCTTCTTTTATCTGATTTTTGTCGTTTCCGTTGTAGGTAGAGTAATAGTAGGCACTGTCCTCAGTACCGCTCACGTGAACGCCCTCCCAATGCTCCTCCATGCCTATTTCTATACGGCGGTTTCGGATGTTGCTTTCCGGTATGTCAAGAATCTGGCTCAAATATTTGTCGGAAAAACCATTCTTTTTTGCTGATATAAGCAGCGCATCAGAAGGAAGCTTCTCCTTTTTCTTCGTCAAAGCCTCTTCTTCCTCCACCAGTTCTTTCATCTGTTCAATAAAATAAGTTTTTACCTTGGTGATTTCATAAATTTCTTCCACTGCGGCACCTTTGCGCAGTGCCTCATACATTATGAAATGGCGGTCGCTGGATGGAGTAATCAAAAGTGAGAGAAGTTCTTCTTTTGTTTTCTGGTCAAAGTCTTTTGTATGTCCCAGCCCGTAACATCCGGTCTCCAGACTTCGTATGGCTTTCTGAAATGCCTCTTTATAGGTCTTTCCGATACTCATGACCTCGCCTACCGCGCGCATCTGAGTGCCGAGTTTATCCTCCACCCCCTTAAATTTTTCAAAGGCCCAGCGTGCAAATTTAATTACAACATAATCTGCGTCGGGAACATATTTATCTAACGTGCCATATTTTCCACAGGGGATATCCTTTAAGGTCAGTCCTGTGGCAAGCATGGCGGAAACAAGGGCAATAGGGAAACCTGTCGCTTTAGAGGCAAGCGCAGAAGAACGGGAAGTTCTGGGATTAATTTCGATTACAATGATTCGGTCAGTCACCGGGTCATGGGCAAACTGTACATTGGTGCCGCCGATAACCTGAACAGACTCTACGATTTTATATGCCTGTTCCTGAAGGCGTTTCTGACAATCCTGGGAAATGGTAAGCATTGGGGCAGCACAGAAGGAATCTCCGGTATGTACACCCAGGGGGTCAATATTTTCAATAAAACACACGGTTATCATATGATTGTCTTTGTCCCGGACAACCTCCAGCTCCAGCTCTTCCCACCCGAGGATGGACTCTTCTACAAGAACCTGGCCCACAAGACTTGCCTGGAGGCCCCGCGCGCATATGGTTTTCAGCTCCTCCTTATTGTAAACAAGACCGCCGCCTGCACCGCCCATGGTATATGCGGGGCGGAGAACTACAGGATATCCCAGCTCGTCTGCGATGGAGAGCGCTTCTTCCACGGAGTATGCCACCTCACTGCGGGCCATTTCGATGCCAAGCGCATCCATAGCTTTTTTGAATTCGATTCGGTCTTCCCCACGCTCAATGGCATCAACCTGAACTCCGATAACCTGAACCTGATATTTTTCCAAAATTCCTTTGGAAGAAAGCTCTGAACATAAATTCAGCCCGGATTGTCCGCCAAGATTCGGGAGCAATGCATCAGGACGCTCCTTTGCAATAATCTGTTCCAGTCTCTCTACATTCAGTGGCTCAATGTAGGTGACATCGGCGGTTTCCGGGTCTGTCATAATTGTTGCGGGGTTGGAATTAACCAGGACAATCTCATATCCTAACTTTTTCAGCGCCTTACAGGCCTGAGTGCCTGAATAGTCGAACTCGCAGGCCTGCCCGATGATGATGGGGCCTGATCCGATAATCAATACCTTGTGAATGTCGGTTCTCTGTGGCATACCGTACCTCCTGTACTTTTCAATACTAAAATAATTAATAACTGCCAAGTAGTATTATAAAGAAAAGAAGACAGAATGTAAAGATGTACTTGACTTTGACGTTACGTCAACTGTTATAGTAAAATCACAGTAGGAGGTAATGCATATGGAATATAGCATAAATGAGGTATCAAAAATCGCGGGTATCAGTGCACGTGCTCTGCGGTATTATGATAAAATCGGACTGTTAAAGCCTGCTCTTGTGCGGGAATCTGGTTACCGCTATTATGGTGAGAAAGAACTGGAACTGCTGCAGCAGATATTGTTTTATAAGGAGAGAGGGCTGAAACTGGAACAGATTGCTGAAATTCTGCATGGAAATAATTTTGACATTATAACGGCTCTGCATGAGCATCTGGAGAAACTGGAACAGCAGAAAATAAAAGTGGACAGCATGATAACTACTGTAAAGAAAACGATTGCATCAATGAAAGGAGAGATAGCTATGAGTAATGAAGAAAGATTTGAATCATTTAAAAAGGATTTGGTACAGAAAAATGAGGAAATGTACGGTGAGGAAATCCGGGAAAAATACGGAGCCGAGGAAGTAGAGGCAGTAAACCAGGAAATGCTGAACATGTCTGAAGAGTATTATCAGAATTTGCAGTATGTGGGTGAAATCATAAAGAAATCTCTGGAAGAAGCTGTGCAGACAGGGGCAGACCCAAAAGAAGAGTTCGGCAGAAATATAACCGAACTCCACAAAGAATGGCTGTGCATGACCTGGAAACAATACACACCTGACGCTCACAAGGCGATGGCACAGATGTATGAAAGTGATCCCAGATTCGCTCAGTATTATGATGAAACAGTGCAGGGCTGCGCACATTTTCTTAACAGCGCAGTGGACTACTGGGCAGATAAAATTTAAAAAATTTACAGGATTTCCCCCTGGGTGGATATGGTTACAACCTGCCATGGAATCATTTTTCCGCTGTTTATAAGGGCAGTTTTGACAGCTTGTTCCAGTCCGCCGCAGCAGGGAACTTCCATTCTGATGACTGTTACATTTTTAATGGAATTTCGTCTGATAATCTCAGCCAATTTCTCTGAGTAGTCAACGTCATCCAGTTTTGGACATCCCACGATAGTGATTTTGCCCTGCATGAAGTCCTGATGAAAATTAGCGTAAGCATAGGCAGTGCAGTCTGCGGCAACGAGCAGTTGTGCATCCTCAAAGTATGGTGCATTAACAGGCACAAGCTTAATCTGCACCGGCCATTGCCTGAGCTGTGATTCTGAGGGTGAAGGCGCCGCAGGTCTGGCAGCGGCAGTGCGGTTTAATGCCATTGCACGGGTTCCCGGGCAGCCGGAGTGCTGAGCCTGCGCTGCTTTTTCCTTCTGATTTTTTTCAACAGCTTCGGCGTCGAATTCGGCTGCTTCCCGCTCTATAAAGGCAATAGCACCGGTTGGACAGGCTGGAAGGCAGTTTCCGAGTCCGTCACAATAGTCATCTCTTAACAACTTTGCTTTTCCATTTACCATCACGATTGCATCTTCGTGGCATGCGTCCGCACACAATCCACAGCCGTTGCATTTCTCTTCGTCAATTTCTATAATCCTTCTTATCATTATAATTCCTCCTGAGTGGTTCGGTTGATTTCCTTGATTTCATGATTGAATTGTACTATACTTAAAATGTGAAAAATGTTGTCGTTACAACAAAATGGAGAAAAGATTTATGGATTATAAATTTATCGCAGGAACTGGGCTGTTTGCGGGTGTCACGGAAGAAGAGACGAAAACTATGCTGGAATGCCTGGGCGCAGAAGAAAAGAAATTTCCCAAGGAATATACCATTTATCATATGGGACAGACTATAAAGCGGATGGGCCTGCTGTTAAAGGGGGGCGTCAATATTATTCGGACTGACATATGGGGGAATGCAAATATTATCGGCCATATTTTGCCGGGGGATGTATTTGCTGAGACATATGCCTGCAATCCAAATGAACCTATGATGTCGGATGCCATAACAACAATGGAATCTTCGGTGCTGTTTCTTGATGTGGGAAAGGTCGTGCAGAC
Organism: Muricomes sp.; assembly: GCA_049840515.1. GTDB lineage: Bacteria > Bacillota > Clostridia > Lachnospirales > Lachnospiraceae > Muricomes. Next base: position 23,649 of record JASGKW010000009.1, on the reverse strand, counting down.
CTGTGAGTCCTGCTGCAGCCATCATGACAGGCTTACCCGCAATTTGCTGAAAGTTATGTCTATGAAGAACCTGAATTTATCCCAGAAGATAAATCATATCACGCCCAAAACAATCAGGGAAAGATTGCTCTCTTACCTGTCATGGGAGGCCATAAAGCAGGGAAAGCAGAGAATAGATATTCCATTTAGCAGGCAGCAGCTTGCAGATTATCTGTCTGTGGACAGAAGCGCACTCTCCAGTGAGCTGTCTAAAATGCAGAAAGAGGGGCTGCTCAGCTATAAAAAGAATCATTTTGTCCTGCAGGAAATAAAGGTCGACGGGGAATATTTAAAACTTAAGGGTTAATCCCCTTTTGGGAATTCCATCTGCTGCAGCGTCTTTATCAAGTCAATGTCATCTTCCTTTAACTTGACATTTGAACTGTAGCTTTTCCCCTGAGGAGTTGTCACAGTAATTTCAATAATCGTACCTTCCATCAGGGCATTCTCAGACACCGCTTTCACAAACAGCGGAAATTTTGGATGATTCCTGCGGAAACGGTCCATGCTGGATTTGAATTTTTGAAACATGGCAATTTGATTAAAATTAAGGTTCATAAATATACACTCCTTTGATAAATAAAGATAATGATGCTTACAATATAAAATATCCCGGGGAAAATGGCAAGAAAAAATATAAATTTGGGTATTGCAAATTATTTTTTCTTGTGATAAAATAACGTTTGTGTCAAAGACACGCGGGTGTAGTTCAATGGTAGAACACTAGCCTTCCAAGCTAGATACGTGGGTTCGATTCCCATCACCCGCTTACAGGGATAATCAGGGAAATAGCGCAGCTTTCGAGCGGCGCTATTTTTTGTTGAGCATCTAGGAATTGTTTTCGATTTTTATTTCGCTGCCGTCGACTATTATGACATAAGGAGAAGAAAAATTTATTGCTGATTATTTTACAGCCTATGGTAAAACGATTTTTTCTATTCAGCCGACGGAGTTAAAAAGTCTGATTCTTAAGAGATTAGACGCAATAAAAAATCACTTGAACTCAATAAGATAGAAGATTGCAATTATTTTCTATATTAATTTCATAAAAAGTGTGTTGTGAACTTGTTTCTTTTCAAGTATAATTAACTTCATGCTTCAGATAAATATAGGAGGAAAACTGGGGATGAATGTTTTAGAGGAACGTATTTTAAAGGATGGGATTGTGAAGGAAGGAAATGTACTCAAAGTTGACAGTTTCCTGAATCATCAGATGGACATTGATTTATTTACTGAGATGGGCAGAGAGTTTAAGAAACGTTTTGCCGAAAAACCAATCAATAAGATTCTGACCATTGAGGCGTCAGGTATCGGAATTGCATGTGTTGTCGCACAGCAGTTTAAGGTTCCGGTTGTGTTTGCCAAAAAGTCACAGAGCATCAACCTGGAAGGGGAGATGTATGTGGCAGAGGTGGAATCTTTTACACATAAATGTCAGAATCATGTGATTGTGGCACAGAAGTTTTTATCGGAGGAGGATCATGTTCTGATTATTGATGATTTTCTGGCAAACGGATGTGCACTTCAGGGATTGATTCGGATTGTTCAGTCTGCGGGCGCTACAGTGGAGGGAATCGGAATTGCCATTGAAAAAGGATTTCAGTCCGGCGGACGTATTATAAGAAATCTGGGCTTTCAGCTGGAGTCCCTTGCTATTGTGGAAGGAATGGATGCGGAGACTGGAGAAATTAAGTTTCGCGAGCAGTAAAAGGGAGAACTTATTGTGAATCATTATTTTCAACCGCCCATATACGGACTTGTCTTTGATATGGATGGGCTGATTTTTAATTCAGAGCGGGTTGTCCAGCGCTCCTGGGAATGGGCAGGGGAAATATTGGGCTTTCCCCGCATGGGTGAGAGGATATATCACACCCTTGGTTTTAATGCAAGGACACGGGAGGTGTTTTTTAAAGAGACGGTAAGTCCTGAGTTTCCCATGTCTGAATTTAATGCTCTGACCCACAAAAGATACCGTGAGATTGTGGAGCAGGAAGGTCTGGAGAAGAAGCCTGGAGTGGAAGAACTTCTGGCATATGCCGTGGAAGAGGGATGCAAGGTGGCTCTCGCTACATCTACCAGCCGCATTCACGCGGAAAAGCTGATGGAGGAGCAGGGGCTGTTAAAATATTTTGACGGTGCTGTTTTTGGGGATATGGTGACAGAAGGCAAACCGCATCCGGAGATTTACCAGAAAGCATGTATGAAGATTCAGGTACCTCCGGCTCATGCGCTGGCGCTGGAAGATTCTCCTACTGGTATCAGAGCTGCCGCAGCCGCAGGAATGCGGGCAATTGTAGTGCCTGATCTGGTGGAACCCTCGGAGGATATATTGGAACTGGCATGGCGCAGGTGCGGAACTCTGTTTGATGTACTGAAGCTATTGAAAGAGGGAGAGTAACAGGAGATAAAGTATGTTAAAATCATATATTGCATTTGACGTGGAGACGACCGGGTTGGACCCGGAATCAAATGAGATTATAGAAATAGGTGCTCTCAAGGTGCGTGATGGCAAGGTTCAGGACAGATTTATGGAATTTATCCGTCCGTCAGAAAGCATATCGCCTGCTATTACAAATCTGACCGGGATTACCAACGAGATGGTGGAGAATGCCAAAAGCAGAAAAGAAATAATTCCTGCTTTTCTTGATTTCTGTGAGAATGATATTCTCATTGGGCATAATGTTGCTTTCGATTACAGCTTTGTGAAAGTCAGCGCATTGGCGGAAGGAATGTTCTTTGAAAGAGTGGGAATTGATACACTGAAAATTGCAAGGAAAGTACATAAGGATATGGAATCCAAGAGTCTGGGAAATCTGTGTGAATACTACAATATTGAAAACAGCGCAAGCTCACCGGGCTTATCACGATGCCCTTGCCACCGCAAAGCTGTATCAGACACTGGCACACTACTTTGAAGAAAGAGAGCCAAAGCTTTTTCAGCCTGTACAGCTAAGCTATAAGCAGAAAAAAGTAATGCCTGCAACATCCAAGCAATTGGAGTTCTTGAAAAAGCTGATGAGGAATCATGGAGTGGAAATGACATGGAGTCCGGAGGCACTCACAAGAAATGAGGCATCAAAACTGATAGATGATATATTAAATGGAGCAAAATAAATGCTCCATTTTAATTTATCCTTTAATTGAAATCTCTTCTGTAATCGTATCTGCCATAATGGACATTGAGCTTTTTATCTTCAATCTGAAAGTTCTTGTTGTCAATCCAGGCGGCCGATATGTCTTTGGGGTGAAATTTCTCAATATCAACCCAGGGGGAAGCAATACTTTCTCTTGGAATCTCCCCCTCTTTCTTATCCCAGTAGACAATCTTTGTATTGCTATCTGAAATAATTTGATGATTTTCAGAAATATATTTTACTTTTACTAATTTTCCCATAACAAAATAATGGTCATTGCTGTTTCTGGGGATTACAAAGTAAGTGTATATGTTATACTTTCCATCCGGGGAATCATAAGTGCCATTTGATAATGTCTCGGAATATTCTGAAAAATCAATTCTAAAAAAATTATGATAAATAATAAGAGAGAGCAGGATTCCTAAAAATATGAATATAAATATTGCAGACTTCTTTTTCTTCATCCACTTGTCACACCTTTTTCTAATATAATTTGATTATATACAATAAACCTCAAAAGGTAAACAAAGATATCCGGGAATCCATAATAATAGCTTATTAGAAGCAATTATGGATAGATAGAGGAACTAGCAAAAGATATTACATTCTTTTTATTGCATCCATAGCCAAAGCAGAACGCTCACATTCATCTGCAGATAATGTAATTTGATAGCAGAGGGAGCTGCCTTTCATTTTTTCTGACGCGTAACTCAGCCCATTAGTGCGCTCATCCAGCAGCGGATGGTCGATTTGATTTGGGTCTCCAAGGAGAATAATTTTTGTACCAATCCCGGCCCGGGTAATGATACCTTTTGCCTGTTTGGGGGTCAGGTTCTGGGCTTCGTCGATTATTAGATATGTTTTAGTGACGGAACGGCCCCGGATGTAATTGAGTGCCTGCGCGCTGATAATACCTCGGGCAAATAATTCTTCCACTTTGTCAGAAAGGCTGTGTTCATCTGCAAATCGTTCTTTTTCATTCTGATCTACTAATAATTCCAGATTGTCGATAGCGGGGCGGAGCAAGGGTGCAATTTTTTCGGATTCGTCACCCGGCAGAAAACCTATATCGTCATCGAATTGGACATTTGGACGGCAAATAAGTATCTTTCTGTATTCTGGAGTGTCCAATTCCATAATAGAGTTTAGCCCTACTGCCAAAGCATAAAAGGTTTTTGCTGTGCCAGCCATCCCTTTAACGATGACCAAAGGCGCATCCTCGGCATTTGTCATCAATGCCTCCTGTAAAAAATACTGTCCCACATTTCGCGGTGTAATGCCATAGGGCTTTTTCTTCTTATATATGAGTGGGACAACCTTTTTGCCGTTAAAGCGCCCTAGCTGAGTTTTATTGCCGGATTGGTCCGCTCTGATAATCACAAATTGATTTGGAACAAGCTCAATAGGAAGTTTTTGTCCTTTTTCATCTGTAAGATACAAATCTTCCGGTGAGATGTTCTTTTTCTTAAAATCTTCAAATTTCTTTTCGGAAACATAGGCTTCGCATCGTCCTGTATACTGTTTGTCACTGATAGGAGCCTGCTCTGTTGTGAAGTCCTCAGCTTCTATCCCCATCATTTGTGCTTTGATCCGCACAAGTATGTCCTTTGTCACCAAGATTACAGGGGTAAGTTTTTCTTTCAGTCCCTGGCAGACTTTTAAAATGCGGTTGTCACTTTTATATTCAGGAAAGCCATCAGGAAGTTTTATATTGGTGCAATTGACCTCCAGACGCAGGGTACCTCCATTTGGAAGCGATACTCCTTCAATAAGGCTGCCTGTAATTCTAAGTGATTCCAAATAGCGAATGACTTGGCGCGCATTGGCACCTTTCTCGCCGTCACTGTTTTTTAGGGCATCCAGTTCTTCCAGAACCGCGATGGGCAGGCCAATATGATTGTCATCAAAGGATTGAAGCGCATAGGGTGCCTGGATTAACACATTGGTATCTAAAACATAAGTTTTCCGCATAGTTGTCTTTCCTTTCCTGAATCCGCTTAAAAGTCTATATCAAGTTTTATTGTTCCAGAGCAGTATCTGTTTCTGTAAACTCAACGTCACACGGAGAGTCCAAAATCTCTGTGCTTTTGTCAGCAGCAGGGATAGTACCTACGCCGTCAAGGATTAACCGGGGTCTGTATGGAAACTTCAGACAGTCTTCCCGGGTGGTGACACCGGACAGGACAAGCACAGTGTCCAGACCAGATTCAATGCCGGCAATAATGTCGGTGTCCATGCGGTCACCAATGATTGCTGCATCTTCAGAGTGAACACCCAAAAGTTTCAGCCCTGTGCGCATCATCAGTGGATTTGGTTTACCTACATAGTAAGCCTGTTTTCCGGTGGCCAGCTCGATGGGTGCAAGCAGTGCCCGGCAGGAGGGGGCAATTCCAAATTCAGTTGGTCCGGTCAAATCGTAATTTGTGCCAACAAGTTTTGCCCCTCCGTTCACAAGCCGGATTGCCTTTGTAATCATTTCAAGGTTGTAGCCGCTTGCTTCGCCTACCACCACATAATCAGGGTTGACATCGTTGTATGTAATGCCGACATCGTGGAGTGCTACCTGGATTCCATGCTCGCCCATTACATAAGCGCTGCACCCGGGAGCCTGGTTATTCAGGAAATGTGCTGTGGCAAGGGCGCTGGTATAGAAATGTGACTCATCTACATCAAGCCCCATTCGCCCCAGCTTTTGCTGTAGTTCTCTGGGGGTAGACTGACCGGAATTGGTCAAAAAAAGAAATCTCTTCCCATTCTCCTTCAGCCATTTTAGAAACTCTGTAACACCAGGCAGCAGGCGGTTTCCATGATAAATCACACCGTCCATATCACAAATAAATCCTTTTTTCTCAAGTAATTGTTTCAAAATAATCCTCCATTTCATTTTTTATGTTATATTGCATATTCTTACATACTGCTGAAATACTTTTGAAAGAAAGCGGCGATTCGTTCTGAAAGTTTTCGCTTTACATTCTTATATTGTTCAGCCTTATGCAGTGACAAGCCATGAATTGCTGCTGGCTGTCATACATTGTGGGTATCTGATTTTTTTTGCGGTTATACAACCCGCTGGACATCAAAAAGCTGGCTTTTACATTGTCCTGAAGCTGACACGAAAGTATCTGCTTAAGCTGCTCCTTTATCTCTGAATCATGGATGGGGCAGGCAATCTCCACACGCTGGTTGAGGTTTCTTGTCATCATATCAGCGGAGGAGATGTACAGTTTTGCATCGGACCCTTTTCCAAAACAGTATATCCTTGCGTGTTCAAGAAACCGGCCGACAATACTTGTCACATGTACATTATCTGTATGATTGGGTACACCTGGAATAATGCAGCAAATACCACGGATGATGAGATGAATCTCTACGCCGGCCAGGGATGCCTCCCTCAGTTTATCAATGACCCTGCGTTCAGTAATTGAATTAGCCTTAATGCATATATAACCGTCCTCACCCTTGGAAATCTGTTCGTCAATGAGCATACATACAGATGTTCTTATTCCGCTGGGCGCGACAAGAAGCTGCTCATATTCTCCGTCAAGGTTATTGACCAGCATATTTCTAAAGAACGCCGTGCCATCCTTGCCGATGGCATCAGATGCGGTCATAATGGTCAGGTCAGTGTACATAGCATTGGTTTTCTCGTTGTAATTGCCTGTGCCAATCTGGGTAATGTAGTTTATTTTCCCTCTTGTATGTATGGTAATCAGGCAGATTTTACTATGGCATTTAAAGTCTTCTATGCCATAGACAACCTGACAGCCGGAATCTTCGAGAATCTTTGACCAGGTGACATTGTTTGCTTCATCAAAGCGGGCCCGCAATTCCATAAGCACAATGACTTCCTTGCCGTTTTCAGCAGCGCGGCATAAAATACGCGCTATTCTTGACGAGGAAGCAAGCCGGTATATGGTTATTTTTATTGAAATAACATCAGGCCGCTCCGCCGCCTCTTTTAGAAGCAGCAGGAAAGGGTCAACGGAATCGAAGGGATAAAACAGAAGTCTGTCTTGTTTTTGTATCTGTTTAATCATGCTGTGTTCACGGCTGAGGTCTTCCGGCCATCTTGCCTGATATGGTTCATAAAGCAATAAGCCGGACTTTTGGGGAGACAGTTCGTCAGCCAACTGATAAACGTATCCCATATTAAGTGGACAGACGTCAAAATAAGCCTGATATTGTTCCAGATGAGTCAGATTGGTTAGTATTGCGAAAAAATCATCTGATATCTCACAGCTGATTTCTATGCGCACAATGGACAAGGTATCCCGCTTTTTTAGAAGACTTGTGACACGGCTGCGAAAATCATCTTCGTTATCCTCAAATTTTTCTGCATCGAAACTGATATCTGCATTGCGTGTCACTTTGATAATGCAGGACTCTGTCACCTGATATGCCCCAAACAATGTAGGGGCCCACTCTAAAAGAATATTCTCAGTGCGAATGAATCGGATATCAGATTCTGGCATTTTGACGTATGGGGGCAGAGCATCAGGCATTGGGACAAGGCCGATGGAACTTTTTCCTTTTTTGTCCTTCAGGAGTACTGCAGCATACAGGCACTTATTTACAAGATGAGGGACTGGGTGACGGCTTCCAATATTTATGGGGGAAAGAATCGGAAGTATGCTGGATTGAAAATACCGATGGACAAATTTCCGTTCAGATTTTTCGAGGTCGGAATATTGGAGATCGACTACCCCATATTTTGAAATATCCGAAAGAACTGATGAATAAATCTGTTTTTTTAATTCAATTAACCCGGGGATGGCACTATAAATTTTGTTTAGCTGTTCGGCCGCTGTCATACCACTCTTATTATCAATTTCTGAAGGAGACATCAATGATACATCAAACAAACTGCCGACTCGTACCATAAAAAATTCGTCAAGGTTGCTTGAAAATATAGAGACAAACTTCAAGCGCTCAAGGGGCGGATTCGTCCTGTCCGCAGCCTCCTCAAGTACGCGCTGGTTAAATTTGAGCCAGCTTAGCTCTCTATTTTGGGTATACATATATCTGTCTTGTTTGTCTGAAGTAATTTTTGGCATAGGTAGCCCTCCCTCACGCTGTATTTGCTGACTATAATTTTATCTGAGTTGAAAAGCTGGAATATGTGCTTCATAATCATAAGACCTGGCACAATAGTATGAATCCTGTCCGGCTCAAGTTTCAGCACAATGTCAGCCGCCGCGCGGTTCCCCTTACAGAGCAGAGCACACATATCATTAAACTGTGCTTTTGAAACCGTGCGGCAGCCAGGCGGAAGGTCATACAGTTTTCCTGCAATCTTCAGGACGGCGCGGGCTGTACCCCCCACACATATCAGAGGTGAGCGTTTGTCAAAAGTGAAAAGACTCTTTTTATCAATTTCGTTTGTGAGTGTTTTTTGTATCCGTTTGAGAGAGCCATTGCCCGGCATGATTTTTTTTACGCATTCCCTATATAAGTTTAATGAACCTACATGAAAGCTCGCCGACGAAAGAGGCTGCCCATTTTCAAATGACACAATTTCTGTGCTGCCGCCGCCTATATCAATAAATGCCCCATCTGCCAGACTGATTTCCTGCATTGCGCCCGTATAACCGAGCAGGGCTTCACTTTCACCACTGATTATTTCAACGGAATATCCGGTGGCAATTTTTATTGCGGTGAGGGCTTCTTCTGTGTTTTTAATATTTCTCAATGAGGCGGTGGCGAATACGGCTACATTTTTGATGTCCAGAGCTTCCAGAGTTTCCCTGAAATTCAATAGACCAGTGTAAGCACGTTCAATTCCCTCAGCAGACAAAATGTCGCTCTCCACATACCGGGCAAGTCCCGCCATAAACTTTTCTTTAAATAAAATTCTGAAGCTGGTTCCATCTATTTCGTACAATGTCAGACGCATTGAGTTTGAACCGATATCAATAATTGCTTGTTTCATAAATTTTCTCCCTGTCAAAAATAACTCCTATAAATAGTAATAACTGTGATATGTAAAATAAGATGCCAAAATTCAGTAAAATTTATGTAAATAAGAAAAATAGTATGGTTTTAACAGAAATATCTCGTTATTTCTTAAGGAAATCTTTTGGTTCTTATAGCAGCCTCCTTTAGAATTGTGTTTTATCATGAAAGCAGAATTCTAAAGGAGGCTGTTTTTATGAATGTCCAGACATTGACCCAATATTTCCTTCAATATGGTTGTTTTTATATATATTTAATTGTTCTTCTGGAATATATGAATCTGCCGGGATTTCCCGCTGGAGTCATTATGCCGCTGACAGGCATCTGGGCTGCCTATGGTGCGGACAATTATATCCATTCCTGCGGGCATGGTGCGGATGAATTTTTTGAAATATACGGTGAGTTCTGTTCTGGGAATCTTCTTATGGAATTTCATATTCATCGGAGCGGGCTATTATTTTGGGGAAGAAGCAATGAAAATACTGGGGTGAGGAGGCGGAAGAAATGAGAATAGCTATGCTGACTAATAATTATAAACCTTTTGTAGGCGGGGTGCCTATTTCGGTTGAAAGACAGGCAAAAAGCTGGCAAAGCTGGGGCACCAGGTGACGGTATTTGCCCCTGGATATATTCAGGAACCGTATGCAGAACAGGAGGAACAACAGGAAATACAGATTGGGCAGGAATGGGAAATGTACAGGGAGCGCATCATTCGTTACAAAACCAGTGTGCGGAAGATGGAGAATGGAATGGTGTATCCCAAAATGATAATTCCGGAGATACTGGAGGTTTTTGAGGCGGAAGAGTTTGACTGCATTCATGTGCATCACCCCATGTTTGTGGGCCCTGCGGCACTTTATCTGGGCAGAAAATATGATTTGCCTGCCATCTACACTTACCACACAAAATATGAAGATTACCTGCACTATATCACGCCCCTTAAAACCATAGAGAACGCGGGAAGCGCGGGAAAAGAAATGTTCCGGGCGGTCAAGGAGAAAATAGTGCCGGGATATATGCGGTGGTTCACCAATCAATGTGGCCTGATATTGGCCCCCACAGCAAGCATGAAAAAAATGATAAGCAAAGGAGGTACGAAGACACAGACGGCTGTATTTCCCACGGGGCTTGAGGATTCATTTTATATACAGAATGAAAAAGAAGCCAAACAGATTAGAAAGTTATATCTTCAGGGACGTAAACATTTATTTTGTACCGTGTCCCGGCTGGAGGAAGAGAAGAATCCCCGCTTTATGCTCAAAGGAATTGCCAGACTAAAAGAGCGGATGGGAGCGAATTTCCGGGTGCTGTTCATGGGAGAGGGCAGTATGAGAAATGAATTGGAAGAGATGGCAGAAGAACTTGGAATTGCAGGGGAAGTTATTTTTGTGGGAAATGTGAAAAATGAAAGGGTGAAGGAGTATCTGAGGGCCAGTGAATTATTTTTGTTTGCATCAAAATCAGAGACTCAGGGAATTGTGCTGGCGGAAGCCTTTGCCGCTGGAAATCCAGTTGTCGCTGTCCGGGCGACGGGGGTGGAGGATATTGTTGTCAACGGAAAAAATGGATATATGACGGAAGAAGATACAGAAGAGTGGACAGGAAAAATCATAGAAGTTCTGAGGGAAGAAAATTATGGCGGAATGAAAATACAGGCGGAGTGACTGCATCTTACTTCAGGGCTTCCAGTCTGGCGGTGTATGAGGAACAGCTTTATGCGCAGTGTATAAAGGAGAGGACAGAAAGGGGAAGAGAATATGAAACCGAGGGAGATGGGGCAAAACATCTTAGTACATCTATTTACAGGATATTTAAAACTTCTTGAAAAGACAGTTGTGATACAGTGGGCGGAGAACTCTGTGTGCCGGGGAAAACAGATATTTGGTTTCTGGCATGAGGACAGCTATTTTATGAACCTGGTACTGGCGGATATATCCAGGCAGACCAGCCCTGTGGATGTGATTGTGACCGCAGATACAAGGGGAGATTACATACAAAGCTTAATAGAGCGATGTGGGGGAAATGCAATTCGAGTTCCGGATGGGTTTGCAAGTTTTGGTGTGTTAAAAAATGTTTTTCAAAATGCTTATGAGAAAGCGCGCTGTATTGCGGTGGCCCTGGACGGGCCGCTGGGGCCAAGGCATGAGGCAAAAAAGCTGGCATTCTTTTTGTCAGAGCAGTCGGGGGAAGATTTTGTGGGAATTACCATTTCCTATTCTTCCAAGCTGCGTTTAAGATGGAGGTGGGATAAATATGTGATACCTCTGCCATTTTCTACGGTGACGGTGGCAGCCCACAATTATGGGGAGCTAGATAAGAAGCATATTCCCGAACTTCCTGTCAGTGCCAATATAATGGGAGAATGTGATATACTGGTAAAAGATATTTAAACAGAACCAATCAGGAGGGAGTCATGGAAATCAATCATATATTAATTGTGGAGGACGACAAGGAAATCAGGGAAGGAGTTCAGATTTACCTGCAAAGTCAGGGGTATAAGGTATTTCAGGCGGCAGACGGTGCGGAAGGGCTGGAAGTGATGGAGAGAGAAGAAATTCACCTTGCCATTGTAGATGTTATGATGCCCCGGCTGGACGGAATCCGCATGACAATGAAATTGAGGGAAAAATATGATTTTCCGGTGATAATGCTCTCCGCAAAATCTGAGGAAGTGGATAAGATTATGGGGCTCAACATAGGTGCGGACGATTATGTGACAAAACCTTTTACGCCGATGGAGCTGATGGCGAGGGTGAACTCCCAGATACGGCGGTACAAAAGGTTTCTGGAAAAATTGGAGCCAAAGGAGAATGTACATGTAATCGGCGGCATGGAAATCAATGAGGATACGGTGGAGGTTTCTGTGGATGGGAATCTGGTAAAGACGACCCCAATCGAGTATAAAATTCTTCTGCTTCTCGCAAAGAATCCCGGGCGCGTATTCAGCGCGGAAGAAATTTATGAGAGGGTATGGCAGGAGAAAGCAATCAACACAGATACCATTATGGTACATGTGCGGAACATTAGAGAAAAAATAGAGGTGGACCCGAAAAATCCAAAATATTTGAAGGTGGTGTGGGGAGTTGGATATAAAATTGAAAAGCAGTCGTAGACCAACAATTATACTGATAGTTGCGATATTACTTATATGCTCGGCGGGAATGGTGATGTCCTATCCGGCGCTTTCCCGGCAAATGCAGGGGGAATTGGGGCACAACGGTGTAAGTGAAGATGTGCTGATGGGGATAGGGGAAAACTTGCTTGACGGTAATTATATTTTGAATAATGAGGTGTCAGGTAAAATAGATAGGACAAATTTGCTGCAGCAATATGGCGGTGAAGAGTTTGAACTTCTCCGAAAATATATGGATTATGAGGTGTTTAATGAGTCGGGAAATGCACTTTTAGGAACAGGTATCAAAACAACTCTGTCGGCTTTGAAGGAAGAAGAAAATACTTCTTATGTACTGCGGATGGCATTTACATTTCAGAAGAACGGAGAGCTGTACAGTGTCCAGGTGAGCGGTGCCGGGATGGACGAAAGAACCCAGTATAACGTGGAACAATACTTATCATTGTCGAGATGGGGGGATATCAGCGCTTTCTGGCAGGGGGTTCCGGTTCCTGAGGGAGTACAGATTGTATATGGAATGACAGAAGATAATCTGAATTCTTATATGGAGGGGAATCAGGAAATAGAAGCGTTCCATGTGGACAGTTTGGCTCAGAATGGTCTGTTCAACAGGCTTATAACCATATTTGTGTCAGTACTGGCAGCAGTGGCAGTTTTTCTTTCTGTAAAGCAAAAAGATTATTTTGCAAAGGGGCTCATATTCAGAATTCCATTTGAAATTGTACTGTGTGTATTTGCGGCGGTAATAGCAACTGGCTATCTTGTAACAAAAGTAGTGTGGCTTACCATAAGCGAGCATCTTATCTCCGGCTTACTCAATATAGGAATGTGGTTTGTAGTATTTGGAATTGTATTGTGGGGATTTATATGCCTCGGCGCCATGTTTACAATGAAGAAAGCATACTGGACGGAGAGGACATTGTGTGCCAGAGCTTTGAGGTGGATGAAAAAGAGTGGCGGTGCATATGGGCGAAGAATAAAAAAGAGGGCAGGAAGGATTTGGAGAAAAATAAAAGGTTTCTGCGATACCCAGTATGACGCGTTGATACATTTGGATTTTCAGGATAAAACCAACCGGACTATCCTCAAAATTATAATCATTAACTTTGTTGTCTTAGTGGTAATCTGTACCATGTGGTTTTTCGGAATTATGGCACTTATTATCTATTCTGTGGTATTATTCCTGTTTTTGAAAAAGTATGTGAGAGATATACAAGACAGATATCATCTTCTGCTCCAGTCCACAAGCAGGCTGGCGGAGGGGGATTTGGAGGCTCCCATAGAGGGGGATTTGGGCATTTTCAATCCCATTCAGGAGGAACTGAAAAAGATTCAGAGCGGTTTTAAAAAGGCGGTGGATGAAGAAGTCAAAAGTGAGAGAATGAAGACTGAACTGGTCACAAACGTTTCCCACGATTTGAAAACTCCTCTGACTGCAATTATCACATATACAGACCTGCTGAAAAACGAGAACGACGCAGAAAAAAGGAAAGAATACGTTCAGGTGTTGGAGCAGAAATCCCTGAGATTAAAAGTGCTGATAGAAGATTTGTTTGAAATCAGCAAGGCGGCGAGCAACAATGTGATTATGAATTTTATGCAGGTTGATATTGCAGACTTGCTAAAACAAGTCGGTTTAGAGTATGATAGTAAAATAAAAGAAGCCAATCTGGATGTTCGCTGGACACTTCCGGACCATAAAGTATTATTGTGGCTGGATAGCCAGAAGACCTATCGTATTTTTGAGAATCTGATTTTAAACATCACAAAATACGCGATGCCCTATACCAGGGTGTATGTGGACATGAAAGAGCTGGATAATCAGGTGTATATCTCCATGAAAAACATATCTGCGGCAGAATTGAACTTCAATACAGAAGAAATCACCGACAGATTTGTCCGAGGAGATGCATCTCGGAATACAGAAGGCTCCGGCTTAGGTCTTGCCATTGCAAAAAGCTTTGTTGAACTTCAGAACGGTTCGCTGAAAATATCGACAGAGGCAGATTTATACAAGGTAGAAATTACATTTCCGAGGGAGGACTGCAAAGGGGTCTGACCCCTTTGCAGTCCATTTTCAGAATTGTTTTACAATTTCTTGGGATTATATGTATACTTCTGGATGGGAGAGGTTAATGTACAACAATTACAAACAAATCAAATTTTGGCAGGGATTATTGGTTCTGGCATCGGCGGCGCTTATTCTTTTTGTAGTGGCGCCTGCCTTTTTAGCGCCTTTCGGGATGTATGGGTCTCTGATTGGGGAGTGGCTGATGCTGGCAGTTGCGCTGGGGCTTATTTTAATTTTTGGAAATCGCCCAGGAGCTGTGTTCCCGCTGAAGAAACCTACAGGTCTTGGGACCTTTGGGACAGTTCTGATGTGGGTGGGGGCTTTCTTGATAGAAATGACTCTTGTACTTGTTTTAAGTATCTTTTTTCCGGAAGATATTCTGAGTGTAAATGGAGAATTGACTGCGGGGATAGTGAATATTCCGCTTTTGGCAGCCATTTTGATTGTGGCAGTTACACCTGCCATCTGTGAGGAGGCTGTGTTCCGCGGAATATTTTTGAAAAGCCTGAAACCGCAGAAACATAAGTGGGCGGCAGTCCTGATATGTGGAGTTGTTTTTGGGATTTTTCACGGAGATATATTTCGCTTTGTGCCGACTGCCATCGGAGGAATTGTGATGGCGTATATTCTGCTGGAGAGCGATAATATGTTTTACAATTGTTTTTTTCATTTTATCAATAATCTTTTGCCCATTCTTTTGCTTTTTGGCATGAAAGATATTTATAAAGATATAGAATTGCTCAGTGGAACAGGGTATCAGGAGACAGCAGTGATGAGTGCGGGAATGTATATGATGATGTGTACTGCTGCCCCTGCCTGCCTGTATATTGGAAATTATCTCCTGCACAGCCGGACGATTGGCTACAGGGATAAGCTCTTTCCGAGCGGAAAACCAGGTACTGTGATAGCCCTGGTTGTGGTTTCGGCGCTGCTGTTTTTTGCTGGGTTAATTTTGATGGTCTGCGGTCTGGTTAAGTCGGCAATACCGTTCATGTAAATTTTGCAGCAAAATCTTATAGATGAAAGATTTTTATACTTCTCTCCAAAATTCCCTGCATATGTGCGATGGCGATTCCGTAGTTGGTCATAGGAACATTCTGGTCCCCCGCACATTTCAGGCGGTATTGCATTTCCCGCTCGTTGAGCGTGCAGCCGCCGCAGTGAATAATCAACTTGTATTCTGACAGGTCTGTGGGAAATTCTGTCCCACTGGTGAATTTAAAGTTTAACTGCTTATTCGTATGTTTATTAATCCAGTTGGGCAGTTTTACGGTTCCGATATCTTCACACTGTCTGTGGTGAGTGCAGCCCTCAGAGATTAAAATGGTATCTCCGTCAGCCAGTGTATCCAAAGTCTTTGCTCCTTTTACCACAGTTTCCAAGTTGCCTTTATACCGGGCAAATAAAATGGAGAAGGAAGTCAGCGGTATTTCCCGCGGCACTTCCGCAGACACTTTGGCGAAAGCCTGACTGTCGGTTATGACAAGGCTGGGTGTTTTCCCTAAATGCTCCAGCGTTTCTTTTAGCTCTGTTTCTCTCACAACAATAGCTGCAGCTCCGGTTTCCAATACATCCCGTATAGTCTGCTGCTGTGGCAAAATCAGCCGCCCTTTGGGTGCAGCGCTGTCAATGGGAACAACCAGTACAATAAAGTCTGTGGGTTGTATTAAGTCACCCACAATCTGCCGGGTATCATCCTCCACAGGCGCCTGCCGGGCAATCAGTTCCTTCAGTTCATGAATATGTTTTCCGGTAACTGTGCTCACTGCAATAATCTGGCCCGCAGGTACGCCGGGGACATCCAGAGATAATGTCCCGTCTGCCAAATCTGATTTGTTGTATACAATCACATATGGTATCTGTTTTTTCTGAATCTGCTCAAGAATCCCAAAATCTTCTTTTGTCATTCCCGCTGAGCCGTCCACAATGAGGACTGCGATGTCTGTCTTGTTGAGAACCTGATATGCCTTCTGGATTCTTAAGGTTCCCAGCTCGCCTTCGTCATCCAGTCCCGGAGTGTCAATCATGACAACCGGGCCCAGGGGCAGAAGTTCCATCGCTTTCAAAACGGGGTCAGTGGTGGTGCCTTTGACATCAGAGACAATGGCAAGATTCTGTCCGGTAATCGCGTTGATAACGCTGGATTTACCGGCATTGCGCTTGCCGAATATACCGACATGTACTCGGTGGGAGGACGGTGTGCTATTTAAACTCATATGAAACCTCCTGTAAAATGTTCTGTAAAAGCGTTGACAGTGTTTTCTAGAAACGGAAATCTCTGCGGTTATTTTGTTCAATCAGGCGCAGATTTTCCATAACGATACCGCGTGCTTTTTCATTTGGTACATTCAGTACTTCTTTCTCGATAATCTTATCTCCGAGCATTTTTGTCCTGGGAGATGCATAATCCATCAAATATTCTTTCAGTGTCATCAATGCATTGGGGTGGCAGCAGTTTTGAATCTGTCCGCTTTTACACAGAGACATAAAACGGTCCCCGGTGCGTCCCTCCCGGTAACAGGCGGTGCAGAAGCTTGGGATATAATCCATTTCCATGAGCCACTGTACGATTTCATCCAGAGTTCTCGTATCACTGACGTCAAACTGCTCGGATTTGGCGTCATCAGGCTCCGGCTCGCAGTAACCGCCCACACTTGTGCGGGAACCGCCGCTGATTTGGGATACGCCAAGGTGCAGCACCTTTTCACGGCACGCTTTGCTCTCCCTTGTGGAAATAATCATACCAGTGTAAGGCACAGCAATCCGGATACAGGCCACGATTTTTGCAAAAGTATCATCATCAATGCCATTGTCAAAAGAATCTGCATCAATATCATCCGCATGGCGCAGGCGAGGTACGCTGACAGTGTGAGGTCCAACTCCGAAAGCCGCCTCCAGATGTTCTGCGTGCATCAAAAGTCCTGCAAATTCATAGAGATATTTGTCCAGTCCAAAGAGCACACCGACACCCACATCATCAATGCCGCCCTCCATAGCCCGGTCCATCGCCTCAGTGTGATAATCGTAGTCATGCTTGGGGCCTGTCGGATGAAGCTGTAAATAACTTTCTTTGTGGTAGGTTTCCTGGAATAAAATGTAGGTGCCCACCTCCGCTTCTTTCAACAGACGATAATTGTCAACAGTTGTTGCCGCAATGTTAATATTTACACGGCGGATGGCTCCGTTCTTATGTTTGATACTGTAAATGGTTTTGATAGAATCCAAATAGTAATCCATAGTATTGCGCACAGGGTCCTCCCCCGCCTCAAGGGCAAGGCGCTTGTGTCCCATGTCCTGGAGAGCAATCACTTCCCTGCGGATTTCCTCCTGGGAGAAGCTGCTTTCTGGTGATGTGCTTATTCTTGAGATGATAGGGGCAGTATGTACAGCCGTTTACGCAGTAATTGGACAGATAGAGGGGGGCAAACATAACAATACGGTTGCCGTAAAAATCTTTTTTAATCTGTTCTGCCAGGGCGTAGATTTCCTGATTTTTCTCTTCAATGGGACAGGCAAGCAAAACGGAGGCTTCCCGGTGGGAAAGTCCTTTTCTTTTCTTGGCTTTTTCAATGAGAGAGTCAATCAGAGCAACATTTTCTTTGTTTTCATCCGCATAGGCCAGAGTAGCTAAAATTTCCTCATGGTTTATAAAATCCTCAGCATGTTTTGAATTTACATCATACATTTTTCATTACCTCCGTTTTCATATTAAGGGTGTGGGTCGCCGCGGGATACTACTACCTCATAGCCAATGCGTTTCATTCGGTTGTCCATGCATCTCCGGCATTCTGCAGCTTCATCTCCGGTACAGATTTTGTTATCGTAGAGCAAATAGTCTTTTCTCACTTCGGTGGGCGAGAGATTTGGCATAACGACATTTCCTCCGGCTAAAATACCTTCCTCCCTGCCAAGGGGTGAGATGGTTCCGAGGGCTGTGGTTGCGGGAAGCAGAACCTTTGGCAGCATCAGACGGATTAATCCCATCATAAATGTGGTCAGCTCCAATGTGCCCGCGGTTTCCTGGGCAAAAGGTGTTTCATGGTGGGGAATGAAAGGTCCGATTCCCACCATATCTGGATTGAGTTCCTTCAAAAAGAGCATATCATCTGCCAGGTTTTCCGGTGTCTGGAAGGGCGTGCCCACCATAAATCCAGTACCCACTTCGTAACCGATGTCTTTCAAGTCCCAGAGACATTGCTTGCGGTGGTCAAGGGAAAGGGAGTCTGGGTGGAGCTTTCCGTAATGCTCTGCCTGGGAGGTTTCAAACCTTAGCAAGTAGCGTTTTGCACCTGCATCAAAGAGAAGCTGATAACTCTCCCGGGAGCGTTCTCCCAGGGAAAGTGTGATTGCACAGTCTGGAAAACGACTTCGGATGGTCCCCACGATATCGGCGAATATCTCATCTGTATAGTGGCCGTCCTCTCCCCCCTGCAGCACATAAGTGCGGTATCCAAGTTCATACCCTTTTTCGCAGCACTCCAGTATCTGCTCTTTGGACAGCCGGTAGCGGTGTGCATTGCGGTTGCTTCTTCTGATACCGCAGTAGTAACAATCGTTTTTGCAGTAATTTGTAAATTCAATCAGACCTCGTATGTAAATATCATGGTCATAATATCTGTGCCGGATTGCCCGGGCTTTTTCAAATAAATATTCTGCCAGCTCCGGCGTGCGGCCGCTGATGAGAGCGGTCCACTCTTCTCTGGAAAGTGATCTGGTCTGCTCCAGTTTATCCACAAGATTTTTCATAAAAGTTACCTCATAAAGAAATTGACTTGGTTCTGTCTATTTTGGTTTCGCGTAGATTGTCTTTGTGCTGACTCCGGGCAGCATGCCCAGTTTCCCGGAAAGTGCGCTGATAATGTCACCAGGCGCATCCATGGCAACACTGATAATAGAAATATTCTTTTCCCGGTAGGGGATTCCCATTCTGCCCACGATATAAGTGCCATATTCACTGAGCAGATGGTTCAATTCGCCCACAGAATCTGTACTGCTGAGAATAATTCCTATAAGAGCAATTCTTGTATCCATAAGACCTCCTTCATTTAATATGCAACAAAGATTTTAGTACATAAAAATACCTGCACCATCAAAGGCGCAGGCTATAAAGAGGGCAGTCATCTCCCCTCAGAACGAAGCATAGCATTTCGTTATTTATATGTCTGTCGCCTTTTTACTCAGGTGTACCCTTTGTAATCAGAGCGGATTTAATATGATTATAGCATGGCAGAGAATTGTTGACAATAAAATGTAAAAAATGCATAAAAATTTATACATATCTTACAAGAAATGTGTGTTATAATATTCACGAAATAAGTGTGATATCTGGAGTTTTGAAAGGGCGGATGCTGTATGCGGCAGATTTTGAAAGAAGAATTAATGGAGGCTGTACAGGGGAGGGCGGAGAATGCCCTGATAGACATGCGCGAGGCTGTTTTGAAAGATATGGACTTATCAGGACTTGACATGAAGCAAATAGATTTTTCCAATGCAACCTTTGAAAATGTGTGTCTGGAGAGAGCAAATCTTTCCGGCTGTAATTTTAAGAATGCATGGTTTGAGAACAGCCCTCTGCGGGGAGCTGTATTGCAGGATGCGAATCTGGAGAGCTGTATGCTTCGGAAAGCGGACATGAGGGAGTGCGACATACGGGGAGCAAATCTGTTTTTTTCAATATTAGAAAAAGCAAATCTGAAGGGCATTATTTCGGATGAACGCACACAACACTTTCGCATGAACTGCCCGGAAAAAGGGCCATTTCTGGCATATAAGAAATGCTGCGATGACAGGATTGTAGAGCTGCTAGTGCCCGCTGATGCAAAGCGTTCCTCCTCCACACTGAACACCTGCCGGTGCAGTAAAGCCAAGGTGCTTGTGATAAAAAGTATAGACTGTTCAGAATATTATGATGAGGCATGGGCTCTGGCAGATGAAAACTTTGTCTACCGCAGGGGAAAGTGGGTGGAAGTGCCGGATTTTGATGAGGACAGATGGAATGATTCCACCAGGGGGATACACATCTGGATGACACGGGAGGAAGCCATAGCATATTAATATGGGCAAGCTCGATTGCGCTTTGCTGCATCTCGCTTAGGCAGGGCGCCAGATAAATTTCCATCAATATAGATGTACAAAAGCAAGCTTTTTCCCACCTATATTTTGGAAACGGCATGGCGTAGTTGACACAGTTCAGCCATAAGCTCGATTACGCTTTGCTGCATCTCGCTTAGGCAGGGCGCCAGAAAAATTTCCATCAATATAGATGTGCAAAAGCAAGCTTTTCCCCACCTATATTTTGGAAACGGCATGGCGTAGTTGACACAGTTCAGCCATAAGCTCGATTGCGCGCTGCTGCATCTCGCTTAGGCAGAGCGCCAGATAAATTTCCATCAATATAGATGTGCAAAAGCAAGCTTTTCCCCACCTATATTTTGGAAATTTGCATGGCTGAACTGTGGTAAAATCATTTTGATAAATTATTGACAAAGTGGGGGTGTTATGGTATATTTAGACTACAGTCGAAACGTTAGTCTAGAAGATGAAGAAAGTGTAAAAATTAAGGAGATAAGTGAGGTGAGACATTATGAGTCTGATAACTGATATCCAGAAGTATTCTATACATGACGGGGACGGGATAAGGACAACGGTTTTCTTTAAGGGATGCCATTTGAAATGTACCTGGTGCCATAATCCTGAGACACAAAAGTATACAAAGGAATTGCTCTTTGACGAGGAGAAGTGTATTGGATGCGGCAACTGTGTTTCAGTCTGTCCCACTGGCGCCATCACTTTGAAGGATGGCAAAGCTGTCACAGACAGAGCCAAATGTACAGCCTGCGGAGAGTGTGTAGATGTCTGTTACTTGAATCTGCGCGAGATAGCCGGCAAAGAATACTCAGTGGATGAATTGGTTAAGCTGCTCAGAAAAGATGAGATGTTTTATGAAGAATCCGGCGGCGGTGTTACATTATCCGGCGGAGAGGTGATGACAGTCGATATAGACTATCTGGAAGCACTCGTAAAGAAACTCCACCGTTTGGGGATACCTGTCACAATAGATACATGCGGTCAGGCACCGTATGAAAATTATGAAAGAATTCTCCCATATGTGGATACTTTTCTGTATGATATCAAGCAGATGGATACTGAGATACATAGGCAATATATGGGAACTGGCAACGAACTGATTTTATCCAATCTGGAGAAACTCAACCAGACTGGGACAAAATTGTATATCAGAATCCCCGTGGTAAAGGAAGTAAACGGAACAGATGAAGCCATAAAGGCGATGATTGAGTATCTTCAGGAGAAGAAGATTAATGCCGCGAAGGTGAATTTACTGCCCTACCACAATACAGGCTCAGGCAAGTATTTAAAAATTGGTAAATGTTATGAAGGCAATGATTTGCATGCACCAGATAATGAAGAAATGAAACATTTTGTGGGACTATTTCAAGAAGCCGGATTCCATAATGTAAAAATAGGAGGTTAAGAACATGGAAGGAAGAGGAATGAACGATCGTATTAAAGCACTGAGAAAACAGAGTGTAGAGACACTTGCACACATTGATCTGGGCCGTGCGATCAGCGAAACTGAAACTTACAAGAAGTATGAAGGTATGTTGTCAATACCAGAATTACGCGGACAGGTGCTGAAAGATTACTTTTCAACAAAACCATTGTATATCGGCGATGGCGAACTGATTGTAGGAGAAAAGGGAGACTCCCCTCAGGCATCTCCAACATTCCCTGAGCTTTGCTGCCATACACTGGAAGATATGCATGTTATGAATGACAGAGAGCTTATCTGCTTTAAAGTGAAGGATGAGGATTACAAAGTACAGGAAGAAGTTATGATTCCTTACTGGGAGAACCGTTCCATCAGAAGCAAAATTTTGAGAAACATGACTCCTGAGTCGAAAGAAGCTTATGGAGCAGGTCTCTTTACTGAGCTTATGGAGCAGAGAGGACCTGGACACACTGTTGGTTCTTTCAAGATTTATGAGAAAGGTTTCCTGGATTATATTGATGATATCGAGAAATCACTTGCTGGCCTGGACTTCATGAATGATGTGGAAGCACTTGACAAGAAGAACGAGGCCCGCAGGGTATGAAACTTGCCTGCGAAGCTTCTCATCATCCTTGGTGAGAGATATCTCGCTTATGCAAGAGAATTATCACTGAAAAAGAAACAGATGCAAAGAGAAAAAGAAGAACTGCTTCAGATTGCTGCTAACTGTGATGTGGTTCCTGCACATAAACCACAGACATACTGGCAGGCGATTCAGATGTACTGGTTTGTTCATTTTGGCGTGACAACTGAGTGAATCCATGGGATGCATTGACCCCGGACGTTTTGACCAGCATTTGAACCCATTCTACGAGAGAGATGTGGAGGCTGGAAACTCTGGATGACGAGAAAGCTCTGGAACTTCTGGAATGCCTCTGGGTAAAATTCAACAATCAGCCAGCTCCTTCCGAAGGTTGGAATTACACTGAAAGAGAGCAGCACATATACAGATTTTGCTAACTTGAACACAGGTGGTATTACTCCTGACGGGGAGAATGGTGTAAATAACGTAAGTTATCTGATTCTGGACTGTATGGATGAGATGCAGCTTCTTCAGCCAAGTTCTAACGTACAAGACAGTAGAAAGACACCACAGAAATTCCTGAAACGTGCTTGTGAGATTTCCAGAAAAGGCTCAGGGACAGCCGGCATTCTACAACACAGAAGCAATCATCCAGGAGTTGTTTAATGCGGGCAAGAGCCTTGCAGATGCAAGATGCGGCGGAACCAGCGGATGTGTAGAGACAGGTGCATTCGGAAATGAAGCTTACATCCTCACAGGATACTTTAACATTCCTAAGATTCTTGAGCTCTGACTTCTGTAACAACGGATATGACAAAGTGGCAGATAAACAGCTTGGCTTACAGCTCGGATATGCTACAGATTTCAAGAGCTATGAAGAACTCTATGATGCATTTAAAAAGCAGATGGAATACTTTATCAACATCAAGATTCAGGGAAGCAACGTAATTGAGAAAATTTATGCAGAGAATATGCCTGCACCATTCCTTTCTGTTATTACAAATGACTGTATTTCCAGAGGTAAGGATTACAATGGCGGCGGAGCAAGATACAATACAAAATATCTGCAGGGCGTAGGTATCGGTACTATCACAGACAGCTTGTCAGCTATCAAATATAACGTATTTGATAAGAAGACATTTACAATGGAAGAGCGATGAAAGCGCTCGATGAAAAAAAAAAACATAGGTGCTGTTCGGATTCTATCGTGTTTCCCTATTTAACCTT
>JASGKW010000008.1:0-7480 GCA_049840515.1 Muricomes sp. | reverse complement strand
TGTACTTTCTCAATTTCCCATGGCTTAACTTTCAGAGTATGAAACCAAGGGGAAAAAACGAAAGCTTGTGGTAAAATGCTGCAAAACTGTGTCATTTCTCAATCTGCGCTGCTCATTGAAACGGCGGGGTGATGCTTTTTTAAAAGCCGCAAGCTTGTTCAGTGCGGATTGGTCCGGCATGAACATCTTTTTTTCTATGCAGAGCTTCCGGCAGCGGTACAGCAGTCCGGTTTCGCGAATTTTTCGCAGATTCATTAGCAGGACCCCTGAGTTTTGGTAATCGAAATGCCAGATATTCCTGCGAAAGAACCAGCGGCCATAGTAATCAAGTACTCCTGCAAACTCATATTCCGAAATATCCTGATGGTAAAACTCTGAAAAGTTTTTGCGGCAGACAACATCGTTATCCAGATAGAGAAGCTTTTCCGGCAATTGGGGTATTTCATCCGCAAACAAGCGAAGCATGCAGTATGGTGTAAAGCGGGTGTCCAGGTTCTTAACTGGCAAATCCTTATAAAACAGTTTTGTCCCATCAATCAAGACTACAAAATTATCCGGCCCAGCCTGCTTCACAAGCCGGTCTGCATAGTCGGCAAAGGTCTGAGATATGGGAAAATAAACCTTTGTTCCAACACGCAAATGCATTGTCAGCAAATAGATGTGCAGGTTCTCTTTGGAGTTTTTGAGTAAAGAAAGAATAGAAATCAACAGGCCGTCTTCTGTTTTATCATTGCCGCAGTATAGAATATTCATTTCAGGACATCTCCTTTTCATAGTGTATATAAGAGCAGGTGCTTTTTCTGCTGTGCTGCGTCATACAATTAAAAATTTCCTTGTGAAGCTTTTCCTTTTGCTCTCTTTTGGAGAGCGACTTGTCTGGGTAAAATGGTCCATCCAGATAAACTGTAATGCCAGGTTTCTTCCCGAATCTTCTTTTTTGGTAGGTTGTTGTCATACAGAAGGAGGGTGCGCCGCATTCTGCCGGAAAGCCAAAGGAAGCAGAAGGAAAAGGACGTATTCCGGTGTACCAGGGCCAGACGTGAGCTTCGGGATAAAAGACTACACAATTTTTTTCTGCCACACGCAGGCAAATTGCTTCGTGAAGCTGTCTCAACCCGCCCATGGAGTCCGGCAGCGGCAGTGCGCCGATGAGAGGCAGAATTGGACCAAGCACCGGGATTGCCAAGTTGGCAGGGCTTGCTACCCCATAGATGCGTTTGGGTGAGAATACCCATACAGGCAGAAACGCGTCCCCTATGGGCTGTGTGTGATTGCCGTAAAGAAAGCATCCTGTGTTCCGGCTGTGATGCAAAACCCAGCGGTTTTGAATTTTCACATGCAAAATCAAACGGCAGTACAGGAAAGCAAAAAGTGCAGTGAGCAAGTAAAGAAACCAGGAAGTCATGCGGTAAAATATATTATCGTGCACCCACAAGTAATTCTTTGGCAATTGATAGGACTGATTTTTGCTTTCTACAAAATCATCCGTATAGGATTTAAAATATCTTATATTTTTCTCTTTATGATGCTTCATCATGCATTCTCCCCGGCAGAACTTTTTCTCAAACTTTACCATTTTTATATATTCTTCTGCTTTCGTCCTTATCTCATTCATATGTAACCCATATTCCTTAAAAGTGGTCTGGAATATTTCAATGTGAAGCAAAGTTTCTATAAATGTATCATTTCCCCAAAGGGGGTAAAATATGGATAAAAGATACGAAGCAAACAAGAGGGTAAAAAAGAATATCATTGACGCATTATTTCGTTTAATACAAAAGAAAAATTTTTCGGAAATATCTATAACAGATATGGTGACAGAAGCGGGCGTTGCCAGACAATCTTGAAAATGGCCCGGTAGAAAGCTGCGAGGATATGGTCCGGGCCATCTGTAAATTTAAATTAGCTGAGATAACCAACATTGATATCTCGGCGCTGATGGAATAATATATGCATTTTTTCAGGCATTGTCTGCTAAAAACTTTGATATATTTTCAATATATGTGAAGTCCAGCCTGTGCATAGCTCTTGTTATTGCGATATAGAGCAGCCCATTGTCAATTTCAGAGGAATAATTGTTAGCTGATGCATTGGACACGATAGCCCAGTCAAATTCCAACCCCTTTGCCATGTGCGTCGTTGTTATGATGATTCCCTCTTTGTACTCGGTACATTCAAAATTTATCAGATTAACTTCGCTGTGCATCGGTGATAGCTCTTTGAAAAGACTTTTGGCCTGCTTCTGTGTCTTGCATAAGATACCAAGAGAGTTGTAGCTGGTACTATGGAATTCTTTGATTAAACTGCTGATTTTTTCAATTTCATCAACAGAGTTGCTGCAATATATAAATTCCGGCTTTTTGCCATGCCTCTCCATTGGTATCAATTTGTCATTCCTTTTTACTGTTTGAGCCAGCTTCCATGATTTCGTAGGTGGAGCGGTAGCTCTTCTGTAATTCGACACAGGAACTTCCGCTGAAATAGGAAACAATCTTGTCTGCGGCAGATGAACTGTAAGGGTTCACACTTTGGTTGAGGTCTCCTAAAATAGTCATTTTGCACGAAAATAACTTTGAGAGGACAGCATACTGTACCGGGGCATAATCCTGCATTTCATCAATCAACAAATGTTTTACATGTTTATAATTTTCGGGCACTCCCTCAAAAAACATTTTGACATAAATCAAAGGAAACACATCACTGTAATTAAGGTATCTTTTTCCGGCTGGGGTGTAATATTCTTCGAGTCCAGAGTAAGAATAATAATTTTTATACAATGAAACTATATCCGAAAATAAAAACATAGAGGAGATTTCTTTTTTTAAGATTCTCGAAGCGTTCCCTTTTAATAAGCGTTTTGCAGAGCCTTTGTCCTTTTCTATTATATCAGAGGCGATTTTATTCAGCCGCGCCTTAACCGGCAGGTTTTTCAATGCAGCAAATCTTTTCTGGATTGTATTTTTGCTGAGACGGAAATCGCCTATCTCCAAGTCTCTCGGAATAAAGTGACTTTCTTCAGAATAGGTTAAGTATTTTTCCAGACTTTCAACAAAGTCATTTGTGGATTTATATTTTATCTGTTCCCTTAACTGACTGCTATCTGCGGCCAGTAACTCCTCGACCTGTTCAGAGAAGCTCTGAAACTTAATTTTATTTCCGAGTAAAACGTGTGCCAAATCTTCAAAGCCGATTTCTGGTATGTTTTCCTCCCCCAACTCCGGCAAAACATTGGAAATATAATTTGCAAAGACTTTATTGGGGGATAAAATCATGATGTTTTCGGATTTCAAATTTTTGCGGAAGCGGTAAAGCAGGAAAGCGACCCTGTGCAGAGCGATGGACGTCTTTCCAGAACCGGCAGCCCCTGAATAATTAAAACGTTTGTTGTTTCATCTCGAATGATTTTATTCTGTTCTCTTTGAATTGTGGCAATGATAGTTTTCATTTTTTCATCTGAATTGTGACTTAATTCTTTCTGGAGAATTTCATCATCAATATTTAAGTCACTTTCAATCATATATTCCAATTTATCATGTTTGGTTTTATACTGTCTTTTCCGTGTAATCGTGCCAGAAATTGTGCCGGATGGCGCAGCATACTGTGCCTTTCCAATTTCAAAGTCATAAAACATACTGGAAACCGGCGCTCTCCAGTCATAAATTAAATGTTCCGTGTTTTCCTTGTCGGTAAAGCTGTGTATTCCTATATAGAGGCTTTCTTCAGTTTCTTCATCTGACTGCTGAAAATCAATTCTTCCAAAGTAGGGAGATAATAGCATTTTTTGGATGCTTTCTCTTGTTTTTATAGCGTCCTCCCCCAATGAAGTTTCATCGTATGCCGCAATCCGGTTGGCAGCCCGCTCTGCTGCATCTAATTGGGCCAGGTTTTCCCACATATACTTCTTTGTCTCTATAATCTTTTTGTAGTGATTTTCAATGGTATTATTGATTTCATGCAGCGCCAGTGCTAGTTTTTGGTGAACCAAACGCAGATAATCTCTTTCTTCGTCTTCGGTTAAGTTATACATTTTATTTTACTCCTTCTCCGGAATTTTAAATCTGTCGAGAATAGAAGTATATCATATGCTGAAAAAAAGACTAGACTTTTTTATTACTATAAGGTATATTATTGTAATAGTGCGCCCCTATGTGAGATGACAAAGTGCACAATAAAAATAGAAGAAAAAGACAAAAATCATACAAAATGAATAAAAATAGTTGGAAAGGCTGTAATCCATATGGATTACAGCCTTTCTCAATATACAAGAAGATTGTCGGTATTAAATAAATTAATCATTCAAGTCCCCAAAATCAACCATTTTCAGAAACTTGTTCAGTTCTTCATTTGCAGACTCGTCAAACATCTCTTTTACATTTCCCTGGGCCTCCACAGCGCCGTGACTTAAAAACACAACTCTTGTGGCAAGGTTTTTAATAGCATTAATCTGATGTGTGACAAGAACCATTGTCTGTCCTTCTTCGGCCAGCTCTTTAATAGTTTCAAATACTTCATGTGCAAGCTCCGGGTCGAGAGAGGAGGTGGGCTCATCAAAAATAAGAATCTCTGGGTTCATAGCAAGTGCCCGGGCAATAGCAACCCTCTGTTTCTGTCCGCCCGATAATGTGGCGGGATATTGTTCTGCCTGCTCTTCTAAATGAACTTTCCTTAACAGACGCATTCCCATCTCATTGGATTCTTTTTTGTTTCTTTTCTTGATTGTGCGCAGAGGCTTTGCCACATTCTCAAGCACAGTATAATGAGGGAACAGATTGAAGTTTTGAAATACCATTCCAACTTTTCCAACAACACTTTTTACAGAACTGACTTCTACATTATCAATTGTGATTTTGCCGCTCTGTATAGTTTCGAGGCCTGCGATACATCGCACAAGGGTACTTTTTCCACACCCGCTGGAACCTATCAGTGCAACGACTTCACCCTTATCCACCGACAGACTCAGATTATCCAATACTGTTTTTTCGCCGAAAGATTTTAAGATATTCTCGACATTGATTAATGGAACCATATCGATAATCTCCTTTCTATCCACTTCGCAAAAAACGTCACAAAATATGTCATGATGAAATAAAGTATGGCCAGAGAAATATATATTTCAAAGGGGTGATATGTTTTTGCATAAATCTGATTGCCAAGTTTTGTAAGTTCTATGATTGGCAGCACAGATACCAGTGATGTCTCTTTTACAATAGAAGAAAAGCCATTCATAAAGGAAGGAACGGCAATCCTGAGTGCCTGGGGCAGCACCACATGAATCGTTGTCTGAAGAGGATTATATCCCAAAATTGCCGCAGCCTCGTACTGCCCTTTATCAACAGCCATGACTGCCGCTCTTACTACCTCTGACAAATAAGCACCGCTGTTAAGCCCCATCGTAAATACAGATGCCGCAATTGGATTAATCATAATCCCAAAGGACGGAAGTCCGTAATAAATAACAAATAACTGTACAAGTAATGGTGTCCCTCTAAAAAACTCCACATAAGCTGTCAGAATGAAACTCACTATCTTTGGCAGCTTTCTTGCACGCAGGCTTCCCACAATTATTGCAATGCAAACAGCACTTATAAAGGACAATATTCCAATTTTAAGTGTGATTCCGATTGCCTGCCACACGAGATGTGCGTAGGGAAGTAATACAGAAAAATCTAAATTTCTCATCGTCTCATCCTAATTATTCTTCAATAGACAGCCATTTCTTTTCTATTTCTGCATATTTACCACTATCTTTAACTGCCTTTAATGCCCCATTGTACTTTGCTGTCAACGCGTCAGAACCTTGGACTGTAATAGCAACTAAATCACAGCTCTGGATAGGATCATTAACTACTTTGAAAGTTTTATCTTCCTTTGACTGTGTTACAGCGTATGGGTAAGATACGATTACTGCATCAATTCTTCCGTTTTCTAATTCTGCAAATGCATCGGAGTTTCTATTATAAGGATTTTTAGTGCTCACTTTAATCCCTAATCCTTCCAACTTATCAGCCGCCTGCTCTGAGGCACTTCCTGTCTGATATCCAATTGTTTTTCCTTCTAAATCTTCTTTTTTCGTAATATCATTATTATCGGCTTTAACAGCAATTACATCTCCCAGATCATAATAAGCATCACTTAAATTTACGGAATCTGCCGCGGATGTCGCTTCTTCTGGGGACATGGCGGACATAATCATATCAAATTCCCCGTTATTGAGACCGGGAGATAAGACCTTCCCAGGGTGTGTTTGCAAACTCAACTTTTATACCCATATCCTCTGCAATTGCAGTTGCCAGGTCTGCATCGAACCCTTCAATTTCCCCGGCATCATTTACAGATTCAAATGGAGGATATTCTGGACAAAGGCCAATTTTTAAAGTGCCCTTTTTCGATATCTTGTCCAGGATGTATCTTCTGTTTTTTCGGTTTTTGCTGCTGTTTCCTTTTTCTCCTCTTTTCTTGTTTCCACATGCTGTTGACATTGAGAGCACAAGAGTACAAACAAGGCCTAAAGTGATTAGTTTCTTTTCATTTTTTTCCTCCATAGTAATTAATGATTGTCATTGCAAATCTTTTTCAGGAGATACTCTGTATCTTCCTCTGGATTTGCTTCGTTCACAGCATAAAACGGAATTTTTAGTCGTTCTTGTTCAAACATATCTTTTAGTACACTCATCATTACCCCGGGACCTTGTTTCGTTGTCAGTGTCTGGATTTTTTCAAGAATGTGATATTCCTCGCCGACTTCTCCGCACCATTCTTTTCCGCTGCATGTCTCATTGACTGCGCAGGAAGGACTTCCATCCACACCAACCACGGCTCTCACCTCGTACCCATGCTCAACAAAATCCTTTACCTGCTGGACAATCGGGTGTAATAACTCTTTACACCGCTCCCGGAACCTTGGATGATTTAGCTGCTCTTCGACTTGCCCCCAGCGTTTGATGCCGCACATATCCTGCTCAACACACGGCAGTTGAATAATTCCAAACCCTTGTCCCATCAAACCGCTGACAAGATTTGTATATCCCTGCCTCAGAGTCGGCAAGACCCTCTACTTTAGCGTTTACATTCAAAATACAATGTGATAACAAAACAATTTTTCGTCCTCTGTTCATAATGACCTCTTAAAGATAAATTCTATCTTAAACTGTTCCTTTTCTTATCCATTTAAGCATACTTGAGGGGGATTTGTAAATTTGATGATATCTATATACTTATACAATATTACGATAAGTACATTTCGGTTAAATATAGCCAGTTCGGAGGGAAATATAACGGATATTTATGTTGTATCCCGGAGCGGGAAATTTGCCAGAAAGGCGCGCAGGCAGTAGGGGGGATTAGTATAAAAATGAAGCAAGAAGTATACCAAATGCATTGGAAGCAATCCATGCAAGAAGATGTGCAGATTGTAATTTTAGATGATCCGGAGATTTATTCAGAGTATGCACCATATAAATACGTGAATGATTTGCGCGAG
>JASGKW010000007.1:0-97690 GCA_049840515.1 Muricomes sp. | reverse complement strand
TAGTAGCATTAAAGCTTTTTATATAGTACAAACAAAAAAGCCTTTGCTTGTCTGTCAAATCAGGATTGCTTATTACCTGCTCGACATCCTCTGCAATGGCTCTGCTCGTTTTATGTTTGTTCTGTTTCCGAACGCTCGCTTTGTGTTCACTTTTCTTTTCCGAACGCTCGCTTTTATCACCCCACCCCTGGGTACTCTTCCACCGTCTTACTGTTCCCTCCGGTTTCTTTAGCTTTTTGGCTATATCAACAAGGCTCATACCGGAATGAAATAGTTCTTCTGCCTTTATTGAATCCGGGCTTCTGCTCCTTGCCAATTCATTACACCTCTCAATCTATTTATAATGCTCCCGCTTCTTCAAATGCTTTTTGCAGTTTTGGAAACTGTATGGCTATCCAGTCTGTGATTTCCTCTGACTGTCCCCATGCAGTAACATTTCCACTATTGTTCCAGAGGCCACTCTCATAGAGAAAAGCATGGATGATTTCATGCCGCATAACCCTCTTTGTATAACTTTCAAGGTCAGATATGCTCATGAGGTTTTGCTCAAATTTCCCCACTACAATTTCCTTTATGCTCTGGTCCATGTAACCGTCCACTTCTTTGAGTTTAGGTTTGTCTTCTTCATCTGCAATAATTATTTTATATTCCGTTCCCAGTATATTTACTTTCATAGCTCCTCCAATCAAAAAGCACCCAAGCATTAAACTGCTCAAGTGCCTTTCAGCCGTAATCAGTACGGCTTTCTCAATCATTGTGGGCCGGATTGCGCATATCCATTTAAGGGCCGGAACACCAGCCAACACCCACTTATATTTTTATACTGTCCGTTTAGGACTGTGTCTTAAGCGGGTAACGCTTCACAAAGATATTCAATGCGATTCGCTGGCTTTATCCGTTACCCGCTGTCACGGACTCAGGGCTTTTTAATACTATGTATCGCTGCCCGCAATGGGAAGTTCAGGTTCCGACCCTGACTCTACAGATTTTCAGTCTGCCGCTTTCACCAGATTAGCTTACTCCCCTAACGGACATCCGCCCGTTAGCAGTATATTTATTGTGCCCTGCGTGGCACTATGCAGTTGTAATGCTGCCAATAGGGACAACAGGACTTGAACCTGTGACATGCCGGATATAAGCCGGGTGCTCTGCCAACTGAGCTATGTCCCTAAGTTTGGCGCACTGTGTAAGCTACGCCAGGAGGATGAAATGTAAATATATGCGAACGAATCGTTTTTTGTTACAATCGTTCTAGATTAATTATATCATATCTAAATTATTAATCTTATTAATCTTTCAGATATCTACCAATTATTTGTGATATTCTCCCTTGTGTATATCCAACTATTTCTGCCACCTTTTCCTGAGTCAGTCCTTGCAAAAATAATAGTTCAAATATTTCTCTTATCTCCGAGTCTTGTATCCCTGATATGTAATGCTCTGCCTCTTCTATCTTCTGCAATAGCAATAACCGTTCTGCCTGCTTCTTTCTAATCTCCTCATTTACTTTGTCTTGCTCTTTCGGGTCATACATCTGCACAGAAGTCCTTACCTCTGTATATGGAAAGTCTCTGCTGGAGCCCACCACCTTGCCACACACAACATCAACATCCTTATTGCAGAGCTCTCTCTATCCTCTCATCTATCCTTTTAAGCCTGTCCTTGTCTTTCATGTAACTTTTAAGCGTCTTTCTGTCCAGTGCTACCGCCTCCCATTCTCCTCAAATACTGCCTACTGTCAATCCTGCGCCCTTTGATGTATTTGTCGCAATCCTCTACAGAACACCCTCTGGATTTCCCGACAATGCATATATAATCACAGTTCATACTTAGCCTTTTCTTCTCATAAACGCTCGGCTTAAATATACAGGATTTACACAATTTTCTATTCTGATTATCCACTTTCGGCATCCTCCAAAGTTTTATTATTCCGCCCATAGCTGCTATAAGCTTTTCTGATAAATCTATTTGCCGCATCAGCATCCTTACGGTTCTCCAAACCATCATAGCATTGCTGGCGGTCACGGGTCTGCTCTCTTCGGGTTCTTCTATGTTTCATTGTGAACTCCTCCTGTTATATGCCTTAACCGCCTGCTCCCTTAACTCTTATTACCTTTCCGCCACAGAAAGGGCAGGGTTTTAGTTCTGTACTATCATTCATATACTCCGCCGCCTTTCACAATCTCATCTCATACTCTTTTAATTTGGACCGCAATTCTGTAATCTCTCTGCACTGCTCCGAATAAAGCTTGTCTATCTCCAGTATCTTCTCCGGAGTAAGGTTGGTGTCCTCATAAGCTGCCAGCCTCCTGCATTTCTCATATTCAAGCTCACAATTTTCAATCCTGCATCCGCATCCCAGACAGGGCTCCTCAAAACATGTTGGGTAATAAGCCTTTCCATCTTCCCACGCTGTTAGCCTTTCCATCTCTACACCTCCTGAAATATTTTTTCTGATATCATTCTAATCAGTTGATTCAACGCATCTGATTGGTTAGATGCTCCTGAAACAATCCGCTCAATTTCACGTTCTGAAAATGTCATGCTTACATCATTTAGATATTTATGAATCATTGCTGTTTTTTCATCTTTTTCAAGAGCTTTCACTTCACTCTTTACAGAAAATCTTCGCAATAGTGACTCATCTATTCTATCTATCCGATTTGTAGCTCCAATAACAACAATGTCGTTTGGGAGCTTGTCAAACTCTTGCATGAGGGTAATTGTAATTCTTGCCATTTCACCCCCTGTTCCCCCACTGGAACCAGAAGCAGAACGCCTAATACTAATGCAATCAATTTCATCCAGCATAAAAACACAGGGATTTGAAACAGCATAAGAAAATGCCTTTTCAATATTCTTAGATGTACTTCCCATATACGAGTCTACAAGGTTTGTGAAATTTAGGTAGCAGAACGGTAAGCCTGTTTTATGTGCCACATATCTCCCGAACGTGGTCTTCCCTGTTCCGCTCTCTCCATATAGCAATGTTGAATTTATGTATGGAATCCCCATCTCCATAAGACGTTGATTGACTTTTTTCATCCGCACAATATTTTCATAAATATCTTTTTCTCTGTCTGACAGGAAATATCTGCCTTCTTTGAATGAATTTGAAACATCCTCAACACATAACATGCTTTTTAAATCTTGCGGCAACTCAATCATATTATTTGCGGCAGATTCCAGTATTGATTTATACCTTTTACAAAACATACGGTTCTTTTGCGTTGTATCTTCTGTCACACAAGCAATAGAATATTTTTTTGCTAACTTAATATCATTTTGCGCTATTGCTTGTATCAGCATTTTCTGATTTTCCGATAAGGACATCCTACACCTCCACTTCGTCATCTTGCGGCATATCGAACGAAACTATCATGGATTCTCTTACGTATTCAGGGATGTTCAGCCTCTCAAGTTGTCCTCTGTTTACCGAATTCCCCGATAGTCCAGCATCCCTGTTCGCTATGCTGATTATGTACCATAATTGCATCCAATCAAGCACCTTGATTGCCTTCTCCTCGCTCGTATACTGCCCCAAGCAGGCTGTGGGAGTCTCTACCGACCAGATATTTGGCTCATCATCTGTGATATCCTCAAATCGTTCGTAAACGCATATCTTTTCCACATTGTCAAAATTGACTATCCTCTTCCTGTCTTGGCTTCTAATTAACATTTTTCTCCTCCTTAAATAGTGATTTAGTTCAGCTTTTCGGCTATCGCCTGAACCACATTTACAGTTACTCCATTGCCGGCCTGTTTATATAATTGACTGTCACTGTTTACAAATGCAGCCTTATCAAAATAATCATCTGTCCACCCTTGCAGCCTGAAACATTCCTTCGGTGTAAGTTTCCGTATGGCTATGTAACATTGATACTCTTCATACCAAATTGCGTATACAGTAAGTTCATCCGACACCTGTACGAAAATTCCTTGATTGCAACTGGTGTCCAATGTGTTGGCAATGCCATGTCCAACACGACCTCTTCTGGTTTTACTATCTGGAACAGAAAGATTTATGGAGTCACCTTCTGAAGCTACAGCAAATCCTCGCTTCGTGGCTTCCTTTACTTTTATTCCGACCCCATGTCTGTCTTGACTTGTGAGTGTGAACATCGGCTCACCATTGTCCTTAAATCGCCGACCGTTCTGTCTCTTTTCTGCTCCGTCTGGAGTGAGGACTGGTATGGCTATCTTGTTGCCTTCACCTTTGTTTGTTGTTAATGCCGGGTTAATCAGTGTTCCATCGTACACATTCCCGTTCATTCCATTACCAGACGGATTTGTTTTGCAGATGATTGCTATGTGCGGTTCAAGTCCTCCTCCATCCATTTTATTTAAACAAGGTGATATCCCTTCAGTTCCATATACTCTGTATTGGTTGGGGTTTTTTCTGTGTGATATTTGATGCCCAATTTGTTTTATTTGAACACTATCTTCTCCATCTGTTCCCGTGATAGGAAGTATCTTTCTAGGACCGTATCTTCTAAGATGTCCGATAGTATACACTCGCTCCCGGTTTTGTGGCACTCCCCAATCTTTTGAGTTGAAAAGCTGCCATTCGCAATCGTACCCCAGTTCATCCATTGCAAGGAGAATTTCAAGGAAGTCAAATCCTTTGTTGCTGCTAAGCATTCCCTTAACGTTTTCATAGATAAGCCATTCAGGTCTACTTTCTTCCTCAATTTCCCCAAGGATTCTAAATACTTCTCTAACGAGAGAACTCTTGTCTCCGTCAAGGCCGGCTCGGTTCCCTGCAACAGAGAAATCCTGACACGGTGCGCCAAAGCACCAGCAATCTGCTTGGGGCAGGCTTCTGGCATCCACTGCTCTAATGTCATCTGCGTACCATTCTCCATTCCGGTATTCCTCCTTCAATATTTCTTTCTGTCTCTGTTTGAGGGATAATGTGCTTAGATAATCCCTTTGTGCGTCTGTTGCAAGGTGCATGGATATATAGGATGCGATTGCAAATTTATCAAATTCACAAACCCCTACGCATTTATGCCCTGCCAGCTCCATTCCCCGCCTGAATCCTCCGATTCCTGCGAATAGATCAATAAATGTTATTCCCATTTTTTAAGAAGCCCGGTATACCCTTTCTCCGGCCGGAGGCTGGCTCCTTTCTTTTATTTAAATAATTAATGACATCTGTTTTTGTCCAATATCGTAATTCATCCAAAGTGTTTCAGTTCTTTTTCGTCCACCTTCCGCTCGTGTATCCTTCTGCACTTTATTCCATCCTGAAAGAATATCATTGTACATATCGTTATCATATCCTGACAAAAGCACCTTTCCTGGATGTTCCCGTAAAATCAATAACAATTCCTCATGTTCATTATTTTTCAGTTCATGCTTGTATAAGTAATTTTTACGGGTTCCGTGTAAATATGGCGGGTCCGCATAAATGAATACGTCCGATGTATCATAACGCTTAATTAATTCTACGGCCGGAAGATTCTCGATCTGCACACCTTTCAATCGTTCTGAAGCTACAGCTAATGTATCCGATAATTCGCTCCATGCCTTTGCTGGATTAGGTGAGTGTGACTGCTGTCCAGACTTGAAACCATTCCTGTAGAGATTTCCACACCCGAACCCCATCCAACATTTAACTGCAAAACGCCTTGCCCGCTCTATACTATCATCACAACACTCGTAGGCCTTTTCATATTCTATCCGGGAAAATGGAGTCAACACAATTTTACGTTCTAATTCCACACAATTATCTCTTAGGACCCGGAAGAAGTTAGTTATTTCTCCGTCCAAATCATTTACCGTCTCAATGTGGCAGCGTTGCTTATTAAATAAAACTGCAAGACTCCCGGCAAATGGTTCAAGGTATACATCATGCTCAGTTATGTATTCGCAAATCCACGGAGCCAGCCTATTCTTTGCTCCCGGGTATTTTAAAACGCTCTTCATCACACTCCTTCCTTCATTCGCAAAACTCCGGTTTAGTAATCTAAATCTTCTTCCTCATCATCTTCCGTCTCCCTGTCATATTCCTCTTTTGAAATCAGTTTCACAGATTCAACCGGAACTTGGAATAAATCAGCATGTTCCTGTCTTCTTGCGTCAATGTAATCATCCGTTATTTTGCTTACATCCCCTATTCCGCCAAGATTAATGGTCATATAGCCTATAGTCCCTTCTCCTCCGAACATATAGCTGTCGGATATTTCAAAATGCAGTGATGCTGTAACATGTACTAATGGGTTCATATCTACCTCTTCCCCCGGCTCAGCTGCCGGATGCTCTATTCTTTTGGCATCGTATACTCGTTTTGACCATTTCTGTTTACACAATATATTTCAGCTTGAATCTCCGCTGAACGTTTTATATCTTTGTAAACACCTAACTTTTCCTTTTTCCGTCTATCTTTGTCAGGTGCACAACTGACTGTTCCTTCTCTAATTCCAACTTCATGGGTATAATGTTCGTTGCCCCACTGGTCTATAATTTTCATATGCCCTCCTATTCTGGCTTGTACTGCTCCGGCAGTGGCATCCATAACGTAGCTTTTTCTACTCTTTTATCCGTCCACCCGTCCTTATGATTTGTGCCTTGTTCTTTTAAAAATCTGGCAGTTATTATAGCTTCTCCAACACCAAAAGGACTCGGGATTACAAATACCGCCCATTCACCATCTTTCACTTCCGGCAGCCGTTCCGATACCGGAATCCAAGTGCCCAACTCTTCCATCTTTGGCTCTATATATGTCGTTGCGTTCTTGATAATTTCCACACACCGCTTTATTGCAGACTCCCGTGCCAGCAACTTATTTTTCTCAATCTCGGCCATTATGCCATCCGCATCTATTAGTCTCATTTAATTCTTTTCCTCCCAGTCCTCGCAAGTATCATCATAGTTCGTTGGTACTGCGTAATTATCGCCATCTCTCCTTCACAAAATCTCAGTTTAGACAACCAGCCTACACCCAGGCCGACTGCAATATTGACTCCACGTTTCTTTTCGATAACCTCGTCCATATACATATCTTTGAGCAAACTCTAGCTGTGCTTTATTAGGAATAATTCCCTTTCCCTCGTTCCGTTCTGCCTGCGCATACAGATTAAGGCTCTTGAACATATTGTGAAGTTCTCGCACTCTATACTCAGCATCTTCAATATCTTTCCTGACAAGAATATATATAAATACTTTGCTTCTTGATACTCCATATTTTTCAAACCATCTAAGAACCTTTTTAAAATATGGGAGCTGTCCTTTTGTGTCACAACTGAACCGTATGTATTTAATCCATTTAAGTTCTTTAAATAGCTTTACAGTATCTTCCGTCACCAACCTAATATCCATTCCCTGATTTAAGTCAATCTCAATGCCGCTATCTGCCAACCCTCTCAGTTGATTTACGCCATGTTCACAAGCAAGGATATTGTTATCCATCAGTACTACTTTGTTGGAATCCTTTCGTATCAGCTCCTGCCATAAGCGATAAGGCTTAATCTTTCCTTCCTTTTGTGGAACATAGCACCATTCACAATTATTC
Organism: Muricomes sp.; assembly: GCA_049840515.1. Classification (GTDB taxonomy): domain Bacteria; phylum Bacillota; class Clostridia; order Lachnospirales; family Lachnospiraceae; genus Muricomes. The sequence goes on along the minus strand of JASGKW010000007.1, from coordinate 90,174 downwards.
GGGCATCCCCTTGTCAAAAATCCAATCGCATAATCACATTCAGGATACAGAGAGTAATCAGGGAACATTTCATCTATCCAAGTAGGAAGTTCAGATTTTATATCATATCCTGTACCGCCCTTGATGGTGTTATCTGGAAGATAAGGATTGATTGGAGTAAAATCAAATATTTTGGAAGAATACACTTTGTCATAATGGTTTAATGGCATCCACCATTCAACTGTATCCCCTTGCTGCTTATGCCATGCAGATATTTTCATCAGAGCATAATTGGGAAATGATTTATGCTTTATATGTTCCGCATCCGCATCGTGCAACCCTATAATCACCCTCTCACCTTCTTTCAGTAAATTTTAATTTTGCGGCATAAACCACTGTAACCCGCTAACCTTTATATAATGCTGGAACGTCCTCAAATCCGCATACACTCCGAAAAATATCTGCATATACAGCCATACTTCCTGTATTGGCATACCCTGGAAGAGCAGGTCCTGTATCTTGGCATAATATGGTGTGTACATGCTCTGTCTCTTACACATCTTACCGTCTCACCTTCTTGCGTTTCCTCTTGGTTCCGGCGAAAATAAACTTGTTCATGTTCCCTGCCTTAAATCCTCCAGAAGTCTTGCGCGTTCCGCTGTAGCTGTGTTTTATATCCTGTGCCATATTTGATACCCTCCGAATCTGTTAACTATTGTTCTGATTTTCCATAAGTTCACGAACCATATCATCCATACTAAAAACTAACTTCTTACAGTTTCCGTGTGATACGTGATTTTTCCAAGCTCCATATCTTTGTTGGAATTCTTTTTCAGACATCTTCCCATTCTTAACCAGTTTCGCCATATTTTTAACTTTCTTCTTTGCCCGGCGCTTGTTTTCAGATTTAAGTCTGCGAATGTATTTTCCATCTGACGTCATATAATGATGAAACCCCAGAAAAGCTATCCCGTTCTTAAATGGACATATCTGCGTCTTCCCATTGAGTGACAGTTTCAAACTTGAAACCATTCTTGTAATGTGTTCAAGGCAGAATTTTAAATACGTTTTATCTTGATGGATTAAATGAAAATCATCCATATATCTGCCGTAATATTTAATTCCAAGCTCCCCGGTGACCATCTTATCTACACAATCCAACATGAGCAGTGCATATACTTGTGCTACCTGGTTACCAAGCGGTAATCCCGGATTCTCTGAACTATCAATAAAAATGTGATTCAACCACTTTGTGTATTCATCTGGAAAATAATAATCCACAATACCTTTCAATATTTCATGGTCGATTTGGTAGAAGAACTTCGTAATATCACATTTCAGAATCCATCCGTCTGTGCCGTGGCTGTCATAGAATTCCTGCATCTGCTTTTTAAGTATATCCATTCCATACAATGTGCCTTTTCCAACTTGTCCAGCAGAATTTTCTGCTATAAATACATTGGATAGTCTGGGGTATATGATTTCATCACATAAACAATGCTGAACCACCTTATCCTTGAAAGAACAGGATTTTATAACTCTTTCCTTTGGTTCATATATCTTAAATTCGTTGTATGGGGACATGCTATAAGTCTGATTTTCAAGCTGCTTCTTTAATGTGTGGATTCCTTCAAGGCTCATAGTTTGGAATTTAGCACAGCTTCCATTACGGCTCTTACATCTTTTAGCCTTTCTATAAGCCTTGTACAAATTATTGAAATCCGTAATAATATCTTTATCCATTTTAAAAATACCTTTGTATTTACCGCTATGCGGAAGGTCACACGCCTTTTTGTATCTATACTGGTTTCGGCTTGTTGCCTACTCCTACGGTCTGTGATACAGAATGGGCGAACGCCGTTGTTGCCATAGTAGTTGTTGTTGTTGATATTGCCCGACGGGGAAACAACGGTTTTTATGACGTGTAACCCGAGTCATTATCGTTCCTTATCCTTGCTTCGCCATGCAAGGGCCATGTGCTTGATATCGCACACCATTTTCGACCAATACTCCATACTGGAATTGCTTATCAGATTCAATTCGCTGGAGAGTTCTATGTAAAACAGAAGCTCATCACAATATGTAATTGCCTTTGTCTGTAATTCGGAGCGTTCTCTTTTATAATCCTTAATATCCGTCCGGTTTGCTTCCATTAGTGCTTCATAGATATTTAAAGCCTTTATTTGCATTTTATCTACAAGCGAAAATCTATATTTCTTTGGATAATGATTACAATTAGATGTCAGTCTCAATGTGTGTGCGGCCAGTTGTTTTGCTTTTAAAATCACCTGTAGGTCATTTGATGCCATTCTTACTACTCCTATGATTCAAAGAGAGCAGATGAAAAGATACAAAATGGGCGAACGCCGTGGCCGCCATAGCAGAAGTAGTAGTTGAAATTGCCCGACGGGGAAACAACGGTTACCCATGTCGAATCATTATTACACGCTGTACTCCACGGAGTTATTGTCCACCACCATTTATCAGTATTGGGGATAAGGCTTCTATACTTTCTGTATTCATCCACGTTCAGCAGCGATACTTTATCCCTGCACTTTCCGTATTCAGTCTGCCCGTCCAATGAGAGTAAGTCTCTCTCAAATGGAATTACATATTCAGAACCAATCTCATCAGAGATACGATTAAATACTTTTGTATTGAGATAATCCCTTAAATCGCTAGGTTCCCAATTATTGAAATCACTGTCAAATTCCATTGAATCATCTATGCTTTCTGCCAGACACAAATATCCTTTTTCTGTGATATCAAGGATTTTCCAATTCACTCCAATAAGCTGAAATTCATCTTTGATGCCAAGACCTTTGAATCTCTCTAAGCTTCTTTCTTCCTTGATTGCCTTTAATTCTTCTTCAATGGCAATAATTCTCTCCTCTACACTTTTCTTGATTACTCTACTTTTCATGGTTACTCTCCTTTCGATACAAAGATATTAGAATTTAAGATACAAAATGGGCGAACGTCGCCGTGGCCACAGCAGCAGTAGTTGACGATATTGCCCGACGGGGAAACAACGGCCACTGAATACTCCCAGCCTCGCTCTGGCGTGCTCCACGGGGTAACCGTCCAGTACCAATCTTCAAGGTCCTTGTTTACGAGAAGGTCGTTGTACTGCCGCACTTCATCAAATGTCAGCGGTCTAACCTTGCAATCCACAGTCCCGCAATCTTTTTGCATATCCACGGATGTTAAATCGACTTCATGCTGAATGATGTTTTCAGTCCCGAATACTTCTTCGAACTCTTTCAAGATTTCACTATCACACAATTTCTTAAGTGTTGATTTGCTGTAGTCCATTGTGTCATCATCAAATTTCATATTCTTTCGGAATAAGTCCTCTGTGGTTACTCCAACATGGTCAATCCCTGGATACAAGACAATAAATTTACCAATATCCGTTGTGAACGTATCACCTTTCTTAAATTCGGATAACTTCACCATCTCCTGGCTTTTCTCCTCTTCCAACATCTGTACAAGTTCCTTTGCCATTTCTAACATTTTATTATTCATCTTTCCTCCTATCTGCCAAGAAGCTGTTCTTCCAGGCTGTCCATGTCATATTTTCTTCGCTCAAAATTATTAAGATTTTTAGATACTGGCTTTGTAGTATTCCCCCTCTTCTGCTGTGCATATAGCGTTTCAAACTTTTCCCTGAACTTCCCCGCGCTACGGATATTAGGTTTCCAAAAGCTATCTGACAAAGCATAATCAAGAGCGGTAGTGATTTCCTGTTCTGTTCGCTTATCCAGCCTTCTCATGCGCTCTATCTCAACAGCCCATTTATGTTTTGCATCCTCAGTCTCTGGAACTTTTGCATTAGCAACAGTATCAAGACAGGACTTAATTATTTTTTCCACACACAGAAAGTCGAATCCTGAGGGCGGGAACGATGTATTTATATTCCCTTCTTTCCTTCTTCCCTTCTTCCCTTCTTCTATTGTTGTCGTTAGAATGTCGTTAGAATGTCGGTTGCCTGTCTCTTGTTCGTCCTCCTGTGTGTCGGTGTACTGGTATCTGTCATAATTAACAACCGTAAATACGCTATATTTGCTGTGTCCTTTGTGTGTCACTTCGCCTGTCGTTTTTAGATGGGAAATTGCAGTCCTTACTTCACGTTCTGTAAGCAATGTTTCCTCGGCGAGTTTACGGAATGATGATATAAGCGAACCACGTGGGACCGTTGACCCTTTAAATTTTCCATCCTTCCAATTCGCACGTAGTATCAAGTGGATGAATAACCTTGTTGTATTAATGTCTGAATACCATTCCCATTCCAGCATGGAGCGGTTTATTTTTATGTAATTCCCATTCAACACATCACCGCCTTATATTTCTCGTATTTCTACTTCTATTCGTGGGTTTTTCCTGTCCACAAAGAAATCATCACAAAACCCTGTAATCTCTTTCCAGCCGTCATTTTGCAGGACCTTTGACTGCACAAGGGCATCCTGTATTACTTTACGGCCAAAGGAACTTATATTGTCCTTGTCCCGCTGTCTGTCAGGCTCATACCAGCGGTATTTTATGTATACCGGCTTACTCAGCCTTAACCGTCCAAACTGGCTGTAAATAGCCTGTAACACGATTGCTTCGTTGTTTCCCTTCAACTTCGCACCTTTGTATCGGTTAGCCCGGCAGGCGGTTATATAATCATTCAGATTATTAAGCCTTCCGGGTATGATAAGCGTATATGTCAAGATGCATCACTCCAATCTATCCCGCAGTTTTTTAGTGTATGCCGGGCTGCCTTTAATCCCCAACCTATACTCTTTAATCTGCTTGTTTCCTGCTGTACATACCGATTTAACATAAGCCTTTCATCCTCCCGGTTCATATCCGGTATAAAATACCCTTTGGAATCTTGCATGTTAAGTATGGGCATGTCCCTTCTGGACTTATGTATTAATGCTCTGACCGTTCTATCTGGTAGACCTGTTCTGATGCACAATTCCGCCCTGGTCACGGCATTCTCATGCCCGGTAGGTATGTAATCCAATATATTAAATCCAGTCTCCTCTAAGGATTCCAGATAATCCAACAGCTCTATTTGTCCGTTCAACTGTCCTCCTTCCTCCTCCCGGCATGTACCAGGAGGAAATAAAATGGCTTACGAATGTTCGTGACGTACCCGCAAGCGCAAAAGACGGGTTACTCTATAGCCAAGACTTACCGAAAATGCTGCGGAACTTATCACGGGTCCCGATATTCTCCTCAAAGTAAGCCTGAGCCATTTGTTTCAATTTCAAATCCAATCCGTGATTAGGATTATCATGTACACTTCCAGGAAAGTTTTCATGAAGATAGTCTGCTATAGGAATTATAAAATCGTAGTCCTCAGACAGCTTTTTCCTAGAGCCATAAAAAATATGATGTCTATGGCAGTACGGGGTTCCTGTGAAATAGCAGTGTTCCATATCATTCGTGAATACACTTTTCAATCTTTTAGCCAATCTCGACCCCATACCTTTCTTTCAGCAACCGTTTCTCATCCGGTGTGGCAATCTCCGCATCTGATATGCCAGCATCCTTACAATCCATTATCAGACCGTTTATCAACGCTGCCATTTCTTCCGTGTTGTACTCGCTGGAACCTCTCAACATCAGGTAAGTGCGGTATGTGACTCCGTCTTTACCTCCCCTAACATCAGATGTCGGCTTCAAGTGGTATTCCATAGAATTTCGTATCTTCCTGTCTGCATCCTCTGTATCTGGTAAAGGCATCCGCGCAAGCTGACCATCTATGATTACTGGTTGTCCATATTTGCAAAGCATCATATTATGCGCTTCTGGATTGGATATCTGTAAGACCTTGCATAATTTGGAAAGAAGCACCCAGTAGTAGGCATTTGCATCTAAGCTCCGCTTTCTTCTGTACGACTTTATTTCAAGGCTTAACTTCTCTTTGTCCTTTAATTCCTCATATGTCGGCCGGAAGTCCTCTAAAGGCTCAAATAGCAAGGTCAATCGGCCTGTGCGGTAATCTATTACTGGTTCTTTTAATTTTCCTGTAAACTTCATTACTCATCACCAAACTTCTTTTTAATTGCATTTAACATTTTTGCAACATCTAATTCAGTCAGATTTTCTAAAGTCTTTCCATTACCGCAAACCCAAGCATTAAGGTCAATTCCATGTGATACGCACAAGTTCTCAAGAGTAGTTATTTTCGCCTGAGATGCGGGATTGTCTGCTGTTCCGGGGATTTTGGCATCCATCCTGTTGTATTCTTCTTTAAGCCATAAATCAAACCCCAGCTTTTTTCCCGTCCTCAATTGCAACACATTTCACAAATGCTCTGCACATACTTGTCCATACTCTGATTTGATTCATGGAGTTGTCCTTTACAGGATTTGAGCCATTCATGACAGGAGTCTGCATTGTATATTCCTTTCCGTCAATAACCACCATTATGTTTGTCTCATAGCACCTGTTTGTATTACCGTTTTTATCTGTAAAGACCTGCTTAGTCATCCTCAAGCTACTGCCCGTTTCGGGGTCTGGAATAGGATAAAAACGAACTTCTTCAGCTCCATTTTCACGCAGCAGCTTTATGCACATAGCCCAATTTAGATATGTAAAGCCGTCTCTTTCCTCGCAATATGGCCGGACATCAATTTTTTTCATCTCTTCATAGCTTTTAAGCATCACAAATCCTCCTTATCCAATTTCCAGAATAAAACCATTCAATCAGGTTTTCTGCAAAGTCTTCTATATCCTCACAATGCCTTGCCAGCTCAATGAATGTCTCCTGCTCCTCTATCGTCCCGTTAAGACACCTCTCACAAGCATAGGAGAAAGCATCCTCTTGTCGGACAGTCAGACCAGCTTCTCTTCCTACTCCGGTGTACAGCATAGCCTGTCCTCCTTGATTCTTCTCAGCAGTCTTTTCAAGTGTCTTTCGCATTCCAAATAAACCTGGGGTTCTCCTGAAAGATAATAAACCGAATCAAACTTCTTATCTTTTTCAAACCCATTTTCCATAATCCAAACGGTGGCAGGAGTGCCATAATTGGACGTCAAAAAATGTATAAAGGGAAAACCCTCTTCACCTTCTCCCTTAGACTGGATTTCCACACAAAGATTAAATATCTTATGGATGGCTTTCTTATCTTCTTTCTGCATATTTACATTTCCCTCCATATCTGTTAAAATAAAGTTGTTAATTTATCTAAGTGCACTTACAGGGCTGTCACCCTAGTGCGCTTTTTTTATGCAAGGCTTACCCTCCTTTCTCTGGAACTTGCCTGCATGTCCACGTCCCGTTCCTCTGCTTCAATCAGCTTCTTAAGATTAAACTCTATCGGACTATTACGCTTTGTGGGATTTTTCTTTCTTGCATATCGCTGCCCGGGAGCATGGTACATATCCAGTAGCCTCCCACGGGAATATCCCCTGGCTTGCATTTCTTTTAGGGAATACCATTCTCTTTCCATACAATCACCTCCTTCTTGTTATTTTCTTCCAATTCTCCTATAATTGAGATACAGGCACTGCCATGCCGAGTACATAAGAAAGGAGAAATAGAATGGGTGTAAAAGTTAAGACCAATATCAATTTTAAAAATATCGAAAAACAAATTATGAAAGAAGCTAAAACTCAAATTGCTTCTGAAAAATTTGATTTCGAATGCCCGGAGTGTGGCAAGAAGATTTCAGCCCGCGCCGGAAAGTCCATGTGCCCGCATTGCGGAAAAGAAGTTAATCTAACTTTGGACTTCAAGTTCTAGTTCTATACCTGAAGAGGTTATTTCATCCGACAATGTTTTAACCTCTTCCAACAGGCTCTCAATTTCCCTTATCTTCCCAAGCACCTCGTCAATATTAGATTTGGTTCCAATATTTATATGAAGCGTGTTTGTCTTTATTGATTCTGACTTTATTACTGGTATCACTCTCACACCTCCTCCCTACTCTAAAAAATGTTCAATCGGTACGCCGAAGTAATCGGCTAGTTTCTTCATTTCTTACTCATTTTTCTGATGTACAGGATTAAATACACGATACATGCCACTGTTGCAAGATTGACTATGACAGTGGCTATTTGCCATCCGTTCAATTTATACCTCCTTCCCTGCCGCATAGATATCATCCAAAGTCACCCCTAATGCTTGAGCCAGTCGGGGGATGTCACATACTTTAAGCTACTATTTTTATAACTTTACCGATGACAAGGGCAATCATGAAGTTCACGAGGACACGTGTTCTTTTTTGCCAAATGAGGAAAACAGAACTTACATAGGTCAATATGAGGACTGTTCAAAGGCATTATTGATGGCAAAACTAAAATATCCAGGTAAAAAGTTTGACGGGTGTTATTTTTGCTGTCATTCTTGTCATACTGGTTAAAAGTGAGGCTGGCTTTTAGTCAGCCCTCATTGTGGCATTCTTATGGTATAATTCTCTCACCAACTCACATGCTTCTTCTAAGTTTTCCATTGTCATACGATTTGGAATCATGCAATTTGTTATGCAATTGCATAACTGATTTCTTTTCTCTTCCCGGTTTACTCTATCCATGTTTTTTAAATCTTCTTGCACCTCTCTCACCTCCCTATCCCGCCCTTTTTGTTTCCTGACGGGGCTTTTCTTAACTATCATCCTGCTCACCTGAAGCTGGTTTCTTCTGCTTATTTTTTTTCTTTGCATCTGCCATAGCTTTTGCATATCCGAGAAACTCACCTTTTTTAATATCCGGCATCTCTGGCAATGCGTCCGCAATCGTTTTAAGAATCTCTTTTTCAGTTTCACTCATTTTTATCACCTCCTTAAGTATTGTCATTTTTCTTTAAGTCCCCTATAATTTAAGTACAAGCACGTGGTGGGGCTGAGTACAAAAGAAAGGAGAGATTTATGAAGCTAAATATTGATTGTGTTCGTGATATCCTGCTTGTTATGCAGGATATGCCTCGCGCCGAAACTCTGACTGGCGCAGAAATACGCGAAATTCTTTCCGAATACCCAGCGGATGATATTGATTATTCCTGTCTGAAGCTAAAAGAAGCTGGCTATATAGATGCTATCATCAGTCCGTACGAAGATAACTTCATTGTTGCTCGGTTAGATGATATAACATTTCTTGGTCATCAGTTCCTTGCTGATGTCTACTCTGATAATGTTTGGAATGATGTAAAGAATGTTTCCGATAAGATAGGCTCACATTCTATAAACGCTCTTTCTCAAATAGCATCTTCTGTAGTCACAGCTATCATCAAATCTCAACTCGGACTTACTTAAACAAGTGTTTTATCACAAACTGGGTGCATTCTTTTAATTCTTCATCAGTTGGAAGCTTGTACCCATTCTTTCTCACGTAATAAATCATTGCGGTACATGAAATATATCTTATAAGCCACCCTATCCCGCAGATAATAGTTGTTACAACAAATAGGATTGTCCACATCTTTTTCACCTCCTTTTGATTGTGCTTATTGTTGTTTGTGTTTTAATCACATTATATAGTCTTTAAAGCACAATGTCAAGTGTTTAATTACCATTTTTGTGATTGACGCACATTTTTTTTTATGATATAATATGTCCTGTGAGGAGGGGTGAAGAATTTGGATATTAACAACAGAATAAAATACTTAAGAAAAAATATTTTACATTTAAGACAGGAAGATTTTGCACCTTCAATCAAGATAAGTCGCTCTAACCTAGGCAGTATTGAGATTGGAAGAATCAATATAACAGACCGTGTTATATCAGACATATGTGAACGCTACAATGTGAGCGAAGATTGGCTAAGAGATGGAACAGGAGAGATATTCGTTCCCCTTACAAGGAGTGAAACAATTTCAGGATTTGCAGCAAGCCTTATAAAGAATGAGGAAGAATCTTTCAAGCGTCAGTTGGTGGAAGTGCTGGCAGAACTAGATGAAGATGAATGGAAGGTTCTGGAGGGTATTGCAAAGAAACTATCAAAAAAGGACTAAGCACACTGGCCTAGTCCGATATCCCTTTTACGAATATGTATACGCATTTTAGTTTTTCGATACTGAGTCTTTTTAAAAGGGTCACGATTTCTTTGAAATAATCCATAAGTGTTAACCTCCGCTTTTTCTAGAAACATACGTTCGAAATTCCTTTTACTAATCATACTATGATAGGAATCAAAAATCAACAGTGCATGAGAACGTTTGTTCCTTATTTTGTTTGTAAGTATGTGGATAAAATGTGAATAACTTTATTTTTTACATATTATCCCTTATATAATAGTAAACAATTACATATGAGGAAACTTATGGATTTTTATGCAATCGTCCGCTATAGCGGACACTTATTTATAATCAGACTCATATAGGCTCTCTATATTAACTTTTAATCCTGCCGCCAGTTTTTCCATAGTGTTCATGGTAGGACTTTTATACTCATTCATTATCTCCTGGATGCTGGACTTTGAAACTCCAGTCATTTTGGAGACTTGGCGGGTGGATAGATGTCTTTCATACATTATTTTATCTAATAAGATTTTCATGCACATATTATTTGCAAAGATTTTGATGTTATTCCAAAAGGATTAACATAGATGTGGGTTATTCAGTACAGAGAAAAGAGGAAAATACAAATGAAAAAGAAAATTTTAGCAACTATTTTGGCAGCAATGTTAGCATTGTCATTTACAGCATGCGGTTCAGGAGGGGATTCTTCTGTTGATACTAAGAAGACTGATACTGCTGCAAAAGAAACTCCTGCTGAAACAAAAACAGCAGAACCTGTGGAAGAGTCCACATATCAATCTATTCTAGATGATTATACTCAGAAGATTAAGGACGCAACTCCAGGATTGGTTGATGAATATAACAGTGAAGCTGCTGGGGCTGCTGGAGATGTCAATAAACTTGCTGAGATTTCAAATGCAAAAATCACTAAGCTTGCAGAAATAAGCAATGAGGGTATATCAAAGATGGCAGAATTGATGCTGAAAAATGGAGATGAACAAGCAACTTATGAAGAGTGGGCGGGAAAGCTAACTGATGTATATATGGAATATGCGCAACAAATAACCGATGCTTATATGAGTTCTGCTCAATAAAATAGAAACCGCTCCCGGCGGCAACCAGGAACGGTTCAACATACCCGAAGATATGCGTATAAAACATACACTTATATTGTATCATCTTCGGTGACGGTCTGCAAGAGACAGGCTGTCTTTTTTATATGAAAAAATGATGGAAGAAGGGTGATGCAATGGCTACAGCCAAGTATACACGTGGTAAGGATGGGTACTTTTCTACCAAGATATGGGATGGTACATATAATGCAGACGGCACCAAGCACCGTAAGCCGCTGAGGAGTAAGAAGAGCAGCCGGGACTTAGAGAACCAAGTTAAGGCTTTTGAGCGGGATGTGGAAGAGCGCAAAGCCATCATAAAGACAGATATAGGGCTGTGGGATTATGCCAAAAGCTGGAAGAACGTATACAAAAAGCAGCGAGAGAATAATACTAAGTCCATGTATGACAACATCATAGATAAGCACTTTAAGGTACTTGATGGGGTAAAGCTACAGGATACGGCTAAAATACATCTCCAGATAATGTTAAACAACGCGACAGGCATGACACGCACACAAGACCAGATTTACATGACCTTTAAGCAGGTGCTTAAATCAGCAGTTTACGACCACCTATTCCCGGCCAATGTGATGGAAGATATTTTTGAACAGATTGAGCCTATTGACTACAATCCGCCCGAAAAACGTCCACTCACAAAAGAGGAAACAGCAGCAGTATTTGCCGCGGATTTAAAAGAGCAAGACAAGGTTATGCTGTATATCTTTTACGGATGCGGATTGAGGAGAGAGGAGAACCTGGCTCTTACAAGATTTAATGTTAATCTTAATAAAAAAGAGCTGTCTGTTACAAGGGCCTATGAGTATACTACCGGGCAGGCTCAAGAAAAGGGACCTAAGTCAAACAATGGATACCGTGTGGTGCCGATACCAGACATCATATTCCCCACCGTAGAACGCTTTGTAAAGTCCATAGACCGTACCAACCTATTTGTTATGCGCGGCGGCAAGCCAATGTCCAAAAGCAGCTATGATAAGGCGTGGGGAAGGATAAGAAAAGCTCTCTCAGTTGTCCTAAAAGAAGAAACAGACCTGACAGCACATGTCTTCCGCCACAACTACTGTACCAACCTATGCTATCAGATACCGACTATCTCAATCAAACGTATCGCACAGCTGATGGGGGATACAGAAAAAATGGTGATTGACGTGTACAATCACATCATATTGGAAAAAGAGGATGCTGCAAAAGCGGTTAATGATGCCTTTAAATCAGGTACATAATATGGGACACTTTTGGGACATGTTGTTGCTGATGGGACACTTTTGGGACATTTACACGGCATTACTTTGATATACTTTGAACTACTGCAAAAACATAAAAAATACCGCAACCCCTTGAAAACACTGGGATTACGGTAATTCTACAAATGAGCGTGCGGAGGTTCGAACTCCGGACAACTTGATTAAAAGTCAAGTGCTCTACCAACTGAGCTACACGCCCTTATGCTATTTTATTGCTCCCTGATGTGCTCAGGTAAACTGGGCTAGCTGGATTCGAACCAGCGAATGCAGGAGTCAAAGTCCTGTGCCTTACCGCTTGGCGATAGCCCATTAAAGACTTATATCCGACACTGCGTTTCCATTACTTAGACATAAAAAAAGGTGGATAGTGGGATTCGAACCCACGACATCCAGAACCACAATCTGGCGCGCTAACCAACTGCACCATACCCACCATAACGAGCCTGGGGGGATTCGAACCCTCGACCTACGGCTTAGAAGGCCGTTGCTCTATCCAGCTGAGCTACAGACTCTTATGCGATTTAACCCCTGCTCTAAGTTCTTGCAAATATGGGCTGCAAGAAAGCGGGTGATGGGAATCGAACCCACGTATCTAGCTTGGAAGGCTAGTGTTCTACCATTGAACTACACCCGCATAATCGGGGTGACAGGATTCGAACCTGCGACCTCCTGGTCCCAAACCAGGCGCTCTAGCCAAGCTGAGCCACACCCCGATATTCAATGTTATCACTGTTGTTTTGTCCGTGACACAAGAATTATTATATAACACGCTTGTCTATCTGTCAACATTTATTTTTTATTTTTTTGACATTTATTTTTTGCCCTTTAAAAGCCCCATTTAACGCCCTTTTTTGGCACAAAACTGTTACTCTTTCTCCTTCAGTCCAGGTAGCATTGTTGAAAGTTCAGGTTCTCTTTCTCATCTATTTCCATAATCATATAGCTGCCCCTGCGCCCTTCCTGTCTCGGAAAAGATACGCTGCCAGGATTCAGAAGAATAATGTCCTCATCCTGATAGAGGTATGGTTTGTGTGTATGTCCAAACATGACAAGATCCACTCCCCGCGCTTTTCCCTCTTCTTTAATGTGCTCCATATTTAGTGACACATAACTCATATGTCCGTGTGAGATAAAAACTTTGTATTTCCCGATGTAAAACTCTTCTTCTTTGGGAAGCTCTGAAAAAAAGTCATTATTTCCCCTTACAAGATGCTTCTCACAGTCCAACACTGCATCCAGGTACTCCTCCCCGCCTTCTACATCACCCAGATGAATAAACATGTCTATATCAGGGACTAATTCCAGTACTTTATCCAAATTTCTATGATTTCCGTGTGTATCGCTCACTATTAATACTCTCATATATTTTCTTCCCTGTTTCTTATTTAATATATTTTCTTTCCATAACTTCGCGCATTTTCCTTAAGGCATTGCCCCTGTGACTGATTTTATTCTTCTTGTCCGGGTCCATCTCAGCGGTGGAGCACCCATATTCCGGCAGATAAAAAATGGGGTCATACCCAAAGCCGTGCTCCCCCACCATATCAAAGCCGATGATTCCTTCCACTGTGCCCCTGACTGTCTCCACCGTTCCATCAGGAAATGCCGCCGCTATTGCACAGACAAAACGTGCAGTTCTCTTCTCTCTCGGCACTCCTTCTAATTTATCAAGCAGTGCCCGGTTTTTAATATCATAGGATGTGTCTTCCCCCATAAACCTGGCAGAGTAAATTCCCGGTGCCTTATCCAGATAATCAATCTCAAGCCCTGAATCGTCAGCCAGCACAATATCATGGGGAAGCAGCCTTGAGACGGCCTCCGCCTTAATCACAGCATTTTCCTCAAAAGTAACTCCATCCTCCACTATATCTATATCAACTCCAGCTTCTTTCATGGAATAAACAGGCATTCCTAAATCCGCAAGAATCATACGGATTTCTTTCATCTTATCCTCATTGCCTGTGGCAAAAATTATTCTCTTTTCCATTGTTCATTCCCCTATTTCTTTGGTTTGGGAGGTCTCGGACCCATAAATTGGTAAAAATAGGTCTTAATCATTCCATTGTAAATCTTTCGGTTCTTATCTGCCTTTCTTCCAAAATATCTCTCGGCATCTTCATAACTTGTTATCATATATGCAGACCAGCTGTCCAGATTGCGGAAGCTCTCCCCAAATTCACTATATAGCTGGGGCAGCGCCTGCTTTTCCTCCAGACGCTCTCCGTAAGGAGGGTTCGTGATAATGAATCCATATTTCTTAGGGTGTCTTAAGTCCTTCACCGCACGCTGCTGGAAATGTATCATATGTTCCACACCTGCGTCTTTCGCATTCTGTCTTGCAGCTTTCACCACCTCGGGGTCTATATCATATCCTTGTATATCTACTTCTATCGTATCATCCACCAGATTATTGGCTTCGTCCACAGCTTCATACCAGTCGTTTTTGGGAATCATATTGCTCCAGTCCTCAGCCACAAATGAACGGTTCATGCCCGGTGCCATGTTTGCGGCAATCATAGCCGCTTCAATCGGAAATGTACCGCTGCCACAGTATGGGTCCACCAGAACCCGGTCTGCCTTCCAGGGGGTCAGCATAATCAATGCCGCCGCAAGTGTCTCTGTAATGGGGGCCTTGCTGGATAACTGACGGTATCCCCTCTTATGCAGGGAAACTCCCGAGGTATCAATTCCAACTGTAACCATATCTTTCATAAAAAATACTCTCACGGGATATGAGGCACCTGTCTCCTCAAACCATGTCATATGATAGCGGGCTTTCATACGCTCCACCATAGCCTTTTTCATAATTGACTGAATGTCGGAGGGGCTGAACAGCTTGCTTTTCACTGATGCTGCTTTTGCTACCCAGAACTTCCCATCCTTGGGGATATAATTCTCCCACGGAATTTTCTTTGTCTTTTCAAATAATTCATCGAAAGTCTCTGCCTTGAAACTTCCCACCTTCAGCAAGACTCTCTCCGCTGTGCGCAGAAAAATATTTGCCCTGCAAATTGCTTTCACATCACCATAAAAAGTGACTCTTCCATCTTCTACCTGTGCAATCTCATATCCCAAATCCAGAATTTCCCTCTTGAGGACCGATTCCAGGCCGAAATGACAAGGTGCAATTAACTCTATTTTATCCATGTATTCTCCTATATTGCTTTTAAAAGCATTCTTTTGTTTCTTCAAAATATATGTACTAATATTACTATAAATTTAGGGCATAGTAAAGTTTAATTTACTACGCCCTAAATTGACATCAAACGTGTACCAAAACAAGTTTTATCTTATGCTTCTTTGTATAGAATCCCTTGATTAATAGTTGTTTTTCTCGCTGTAAGAATTCATATTGCTGCTGTTGCTGCTCTTGTACTTATCAGATGTGGAATTGTTTGCAGAACTCTTATTTGCGCTCTTGCTTGCGTTTTTGTTTTTGCTCTGCTCATCGGAATAAGATGAATATGCGTTGCTGTTTGCATTTTTTGAAGAATTATTTGTGTTATTATTCTTTGCCATGAGTTTTCCTCCTGAGAAAAATTATTTGGTACACTCATATTATTTCTTCGCATTCCGCTTTTTATTCATCTTTTAATCTTTTAATCTTTTTTTATAATTTTGCTTGCTTTTTCCAATTTCATATATTATACTAATTCTTGTAGAAAGGTTACTTTCTACAACCCCTTATTAATTATTTATACTCCCCTCAAAAGACCGATGGCTCCCCCATCGGTCTTTTACTTTTCTTCTATAATATATAACAAGAACGGGTCTTACCTGCGGCGGCCGCCCCCAATTGCCCTGATAACCAGCGTAATAAGCAAAAGCGGTATTAAAACTGGAGCGAGAAATCGAATCACACCGGTCACTATCGCAACCACACCAAGCACCAGCATTATAATGACCAGTGTCCAAAGCAGCTTTTTCCACCATGTATCAACTCTGAACATATTCACCTGCATATCTGGTTTCTCTCTGCCGGACCGCTCATTGCTGTACTCTGTATCAGACTTTCTGCTTGTTCCATATACCGTTGCTTCATCCGTCCCATCCTGGGCATCTATAACTGTCTTTGCAAGAACCCAGGGGTCTCCCAGCATTTGCAGAATTTCTTCCTCGCTCTTACCTTGTTTCACTTCATCTTTAATATATTGACTATAAAACTCTACATTCTCCTCAACAATTCTTCCGGACAAATCATTCTCCAATGCCCTGCGCAATTCCTGAAGAAATTCGCTGTGTGTCATTTTATTTTTCTCCTCTCGTCAAAAACAAAGTGGACAAACCCACTTCAAAAATCCTGCACTTAGAATATCACAATCCGCTGTGTATTCCAAGTGCAGGGGTCTTAAATTTTTCTTATATTTATCTAAACTTAAGTCTGCTTTATACCGCATATCACCTGACCAATCCAGAATACCGCCATTTCTGGCCTCCAAATAAACACAGGTTTTGCTTTCCCGTCCATCAAATACCCTGACCGTCCCAGATAACTTCATCTCTATAGGCACCTCACTGTTCATAATTTGTTCATTTATCATTCAAAGAACTTTCATTTTCTACTCATGTTTTCTTCATTTCTATTGAATATACTAAGTATATCAAATGAAGAACATCTTAATTTGATACTAACAATCGACAACAGGTGTAACACTATTTGAATAAACTTTTTCATAATACATGCCGGGAATCCGAAAGGGTTACCCGGCATCCTCCCTTTTTAGAGCTGCTTTCCAATAAATCTCTCACTATCTTTTAATTTTCCAATCATCTTATTACTGTAAGTACTACTGCTTTTTATATTTTGTCTTAAATTTCTTTTTATACATTTTAGGTAATTCTTTTTGAACTTGTTTTAGATTATCATATTTCTTTTTTAGGTTTTCTCCCAGACATTTTTCTACGACCCGAAACAAAAGATATTCTTCTATCTTAGAAAATGAGATGACCTCCTCTGTGCAGGCCAGTACGAATTGCATGGTTTTTCCCAGACCATAGAAATCCAGGGATATTTTTGTGTTTTCTCTTACATAAATAACTGGTTTGACAAAATGCTCACGCATAGCCGGTTTTTGAATATTCTTCAAAACAAAGCTATTGCTCTGAGCACTCAAATCAAGAAGCAATATTTTCTCCTCCTCTGTGACAAGAATACTGTAAGGATTCAAATATCTGTAACACTGCTCTTTCCTGCACCGGTGATATCTTTCCAACTCTATCGTCAGCAGAGAAAACCACCTCAATACAATTTCTTTTGTGATATCCTGTCTGTCATGCAGCCTGTGTATCAGCAGCCTTCCGGCAATACAATCCATAGAAACACGGCATCTTCCATTATGCTCTATAAATTTGAGAACTTCATATCTTCTCTCTGTAATAAACGCACTCCTTTCTGCAGTTTTTACTTATTTATTGAAATACTTATCAGAACTGACTATGAAATAAAATGTTAAGATGGTGAGACTTATCAGAATATTTATATCCTACTTGATTTGCAGAAAAAATGCAAGCACTATTACATGCCTGCATCCTTTTTCCCGTTTTCTAAAAATATCTTTCTGGTAACAAAGTTGTACACCATGACCACGCCGGTAGCCCCTATTTTGGATATCATATAGAAGATACTAAGCTTCTCCACACACAGCCACATGATTAACTGATTGATTCCCAGGCCGATCACACTTAAAACAATAAATACTGCAAAGTCCTGTGTCTGGCTTCTTTCATCGGTTACATTAAATACCCAGCTTACACTCAGAATGTAATTATAAATCACTGAAACAACAAAGGATATTGCGTTGGAAATCAGGTAATTTACTCCAAACAACTCGGTGAACAGTATCATAACACCATAGTCTACCAGAAACGCGCTTCCGCCTACTACCGCAAATCTGGATATCTGCTGCCACAGACCTGTTTTTTTCTTATCTTTCATTTTTGTTATTTCACCTGCATTTCTTCCAGTCTGTTCAATGCTGCCTCCACAACTTTGTCCATGTCATAGTATTTGTAATCTCCCAGACGTCCGCCAAAGATTACATTCTTCTCGTTCGCCGCCAGTTCTTTATAGCGCTCAAACAGCTTGTTATTCTGTTCATCATTCACAGGATAATACGGCTCCATCCCAACTTCCCACTCAGATGAATACTCTCTGGAAATCACAGTCTTCTCCTGCTTTCCAAATTCAAAATGTTTATGCTCGATAATTCTTGTATAAGGCACTTCTCTTTCTGTATAATTGACTACCGCATTTCCCTGATAGTTGTCACAGTCAAGTACCTCTGTCTCAAATCTCACAGAGCGGTACTGCAGTGCTCCCAGCTGATACTCAAAGTATTCATCTATCATTCCTGTAAATATAATATTCTCTGCAATATCTGCATTTTCTTTTCTGAAATCAAAGAAATCCACACCCAATCTTACTTCTATACCGTCCAACATTTTTTCAACAATTGCATTGTAACCGTCAACCGGGATTCCCTGGTATCTGTCGTTAAAATAATTATTGTCATAGGTAAACCTAAAAGGCAGTCTCTTAATAATAAATGCAGGCAGGTCTTTGCAGTCTCTTCCCCACTGCTTCTCGGTATATCCCTTTATCAGCTTCTCATAGACATCCCTTCCGCCAAGGGACAAAGCCTGTTCTTCCAGATTTCCCGGTTCTGTAATTCCGGTTTCAGCAACCTGCTTTGCAATCATATCTTTCGCTTCCTGGGGGGTTCTGATTCCCCACATTTTGCTGAATGTGTTCATATTAAAAGGCAGGTTATATAATTCATCCTTGTAAATTGCAATGGGAGAATTGACATAGTTATTGAACTCTGTAAACTGATTCATATATTCCCACACCGGCTTATTGGATGTGTGGAAAATGTGAGCGCCATACTTATGTACATGAACCCCCTCAACATCCTCACAGTAAATATTTCCTGCTATATGTTCACGCCTGTCAATAACAAGACACTTCTTGCCCTTTTTCGTCAACTCGTGGGCCATAACAGCACCGTACAGACCGGCGCCAACTATCAGATAATCATACTGATGCATTTTTTTATCCTCCTGCATACTTATACTTATCGAACTGCTAATGTCCATTATTATAACATTTTTAAAATAGCCTGTACATAGCCCCGGACAGAAAAGTAATCCTACTTCAAATCTCCTCAGTGAAGCTTTTATATAGACCATGCTATGTTTTGTCTATTTTGACAATTTTACTTTTTTTATCGTTTACAAATTGGTCATAATATACTAAAATGTTGTTATATGACTGACAATAATTTAGATATGGAGGTAACATACATGAAAGGAAATGTAATCGTAGGACAATCGGGCGGACCGACCGCTGCTATCAATTCAAGCCTGGCCGGAGTATACCGCACTGCTAAAGATAGAGGGGCTGGAAAAGTTTATGGAATGCTTCACGGCATTCAGGGACTTTTACAGGAAAGATATATTGATATGGCAGATTTTATTACCAATGAACTGGATGCAGAGTTATTAAAGAGAACTCCCGCTGCTTTTCTGGGCTCCTGCCGCTACAAACTGCCGGGAATCCATGAAGACAAGGCAGTGTATGAGAAGATATTCAGCATTCTTGATAAACTTGAAATCGAGGCTTTTATTTACATTGGCGGAAATGATTCCATGGATACCATTAAAAAGCTTTCTGACTATGCCATTGTAACAGGACATGCAACCCGATTCATCGGCTGCCCCAAGACAATCGACAATGACCTCTCCCTCACAGACCACACACCAGGTTTTGGAAGTGCGGCAAAGTATATCGGCACCTCAGTGAAGGAAATCATACGGGATAGTTTCTGCCTGGAATACGAAAAAGGACTTGTATCTATCGTGGAAATTATGGGGCGCAACGCCGGATGGCTCACAGGGGCCGCTGCCCTCGCAAGAGGTGAGGACTGCTCCGGCCCTGATTTGATTTATCTGCCTGAACTGCCTTTTAATATCGAGAAATTTGCTCTTAAAGTAAGAGAACTGCTTACCAAAAAATCCTCTGTTGTGGTAGCCGTATCCGAGGGAATACGCCTCGAGGACGGGCGTTATGTATGTGAGCTGGGTCAGAGTATTGATTTTGTGGACGCATTCGGCCATAAGCAGCTTTCCGGAACAGCAAGCTACCTGGCAAGCTATATTGCAGGAGAAATTGGCTGTAAAACACGTTCTATTGAACTTAGCAGCCTCCAGCGCGCAGCTTCACACTGTGCATCCCGGGTGGACATCCTGGAAGCCTATCAGGTAGGCGGTGCGGCAGTAAAGGCAGCGGACGAGGGTGATTCCGGTAAAATGGTAATATTGAACCGCCTCTCAGACGACCCCTATCAGAGCGGTACAGAAGTAAAAGACGTGCACAAAATAGCCAACGATGAGAAATTAGTTCCCAGAAACTGGGTAAATGAAGACGGAAGCTATGTAGCCGATGCATTTGTCAACTATGTACGTCCTTTGATTCAGGGCGATGTGTCTCCGGTTATGGTAGATGGTATTCCCAGACATTTGTTCCGTCCAGTATAGAATATTTTATGTTGGTATTCGGCCATACAGTTTGGTTCAAATCCTGCATGGCTGAATACCAAATCAATTTATATACTTTTTTCGCCAAATATATTGACAAGCTATTATATTTATTATATACTAATATCTGCTGTGAATGAAATGATTACAGTATGTGCGCGTAGCTCAGCTGGATAGAGCGTCTGGCTACGGACCAGAAGGTCGGGAGTTCGAATCTTCTCGCGCACGTTATTGAAAACAAATGCGACTATCAGGGCATGTTTTAACGTCAAGGTAGCCGCATTTGTTTTTTATATATCTTAAAAAAGAGGCTCCGCTTTTCACAAAGCAGAGTCTCTTCTTTTTTTAATTCTAAATCTTACTCCTGACGAAATTTTTCCGCCTGTGCATTGATTAACTCCTGGTCTTCAAAATAATTGATTTTCATAGCCTCTTTTACGTCTTTCAAAGTAGCCTCGGCTACACTTTCTGCCTTCTCACTGCCCTTTTTCAAGATTTCGTATACATAAGGAATATCTCTCTGATATTCTTTTCTTCTATTTCTGATTGGCTCCAATTCAGCCTGCAAAACGGAATTGAGGAATCTCTTCACTTTCATATCCCCCAGACCACCGCGCTTGTAGTGTTCCTTCAATTCATCCAAATTGGCGTAATCAGGGAGAAATTCTCCAAATATTCCGGGCGGCAGAATGCATCAAGGTAGGTGAATACCGTATTTCCTTCTAATTTTCCCGGGTCCTCCACTCTGATGTGTGTGGGGTCGGTAAACATACTGAATACTTTCTGCTTGATGGAATCCGGCTCCTCTGACAGATAAATACAGTTGTTCAGAGATTTGCTCATCTTCGCTTTTCCGTCTGTGCCGGGCAGTCTTAAACAGGCTGTATTATCGGGAAGTAAAATTTCAGGCTCCACCAAAGTGTCTCCGTAAACAGAATTAAACTTCCTCACAATCTCCTTTGTCTGCTCCAGCATGGGAAGCTGATCCTCCCCCACCGGCACTGTTGTTGCTTTAAATGCAGTGATATCTGCGGCCTGACTGATTGGATATGTGAAAAATCCAACGGGAATGCTGGCCTCAAAGTTGCGCATCTGTATTTCTGATTTTACAGTAGGATTGCGCTGCAGGCGGGATACAGTAACCAGATTCATATAATAAAATGACAATTCACAGAGCTGTGGAATCTGTGACTGTATGAACATTGTTGATTTTTCCGGGTCTAATCCGCAGGCCAGATAATCCAAGGCCACTTCAATTATATTCTGGCGCACCTTTTCCGGATTGTCGGCATTGTCCGTCAGTGCCTGTGCATCTGCTATCATAACAAATATATCGTCAAACTCTCCAGCATTCTGAAGCTCTACTCTTCGTTTTAAGGAACCTACATAATGCCCCACATGTAATTTTCCGGTGGGCCTGTCCCCTGTCAGCATAATCTTACCCATGATTCTTCTATTTCCTCCTAATTCCTTTATAGTCTTTTCCTATTATAACACTGCAATGGCCCTTTTGGCTATAGCAAGACAGAATCAACAAAGAAATAACCCGACATGGTGCGCATCACAGAGAGGCGTGTCGGGTACTGTTTATCTGCCTCCAAAAGCAACCTGATCGGCTGTCTTTGGTTCTTTTTTCTTGCTTGTTTCATATACGAACTGGTAAAGAGCATATGACATCAATACTGCTGCCATTACATCTACCACTGAATGTTGTTTTAAGAACATCGTAGCCAGAATAATCAGACTGGCCAGAATATAGGCGCTCCAGCTGATAATCTTATGTTTTTTCAGCGCCTCGCTGTGATAAATTGCTATGCACGCCCCTATAGAGTTGAATACGTGCAGACTCGGCAGGACATTTGTAGGGGTATCTGCCTTGTAAAGCGTCTTCACCATATCCACAAAAATATTGTCTCTTGCAAAATACAGAGGACGTATGTTGACACCATTTGGAATGAGGGTGGATACAATCAGGAAAATCGTCATCCCGGTAAACATCAGCTTAGCCAGCTTATAAAAGCCCTCCACATCTGTAAAGAAGAAATATAAAAATGTTGCTGCAATAAAAACGAACCACAACAGGTAAGGTACAATAAAGTACTCTATAAATGGTATCTTCCTGTCTATCGAAGCATGAATGACATGATAGTTTGACGTCACATGCTTTTCCAAATACAAAAACCACGGCATGTAAATCAGGATATAACCAAATACCCAGCCATGCTTATATTTTTTAATCAGACCCACTGCTTTTGTTTTAAGATTCATACAGAACTCTCCCTTTTCTTGAATCTGAATCCATTCTAATTTCCCCGATTATAACACGAATCAGAAACGGCAACAACAATGTTCATAAAAGCTTAACAAAATATTTCAAAATTTTACGTTATTGTTAAACCAACTCAAACCGCATAGCTGAATCCTAACAATTTTATCTATCCTGTAATTACTCTGATTTGTTTTTCTAACAGTTCAACTGCAATTTCTTTTCTCAAAAATATGGGTTCTCCGTCTGTATGGATAGCCAGTGCCTTTTCTGTTTCTATTATGGCTTTTTTACACTGAAATATAGATATTCCGGGGAAATGTACATGCCATCCTTTGTAGGCCGTGGGCAGAAGTAAAAGAATCGCGAGTCTGGGAAGTCCCGAAACTACAATTATATCCAGAATCCCATCATTATTTACGGCGCGGGGACAAAAGCGAAGTCCCCCTCCCTCATAAGGGTTATTCATGGCGGCAGCAAAATATACTTTTTTAAATGTTTTGGTCTCGTTATTGTCCAAGGTCACTTTCGCGCTCACCTGCCTGTCACAAAGCAGCCTCACAATGGCTACAATCACATAGGTCAGCTTCCCAAGCTTTAAATGGTTCAGCAGAGTTTTCAAATTGGATACTGCCACCTGATGGCAGACTGCGGCGTCAAAGCCAATCCCGGCACTTACTGCAAATCTCCGTGTTTTTCCCGCACGGGTTAAAAGCCCTATATCCATTTTTTGTATCTGACCAGAATTCAGAACAACCTCCAGTGCCGCCGCCGGCTCCGTGGGAAGCTTCAGCCCTCTTGCCAGGTCATTGCCGGAACCGCTTGGAATATATCCCAGGATAACTTTCTCTATATCTTTGATGCCATCCACAACCTCATTGACCGTTCCATCCCCGCCAAATACCACAATCCTATGTTCCTGGTCATCATCCGTAATCTGCCGGGCAAGTTTTGTGGCATGTCCCGGATATTTTGTGAGGAAACACTCATAGTCCGCCTGCCGTTTTTTCAGCCCCGCTCAAGAATTGCCCATATCCCGCCCCCTCTGCCGGAGCGCGAGTGTGGATTTACAATAAACTTATATTTCACTTTTTCTACCTCCACCCCGGGAATTCCTCTTTGCAATGGAGGCTGTAGGAAATTCCTCTAAAAAATGGTACTGTCCAGGTATTTTCCCAGAGAGCGCCTCATATTTCCTTCAAAATCTGTCTCGCCGCCGCGCAGACACCATTCAAATACGTTTCCAATTACAATCATCCGGATATCCGTGGTAAATTCATCAATCCCTATGCCGAGCCTTATCACGCCCTCCTGCACTGCCTTCTCCACATAATTCTGCACTGTCAGGATGGGATATGGGCGCTCTGTCCGGCTGTCAGGATTCAGCGCCTGGTTTTTTGTATCATAGTAGCCGGACATAAATTCCACGCCCAGCTCGCGGCAGTATTCCACATAATTTAAATACACATGGATAATTGCAATTTTTGCCTCATCTGCATTTTGAGGAAGGTCCAGCAAATCCGGGTTAATGGTAGGCTGGTCTTCTATATAATAGGAGAGCAGGTCATCTTTCGTTTTAAAATGATGATAAAAACTCCCATTGGATACACCTGCTTCCTCACAGATATTCTTGATAGAAAGCTCCTCATATCCTTTTTCCGCAAAATTCTTTTTGCCGCCCAAAAGATACGCTCTTTTGTCTCTTTAGACTTTTGCTGCTGTTTTGATAGTTCTGCCTTATCACCCATAACTGCACACTCCTTTTATTTAGCCCGTTGGTAGTTCGAGTATATCATAAACGAGGGGCGGTTTCAAGAAAACAGAGCAGACTCTAAAAGCTGTCAGCTTAAGCCTCCGTCCAGATTTACAACATACTTTTATAAGCTTCAAACGCAGAGGGTATGGAATACTTTTCTTCTATTTCTATTCTTGGAGCAAATATCATATCCTGGCTGCAATTCTTTTCCAATTCATCCACCTTTATCTCATACCCAGTCATGTGCCATTCTACATGGCTGAATATATGTTTTGCATTTCCTGCCTTTTTTATGTGAAGCGGTGAAATTCCGATAGAATGACAATATTCAATCACTTCCTTTCTGCTCAGATGACCTTCCAGATTGGGAAGTTCATATAAGCCCGGGAGCAATCCCTTGGAGGGACGTTTCCTGATTGCCAGACCATTTCCATCTTTCAAAATCAAAACGGTCCGTTTCTCAATTCTTCTCGCCTTCGCTTTCGTTCTAACCGGAAGTTCTTTTTCAATCCCCAGCATCTTTCCGCGGCACAAATGACTGACAGGGCACTCCCCACATTTTGGGTCTCCGCTTGGCAGGCACACAATAGCTCCAAGCTCAATAAGCCCCTGGTTGAAATCCGAGGAAGCTTCCGCCGGTATCACTTCCTCAAGTTCCTCTTCTATCCGGGTTCTGACTTTTGCTTTCATAATGTCATCCCAGCTTGCCGTAAGCCGGGACACAACCCGCAGCACATTCCCATCCACAGCCGGTTTGGGCAGACCATAGGCAAAGGGCTCGATGGCTCCCGCCGTATAATTTCCAATCCCAGTCAGGGAACGGATTTCTTCATACGTGTGCGGAAACTCCCCGTGGTAATCTATCATAATCTGCTGTGCAGCTTTTTGCATGTTCCTTACCCGGTTATAATACCCAAGCCCTTCCCACAGCTTTAAAAGCCTGTCCTCTTTTACCACGGCCAGTTCCCTCACTGTAGGAAGCTCCGCCAAAAACCGCTCGTAATATCTTTTCACAGCCTCCACTCTTGTCTGCTGAAGCATAATTTCAGATATCCAGACATGGTAAGCATTCACATTATGCCGCCAGGGCAAATCCCTCTTATTTTTGCGATACCATTCCACAATTGGATTGACTGCCTCTTTGAGAATAGGGTTTCCCAGCACCACCGGAACCGGCTCATTTAATTCAATACTCTGGGGTGTTACCCGACAGTCATATGCCAGAATCTTTACACCTGCTGCCCTTGCCGCTTTCAAAGCCTCGCCAAACTCTGGATGTGTTTCTATATTAGGTGTAAAATAACGGACATCTCTCATTTGTACAACCAATATAACATATGCTTCGTACCCGTCCTTTACCGCTCTGCACAGTTCTTCTACATGCTTCACCGCACGGGGGCTCGGCGCATCCGGGAAACGGACTACACCATCTTCCTCCAAAGTGACTCCTTTTACCTCAATGAAACACTTTCTCTCCCCCGTCTCCACATAAAGGTCAAACCGGGAATTTCCATAGGTAGTCTCCGGCCTTACATAGGGATTTTCACCAAAAAGTCCTCCGCCTTCAATCCATTCCTGGACAACTCTGTTGGGAATCTGTGAATCCATATTAATCAGGCGCTCTCCCTTTTTTACCGCAATCAAATCCCTCCCCGTCTTGCGCTGGGGATTCTCACTCTTCTGCACATAGACAGTGGCACCGGGGACTAATAATTCTGCACACCGCCCTGTATTCTTCACATGTATCACTTCCTGTTTCCCCTCTATCTCAACATGGGCAATAAATCTATTTGGACGCTTTAGAAATACTGCCTCATCAATTCTTTCATATTTCATATATTCTCACAACTTTCCTGTATTCTCATATCTTTCCTAAATGATAAAATAGTGCCGGAAAAGATTCTCCGACACTTTCTCTCTTGTTATAGTATTTTAGATAAAAATTCTTTTAATCTCGGGTCACGCGGATTTCCAAAAAATTCTTCCGGCTCTCCCTGTTCTTTTATTTTTCCTTCATCCATAAAGATGACTCTTGTAGCCACTTCTCTGGCAAATCCCATCTCATGTGTCACTACAACCATTGTCATTCCGTCATAAGCTAATTTCTTCATCAGCTCCAGAACTTCTCCTACCATCTCGGGGTCCAGAGCGGAAGTCGGCTCATCGAAAAGCATCACATCCGGGTCCATCGCCAAAGAGCGCACAATGGCGATACGCTGCTTCTGTCCGCCTGACAATTGAGAGGGATATCCATTCGCCTTCTCTTCCAGGCCAACCAGCCTTAACAGCTCCATGGCATGTTTTTCTGCCTCCGCCTTGCTCTTTTTCAGAAGCTTAATGGGCGCCAGAGTTATATTTTCCAGTATGGTCTTATGTGGGAACAGATTAAAATGCTGGAATACCATGCCCATCTTCCGGCGGTGGAGGTCAATGTCTGTCTCTTTGCCTGTAATATCTACACCTTCAAAATAAACATGTCCTGTTGTCGGCATTTCCAATAAGTTCAGGGAACGCAGGAAGGTAGATTTACCTGAGCCGGAAGGTCCGACGATAACCACAACCTCACCTTTGCAGATTTCCTCTGAAACCCCGTCCAACGCGTGAAGCTTGGTGTGATATACTTTGTGCAAATCTTCTACTTTTATTAAAACTTGTCCATTAGTGGTCACTGTTTCTCAGCCTCCTCTCCAGCATACTTACCAACTGTGTAAATATCATTACCATGATAAGGTAGATTAATGCTACGGCTATGAGAGGCATAAATGCATCATAGGTACGGCTTCTTATGATATCACCGCCCTTTGTCAAATCCTGCAGGGCAATATAACCGGAAACTGAAGTCTCCTTTAAAAGCACAATAAACTCATTTCCCAGAGCGGGAAGAACATTCTTAAATGCCTGCGGCATAATAATGTAAATCATAGTCTGTACATAATTAAAGCCAAGGCTGCGCCCCGCCTCAAACTGTCCGCTGTCTATGGACATAATGCCTGAGCGGAAAATCTCCGCAACATAGGCACCCGAGTTAAAACCGAACGCCATGATAGCCACGATGACCTTATTAATATCAGCGCTTCCGAAAATAACAAAGTAAATAATCAGAAGCTGTACAACAACCGGAGTTCCCCGGATAACTGTCAGATAAACCTTGCAGATACCATTCAGTATTTTCATCTTTCCAGTCTTATCATGAGTGGAACGCACAATTGCAATCAAAAAGCCTATTAAAATACCGATAATAACTGCAAAGAAGGTCACTTGTAAAGTGACCCCCAGCCCATCTAAAATATATTCCCAGCGGTTTTCTTCTATAAAATTTGTGTAAAACTTGTCCTGCAATATCTGCAACATTATTTTATCCTCTTTTAGTTCACACTGTCAGTATTAATATATTTTGCCACGATTTCATCCAGCTTGCCGGAATCTTTCAGCTTAGCCAGCGCTCCGTTGATTTTGTCTTTCAACTCATCATTTCCTTTTTTCACAGCAATCGCGTACTCTTCTTCTGTAAATGCCTCATCAAGAATCTTAAGGCCATCCGCCTCTGCAACAAAAGCTTTTGCAGGCTCCCCGTCGATGATTACCGCATCAATCTTGCCCTGCTGTAATGCCTGAACAGCTTCAAATCCCTTATTGTAACGCTCTACTGTCGCATCCTCGATATCATCTGCATAGATATCTCCTGTAGTTCCAAGCTGTACTCCAACCTTTTTGCCTGTCAAATCATCCGGTCCTGCCAGTGTGCTGCCGTCCTTGACAATAATAACCTGAGTAGCTGTCGCATAAGTATCTGTAAAATCAACATTCTTCAGACGGTCTTCTGTGACTGTCATACCCGCTGCGCCAATGTCAGCTTTTCCGCCGGATACCGCTGTAATAATTGAATCAAATGCCATATCCTCGATTTCCAGCTTCATTCCCAGTTCCTCGGCAACAGCCTTCGCGATATCTGCATCAATACCCACTACTTCTTTTCCCTCATAAAACTCATATGGCGGGAACTCTGCATTCGTGGCCATAACTAAAGTGTCTTTCTTACTTTCCCCTGAACTGCTGTCTTCTTTCTTTGAACCACATGCTGCCATGGAAACTATACATGCTGTCACTAGTACTAAACTTAAAATCTTCCGTTTCATTCTCTATTCCTCCAACTTTATCTTTCATGCATAATAATACACATTATTTTTATATTTTATCATATTTTTTTCAAAAAACAAGAGTATGCAACTATTTATGCAAACAATGCACTCATTCCAAAATATAGAAGTACTATGGCTCCCAGCACAATCCTGTAATATCCAAACACCTTAAAGTCATGATTCTTGATATATTGCATCAAAAACTTGATGGCAGCTATGGACACTCCAAAGGATACCGCACATCCAAGCAGGAGCAGGAAGGCCTCTGTCCCTGTAAAATGAAAACCAAATTTGATAATCTTAAGCAGACTTGCCCCAAACATAACCGGGATTGCAAGAAAGAACGTAAATTCTGCCGCAACACCTCTGGCTGCTCCTATCAAAAGTCCGCCAATGATTGTCGCACCGGAGCGGGATGTTCCCGGAATCAGCGCGAGTACCTGAAATCCTCCGATTATCAAAGCCATAGGAATGGTAAGGTCCGATAAACGTCTCACGGTTGGTTTAGCATGCTCGTTTCTTTTTTCTATTATAATGAAGAGAACGCCGTAGAGTACAAGCATAACTGCAACTACCGCATAGTTCATAAAGTGCTTATCAATATAATCATCAAATAAAAGTCCGATAATCGCGGCCGGAACAGAGGCAATCAGAACCTTCACCCAAAGCTGCATTGTGAGCATCTTCTGTTTGCTCGTTTTTGTATTTGAAAAAGGATTCAATTTGTGAAAATAAATTACCACAACGGCCAAAATCGCGCCAAGCTGAATTACCACATTAAACATGGACATAAATTCAGTACTCATTTTGAGCTTTACAAACTCTTCCACCAGTATCAAGTGTCCTGTACTGCTGATAGGAAGCCATTCGGTAATCCCCTCCACAATTCCCAGTATGATTACTTTTAATGCCTCTAACATAATTCTCCTCCTTTAGCATATCCCCTGTAATAAAGCAAATTTTTCGATTGCTCTTGCTGCACCTTCTTCTTCATTTGACAAAGTTATGTAATCAGCGGCGGCCTTTACCTCCGCCTCTGCATTGTCCATGGCAACTCCAAGTCCGGCTGATTTCAGCATTTCAATATCATTATCTCCATCTCCGCAGGCCATAATTTCTTCCGGCCTGATTCCAAGCATATTTCCCAGCTCAACAAGAGCTATCCCTTTATTCACCTGGGGGGCATTGACTTCTATGTTATATCCCAGAGAGCTGGCTAAAACCATATCCTTGTGTTTTGCCAATTCTCCCCACGCTGCATCCTGCTCTTGTCTGTCTGCAAATATAGCCTGAACTTTATCCACATCTTTATGTGTCTGCGCCGCCAGCACCATAATATCCGGCACTGTCTTTCTGCTGCCCAGCACATATTCCCACATGTTGGAATCATGATGATAATGCTGGATATTTTTCAGCCTGTCTTCATCTGCATAACCCTGGCCGTCAAAATATACCTCTTGTAATGTATCATATTTTCTGAAAATTTCCAATGCTTTCTTTGCTGTTTCTATAGGAAGAAGTGTTTCAAACAATACTTTCTCCTCTTTTCCGTCAACCACCCTAGCCCCATTGCATGTAAGCGAGTAGCGGATACCGAACCCCAGTCTTAATTCCTCCGGAATTCCCAAAAAAGGTCTGCCCGTTGCCACGACTATTACAATACCCTGAGCAACAGCCTTTTTAAGAATCTGCTTCGTATAAGGAAGAAGTTCCTTTTTATCATTTAAAGGGTTCCGTCCAAATCCAGCCCTATCATCTTTATCTTCCGCTTCATGAATACTTCATCCTCCACATCTTAATCAAGTCATAATTTGTCTGGTTACAGTTCAGCCATGCAGAAATAATCTGGCAGATAAACACTCTTATTTATAAGGACTGTTTTGGCTGCCAAATTATGAATGGTATGGCTGAACTGTTATGTTTATATAAATTTTATTTTATCAAAGTTTGCTTAATAAAGCAATTTGTAGTATAATGTTTAGGCGAAACTGTAACAGAATATTTTAGAAAGGAATTAGTATTATGAAATTGCGTTTAAACCGCGGGGGACGAGCTATTGCCATGATTGCCTGTTCCATCGCCTTAGTAGTTTCTGTTGTTCCGGTTCACGCTGAGGACAAGAAGAGTCTGGAAAATAAGACTTCTGAATTACAGAGTCAGCTTGCAGACATCAATCAAGAGCTACTTACGATAAGTGATAAAATTTCTTCAACTGAAATGCAAGTTGAGGTAACGAACGGTGAGATCCAAAGAACAAAAGATTCCTTAGCTGAAGCAGAGAAGAACAGGGCAAAACAATACGCGGATATGAAAGCCCGTATTAAGTATATGTATGAAACCGGCAATGCAACACTGCTGGAGATGCTTTTTTCAGCGGATGACATGACTGATTTTCTGAATAAGGCAGATTTTATACAGAACATCAGCGAGTATGACCGAAACATGCTGCTTGAACTTCAGAAAACCGAAAAGAAAATTTCTGACCAGAAGGATACGCTGGAGGCCCAGCAGGATTCTATCCAAAAACTTCATGCAGATTTGGAGAAGCAGCAGAATGAACTGACACGTAAAGCGGAGGCCACCTCAACTGATTTGGCCGCATACAATGCTAAACTGGAAAAGGTACGTGCCGACGAGGCTGCGAAACTGGCTGCCGAAGCTGCAAGGCTGGCCGCTGAAGCCGCCGCAAAAAGTACACCCGTCTCTTCTCCCAACAACTCTGGCGGAGGCTATGACAATACCGTTGTCAACACAGGGGGCACGAGCGTATCAGGAAGCGAGCTTGACGTATTTGCTGCTATATTAGATTGTGAAGCACACCATGATTATGACTCCATGCTGGCTGTTGCAACAGTCATTATGAACCGGGTACAGAGCCCTTCATTTCCCAATTCAATTACTGATGTCGTCTATGCAGGCGGACAATTTGAACCGGTATTAACCGGACGTCTTGATTCAGTACTTGCAAACGGACCAAGCGATTTGGCATATAGCGTGGCACAGGACGCCATCAATGGAGCACGGCTGGCCGCTGTATCAGACTGTTTCTTCTTCCTGTATGCAGGATCAACGGACAGGCCTGGTGTCAATGTGGGGGACAACCTTTTCTTCCCGGCGTGGTAGCCACAGCAACTCTGTTAAACTAAAAAGATACCGCAGCATTTATTCATGCCGCGGTATCTTTTTTATATTTCACATTGATTTTATAATCTGGTATTACTATCTATTTGCCATAGTAGCATTTCAGGTAAATTTCTTTGAGTTCTTTCATCAATGGGTATCTTGGGTTGGCACCTGTACACTGGTCATTAAATGCCTGCTCAACCATATCATCCAAAGTATCAAGGAAGTATTTCTCATCAATTCCGTACTCTTTGATTGTCTTCTTGATTCCAATTTTCGCTTTCAAGTCTTCTAATTTAACAATAAGATTATCAAGT
The DNA here is from genome assembly GCA_049840515.1 of Muricomes sp. Lineage (GTDB taxonomy): Bacteria > Bacillota > Clostridia > Lachnospirales > Lachnospiraceae > Muricomes. The sequence goes on along the minus strand of JASGKW010000007.1, from coordinate 57,727 downwards.
ACTTCCTTATCATCCTTTCCGGTGCATCCTACAAAACGGCCTAATTCAGCGTATCTTGCGAGTGCACATGGATATTTATACTGAGAGAAGGTTCCCATCTTAATTGGTGCTTCATCAGCATTATATTTCATAACCTCTACCATAAGAACTGCATTGGCAACACCGTGTGGCAGGTGGTGGAATGCGCCCAGCTTATGAGCCATAGAGTGGTTGATTCCCAGGAAAGCATTTGCAAAAGCCATACCTGCCATGCAGGATGCATTCGCCATCTTCTCGCGGGCCTCCGGGTCACCTGCTCCATTTTCATATGCTGACGGCAGATAATCAAATACTGTTTTTGCAGCGTTCATAGACATACTCTGTGTATAATCCGTAGCCATAACAGAAACATAGGATTCAATAGCGTGTGTCATAACATCAATGCCAGAAGCGCTTGTCAGTCCCTTAGGCTGCTGCATCATGTTGTCTACATCCACGATAGCCATATTCGGCAGAAGCTGATAGTCCGCCAGAGGCCATTTTACGCCTGTATCTGCATCTGTGATGATTGCAAACGGTGTCACCTCAGAACCAGTTCCTGAAGAGGTTGGAATCGCTACAAAATATGCTTTCTCGCCCATCTCAGGGAATGTATATACTCTCTTAAGAATATCCATAAAGTTCATAGCCAGGTCTTCAAAATCTGCCTCTGGATGCTCATACATCAGCCACATAATCTTGGCTGCGTCCATAGCAGAGCCGCCGCCCAGCGCGATAATTGTATCAGGCTCAAAGGATGCCATCATCTCTGCACCTTTTCTCGCACACTGTAATGTCGGGTCGGGAGCAACGTCATAGAAACATGTATGCTGAATTCCCATCTCATCTAATTTTGCCTCAATCGGAGCTACATTTCCATTTTTATATAAGAAGGAGTCAGTTACAATAAAAGCTTTTTTCTTTTTCAGCACTGTTCCAAGTTCATTGAGCGCTACCGGCATACATCCCTTCTTGAAATAAACCTTTTCAGGTACTCTGAACCAAAGCATATTTTCTCTCCTCTCGGCCACTGTCTTTACATTCAATAAATGTTTCACTCCTACGTTCTCAGATACAGCGTTTCCGCCCCATGAGCCGCATCCCAGAGTAAGGGAGGGAGCTAATTTGAAGTTGTAAAGGTCTCCGATACCCCCCTGAGAAGAAGGTGTATTAACCAAGATACGTCCAGTCTTCATTGCTTCAGCATGCTTCGCCATTTTCTCTTTCTCGCATGTATTTATGTAGAGTGAAGAAGTATGTCCGAATCCGCCATCTGCAACAAGTTTCTCAGCCTTTTCCAGCGCTTCATCAAACGTTTTTGCCTTGTACATTGCAAGTACAGGAGATAATTTTTCATGTGCAAATTCCTCAGAAGGCTCTACAGATTCAACTTCACCAATCAAAATCTTTGTATTTTCCGGAACTTCTATGCCGGCCATCTTAGCAATATCATATGCTGATTTTCCAGGGATTTTTGCATTCAGTGCTCCGTTGATAATAATAGTCTTGCGCACTTTATCAAGCTCCTCACCCTTTTTCAGGAAATAGCATCCACGATATGCGAACTCTTTCTTCACTTCCTCATATATGCTCTCAAGAACTGTTACAGACTGCTCAGAAGCGCAAATCATACCATTGTCAAATGTTTTAGACACGATGATAGAGTTTACTGCCATCTTGATATCTGCTGTATCGTCAATGATAACTGGTGTATTTCCAGGACCCACACCGATTGCCGGCTTGCCTGATGAATATGCCGCCTTTACCATTCCAGGTCCGCCTGTGGCCAGAATCATATCTGCATCTCTCATAACCTGATTTGTCAGTTCAAGAGAAGGTCCGTCTATCCAGCCAATGATTCCCTCCGGCGCACCTGCTTTTACAGCCGCATCCAAAACAATCTTTGACGCCTCGATGGTACATTTCTTGGCAGCCGGATGAGGGCTGATAATGATGGCATTTCTTGTTTTCAGACTGAGCAGGGTCTTGAAAATAGCAGTGGATGTCGGATTTGTGGTAGGAATGACTGCCGCAATCAATCCAAGCGGCTCTGCAATCTTCTTAACTCCATATGCCGGGTCTTCCTCAATGACGCCGCATGTCTTTGTATTTTTATAAGCGTTATAAATATATTCTGCTGCATAAATATTTTTGATAACCTTATCTTCAACAATACCTCTCTGGGTCTCCTCCACTGCCATCTTTGCAAGTGGAATACGCTGTTTGTTGGCTGCCATAGCCGCCGCAAAGAAAATCCTATCTACCTGCTCCTGAGTGTATGTAGCAAATACTTTCTGTGCTTCACGCATTGCCTGCATCTTCGCTGCCAGTGTCTCTACACTATCAACAATCGCTGGAACGATTATCTTATCTTTTTTTGCCATTTTCACTGTTCCTCCTGTAATTGGGTTTTTGTTCACTACTTAGTTATCTTGAATCATGCCATTAGCAACTAAACCTAGTTTACAATAGAGTACATTCATTTGTCAATAATTTAACGTTAAAATATTAACGTTAAATTATTATCATTTTAGTCGAATTGCACATATTTAAATACAAAAACAGGGGACAAAACACAATTCAAAATCATGTTTTGTCCCCTGTCCTGGTTTTATATGTTGGAATTACACCAATTCAAGCAATACTTCCATAGCTGCATCACCTTTACGCTGGCCAATCTTTACGATTCTTGTGTAACCACCGTTGCGGCTTACATATTTTGGAGCAACTTCTGAGAATAACTTCTCAACTAAATCAACTTCTTTTGTATTCTTTCTTTTGCCTGCTGGTGAAGTAGGAACTTCTTTTACAGAGTAAAGAACTTTCAGCATCTCTCTTCTTGCGTGAAGTCTGCTTGGTTTATCTTTCTTGATTGTCTTTTCAACTTCGTCGTATACAGTAACTTTCTTACCATCAACAACTTCTTTGACTCTTTTTCCGTCTTTATCTTTGCGTGCAACCTTTGCTTTTACAGTTACTTCTTCAAAGTTATCTTTTTCTTTTACTGCCAGAGCAACTAATCCTTCTGCTACTTTGCGGATTTCTTTTGCTTTAGCTTCTGTAGTAACAATTCTACCGTTGTTCAGTAGTGCTGTTACCTGATTTCTTATCAAGGCTTTTCTCTGGCTGGATGTACGGCCAAGTTTTCTGTATTTTGCCATTGTTTTATTTCCTCCATTTTTGATTTGGTTATGCATCTTCGGGCTTACTAATCAAATCCGCCTGCCATGCACATCGGGCTTACTGACAGAATGATTTAAAAAATAATATATAGGGCTGCGATTACTCGTCACCCTGATTCAGCTCAAGGTTTAATTCCTTCAGCTTAGCTAATACTTCTTCTAATGACTTACGTCCAAGGTTGCGCACCTTCATCATATCTTCAGGTGTCTTGTTTGTAAGTTCTTCTACGGTGTTGATACCGGCTCTCTTGAGACAGTTGTATGAACGAACAGAAAGCTCAAGTTCATCAATGCTCATCTCCAGTACCTTTTCTTTCTCATCATCTTCTTTTTCAATCATAACTTCGGCAGCCTGAGCTACTTCTGATAAATCAATGAATAATTTCAGATGTTCACTGAGTACTTTTGCGGCAAGACTGACAGCCTCATCCGGGAGCAATGTTCCCTTTGTCCATACATCTAATGTAAGCTTATCATAGTCTGTAATCTGGCCGACACGTGTATTCTCCACCGTAAGATTAACACGCTCTACCGGTGTATAGATGGAATCAATCGGAATAACACCAATCGGTAAGTCTTCATTCTTATTCTTGTCTGCGCTTACGTATCCTCTGCCTTTTGTAATGGTAAGTTCCATGTACAGCTTGCTGTCCTTACCGCCGCTTAAAGTGGCAATGACCTGGTCAGGATTCATAATCTCAATATCGGGATCCGCCTGGATGTCAGCACCTGTTACAACGCCTTCACCCTCAAATTCGATATATGCAGTCTTTACTTCGTCTGATTCTGATGTATTCTTGATTGCCAATCCTTTTAAATTCATGATAATCTCGGTCACATCTTCTTTTACACCCGGAATGGAACTGAATTCGTGAAGAACCCCGTCAATCTTAACGGAACTGATAGCTGCTCCCGGAAGAGAAGAAAGCATAATTCTTCTCAGGGAGTTGCCCAATGTTGTGCCATATCCTCTTTCCAGAGGCTCTACAACAAATCTTCCATATTTCTTATCTTCTGAAATTTCAGTAATTTCAATATTAGGTTTATTAAAATCAAACACTACACAGACCCTCCTTATGGGTTAAAATATGTTGAGGGGTAAAATGTTAAATATCGAGCTGATAAAATCAGCCAAACTAATCTAAGGATTATTTAGAGTATAACTCGACAATCAACATCTCATCAACAGGCACATCAATTGCCGCTCTTGCAGGAAGTTCCTTAATTATACCTTTCAGGTTTTCAGAATCTACTTCCAACCAGTCAGGAATCAAGTTTCCGCCTGTCACTTCGAGGACATCTTTGTATCTCTGGCTTCCTTTGTGTTTCTCTTTGATTTCAACTGTATCTCCGGCTTTTACAATGTAAGATGGAATATTTACCTGTTTGCCGTTTACCATAACATGCTTGTGATCAACAATCTGTCTTGCTTCTTTTCTTGTTCTTGCAAATCCCATACGGAAGATTACATTGTCAAGTCTGCTCTCCAGAAGAATCATCAGGTTCTCACCTGTCATACCATCCATCTGTTTTGCTTTTGCATAGTAATTTCTAAAAGGTTTCTCCAATACGCCATAGATAAATTTTGCTTTCTGCTTCTCACGTAACTGAAGACCATACTCGCTCATTTTTCTATTTGCTCTTTTCAACTGTCTTTTTGATTTTTTGTTAATTCCTAAATAGATTGGGTCCATACCTAATGAACGGCATCTTTTAAGAACTGGAACTCTATTTACTGCCATGTTTAGCTTCCTCCTATCATTATCCGCAGGGACTTACCGTGCCTCATGCACACTGTACCTGCGACTTACGCTTCTTATCGTGAATATCCAAAACGCCCCGAAATTATACTCTTCTGCGTTTTGAAGGACGGCATCCGTTGTGTGGTACTGGTGTCACGTCTTTGATACTTGTTACATCAATACCGCATGCCTGAAGCGCACGGATTGCTGCTTCTCTGCCTGATCCCGGACCCTTTACAAAAACGTCCACTGTTTTCAGGCCATGAATTAATGCTGCCTTTGCTGCTGTCTCTGCTGCTGTCTGTGCTGCATATGGAGTAGATTTCCTTGAACCTCTAAATCCCAGACCGCCTGCACTTGCCCATGAAAGAGCATTTCCCTGTGCATCTGTTAATGTAACGATTGTATTATTAAAAGATGACTGGATGTGTGCTTGTCCCCGTTCAACGTTTTTCTTGACACGTTTTTTTGTCACTTTTTTGGTAACTTTTTTAGCCATTTAAACTAACCTACTTTCTCGAATTCTATGAATAATTTGTTTCGGCAAATGCCTTATTTCTTCTTATTAGCTACTGTTCTCTTTGGACCTTTGCATGTTCTTGCATTAGTCTTTGTCTTCTGTCCACGCACTGGAAGTCCTTTTCTGTGACGGATTCCGCGATAGCAGCCGATTTCTTTCAATCTCTTGATATTCAGCTGGATTTCTCTTCTCAAATCACCTTCTACGGTCTGAGTCTCATCAATCACTTCGCTGATTTTCTTTACATCCTCGGTAGTCAAATCTCTTACACGAGTGTCAGGATTTACTCCTGCTTCTGCCAAAATACGGCTTGCGCTTGTTCTGCCAATTCCATAGATATAAGTCAAGCCGATTTCTACACGTTTGTCTCTTGGTAAGTCTACACCTGCAATACGAGCCATGTGTCTTTCCTCCATTTCAAATCTGTTTTCATATTGTCCCTAACTGGGATGTCCTTCAGATACCGGAAAGGTGCTTCCATCTTCCTCAAACATCCAGGCATACAGTTTATGCACACCCTTTCCCGGTTTAGATAGTTCTCCGCAAATGAAACCGGGTATTATAAGCAATATACAGTGGTAACATTCCTAATAAAAGACCACCACTCGCGGTACCTGCATCTCAGCAGTATGGTGTATCCTTACTGTATATTAAACAGCCCCACACACTTCCTGGTGTGTCAAGCTGTCAGCCGCCTAATTCATTCACAAACCTGCTGACTAACCTTGTCTTTGTTTGTGTTTCGGATTCTCACAGATTACTCTGATGCTTCCTTTTCTTTTAATAATTTTGCATTTTTCACAAATTGGTTTTACTGATGATCTAACCTTCATGTCAAATCCTCCTTCCATCCTTTGCTCAGCCATACTTATTGAACTACTACTGTTCAATCTGGTATACGTTACAAGCTCCTTTTGGGCACACCTATCCAAAAACAGCCATTCCATAGTATAACATCTGTCTTTAATCAAAGTCAATACTTTTTTTCTTATCTTTTATGTTTTATTTATCTCTCCAAACAATTCTTCCCTTGCTCAGATCATAGGGGGACATTTCTAATGTAACTTTGTCACCCGGTAAAATCTTAATAAAATTCATACGCAGCTTCCCGCTGATATGCGCCAGCACAATATGACCATTTTCCAACTGCACTTTAAACATTGCGTTGGGAAGTTTTTCAGCTACGACTCCTTCAATTTCGATTACGTCAGTTTTTGACATTTTTAATCCTCCTGCACATTTCGCACTTGACAATTTCTGCTTATGTCAAACAAGAATATTTCCTTATTGTTTTATTGAACATTGGCAATTCAATAAGCATACATTTTTAATTACTTCATCATCCGAGACGGACGGACTTGCTGCTTTCCGTATCACCTGCAGATGCTTTTTATTTTTTCTCTTTGTATGGCAGATGGTTCTGCTGATACCATCCGCCAGATATATATATTCAGAATTGACACTAATTATCACATATATACAATCTTTATCGCGTCCTGCCTTTGATTTGACAAGCATTCCCGGTTCAAAGATCATATTATTCCCCCAGAATCTTTACGATTTCTGAAAACACATCGTTGATATCGATGGTTCCGTCAACTTCTTTCAGGATTCCGGCTGATGTGTAATAATTAATGAGGGGCTGTGTCTGCTCGTGATAAACGCCGAGGCGTTTCTCCACTGTCTCAGGTTTGTCATCATCTCTCAAAATCAGACTTCCCTGACAGATATCACAGACACCGGGTACTTTTGTCGGCGCATACTCCAGATGATAGGTTGCACCGCAGTCCACGCATGCACGCCTGCCTGACATACGTCTTACAATGTTCTCATCCGGTACTTCTACATCAATCGCATAATCTATTTTCTGTCCCAGCGCTGCCAGAGCCTTATCCAGTGCTTCCGCCTGAGGGATTGTTCTTGGAAAACCATCCAGAACATATCCAGAGGCGCAGTCTTCCTGGTTTACTCTGTCTACAACCAAATCTACCACTAACTCGTCAGGCACCAAAAGTCCCTGATCCATGTATGTTTTTGCTTTCTGTCCCAGCTCTGTTCCATTTTTAATATTTGCTCTAAATATATCTCCAGTTGAAATATGGGGAACTCCATATTTTGCGGCAATCTTCTTTGCCTGTGTACCTTTACCTGCCCCAGGGGCACCTAACATAATAATCTTCATATCTATGTCCCTCCATCTTACTCACCGCAATAATGCGTGGCACGGTGATATATCCATATAAGACATTAACCCGCCAGTTTTTGTCCCAGGGGAACAAAACATAGGCGAGCTAACTGATTTCAATTAATAACCAAGGAAACTATTTTTCATGGAATTTCCTTTATTATTCAAAAAGCCTGTATAGTTTCGCACAAGCATCTGTGATTCCACCTGTTTGATTGTATCTAATACAACACCCACAATAATAATCAGGGATGTACCGCCGAAGGATACATGCGCCTGGAACACACCATTAAAGAAGAATGGAATTACCTGAACGATAACAAGACCGCAGGCACCGATGAAAATGATGTAGTTCAATATTTTCTGCAAATACTCAACAGTCGGCTTTCCTGGACGGATGCCCGGGATAAACCCTCCGTTTTTCTTCATATTGTTTGCAATTTCCATAGGGTTAAATGTGATAGATGTATAGAAATAAGCAAAAAATATAGTAAGTGCAATATAAACAAGCAGACCTAATGAATAAATTAAATTGTGAGGGTCACACCAATTATTGGAGCTCATACCTTTGAGTATCTGGCTGCCAATTCCTGTACCCTTTCCTTTTCCAAGAAAAGAGGCAATAACAACAGGAAACTGCATCAGGGAAGATGCAAAAATAACCGGGATAACACCTGCTGTATTAACTTTTAAGGGAATATGTGTGGATTGTCCGCCATATGTTTTTCTTCCCTGTACCTTTTGTGAATACTGTACAGCAATTTTTCTCTGTCCGCTCTGCAAAATAACAACAAACACGATAACCAGCAGTAAGATTGCCACGATCAGAATGGCCGCCAGCATAGCGCCGGCAATAGCTTTGCCCTTTACAAACTGAGAATAGAGAGTAACGAAATCGCTTGGTACACGAGAAATGATATTAATGAGCAGAACGATGGAAATTCCATTTCCCACGCCCTTTTCTGTAATACGTTCACCAATCCACATCAGGAATGCAGAACCTGCTGTAAGTGTACATACCACAACAGCAGCATTTACAAAATTATACTCAACAAGAAGTCCCTGACGGCCAAATCCAACCGCCATAGCGATAGATTCAACCAATGCAAGTACTACTGTGACATAACGGGTAATTGCTGCGATTTTTTTTCTTCCGTCCTCTCCCTCTTTCTGCATTTCCTCAAGCTTTGGAATTGCAATTGTCAGAAGCTGCATAATAATGGAAGATGTGATGTACGGCGTAATGCTCAGGGCAAACACAGACATCTGGGCAAAGGAACCGCCGGTAAATGCATCAAAAAAATTGAATGCATCACCGGACTGATTCGCGAAAAAATTCTGAATGTAGGTTGGGTCCACTCCCGGTGTAGGCAGCTGGAACCAAGTCTAACAACGATCAGCATTAAAAAAGTGTAGAAAAGTCTTTTACGGATATCTTCTATCTGAAATGCTCTTCGTACTGTTTCTAGCATTAGATCACCTCTGCTTTTCCACCAAGTGCTTCTATCTTTTCAGATGCTTTTGCACTAAATGCATTTACCTGAACAGTAAGCTTCTTAGTTAACTCTCCATTTCCAAGAATTTTAACACCATCTTTTGGATTTCTAACGATACCGCTCTCAATTAAAGTCTCAACTGTAACTGTTGCGCCATCTTCAAATACTTCTAAAGCACTCAGGTTGATACCAATAATTTCTTTGGAGTTTCTGCATGTGAAACCTCTCTTTGGTATTCTTCTGTATAAAGGCATCTGACCGCCTTCAAAACCTGGTCTTGTAGCTCCTGAACGAGCTTTCTGGCCCTTATGTCCTTTACCAGCTGTTTTACCATTTCCAGAACCGTGGCCGCGGCCTCTTCTGAAATTATCACTCTGCTTAGAACCGTCTGCCGGTCTCAAGTTTGATAAGTCCATGATATTACCTCCTTATCGTATTTTTATTTACGCTTCTTCAACTTTCACTAAATGTCTAACCTGCTGTACCATACCTCTGGTAGCTGCATTGTCCGGTAAAATTACCGTTTTGTTGAGCTTCTTAAGACCTAAAGCTTCAACAGTTCTTCTATGCTTCGGCACAGCGCTGATTGTAGACTTTATCAGTGTGATTTTTAAATTTGCCATTTATTTTACCTCCTGTTCAATAGAGCTTTGTTCTATCTTCTTAGCCTACGATTTCTTCTACTGACTTGCCGCGAAGTTTTGCAACAGCTTCTGGAGTCTTAATCTCTCTCAATCCCTCAATTGTAGCGAGAACTACGTTCTGCTTATTGTTGGAACCTAAAGATTTTGTACGGATATTCTTGATTCCTGCCATCTCGATTACCGCACGTGCCGGACCCCCTGCAATAACACCAGTACCGTCTGGAGCTTTCTTCAGTAATACAGAAGCGCTTCCAAATTTTCCGATAATGTCGTGTGTAACACTGTCATTCTCGTCCATTGATACTTTGATTAATTTCTTTGCTGCATCTTCTTTCCCTTTGCGGATAGCTTCCGGGATTTCAGTAGCCTTTCCTAAACCTGCACCAACATGGCCTTTACCATCGCCAACAACTACTAAAGCTGTGAATCTGAAGTTACGACCACCTTTAACAACTTTGGTAACACGTTTGATTGATACCACTTTTTCTGTTAATTCCATTTGACTAGCATCAATACGTTCTTGTTTCATATGTGTTCTCCCTTCCTAGAAATTCAGTCCAGCTTCTCTGGCTGCGTCTGCTAATGCTTTGATTTTTCCCTGGTATATAAAGCCGCCTCTGTCAAAGACAACATCTGTGATACCTTTTTCTTTTGCTTTCTCAGCAATTACTTTTCCTAAATATGCCGCTGCTTCAACGTCGTTGGTTTTTTCTAATTCCGCTTTCACGTCTTTCTGAAGAGTGGAAGCTGCAACCAGAGTGTTTCCAACTGTATCGTCAACAATCTGTGCATACATGTGAGTATTACTTCTAAACACAGCCAAACGTGGTCTCTCAGCAGTACCGCTGAAACGGTTACGTAATTTCATGTGTTTTTTTCTACGAACTTCGCTTCTTGATTTTTTACTAACCATTTTCACACCCTCCTTATTTATTTCTTACCAGTCTTACCAACTTTACGTCTGATTACTTCATCAGCATACTTAATTCCTTTGCCCTTGTATGGCTCAGGTCTTCTCTTGTCTCTGATTTCCGCTGCGTATTGGCCTACTTTTTCTTTATCGATACCTGATACAGTAATCTTATTCTGACCTTCCAGAGTTGACTCAACACCTTCTGGGTCAATCATCTCTACCGGATGAGAATATCCTAAGCTCAATGTAAGCTTATTTCCTGCTTTTGCTGCTCTGTAACCAACACCGTTGACTTCCAGAACTTTCTGATATCCGTCTGTTACACCAACAACCATGTTGTTGATTAATGTTCTTGTGAGACCGTGAAGAGCTTTCATTTTCTTCAAGTCACTTGGTCTTGTGACGATAACTTCTTCGCCCTCTTTTTTGATTTCCATCTCTGTTGGAAGCTCTTTTACAAGAGTTCCCTTAGGACCTTTTACAGTCACTACATTGTTGTCCGCAATATCAACAGTTACACCTGCTGGAATCGCGATTGGCAGTCTTCCTATACGTGACATACCTTACCTCCTATAACTTAAATTCTCGGAGAAGCGGCTAATGGCTTCTCTGTTTTCAGTTTCTAATAATTACCAAACAAAGCAGAGTACTTCGCCGCCTACGCCAGCTTTTCTAGCTTCTTTGTCTGTGATAACACCTTTGTTTGTGGAAATAATAGCTGTTCCAAGTCCGCCTAATACTTTCGGGATATCTGCGCTGTTGGCATATACACGAAGTCCTGGCTTAGAAATTCTCTTAAGACCGGAAATAACTTTTTCGTTCTTATCTGCACCATATTTTAATGTGATGTGGATTGTCTTAAAAATTCCATCTTCTACGATGTCATATTTTGTAATATAACCTTCGTTTAACAGAATATCCGCAATCGCGATTTTCATCTTAGATGCAGGAACATCAACTGTATCATGTTTAGCAGTATTTGCATTACGGATTCTTGTAAGCATATCTGCGATTGGATCACTCATAGTCATGGATTATTGACCTCCTTATTTCTTTATGGGTTAAATGTTGGGGTTCTTTTCACTAAACTTGCATTTGGAAGATACATCCTCGTTTCCCTGGTCGTATCTGCTTTCACACTAAGCTCAAAAATACTTCGCCAAGTGTTCAATGCATCGCTAATCTCAAAGAACGACCTCGCACTAAGTTCATCCGGCGCACTAAGTGCTTGGATTCACTAAGTTGCTTTCGGTCTACCAACTTGCTTTTCTTACTCCTGGAATCTGTCCTTTGTATGCCAGTTCACGGAAGCAAATACGGCAGATTCCGTATTTTCTCAAATAGGAATGTGGACGTCCGCAAATTCTGCAGCGGTTGTATTCTCTTGTGGAGAATTTAGCTTTGCGCTGCTGTTTAATTTTCATTGATGTCTTAGCCATGAATTTCCCTCCTTTACTTAGTGAATGGCATATTGAACTGAGTCAATAATTCACGAGCTTCTTCGTCAGTTTTAGCTGTTGTAACGAAAATTACATCCATACCTCTGACTTTGTCTACTTTATCATACTCGATTTCAGGGAAAATCAACTGCTCTTTAATACCAAGTGCATAGTTACCTCTTCCGTCAAATGCGTTAGGATTTACACCTCTGAAGTCACGTACACGAGGCAATGCAAGGTTAACCAAACGGTCAACAAACTCATACATTCTTTCGCCTCTTAAAGTAACTTTACATCCAATAGCCATGCCTTCTCTGATTTTAAAGTTAGCAACTGAGTTCTTAGCTTTTGTAAGAACTGCTTTCTGTCCTGAAATTTTCTCCAAATCAGCAACTGCTGACTCTAATATTTTCGCATTTTCTTTTGCTTCGCCAACGCCCATGTTGATAACAACTTTGTCAAGCTTTGGCACTTCCATAACATTTTTATATCCAAATTTTTTAACCATTGCATCAACGATTTCATTTTGATATTGTTCTTTCAGTCTACTCAAAGTTCTGGACCTCCTTCCTTGAATTAATCAATTACGTCGCCTGTTGATTTCGCAACACGTACCTTTTTGTCTCCATCTAACTTGAAACCGATTCTTGTAACTTCCCCTTTGTGTACATACATTACATTAGAGATATCAATCGGTCCTTCCTGATGGATGATTCCGCCATTTTGATTAGCAGCGCTTGGTTTTGTGTGCTTTGTCAGCATATTAACGCCTTCAACCAGAACTTTTCCATCTTTTTGATTTACAGCAATTACTTTGCCTTCTTTGTCTTTATCTTTGCCGGCGATAACCTTTACAGTATCACCCTTTTTAATTTTCATACTTGACATTCTCGGCACCTCCCTAGAGTACTTCCGGAGCTAAAGAAACAATCTTCATAAAATGTTTATCCCTAAGCTCTCTGGCTACTGGTCCAAAAATACGTGTTCCACGTGGGTTCATATCGTCTTTTATAATAACAGCAGCATTTTCGTCAAATCTGATATAGGAACCATCTTTACGACGTGCTCCCCTAACAGTACGGACAACTACAGCTTTTACGACGTCACCCTTTTTTACAACGCCGCCTGGTGTTGCATCTTTAACCGTCGCAACAATCACATCTCCGATACTGGCATATCTTCTTGTAGAACCGCCAAGTACACGGATACACAATAACTCTTTAGCGCCTGTGTTGTCTGCCACTTTAAGTCTGCTTTCTTGTTGTATAGTCAGGTAAACCTCCTTTAAATATGCGGTAAGATTATTTCGCTTTTTCCATGATTTCTACAAGTCTCCATCTCTTGTCCTTGGACAATGGTCTTGTTTCCATAACTTTTACTGTATCTCCAACGTTACACTCATTCTTCTCATCATGAGCTTTCAACTTATAAGTCTTTTTGATGATTTTCTTATAAAGTGGATGCTTAACGTGGTCTTCAACTGCGACAACGATTGTTTTGTCCATTTTGTCACTAACAACCTTGCCTGTACGGGTTTTTCTAAGATTTCTTTCTTCCACAGTACGACCTCCTACTCAGCTTTAGAAGCTTCAGCTATCACTGTCTGGATACGAGCGATATTCTTTCTCACTTCTTTGATTCTGCTTGTATTATCTAATTGATTAGTTGCATTCTGGAATCTTAAATTAAAAAGTTCCTTCTTAGCAGCTACTAATTCTTCATTTAATTCTTTTACAGATTTTCCTCTTAATTCTTCTACAAATGTATTAATTTTCACTGTTATCACCGCCTTCTAAGTCTGCGCGAGAAACGATTTTGCATTTGCAAGGTAACTTATGCATTGCAAGACGAAGTGCCTCTCTAGCTGTTTCTTCAGGTACTCCCGCAATCTCGAACATTACGCGTCCTGGTTTTACTACTGCTACCCAGTACTCCAATGCTCCCTTTCCTTTACCCATACGAGTTTCTGCTGGTTTTGCTGTTACAGGTTTGTCTGGGAAAATTTTGATCCAAACTTTACCTCCACGCTTGATATAACGTGTCATAGCAATACGGGCTGCCTCTATCTGGTTTGAACGAATCCAGCATGGCTCCGCTGCAACAATACCGAATTCACCGTATGAAATCGTGTTACCTCTCAAGGCCTTACCTTTCATGGTGCCACGAAATTGTTTACGACGTTTTACTCTTTTTGGCATTAACATTATTTATCGCTCCCTTCCTTATCTGCTCTAGTCGGAAGAACTTCACCTTTGTAAATCCATACCTTTACACCGACTTTTCCGTAAGTTGTGTCAGCTTCTGCGAATCCATAATCAATGTCAGCTCTCAGTGTCTGAAGAGGAATAGTTCCTTCACTGTAGAACTCTGTACGAGCCATATCAGCACCGCCAAGACGTCCTGATACAGATGTCTTTACTCCGAGCGCTCCGGATTTCATAGTTCTTGACATACATGATTTCATAGCACGTCTGAATGAAATACGGTTTTCAAGCTGCTGGGCAATATTTTCAGCTACTAACTGAGCATCTTTGTCCGGTCTCTTGATTTCTTTGATGTCCACGATTAACTTCTTGTTTGTGAACTGAGCTAACTGTGCTTTTACTTTCTCAATCTCAGCTCCACCTTTTCCAATTACTACACCAGGTTTTGCTGTATGGATAACAACCTTTACTCTGTCAGATGCTCTCTCGATTTCAATCTTAGAAACACCTGCGCTGTATAATTTGTTCTTAAGGAATTTTCTGATTTTGTGGTCTTCTACCAAGTTATCAGCGAAATCTTTTTCTGCATACCATTTAGAATCCCAGTCTTTGATAACGCCGACTCTTAAACCATGAGGATTAACTTTCTGTCCCATTATTGCCCTCCTTATCTTTCATTAAGCACTACTGTGATATGGCTCATTCTCTTCTCGATTCTGTAAGCCCTTCCCTGTGCTCTTGGTTTAATTCTCTTCATTGTTGGTCCTTTATTTGCATAACACTCTTCAATATAAAGTTTCTCAACATTCATACCATTGTTGTTTTCAGCATTTGCAATTGCTGACTTTAATAATTTCTCTATTACAGTTGAAGCATATCTTGGGTTATAAGCTAAAATACCAAGTGCTGTCTGTACATCCTTACCTCTGATGGCATCTAATACAAAACAAGCTTTCTGAACTGACACTCTTGCATAAGAAATCTTAGCTGATGGTCTTGTGTCTTTCTGCTCATTTCTTTCTCTCTTAATTTGGGATCTATGTCCTTTTGCCACGGGTGAACCCTCCTTTCGAATACCTTATTGAATATAATATTTCAATAAATCTATATTGAACTTTACAGCCCAATAAATGTTTGTTAATGATTATCTTACTCTTGACTTCTTCTCGTCTTTTCCATGTCCTCTATATGTTCTGGTTGCAACAAACTCTCCGAGCTTGTGGCCAACCATGTCTTCTGTAACATATACTGGAACGTGTTTTCTTCCGTCATGAACAGCAAATGTGTGTCCAACGAATGATGGGAAGATTGTAGAACGACGTGACCATGTCTTAATAACTGTTTTGCTTCCTGCCGCATTCAGAGCATCTACTTTTTTCAGTAAGCTTTCGTCTGCGAAAGGGCCTTTTTTAAGTGAACGAGCCATAGGTTCTAACCTCCTTGTAATCTAAATTATTTAATCGCTTTTCCATCTCTTCTTCTTACAATCATCTTGTTAGAAGCTTTGTGTTTCTTACGTGTCTTAAGACCAAGTGCCGGTTTACCCCAAGGTGTAGATGGGCCTGGACGACCGATACCTGTTTTACCTTCACCACCACCGTGTGGATGGTCGTTAGGGTTCATAACGGAACCACGTACTGTTGGTCTGATACCCATGTGACGTTTACGGCCTGCTTTACCAATGTTAATCAGGCTGTGGTCTCCGTTGCCTACAACACCGATGGATGCTCTGCAAATGATTGGAACCATTCTCATTTCACCTGAAGGAAGTCTAAGTGTTGCATATTTTCCCTCTTTAGCCATTAACTGTGCGCTGTTTCCTGCTGAACGAACAAGCTGTCCGCCTTTTCCAGGATACATCTCAATGTTATGAATCTGAGTACCAACTGGAATCTCAGAAAGTGGAAGGCAGTTTCCTCTCTTACTTCTGCGTCTGGACCGTTCATGATTTTCATGCCGTCTTTCAGACCTTCTGGAGCAAGGATATAAGCTTTCTCGCCGTCTGCATAGCAGATTAATGCGATATTTGCTGTTCTGTTTGGATCATACTCGATTCCGAGTACAGTTGCCGGAATACCGTCTTTCTTTTTTTAAAATCTACAATTCTATATTTCTTCTTAGCTCCGCCTCCGCGGTGTCTAACTGTAATTTTACCCTGATTATTACGACCAGCTTTTCTGCTCTTGGAATCCAGTAAGGATT
Source organism: Muricomes sp. (assembly GCA_049840515.1). Taxonomy (GTDB): domain Bacteria; phylum Bacillota; class Clostridia; order Lachnospirales; family Lachnospiraceae; genus Muricomes. The sequence goes on along the minus strand of JASGKW010000007.1, from coordinate 41,182 downwards.
TCTCCGGAGTAGTCTTTGTGATTTCAGAGAAATCAGAACCAGTCATTTGTCTTCTGGAAGGTGTATATGGGTTATATGTTTTGATTCCCATTACGTTCTCTCCTTTCGTTATACCTGTTATTTGTTATCACGGAATTGCACCGTATATATTGAGCACTTCTAAGGAAGTTGCTTTCGGTCTATAGCCCCTGGAAAATCTCGATTTCAGCGCTTTCCTCTGTGAGCTGAACGATTGCTTTCTTTGTCTTAGCAGTCTTTCCATAAGTGGTACCACGTCTCTTTGTTTTCCCATCAAGATTCATAGTATTTACACTCTTTACCTTTGTTCCTGCGAACATTTTCTCAACAGCTTCTTTAACCTGTGATTTAGTAGCCTGTGTGTGAACCAAGAAAGTATATTTCTTATCAGCCATAAGCCCCATTGACTTCTCAGTAACTACTGGTTTAAGGATTACATCATAATATTGAATATTAGCCATTATGCGTACACCTCCTCGAATACTTGCAACAGCAGCTTTCGTAGCGATTACTGTGTTATATTTTAAGATATCATATACGTTGATTGTATTTGTATGAGCTGTCTTTACATCTGGAATGTTCTTTGCAGAGATTTCAACATTTTTGTTTCCATCTTCCAAAACAACCAGTGCTTTGTTTACATTCAGGTTGTTTAAAACTTCCTGGAATTTCTTTGTTTTGATTTCATCAAAGTTAATCTCATCAATTACAATAAATTTCTTACCCTCTACTCTGGAAGAAAGTGCGGATTTCAGCGCTGCTCTCTTCTCTTTTTTATTCATTTTGAATGAATAGTCTCTCGGTGTTGGAGCAAATACAACTCCGCCGCCTGTCCACTGTGGAGATCTTGTTGAACCCTGTCTTGCATGACCTGTTCCTTTTTGTCTCCATGGTTTTCTTCCGCCTCCGGAAACTTCTGCGCGTGTTTTCGCTTTCTGTGTTCCCTGACGATTATTTGCAAGCTGGCTTACAACTGCCATGTGTACAAGATGTTCGTTTACCTCAACACCAAATACAGCATCGTTCAAATCGATTGTACCAACTTCTTTACCTTCGATATTATAAACAGATACATTTGCCATCTGTGTGTTCCTCCTTTCTACATCAGTCAGACTAGTTAACCTTTACAGTTTCTTTGATTGTCACAAGACACTTCTTAGGTCCTGGGACTGAGCCTTTTACTAAAAGCAGATTGTTTTCAGCATCAACTCTGACAATTTCAAGATTCTGAACTGTAATTTTCTTGTTACCCATCTGACCTGGCATCTTCTTGCCTTTAAATACTTTACTTGGATCAGATGCCGCACCGTTAGAACCAGCGTGACGATGGAACTTAGAACCGTGAGTCATAGGTCCTCTGCTCTGATTGTGACGCTTGATTGCACCCTGGAAACCTTTACCTTTTGAAATTGCAGTAGCGTCGATTTTATCTCCTGCTGCAAAGATGTCAGCTTTGATTTCCTGTGCCAATGTATATTCCTCAGCATTTTCAAATCTGAATTCTTTTACAAATCTCTTTCCAGAAACACCAGCTTTAGCAAAATGTCCCTTTTCAGCTCTTGTTACACCATTTCTGTGTGCGATTTCTTTCTTGCCGCTCTTGTCTTTTGTGACAATCTTTTCTTTCTTGTCAACATAACCAACCTGAACTGCGTTGTAACCGTCATTGTCAACTGTCTTAACCTGTGTTACTACACAAGGGCCAGCCTGCAATACAGTTACCGGAGTCAATACTCCATCTTCGTTGAAGATTTGAGTCATTCCGACTTTGGTAGCTAAAATAGCTTTCTTCATTATAATTACCTCCTGTGATTTACAGCGGAGCGCTTATGCGCTCATCCTAAACTTTAGGAATACTGCTTACTTATTTTTCATTTTGATATCAATGTAAACACCTGCCGGCATTTCCAGTCTGGATAATGCGTCCACAGTCTTCTGTGTTGGTGTGATGATATCGATGAGTCTCTTATGAGTTCTCTGCTCAAACTGCTCTCTGGAGTCTTTGTACTTGTGTACCGCTCTTAAGATTGTTACTACTTCCTTCTTAGTTGGAAGTGGCACCGGTCCACTCACTTGTGATCCGTTCTTCTTTACAGTTTCGATAATTTTCTTTGCAGATGCATCAACCATCTGGTGATCATATGCCTTCAATGTGATTCTCATTACTTGACTTGCCATAAAAAAAGTCGCCTCCTTTTCGTACTATTCCTTCAGTACGACAAGCGGTGACTGTACACTCTCCCGTGTGTGTCGTGAGAAACTCACACGTTGTTTCATACCTCTGCCCTACAGCAAATGGTACTCAGTTTTGATTCGTACAGTGACTTGTCGCCAGTTTCCTAACTTGACATTCGCTCCGCGGAAAACCTGTCATCATGCTTCACACACTTGACAGCAACCTCTCGCTTCACAGCTATCATGCCACAGCTTTATTATTATATCGGATTCATTTACTTATTTCAAGTAGTTTTTTTCAATAATTGTATTTTTTTCAGTACAATTTATTTTTATGACTTAAACCCAATCTATTTCTTTATGAATTATACAACATTCTATTTTTATTAGAAAGTAAAATTTTTAAAACTTGTAAGCGCACATAAAAAAGTGGATGACTTTGCAATTTCTGTCCATCCACTTTTATTATTAAATATTCTTTTTGAAAGTCATAAAGTTTACAGCAGATATCAGCGACACTAACACGCTCAGAACAATCATTACAAGTGATGTCACAGAGCTGCAGGAACATTCCGAGCCGCAGCTGCCATTGCAAAAACCGTTAAAAACCATTATCGCCGAAAGAATACCAAACAAGGCAAGCGAAAGACAGATTGACATCCTCATTTCCTTCGCCTCAAAATAAAGGAACGATAAAGCTAAAATCATGATAAAAAATCCTATGTAAAATTCCGCCTTAGATGTCCAAAAACATTTCATTTTCATTTCCAGACAATGCCCGCTCATCAGAAATTTGGGCCCAAAAGAAATCATAGCCCCCAGTACAACCAAAGAAATACCTGTGATTGTTTTATCTTTCAAATTTATACCCCCTCATACACACTGAAATGTAATTAAAACTATGCATACATCCCCGTAAATATGAGTAAATTATTATTTATCAGATAAAATATATTTTACATCTGCCAGACTTCTCTTCCCGCAAAGCAGTTTCATTTTTCTCAGCCTTGACATCACCACTGTAGAGTGATATAGTGGTTTCAAATTACAAAATTTTAGTTTTTTACCAGTTTCAACCATGCGATGGTTGCTATTGCAGTTATATCTTCGCCGATTGTTTCCCCCAAGAACAATCCTGCGATGATAAACTTCAATTAATATACATCCTCAATGTAGGACATTCCCCAGATTTGTATATAGTACAAACTGCAAAGCAACGAGGAAAAACCTCTCAATGACATACCAAAAGCGAAAAGCACGACCACGGTCGTGCTTTTCGCTTGCACTCCGGTCTGTAGCAAAGTTGGCAGATTACGCCTCTTCCTGTCTCATTTTCAATTTCAGCATAGCAGTAACAGCGCGGGCATCCAGCTCTGTGTAGTTATTTTCCCCGACAATACATGACTCCAGGCCCTCTGCATTTTTGTTAATATCTCTGATTCCAGACAAGTATTTATTCTGCACGACAAAACCGCCGTTTTGTCCGCTGAACTTCAAACCTGTCAGAGGGATACCTCTGATTCCCAGCTGCTCGCATGTATTAGCATAATCCACATCGCTGTTGCCCCAGCCGTCAGAAGAAATAATCACTCCATCAGCACGCATACACTCCGCCATGACAGCAGCGCGTGTTCCCACAAGAATCTTATCTGCATTGTCATCCGGGGTCCCCACAACCAGAATTCCAAGCAAATCCAAATCCTCATCCGACGAAACTACATCCAACAGCGGATCCCGGAAATGGTGAAGGGTTGTTTCCTTTGTAGATGGTCCTATTCCCATATCCACACTCTCCTTTTCAAACTTTATCCAGCATTACTGCATGGACCGTATGATACCATCGCGGTATTCATTAGGAGTCAAAAGAACAGGCATATTTCCCATGTCAATAATGGACCGGCCGCCCTCCACTCCCGATGGCTCCTGAGGGAACAGCCATGTGTCATACATAGCTCCCTGACCCGCTACCTGCTTTATAATCAAAACTTTTTTCTTTCCAGGACGTGCGACATCGTAATACTCATGCCTTTCCGTACACAAATCACCTTTTAGCTTCTTCAGCTTATCCCTGTATGTCTGGATAAATCTGTCACATGCCCGGTGAGCGGCCATGGGACCCGGGCGCTCCTGCCCCATACCAGCCTGCAATGTCACATCAAAAGAAATAATGTAATCTTTATCCGACGGCGTTCCTGCCCTGTTCAAATACAACTGTTCTTTCAATATACCTTCTGATGAGCCAAACTCATGAGTCTGTTTCCCCACCGTGTCCACACCTGTCAAAACCACATATACCCCTGTCAGAGTATGAGTGATTCCCTCACCAAGTTTCCCCAGTACCTTGGCAGATATCGGTATAATGTCCATAATGGTGTTCGTCCACATATCATGACTGCCCGGTTCAATGATTCTTATATTTATATCTTCAATCAGAGGTTCTCCCTCAATCAAGTCTTCAATCAGACCCTTATCGACGGTGAGTGCACCATCTGTATTAACATTGTTCTCTGAGCCTTCCTCAACCTTATTTATATGAAAGGCCTTAATCACAAGACGGCGAAGCTGCTTTTCTTTTTCTCCCAATACAAACGCCTCCTTCGCAAAAGTTCAAAGGGGTCTGACCCTTTTGAACTCCGTTGTTTCTATTATTTGAACAAAAGGGACATTTCCATTCGGAATGTCCCTTCTGTGCCACTATACTACACCTTTGCTACATACTCAAATGGCAGCGGAACAATTTTGCCCGGTGTCTCAATTTTGAGGAGCTGTTCAAGTGTTGCCTTTATGATAGCGGTCTGCATTTCCGGATCATTTGGAGCACCTGCATTAGCACCCATAGGTACCAGCGGAGCTACGGCACGTGGTGTACCGGTCTGACGAACAACCGGTGGAAGAGCTTGCAATAATAATTGTAGGTATTCCAGCTTCTTCAATCGCTCTCTGCACCAATACTGCAGAGCGGTGGCAGGTGCCTCAGCCAGCGGTCAGGATAACTGCATCTACATCTTCTTCCTTAAACATCTGTGCAATAGCAGGTCCTGTTTCGTTTTTGAATTTTTCCTGGTTTCCGCCGCCTCCCATGAATCCTGCGTGTACCGGAGCACATGCTCTGATATAGCCTTCTGCTGCCAGGCTTGTGGATTCTGTCGATTGGGAACATACAGTTAACGTCTTTATTAACATCACCGTTGTCATATCCGCCGTGGGATACCATCAACTCACTTGACGGTGTTTCGTTTGTTATCTTTCTCCATGTAAAGTCACCGGCAAGATTGAATCTCTCCCTGACTTTTGAGGTGTACACCCGCTGCAGTGGCAAGAGCAATTGACATATCCTTTAACTCTAACCCTGGTTTTACAGGTGTCCACACTGCTGGAGGAGTAATTGGAACAAAAATTTCTGATTGTAAACCTTTTGTGGCTACCAAACTCATTTTTCTACCTCCTTATTATTCGCGTTCGCTTTACGCATTTCTTCCTGACGTCTATTATAGGTATCCAGATTACTTACGTATTTCTCATTTGCCTCAGGACCAAGCTGTTCTATAAAGCTCATGTTCCAGGCAACTTCCTGTCCCACAACCAGAGGATAATCAGTAATCAGCATGCGCATTGGTATTTTTAAATAACCAAGCCGGCCTTTTAAATCAATTCCGACGCATCCGTCGTGAACCTCCACGATTACCCCTTCCATACGTATAATCTTATCACCAAACTTTAATTCTTTCATACTAGTCGTATTTCTCTTTTCTCTTCTGGCTCATTGGCAGTGACTGCTCATTTTCAACCAACTGAATCGGCTTACCTGTCACATTAGAAATCAATTCCACGTTCGTAGCTTTTACGTTCGGGTTCCATTTCTTTTCTGCTTCTTTTACACTTTCACCTGCCATGACTGTTTTCAGCATATTAAGAGCTTCTGATTGCATCTTCGTGGCAAAGTGTGTTGCAGGCAAGTACTTCATTCTCAATACCAGATTCAGACTTATTGTTGTCAACCATGCTGGTCATGTATTTGTTTCCAACAACCAGTGCTCCCTGAACTGCACAGAAAGACATACCAACAACAGGAATTCCGCGCATTCCGATTTGCTCATGGTGGCTTGCGAAGTCAATATGGTTATTTCCGAAGCCTTCTGTTGTAACAAATGCTCCGTCCACATCCAGCATTTCCACCATCATACCAACACGTTTAGAAACATAGAATTTTTCCGCATTAATCTGAGGACTTCCAACAAAGATAACACCGCAAAGGTCCACTTCTTCATCGTGAAGTGCCTCAAGAACCAATGGCTCTCTCCAGTAATGTCTGGACATCTCTTTTGATGCAGGTCCGATACAGGTCAAAGCGTGGATACAGCCGTCAAGCACTTCCAATGGAGATACAGAAACAGGTACATTTCCAAGGTCAACGTTCGGTTCTCGCTCCAAGCACACCTACAGGCTCTACCGGAAGGATGAGGTTGTCATGCATAGCGCCCTGTCCCATAATCTCTTTTACGATAACAACTTTCTTCTTACCTGGTCTTCTTACCTGGTCAAAAGTCTCTGTATCTGCGACAAGAGAATCATCCAGCTCTTCTCCATAGCTTCTCTGATTTCCTGTGTAATGTGGTCTGTCGCTGTGTGAGCTGCAAGAGGTCCCGGTCTTTCCATGTTGGTGCCTTCTTTAACTGTTACCTGAGTCTTAATGAAGATTTCACCTTTGTCAGGTGCTCCCGGGCGTCCCCACATAATGTTTTCATCCAGGTATCCTTCTGAAGAGCCGAATTCCCCAATCTGCACTCCATTAGCATCTGTTCCTGTAACCATCATAATAACGCCGTCTAAAACTCTTGTCACACCAGTTCCAACCTCAAACTCGCCTTCTTTACATGCGATAGGCTGTACATCCATGATTGTCTCAGAATATGTGTGGTAATCTGCCGGAGTAATAATGTCAACTTTCAGGTCTATCTACAAGCTTCTGAGATTCAACGCACTCTGCCTCTATTCCTTCACGGATATACAGTGTTGTTCCTTCAATCTTTGTCTCAGGTCCACGTTTTACTTCTGTAATCTTGTAGTGCTTTCTTGTAAGGCTTCTGACAAGTCTTCTCCGGGAGAACTTCTTCCGCCGCCGGTGCAGCCGCTGTAACTGCCGCCGGTGCTGAAACCGGAACTGCCGCTGCGCCTCCGCCTATTCCCATTGGAAGTTCGATGTCGATATCTTTTCCTTCTCCAATGTGAATCTTCAGCACTCCGCCTGATACAGTCTGTGTTGCCGGAACTGATGCAGCTGCGGGAACTTCCTCTTCCACTGCCGCCGGTGCTTCTTCTACTGGCGGAGCTACTTCTGCCGCCTTTATTCCTTCCAAAACATCTGCTGTCAATGGAGACAGGGAATCACAGGTCTTAGTAAACTTTGCGCCCATCACCTGTCCGATTTGTCAGTGTGTATTATCCAGGAGGAAAGTCCAGAATCGACCAAATCGATCAAAGATTGCCGGGTCTTCCAGATTAGATGCCTGAATTATGATGCCTTCTTCGGCTCTGCAGCATAGCACCGCAGGGTCATTTGCATGTTCTTTTGCTGTTTCAGCTGTAATTGACATACTTTCTTTCCTCCTTTAATCTTATACAACATGGCTCCCGGCCAGATTGTATAGTAACTTTTAGGTTATTTATTTTCCATCAGGGTCCCTCTGCTCTTATTTGCGGTTAGGCAGCTGGGGTTCCTGTTTAGAAACAGTTAATCTACGGTATATCGCATGATTGATTGTTCTCATCACATGATCCGTCTGGTGGAATACCTTTAATTTCATCTTTGGTGCAGAACCCATAACCGTATTAGAGCAGTCTGAACAGTTGCCAATGATGATATACTCTGCTTTGTCTTTTTTGAACTGCAGACATTTCTGCGCCTGTCCCGGGCAGTTTCCAGGGTCTTCACATTTTAATGTACCATTCTTCATCTCGGCCGCCTGTTTGCATCTTGCGACTGACACTACTTCACCGTGCATTTTGTCACAGATTTCCCGCATACGCTCTTCCGTTCCGCCGCAGGCACAGACTAACAATCCTACCGGTGCACCGTGGAGATCAGGGAAATCTATGGTTACAATGACTCCGCCTGTAGTTTTTGTGATTGGAGCTTCCAAAGTGGTTGACTTTCCTGTAAAAGGTCCGCCCATAATGATTTCACCATACTCACCGTCGATTCCGCCTGAGCGTTCAATCAAATCCCCCACACTTGTTCCCACCGGAACATCCATATAGACATGAAGGTGTATTTCCTCCGTTCAGCTTTCCAATTACAGTCAGGTTCTTGCTGAAAGAAGGTTTCTTCAAGTCAATCGCTTCTGCCACGCGAAGCACAGTCTCTACATTAACTACAATGGCATCTGCCGCTGACGGCAGTTGTGTCGGATCAAGAAGTTTTCCAAGCGCTTCTCTGACAATCGCACGCTCCTCACCCATAGGATAAATATCCGGAAGTAAATGGATGAACACATTTTCCTCATCACGGATAGCCTGGCGAATGGTCTCCACTGCTTTTTTATTTTTTGCCTTGATTGCAAAAATTGCCTGCGCAGCATTGGAGATTTCCATACAGTATTTTACACCTTTGAGAGTCATCTCCATGTTCTCTTCAATCTGGCGGACATTGTGATACAGTCCCGGTTCACATTCTGCTGCATTAATCAGAATATAACCCCCGTTCAAATCAGTACCCAGCTTCACACCTGTGGGAAAACCTGCACCACCCATGCCGACAACACCGGCCTCTTTCACCATATCCAGAGGACTTCCTTCGTGAATCGGTACGAACTCGTCTTTCTGTACCTCATCCGGACATACAACAATGCGGTCTTCCAAAACATCCTGCACAGTTCCATACACGCTGGAAAAGATGTTCGCGCCCAGCCCTGCCGGTGTCGCAATCAGAGTACCCTTTTCCACCTTGTCGCCGACCTTGACAATCGGCTCACAGGGTGCACCTACATGTTGTCTCAGTAAAAACTGTAAATCTCCCATGACTTTTTCTCCTTTTAGGTTTTTATTTATTGATATTATCTATAATATTTCCTGTTGAGAAATATTTCACAAACGTTTTTTTGGCGAGGGCATGTGGGAATCGAACCCACCCAGGACGCTACGAACGCCCAACACTGGTTTTGAAGACCAGGAGGCACACCAGTTACCTTTCTACCCCCATATATAATTATGTTGTTCCCATTTTCTCGATTTTTACAAATTATATATGCAATTTGACAGTTTTTTTATTCTCTTTCTACGTTTTTATATTAACAAATATTTATTTGTTTTTCAAGTGTTTTGCTCATAATAATTAACACAGATTAAACCGCATACTAGAATTGGGTCTATTTGTTTGTTTTTTATCAATATTTATGTATTTTGTAATTCAAAACATCCAATATAAAATAGATTTATAAGTCTCTTTTCAAGTCCTTTTATTTTTCATTTATAGATTTTATCTATAATTACGCGTAAAAAAAGGGGCTGCATACTTTACCCGGCAGCGCCCTTCTCTACTCTTTATTTTTTATATTTTCCAAAAAAAATTCTAACATATCTATGCCATAGGATGACAAAGGGTAACTCCCTTCACAGATGCACCAGTCATAAAGAACAGCTCTCTCCTGCATAGCATAAAACTTGATTAACTCTCCTAATGTCTTTTCCTGAATGAGATTGCCATTTTCCAATCCCTCTTTTATGATAGTATTCAAAGTCTTATAATAAGTTCTGCTCTGATTCAGAAGGCACTTTTCTCCTTTTTTAACCACCTGCGTAGAATACACAAGGGAGAGAATATCTACCGGAATCCTTTCTTCAATATAACGAAAAAGATATCTGGACAAATATATCAGTTTTTCAAAACTGTTCATACCCGGATTCATCTCTTTCAACGCATTTTCATACTGAGCATCCAGCATAAACGACAAGGAATTCAACAAATCTCCCTTGGTGTGAAAGTAGTGATAAAATCCTCCCTTGGAAATCCCACATGTGTGTATAATTTCATCCACAGTTGTATTATCATATCCATTTTCATAAAACAGTTTCCACGATACATCAATAATACGCTCTTTTACTGATATCTCTTCCGACATGTCGGCACCTCATTCATAGTTTTTTTCTAAATATATATAGATTATAATAATATAAAACTATTTCCATTTCAAGATATATCAAAAAGTTATCGCATATTCCGAGGCCAGCCGCTTTTTCGCCGTTAACACAAAAAGAAGTTTCTGCATTAGAAAAGGCATGTAAAAAACCATATTTCGGTTTTACATGCCTTTTCTTTTATTTTACTGCCAGATAATGCTTATACGTTATGCCTGTACTCGTATGGAAGTACCTTTATTGCATTAAAGCTTGGGCAGTCGCGAACCCATTCCAAAGATTCTTTCACAATTGCGGTCTGCTGCGGGATATTGTTAGGCTCTCCGGCATTTGAACCAATCGGCACATGAGGAGCTGTAATACGGGGTGCACCCTGCTGTCGTGCAATTGGAGGAAGTGCAGCAATTACGCAGCAGCTCATTCCAAGTTCTTCACAGCAGCGCGTTACAATTGTAACGGAACGATGACAGGTTCCGCAGCCTCCTGTGCAAAGTACAATGTCAACTCCCTGCTCTTTTAATTTTTTTGCAATTTCCGGACCTGTTTCATTTGTAAATTTCTCAACATTTCCGCCGCCGCCCATAAATGTATATGTCTCATCTGAGAGGGAACCGATGAATCCTTCCTCCACCAATTCATGGAGACGGTCTATTGGAAACATAGCATTTGGATCCTTGTTGATATCTGAATTATCAAATCCTCCATGTGTAACCATCAATTCTGATGAAGGTGTATTGAACTCAATTGTGCGATAACCGAAATCTCCCGATGTGTTAAATGGCTTTTGATCTTTTTTATGTATTCCACCTGCAGTAATAAATGCAACCTTGCATTCACTCAAAGGTTTTTTAAGTTCTGTGAAAATCGGTTTTGGGGTAACCGGCACAAAAATTTCAGACCGCATACCTTCCTTCGTTGTTAATTTCATGAAATTTGCCTCCTTTTAGTTAGGTTTTGTATGGATTCCTCCGGAAGTTCCTGTTTTCCAACTACCTGCATGCAGCTTAAGTAAAATTCACAATCTTGACCTGCTTCAAGTGCCAGAGGGGTAAATACCCATCTGCGGGGTACAGCAACAGACCCCAGACCATCCATTATTTCAGCTTCAATAGCTGTATCATTTACTATGGTTATTTTTCCGCTCAATAATGTGGGATTCATCTCACAATCAGGATTCATCTCTGAACTGTCATATTCATATGGATTCTCAACTACCTGAATATAACTGAAGTAAAATCGAAGCTGATGTCCGGGCTCCAATTTAACAGAATCAATTATGAGAGCTCTCGGAATCTTGATTACTCCCAGACGTCCATTTAAGTTAATTTTTACAATTCCCTCTTTCGAGATTTCTTTTACTACCCCTCCCATAAGCGCAGGGTTTATCTGATACTCTATCATTAGTGCAGTGTCCCATTATCAAAAAGAACTGTTTCAGGCAATCCTAATAGTTTATTGTTGGCATTGATGACCTCATTATTCCACTTCTTTTCAGCAGGTTCGATTTCAACGCCAGCCATTCTGTTCTTCAACATTTGAATTGCACGTACCGCAGACTCTTTTGTTACACAGGAGCATCCTGCAACATCATTTTCAAATCCACCCTTATCCATATTTAATTCAACCATAGCGGTGGCATACTCATTACCAACTACCAACTGACCCTGGTATGCACAGAAAGAGACTCCAACAATCGGGATACCACGTTTTCCGGCCTGTCCGATGTGCTGTATGAAATCAATGTGATTATTTCCAAATCCTTCTGTTGTAATAATGCATCCATCAACATCCAGCCCTTCAAGAAGGGAACCAAGCCTTTCAGATACCCATAGTTTCTCATCATTCACCTGTGGTGAACCCACACATATAACCCCAATAAGATCAAGTTCTTCATCAGATGCCAATCCTTCTACCAGAGGCTCTCTGATATAATGGCGGGTCATCTCTTTTGTTGCTGGTCCGATACATGTCAATGCATGAATGGAGCCATCTCTAACCTGATTTGGTGTTAAAATAATCGGAACATTACCACAGTCTACATTCTTCTGTCCGCCATTGATACCACATGGCTCTATAGGGCAGATTACATTGTCATGCATTGCTCCCTGTCCCATAATTTCTTTTATAAGGACTACACGGGGATTGCCTTTACGGCGGACATCTTCACACACTTCTTCACGGACAACCTCACCATTATAATCTTTTAACGCATCGCGGAGAGCCTGTATGATATAATCCTGGCATTTATGTGCTGCGAATGGCCCCGGACGGGACATACCTGTCAATCTTTCAATGACTGCATGGCAGCGAATAATGATATCCCCTTCATCTGCACAGCCTGGATGTCCAAAATACATCTTTTCATCGAGATACCCTTCTGAAGAACCAAACTCATGAATCTGCACACCGTCTTCGTCCACACCAGTCAGCATAAATACAACACCATCAACTACTTTTGTAACGCCTTCGCCAAGCTCTCCCTCTACCTTTGTGGCAATCGGGCAAACATCCATAATTGTTTCTGTATAAATGTGACGGTTCTCTGGTTTTATAACATCAAGAGTTAAACTTTTGCATAATGAATCTTCCAAAACTGCCTTTTCTACGATACTGCCGTCGATTGTAATTTTGCCGTCTTTGATAGACGTCTCTGTACCAATCTCGGCATCTGTAATCTTAATATGCTGTTTTAACAGGGTGCGGATGACCTTTTTCTCACCTGCCGTCTCCAAAACCGGTGCTGCGGCCGGAACTCCGCCAAAAGCCACTCCTGCCGGGATATCAAGACTTAGTCCTTCCAACTTGTCGATTTCAATATGAATCATGCCACTTCCTCCTACACTTGTTTTTACAGCCGCCGGTGCTGCTGATACTGATTCCGTTTCAGATACCGCCACTTTCACCGCTGCTGCCGTGGTCTCGTTTACACCATCCAGAATTCCCGCCGTAATCGGTGTCAGTGCCTCGCAATCAGCTGTAAGTGTTTTTCCTAATACCTGCTCAATTGTCAGCCCATCTTCACTTAATGTGAGCAGACCTGCATCCACCATATCATCGAACAAACCTGGATCCTCAAGGTCTGCCGGTCCGATAACTGTCCCTTTTTCTCTGCGGCAGCAAAAAATCGCAGGGTCTTTTAAGTGAGCCTTTACTGTTTCCTGTGTGATTGACATCTTTTACACTCCTTTTTTCTTTTTATTCTTAACATTCTCCGTTTGCATCGTAATGAGAATGAAAAGTACTATTGATTCTCTGGTTTGATTCTGCGGATTAGTTTCATATTAACGGCCCTCAAGGGTCCGTCAGTGCAGTGATATACGGGCAGCTTTAATTGAGGGGCACAGGACATTACTGTATTGGAACAGTCTGTACAATTACTAATTAACAGCGCTTGAGCACCTGCTTTTTTAAGGGCCATGACCTTCTGCACCTGACCCGGACATTTCCCTGGATTTTCACATTTCCGCGAGAGCCCCGGCTTAGGCTCCAGTGCCTGTTTGCAGTACTCTATACCAGCCATCTCTGACCCCATACTCTCCGCAATCTGCTCCAGGCGGGCCTTGTCGCCGCCGCATGCACATACCAGCAATCCGATTTTTGAGGGACCTTTCCAAAACGTTTCTGCAACTAAAATTCCTCCTGTTGTCTTAACAACCGGTGAATCTAAGGTGGTTCTCTTTCCTGTAAACGGCCCTCCCATTACAATCTCACCATATTCAGGTCCAATTCCTCCCGCTTTTTCAATCATCTCTGATACAAGCGTTCCAATCGGAATGTTATGAAATGTCTGTATCAGTTTCCCGTTTATCTTTCCTGCTACCGTCATATCCTTATCTATCAGGGGCTTCTTAAGCTCCACCGCTTCCCAGATACGACAGACTGTCTCTGCATTTATTACAATAGCTCCTGCAGCAATCGGCAATTTATCAACTTCTAATACTGGTCCCAACACCTCACGTACTACCGCTCTTTCCTCTCCCATCGGGTACATGTTTGGAAGTTCTGAAACAGAAATGTCCTCTGTACCAATGGCCAACTTCAGCTTTTCAATTGTTTTCGGATGGGTGTTTTTAATAGCGACAGCACCTTTCTTAGCATTCACAATTTTCATCGTAATTTTCAGGCCTTGAATCAACTGTTCCGGGTTCTGTTCAATGGCTTCAATGTTATGTTCCAGAATTGGCTCGCATTCTGCCGCATTTACAATAACAATGCCATCTTTTTCAAATGGTTTCCCCAACTTCACATGGGCTGGAAAACCAGCTCCTCCAAGCCCCACAATTCCAGCTTCCTTCACCAGTTCCAGCGGGTCCTGAGACTGTAAGGGAACATAGTCCTCTTTCTGAACTTCATCTGCGGTGATTACAATACAGGTGTCTGTCACATCAGATACTTTTCCTGTGACACTGGCGTGCAGATTAGCACCTAATTTTCCCTCCTGGCACTTTGCAATCATCTGCCCTCTCTGCACCTTGTCGCCCCTGGCCACAATTGGTTCGCTGGGTGCACCAATGCTCTGACTCAGCAATATGTAATACTCTTTTTGCATTCTGTACATGCCTCCTTTTATATTTGTATCTACAGCAGAGAATGAATTACCCCATCCCTGCACTGATTCGGTGTAACAACATATGGTATATTCTTAGAATCCATCATATTATGCGCCCCCAAGAAGCCGCCCGGTTCATAGGGAAACATAGCCGTATCATACATGTTTCCTAACCCTGACACGATTTTTACCAGCACCACTTTTCTCTTTCCTGGTTTTGCCACATCACGATATTCCTCTCTTATATATGGCATGTGTTCCAGCGTGTGCATTTCTTTTCTGATTTCCTGAACAATTAAATCCGCTGCCCTGTGTGCGGCCATGATTCCCTCAGCGGTACGTCCCTCACCTTCCTCGAACAATATATCTACATGTAACAGAATGTCTTCTGACTTTGGAGTTCCGGCTTGTTCCAGAGCTACCCTCTCTTTCAAAATGCCTTCTGAGGAACCTATATTGGAGGGCTGGAACCCGCTTGTTTCTTCCACTCCTGTCAACATAACCACCACTCCCTGGAGCAGATGTGTCAGTCCCTCCCCCAGCTCACCACGTACTTTACATGCAATCGGTGAATAATCCAAATTAGAGTTAACAAAAAAATTATGTTCACCCGGCAAAACGATGTTGACCTTAATGTCCCTGATTCTAGGTTCAGCGGCAATAACACTTTTTTCAATTCCTTCACGGATGATAAGTATACCTTGAGATATGGATGTCTTCTCTCCGAATTTTACTTCTTTTATCTGAAATACTTTTCTTGTAAGTCTGCGAAGAGTTCTACTTTCTCCAGAGTAAGCAGCGATAGTAGGTCTCCCAGCTTTTTTCACCTTATTTTTCAGCAATTTAACAGCCTTCATCGCATCATAATCAGTCAGATTATTTTGACCTACAACACAGGACTCATAACCCGATTCACATTTGTTAAAATCCACAACACAGTCTACATAATTGTTACTGCAGACCAATCTTCCCTGCAAACCTATATAACTTAATCCAATACTGGGAATCCCTCTTATCCCGAGCTGCTCAATCACATTCACAAAGTCTACATGATGATTTCCCCATCCATCAATTGCAACAATTGCCCCTTCTGCCCTCACAGCTTCGGCAATATCTCCTACCCTTTTAGCCGTATAAATTTTATCGTCGCAGACCTCCGAAACTCCATCAACAATAACTCCTGCGAACTCAAAATCTTCCTCTTCAGATAATGCTGCTGTCACCGGACATTGAAAGTGATACAGAGTTGTCATTTTAATACTTGGACCAAGACCCATGAACTCCCTCCTTGCAGAAAAATTTATTAAAAATAAAAAACTGCATTTCCACCATATCAAGTTCTAAATTACAGACTACGTTCTAGACTTTAGACTAGTATTTAGTACCGACTATAGTCTGTTTATATGTGTTATTATACGCTAAAAAAATAACAAGTCAATGTTTTTACTTATAGTTTTTTATCATCAAACTTTTTAATATATTGATATTTTCTATTTTATTCTCAGACTTTTCTTTCTGTATTTCCCTTATTTTTACAAAAATCTGCCTTTTCTATCTTTTGTGTTCGTGTTTCACATTTTTATATTGTTATTTTTTTATCTCATTTTATTCTATTCTTTACATAGTCATAATCTGAGACTTATGTTATACTAGGGTAATGTATCGCAGGAATACCGCAAAAAGAAAGGGGGGTTTTTTTATGCCAAGAAAAAAACAAACCACTAAAAATAGAATTATAAAGCTTGCCTGGAATTTATTTTATAAAAACGGATATGAGAATACAACCGTGGAAGATATTCTTAAGCTTTCCAAAACATCCAAAGGAACCTTTTATCATTATTTTAAGGGCAAAGACGCCCTTCTCGTGACACTCTCCGAAGTTTTTGACCAAAAATACGAAGAAATCAGCACCACTATGGACCAGTCTCTTTCCTGTAAAGATAAACTGCTCCTTCTAAATCACGAACTATTCTACATGATTGAGGAAAGTATCGACATGAATCTGCTTGCATCATTATTATCTTCTCAGTTAATCACCAAGGATAGCCGCTCCCTTTTGGACTCAGAGCGCTACTATTTTCAAATTATAACAGAGATTATCACAGCCGGAATTGAATCAGGTGAATTTAAATCCACATCCTCTGTGGAGGAACTTGTCAAAATCTATGCTATGTACGAGCGGGCTCTGCTCTACGACTGGGCTCTGTGTGCAAGAAACTATTCTCTGTGGGAATACAGTGACAAACTGCTCCCCCATGTATTGGATAATTTTCAGCGGGGATTTTAGAATTACTATCTGACATCTCTTTGCGCGATTTATTGTATTTTTTGTCGAAAGCTGGTATGATGGAAAAAACAATAAATGGGAGGTGTAATCTATGTCCGATCATACACTTTTTACAAATAATGAAGGTACTATTGAAAAACCAGAAGAATCTATCGCACCTGAGGAGAGGGCAAATGTCTCAGAGGAATCTTCCCCTGTTTCAGAAGAACATGCTGCGGCCTCCAAGCCCGCTTCCTCAGTGTTTGAGGATACACCTGTAACTCCCAGGGAAAAGTCAGAGACCTGCAAACCGGCTCCGGAGGATGATTACAGTTTTTTTGAAGAGGACAATTCGTCCAAAAGCCCATTTCATTTTAAAAAGAAAGACCGGGACTTTTCCAGGGATGCCTGGATTCTCTCTCATATAGACAACACACAGCTGATGGAATATCTCCGCCTTGAACAGAGACGGAATGAATTTCTTCAAAATGTGAAGGAGACCAGGGAAAAGCGTATTTTTAAAGCGTTTGAACTAACAATTTCCCTCGCGGCCGTGGTTGCAGTTATATTTTTACTCAAAGATAACCCTTCCATCCTGATTAACATTTTATACATAGCGGGAATTATCGCCGCTTTCTGGCTTTGGAAAAATCCTCGTGAAAAATAAAAACCTATATCGACAATAAAAAATGAGCGGGCATTCCGCTCATTTTTTTGTTTAATATTTTTCAGCTATGATATCCGCAGCCGTTATTTCAGGATGATTATAACGCCCTAAACCTGGTGTTTTGGTTCTCTTTATCTGTACCGCCTGACATGGGCAGTACTGTATACAGGCAAGGCAATACTGGCACTCAACTTTCCTATCCCATGCAGGCTTGCCATGATTCATCGCAATTCTTCCCGCCAGGCAGACTCTGCTGCACAGAGAACAACCATTACATTTCGTATCGGCATAGAATCTGTTTCCATAGTTAAAGAATTTCGTTTTCTTATGGACTCCCGCGAGCAATGGGAACAAAATATTTTTTTCAATAAAAGAATAATGAGGGTCTTTTGGATGATACGTTTCCCTTCTCATAATAATCGGGGCTATCTGTTCAATCTGACTCTGCGCTTGTCCTGTTAACCTGGTTATGTCATCGGCCCCAGGTATTCCAAACAAAGTCAAATAGTTATTTGGCATTTCTACAAAAGAACTGCAATGGAGCAAAAGCCCTTTTTGAGATAATATTTTATTGATTTCTTCAAAGACTCTGCAGCTGGAGCCTCCTCTCGTCGCCAGTGCAAAAATATAGGTGCCCGGTTTGAAAGAAAGGGATTCTATAAAGCGCTCTACTAATCTGGGAAGAGAGAATGCATGCACCGGAAAAATAAAACCAACTGTTTCTGCATGGATTTCTTTCATTCCCTTTTCATAGGCGCCCACCATGGGAACAATTTCGGAATTGGGAAGGTGCTTAGACAGTTTCTGTGCAGCAAAAAGCGAGTTTCCAGTACCTGAAAAATAAAATATTTGTGTATTCATCGCGAATTCTCCAATCTTATTTGCGGTTAAGGTGATAATAAAAACGGACAATAGACTCTCCATAAATCTGAATTGTCTTTTCCAGCAATTCAAATATACCCTTTAACGGATACCCTTTTGGAAGATAGTTAAAAGGGATTGCCGGATGCTTCTCATAGAAGTAAGTAAAGAAAATACTGTATGCAATACTATATCTTTTATATACTTCTTCATCGTCCAATCCTTCAAAATTCAGATAAGCTTTCAGCTTTTCATAAAAACTGTTAAGCTTCCCGCTCCATTCATCCAGATTCCACAGCGATATAATTTTAGAGGAGATAGAATCGCTGGCAGTGTCCACGCAGTCAAACAAAAATACATTGTCCTGAAGTCCCCATGCAGTAAATTCGCTCATGATACTTTGCGAATCAACCTTCAGTGCAAGATATACATTCTGTGCAAGCTTCTTGAATCCAAAGGAATTCAAGATTTCACGCACTCTATAACGCTGTTTTTCTTCTTCTTTTTTAAAATTAAATACAGATAATGTAAACCCTTCACTTTTGCCAAACCCAGAAGCCTGTTCACTGATAAGCGTCATCATCTTCCCCATTTTATATTTCGTTTTGCCGCTCTCATCCTTCACAGACAGGACACTGCCATCTTTACACATTCTTGAGAGGGCAACCCGAACTGATGACTTTGGGATATCCAGTATATCTGCCAGAAAGTACATGTTGTTGAGAGTTGGAAGCGGCATATCGCCTTTCCCCGAAAAATAAAAATGCTGCGCCAATGGGGCAATAATAGTTGAGTTTACTTTAAGGGGATATTCCTGAATTATTTCTATATCTTTCATAGTTTCATATTCTCCAATACTTATTGTGCATATTGTAACTTATATTCCTATTCATGTCAAGCCGCATAAAAAAGACGCAGCAGCTAAAAACTACTACGCCATAAGGGCTAACTTTTAAGGGGCACCTCAAAACCAAATTTTTTAATCCTGAGCCAAATCCCTGACCGCCTGGATTGCCTTATTCACTTCTTCTTCTGTATTATAGTGAGAAAAACTAAATCTCACTGCCCCCTGCTCTTTGGTCCCAAGGGCTTCATGCATCAGCGGGGCGCAGTGTGCTCCCGGTCTGGTCACAATTCCATAATCCGTAAACAGCTCATCGCTCACCTCAGAGGAATCATATTCCCCAATATTAAAGGTTACGATAGGGCATCTCTGCTCAGTTTCAAAATCCCCATATATTTTTATGCCTCGAATGGTGCGAATACCTTCATAAAACATTTTCATAAGGGACAGTTCTTTTTCCCGGATTGTGTCTATTCCAACCTCCTCCAGATAAGAAACCGCCGCGTTAAGCCCGGCAATCCCATGCCCATTGAGGGTGCCTGCCTCAAGCGCTGTGGGCATTTCCTTTGGGTGATGCTTATTATAAGTATCCACTCCGCTTCCGCCGCTCAGCAACGGTCTTACCTCAAGCCCCGGCTTCACATACAATCCGCCGGTTCCCTGGGGTCCCAAAAGGCTTTTGTGCCCTGTAAAGCAAAGGATATCTATCTTCATCTTCTGCACATCAATGGGAAATACACCGGCAGTCTGGGATGCATCCACAACAAACAGCACTTTATGCTTCTCGGCAATAGCACCCAACACACCTATATCAACCAGATTTCCGGTCAGATTAGAGCCATGGGTACAGACGATAGCCCTGGTACTTTCCCTGATTTCCTTCTCTATATCATCACAGGAAACATTTCCTTTACTGTCACAGCCCACGATTGTAAGTTCAACCCCTGATTCCTCACATTCATAGAGAGGTCTTAGAACAGAATTATGCTCCAGCACAGTGGTAATCACATGGTCTCCAGGCTTTAAAATCCCTTTTATTGCAATGTTCAGGCTTTCCGTTGAATTTGCTGTAAATGCAATACACTTTGGGGTCTCACAGACAAACAAATTGCACAGCCTCTCTCTCGCACTATAGATGACCCTGGATGCCTCCAGAGATGCCTCTGTCGCACCTCTCCCCGCATTTCCTATAGAACTCATAGCCTGTACAACCGCCTCCGCAACCTGTTTTGGCTTTTGTCTCGTAGTCGCCGCATTATCCATATAAATCACAACAATCACCTCCCCCAATGCTCGTCAGTCATAAATTTTGAAACAATTCAGAAAACGGTTCGCAAAGGGGTCAGACCCCTCTGACCACCTTCAAAAACTTTTCCGCCAGGGAAGACATCTGGAAGTTCTTATTATAGACCACGTTGATGTCTCGTCTGCTCTGTTTTCCGTTAAGGGAAAATGCCAGTACCTTTCCCTCCTTGAGTTCTTCTTCTGCTGCCAGCCGGGATATGATAGATATCCCGATTCCGCGGCTGACGGAGCGCTTGATTGTTTCCTGGTTTTCCATACTTGCCACAACATTCAGGTCTTCTACACTTATACCCATGCTTTTCAGCAGTCTTTCTGCTTCCCGCCGGGTTCCAGAGCCTTCCTCCCTCAGAATTACAGGCTCCTCCTGTATCCATGTCTTGTTATCATTCTGTTCCTCACCCTGCTCTTTCTCTATCTCTTTAAGCTTTCTGAACTTTTCAGAGTTTGGGGTTATGATAATGAGGTCGTCCTGATAAAAAGGTATGTACTGGCAGTGCTTCTTTTCCAGCACTGTCCCGGTGAATCCAATATCCACATTATAATTTATAACCTGTTCCACAACTTTGGCGCTGTCCGTCTCCATTAATTTGAATTGTTCCTCCGGATACTTTTCGCTAAACTGTGCCAGTATCTGCGGAAGCAGATATTGTGCCGGCACACTGGATGCGGCAATGCGGATGCAGTGGCTGCTCTCTTTCCTTGTCTTATCAAAAACCATTTCTATCTGCTTTTGCAGAGATACCATCTGCTTTGCATGGACGTACAGAACTTTCCCATCCTCGGACAGATTGACTTCCTTTGTATTTCTTACAAACAGGCGCACATTTAACTCCTGTTCCAGGGATGAAATATGGGCACTTACGGTAGGCTGTGTCAGAAAGAGGCTTTTTGCCGCCTTGGAGAAACTCCCTTCATCTGCGATTGCTACAAATGCTTCTAACTGTTTCAGATTCATAGATTTGATATCCTCTCACTTTCTGCTCCGGTTTTTCTGGTAACTTTAATGCTGTCCATATATTCCAAAATTGGCTTTGCACTTTTTCTGCTTGTCCCAAGCATATCACGTATTTCAGCGATGGTTATTTTCCCATCTGCCTTCAGCTTCTCAATGATTTTTTCTTTTGCCTCTTCCATGTACGTTCTCAGAGTATACATTCCGTCCGCCACTTTTACAATTTCACTCTCATCTATTACAAGCAGAAGAATATCCTCCACAACCTGAGCCGGAAGGTTTCCAAAGTTAATCTCTGTAATTTTCACAAAATCATATCTTGCAGACTTTAATGTATCCAGAAGAGTTGTCCTTACTTTCTCGAAAGTCTCATCTCTGCCCACCTCATACCCTACCGGTGCGAGATATTCCTCATGTCGGGAAAGGAGCCCCTGCTCTGTTATATCCTCTATATATTTGTCAAACACATTAGGCTTTACCTTTTTCATAAATGTACTGTGAACTTCTGCCTTTGACATTCCGTATCTATAAGGATATTTTTTCACGAAATCTTCCAAAGCCGCTGTAATCTTTTCTCTGTTCGCCTGTTCATCGGCTCTGTGCCATACATAGGTATCCTTTTTCATCCCAAATACGCACACCAGCCCTTCATACTGAAGCTCTTCCACTGTAGCCTGCGTCTCCTCTTTTGAAAGGGCTGTAAGCTTTGCCAGGTCGGATACGGATACCATTGTATCATGATAATCTTTTACATGAAGTTCAATTACATCGGCGGCACTGCCAGATTCTTTTTGTCTGAGGCTTTCAATCACTTCCGGTACAAAACGTTTTTTCTTTCCGGCATTTGGCTCCAGAATCACTCCCCCTCCGATGGTTTCCATGGGGGAATAAAATCGCACAATAAACCGGTCCCCCCGCCTGAAAGCAACTTCCTCCTCCATACGAAGCTGCACATATCCGCTCTCACCCGGTCCAAGATTTTCATCTCCCAGCAGAACGGCACGGCACAGCACTTCACTTGTGCCGCTGAAAAAATGAAGTCTCATATTGTTGGTGAGAACTCTCATTGTGGAATCCAGCATTTCAAGCTTTACATCCATAAGGCGGGAATCCTGCATACTTCCCACCGGGGCAAGAACACAGCCTCTTTTTATTTCTTTTTTCTTTAAGTTAGAAATATTGATTGCTACTCTCTGTCCCGCATAGCATGTATCTACAGACTCCCCATGCACCTGGATGCTCCGTATTTTACATTCCTGACCATTTGGAAACATTTCCAGAGTATCTTCTTTTCGGATTGTCCCGCTCACAAGTGTGCCTGTCACAATCGTGCCAAATCCAGACAGAGAAAATACCCTGTCCACAGGCAGACGGGGAATTGTATAAATATCCTTAGCTTCCACTTCCTCATCACTTACGCGTTCAATAACCTCCACCAGCTCAGGAACCCCCTGCCCGGTAACGGCAGATATTTTTACAACCGGCGCGTGTTCAAGGAAAGTTCCTTTTAATTCGTCTTTGATTTCCTCTTCCACAAGCTCCAGCCACTCTTCATCCACAATATCACACTTGTTCAGAACAAGAATACTTTTCTTTACTCCCAGCATTTCCAGAATATCTATGTGCTCCCTTGTCTGAGGCATAATACCCTCGTCCGCCGCCACCACAAGGAGCACCAGATCCATGCCCACAACACCGGCAACCATATTGTTGATAAACTTCTCATGGCCCGGAACATCAATGATTCCTGCTCTGTTTCCATTTTTCAAATCAAAATAAGTAAACCCCAGGTCAATGGTAATTCCCCTGCGCTGTTCTTCCTCCCAGCGGTCTGTATTCCGCCCGGTAAGCGCTTTTATCAGCGTGGTTTTTCCATGGTCAATATGGCCCGCTGTTCCGATAATAATGTGTTTCATATCTATTTTCCTTCCTTTTCCAGAACATTTCGTTCCTTCAGGATCTGTACAAAGTAATTCATAAAACCTGTTTCAAATGTGCGCATATCCAGCAAGATTCTGTCATTTACAGTCCGCACAATTACCGGCACCGGAAGATGACGCAGACGCTCCTCCAACTCGGGAGTACTGATTTCCAATGGATATATAGTAACCGCCGTGCTTGGAATCCGCTCTAACGGCAATGAGCCGCCGCCAATCTGTGACTCACAGTCCGTGATACCGATTTCCGCTTTCAATTCCGCCCGATTCAATATTCTCTGAAGCCTTTTGGCATCCTGCTTTACCTCTTCCTGATTTCTTGTAATCATGCGCAAAACAGGTATATTCTGAATCGCCTTCTCCTCCGATAAATATTCCCTGAGGACCACATCGAGGGCGGATGCTGTAAATTTGTCAATACGAAATGCCCTTGTGAGCGGATTTTTTTTCATCAAATCAATGTAAGCTTTCTTTCCTACAATAATTCCAGCCTGGGGGCCTCCCAGCAGCTTATCACCGCTAAAACACACCACATCGGCTCCATTTTTCACAGAATCCTGCACCGTAGGCTCATAGGTGAGACCATACTTGCTTAAATCCACCAGCACGCCGCTCCCCAAATCCTCAATCACCGGTATATGATATTGCTCTCCCAGAGGTACAAGCTCCTCCACGGGAACTGATTCGGTAAACCCTACAATGCGATAATTACTCGTGTGAACTTTGAGCAGTGCTTTTGTCTCCTCCGTGACCGCCTCTTCGTAATCCGACAAATGCGTTTTATTTGTAGTCCCCACTTCCACAAGGGATGCGCCGCTTTGCTCCATCACATCAGGAATCCTGAATTTGCCGCCAATTTCCACAAGCTCACCGCGGGATACAATCACCTCGCCGCCTTTTCCCATGGAGAGCTGAGAATCAGCATAACGGCCGCAGCATTATTATTGACGGCCATAGCTGCCTCTGCCCCGGTAATTTTACAGAGGATTTTTTCGATGTGGGAATATCTCTCCCCCCGCCTTCCCTCTTCTAAATCATATTCCAGATTGGAATATCCATTGGCAATATAAGAAATCTGCTTTAAATGCTCACTCCCTAAGGAGCCCGTCCCAGATTTGTATGCAAAATTGTACCTGTGCCGTTGAGCACCCGTGTCATGCTGGGTCTGTGCATGGCCGCTGCTGTCAGCCCACCCGCTGGAGAAGACTGTCTATCTGCTCCTGCGCCTGGACCTCGCTTTTACAGGCTCCAATAAAATCTCTAAGTTTGCTCTGCTCTATCCGCACTGCCTCCAGCACACTGTCATAGCTGTACTGTTCTATCATTTTTTGAATTATTTCATCTTCCATCAGAATATCCACTTTTGGAATCTTTCGGAATAACACATTTTTATCCATTCCCGCTCCCTCTATCATACATATGTCCTCACGCCCAATTCCTTATTACGGGCACAGACGGATAAATTTTTCCTGCTTTTTCATAACTCTTCCAATCACTGAAACTTGTGTATCAAGCTGCTTTTTCTCCAAATCGTCCAAGAGATTCTGGGCATATGCCTCAGGCACGCTGAAAAGAAGCCCTCCTGAGGTCTGGGGGTCATACAGCAAGTCGAGATAATACGCTTCCACATTGCCTGTATCCACCATCCCCACACTGTGCCCCTTATTTTTGTAAGTGCCCTCCGGCACCAGCCCCATCTTTGCATACTCCATGGCCTCCCGCATGTAGGCCACATCCCGGACATGGATTTCCATTGTCACATCACTGGCGGATGCCATTTCTATACAATGCCCCAGAAGTCCAAAGCCAGTGATATCTGTGCATGCATTGATTGGATAGGACTCCGCCGCTTCTTTCGCCTTTTTATTTAAGGATGCCATGACAACAGCCGCCTCCTGTTCCGCTTCTTTCGAGGCCAGGTCAGCCTTCACAGCCGTATTTACAACTCCGCTTCCAACCTGTTTTGTCAGAATCAGGATATCTCCCTCTTTGCACCCATAATTTTTATAAATCTTGTCTGGATGCACAAAACCAGATACACTCAGGCCATATTTGGGCTCATCATCCTGGACAGAATGTCCCCCTACCAGGACTGCACCTGCCTCTTTGACCTTATCGGCTCCGCCTCTCAAAATCTCCCCCAGTATCTCCGGGTCAAGACAATTCGGAAAACCTACAATGTTCAGGGCCACCTTGGGCTCTCCCCCCATGGCATAAACATCACTCAGGGAGTTTGCCGCGGCAACCTGTCCAAACATATAAGGGTCATCCACTATGGGTGTAAAAAAGTCCAAGGTCTGAATCATAGCGATTTCATCCGTGATTTTATAAACAGCAGCATCATCCGATGTTTCAATTCCAACCATAAGATTTTCATCATAGAATTTTGGTAGCTTACCCAAAACTTGGGCAAGGGTCTCAGGACCTATTTTAGCCGCTCAACCTGAGGTTTTTGCATACTGAGTCAGACGTACGTCTTTGCCTGTATTCATGCTGTCATCTCCTTCCAACTCAATTTGAAATCTTAAATATTAAGGGCGGATAATTCTGTCCGCACGGCTCATTGTTTCCACAATGTTGTACATGTTGGTAACCGTTCCCACGCTCAACTTTTCTTTCAGTCCGTAATAATCCAGACATGCGCCGCAGGTCATAATTTCCACACCCTGAGCTTCCAGCCCTTTTAAGTCCTCAAGGGCATCTGAGCCTTCTGAGGTGAGAAATGCTCCTCCGTTATAAAACAAGATAGCTTTGGGAAGCTCGTCAAGCTGAGTCGCAGCAAAAATAAAGCCCTTCATCAAAGTCTTTCCCAGTTCATCATCGCCATTTCCCATTTTATCGGAGGAAATAACAATAACAGTATCTTTTCTTCTGTCCGGCATACATACCAATGCTTCTTCTTTTTCCTGGGTCTCTTCCCTGGATATTACATGGTTCATTTTGATAATAACCTTGAATTCTTTCTCGCCTATCTTTTCTGAGGTTACTTCCCCGCCGGAACCTGTCGCCATCTTCGTCACATTCTGGACTGCAATTTCATTATCTACCAATACCTCCAAAATATCCGGTCCCTGAAGTTCCTGAATCGCTTTTTTTGTCTTTACAACTGGAATTGGGCACGCATCTCCCATAGCGTTTACTGTAATCATTTTAAAAATCTCCTCTCGAAAGTAATTTATAGATATATTCTATCACTGTTCGTCCATTCGGTAAAGCCCTTCTTATAAGGAAAAACCAGTATAACAAATGTAAGTTGAAAAAATTATATATTTATGAGATGATAGGTAGAAACAGTTTTTGCTTTTAAATATGATATGTGAGAGGATAAAATAAATGTGGTCAGCTGACAACTGGAAAGATTATGAAGTGATAGATTGTTCAAATGGAGAAAAACTGGAGCGCTGGGGGAACTATCTTTTAGTTCGTCCCGATCCCCAGGTCATTTGGGATACGCCCCGGACAGATAAAGGCTGGAAAAAGCCAAACGGGCATTATCACCGGAGCAAAAAAGGGGGCGGCGAATGGGAATTCTTTGATTTGCCCCAGCAATGGCAGATTCATTACGGGAATCTTACATTTAACTTGAAACCCTTTAGTTTCAAGCACACAGGACTGTTCCCCGAACAAGCCGTAAACTGGGACTGGTTTTCTGAAAAGATTAAAAACGCAGGGCGCCCTGTGAAAGTGCTGAATTTGTTTGCTTACACCGGCGGTGCCACGCTTGCAGCCGCAGCCGCAGGAGCTTCTGTCACTCATGTGGATGCTTCAAAAGGTATGGTCGCATGGGCCAAGGAAAATGCCGCATCTTCCGGTCTGCAGGATGCTCCTATCCGCTGGCTTGTGGACGACTGCGTAAAGTTCGTTGAAAAAGAAATCCGCCGGGGCAATACCTATGACGCAATTATAATGGACCCGCCCTCATACGGGAGAGGACCAAAAGGTGAGATATGGAAGATTGAGGATATGATACACCCCCTCATTCAGCTCTGCACCAAAATATTGTCCAGGGATGCCATCTTTTTCCTTGTCAATTCCTACACCACGGGGCTTGCGCCCGCAGTTCTGACATATATGATTTCTACAGAGCTGAAAGCGTGGAACGGAATCACAGACTCCCAGGAAATTGGACTTCCTGTGAGCAGCAACGGATTAATTCTGCCCTGCGGTGCATCGGGAAGATGGGAAAAACATTAAAACAACTCTATGCAGCAGATAACTCTATATGGCAGAAATGGGACAGGATTCAGCGAATCCTGTCCCATTTCTGCTATTTGACAATCTCCTTAAAAGCGCTCTTTATGAACTTTCTCCCACGATAATGATTCTATTTCATAAGGTTTTTTCTTTTCCGCCGGCATACCCAGAGACAGAATAGCTTCCAGGCGGTAATTTTCCGGGTACTCTAAAATAGATTGCAGGTATTGTTCTGTAGTGCTTCCATCCAGAGCTTCTCTTAGCCTTCCCTGTATCCAGCAGCCCCCGACACCCAGACTGTGTGCCATCAAAAGCATATTTGACATTGCAATAGATGCGTCCTCCGTCCACACATCTGTCCTGTCCGCGTCCACGATAACCACAACCGCACAGTCCGCACCCTCCAGCATTTTAGCCGCACCTGTTCTCGCCTCCGACATTTTCTGCAATGTCTCCTTCTCTCTCACCAGAATAAACTCCCAGGGGCGTCTTCCCCGGCTGGATGCGGACAGCAGCCCTGATACCAGTATCTTTTCCACCTTATCCCCGCCGATGGGCTCCTGAGTGTATTTTCTGATGCTTCGACGTGTCCTTAAAACCTCCAATAAATCCATTTCCCTACCTCCCGGGCTTTAGCAGTCCTTTACATTGCCTTTTTGAATGTTCTTCTCCACAATATTCTGCATACATTTCCAGATATCTTCTGATGTCGATTCTATCTTCTCATTCCGCTTGTAAATCTGTGATTTGCCTATACCATGCTCAGCCCAGCTTTTACCGCCGGCGGCATCGTTGAGCAGCAAAGGCTGGAAATTATCCAGCAGATGAGCATATTTTGCATCAGCACTTTCATACTCCTCGAATTCATCCCACAGGTCCCGGAAATGACTGCCCTGATCGGCAGGCAGCATGCCGAAAATCCGCTCAGCGGCCTGCACCTCCCTCTCTCTCTTTGTCTCTGCCCCCTCGGAATCATAGGCGTATGTATCTCCCGCATCAATTTCAACCAAATCATGAATCAGCACCATTGTCATAACTTTCATCAAATCTGCCTCCGGTGCATATTCTTTCAGCAAAACCGCCATAAGCGCAATATGCCAGGAATGCTCCGCATCATTCTCCTTGCGTTCTCCATCTGCCAGATAATTCTGCCTGTAAATATTCTTGACCTTATCAATCTCTCTGATAAACTCAAGCTGCTGTTCCAGCCTTGTCATCTTTTCACCTTCTCTTCTCAGACATCTACAAACTCTTCCAAAACCTCCAGGCCATATTCGCCCAGCAATTCTCTGATTCCATCACCAATTTCATCCCTTGAATAGCCATTTTTAATCAGAAAATCATCTTCATATCCATTTAAATGATCATAGAACCCTATCCCCATCTCCAGACACTTTTGATTTGCTCTGTCCAATTTCTGATAGAGGAATTCCTCTGCTTCATTGATATGGCCTTCATCTGCCATTTTCAGAATTTGTTCATAGCAATCCGTGGCCGCACAGCTCTCCTCGACGGAAATCTCATATGATGAATCTGACTTCTGAAACACTATTCTTGTCATAGCTGCAGTTGCGGCCTTAATCATTCTCATAATATAATCTCGTCCAAGGTTCATAAATAATTCCTCCTCTCACATTACTCTATGTGGTTCTCGGGTTATTAATTTTATTTTATCACAAAATCACATGTATGTCATATAATTTCTATTGTATTTATGATGATTGAACAGAGAAACGATACAAAATATCCGGGCAAATATTTCAGCATTTTTTAAAGAGCTATACCTTATTGAACGTTAGAAGTCCAATAAGTATACCTTATTGAACGTTAGAAGTTGAATAAGTATACTTCTTGAACATTAGTAGTTCAAGAAGTATAAACAAGTGACGGCTTTGAATTTAACTTCAAAACCGTCACTTAGTATGTACTTTATAAAGGTTATTTTTTTTCTTTATATCCTCTGAAGAACTCTGACAGACTGTTCAATGTTTTTAAAAGGACTGGTATCTCATTTTCGTCCAGACTTTGAATCACAGCATCTGTCATCTGCATGTGGAAATCTTTGTGGTGAAGAAATGCCTTTCTGCCTTTTTCGGTCAGCCTGATATAAACTACCCGGCGGTCAGCTTCGCTTCTCTCGCGAACCACATATTTTTTATTTACAAGACTGTTCACAGATGTGGTAAGAGACCCGGCAGTAATACCGAGTTTCTTCGCCACCACAGACATAGTACTGTCTTCCCCGGGACCTATCGCTTCTATGATGTGCATGTCATTATTGCTGATATCCCTATATTCTTCTGTAATGATGGCTTCCTCTTCCAGTTCCCATATTTCATTGAACAAATGAACCAGGATATCATTGATGGTTTCATGTGCATTCACAGATGCCATACCCCTTTCGCGGTTTTCTTTTTATGCCAGATGCATAAATAACGAATCTACTACTTCTTTTACCGTTTCCATATGTTCTGCCTTGTATGCGTTGGCTCCGCAGAACAACAGTGCCTGCTCTGTATCCCCTTTTGCAGCGCTTATGAGGCTATCCGTAATACAGTATGGAATCTCATTGGGATTGCATTTTACAAGGCACCCATGGCACGGGGTATGAGGCAGCTTTTCCCCTAGCATAACACGTTTCATGAAAGGATTCAAGATTGCACGCCCCGGCATACCTACAGGACTCTTTACAATCGCAATATCTTCTTCCTTTGCGTTTAAATATGCTTCTTTATATTTTATGTGGGCGTCACACTCTTCTGTGGTGACAAAGCGGGTTCCAACCTGTACCCCGTCCGCCCCCAAAGATTCGGCATGTTTCACATCCTCGCTGTCATATATGCCCCCGGCAAGGATGACAGGAATTTTTGTGTTATATTTTTCTTCATAGCCCCGGACAACTTCTATGATTTTTTTGACTTCCTCATCATATGCGCCCTGAGAATAAAGTTCCAGCTCTTCCGGCTTAAATCCCAGATGTCCCCCGGCTTTCGGCCCTTCTATTACAATTAAATCTGCTGTCCTCTGATGTTTCCTGTCCCAGTATTTCAAGAGTACATTTGCTGACTTTGCCGTGGAGACAATGGGCGCAATCCGAGTCTTGCTCCCCGCGGTAAGTGCGGGAAGATCCATGGGCAGCCCAGCACCAGAAATGATAATGTCAAGCTCCGGCAGCCACCGCTGCCGCCACATGCTGCTTATATTCCCGGAGAGCAACCATAATATTGTATCCCACAATTCCCTGAGGAGAGATTTTTCTTGCCTTATCCATTTCTTTCTGAATCGCCCTTTTATTTGCATCCGGGGGATTTTTGTCAAAATCCGGCTCCAAAAATCCAATCTGTGCGGTGGAGATAATTCCAACGCCGCCTTCCGCCGCCACAGAACCGGCCAGATTTCCCAGACTGATTCCCACTCCCATTCCACCTTGAATCAGAGGAACTTTGGTTGTCTTTTCACCTACTTTAAATGGACCCATATTTTAAAACCTTCTCCTTTACTTCTATATTCGACGGAACCTCTGATACCGCTTTTCTGTAAGTTCACTGACAGAAAGAGGCGCATATTCTTTCAGAAATCCTCTCAAATAGCATCCCAGCGCATCACAAACTGTTTCAAGATTTTCCTGAGTGTAGTGCTCCGGCTCCGCAATAATCTTTTCAATCACTTTTAATTCCAGCAGGTCACTGGCTGTCAGACGCATCACCTCCGCCGCCTCACTTGCCCGCTTACTGTCTTTCCAGAGAATACTTGCAAACCCTTCCGGGGAAAGAATGGAATAAACAGAGTTTTCCAGCATCCACACTTCATCTGCGGCTGCCATAGCCAAAGCGCCGCCGCTTCCGCCTTCACCGATTACGACAGAAAGCACCGGGACTTTCAGCCCTGACATTTCAAAAAGATTTCTGGCAATGGCTTCGCCCTGGCCTCTCTCCTCCGCCTCCAGACCGCAAAATGCACCCGGAGTATCTACAAAACAAATAATAGGGCGCCCAAACTTCTCAGCCTGTTTCATCAGACGGAGAGCTTTTCTGTAACCATCCGGGGATGGCATGCCGAAGTTGCGCTCAATATTTTCCTTGGTGGTATTTCCTTTTGCCTGGGCAATCACAGTCACAGGGCAGCCCTGAAAATACGCTGTTCCGCCTATAATGGCCTTGTCATCCTTGAAATAGCGGTCGCCGTGAAATTCCATAAAGCCATCAAACATCTTTTCAATGTAATCACTTCCCACCGGACGGTCTTTTCTCCTGGAAACCTGAACCCGATCCCACGCACTGGTAAGGTCATTTTCCCGGAATACCTGTGCCGGGATGGGACATAACTCCACATCCGCTGCCATCACATTTCTGCTTTCACTGTGCACCTGCAATATCTGTGCCAGAGTCTCCTTCATGTTCTCACGTTCCACGATTTTATCAATAAAACCATGTTCCAGCAAAAACTCTGAGCGCTGAAATCCTTTGGGAAGCTTTTCTCCAATGGTCTGCTCAATCACACGGGGGCCCGCAAAACCGATGAGCGCATTTGGCTCCGCCAGGATAATATCTCCCAGCATTGCAAAGCTGGCAGTCACACCGCCCGTGGTCGGGTCTGTCAAAACAGAAACATAAAGGAGCCCCGCATCACTGTGGCGCTTTAATGCCGCAGAAGTTTTCGCCATCTGCATAAGAGAGACAATCCCCTCCTGCATTCTTGCACCGCCTGAGCAGGCAAACAAAATCACAGGAAGCCGTTCCTCTACAGCCCGCTCTACAGCACGGGCAATCTTCTCGCCCACAGCCTGCCCCATGCTGGCCATGAGAAAACGTCCGTCACATACGCCGATTACCGCCGGATTTCCGTCTATCTTAATCTTTCCGGTAACAATAGCTTCCTCCAGCCCGGTCTTCTCCTGCAAAACTGCAATTTTCTCCTCATATCCCTTAAAATTTAATGGATTTGCAGTCACAAGCTCTTTATCCCATTCCTCAAAAGAACCCTCATCCGCCAGCATCTCAATCCTGCGGTAAGCGTGGACACGAAAATAACCGTGACATTTCGGGCAAATATAAAGCCCCTCCTTCACATCCCCTGTCATAATAGATGAACCACACTTATTACATTTGCTGAGAAGACCGTCTGGCACCTCCGGCTTAGAATCCTTCAAAGAAATATAGTTTTTCCTTTTCGTCTTTTTAAACATATTCTGTAATTTCATACAATAGCTCCTAATCCCGCAAAGGGGACTGACCCTTTTGCGCTCCATTTTCAGAATATTCTCAAAATACCCCTGTTACAATCGCTCTATGAATTCGATATCAATATCCCCTGATTCAAAATCTGGATGATGTAATATTTCATACTGATAATCTACATTTGTGTCAATGCCTTCTATGATAATCTCGCCCAGTGCGCTGCGCATTTTCCGGATTGCTTCTTCCCGGTTGTTTGCGTGCACTATCAGTTTTGCCAGCATGGAATCATAGTAAGGTGTCACTGTGTATCCGCTGTAGATAGCAGAGTCAATCCGCACACCTTTTCCTCCCGGAAGATACATATCTGTAATTGTTCCAGGGGAGGGACGGAAATTCTTTTTCGGATTTTCCGCATTGATGCGGCACTCTATAGCGTGCCCGGTTATTTTTATATCTTCCTGAGTATAGTTTAACTTTTTGCCGTCCGCTATACGAATTTGCTCTTTTATTAAATCAATTCCTGTGACCCACTCTGTAACCGGGTGCTCCACCTGGATTCTTGTGTTCATTTCCATGAAGTAAAAATTGCCGTTCTTTTCTAATAAAAATTCTATGGTCCCGGCATTTGAATATTGGGCCGCCTTAGCCGCTTTTACAGCTGCCTCTCCCATTTTTGTGCGCAATTCCTCTGAAAGAGCGATAGAAGGTGATTCCTCAATCATTTTCTGGTGATTCCTCTGAACAGAACAGTCACGCTCTCCAAGATGAATGACGTTGCCGTATTTATCCGCAAGAATCTGGAATTCTATATGCCGCGGATGCTGAACGAAATGTTCAATATACATAGTTCCGTCGCCAAATGCCATCTCAGCCTCTTTTTGTGCCGTATTAAAGCTATTTTCAAATTCCTCTGGTGTCGCAGCCACACGCATCCCTTTTCCGCCGCCTCCAAGGGCCGCCTTCACAATGACAGGGTATCCGATTCCTTTGGCAACTTCAGCACCAATTTCCGCCTCGTAAACGGGCTCTTTGCTGCCCGGAATGACAGGTACATTGGCGGCTACCATGGTATTTCTGGCCTCCTGCTTATTTCCCATTTTGCGGATTACACTGGAATCCGGTCCTATAAATGTAATATTGCACTGCTCACACAATTCCGCAAATTTACTGTTTTCTGAAAGAAATCCAAATCCCGGATGAATGGCGTCTGCGCCGGATACCAAGGTTGCACTGATAATGCGCTGCATATTCAGATAACTTTCTGTGGATGACGCGGGACCAATACAGATTGCCTCGTCAGCCAGCTGTGTATGCAGAGCTTCTTTGTCCGCCTCAGAATAAACAGCAACAGTTTCTATGCCCATTTCTCTGCATGCCCGGATAATGCGCACGGCAATTTCTCCTCTATTTGCAATCAATACTTTTTCAATCATACCCTGCACATCTCCTTAATTTCCTACCATAAATGTCAAGCTCAGCGGTAACTACGACCTTACCGTCCACCGATGCCGTTGCCTGGCCAACTCCCACAGGCCCCTTACATTTGATGATTGTCGTCTCCAGCTTCAGCTTGTCGCCCGGACATACCATTCCCTTAAACTTACATTTCTGAACACCGCCAAAATAAGCAATCTTTCCCTTATTCTGTTCCATGCTAAGAATCGCCACCGCACCGACCTGTGCTAAAGCCTCCAGAGTCAGCACACCAGGCATAACCGGATGGCCCGGAAAATGCCCCTTAAAAAAATCTTCCCGGTATGTCACACACTTGTAGCCCACCGCATACTGTCCCGGCTCATAATCCTCGATGTAGTCAATCAAAAGAAAAGGATGCCTGTGAGGAATAATTTCCTGAATCTGATTAATGTCTAATTTGTTCATATTTAACCTACTTTCTGAAAAACTCGAAAAATGGCTTGCAAAGGGGTCTGACCCCTTTTATGCTATCACGAATAACGGCTCTCCGTACTCTACTGATTTTCCGTTTTCTACCAGTATTTCTGTCACTGTTCCGGCAAAGTCACTTTCGATTTCGTTCATCAGCTTCATAGCCTCTACAATAGCCAGAACCTGCCCTTCTTTTACTGTATCCCCAACTTTTACAAATGCTTCTGCATTTTCGGAGGGCGCTGTATAGAATGTTCCTACCAGAGGTGATTTTACTACGTTTCCAGAGATAGCTTTATCTGCTTTTGCAGTTTCTTCTGTTTCCGCTGCTTTTACAGGAGCTGACTGTATTGTCTGCACTGCTGCTGTGTGTACGGCAGGTACTGTCTGAAACTGTCCTTCTGTTGTTTTTTTCAGAGAAAGTTTTACTCCGCCTTCTTCATACTTGAATTCTGCTAATGTGGAGTTAGACACTGATTCTACCAATTGTAATATTTGTTCTATATTCATGGTTTCACCCCTATCCTTCATACTTTTTTAATAATAAGGTTGCGTTATGTCCGCCAAATCCTAAGGAGTTGGTCAGCACATAATTGATATCTTTTTCTACCGGCGTCCCGATTGCGTAATTTAAATCACACTCTGGGTCAGTTTCAGTTGTTCCCATTGTCTGGTGGATGTATCCATCTTGAATACTCTTTACACATACAATGAATTCTGCGCCGCCCGCTGCACCCAAAAGGTGACCTATCATGGACTTTGTGGAGTTTATTACAACATCATTTGCTGCTTCTCCCAGAGCATATTTAATCGCTCTTGTTTCAAATAAATCGTTGTGGTGCGTGCTTGTTCCGTGTGCATTGATATAATCAATCTGCTCCGGTGATGCTCCTGCCTCTTTCATCGCCAGTTTCATGGCCATTCCCGCTCCCTCACCGTCTTCCTGAGGGGATGTGATGTGAAATGCATCTCCTGTAGAGCCGTACCCAACCAGCTCCGCATAAATCTTTGCACCTCTTGCCTTTGCATGTTCCAGTTCTTCCAGAACAACGATTCCGGCTCCTTCTCCCAGGACAAAGCCGTCTCTTTCTTTATCAAATGGTATGGAGGCCCGCATGGGGTCTGAAGATGCGGAGAGTGCGGTCAATCCTGTAAATCCTGCTACGCCTGTAGGACAGATACAGCTTTCTGTTCCCCCTGCCACCATAATGTCCGCGTCATCATACTGAATTGCCCGAAATGCATCTCCGATACAGTTTGTTCCTGATGCACAGGCTGTCACTACATTTGTACATTTTCCTTTCAGCCCAAGCTGGATAGAAACATTTCCTGCCGCCATGTTAGATATCATCAGAGGAACCATCAGAGGGGCAACTCTGCTGGGCCCTTTTTCCACGATTTTCGTGTAGTTTGTTTCTACAACCTGAAGACTTCCGATTCCGGAGCCTACAATTACACCTGCCCGGTAAGGGTCTTCTTTTTCCATATCAATTCCTGAATCTAAAAAGGCTTCCTTCGCTGCAGCAACCGCATACTGGGAAAATGGCTCCATGCGCTTTGCCGCTTTAAAGTCCATATAATCCTTTGCTGTGAAGTCTTTTACTTC
The DNA here is from genome assembly GCA_049840515.1 of Muricomes sp. Lineage (GTDB taxonomy): Bacteria > Bacillota > Clostridia > Lachnospirales > Lachnospiraceae > Muricomes. The sequence continues at coordinate 4,611 of JASGKW010000007.1, read as the reverse complement.
TGCTGCAATCTGCACTTTGTATTCAGATGCATCAAATTTTGTAATCGGTCCGATTCCAACTTTTCCTGCCCGGATTCCGCTCCAGAACTCCTCCACTGAATTACCAATCGGAGTTACTGCTCCCATTCCAGTCACTACAACTCTTCTCTTCATACTCATCTCCTATATTACATTCGTTTATATACAATAACAGTTCAGCCATTACATCAAGTTGGCCGCTGCGCAGCCTTTTTTGTCGCTGGCTTAGTTAAAACTCTCACTTACATCGCCATTCCGCCGTCTACGCACAGTACCTGACCTGTGATATATCTTGCTTTTTCTGATGCCAGAAATGCAGCTGCCTCTGCGATATCTTCCGGCTCTCCAAAATGTCCCAGCGGGATTTCTGCGGAAACGCTTTCTTTTACCTTATCTGAAAGCACCTCTGTCATTTCTGTGCGGATGAAGCCAGGTGCAATAGCATTCACTGTTATACCCCTGGAGGCAAGCTCTCTTGCAGTCGCCTTTGTAAGTCCGATTACTCCTGCCTTAGAAGCTGAATAATTCGCCTGACCTGCATTTCCAAGGACACCTGATACAGAAGAAAGGTTGATGATACGCCCGTTTCTCTGCTTAATCATCTGTCTTGTCACAAATCTGATACAGTTAAATGTACCTTTTAGATTTGTATTTAAAACAGCGTCAAAATCTTCCTCTGACATTTTCATTAAAAGACCGTCCCTTGTAATTCCTGCATTATTTACAAGAATATCAATGCGGCCAAATTTTCCAATTACTTCTCCTAAAAATTCCTCACAGGCATGGAAATCTGAAACATCACACTGGAATATTTCTGCGTTTCCTCCGCTCTTCTGGATTTCTTCTTTTACTTCCTCAGCTCTGTCTTTGGAACCATTGTAATTAATGACAACCAATGCTCCATCTTGTGCCAGTTTCAGGGCAACGGCCTTTCCGATGCCTCTGGATGCGCCTGTAACTACTGCTATTTTTCCTTCTAACATAATTCACCGACCACCTTATCTACATCTTCCCATGTTTCCACGTTATAAACTTTGACATCCTTATTAATCTTCTTCATAAACCCTGCAAGTGTTTTTCCAGGTCCCACTTCCACAAACACATCTGTGCCGTCTTCTATCATGTTCTCCACACTCTGCTGCCAGCGCACAGAAGATGCCACCTGCTTCACAAGAAGGGACTTTATTTCACTGATATCATTCACATAATTTGCTGTAACATTTGTTACATAAGGAATCTCCAGGGTGTGCAGCTCCACTTTATCCAGGACTTCCTGAAGCTTCTTTCCTGCCTCTTCCAGCATAGGGGAATGAAAAGGCCCGCTTACATTTAATGGAAGCACTCTCTTTGCTCCCGCCGCCTTTAATGCCTCAGCCGCCTGCTCCACACTTTCTTTCCATCCGGTAATCACAATCTGTCCCGGACAGTTGTAATTAGCAATGCTGGCTCCATCAATCCCCTCAAGAACCTGCTCAATTTTCTCGGCGTCCATTCCAAGAACAGCAGCCATAGAGCCTTTTCCTCCTGGAACCGCCGTCTGCATCAAGATACCGCGCTTTCTGACTGACACAATCGCATCATCCGCGCTCATTCCCCCTGCCACAGCTATGGCGGAATACTCGCCCAGACTCAATCCTGCTGTTACATCAGCTTTCAGCCCTCTCTCCTCTAAAACCTTTGCCATAGCCAGACAAGTTGTCACAAGAGCTGCCTGAGTATATTCTGTCTGGTCTAATAAATCATTTTCTTCAAAGCAAAGTGCTTTCATATCTATATCCAGCAATTGGGATGCTCTGTCAAAGACCACCCTCGCTGTTTCACTATTTTCATAAAAATCTTTTCCCATTCCGGCTTTCTGAGCGCCCTGGCCGGGAAACATAAATGCAATTTTACTCATAAAATCCTTTGCCTCCAATCAGGCTGTCTGTCTCTTTTACAAGTTTCTGAATCAGGTCATGACAGGATAATTCTTCTTTTACCATTCCGGCTATCTGTCCCGCCATCACACTGCCATTGATGATATCGCCTTCCACTACAGCTTTCCGAAGTCCGCCAAGTGTGAGAAGCTCCAGTTCTTCAAAACCAGCACCTGCCTGCTCTTTTTCCAGATAAGTTTTTGTCATCTGATTGCGCAGTGCCCGCACCGGATGTCCTGTAGAACGTCCTGTAACTCTGGAATCAATATCTCTGGCTTTTAAAATGCATTTCTTATAATTATCATGAACAATAGATTCATTCGTCACCACAAAATGAGTGCCCATCTGTATCGCCTGTGCGCCAAGCATAAACGCCGCCGCAACACCTCTTCCGTCAGCAATACCGCCAGCCGCGATAACAGGGATGCTTACCGCATCCACAACCTGAGGCACCAAAACAAAAGTCGTATTTTCACCAATATGTCCGCCGGCCTCTGTTCCCTCTGCCACCACAGCATCTGCACCACAGCGCTCCATACGCTTTGCAAGAGCCACGGATGCGACAACAGGAATTACTTTTACCCCGGCATCTTTCCACATCTTCATATATTTTTCAGGGGAACCTGCGCCGGTAGTTACCACCTTAACGCCTTCCTCCACGATTATTTTCGCAACTTCGTCCGCATAAGGACTCATCAACATAATATTTACGCCAAAAGGCTTATTTGTAAGCTTTTTCGCTTCTCTAACCTGTTCCCGTACCCAGTCAGCAGGCGCGCTCGCCGCTCCAATCAGTCCAAGCCCGCCAGCTTCTGATACGGCGGCTGCAAGATGATATTCAGCAACCCATGCCATTCCACCCTGGATAATTGGATATTCAATTCCTAAAATTTCGGTTACTTTTGTTTTCATACTAACAACCTTTCTATTACGTTTTCTCTATTTATGTTCTTCCAGATATTTTGTTACATCTCCGATGGTAGCAATCTTCTCCAGGTCTTCAGACGGAATCTCTACGCCGAACTCTTCCTCAAATGCCATAACTACTTCAAATAAATCTAAAGAATCTGCACCCAAATCTTCCTTAAAAGAAGTTGCCTCTGTAAGTGTGTCAATTTCTGCTCCCAATGAATCTGCTACGATTTCTTTTACTTTCTCTAACATAATTTTAAATTCCTTTCTTGGTCTTTTAATTTTTTATTATTTATGTAATCCGGCCCCGCCGGGAATTACCTCTGTTTCTTACCACATAAAGCAGGTGGCTCCCCAGGAAAGCCCTGCCCCAAAGCCTGCCATTACCAGTTTTTGTCCCGGCCTGAACATACCTTTTTGATTCATTTCATCTAAAAGAATAGGGATGCTTGCTGAAGAAGTATTCCCATATTCATCTAAATTCATAGGGAATTTCTCAATATCTTGTTTCAAACGCTTTGCCACCCCGTCAATAATTCTCTTATTTGCCTGATGAAGCAGAAAATAATCAATATCATCCACGGAAATCTCTACTTTTTCCAAAACTTCAAGGATTACCTCAGGCACCTGCTTCACAGCAAATTTAAATACCGCCTGACCGTCCATCTTCATATAAGAGTCCAAATCCTCTGTACCTGAAACCCATCCTTTTCTGTGTCTGCTCATACAGGTCAGGGCACTTCCTTTATTTCCATCTGAATGAGTCACCGGCTGATACAGCCTTCCCTCCTCAGCTTTCAACACTACAGCCCCCGCCCCGTCTCCAAAGAGAATACAGGTTCCACGGTCTTTCCAGTTGACCATATTCGACAAACTTTCTGACTCCGATGACAAGCACATTCCGGTACATGCCAGAAGCGATATATGCCTGGGCTGTGTTATACGCAAATACAAATCCTGTACATGCCGCATTTAAGTCAAATCCAGTAGCATTTACCGCTCCAATTTCGCGCTGCACTTCACAGGCAGCACAGGGGAGTAATACTTCAGAAGTAAATGTAGAAACTATAATCAAATCCAGTTCCTCAGGAGCAACGCCACTGTTTTCCAAAGCACGTTTCGACGCCTCAGACGCCATCGAAACCATCGTTTCATCTTGTATAATATGTCTCCTGACAACCCCGGTACGTTCCCGAATCCACTCGTCATTTGTATCTACAATCTTAGCCAAATCATTATTATCCAGAAAATGTTCCGGCACACAGGAACCAGTTCCCCATATCCTTCCAATCATATTCTATCTCCATGTTTGATTTTATTTTAAAATATCTTTGAATTAAAATAGTTTGATTATCAAAGTATATCATAATCATGCCATTTGTCAAGAAATAAATGATAAAATATTTTGACACAATTCTGCAAATGGAGAGCAAAAGGGACAGTCCCCTTTGAAAAATAAAATAATATTGGGGGTTTACAAATATAATCACGTATGATATGATATTTGTTGTCGAGCGGAAGTGGCGGAATGGCAGACGCGCTAGATTCAGGTTCTAGTGGGAGTTATCCTGTGAGAGTTCAAGTCTCTTTTCTTCCGCATCAAAAGCCTTAACTTTGAGAATATCATAGTTAAGGCTTTTTTCATGTTTAAAATCTTATTTGTACTTCTCAATGGATGCAAACCGAATGTATCACTTACGGCAATATTTACGTCAACAAATATCTTTACACTACCAAATTCAGGTTTCCAGCCTGATTCATAAAC
>JASGKW010000006.1:0-35861 GCA_049840515.1 Muricomes sp. | reverse complement strand
GGTTTTCCCGATAGCTCCGGATGATTTTCTGTGCTATCTGGCGGGAACAACTGCTATGACATGGAAACAGTTTGGATGTGTCATACTTTTGGGAAAACCATTTTCCATTGCACTTTACAGCCTGGGACTTTTTACATTGTTTCAAAAGCTTTTTTGAGGGAAATAAATGATGAATGTGACAGAGAAAAACAAAGGAGACTACTGGAAATATACAGCAATGCTTCTGCTCATTGCAATGTCAGTCTTTTTTATTCAGATAAGTCAGGGCAGAGTGGCCGGGGCAAAAGTTGATTGGATTAGTCAGCATGTGGTGTTTCCGGATTATTTCCGGAATCTTTTTTATAAAACACATAACTTCTTTCCACAATATGCATCTGAGATTGGCGGAGGGCAGAATATCTATAATTTTGCATATTATGGACTAGGTAATCCGTGTTATTGGATTGCATATCTGTTTCCGTTTATTACGATGGAAATGTGGGTTCAGATACTAAGCGCAGCAGCAATGGGAGCAGATGGCTTTTTCTGTTTCTGCTAGCTGAGGAATCATTTTGAAGATAAGTATAGTTTTATCGGCTCTGTGACAGTCCAGCTTTCACTTTCGGTGGTATATCATTCCTCTGCTCAGCTTCCATTTGTTAATTACCTGCCTTTTTTTCTGATGATGCTGATTGGTTTTGACAGCAATGTGGAAAAAAGAAAATCTGCGCTGCTGGTCTTCGGAACTTTTATGACGGCCATGACCTGCTTTTATTTTCTCCCAGCCTGCCTTGGGGCTTTGGCTGTATATGCAGCGGGAAGATGGAAGCGTGAATCAACACATGGGATATTTGAAATATGCAGAGATATATGGCGGCAGTTTTGTCCGGTATTATGGGGAGTGATGCTGTCTATGTTTTATATGCTCCCGGTTTTTTGTGCCATGAAAGCAGGGCGGGGAGACAAAGTGGGGTTCACATTTCAACAGTTATTCCTGCCCGATATTTCCTTTGAAAAATATTTGTATAGTCCCTATGGACTGGGCCTTACCGCCATCGGCGCAGTCATTTTATGTACATCCCTTTTAAATGGCAGATGTATTGAACGCAGACTGGCAATTTTATTGGCAGGTATAATTGCAATTCCATTTTTTTATGGATTCTAAATGGCGGGTTATACATAAGGGAGAAGGTACTTATTCCGTTTCTTCCAATAACAGCTTTTCTGTATGCTCAATATTTTCAGAGAATGGAACGAAAAGAGATACCGCAGAAACAGGTCATTACAGGATATCTCCTGGCAGGCTTCTGGTGCTGGCGGCGGGAACAAGGAATGCGCCGGATTATGTGAAAGTACTGCTTATTTTAGATTTTGTATGCTGTGGCGCGGGTATTTTGGTGTCATTGAGATGGCGGAGAAAAGCCATAGTGGCTGTGAGTGTTTTTTCCATTTTGTGTGGAAGTATGATACAATTATATAAAACAACAGATTTACGTGTGACAAGAGCATTTGCAGAAAAACTTTATAATGAAGATACATTTCAGGCAGTCAGCTGGGCATTGAGTAATGCGGAGGTTCCCTGCAGGATAGAAGTGAGGGGAGAAGATTCTTATAACAAAGCAAATCTGAACAAGGTGTGGGTCCAAGGACAAAATCTCACTACCGGCTACTCTTCAGTGTCTAATTCTTTTTATCAGAATTTTCGGAAGAAAATCGGATTGAGTAAATCCACAAGGAATTTCCTTATGATGGATGCGGTGGACAATCCACTTTTTCTAAGATTTATGGGAGTACGTTATCTGGTTGGGAATGTTTGGATGAAAGAATATCAGGAAGAAAAGAATATAGGCGGGACAAAGGTTTATGAAAATCAGAACGTGGCTCCTATGTTTTATCTCACAACACAGACAATTACAGAACATACATTTTCCGGGATGGAATGGTGTGACAGGCAGATTGCACTGCTGGAGTCGGCTGTAGCTGGGAATAGAGAGACGGTAAAAACTTCACAGACTTTAGCGGTACAGGCGGGTATGGAAAATATTCAGTCTGAAAGAGGAAGTGCGGTCTGGAATGGTTCAAAAATCTGTGTTAATGCTTCAAAAAGCTCAAGCACACATTTGTTTTGGCACAGAAGATTCCGAAAGATGGTTATTTGTTTTTAACATTTAAGGTAAAGAATTTAAAGTCCGGGAAAGATGTCAGTATTTTTGTAAAAGGAGAGAAAAACAAAATAAGCAGCAGACATAGTATTTATTACAACAAAAATGAGGAATTTCATTATACATTTCCCGTTGAAAAAGATACACAGGAAATTCCTGTAACGTTTGGAAGCGGCAAATATGAGATATCCAATTTGCAATGCAGGATTGGCACAGTAGATGATAAGAAAAACAGTACTTTGTATCAGAATCCGGCATTTTTTCAGATATGCAAATCTGGAGATGGCTATGAGGGAAGAATAGAGGCGTCAGGCGGGGAATGGCTGATTACATCCATACCTTATGATAGAAATTTTCAAATCATAATGGATGGGAAAGAGAATACAGCCACAGAAAGTGAATACCGCATTTCTGGGATTCAGAGTGAGAAATGGAATCCATCAGGTCAAAATTATTTATCATTCACCGGGCAGAATCCCGGGGTTCTGTCTGACTGTATTTGCAATTTTCTCCATGGTATGTTTGAAATGGAAGAAACAATCCAAGGAGTGTAATTTCGTCTAAATTTACAGGGAAGAAGGAAGAGGAATGTGGCTTTTTTATGCTGTGGGTTCTGCATTTTTTGCCGGTGTAACTTCGATTCTGGCAAAATGTGGAATCAAAAAAACAGATTCTAATGTGGCGACGGCTGTGCGTACGATTGTCATTTTACTTTTTTCATGGATTATGGTTTTTCTGGCAGGCTCAGAAAATCAGTTCTTCACACTTGACAGGAAATCTATTTTGTTTTTGATTTTGTCGGGAGCGGCCACGGGAGCTTCGTGGCTCTTTTATTTCCGGGCGTTACAGCTGGGGGATATTAATAAAGTGGTTCCGATTGACAAGTCCAGTACAGTTCTGACGATTTTTTTAGCTCTGATTTTCCTTCGGGAGGGAATCGAGTTTGCCCAAAACGATGGTGGTTGCGGTGATTGCCATAGGAATTTTTTTGATGATTCAGAAAAAACATGTGGAAGGTCCCGTTACAGAAAAATCAGGGAGTTGGTTTTTCTATGCCTGTGGTTCAGCGTTCTTTGCAAGTCTGACAGCAATTCTTGGCAAAGTGGGAATTACCGGGGTGGAATCTAATCTGGGCACAGTGATTAGAACCAGTGTAGTGTTAATTATGGCGTGGCTTATGGTATTTGTGACAAAGAAACAGGGGGAAGTGAGAAGAATCGAGGGGCGGGAGTTATTCTTTATCTGCTGCTCTGGAATCGCCACAGGCGCCTCCTGGCTCTGTTATTATCATGCATTGCAGGATGGTCCGGCAAGTGTGGTGGCGCCGGTTGATAAATTGAGTATTCTTGTAACTGTGGCTTTCTCTTATATTGTCTTCGGAGAGAAATTAAATTTAAAAGAAGGCATCGGACTGTTTTTGCTGACAGGGGGGACTGTGGCAATGGCGCTGCTCTGAGAGAGGGAACCTTTCTCGTAATTATTGAATATATTTAATACTAATTAAGATAAAAAGGAATATTTGTTTTGGCTATTAAAATATTTATTGATCAAGGACATAATCCTGTCGGCTATTTTAACAGCGGTGCGGAAGGAAATGGTTTGTATGAGTCGGATATCACCTACCAGGTGGGTATATATTTACAAAACCTGTTGATTCACGATTCAAGGTTTGAGGCTCGAGTATCAAGACCTGAACCGGATACGGTATTAGGAACGAACAATACAACCAGTCTGGCAGAACGGGTGAGAATGGCGAATGATTGGCCCGCAGATTATTTTATCAGTATCCACTGCAACGCAAATCCTAATCCTGCTGTCAACGGAACAGAGGTATATATATATCAGTACGGCACAGAAGCTCAAAATCTGGCAGACCAGGTCATGGATGGAATAACTCAGATGGTTGGGACGAGGGATAACGGAATCCGTGAGAACTCGTCGCTGTATGTTTTAAGAAACACTAACATGCCTGCAATCTTGGTTGAGTTGGGATATCTTACAAATACCACTGATGCACAAAAATTGCGCGATAACCAATATCAATTTGCATACGGTATTTATCTGGGGATAATGCGATATTTTGGTTTTGAATAGGGAAAAGAAAATACAGACATAAATCAGTTTTAAAATAATTTCAGGCGGATGAATTTTCACCCGCCTGTTTTAATTCAGACTTTCTTTTGATATAATTTTTCCAGCAGATTAATCAAGGAATAAAGTCCCATCGCCATAATACACAGCAGAACAATGCTCATCAGCAGCCAATCCATCTTGAAAACCTGGCTGGAATAGATAATCAGATATCCCAGTCCGTTTCTCGCCGCCAGAAATTCTCCGATAATTACACCCACGAGACACAGCCCGATATTTACTTTCATATTACTTATGATTGAGGGGATTGAGCTGGGCAGGACAACTTTTGTAAGTGCATGCCTCTTATTTCCGCGCAAAGTGTAGATTAATTTTACTTTCTCTTTGTCTACAGTCGCAAAGCTTGTATATAGATTTAGAATGCTGCCAAAAATTGCCACTGACATACCTGCCACGATGATAGTTGTGCGGGTTGCTCCCAGCCACACAATCAAAAGAGGCGCCAGTGCAGATTTTGGAAGGCTGTTCAGTACAACAAGATAGGGATCCAGAATTTCTGACAGTTTTTCGCTGCTCCATAGAATTACGGCCAGAAGAATGCCTATAAAAGTTACGAGCAGAAAACTGGCGATGGTTTCGTACAATGTGGTCCAGATATGGAAAAAGATTGTTTTATCCACAGCCATGCTCCAAAAGCAGAGGGCGATTTTTGATGGGCTGCTGAATATAAAAGAGTCAATAAGCCCTATATTTGCAGTAAATTCCCAGAGAAATAAAAAACTCAAAAGGATTGCTACCCGGGAGACCCGTACAATCCTTTTATGGCGTTTCCTGTTATTCAGGTAGCTCTGCTGGCCAACTGAGATTTCATTCATTTTGGTTCAACTCCTCCCATATAATATTAAAGTAATTTTTAAATTCGGGAGCGTTCCTTCTGTGAAGAGGGGTGTCTTTTTCAAGGTCAAAGGTAATAGGAACAATTCTGGCGATAGAGGCGGGGCGTTTTGTGAGGATAATAATACGGTCGGCCAGACTTACTGCTTCCGAGAGGTCGTGGGTTACTAACAGTGCAGTTTTGTGTGTACTTCTTATAATCTGCCCGATATCATCCCCTACAGAGAGGCGGGTCTGATAGTCAAGTGCAGAGAATGGCTCATCCAAGAGCAGGATATCCGGTTCAAGAACCAGAGTTCTGATTAGAGCTGCACGCTGTCTCATACCTCCGGATAATTCGGACGGTTTAGAGCTTGAAAATTGTTTTAATCCATACAATTCTAACAGTTCATAAGCTCGGGCGCGGGATTTTGCGGATAGCATGTGCTGAATCTCCAGCCCCAGCAAAACGTTGTCATAGACAGTTCTCCACTCGAAAAGATGGTCGTGCTGCAGCATATAGCCAATGTTTAAGGTATCTTCTCTTGCATATTTCCCATTTGTTTTTATAAGTCCCTTTTCCGGTTCGATAAGTCCAGAGATAATGGAGAGCAGGGTAGATTTACCACATCCGGAGGACCCGACAATGGCAACGAATTCGCCGGAGGCGACAGAAAATGAGATATCCGACAGTGTTTTAGTTTCTCCTTCTAATGTGTGATACGCATAATTTATGTTTTTCAACTCAAGTATAGGTTCCATGCAGACACTCCATTCGACAAGTATATAGTTAGTTTATGAAAAAAGAATAGATAAGTGAATGTCTATTCGATTTCATTGACAAAAAATAAAGGAAGAGGTAAGATGTAGTAAATTTAGGGCTGCGGAATGCATTCCTTCATTAGAAAGGCATGGAAGAAAATGAACCAACAAAACGTGAATTATCAAAAAGAACTGGATAAGCTGACAGCTGTTCTGGAAAAAGAAAACATTGTGCCGAAGCTTTTGCTTCACAGCTGCTGTGCTCCTTGCAGCAGTTACGTACTGGAATATTTATCGCAGTTTTTTGAAATCACTATCTTCTATTATAATCCCAATATTTTCCCCGAAAATGAATATGAAAAACGCTTAACAGAACAACAGGAATTAATTGCCGATATGCAATTTAAACATCCTGTGTCCTTTCAGGCAGGAAATTATGACAAAGAGAAATTTTATGAGATGGCCAGAGGTATGGAACATCTGAAGGAGGGCAGAGCCCGCTGCTTCAAGTGTTACGAGATGCGTCTGCGGGAGGCGGCAGAAGCAGCAGTTAAAGGCGGATTTGATTACTTTACTACAACGCTGACAATCAGCCCCATGAAAAATGCGGGGAAGCTTAACTCCATTGGAATGGAAACAGCGGCCCAATATGGGGTGAAATATCTCCCATCTGACTTTAAGAAAAGAAATGGGTACAAGCGGTCCATTGAACTGTCAAAAGAATATGGATTGTACAGGCAGGATTACTGCGGATGTGAATTTTCTAAAAATGAAAGAGACCTGGCGAAGTTTAGTGTGGACACCAACACTTCACTGTGGTAAACTAGGGTGAAAATGTAAAAGGAAAAGGGGATAGAGAAATGGCACAGTTATGGGGTGGTCGTTTCACAAAAGAAACTGACCAGTTAGTGTACAATTTCAATGCATCAATATCTTTTGATAAAAAGTTTTACGCTCAGGATATCCGAGGCAGCATTGCTCATGTGACAATGATGGCAAAGCAGGGGATTCTGACAGATGAAGAAAAAGAGAAGATTATAGAAGGTCTTGAGGGAATCAGGGCAGATGTAGAAAATGGCACTCTTGAGATTACAGATAAATATGAAGATATTCATAGTTTCGTGGAGGCAAATCTGATAGAACGCATCGGTGATCCGGGGAAGAAGCTGCATACCGGAAGAAGCCGAAACGACCAGGTTGCTTTAGATATGAAACTTTATACCAGAGATGAGATTCTGGAGCTGGACAAGCTCCTGAAAGAAATACTGAAAGTTCTTTTAAGGCTGATGAAGGAGAATACTGAAACTTACATGCCAGGATTCACTCATCTGCAGAAAGCACAGCCAATCACCCTTGCTCACCACATGGGTGCATATTTTGAAATGTTTAAGCGTGACAGGCTGCGCATGAAAGATATTTATAATAGAATGAATTATTGTCCTCTGGGGTCAGGTGCTCTGGCAGGTACAACATACCCGCTGGACAGAGAGTATACCGCGGAATTGCTTGGATTTGACGGACCTACCATGAACAGTATGGATTCCGTGTCAGACAGGGATTATCTGATAGAATTTTTGTCAGCCATGTCAACAGTGATGATGCATCTGAGCCGGTTTTCAGAGGAAGTAATTATCTGGAATTCCAATGAATATCAATTTGTAGAGATTGATGACGCTTACAGCACAGGGAGCAGCATAATGCCGCAGAAAAAGAATCCGGATATTGCAGAACTTGTCCGGGGCAAGACAGGACGTGTGTACGGCGCACTTATGTCTCTTCTGACTTCCATGAAAGGAATACCGCTTGCATATAATAAGGATATGCAGGAAGATAAAGAGTTTGTATTTGATGCCATTGACACCACAAAAGGCTGCCTTGCTTTATTTACAGGTATGCTTGATACAATGAAATTCAACCACAGAAGAATGGAAGACAGTGCGAAGAACGGCTTTACCAACGCCACAGACGCGGCAGACTATCTGGTAAACCACGGGGTGCCATTTAGAGATGCCCATGGGATTGTAGGACAGCTGGTACTCTATTGTATTGAAAAGAAGATTGCGCTGGATGATATGTCACTGGAAGAATTTAAGGAGATATCCCCGGTTTTTGAGGAAGATATTTATGATGCAATCAGTATGAAGACATGTGTGGAGATGCGAAATACAATTGGAGCTCCGGGAAAAGCGGCGATGGAAGAAGTCATCGCTTTACAGGAAGCTTATTTAAATGTAGAATAAAACAGAGAAGGAGAGAGAAAAATGGAGAAAAAATTAAGAGTTGGAATTTTAGGTGCAACAGGAATGGTAGGACAGAGATTTATTTCTCTGCTTGACGGACACCCATGGTTCGAGGTGGTTACAGTAGCTGCAAGTGAACGCTCTTCAGGAAAGACATATGAGGAGGCAGTGGGAAATAGATGGAAAATGGACACTCCTATGCCGGAGGCGGTAAAGAAGCTGACTGTTCTCAATGTAAATGAAGTAGAAAAAGTTGCAGCGACAGTGGATTTTGTCTTTAGCGCTGTGGATATGACAAAAGATGAAATTAAAGCGATAGAAGAAGAATATGCAAAGACTGAGACACCGGTTGTGTCAAACAACAGCGCTCACCGCTGGACACCGGATGTACCTATGGTAGTGCCGGAAATCAATGTGGAGCACTTTGAGGTTATTGCAGACCAGAAGAAACGCCTGGGAACAACACGCGGATTCATCGCAGTAAAACCGAACTGTTCTATCCAGAGTTATGCTCCATGTCTGAATGCATGGAAAGAATTTGGTCCAAAAGAAGTAGTTGCAACAACATATCAGGCAATTTCCGGAAGCTGGAAAGACATTCCAGGACTGGCCGGAGATGGTGGAAAATATCATTCCATATATCGGCGGGGAAGAGGAAAAGAGTGAGCAGGAGCCACTCAGAGTACTTGGAAAAGTAGAAAACGGTGAAATTGTAAAAGCAGAACTGCCTAAGATTACATGTCAATGTATCCGTGTCCCTGTTCTCAACGGACACACTGCAGCAGTATTTATCAATTTTGACAAGAAGCCTACGAAGGAACAGTTGATAGAAAAACTGGTAAATTATAAAGGATTCCCACAGGAAGCCAAATTGCCAAGTGCTCCGAAGCAGTTTATCCAGTATCTGGAGGAGGATAACCGTCCTCAGGTAAAATTGGATGTGGATTACGAGCACGGCATGGGTGTATCCATCGGCCGTCTGAGAGAAGACTCAATGTTTGATTTTAAATTTGTCGGCTTGTCTCACAATACAGTAAGAGGAGCAGCGGGCGGTGCAGTTCTCTGTGCAGAAGCTCTCACAGCAAAAGGATATATTGAGGCGAAATAAAAAACGGAGGTTACTGTAATGGGAATGACAATGACACAAAAAATTCTGGCGGCCCACGCAGGACTTGATTCTGTGGTTGCCGGACAGTTGATTGAAGCAAAATTGGATGTGGTAATGGCCAATGACATTACCGGACCAATGGCTCTGCCTATTTTTAAAGAGATGGCAGATAAAGTTTATGATAAGGATAAAGTGGTCTTAGTACCTGACCACTTTACCCCAAATAAAGATATTAAATCTGCGGAAAATTCCAAAGCTATTCGGGAATTTGCCAAAGCACAGGAATTAAAATGGTATTTTGAACAGGGCAAATCAGGGGTGGAGCACGCAATTCTGCCCGAGGCAGGCGTTGTGGTTGCAGGAGAGTGTATTATTGGTGCCGACTCCCACACTTGTACTTATGGTGCTTTGGGGGCATTTTCCACAGGAGTTGGAACGACAGACATTGCAACTGGTATGGCGACAGGAGAACTTTGGTTTAAAGTGCCTGATGCCACAAAGTTTGTACTTACAGGGAAACCGGGGCCATACGTGAGCGGCAAGGATATTATCATTCATATTATCGGCGAGATTGGTGTGGATGGCGCTTTGTATAAATCTATGGAATTTACCGGGGACGGAATCAAAGAGCTTTCTATGGATGACCGTTTTACAATGGCGAATATGGCGATTGAGGCTGGAGCAAAAAATGGAATTTTCCCGGTGGACGAACAGGCAGAAGCTTACATAAAAGAGCATTCTGTGAAAGAATACAAGATATATGAGGCGGATGAAGATGCGGTTTACGATGAAGTAATTGAAATTGACCTCTCCAAAGTCCGTCCAACAGTTGCGTTCCCACATTTGCCGGGCAATGCAAAAACCATTGATGAAATTGAGTCTATGGAGAAAATCTGGATTGACCAGGTAGTGATTGGCTCCTGTACAAATGGAAGAATGGAAGATATGCGCAAAGCGGCAGCTATTTTAAAAGGCCGTCAGGTTCATCCGGATGTCCGGGTTATGGTGATTCCGGCGACACAGACTATCTATAAAGAATGTATCGCAGAAGGGCTTTTAGATATTTTTGTGGATGCAGGATGTGCGGTGAATACACCGAGCTGCGGACCTTGCATGGGCGGTCACATGGGTGTTATGGCGGCAGGAGAGAAGTGTGTATCTACAACCAACCGAAATTTTGTCGGAAGAATGGGACACGTAGATTCCCTGATTTATCTGGCTTCCCCAGAGGTGGCGGCTGCAAGTGCGATTGCAGGCTATATTGCAAATCCGGAGAAAGTAGGTGACAAATAATGAAGGCTTTGGGACATGTTTTTAAATATGGGGACAATGTTGACACAGATGTCATCATACCGGCAAGATATCTGAATTCTTTTGATGCTCAGGAACTTGCAAGCCATGCTATGGCAGACATTGACCCTGATTTTGTAAATAAGGTACAGCCGGGAGATTTGATTGTGGCGAACAAAAACTTTGGCTGTGGTTCCTCAAGAGAGCACGCACCGCTCTGTCTGAAGACAGCAGGGGTAAGCTGTGTCATTGCAGAGACATTTGCCAGAATTTTCTACCGCAACGCAATCAACATCGGTCTTCCGATTATCGAATGTCCGGAAGCTGCGAAGGGAATCGAAGCGGGAGATGAGGTTGAAGTTGATTTTGACAGTGGAAAAATCTATAACCGGACAAAAGGAACAGAATTTCAGGGACAGCCTTTCCCGGAATTTATGCAGAAATTAATTGCGGCAGGCGGACTGGTTAACTATACCAATAGTAAAAAATAGCAGTGCGGCAACCATGCTGCTAAGTTCGAGAGAACCTCACCAAGAAGTATAAGTAGGAGAATGTAAAATGGACTTATTGTATAAGAGTACAAGAAATGGGGATAAGACGGTAACAGCTTCCCAGGCAATTTTGAAAGGGCTTGCGGAGGATGGGGGCTTATTTGTCCCTGAAAGAATTCCAAAGTTGGATGTGACGATGGAAGAGTTAAAGGATATGACCTATCAGGAAACTGCGTATGCGGTGATGAAACAGTTTCTGACAGATTTTACAGAAGAAGAACTGAAACACTGTATCGACAGCGCGTATGACCAGAAGTTTGACACGGAAGTGATTGCTCCTCTTGTTAAAGTGGGGGACACTTTCCACTTGGAATTGTTTCATGGCGCAACGATAGCTTTTAAGGATATGGCATTGTCAATTCTTCCTCATCTGCTTACAACCGCTGCTAAGAAGAATCAGGTAACCAAAGATATAGTAATTCTGACAGCCACATCCGGGGATACCGGAAAAGCGGCGCTTGCAGGATTTGCGGATGTTCCTGGAACAAGAATTATTGTGTTCTACCCTAAAGATGGCGTGAGCAAGGTTCAGGAATTGCAGATGGTGACTCAGAAAGGAAAGAATACTGCTGTTGTCGCTATTCACGGAAACTTTGACAATGCACAGAGCGGTGTAAAGGCGTTGTTTGAAGATAAAGCGCTGGAGAAAGAACTGGATAAGGAAGGCTACCAGTTTTCATCTGCAAACTCTATTAATATTGGACGTCTTGTACCTCAGGTTGTATATTATGTGTACGCTTATGCAAAGCTTTTGCAAAACGAAGAGATTCAGTCTGGCGAAGAGATTGATGTGACAGTTCCCACAGGAAACTTTGGAAATATTCTGGCAGCTTACTATGCAAAAGAGATGGGTGTACCTATTGGAAAGCTGATTTGTGCATCAAACGAAAATAAAGTACTGTTTGATTTCTTTAAGACAGGAAAATATGACAGAAACAGAGACTTTGTTCTCACTTCCTCCCCATCTATGGATATCCTGATTTCCAGCAACCTGGAGCGCTTGATTTATGCCATTGCAGGTCAGGATGCAGAGAAGAACGGCCAGTTGATGGAGCAGTTAAAGAAAGATGGTGTCTACGAAATTACTGCCGATATGAAAGAAAAGCTGAATGGTTTTGTAGGCGGTTACGCCACAGAAGAAGAGACAGCAGCGGCAATCCGTGACACATACAAATCTACAGGTTATGTGATGGACACTCATACAGCGGTTGCTGCTCATGTGTGCAAAGCCCAAAAGGAAAAGGGAGCTGATAAAAAGGCACTGGTTGTGTCCACAGCGAGTCCTTATAAATTTGCAAAAAGTGTAATGACTGCAATTGACGAAGCTTATGGGTCAATGGATGAGTTCGCTCTGATTGACGAGCTGGAGAAAGTATCCCAGACTCCGGTTCCAAATGCGATTGAAGAAATCCGCAATGCAGAAATTGTTCACACAAGAGAATGTAGTGTAGATAAGATGAAAGAAACCGTAAGAGAGATTCTGAGAGCAGAGGTATAATCTATGGACAGTATGTTTGGAACAATCAGTCTTCTGATATTAGGCTGCGGCATCTATTCACTGTATGCGTATGTAACGATGAAACGGGATGGACATATCAATTCAGTCCTTCTTCTCGGCAAGGGCGTTTCGGAGTATACATGCAAGGATAGAAAAGCATTTGTGCAGGAAGCTTTGCCGGCGGTGCTTGTTTTGGGAATTGTGAGTACTCTTTATGGTGCTGTAGATGCAATTCATTATTTTGTGATGCCGATTTTGATTCTGGATATTATTGCAATGGCAGCTTTTGTTATTGTTCTTATCTGGTATATGATTTACACAACAAAATTGAGAAAGAAATATTTTTAGCAGTAACATTTTTATATAAAAATTTAAGGGTGCATGCAGAAACAAATATGTTTTTCTGTCATGCATCCTTAAAATTTTATTGGGTATTCTATCTCAGGTGAGGTGCAGCAAACAAAAAATTATTTAGTTAAAAAAATAGGATTTAATATAGAAAAATCAGATAGTGAAATATTTAACAGACAAGTTGCAAAAAGAGCATATAAAAGGAATGAAATATCAAGGAAAATACGAAGATTAACTCGAAAAATGCAAGTTTAAATATTGGAACTTGCATTTTTTATAAAAAAATTATTATATATTGCTCGAAAATAGAGATAAATGAAATGAGGGATAAGGATGGCGTCAGAAAACGGGTTGACTTTCACAACCAAGTGTGGGATAATGAAACAAATTTGGATTTGAAGAAGGAGGAAATGAATACATGTCAACAAAAGCGTATTATCCAATCAATGAAATCGGAAAAGGTAAACCAGGTTTTACAAAAACAAGGTCTATTATTGAGACAGCGTTTTATGGAAATAACGTAGTTCCAGTAAACACATTGAAAGAGGCATATAACTTAGCAAAAAATTCTCCGGGAACAGTCGTGACAGATATGCCAGTATATAGAGGTGAAGAATTTGGTCTGGATGCAGACGCAAAGGTTCTTTTATTTAACGATGGAGCTATCACAGGCCGTTATGCAGGATCACGCCGTATTGCCGGTGAGCCGGGAGTGGATTGTGAAAAGCTGGACAAAGTAGCGATGGATGCGATTTACAAATCCCGTTTTAAAAAGATGTACCATGCGACAGTTTATGCAGGTCTTGATCCAGAATTTATGGTAAAGGTTCATCTTTTAATTCCAGAGGGCGAAGAAAATATTATGTACTCATGGATGTTAAACTTCCAGTACATGTCCGATGATTATGTAAAGATGTACAAAGAGTCTGTTCCGGTTGGAAATGGAACAGAGCCGGATATTTATCTCTTTTCCGACCCACAGTGGAAACCACTGCCTACTCCTGACGTAGACTTCAGCAACTTAAGTGACCCTCAGACAATGTGCTATTTTAACACAAATGAAAACTGTGCATGTATCCTCGGAATGAGATATTTCGGAGAGCATAAGAAGGGAACCCTTACTATGGTATGGGCTCTGGCTAACCGAAACGGATATGCATCCTGCCACGGCGGACAGAAAGAATATACTTTAGCAGACGGCAGCAAATATGTTGCATCTGTATATGGTCTGTCAGGTTCAGGAAAATCTACAATTACACATGCCAAGCATGATGGAAAATATGATATCAAGGTTCTTCACGATGACGCTTTCATTATCAATACTGATACATGTGCTTCTGTTGCTATTGAGCCTACTTATTTCGATAAGACACAGGATTATCCGACAGGATGTGAGGACAACAAATATCTGCTTACAGCTCAGAACTGTGCTGCGACACGCGATGAGGACGGAAAGATTCAGCTTGTAACAGAAGATATCAGAAATGGTAACGGACGTGCCATTAAATCTAAACTTTGGTCACCAAACCGTGTGGATAAGATTGATTCTCCTGTAAATGCAATCTTCTGGATTATGAAGGACCCTACAATTCCGCCGGTAGTAAAATTAAAAGGCGCTTCTCTGGCATCTGTAATGGGAGCTACACTGGCAACAAAGAGAACTACAGCAGAAAGACTTGCTCCTGGAGTAGACCCAAATAAACTGGTAGTTGTTCCATATGCGAACCCATTCAGAACTTATCCTTTGGTAGATGATTACACCAAGTTCAAAAAACTGGTTGAGGAGAAAAATGTAGATTGCTACATCATCAACACAGGTGATTTCATGGGCAAGAAAGTTCAGCCCAAAGATACACTTGGAATTTTAGAGGCAATTGTGGAGAAGAAAGCTGAATTCAAGAAATGGGGACCATTCTCTGACATTGAAATCATGGATTGGGAAGGATTTATCCCAGATTTGAATGATGAAGATTATGTAACTCAGCTGAAAGCTCGTATGAATGACCGCGTAAATGAAATTAAAGAATTTGAGACAGCAAAAGAAGGCTATGACAAGTTGCCGGAAGATGCACTTGCAGCTATTCAGAAAGTAGTAGATGAATTAAATTAAAATAAACGTAGAAGCGGTATAAAAGGTGCTGCTGCAAAATGCCAAACTCTTCGGGAGTCACATTTTGCGGCAGCCCTTTTTCCTTAATTTTTTGTTGTAAAATTCGTGTAAATGGGTTATAATACATTTAGAGAAAGACCTGAAATGTTCGACAACCCTGTTATTTTGAACCTACAATACTTTAAACGGGATTCTTATATTTCTGTAATATGTCAAGCCTCCGTTTTGCAGTGGAAGACAGAAAAACAGATGCGGTTGCCCACCTAGCTTTGGCTAGGAGTCAAAATACAGGACCGGCATTTTGGGGAACTACTAAAGATAAGGGCATCTGTCAGTGAGCAGATGTCTTTTTCATGCATTAGGAAAGTCCACTTTTTAAATACATATTTATTGAACTGCCAATGTTCAGTAAAATATGGGGCTGCCAAATTATAACAAAAGATTTGCGGGAGAGAAGGATGCGGGGAAAAACAAAAAAAATTGTAAAAGAATTATATAGACTGGGAGACGTCGTTGGCTCCCACCACACCGGAGCATATGCGGCTCAGTCGGCATATTTCTTTGTGCTGTCTTTGATTCCTATTATTCTGCTGCTCTTTACCATGGTGCAATTTACACCGCTCACAAAAATGGATGTGATGGAAGGAGTGATGCAGATTTTTCCCAAGACTGTGGAGGGAACTATTGTTTCTATTATAAATCAGGTGTATGCACAGTCGCGGAGTATCATCCCGGTCACCATTATTGTGGCCCTCTGGTCCGCGGGAAAAGGCGTACTCTCGGTGACATCAGGGCTGAACTGTATTTATGATAATATAGAGACAAGAAATTATCTCTATCTGCGGCTCAGAGCCTCCGTATATACAGTTGTTTTCATTTTGGCTATTGCACTTTCGCTGACCCTTTCTGTTTTTGGAAATAGTATCAGTGTGCTTGTATACAGGCATGTTCCCTTTTTCATTACAGTTATGGATGCTATTATAAAAATCAGAACATTCTTAACACTGATAGTGCTGACCCTGTTTTGGGATTTGGTGTATAAATTCCTGCCGAATAGGGATAACTTATCTAAGACAACTATGAAACAACAGCTTCCGGGGGCAGTGTTCACTTCCTGCGGCTGGCTGCTGGCCTCATTTATATTCTCTATGTATCTGGATATTTTCACCGGATTTACCAGTATGTACGGAAGCCTCACGACGATTATACTGATTATGCTGTGGCTGTATGTGTGTATGTATGTTATCTTACTGGGCGGCGAATTAAATGCAATACTGGAAGGGTATGGAAACAGAAGAGAAGATTTTGAATAGAATCCGGAACAGAAGGCAGAAATGAAAAAACCTTGACATTCAAAAACCTTATGTTACAATGGATAAGTAAAAAGCGATAACCGTGTACAGTAGAGACCCATTTTCTATCAGAGAGAGAAATCACTGGCTGCAAGTTTTCTTTAGTTCAGATGGCAATCGAAATTCCCACGATAGCTGCGTGCTTGAAATCACAGTAGAGCATGCCGTATGTTGTACGTTACACAAGACTAAGAGCCTGCAATATAGCCGCAGGAATTAGGGTGGTACCGCGAATGTAGAACTTCGTCCCTTTGTTGGGATGGAGTTTTTTTGTATTAAAAAGGTACATTTACGAAAGGAGCAAAAAATGAAAGAAAGATTAGAGCAAATCAAAGCGGAAGCAATTGCACAAATTCAGTCCTCTGATATACCGGAGAAATTAAATGATGTGCGTGTAAAGTTCCTCGGGAAAAAGGGAGAATTAACAGCGGTTCTTAAAAGTATGAAGGATGTTTCACCGGAGGACAGGCCAAAAGTGGGACAGCTGGTAAATGAGACAAGGGCAGCTATTGAGGCGGTTTTGGAGGAGTCTAAAACAAAAATGGAGAAATTTCTCCGGGAAGAGAAGTTAAAGGCAGAGGTCATTGATGTCACATTGCCTTCCAAAAAGAATACGGTGGGACACCGCCATCCAAACACAATCGCCCTGGAAGAGGTGGAGCGTATTTTCGTCGGTATGGGCTATGAAGTTGTGGAAGGCCCGGAAGTGGAATATGACTTGTATAACTTTGAAAAATTGAATATCCCGGCGGACCATCCCGCGAAGGATGAGCAGGATACATTTTTATATAAATAAAGATATTGTTTTGCGCACACAGACATCACCGGTACAGGCGCGTGTGATGGAGCAGGGAAAACTCCCTATCCGCATGATTGCTCCGGGAAGGGTATTTCGTTCTGACGAGGTGGATGCCACACATTCTCCTTCTTTCCACCAGATTGAAGGACTTGTCATTGATAAAAATATTTCCTTTGCCGACTTAAAGGGAACATTGGAAGTATTTGCGAAAGAATTGTTCGGTCCAGAAACAAAAACCAAATTCAGACCTCACCATTTCCCATTCACAGAGCCAAGTGCGGAGGTGGATGTAAGCTGCTCAAATGCGGCGGAAAAGGATGCCGTTTCTGCAAAGGTTCCGGCTGGATTGAAATTCTCGGCTGCGGTATGGTGCATCCACACGTTCTGGAAATGTGCGGTATTGATCCCGAAGAATACTCAGGATTTGCATTCGGAGTTGGCCTTGAAAGAATTGCACTTTTAAAATATGAAATCGACGATATGCGGCTTCTGTATGAAAACGATATTCGGTTTTTAAGACAATTTTAATACAGTCTAGCCATGCAAATTTTCATTCATATACATCGAAGAAAGCTTGCTTTCGCAGATGTATATGAAGGGAAATTTATTTGGCGTTCTGCCTGAGCGAGAGAAAGCGAAGCGGAATTGAGCTTATGGCTAGACTGTATTAAAAAGTAAGCTGAACTGCAAGCAAATTTTCATAATATACATCGGAGAGAGCTTGCTTTCGCAGATGTATATGAAGGGAAATTTATTCGGCGTTCTGCCTGAGCGAGAGAAAGCGAAGTGGAATCGAGCTTATGGCTAGACTGTATTAAAAAGTAAGCTGAACTGCAAGCAAATTTTCATAATATACATCGAAGAGAGCTTGCTTTCGCAGATGTATATGAAGGGAAATTTATTTGGCGTTCTGCCTGAGCGAGAGAAAGCGAAGCAGAATCGAGCTTATGGCTAGGCTGTATTAAAAAGTAAGCTGAACTGCAAGCAAATAGTTAGACGGCAATAGATGAAAGAAGAGGAGGAAGGTAAATTGAATACTTCATTATCATGGATTAAAGCGTATGTCCCTGATTTGGATGTGACAGCGCAGGAGTATACAGATGCAATGACATTATCCGGCACTAAGGTGGAAGGTTATGAGGTGCTGGATGCGGATTTGGATAAAATTGTCATTGGTCAGATTGATAAAAATTGAGAGACACCCGGATGCGGATAGAACTGATTATTTGTCAGGTAAATGTTGGAAGTCTGAGTCTGTACAGATTGTGACTGGTGCAAATAACGTTCACGAGGGGGACAAGGTTCCTGTTGTTCTGGACGGCGGTCGTGTTCAGCGGACATGACGGTTCAAAAACACCGGGAGGAATTAAAATTAAGAAGGCAAGCTTGCGCGGAGTGGAGAGCTTCGGTATGAATGTGCTCCATTGAGGAGCTGGGCTCTACCAAAGAAATGTATCCGGAATCTTCTGACGAGGGAATCTATATTTTCCCGGAGGATGCTCAGATTGGCGCAAGTGCGGTGGAAGCTGGGATTGAATGATGTTGTGTTTGAATATGAAGTGACATCTAACAGGGTAGACTGCTATAGTGTGATTGGCATTGCAAGGGAAGCGGCGGCAACATTTCGCAAAGAGTTTGTACCTCCTGTTGTGGCGGAGACAGGAAATGAGGAAGATGTAAATGATTATGTGAAGGTATCTGTTGAAAATACGGACCTTTGCCCTCGTTTTTGTGCCCGTGTGGTTAAAAATATTAAAATTGGTCCATCTCCGGAATGGATGCAGAGGAGACTTGCCTCCGTTGGAATCCGCCCAATCAATAATTTGGTAGATATTACAAACTATGTGATGGAAGAGTATGGACAGCCCATGCACGCATATGATTTGGATTTGATAGCAGGCCATGAGATTATTGTAAAGACTGCCAAGGACGGTGATAAGTTTATAACTTTGGACGGACAGGAGCGCGCTGTGGATAAAGATGTGCTTATGATCTGTGACGGTGAAAAAGCCATCGGTCTTTGTAGAATATGGGGGCGGCGAAAATTCTATGATTACAGATGATGTAAAGACAATGTTATTTGAGGCTGCCTGCTTTGACGGTGTAAATATCCGTAAATCAAGCAAAAGAGTGGGTCTGCGTACAGATGCGTCAGGTAAATTTGAAAAAGGGCTTGACCCAAATAATGCAAAGGCTGCCATTGACAGAGCATGCCAGCTTGTGGAAGAAATGGGCGCAGGTGAAGTGGTAGGCGGAACCGTTGATGTGTACGGTAAAGTGAAAGGACCTGTAAGAGTACCTTTTGATGCCGAAAAAATAAATGCTATGCTTGGCACAAATATATCTGAGGCAGAAATGCTGGAATATTTTACAAAAATTGGACTGGACTATGACGCAGCAGCAAAAGAGGTCATCGCACCTACATTCCGCCATGATTTATTCCGTCTTGCAGATTTGGCTGAGGAAGTGGCAAGATTTTTTGGATATGATAATATACCAACCACACTCCCAAGAGGAGAAGCCACAACAGGAAAAATTTCTTTCAAGCTTCGTGTTGAAAGAACAGCGGCTGATATTGCGGAATTTTGTGGATTCAGTCAGAGCATGACTTATTCTTTTGAAAGCCCAAAAGTATTTGATAAGCTTTTGCTTCCAGCGGATTCTCCGCTTAGAAATGCGGTGGAGATTATGAACCCTCTGGGAGAGGATTACAGTATTATGAGAACCGTTTCACTTAACGGTATGCTCACATCTCTGGCTACAAATTACAATCGCCGGAATAAAGATGTGCGTCTCTATGAACTGGGAAATGTTTATCTTCCCAAGCAGCTGCCGGTTACGGAACTGCCTGATGAGCGCATGCAGTTTACACTGGGAATTTATGGAAAAGGCGACTTTTTCAGCATGAAAGGTGTTGTGGAAGAGTTCTTTGAAAAATTCGGTATGAAAGAGAAAGAGACCTACGAACCTGATGCAAGGCTTCCTTATCTCCACCCCGGCCGCCAGGCAAACATCCTATATAAAGGAAAGAGAAGTGGGATATTTAGGTGAGGTGCATCCGGAAGTTGCAGACAATTATGGAATTGGCGAGAGAGCTTATATTGCGGTGATTGATATGCCTGAAATCCTGGAATTTGCCACATTTGACAGAAAATATATGGGAATCGCAAAGTACCCGGCAGTTAACCGTGACATTAGTATGGTTGTGCCAAAGAATATATTGGCAGGACAGATAGAAGACGTTTTTGAGAAAAAAGGCGGTTCATATCTGGAAAGTTATGTATTATTTGACCTGTATGAAGGCGCTCAGATTAAAGAGGGCTACAAGTCAATCGCATATTCCATTGTGTTCAGAGCAAAAGATAAGACTCTGGAGGAAGCCGATATAACGGCAGCTATGAAAAAAATCCTGAAAGCTCTGGAAGAGATGGGAATAGAATTGAGACAGTGACCGATAGTGATTAGCGAGGTGTTTTCGAGCTTAGCACGTAGGTCGTTCTTTGAGCTTAGCGAGGTATTATCAAGCTTAGCGTAGAGAACTTCCTTAAGTATTTTTGGAAAGGCGGATTTTGCATTGAAGACAAGTGATTTTTATTATGACCTGCCGCCTGAGCTCATCGCTCAGGACCCCCTTGAGGACAGGGCAGGTTCCCGCCTTCTTGTATTGGATAAGAAGACCGGGGAAACCCAGCATCGCGCATTCAGGGATATTGCAGACTATCTTGAGCCGGGAGACTGCCTTGTGGTGAACGACACGAAAGTTATTCCTGCCAGATTGATTGGCTCGAAGGAGGAAACCGGGGCAAAAAGTGGAAGTGCTGCTTCTGAAGCGGAAAGAAAATGATGTGTGGGAAACCTTAGTTAAGCCCGGGAAAAAGGCAAAGCCGGGTGCGAGAATCAGTTTTGGTGACGGACTGCTTGTCGGGGAAGTCATGGATGTGGTAGAAGAAGGAAACCGTCTGATTCATTTTGAATATGAAGGAATTTTTGAAGAAATACTGGACCAGCTCGGACAGATGCCTCTTCCCCCTTACATTACCCATCAACTGAAAGATAAAGACCGATACAATACAGTCTATGCCTCTCATTCAGGCTCAGCGGCGGCTCCCACCGCAGGACTGCATTTTACACCGGGCTTGCTGGGGCAGATTCAGAAAAAGGGAGTGGAGATTGCCAGAGTTACGCTCCATGTGGGACTTGGCACATTCCGTCCGGTAAAGGTTGAGGATGTGAAAGCCCATCATATGCATTCAGAGTTTTATGTCATTGATGAAGAGGCGGCAAAGAAAATTAATTCTGCAAAGGAAAAACACAAGCGTGTAATTTGTGTGGGGACTACGAGCTGCAGAACGATAGAGTCCGCCGCAGACGAAAATGGGCACCTGGAGGCATGCAGCGGATGGACGGAGATTTTCATTTATCCGGGGTATAAATTTAAAGTACTGGATAACCTGATTACAAACTTTCATTTGCCGGAATCTACACTGATTATGCTTATTTCTGCGCTGGCAGGAAGGGAGCATGTGCTTGCGGCATACGAAGAAGCAGTCAAAGAAAGGTATCGTTTTTTCAGCTTTGGCGATGCCATGCTGATACAATAATACCCAAGACATAAAAAGAAATGCACCCTCATATGTTGTTACATAGGGGGTGTTTTTGTGATATATGTTGTACAACAGGGGGATACACTATACTCCATATCCCAGCAGACACAGATTCCTGTGTGGAAAATTGAACATGACAACCAGTTGAGCGGACAGACAAATCTGGTGGAAGGCCAGGCGCTTTTGCTCCTCGGCATAGATGAATCAGGCAGTATCCGGGACGATTTATATGTTACGGGATATGCCTATCCTTTTATTGAACAATACATTCTGGAACAGTCGTTTCCTGCCATAAACGAGCTGTTAATTTTTTCTTATGGATTCACATTCACAGGTGAGCTTGTCCCGCCGAATCCCGATGAATCCTGGATGATTGCACTGGCATGGCAAAATGAAATCAATCCAATGCTTGTACTGACACCCTTTGCGGAAGGCACATTCAATAATCAACTCGTAAAAGTGCTTGTAGAAAATGTGGAAATTCAGCAGACATTGATTGAAAATTTACTTGCAACAATGAAAGAAAAGGGTTATGCAGGAGTAGATATTGATTTTGAGTACATTTTGCCGGAAAATCGTGTTGGCTATGCAGAATTTGTTGGCAGGGTGCGGGAGACAATGAATGCCAATGACTATAAAGTATCTGTGGCACTGGCGCCCAAGACATCCTCGGACCAGCCGGGGTTGCTGTATGAAGGGATGGATTATGAACTGCTGGGAGCAAACGCAGATCATGTGTTTCTCATGACATATGAATGGGGATTTACCTACGGGCCGCCCATGGCGGTGGCCCCCTTGAACATGGTACAAAAAGTAGTGGAGTATGCCCAGACGAAAATTCCGGCGGAGAAAATTATAATGGGCATTCCAAATTATGGTTACGACTGGCCCCTTCCTTTTGAGCGGGGAGTCACAAAAGCAAGGTTAATCGGAAATGTGGAGGCACCCCAGATTGCAGAAGAAAACGGGGTGGAAATTCAATATTCCGACGTTTCTCAAAGCCCATTTTTTACTTATACCAGGGAGGGCATCGCCCACGAAGTGTGGTTTGAGGATGTGCGCAGCATCACGGCAAAAATAAATCTTGCAAAAGAACATAACCTTTTTGGAGTGGGATATTGGAACCTGATGCGCCCCTTTCGGGCAAATTGGATGCTTTTAGACAAAACTGGAACATCTTAACACATTGACAAAAAGAAAACTACTATTGACAATGGAGCTATAAAATCATAGAATCTAATATAGAAAAAAGAATACCTTCTTGAATATTGGTAGTTCAAGAAGAATACTTTATTGAACATTAGAAGTTCAATAAGTATAGGTAAGACACCTCAGTTTAGAGGTAGAGGTTGCGAGGTTTATTAACCCTGTGGAGTGAAGAGACACGTGGAAGCAGAACTAGGGAACGTCGCCGAAATCAAAGAATATCTCTTTTGTTCTTTGGTTGGGACATAAGTGAAGAACTTATGGACTGTCTTAGTTTTTGAAACTAAGTTGCGCTATGTTTTACAGGGGGTAAGAGAAAGTAAGCGCTTTTTGATTTTCAGAGAGCGCTTTTTTTATACAATGGGAATAAAGTTCCTGGTGTACAAAACCCTCGGGAGGAAAAGGAGAAAAGGATGAATAAGAAACTAATGATTCTGCCATTGATACTGATGTTATTGCTGGGAAGTATTCCAGGAGCGGTAATGAAAGTACAGGCGGAGGAGACAGAGCAAAAAGAATTTCGTGTGGGAATGGAGGCAGGGTATGCTCCCTTTAACTGGACACAGAATACAGATGAAAATGGGGCTGTGCCTATCCAGGGAGATAAATCCTATGCCGGCGGCTATGATGTTGAAATTGCAAAGATAATCGCTGAAAAACTGGGCCGCAAGCTGGTTATTGTAAAAACTGAGTGGGATGGTCTTCCGCCGGCGCTGCAGTCAGGTAAAATTGATGCCATTATTGCAGGTATGTCACCCACTGAGGAGAGAAAAAAGCAGATTGATTTTACAGATGTGTATTATGAGTCAAATCTGGTCATTGTTACCAGGGCAGACAGCAAGTACGCCAAGGCCAAGAGTCTGGAGGACTTTTCTGGTGCAAAAATCACAGCTCAGCTCAATACATTCCACTATACAGTTATCAATCAGATTCCAAATGTAAAAATGCAGGAAGCCATGGATAACTTCCCGGCAATGAGGGTGGCTATGGAATCCGGTGTTATCGACGGTTATGTCAGCGAAAGACCGGAGGGAGTTACCGCAGAGAGTGTCAATCCAAAACTGAAGATGGTTGAATTTTCAGAAGAAAATGGATTTCAGACAAGCCCTGAGGATACCGCAGTTGCGATTGGAATGCGCAAAGGAGATCCGGATATAGCTGCCATCAATGAGATTCTTGCCGGAGTCTCAAAAGATGAACGTGTAAAGATTATGGATGAAGCTATTCAGAATCAGCCGGCATCAGAAGAAGATGATGGGGGAAGTCCGCTTGTTAAAATTATAAAACAAAATGGAATGTTGTTTGTGAGAGGAACCGGGATGACCATGTTTTTAGCCCTGGCGGGAACTGTGCTGGGAAGTATAATCGGTCTTCTGGTTGGTGTTTACCGCACGATTCCGTTGTCAGACAAAAGGGGCAAGCGAGCAGGCCAGACAATCTTTGGATGGCTTTTGAATGTGTACGTAGAAGTATTTCGGGGTACTCCTATGATTGTTCAGTCAGCCGTAATTTACTATGGAACAGCCTTATTGTTTGGCTTTGACTTAAACCGTACCGCAGCCGCGCTCTTTATCGTGTCAATCAATACGGGAGCTTATATGTCAGAAATCGTCCGCGGCGGTATCTTTGCAGTTGACAGGGGGCAGTTTGAGGCGGCACAGGCAATCGGTATGACACACGGACAGACAATGAGGAAAGTAGTAGTACCTCAGGTTCTGCGCAATATCCTTCCGGCAACAGGCAATGAATTCGTTATTAATATCAAAGATACCTCTGTATTGAGCATTATCTCTGTGACAGAGTTGTTCTTTCAGGGAAAATCTGCGGCGGGAGCAAACTATATGTTCTTCCAGACCTATTTCATTATCTGCGTGATTTACTTTGTCCTTACCTTTACTGTGACAAGAGTTTTGCGTCTGATTGAGAAGAAGCTGGACGGGCCTGACGCTTATGTACCAGTTGCGGCAGAGGAAGAATAGGGAGGAACAAAAAATGTCAGAGATTATCAAAATAGAAGGTTTAAAGAAGAATTTTGGCCAGAATGAGGTTTTAAAGGGGATTGACCTCACTGTAGACAAAGGTGAGGTGGTTACAATTATCGGTTCTTCCGGTTCTGGTAAATCAACCCTCCTGCGCTGCATTAATTTATTGGAGAAGCCCAATGGAGGGAAGATTTGTTATAAAAGTGAAAATGTATTAGAGCCAGATTACAATCTGCCGAAATACCGCACTCATTTAGGGATGGTATTTCAGCAGTTCAATCTCTTTAATAATATGAATGTTTTGGAGAACTGTATGACCGGACAGGTCACAGTGCTGAAGCGGTCAAAAGAAGAGGCGAAAAAAATAGCAATAGCAAACCTGAAAAGAGTAGGAATGGAGCGGTTTATTGATGCAAAGCCGTCACAGCTTTCCGGAGGACAGAAGCAGCGTGTTGCAATCGGACGGGCATTGTCCATGGATCCGGATGTGATGCTGTTTGACGAGCCCACATCAGCTCTTGACCCGGAGATGGTAGGCGAAGTGTTAAAGACAATGAAGGATTTGGCCCACACCGGACTCACTATGATAATTGTTACACATGAGATGGCTTTTGCCAGAGATGTTTCGGACAGAGTTATTTTTATGGACAAGGGTGTGATTGCAGAATCTGGCACAGCAGAGGATATTTTTGTGAAGCCGAAAGAGGAACGCACCAAAGAATTTTTGCACAGAATTCTTAATTCAGATAACATGCCAGCAATAGCAGAATAAATAATCAACAAAAAATAATAAAAAAAATCTTTATTTTACTATAATTATTACAAAAGCTGCCGATATATATACAGTATAAATAAAAACTAGGGATGAGAGGTACAGCTTACATGGAAAAACAGAATTCAGTAGCTCTAAATAAAAGGTTGGCAAGAGGCTTCGGCATCGTGAATATTATAACGATTTTGATAGCTTTGGTAGGTATTTTTGCCATTTACAAATCACACTCTGCAGGAGGTATTTCGACAGGCTCTTTTGCAGCTCTTTCATTGTGATAGTCTTGTTGGTTGTCCTGTCCTTTGTCGGAAGCGCAATCATATGTAAGGTTTTAAACGGGAGTATTGTGCGTCCGCTTAAAATCCTCAGCAATATCGCGAATCAGTTGTCTGTAGGTGATGCAAGCGCAAATGTGCGGGTTCTTACAGATGATGAAGTGGGCGAAGTGATGAAGGCATTCAAGGCAATGGTGGAAAATATCAGAAGCCAGGCTGAGACAGCCGAGGCGATAGCCAGCGGAGATTTGACTGTCAGGGTAAAAATAAATTCTGAAAAGGATGTTCTGGGCATTGCATTGAGCAGCATCGTGGAGAAAAACAACCAGATATTGTCTCAGATATGTGACACCTCCGGACAGGTAGTGAGCGGAGCCGGCCAGATATCAGAAGCAAGTTCACGTCTTTCAGAAGGAGCCTGTCGTCAATCTGGTTCTCTTCAGGAGCTGGCTGCGGCGGTGGCAGAGGTAAAAGACAGAATTACGTTAAGTGCCGAGAATGCGGAGATGGCAAGAACATGTGCCAACGATGTCAGAGATGGAGCTGAGGATGGAAACAAGTATATGGATGAAATGCTCAGAGCCATGGATGAGATTAATGTCTCTGCGTCCAATATTTCCAAAGTAATAAAGGCCATTGAGGACATTGCGTTCCAGACAAACATACTGTCTTTGAATGCTTCAATAGAGGCAGCGAGAGCCGGACAATATGGAAAAGGTTTTGCAGTTGTAGCGGATGAGGTCAGAAGTCTGGCAGCCCGTTCAGCGGAAGCTGCAAAGGAAACCACAGACATGATTGAAAGCTCTATGCAGAGAACAGAATATGGAACCAAAATCGCAAGAACCACTGCGGATGCTTTCAGCAAAATAGTGGGAGGCGTGGAGGAAGTTGCCGGATTGGCAGAGAAAATTGCCAGTGCATCCTTAGAGCAGGCATCCGGAATCGCAAGGATAAATGATGAAATTGACCAGGTATCAGGTGTGGTACAGGCAAATTCAGCGGCATCCCAGGAAAGTGCAGCTGCATCAGCGGAACTCTACAGACAGGCAGAGACATTAAGAGAGATGGTGCAGACTTTCAAACTGGAGAGGTCCTGTTAGTATTGTAAAAAGAAAGAATATTTTGTCATAAGAAAATACTTGACAAATGAGCCTGTGGTAATTTAGAATAGATTACATCAAAAGCAAAACCGATGAGAAAGAGAAGTAGGTTTTAAAAGATATCACAGAGAGTGGCATATGGTGGGATTGCCGCATGGATTTTAATTCTGAATGGACTTTCGAGGGCAGCCTGAAATGAAAAGAGTAGGAGCTGTCGGGAACCGAACCCGTTATCAATCAGGAACGTATGTTAGTACGTGAGAAAGTGGACATTTCGTCAATTTGAGTGGTACCGCGATAATAAAAGAGTATTTTATTACCGTCTCAAGCATATAGCTTGGGGCGGTTTTTATCATGCATGCAAGTTCTTTGAACTTATCGGCTCCTTTGCTTTTGAAAAATCATATCAAGAATAGAATTGAAAAGAAGAGGAGAATTAAGTTATGAAAAAGAAGGTATTGGCAATAGTTTTAGGAACAGCGATGGCAGTGAGCCTTATGGCATGCGGAAGTAAAGAGGAAAAAGGGTCCGGGACAAGTGAGGCAAAGACCTACACGGTGGGTATTTCTCAGTTTGCAGAGCACGGCTCTCTGGACAACTGCAGGGAAGGCTTTATTGAGGGATTGAAAGAAGCTGGTTTTGAGGAAGGTAAAAATCTGAAAGTGGATGTGAAGAATGCGGCGGCGGACCAGGGAACTGCAAAGCAGATTAGTGATATGTTTGTATCCGACAAAGTGGATTTAATCTGCGGAATTGCAACACCGAGTGCTCAGGCGTCATATAACTCTGCGATGAACAGCGGTATTCCTGTTATTTACTCAGCAGTGACAGACCCTAAAGCAGCAAAACTTGCAGATGATGAGGGAATGCCTGTAGGTGAAGTTACAGGAACAAGCGACCAGCTCCCGATTAAAGAGCAGCTGGAAATGATCCGCAAAATTTTACCGGATGCAAAGAATATCGGAATCCTTTATACAACAAGTGAGGTAAACTCTGTTTCTGCAATTGAAGTCTATGAGAAGCTTGCAAAAGATTATGGGTTTACAATTGTAAAAAAAGGAATTTCACAGACAGCAGATATTTCATTGGCCACAGATGAAATCCTCGGTCAGGTGGATTGTTTGACAAATTTGACAGATAATACAGTAGTAAATTCACTGGCAACGATTCTTGATAAGGCAAACGCAAAAAAAATTCCTGTATTTGGAAGTGAAATTGAGCAGGTTAAACTGGGATGTGTTGCAGCTCAGGGAATTGATTATATTGAACTTGGAAAACAGACTGGAAAGATGGCGGCAGAAGTGTTAAAAGGCGAGAAAAAAGCATCTGAGATGAAATATGAAACAGTCTCTAAGCCGGGCCTGTATGTAAACACAGCGGCAGCAAAAAATTTAGGAATCACTTTAGAGGAAGACTTTGTAAACGGTGCAGTGGAGAGCTTTGACACCATTTAGAAAAAAGATACTTATTGATGGGAAACCGGAGGCGTATGTATGGACATTTTTGTAACAATTTTAGAGCAAGGATTAGTTTACGGGATACTGGGGCTTGGAGTATATATTACCTATAAAATCCTGGATTTTCCAGATTTGACTGTGGACGGAAGTTTTCCTCTTGGGGCTGCTGTGACAGCCACCATGATTACAAATGGCGTGAATCCATATCTTACAATTCTGGTTTCCTTTTTAGTAGGTGCTGCCGCGGGAATCTGTACAGGATTGATTCATGTAAAATGTAAAGTAAGAGATTTGCTTTCCGGGATTATTATGATGACAGCTCTGTGGAGCATTAACCTTCGCCTGGCAGGTACTGCGAATGTGCCGATATTTGGTGATGACAGCATTTTTGACAATGGATTGATAAATAAAGTTTTTTCAGGTGCTCTTGCCCCTTACAAAGTACTTGTCGTGGTACTTGTGATTGCGATAATCAGCAAAATTCTGCTTGATTTATATTTAAAAACAAAATCAGGATTTTTGCTCAGGGCAGTCGGCGATAATGCAAATCTTGTGACTTCTCTTGCGAAAGACCAGGGAAATATTAAAATCTTAGGTCTCGCCATAGCCAATGGACTGGTGGCGCTTGCAGGATGTATTTTCTGTCAGGAACAGCGGGTGTTTGAAATTTCCAGCGGAACAGGGGCCATCGTAATCGGCCTTGCCAGTGTTATCATTGGAACAAGTTTGTTTAAGAATATCCGTTTTCTGAATGCAACGACAGCCGTTATAATCGGTTCCATAATTTATAAGGCATGTGTTGCGGCAGCACTGAAATTTTTTGAGCCGCAGGACATGAAATTAATTACGGCAGTACTGTTTTTAGTCATATTAATTATCGGTATGGATAGGAAAAAGAAGGTGAAGAAGAATGCTTGAGCTGAAAAACATCCGAAAATATTATAATCCTGGGACAGTCAATGAGATGTGTCTGTTTGAAGACTTTAACCTCATAACAAATAAAGGGGATTTTGTATCTGTAGTGGGCAGTAACGGATCTGGAAAGACTTCCATGCTGAATATTCTATGCGGGAGCATTCCTATAGAGGACGGTCAGATACTAATGAACGGCGAAGATATTTCCCGGATGAAAGAATATAAAAGAAACCGGAAAATCGGAAGGGTATACCAGAACCCGGCGATGGGCACATGCCCCTCCATGACCATTTTGGAAAATATGTCCCTTGCTGATAATAAAGGGAAGCTTTATGGTCTTTCAAAAGGTGTGAATAAAGCGCGCAGAGCTTACTATCAGGAATTATTAAGCCATTTAAATCTGGGTCTGGAAAACAAGATGGATGTAAAAGTAGGCTCGCTGTCCGGCGGTCAGAGACAGGCGATGGCACTTTTGATGTCAACCCTGACTCCTATAGACTTTCTGATTTTGGATGAACATACGGCTGCGCTGGACCCGAAAACTGCAGAGTTGATTATGGAGTCTGACAGACAGAATTGTAAAAGAAAAAAATCTGACAACTATAATGGTGACTCATAATCTGCGCTATGCCGTAGAATATGGAAACCGGCTGCTGATGATGCATCAGGGCAGAATCATACTGGATACCGCGGGAGAAGAGAAACAGAATATGAAAATAGATGATATCCTGGGAAAATTCAATGAAATCAGCATTGAATGCGGGAATTAAAAGGATATAATGAAAGCGTGAATGACTGTCACAGTCTAAGTTTTATCAATGACTGTGGCAGTTTTTTGTATTAAACATACAAAACCTATTGACAAAGTATGTTTAAGGTGATATATTCATACTATTCATATAAGGTATATGTGAAACGGAGAAGGAAAAAGAGTCAGTTTTGAGATTAAGATATACTGTGCTTTGATTTTGAATAGACTTCTTAGTAGAGAGAAAAGGGAGTGATATGTTGGATACAGGATTTATTGTGGAATACATTCCGATGTATATAGAGGCAGCCAAATTGACATTAAAGCTGGGCGTTATCGGAATTTTATTCTCTTTGATTATTGGGGTGTGCTGCTCAATGATTCAGTATTATAAAATTCCATTCGTCAGGAGAATTGTGGCGATTTATATTGAGCTGTCGCGAAACACACCACTTTTGGTGCAATTATTTTTCTTATATTTTGGACTTCCAAAGATTGGAATTACAATCAGTTCGGAAACTTGTGCCATCGTTGGCTTAAGTTTCCTCGGCGGAAGTTACATGTCAGAAGCATTTC
The DNA here is from genome assembly GCA_049840515.1 of Muricomes sp. Lineage (GTDB taxonomy): Bacteria > Bacillota > Clostridia > Lachnospirales > Lachnospiraceae > Muricomes. Next base: position 5,063 of record JASGKW010000006.1, on the reverse strand, counting down.
GGAGTGGTCTGGAATCGATTGAGAAGATTCAGATGGAATCAGGGCTGAGCCTGGGACTGACTCACAGTCAGGTTATGCGGCATATCATATTTCCGCAGGCGCTGTCGATATCGATTCCGCCGTTATGTGCCAATGTTATATTTCTGATTAAGGAAACCTCCGTATTCAGTGTTGTTGCACTGGCAGATTTGATGTATGTAGCGAAGGATTTGATTGGTCTGTACTATAAGACAGATGAAGCACTGTTGATGCTGATAGTATCATACTTGATAATACTGCTTCCTATATCCATCGTGGCAACACTTTTGGAAAGGAGGTTGAGATATGCAGGATTTGGGAATTAGAGTTTTGTTCATGGGAGATAACTTCCTCCGGCTTCTGGGAGGTCTGTGGATTACCGTCAAGATATCTCTGCTTGCGGTGGCGCTTTCGATTGTACTGGGAACACTTCTTGGGATAATCATGGTGTTTAAAAATCCTGTTACCCGGTTTGTGACCAGAGTGTATCTGGATTTTATCCGCATTATGCCTCAGCTGGTACTCTTGTTTTTGGTTTACTTTGGCCTTACAAAATCCTTTGGAATTAATCTGTCCGGCCAGGTGTCGGCGGTCATTGTATTTACCATGTGGGGGACAGCGGAGATAGGAGACCTGGTGCGGGGTGCGCTGATATCCATACCAAAGCATCAGTATGAGAGCGGTCAGGCACTGGGCTTAACAAATAAGCAGGTATACCGCTACATTATTATCCCGCAGACATTGAGACGTCTGATACCGCTGGCGATTAATTTGACAACACGAATGATTAAGACAACATCGCTGATTGTGTTAATCGGGGTAGTGGAGGTTCTGAAGATAGGACAGCAGATTATAGAGGCAAACCGCTATACTGTGCCGGATTCGGCACTCTGGATATATGCAGCTATCTTCCTCCTGTATTTTCTGGCCTGCTGGCCAATATCCCTGTTGGCGTCAGGATTAGAGAAAAAATGGAAGAATTGAGGTGAATATTGTTGAGTGAGAAAATATTAGAGATTCACAATTTGGTTAAGGATTACGGCAATGGCCCGGTATTAAAAGATATATCGCTGGATGTTCACAAAGGTGAGGTGGTAGTGCTGATTGGCCCTTCGGGCTGTGGTAAAAGTACACTTCTGCGATGTATGAACGGGCTTGAGCAGATTCAGTCAGGAGATATTCTGCTGGACGGGGAGTCTATCACGGGAAACAAAACCAAATGGAGTGAAGTGCGTCAGAAAGTGGGGATGGTATTTCAGAGTTATGAGTTATTTCCCCATATGACGGTGATAGAGAACATATTGCTTGGACCGACCAAAGTACAGAAGAGAGATAAGAAAGATGCGATACAGGATGCTGAAAAGCTTCTGGAGAGAGTCGGGCTTCTGGATAAGAAAAATGCTTATCCAAGACAGTTGTCAGGCGGACAGAAACAGAGGGTGGCAATTGTGAGGGCTTTGATTATGCAGCCTGAGGTTATGCTTTTTGATGAAGTAACAGCAGCCCTCGACCCGGAAATGGTTCGGGAGGTACTGGATGTTATGTTAGAGCTCGCAAAAAGCGGTTCGACTATGGTGATTGTTACACATGAGATGCAATTTGCGCGAGCTGTTGCAGACCGGATTGTATTTCTGGATGGCGGGGATATTGTAGAATCCGCTGAGCCGGAACAATTCTTTACACAGCCAGAAACTGACAGAACACGTCGGTTTTTGAATACATTTATCTTTAACAAAGAAAGTAAAACAGAAAAGGAAGGAATAATATTATGAAAAAAGCAGCAGTTTTATTATTAACATTAGCACTTGGAGTTTCTGCGCTTACAGGGTGCGGCTCTAAGACAGATTCAGCTTCTGACGCAGGCAAGGAGACAACAGAAACAGCGAAGAAATCAGACGATAAAGCAATATACCGCACCTTAGATGAAATCAAAAAGAGCGGCAAACTTGTGGTTGGTGTATTCAGTGATAAAAACCCATTTGGTTATGTAGATGAAAAAGGAAACTACCAGGGATATGATATATATTTCGCAGAGCGTCTTGCAAAAGATTTGGGTGTTGAAATCGAGTATGTATCTACAGAGCCTGCAAGCCGCGTGGAATATCTTCAGACTGGAAAAGTTGACATCATTCTTGCCAACTTTACTGTGACAGATGAGCGCGCAGAGTCCGTTGACTTCGCACTTCCATACATGAAAGTTGCACTTGGCGTAGTATCACCTGATAAAGCACTGATTACTGCACCTGAACAATTGAACGGCAAAAAGCTGATTGTAGCAAAAGGAACAACAGCTGAGACTTATTTTACAGAGAACTATCCTGATGTAGAGCTGGTGAAATTCGACCAGTACACAGAGGCATACAATGCACTGCTTGACGGACGCGGAGATGCTTTCACAACAGATAATACAGAGGTTCTTGCATGGGCAATTCAAAATGATGGATTTACAGTAGGTATCACTTCTCTCGGAGACCTGGATACAATCGCGCCGGCAGTGACTAAAGGAAATACAACATTACTTGACTGGATTAACGAAGAAATCAAATCTCTGGCTGGTGAACAATTTTTCCACGCAGACTACAAAGAGACTCTTGAACCTGTATACGGTGATGAGGTTGACCCTGACAGTCTGGTAGTAGAAGGCGGAGTTGTCGAAGAATAAATAAGGCAACAAGATTGTCTTTTTAAGGACTATATGGTAAGATTATACAATAGAAATAAATGATACCTGTAGACCTTTTTCAAAGATAGAGAGATGACCTCATGTTTTCACGTAAGAAGATTTTAGTTGTGGAAGATAATAAACTTAACCGGGAGATGCTGTGTGATATCTTATCACCTGTGTATGATATTTTAGAAGCAGAGAACGGACAGAAAGCCCTTGACATACTGAGAGAGTATGGCGAGGGGCTTTCCCCTTATCCTTTTGGATATTGTCATGCCGGTCATGGACGGATCACACATTTCTCTCTGTCATGAAAGCGGTATTTTCTTGTTCTTCAATTCCAGTTATTGTAACTACACAAAATGATGGTGAGGCAGACAGAGGTGGCTGCCTTATCTTATGGTGCGTCACATTTTGTGGCCAAGCCGTACAGGCCCCAGATTATACTCTGCACCGTGTAGCCAATTTTATCAATCTGCGTGAGACTGCCAGCATGGTGAATCTGATGCAATATCACCTTCTTACCGGATTATTTGGCAAGGAATTTTTTTATCAGAAGACTAAAAACTATTCTCATGAATAACCCCGGCATAGAATATGACATTATTTGTTACAGAACATCTGAGAATTTTAAGCTGATCAATGATGTGTTTGGAGTTTCTGTGGGAACAAGCTGTTAGTGACTGTGGCTGAAGTTTTGCTGGGGATGTTGAAAAATATAATGGAATATGCGGCCATTTAAATGCAGATAGATTTGCGGCTCTGATAGAGCGCAAAGGTGAGTATACAAACGAAAAATTTGAAGAGCAGGTCAAGAAAATCGGCAAAAGGATGGAACTTGGAAATCTTGTGATGAAGTGGGGAATTTACACCATAACAGACCATAAGATTTCTGTGGACCCAGATGTGTGACAGGGCATTGCTGGCGGCCCAGAGCATCAAAAGGACAGTATGGCAAATATTTTGCAAGATATGATGACAAGCTAGGGATTTTCTGCTGAGAGAGCAGGCAATTACGGACAGTATGGAGTACGCCCTTAAGCAAAATCAGTTTCATGTCTATCTACAGCCCAAATACCGGATTCGGACGGGCTTCACCAGAGGCGCCGAGGCGCTGGTGAGATGGATTCACCCGGAGTGGGGAGTTCAGTCCCCGGCAGAATTTATTCCTCTTTGAAAAGAATGGTTTTATTACAAGATTGGACCAGTTTATATGGGAGAAGGTATGTGCCTTTATGCGGAGTGGGATGACAGAGGTTACACTCTGATTTCCGTATCTGTAAATGTGTCCCGGGCTGATATTTATAATGCAGATATCACGGATATTTTGACTGGAATTATTCAGAAATATCAATTATCCCCTGCAAGGCTTCATCTGGAAATCACAGAGAGTGCCTACACGGAAAATCCAAAGCAGATTATTGATACGGTGGCTCATTTAAGAGAATTAGGTTTTATTATCGAGATGGATGATTTTGGTACAGGCTATTCTTCCCTGAATATGCTGAATGAAATGCCCATTGACATCCTGAAGCTGGATATGAAATTTATTCAAAATGAGACCGCAAAATCGGCGCCCAAAGGAATCCTTAAGTTTATCATCAATCTTGCCAGATGGAATGACTCGGCGTGATGGCGGAGGGTGTGGAGACAAAAGAACAGCTGGAATATCTCCGCGAGAATGGATGTGATTATGTTCAGGGATATTATTTTTCCAGGCCCGTACCACGCCAGGAGTTTGAGCAGTTTCTGTCAGATTTGAGCGGAAAAGGCATAGTGAGCCATTTTGATGAAAAATGTCACATCTGCATGTATTGCACGATATCACAGAGCAAAAGGGAATTTTTCCGGATATTGAATCTGATCCACGATATCCCAGGCGGTGTTTCCTGTTATCAGGTGGAGAATAACCAGTTTACTTTAACCTTTTTTTCGGATGGTGTTGTGGCACTGACCGGCTACACTCGTGAGGAATATGGAAAAATGGCTGTGGAGGACCCCATGGCCCTTGTCTATGAAGCAGACAGAGGCAGGGTGCTGGAGGCGGCTCTAAAGGCCCTGACTACAGGTGAGCTTCTGGATGTTTCATACAGGATATATGACAAGGACGGGGGTGTTAACTGGATTCACCTAAATGGGAGAAGGGTTGGCCCGTTGGAGGAAGTGAGCCAGTTTTACATGGTTTTCACTTGTCTGTCATCCAAGACAAGACAGTTTCAGAGCATTCTCAATGAAACTGCCGACAGTATTTACATTATTGATAAAGAAAATTATGAGCTGCTTTATGCAAATATGCTGGAGGACAGCCATAAGGACATCGCAGGGTGTACAGGACAGAAGTGCTATGCGGTGCTCCATGATAAGAATGCTCCCTGCGAAT
>JASGKW010000005.1:0-183466 GCA_049840515.1 Muricomes sp. | reverse complement strand
GTATGTGTGCTTCATTGGTGCGTATTGCTAAGGTTAATAGGAAAGCCCAATAATCCGAACAGCACCTACACAAATGCTTCTTTGGCTGCCTCTGGTTTGTTGCTTCCGCTCTCCAGTCTTATATCCCGCTTTTTGTCCAGGCTTCCATGCCGCCGTCCAGACATTTTACATTCTCCACTCCTGCCCACAGTGCAGTGAAAGCTACTCGGTCATCTGCTGAATTAATTCCATCACTTCCATAGCATATAACAGTTGTGTCTTTTGTGATGCCAAAATCAAGCAATACCTTCTCAACTTCTTCTCCTGAACGTATATTCCAGAACTGGTCCTCTTCAATATTATCTGTATTCATATGGTATGCGCCAGGGATATGCGCTTCTCCGTATGCAGGTGAATCGTCCTCTGTTCCCCCATGAGCATTCCAGAATCACATAGTTGTCAGACTCTTCCTGATTTCCGTCAATGACGCTCTGTACCCACTCAGGTGTTACATATACCTGTTTTACATCCACCGAATCCGCTTTTACACTGGAAGTCTCCTCTGTGGCAGCCTTTGTCTCTTCCTTCTCAGCCGCTTTTGGCGCCTCTTTTGCAGCTGCATCCCAATATCATAGTTGTTGTCAAAATTGTGCAAAGCAGTGCACCTAAAATCTTCTTTTTCATGATGAAATTCTCTCCTGTCGTTTTTTTCTTAATAAACTTTGTAAAATAATCAATAATAATCCTGCTATTAGAAATGCAAATATTGCCCCGTTTATTGCCGCAAACTTCATTACCGGCTGATGAATACCCTCGCGCAGCAAACTGGCCGGTACTACCTGCAAGCGTTTCCAGCCATATAAAACGTAACCATAGACTGCCGAAAGTATTACATTTATAATTGTGAAAAATATCCCCGGCTCCCACTTCTCAGCTGTAATGCAGATTAGTATTGTTAAAACCAGCCCGCTTCCATAAAATACATATCCTGTATTTATCCTCATTTGAAGCCATGTATTATGAAAACATGAGAGGGCTATGACCATAGCCCAAATAGAACAATTATAAAATACTTTAAAATACTTCATGCTTATTTTTTACTTACTTCGCCGGGCGAACTGTAATTGTCACTGTAGTTCCATCTTCCGGCAGAACCTCTTCATTTGCAAAAAACTGTGTTCCGCCCTCTGCTGTAGTTCCCACCGGGAGAGCATTTACCGCTACTCCTGCCGCGCAGCTGTCCAGACAAAGGAAACAGCCTGACTGTTTTGCTTCTGCCACCTCTCTGTTTCCTGCAAATACAACATTCCAGTCAAAATCTTTGTCAGCCTTTATTACATCCTTAAAAGGAATCTCTTCCTGTCCATCCCATTTAATAAAATATTCAAGGCCGTCTCCTGTATTAACAATATTGTCTTCCACAGATGCTGACATATCATCCATAGATACATTGCTGTCACCAGATAATCCCAGTTCCTCCAGTGCATCATGATAATCAACATTGTATGCTTTTGCCCTGAACATTGCCTTGTCCGCATTACCGCCCTTTTCGCCTACAATAGCATGGCGGGTTGGCTCAGTAAAGTATGTTCCATTCAATACTGCTTCAAAGGATATCTCCTTTTTTTCTGTATCTACTGTCAGATTTTCAAATGTTTTCTCATCGGTTTTTGCCGTTTCTGACGCCTTTTCTTCCTGAACCTTAGCCTGTACAGGCTCACTTTCTTTTTCCTTACTTCCACATGCCACAATGCTCAGTGACAGTGCTGCAATCATAAGAATTGCAATTGATTTTTTCATAACCTTTCTCCTCTTCTAATAAAATATTTAGATATATAAATCAGCTTTACTGACTCATATCACGTTTCTTTGCCTTCTGACGCTCCCCATAAATCTGGCGGAATAAAATAATCATCACGGATAAGGCAAAAAGGATAAACAAAGCTGTCACAAATAGCTTTGCACCTCCTGTGAGCATACCTCCCACATAAGAATACACAATAGTTGCCGGCAGTTGCCCCAATCCCGTGGCAATAAAAAAGCTGCCAAAAGACATGGAGGTCAGCCCCGCCGCATAGCTTACTATATCAAAAGATACAAACGGCAGCAGGCGGCAGATTAAAATAGTGTTTCTGCCGTATTTTTCAAAAAACTTGTCTATTTGTTCTAATCCCGCTTTGCTTGTAAGTTTTATCACCACATCGCGCCCAAGAATTCTGGCAATAAAAAAACAAAGTGCCGCACCTGCCATGGCACTGCACCATGAAAGTATTGCACCCTGCCACCACCCAAAAAGATTGGCATTTGCAAATGTAATCAAAAACGCCGGCAGCGGAGCCGCTATGGACTGTAAAATCATGAGTAAAAATGATATCACTGCCGCGTAAGCACCGTAAGATGCAACAAATTCCCCGATTACTGTAAAGTCTCCTGTGGCAAACATGGATATAATCTCGTTAGATTTTATTCTCACCGCGGGCACCATAAAATATGCCAGTACCGCTACAATCAGCAATCCAAGTATCGCCAGTTTTCCAAATATTTTTTCTCTTTTCATATCCCTCTCCTATTTCATTTCCCTCCTAAAATTATAAGTAACATTTTTTCTTCCGTCCAATTGATTCTTTGTATGTGCTCATTGGTATTTTCTATAATTGTTTCATAACATGAGTTTTTTGGGCACATAAAATAGCCAGCTAGTCTTCAGCATACGAAGATTAACTGGCTACATGTTTTTTATTAAATTATTTTATTATAGTTCGTCCTCAATCTGTGCGCACTGAACGGTAATGAATTTACCCGGCTCTTTCGGGTCCTCTTCTATAGCCTGCTCAATCTGCCCTTTTACGCAGAGTTTCTTGATACTTTTCTCTGCTACCATGATTTTCAGACCCTTTTTCTTATTTTTTATCACAACGTCATCGTGTCCCCCGCCGAACTCTCCATCCAGTGTCCAGGGTATTTCTTCCACCGACTCAAAGTGGATGTTTCCGGAACGGAAAGAATACATATGCTCGGAATCAAGCTGTCTCAGCACAAGTGCACCTATAATTTCATTAAGCTCGATAGGATTCTTGGGTGTCTTAATCAGGGTCACCTCAAATTCCCCGTCGTCAAACACTACATTCTTGCCGATGAGTCCTTTAAAACCAGCGACAGACCTCGAGTTCGTCACCATACCAAACACAAACTCATCTTCCATGACTTCCCCATCATGAGTTATTTTTATATGGTAGGAAGGGATATTAAAAATCCTCTTTGTGCCCTCCAGCACATAGGCCAGATGCCCCAGCACATTCTTCATGCTTTGTTTCGTCTCATAAGAAACATCTGTGAACATTCCAAATGCGGCAATGTAAACAAAAAAGTCATCATTAAAAATACCCACATCGCAGGGGAAAGGTACACCATTTGCCGCTGTATCGGCAGCTTCCAGGATATCCTTTGAAATATAGAGACTATTTGCAAAATCGTTTGTTGTTCCCGTCGGAATGTAACCAATCGGAATCTGCTTTTTGCGCATGAGCATTCCGGTAACCACCTCGTCGAGAGTTCCATCCCCCCCACTGCAGACCACCAGCTCATAGTTTTCTTTATAAGAAGATGTTTTTGCAAGTGCATCATGATAACGCTGGGTTGGATATACAGTGACTTCATACCCGCCTTTCACAAAAATGTCCAGCACATCAGAAAGCTTAGGTTTCAGCAGACCTGTACCTGCGTTTGGATTATAAATAAACAACATTTTTTTCATAGATTATAAAATCCTCCGACTTCTAACTTCTATCTATTTCCCCACCTGGTATATCGTATTAACCATTATAAAAGAGGCTGCACAAAAGTACAACCTCTTTTCATTCACTTCTATTCTATACTTATCAAACTGTTACTATTTAACAAGGCATATTTTAAACTTTACCATCTACTCACCGTTGGTAAAGAAAGTCTTAATTCCTTCTGCAGCCTTCTGTTCATCTTCGCCTTCTGTTACTACTGTAAGCTTTTCTCCTTCTGAAAGGCTTAAACTCATCATTCCCATAATACTCTTTGCATTGATTTTCTTTCCATCCACCTGGATAAATACTTTACTTGCGTACTGGCTTGCCTCCTGTACTAACAATGCGATTGGTCTTCCGTCAAGTCCCTTGTCATGTTTTACAACAACCGGTGTTTCAATCATAATAATCCTCCTTGCTTTTGCCTTGCTTCTTCTGCCATTTCGCTCAGTTTTCTAAGTCTGTGGTTTACACCAGACTTTCCAACGGGCGGTGATAAAGCTTCCCCAACTCTTTCAATGTCGCATCAGGGTGGGAAAGGCGGGCAAGCGCTATTTCCTCAAGTCCTCCGGACAATCTTGCAAAACCTATTGTATCTCTCAGATATGTAATATCCTCCACCTGCTTCACAGCTGCAGATACAGTTTTGTTGATATTGGCAGTCTCACAATTTACCTTACGATTTACGGTATTGCGCATTTCTTTCAGAATTCTGACATTTTCCAGTTCCATGAGCGAAATGTGCGCTTCCATAATATTTAAAATATCTACTATCTGGGAGCCTTCTTTCAGGTATACAACATAGGACTTTTTCCGCTGGACAATCTTGGCATCCATGGAAAACCCGCATATTAATTCCTGAATCTGGTGCGCCATCTTTTCAGAAGCACAGACAATCTCAAAATGATATGACTTGTTTGGATCACTCATCGAGCCTGCGGCCAGAAAAGCACCTCTAATGAACGAACGTCTGCAGCAAGTCTGCTGTATCACCAGTGGATTCACAATGTGAACCTCCTCGAACCCTCCCTGTTGCTCGTCTATAAGCTTGGCTGCCTGAAGGATGCGAAGTGCATTATCATGCTGCTTTATAACAACAGCATAAGAAACACTTTGTTTCAAAATATTTCTCCGGATAGAGATATCAGCTTCTATATTAAATGTTTTTCCTATTAATGTAAAGCACTTTCTTGCGACAGCCAGATTTTCCGAATGAATCTTCACACTGTAGCGGCCATAACTGTCAATAATAATAGAGCCGCACATGCTGATTAGTGCCGCCAGTTCTGCAATCTGACAGTGTCTGGCGGTATTCCACTGAGTTGAAAGCTCTTCTTTTACATTTCCTGAAAACGACATGTTTCTCTCCTAATGTGCTTTTGTTATTACATCTTTCCCAATATCCCGGTGTTCGATACGCACCCCATAATTTTCCTTTGGCTCCAAAAACCCGTACAAAGCATTTGAAAGAGTTACCGAACGATGCTTGCCGCCGGTGCATCCAATTGCAATTACAAGCTGATTTTTGCCCTCCAAAATATAGTTGGGAATCAGAAAATTAATCATCTCTGTCAGCTTATCTAAGAATTCTTTTGACCTGTCGTTGTTCATGACATAGTCCTGCACTTCCGGATCATTTCCTGTTTTAGCGCGCAATTCCTCAATATAGTATGGATTTGGCAGAAACCGTACATCGAATACCAAATCGGCATCCTGCGGGATTCCATATTTAAACCCAAAGGACATCACCGTTATGTACAGATTTTTGAAATCTTTGCCTTCCACAAAAATTTTTTCAAGCTCCCGGCGCAGTTCTCTTGTGAGCATCTTACTTGTATCAAGTATATACGAGGCTCTCATTTTTAAGAACGCAATCTTCTGCCTCTCCTTTGCAATCCCCAGATCAATATGTCCTGAGCCGCCTAATGGATGCTGACGCCTTGTTTCCTTATACCTTTTTACAAGTACATCATCCCCGGCATCCAGAAAGAGTATCTCATAGTGCACTCCCATTTTATCAATCTGCTCCAGTTTCTGCTCAAGACCCTTAAACGCCTGACCGCCCCGGATATCAATACCCAGGGCAACCTTGTCAACCTCTGTGTCGGGCGCAGAAAACATCTCTGCAAATTTTGTCATCAGAGGTATGGGGAGATTATCTACACAAAAATATCCCTTATCCTCCAGCATCTTCAATGCAGTGGATTTTCCCGCTCCTGACATCCCGGTAACAATTACAAATCTCATATTAAAATTCTCCTATCCGTTTCACTTCCGGCTTTAATCTCACGCCTGAAACGGCCTCCACTTTATCTATAACCTGGTCCATTAATTCTACAATTTCTTCCGCAGTGGCTCCCCCCAGATTCACAACGAATCCGCAGTGCTTGGTAGACACCTGGGCTTTCCCCACCTGATATCCTCTTAGCCCTGCATCCTCAATGAGTTTTCCGGCAAAATAGCCCTCCGGCCGCTTGAATGTACTCCCCGCACTCGGCAGTTCCAGGGGCTGCTTTGTCACACGTTTCTCTTTCAGTTCCTCCATGCGGGCGCGGATTTCCTCCTCATCGCCGGACTCCAGCCCAATCACCGCCTCAAGGACCACATAGTCATTTGTCGCGATAATGCTGGTTCTGTACCCCAGTTCCAGTTCCTCCACAGGCAGTGTTTTTATGACTCCCTCCTGAGTTAAAATGGTCGCATTGACCAGGACATGACTCATCTCACCGCCGTAGGCTCCGGCATTCATCATAACCGCACCGCCCATCGTTCCGGGAATTCCTGATGCAAATTCAAATCCGGTCAGGCCCTGCGCCTGTGCCTCCGCCGCAATCTTAGAAAGCAGGGCACCTGCCTGTGCGGATATCTGATTCCCTTTTGCCTCTATCTGATTCATGTTCTTATTTAATTGTATAATAACGCCTCTGTATCCCTTGTCTCCCACAAGCAGGTTGCTTCCGTTTCCCAGAATATAATACGGAACCGCCTCACGTTTTAAAAGGGCAAGTAATTCTTTTATCTCTTTTGAACTACCGGGCACTACAAAATAGTCGGCAGGTCCACCCACCCTGAATGTAGTGTGTTGGCTCATAGGTTCACCCTTAAGCACCTTATCTTCTCCCAGTATCGCACACAATTCTTCATATAAAACCATAGATATTCTCCATTTCTTTTTCAAAATGAACTCTTCTTTTCCCAATCATACAACAAACCAAACGTAAATTCAACCGATTTCATCCCGCCCCCCGACACCTCACACTTGCAAAAGTAATCTAAATGATGTATATTTATTGCGTGAACATGCTTTAAATAAAGTAAAAGAAGGAGTGAACAGACAATTGGACTCGAGTGATGCCATGCAATTTGTCATACTAATCATATTATTAATACTATCTGCATTTTTTTCCTCTGCGGAAACCGCACTTACTACTGTGAGCAAAATTCGGATGCGTGCTCTTGCCGACGATGGAAATAAGCGGGCAAGGATGGTATTAGATGTAACAGAAAATCATCCCCGCAAGATGCTGAGTGCAATCTTAATCGGCAATAATGTTGTGAATATTTCCGCCGCCTCCCTGGCAGCCACGCTGGCTTACGATTTGGGAGGTTACATGGTCAGTATCGCGACTGCTGCCCTGACAATTGCCATTCTTGTATTTGGCGAGATTACTCCTAAAAATATAGCTGCTATAAATTCGGAAAAACTTTCTCTATTTTATATACGTATCATTAAAGCTTTTATGCTATTGATGACACCTTTTGTTTTTATTATCAATATTTTCTCCCGGGGTATTTTGTTTTTATTCAGGATTGACCCCAATGCAAAGAACAATGCTATAACAGAAGATGTACTGCGCACCATTGTGGATGTGAGCCACGAAGACGGAATTCTGGAATCCGAAGAAAAAGAAATGATTTACAATGTGTTTGACCTTGGAGATGTACATGCCAAGGACGTTATGGTTCCCAGGGTGCATGTGTCATTTGCGGATGTAAACAGTACTTATGAAGAATTGATTGAGACTTTCAAAGAAGACAAATACACACGTCTTCCGGTGTACGAAGATACCACTGACAATGTAATTGGTATCCTCAACATGAAAGACCTGCTGCTGTTTGAAAACAAAGAATGTTTCAGCGTGCGGGACATTCTCAGGGAAGCTTATTTTACCTATGAATACAAAAACGTCTCAGAACTTCTTGTTGAGATGAGAAATGCTTCCTTTAACATTGCAATTGTACTCGATGAATACGGCGAGACTGCCGGACTGATTACTCTGGAAGATATTTTGGAGGAGATTGTAGGTGAGATTCGCGACGAATATGATGACCACGAGGAAGAGTCTGTAAAACAAATCAACGAGAATGAATATATTGTGGAAGGCTCCATGAGCCTTGATGATGTAAACGACCGGCTGAATCTTGACCTTGATTTGGAACTGGAATCCTCAGAGTATGATTCTCTGGGCGGCCTTATTATTGAATACCTGGACAGGCTTCCAGAAATAGGTGACGAAATCACAACAGAAAATGGAATCCGGCTGGTTGTTGAAAATCTGGATAAAAATCGTATTGAAAATGTACATGTGTATCTTCCTGAAAAGCGGGACAGCGAAGAACGTGAAGTTGAAAAACAGGAGAATACAGATTTAGATGAGGAATAACAAAAAGAAAACTGGGCAGATATGGCTATTTGCATATCTGCCCAGTTTTTTATTATATAGGAAAGTTCTCCGAACTTACCTATATAATAAAAACCCGACCGGGGAGGCACACTCGCGCGTAGAGAAGATGTTGGTGTTGCCAACCGCGTTCGGCGCGAGAGTCCGCAAGCGGACTTTTTATTTTGTTTACAATTATATTAAATATTTAAGACATCCTTGATGGTATAAAATCCAGGCTCCTTCCCCGCCAGAAATACTGCACAGTCGCAGGCTCCCCTTGCAAAGCACTCCCAGTTATAGGAGTGGTGGGTAATCTCCATGCGTTCCCCCATAAATCCAAAATAGACGGTATGGCTGCTGGGAATGTTCCCCGCCCTGAGAGAGTGATAGCCTATGGTTCCCTTCTCCCTGGGTGAAACGCCGTGCCGTCCGTAAACTGCAATATCAGACAGTTCTTTTCCCATGGCATGGGCCATGATTTCCCCCATCTCCCTGGAAGTTCCGCTGGGGGCATCCTTCTTCCACTGGTCATGCATCTCCAGAATTTCAATGTCCGCCGCCTCCCCGATAACCGTGGCTGTAATTTCCAGAAGCTTGTTCATTACATTTACCAGTTTGGATGTGTTGGCGGCATAAAGCATGGGAATTTCTCTGCCCGCATCCTTAAAACGCTGCATTTCATCAGCACTAAACCCTGTGGTGCCGCAGACCAGACCTTTTTTGTGGGTGAGAGCCAGGGAAAGCACTTCCATTGCCATCTCTTTTGTTGAAAAGTCAATGATAACATCACAGCCGTCAATCACCGCAGACAAATCATCCACCACCGGGACTCCGAGTTCCGAACCCGTCATGGCAGCCTGTCCCAGGTCCTTTCCTATGTAATCCCTTCCCGCCGGCGCCACCCCTGCAACCAGCTCTACATCCTCTCTCTCTGCCGCAATCTGCGTAATCAATTTCCCCATTTTCCCTCTCGGGCCAACTACAATCAACTTCATATCACGAACTCCTTTCGCACAGTCTGTTACAATACCTACATTGTAGCATAAACAATATCAGGATGTAACTTTTTTCACAACTTCACATATTATGTAAGTAACAGTTCTACTATGCACAGCAGCCAACTCGAGCTGTATGGCTGAACTATTCTATGAAACAAATAATTAGAAGAAAGGAATTTTTGCTTATGCCTTATTCAATCATGTTAGATGCAGGCCACGGCGGCCGTGACCCCGGCGCTATATATAAGGGCCGTATGGAAAAGGATGACAACCTGCGCCTTGTTTTAGCCCTCGGTGAAATTCTTAAAAACAATGGAGTAGATGTGGGATTCACGAGGACTACAGACGTGTACCAGTCCCCCTACGAAAAGGCAATGGAAGCCAACAATGCCAACTCAGACTTTTTTATCTCTATACACCGCAATTCATTTCCTACTGACAACGTAGTTTCAGGGGTTGAATCTCTTGTTTTTGATAAAGAGGGAACCAAGCTTGACCTGGCAGAAAATATCAACAGCGAGTTAGCATCCGTAGGTTTTGAAAACCTGGGAATAACAGCCCGGCCCAACCTTGTGGTTCTGCGCCGCACCCAGATGCCCGCTGTAATGGTAGAAGTGGGATTCATCAATTCAAATACTGACAATCAGATATTTGATCAAAACTTTGATGAGATAGCTCAGGCAATCGCCAAGGGTATTATGGATACTCTAAATGCAGATAAACCGGCAGACTCAGCGCAGACCTACACCGTACAGGTGGGCGCATTCCGCAATCCTACTTATGCAAACCGCTTTTTAAATGAACTGCTGGAACAGGATTTCCCCGCAGCCATTGTAGATGCCAATGGTCTGCTTCGGGTACAGGTTGGTGAATTTAAAACTCTTGAGGGCGCAGCAGATATGGAGAGACGGCTGAAAAGCGCGGGATATCCCACAATTGTTGTCACCAGATAGATTTTCTCAGAAAATTAGAGACTTCTCTGTCCTTCTTATGATAAAATAATCATAATACTAGTTGGCTGTAAGTGAAATGGAGGTACGTATGAAAAGTATACAACATGTAAGTACAGGGCTTCCGGGGGCAGATACTGTGATTGACTTTCTCCGGCTCGGCGACAATGTAGTATGGCAGGTAGATTCTTTGGAAGCCTACTCCTTTGTAGTGGATGGATTCGTACGGCAGGCCGTGGCTGACGGAAGACGCCTTCTCTATATACATTTTGGAAGCCACCCTTCGCTGTTAGATGCAGCTGCCCTCAAAGAGCAGGGTGCTGATTTTCAGACATATTCCCTTGATGCCAGCATGGGCTTTGAAACATTTACCAGTACCCTATACAAAATTATTACTTTTGAGGGGGTGCGTGCTTTTTATGTATTTGACTGTCTCAGTGAGCTTCAGCAATATTGGTGCTCCGACTTAATGACAGGAAACTTTTTTCAGGTTACCTGCCCCTATTTGTTTGAGCTGGATACTGTTGCTTATTTTGGGCTTTACAGAAATGCCCATGCTCAGGATACCGTGGCCCGTATCAGAGAGGTGACTCAGCTCCTTCTCAATCTCCACACAATTGACGGGCAGTATTATCTGCATCCTTTAAAGGTCTGGGAGCGTTACTCCCCGGTTATGTTTCTTCCCCATCTGCTGACCCCGGACTCCGCGGAATGTATTACTGACAGTGCCAGTACCGCTGAACTTTTCTCCCGGCTTCAGACCCAGACAAGAAAACTGGACTATTGGGATATCAGCTTTGAGGAGGCAAAACCTTACCTCAACGCCCCCGTTTCCGAACGGGAATATATCAAGGAAAACCTCCTGAATCTCTTGATTGGAAAAGAATCCAGGATTATTTCTTTGAGCCGGGAATATTTCACACTGGAAGATTTAATTCAGATTGAAGCCAGGGAAATCGGCACCGGATTTATAGGCGGCAAGTCTGTGGGTATGCTTCTGGCACGGAAGATACTGGAGACACAAAGACCTGATATCTGTAAGGGACATCTGGAAATGCATGATTCCTACTATATAGGTTCCGACGTATTCTATACTTATATCGTACAAAATGACTGCTGGCATCTCCGCATGGAACAGAAAACAGGCGAGGGTTATTTTTCTGCCGCCCCCAGGTTCCGCGAAAAACTTCTTACCGGCAATTTCCCCACCATGATTAAGGAACAAATTATGGTTATGCTGGAATATTACGGACAGTCCCCCATTATTGTGCGCTCCAGTTCTCTGCTGGAGGACAACTTTGGAAATGCTTTTGCAGGAAAATATGAGAGCGTTTTCTGTCCCAACCAGGGGACATTGGACGAGCGCTACTATGTCTTCATGGAGGCAGTCCGCAAAGTGTACGCCAGCACCATGAGCCGGGAGGCACTTGAGTACAGGCGGAACAGAGGGCTCGCCCAGAAAGATGAGCAGATGGCTCTGCTGGTACAGAGGGTTTCCGGTGATTACCATGAAAATTACTTTTTCCCACACTGCGCAGGAGTGGGAAATTCCTCTAATTTATTTGTATGGGACAAGGATACAGATCCATCCAAGGGTATGCTCCGCCTTGTCTTCGGAATGGGCACAAGGGCTGTGGACCGGGTAAATACAGATTACCCGCGCATTGTCACCCTTGACAGGCCGGACCGGCCTCCGCTGCTGACTTACGGGGATGAACGAAAATTCTCCCAGCACTATGTAGATGTCATCAACGTAAAAGAAAATGAATTTCAGACTATTTCTCTGGAAGAAGCGGCTAAACTTCCTTTAAAAGCAAATATACGCCTCTTTCTGGAACCTGATTATGAACTTGCCAGACATTTCAGGGAGACCGGCCAGAGGGGACGGGAGATTCCCGATATCGCCAATTTCTCCCAACTGCTGCGCCGGACAGGCTTTGCAAAAACAATGGAAGATATTTTAACTCTTTTATCCGGTGTTTACGATTACCCTGTGGATATTGAGTTTACCTGTAACTTCAACAAAGATGAGGACTACCGCATCAATCTGCTACAATGCCGTCCTCTGCAGACACGGGGCCTGGGAAAGACCATTGAATTCCCGGACAACCCGGACAAAACCCACTGCTATTTTACTTCCACAGGAAACTTTATGGGTGGAAACGTGAGACTTCCAATACACTATATTGTCTTTGTTAAAATAAAACCTTATCTGGAATTACATGAGAATCAAAAGTATGCCATTGCTAACCAGATAGGAGCATTGAATCAGGTATTAAAAAACAAACACGCTCTCCTCATGGGGCCAGGGCGCTGGGGCACCACTACATCCGCTCTCGGCGTGCCAGTGCGCTTTACAGACCTCTGCAATATGGACGTAATCTGTGAAGTTTCCTATGAAAACCTGGGCCTGATGCCGGAACTTTCCTACGGAAGCCACTTTTTCCAGGATATTGTGGAATCCAACATCTTCTATGCAGCTCTGTTTCAAAATGATTCAAATGTGTACTTTAATGAAGAGAAAATACTTGAAAAAGAAAATATACTGGACAGCCTGCTCACCGGCAGTACAGAAGAAATGATTTATTCTGATGTAATCCATGTGATAGATATAAGAGAGGATGGATGTGAAATCTATTCTGACATCATCAGGCAGAAATTAATCTGCACCGACACCTGTCAGTAAACCAGCTTTTTTCCACATCCAATGAATCAACTAAATTAAAAAATATATCATACAAACCAGCTTTTACGATCACGGTTCAAATCTTTTGATAAGACAGTGATTAACAATTCTTCAGATGATGACAGAATTGCAAAAGTACACAGTATGATACCTGCGGCGGTTGTTCCTGACACATGAATTAAAACAGGCGTGCAGAACAGCAACACACCTGTAACTTTATTGGCATAGGTGTGCAAAGCGGAAAACCTGCGGTGCTTTTTATAACCAATCAAGTATGCCGTTACACGTATAAAGGCGGCTATAACCGCACCCGTCCAGAACCATGTGGGAATAACAACAGACGGAACAACCGTAAGCAGGACTGAAAAGATGAAGACTACATCCGCTATACTGTCAAGTTTAGCGCCAAAATCACTTTGCTGGCGCAGCATTCTGGCCGCCAGCCCATCTGCCATGTCACTTACACCACAATATACATATATTGTCCAAAATAATAATGAGAAGGGAACTGTAAATATCAGTATAACGGCACATACGATTCTTGTAGCTGTTATTATATTTGCCAAGTTTTTAATTGAAATCATTGATAACTTCCTTTCTCATATTATATAAAAAATTTCCCTTACTTATCTTATTAAAATAGAAGCTGCTATAAAATCAGATTATCCTCCAACTTTATAACAGCCTTTTAAATCTTCATAATTCTTCACAAAATATGTTACGCTTCAGTTACCAGCTTCTCAGCCTCCAGAACCTTCACAACCTGATTTACATATTTCTCACAGATTTCATCTGTAGAAGCTTCCACCATAACGCGGATTAACGGCTCTGTTCCACTTTCCCTGACCAGAATTCTTCCGTCAGTTCCCAGTGCTTCTGCCACTTCCTCCACGGCTTTTTGCACCGCCGGGTTTTCCCTTGCAGTCTTCTTGTCTGTCACGCGCACATTCTTTAAAAGCTGAGGATATATCTTCACATCCTCGCAGAGCTTCTCAAGTGTCTGTTTTTTCTCCATAATAGCTTCCATCAGCATCAGGGAAGTCAGGATACCGTCACCGGTTCTCGCGTGCTTGCTGAAAATAATATGCCCGGACTGCTCACCGCCCAGAACATATCCATTTTGCAGCATATTTTCATAGACGTATTTGTCTCCCACGGCAGTCTGCTCATACTTCATTCCAATTTTATCACAAGCCTTGTAAAGTCCCAGATTTGACATCACGGTGGTGACAATTGTATTGCTCTCCAGACGTCCCTGGTCCATGAGATATTTTCCGCAGACATAGAGAATCAAATCCCCGTCCACCACATTTCCATTTCCATCCACGGCGAGACATCTGTCCGCATCCCCGTCAAATGCAAATCCTACATCCAGATTCTTTTCCTTTACAAACTGCTGCAGCACCTCAATGTGAGTTGAGCCGCAGTTTGTATTGATGTTGACTCCGTCAGGTTCGTTATTTATTACATAGGTCTTGGCGCCCAATGCGTCATAGACACTTTTGGCAATACTGAAAGCACTTCCGTTGGAACAGTCAAGTCCAATCTTCATGTCCTCGAAAGAACGGGTCGCGAGAGATATCAAATGTCCAATATAACGATTTCTTCCGGCAGCATAGTCGATGGTACGCCCGATGTCTTCTTTCGTCGCAAGGGGAGCTCCTCAACTTCTCCGTCCATGTAAGCCTCAATCAGACCTTCCACTTCCGCTTCCATCTTGTGTCCCTGTCCATTGATAAGCTTAATCCCATTGTCATAGAATGGATTATGGCTCGCAGAAATCATGATTCCGCAGTCGAAATCTTCGGTGCGCACAACATAAGATACGCTTGGGGTAGTTGTAACATGGAGCAGATATGCGTCAGCACCGGATGCTGTCAGGCCTGCGGCCAATGCGTATTCATACATGTAGCTGCTTCTTCTTGTATCTTTTCCGATGACAACCCTTGCTTTGTGTTCACGTCCAAAATACCAGCCCAGATAGCGTCCCACTTTGAAAGCATGCTCCACAGTCAGAACTACATTCGCTTCTCCCCTAAATCCATCTGTCCCAAAATATTTGCCCATATATTCTTCCTCTTATCATTTACTTGTTTTTGACAACACTCATTTAACATTATATTTACACCTGCTGTGAAATACAACATTTTGTGAGTTATTCTTTCTCCAGGATTGCTCTGGCCACACACAGTCCGTTGGCGGATGCCTGCTGCAATCCTCTTGTGATGGACGCACCATCGCCCATTGCGCGGAGACCCTTTATGTTTGTCTCAAATTTCTCGTCTACAAGAACTTTATTAGAGTAGAATTTAACTTCCACACCGTACAGAAGTGTTTCATCACTGGCAATTCCCGGTGTCACCTTATCCAATGCTTTAATCATTTCGTCAATAGCCACCATAATGCGGTGAGGGAATACAAGGGATAAATCTCCCGGAACTGCATCCTTCAAAGTAGGTGTTATGTTGTTGCGGACCAGTCTCTCCTCTGTTGTTCTTCTTCCCCTCTTGAAATCACCGTACCTCTGTAACAGAATACGTCCGTCACTCAGCATATTTCCAAGCTGTGCAATCTGCTTTCCATATTCAATAGGAGATTTGAAGGGTTCTGTAAAGTTCTTTGACACAAGAAGAGCAAAGTTTGTGTTATTTGTCTTCATGTCCTGTGATTTATATGCATGTCCATTTACAACAGCCAGACCATTCTCGTAGTACTCTGTTGCCACCTCGCCGGAAGGATTGGTACAGAACACTCTTACCTTGTCATCAAAGGTAGGGGTATAGTATACCAGTTTAGCCTCGTAGAGCTTATCATTGAGTTCTTTCATAATCTCATCACGGACTTCCACGCGGACACCTACGTCCACAGTTCCGTTCTTCGTCTCGATGTCGTGTCCCTGACATATATGTGAAAACCACTCTGAACCTTCACGTCCTACCCCGGATACAATCTCCGGCGCATAATAAGTCTCACCCTTGTCTGTCACAACACCCTTGGCAACTCCATCTTCAATAATGATATCTGTCACCATTGTCTTAAACATAATTTCTACACCTGCATCTATGAGGTGATGCTGGAGGCGGGTATATATTTTATAGCCCTCCTCTGTTCCCAGATGACGGATTGGACATTCAATCAATTTTAAGTTTGCCTGTATTGCCTTTGTGCGAATGTCTGTAATCGCCTGCTGGTCTTCTATGCCATATACTTTTTCATCTGCTCCAAACTGCAGATAAATGCTGTCTGCTTCATTAATTAATTCCGTAGCTTTCTCATATCCGAGAATTTCCGGCAAGGTTCCTCCCACGTCTGGTGAGAGAGATAACTTTCCATCAGAAAACGCTCCCGCGCCTGCAAATCCTGTTGTGATAGAACAGGGCTGACATCCCACACAGACTCTTGTCTTTCTCTTGGGACATTGTCTCGCTTCAATAGAGCGGCCCTTCTCAATCATTAACACTTTCATATCCGGCCTCTGGCGTTTTAACTCATATGCACAAAATATACCGGATGGACCGGCACCTATTATCACTACATCATACTGATTCATGTTATACCTCAGCTTTCTTCAAATTAAAACATTTTACTACATATAGCATAGTATCATACAATTTCCCCAAGAACAAGGCTATACAATTTATTGTTTTTGAGGTAATATATAATAAGTATATTTTAATGTAGAATTGCAGTCAACATGGAGGGTTTATATGATTAAATTAGTAGCCAGCGACTTAGATGGCACGCTTCTCCAGGGCGGTGTACAAAATCCCACGCCCTACGCCATCGAGTTGATTCATAAACTTACGCAAAAAGGCGTACATTTTGTAGCTGCCAGCGGACGCCAGTATCATAATGAGAGAAGAATGTTTGACGAAATCAAAGATGAAATTTCATATATTGCCGAAAATGGCTCAATTTGCATACATAAGGGGGAGGTTATCTCCCGGTCAACCATCAGTGATGATTTGACCGCACGAATTATTGCGGAAGTAAAAAAACAGGCGCATTTTGAAATGATGTTATCCAGAGAAGACGCCTGCTTTGTGGAGAATAATAATCCCATATTTGTCAACCACATTTCCAACGTTATGAGAAATACTTCACAGGTTGTGGATGACCTCTCAAAGGTAAAAGGGCCGGTTCTGAAACTTGCGGTCTGCGGCATGTCCGATAATACCCATGAGGTGGACGAGTACCTCAGACACTTGCAGGATATGTTCGGCAATGAGATTAAAATAGTCACTTCCGGCAGTACATGGATTGATTTTCTTGCCCCGGGAGCCAACAAGGGTACCGCACTTCAGAGCCTGATTGATGTGCTCCGCATAAAACCGGAGGAATGCATGGCTTTCGGCGACCAGTACAATGATGTAGAAATGCTCCAGCTTGTGGGAACCAGTTACGCTATGTCCAATGCGGCGCCTGGAATATCCTACTACTCTACTTATGTGACAAAATCCGTGGAAGAAGTATTAGAAGATTTGCTCGCTGAAGTTGAATAAGAATGACAATGAGGATGCTGTAACAGCATCCTCATTCTACGCTATAACCAGCGGCACCTGTTCTTTCTCCGCCCGTCTGATGTATTCTTTATTTACCTGATTGTCCGTGATAATCTTATGTATTCTCTTCAGCGGACATATCACTGACAAATATCCCCCGCCAAATTTACTGCTGTCTGCAAGCACATAAACTTTATCTGTCGCTTTCAGAATCGCCTGCTTCACCTGCATCTGCGGGGTTGCAATTGAAGTAATCCCCACATCAAAATTAATACTATGAACTCCTATAAAGGCTTTATCCACATGGAATCTTGAAATATCCTCCACAGCCTCATCCCCCATAGTTGCCGCCAGATGTCCCCCCACCGGCCCGCCTACCATGTACAGTTCAACATGCTTCAAACCTGCGAACTCATTGCCGGTCATCAGAGAATTGGTTACAACTGCAATCCGCTTCTCCGGGTGATTTTTGATGTGCAGCGCCAGATAAAAACTGGTGGATGCATCATCAATAATAATTGTATCCCTGTCCTCAATAAATTCATAGGCACATTCCGCAATTGCTTTTTTTCTCTCGGTATTCCGGTAAATACTCTCGGAGGAATAATTTTTCAAGGAATCTTTTTCTATTTTCAGTGCCCCGCCGTGGGTGCGAAGCAGAAGACCTGCGCGTTCCATATTCTTAATATCATTTCTGATTGTCACTTCGGAGCAGCCGAGCTGTACACTCAGTTCATTTACACGTACCCTGCCCTTCTCCTCCAATTGCTGTAATATTTTCCTTCTGCGTTCCTCCATACTATTCCTCCCTGTACAATTTCAGAAAAGAGAAGAAATCTACCTTTTCCTGTTCTGTCTGTCTTTCAACTCGCTGAGTGATTTTTCATACGGTGCTCTCACCACCCCATATTCCGTGACAATTCCGGTAATGAGTTCATGGCTGGTTACATCAAAGCATGGATTGTAAACCGGAACCCCCTCGGGAGCCATCCTCCGCTCATACCACATCTCCGTAATCTCCTCCGGCGAGCGCTCCTCTATGGGAATTTCATCCCCGTTCTTGAGTGACATGTCAATGGTAGATGTGGGTGCACATACATAAAATGGTACTCCATAATGCTTTGCCACCGCCGCCACAACAGAGGTTCCAATTTTATTTGCCGTATCTCCGTTGGGTGCGACCCGGTCACAGCCTACAAATACTGCATTTATCAAACCTTTCCGCATAACCATGCCTGACATATTATCACAAATCAGAGTCACATCCATCCCCGCCGCCTGCAATTCAAATGCGGTCAGCCGGGCTCCCTGCAAAAGAGGCCTTGTCTCATCCACATAGATGTGAAATCCATATCCCCTCTCATGCCCCAGGTACATGGGCGCCGTGGCAGTCCCATACTTTACCGTTGCCAGCTGCCCTGCATTGCAGTGGGTCAGAAGACCATCTCCCGGCCTGACAAGTGTGAGGGCATTCTCTCCGATTTTACGGCACACTTCTATGTCTTCCTTGCGGATATTGATTGCTTCCCGGCGGAGAAGCTCTTTCACTTCCTCCACTTCACAGCCCATATTCCCCAAAACTATGGATTCCATCCTGTCCAGCGCCCAGAAAAGATTCACCGCGGTAGGTCTGGAGGTTGCCAGATATCCCTTCGCCCTGTGAAATTTCTCATAAAACACAGCCATATCGTCAGCTTCAATATTCTTTGCCGCCAGATATACCCCTATTGCAGCGGCAACGCCTATTGCCGGTGCTCCTCTGACTTTGAGGAGATAGATTGCCTCCCAGACCTGTTCAATGTCCGTGAGGGAAAGCATCTCAATCCTGCCGGGGAGCAGAGTCTGGTCTACAATGACCAGAGCACTGTTTTCCTCATCCAGAGAAACTGTATCACATTCAAGAATTGTTTTTGCCATACATCAATCCCTCTCTATCTCATCCGTTCTTATGATTCCCACCGTTCTTCTATTTCACTGATCATGTCCACTCTTCTCTGATGCCGTCCGCCTTCTTCAAAGTCTGTATCCAGCCACACTTCAACAATCATCTTGGCAAGCTCCGGCCCGATTACTCTTGCGCCGAAAGCCAGTATATTACAGTTGTTGTGCATTCTTGCCATGTGTGCTGTGAAAGGTTCGCTGCACACTGCGGCGCGGACGCCCTTTACTTTATTGGCAGCCAGAGAAATGCCAAGCCCGGTTCCGCAAATCAGGATTCCCTGGTCCACCTCCCCCTTTACAACAGCACGGCCTACTATCTCGCCATATGTGGGATAATCACAGCTATCCGAGCAATTTGTCCCATAATCTATAACCTCATGCCCTCTGTTCTCCAGAAGTTCAATAATCTCCGCTTTCATAGCTAATGCTGAATGGTCATTTCCAATACCTATTCTCATCTGTCCTGCATCCTTTCCATACTAATTCACCCCAATTTTCTTAAAGTGTATCACAATATAGCGATATCATCAATGTTTGAAAAACAAAAAAAGCATATCAATCCTGGATTGATATGCCCTCTTCATGCCGGATAATTTAAATAATACTCGACTTCTTTTAAAAACCCTGTTACTCAAGATTTGCGTGCAGTCTGAACATCTCTTCTTCCGTCTTGCCCAGTCTCTCCATGAGTATCATAATTACATTGTCAAATATAATCCATGTTGTCTGCTCAAAGGCATTTCCCATGGGCTGTACCGATGTGACTTTATTCTCCAGTTCACTCTTGGGTGTTATCCCCGGCACCTTTATCACCGCATCTGACATCTTTCCCACAGAAGATTCGGGAAAGATTGTAATCGCAGCTACCAGCGCTTTCTGCTTTCTGGCTTTCTCTGCCATGACTTTCAGACTTCCTGTTTCCCCTGACCCGGATGCAATAATCAGCAAATCCCCCTCCTGGATGGAAGGTGTGGTAGGCTCTCCCACAAAGTAAACGGTCAGCCCCAAATGCATCAGACGGTTGGAAAACGCTCTCGCCACAAACCCGGAACGCCCTGCTCCTGCTACAAAAATCACGTTTTGCTGCCTGTATATTGTCTGCAAACTTCTCCAGCTCCTCCTGCTGAATCTGTTTCACATTTTCCATCAATTCTTCCAATATTTTTCTTAACATTACTGCTTCTGACATTCTGCTGCTCCTCTCGAAAACACACTCTTTAAATCTTCTTGGCTTTGTTCCTCTGTCAGCTTACAGCCTTATTTTGCTGAAAGCATACTGCTTTTTATTGTTTTTGCCGCTTCTTTCGGGTCTTCTGCATGTGTTATCTGACTTCCCACAATTAACACGTCCGGCTTCAAAGCCACGTATTCCGGAGCCGTTTCGGCGCTGATTCCCCCTGCCACTGAAATCTTAGCTTTCTTACAATGTTCTGCCATCACCCGCAGGTCATCAATTGGTTTGCGGCCGATTGCCTGCTGGTCTGTTCCCACATGCACTGCCAGCCCATGAGCGCCCAGCTCCTCAAGTTCATGTATACGTCCCGGCATATCAGGAACACAAATCATATCCACCACGATTTCCTTGCCGTATTTCTCCGCCGCTTCAATACAGCCTTTGATTGTCAGATTATCTGTGACCCCAAGAACTGTCACATAATCAGCCCCTGCTTTCAGAGCTTCTTCCGTCTCATAATAACCGGCATCCATAATCTTCATATCTGCCAGCACAGATTTCTCAGGAAAACGCTCTTTAAATATTTTTACAGCGCGCATCCCCTCCTGGTACACAAAAGGAGTTCCGATTTCAATAATATCAATATAATCCTGTACTTTCTCAGTCAGCTCAAGTGCTTCCTCCAAAGTCAAATCATCCAGCGCCAATTGTAATTTCATATCCTGCTCCTTTCATACTGATAAATACTTTCTATAACTGCTGCCCGTTTTATTTTTGTTGTGATAAAAATTCTTCTACTTCTTCCTCTTTTGGAATTGACACCTGTGCGCCCATTCTGGAAACACAGATTCCCGCTGCCGCATGTGCAAACCGGATTGCTTCTTTCACCCCATCGCCTTTACACAGACGGATTGCAGAGAGCTGCCCCAAATGTATCTCCTGCCGCAGTAGAATCCACCGCTTTTACCTTAAAGCATGGAATCAAATCCATTTCCTCTCCGTCATAGAGCAGGGCCCCTCTTGAACCAAGCTTTAAGATAACATATTTCGGCTTGGCCTCCTCATATAATACCCTCGCCGCCTGGATTGCTTTTTCCTCCGTGTCAGGGTTAATTCCCGTTAAAGCCTCTGTCTCCGCCTCATTTGGGGAGAGGATGAAAAGTCCCTTTAATCTTTCCAGAGGAATCTTCATCGCCGGCCCCGCATCCAGAAATACCGGGATATTCTTTTCTCTTGCCAATTCATAAGTCCGGTATACCGTTTCCAGGGGCATTTCTAACTGCATGATGACCATATCAAAAGAGTTTGCATCCAGAGCCGCTTTTACATCCTCCTCTGAAATACTGCTGTTTGCGCCCATAGCCACATAGCTGACATAACGTCCGTCCTCATTGAGCAGCATCAGCGCCAGCCCTGTCTGTGTGCTTGCATCTGTCACTATATAATCTGTACACACTCCTGCCTTCTTCAGCTCCTTTTTAAGGGCATCTCCATTTGTATCCGCCCCGAGACGGCCTACCATGGTGGCATCCGCCCCCTGAAGAGCCGCTGCAATGGCCTGATTCGAGCCTTTTCCTCCCGTCGCATAGCCATAGCTGTCGCATAAAACAGACTCTCCAAACTTAGGAATCTGATTCGCCCCTTTCATAAAAAGGTCCATATTCATACTGCCCACTACCAATATTTTTGGTTGTTTCATAAATAGCCTCCTGTCCCATTCCCGAACTGTAATTATAATTCCTGAATCTTAAGAACCGATGGCAGAATAATCTGTTCCACACGCTTCTGAGGACATCCAATTCTATCATTCAGCAGGCGGATAGCCTGACGCCCCATCTCGTTGCCATCTCTCTCAATGTAATTAAACTTGCTGTTGATAATTTCAAGCGCCTCTATCTTATCCAGCCCTATATAGGCAATATCTGATAAACTCTCGCCTCTCTCATACAGCGCCTTTAAAAAACCAAGGCTTGTCCTGTTATTGCCGCCCAGTACAGCCGTCGGCCTGTCCTCCATGGCAAGCAGCTTCTGTGAAAAGCTGTACGACTTTGGCATGCGGTAATCACCCTCAAATATATACCGTCTTTCTACCGGTATTCCTGCTTCGTTCATCGCCCTTTCGTACCCTTTATAACGCCCTCTTGCCAGCCCTCTGTCCATCGTAGCATTTAAAAAAGCTATCCTCGTATGTCCCGCCTGTATCAGCGCTTTCGCGGCTTCATACATTCCCTGGCCATCATGAAAGAACACCCCGTCATACTGCTCCAGACTGCTCGTCTGACGGTCCATAATGACAACCGGTGTATTTAACTCTTTCAGAAGCTTATTGATTGTAATCTGCTGTTCCTTCGTCGCGTAATCTACCGCCGGAGTATAAATCAGCCCCCGCACCCTGTGCTCTTTCAACATCAGCAGTGCTTTTTTATCCTTCTCGGCATTATCATCTGAATTACAGCAGATTAACATATAATTGCTCTCATCGGCAATCTCCGTAATCCCTCTGAGTATTTCCCCAAAGAAGGGATTATCGACCTCAGGAATGATTACGCCGATAGTGTTGGAATGCTGCCTTGATAAATCCCGCGCTGCCGCCGACGGGGAAAAGTTTCTCTTTTCCATGATTTCCAAAATCCGCTCTTTTGTCTGCTGCTTAACCGAAACGGACCCATTGAGTACCCGCGACACTGTGGCCTTGGAAACGCCCGCTTCTCTGGCAATATCATTAATGGTAAATTGCTTAGGCATTTTCATTTTCCTCCACTCAATCTCTGTGACTGAACTCTCTAACCGATTATTTTGCGCAGTCTGCGATTCCCTCCTGCACTCCATCTATTCCATTTAAGAAGCTTGAACTGCCTGCAACAAATATATCCGCATGTTTTTGGGACATTTCTCCTGCCAGCTCATAACTTACATTGCCGTCCACCGCAATTTCAATATTGGAATATCCCTCTGCGTCCAGATATTTCCTGCAGTCCTCTATCTTCTGAATGGCCTGGGGAATCGCCTTCTGTCCGGCAAATCCCGGATTTACAGTCATAACAAGGAGGGCATCCATGTCATCCAGGACATATTTCAGACTCTCCACTCTGGTCGCCGGGTTGATTGCAACCATTGTCCTGGCTCCCGCAGCTTTTATAGTCTGAAGAGCCTTTTGCAGATGCTGAGTGCTCTCAGGGTGAACTGCCACATACTCTCCCTCCTGAAAATCAAACCACTCAATTTTTCTCTCCGGGTTATTAATCATCAAATGTACATCCAAAGGAATGTTTGTCAGCTTTCGGAGTTGTTTTACATAGTCTGTTCCCAGAGTGTAGTTAGGTACATACTCACCATCCATAATATCAATATGAAGGTATTCTATACCTTCCTCCTCAAATATCTTCAAATACTCTTTCAGTTTGTCAATCTCTACACACATCATTGACGGGGATATTTTTTTCATTTTCTTCCTCCTTACATTTTATTTTCTGTGTTTTTCATTTACACCGGCCGTTATTGTAACCGGTTACAATATATTATAAATATACCTCTTTTTCTTTCACATTGTCAATCCTTAAAACTTACCAATTATGATTTAAACATGCACAGCAGCCAGCCCAATATGTCCTCCGGCTTATGTTTGCCAAACCCGCCATTTTACTTGACATTTTCAGAGAAAACACGCAAAATAAAATTATTAGGAAATGTGCCGGATACCTGGCTGCATTTATCAATTTTGATGAACCGGAGATAGAACATCCGGCGGAGGAGATTAGTCATGTCACTTTATGATATTACTGTAAAAACAATGGATAACAAAGATATCTCTCTAAATGAATACAAAGGCAAGGTACTGTTGATTGTAAACACCGCAACAGGCTGCGGGTTCACTCCCCAATATGAAGGCCTGCAGAATCTCTATGAAAAGTATAAGGACCAGGGTTTTGAGATTTTGGACTTCCCCTGCAATCAATTTGCCGGACAGGCACCCGGAGCCATTGAAGAAATTAATTCTTTTTGTACCCTGCGCTATGGGACTACTTTTCCCCGTTTTGCAAAAATTAATGTAAACGGAGCTGACGAATCTCCATTGTATACCTTTTTAAAAAAGCAAAAGGGCGGTCTTATGGGTGAAAAAATCAAATGGAATTTCACAAAGTTTTTGGCAGACCGGGAGGGGAATGTAATCGGGCGCTATGCCCCAACGGAAACGCCTGACATGTTAGGCAAAAAGATAGCTAAACTTTTATAGCCCTAAGTTGAGACTGTAAAATACCAGGTCTTGGTTACACAAACAGGAGGATACTATGCAGAAAAAATTGTATTTTGGAAGTAACCTGAAAATGTATAAGAATATCCAGGACACTGTGGCTTATCTTCAGGATCTGGTGTCCTTTACAAAGGATATCAGCCGTGAAGAAATAGAACTGTTTATTATCCCTTCTTATACTGCTCTGGAAAGTGCTTCAAAAAATGTAGACCGCAGCTATGTGAAAATCGGCGCTCAAAATATGTGCTGGGAGGATGAGGGGCAATTTACTGGGGAGATTTCTCCGCTTATGCTGAAAGAAATGGGAATCGACCTTGTGATGATTGGGCATTCTGAGAGACGGCATGTATTTGGCGAGACTGATGAGGAAGAAAATAAAAAGGTAAAAGCCGCCCTCAGCCACGGATTCACCGCACTTCTGTGTATCGGTGAGACCGCATCGCAGAAAGATTTTGGCATCAGTGCTGAGATTCTGCGCATGCAGTTAAAGGTGGGCTTCCATGATGTACCGGTCTCACAGACCGGGAATATATGGGTTGCCTATGAGCCGGTATGGTCCATCGGCGTCAACGGAACCCCCGCTTCCGCAGATTATGCAGAAGAAATGCACAAAGTGATTAAAGAGGCACTTCTTGAGATATTCGGGGATTCTAGAAAGGATATCCCTGTATTGTACGGAGGGAGTGTCAACCCGGGCAATGCCAATGGATTAATTGTACAGCCCTCCATTGACGGTCTGTTTACCGGAAGAGCTGCCTGGCAGGCAGACAAATTCAACATACTGATTCGGGACGCAAAAGCATCCTATGAGGCCAAATCAAAATAAATAAGCGTAAAAAAATCCTCCAATAAGGCGGCTGCAGACCATCTTACCGGAGGATTTTTCACGAACCTATTTACATGCTTTTTTTATCCATTCCTTCTTTAATTCCCATGTCATTCCCTGGATATACTCCTCTTCCCTGACAGGTATCTCCAGCAGGTTTCTCCAGCTCTTTTTGATTTCCTGCTTTTCCACAGGATAAAAGGAGGTGGAAAAGACAGCCAGATTGTCACGGATTCCTCGTTTTTCCAGCCATTTTTGAAATTCTTCCTCTTCCTGCTGCGTCTTTCCCACAAAATCTAAATTTAAAATCCGGTTCCATTTTCTCATGTCAAAGATAATCACCTGATTCCGGGGAATCTCCAGCTCCAGATAAGTCGTTCCCTCCCCGCCATAAATTTGATGCGCATATTTATAAACCCACACAGGGCTTTCCGCCTCCATGGGCCTTGTGAGCAAGCCTGCTGTACACTGGGCAAGATACTGGTACGCCTCCTGAAAAATCCATGCAGTTTCTTTGTACTTCTGTTCCACATAGCTGCGTTTGACCACATACCATCCGGTTTCATTCAGAGTTTTCATGACAATATCCTGCTGTCCGGTCCACATCACGATTTTTTCTTTACTCTTCATTGAACACGACCTCCTTCACCCACTCCTTTTTTATCTCCCAGGTTGTGGCAAACCCTTTCTCCAGGACATTTGGAGGCATGGTGAAAATACGCTCCCAGCTATCTATTACCTTCTTTTTCAAGAGTGGGTAGTAATTTCCCTTTGCAGACTCCGCCAATGCCGTTTCATCGGCAATCCCATACCGGGCCAGCTTTCTCTCAAACTCATCCCTGTCCTTCTGGTCTACAGGCACATACATGAGGTTCCCCCGGTAATCCCATTTCTCCATATCAATCACCAGTACACTCTCCTCGGGAATTTGTACCCTCATAGTCACCGTATCGGGAACCTTCTGAAGTCTGAAATCCTCTGAGAGGGAAAACCAGATTGGATACTGTGCATCTTTTGGAATTTCAATATAAGCCCTGCTTTTCTGGGTATACCACTGGTATAGTTTTAAATAGTAATCAGAAATGGTATCATTTTTAATTCTGATATACTCCTCCTTCACCCTGTAGCTTCCGGTCCGCTCTATTTCTTCCCACACCTGAGGAACCTGGCGTGTCCATCCGGTTAATGCTGCCAACTGACTTTCCCTCCTTACATTTTCACATTTATACCTGATTAAACCTGAACCGCTCAAACAGTATGCTTTATTGAATATATCCGGCTTTTTTCAGACTTTCCTTCGCCTTATCACAGTTTGCCTCGGAAACAAGAATAATCGGTCCCGTGCATCCCATTCCGCTCTCCGCATAGATGCCTGCCGCCCACAATGCTTTTACGCCGTCCTCCAAATCCATAATCTCAATGCCGGAAATCTGCGCTGTGACAACTTCTTTTGGCGGTGCGGCGGCCGCTTTCTTCTCCGGGGAGCCTTTTTCCGCTGTTTTTCTCTCCTCCAGAAGTTCTTTCAGTCCGGCTTTATTTGCGGCCTCAAATTCTTTCGCGGCTACATCAAATACTTTCCCCTTTACCAACTGCGCCGCATAGCGGACAGCGCCCGCGATAACCGGAGCGCCGGATGCCCTTGATACAATCATAACCAACTGCTCACAGCCTTCTCCGATTCCCGGTCCATAGCCGCAGCCTGACGCCTCATAGTTTCCGCCTGTTGTGTAGGAGGACAGCATTTTCATCAGAAGATTTCCGGTGAGAGAATCACACACCATGATATCCGGTGTCCCCTGGAGGATATCATTTCCCCTCATAACACAGCCGCCGTCCTCCCTTGCGGACTCCGCAAAGGAAATATCATATCCGTTCTCTTTCAGCTTTTTCAGGGCAATTTCTGTCTGGCGCGCGCCATCCACATTTAAAATTCCCACGGTAGGATTTGCATTCCCGCAGACCTTCGCCGCGATGATTCCATAAACAGCATTCTTAATCATTGCCTCCACGTTATCTGCACTGGAAGTTCCTGTGGTGGTCGCCACATACATTTCTTTGCCCTTTGCAGGAGTCACCGCCCGCCCCACAGTAGCCACCCCTATGGGGAATGGATAGTGCATGGTAACAACCCCGTCTGCTTGCCCGCTTCTTAGAAGTTCTTCCATCTTACTGTGACACTCTTTTGCATCGGATACTTTTACTGTATTAACACCTTCCGCTTCCAGTGTGCCGATATAA
Organism: Muricomes sp.; assembly: GCA_049840515.1. Lineage (GTDB taxonomy): Bacteria > Bacillota > Clostridia > Lachnospirales > Lachnospiraceae > Muricomes. The sequence goes on along the minus strand of JASGKW010000005.1, from coordinate 155,480 downwards.
TACACATCAACACCTTCTCTGGATGCCGCAATTGCCGCTTCCATCACAGCCTCCTCGCCATGTTCACTGCCAATGCCTGTAAGTGCGATTTTCGGTCTTTTCCCAAAACTGCCTGTCTCCAGGCCCACTGCTATTTCTTCAAATGCAGCAGCAATCATTTTTTCCATATTATTTGCCATAGCACACTCCTTACTCTGCCAGCAGAGCAGCAGCAAAATCTCTCATTGTCTTAGCGATAAGTGTCTTTACTTCCTCCTCTGACACTCCTGCGGAAGCTTTTTCCTCCGCCGCTGTGTTTCCATGAATGACAAAAGATACACCGTCAAACAGGTTTGTCATACGACCCAGGAAGAGACTTCCCTTTCCAATAATCATGGCATTTCTAATCTTACTTTCTTTGATATCTTCACAGGCAAAACCAATGTAGGGCACGCCGGAGGGAATGTGACCCTGTGTGGGCGCCCAGCCCATGAGTCCATGCTCTGTGGTGAATGCCGCAAGTTCTTTTTTGTCAAGCTCACCTCTCTTCACCGCAAATGCCGCAATCATCTTATAGTTGGAGAGAGGTACATCCCCTGCTCCCGCTGGTTTGGTTATGTCTGGGTTCTGCATTTCAGGAGAATATTTATCAATGTCTGTAATTTTAAGCCCGGCTCTGTCAAGGGGCTGAGCCACAAGACTTTCCATGACAGCCTGGGGGGCGGAGCCTGTTCCTACCGCGTGTCGTCCCAGCATGCTCAAATCAATTTCAGGATTTACCCCGTCATTCTCAGTAATTACAACTGCAAAACCGCCCAGACAGTCCTCCAAAACGGGAAGCCCCTTCTTAATGTGGTCTTTTCCATTCATTCCCAGTTTGGCGGTGCATCCTCCGGATGTGACAACCACTGTCTTATAAGCCCCTGCTTTCACCAGCGCCGCCGCCTCAATCATTGCGTGAACCGGAGCCGCACAGAATCCCCTTGTGTCAGAACCTGAAGCTTTCACAAACCCTGCAATCTCCGCCGCTGCCTTTGCAAAGTTTCCGCCGCCCCTCTGGTTCATATCACCGCAGGCCTCTTCCGCGCAGTCAATCACATACTCCACCTCAGATTTTTCAATTCCCGCATTGCGGACTGCGTAGAGCAGCGCAAGTACGCTGGATGCCTTGCTCATCAGGTTTTCATGCATGATATGTGCAGACAGGTTTGTGTCAATGTCATGTGCTTTCTTTACACATCCAACCAGTTTCCCCTCAAAATATAAGCCCTCTGCATGTTCCTCATTTACAAAACGCTCAATTTCTTCCTGTCCAACACCTTCGTGAATCCTTTCTGCAATATCATCCGATATAACAGGATTTTCTGCAAAGGCATTTCTGTATCTGCTTACAAATCCCTTTTCCAGCCTTACTACCTCAAAAACATCACAGGCCTGAACCAAAATCAAAAACTCTTCCTCCGGCATAATCTCGCCATATTTTCCATAACGGCTGCTGTTCTCTTTTTTCTTGTCATACCACGGGAATTCCACCTGAGCCAGTTCATCCGGGTGCGCATTGCCGATATAAGTCTGATTTGGCCAGTAGGCAGCCGCCTCCTCGTAAGAACGCAGATTTTCAGGTATTGCCTTGAGATATTCGGACTCAGGATTCACAATCTTCTCTGTTGTCTGAGTTGTTCCATTATATAAAATCATACTTGGAGTATGTACTAACACATAGCTTGCTCCTTTGATTACACTATTCATTGGGTATCCACCTTTCTGTGTCGTGTTTATTCTGCCACAGGGCATACTTCCCTGCGATAGAATAAAAAGGACAGGCCCTTATGGGCTGCACAGGACCTGCCCTTTCTTTACTTGTTACTTAGAATTTACAATACTCATCTCTGACGGACGACATTTCCTGAACAATATCATCCAGGTCAAGTACCATTTCCATCATACTTACTTGTTCGTCATAAACTGCTTCGTCAAATTCTTCTTTCATTTCAGGCTCACACACGTGATATACTTGAAGCCCAAGCTGGACTCCTGTCAACGGACCTGCAAAAGTAGGGTCTCCTGCTGTTACGGTTTCAGCCGCAAGTCCTGCAGCTTCACCCTCTGCGGCGCCAAGTACAACTACTAAATTCTCTGCACCATATTCCTCCGCAAATTCTTTTACCCTCTTCTGATTTTCAAGATCCATTGCTCCTGCGCTTGTTCACACGAAGCATTCGGTAGATGAAAATACAATCTCAGCACCGGCTGTCTTTACACATTCAGCAATTGCCGGTCCCGGAATACCATCACGGTCACCGATGATGATTGCTTTCTTTCCTTCCAGAATAGCCATAATTCCTTTCTCCTTTCTCACATGAAAGGGTGAAAAATACAGATTTTCCACCACACTTAAACATGAGTCCTTGTTGACTTTATGATAAGGAAACGTACTTCCGTATCATCGCTTCAATGCTCTCAGGGGTAGCGTCTTCTTTCACTACCTCGTCGATTTTTTCCCCGCCTTTATAAACAGCCATCACCGGGAGTCCCAGTATTTTCTGTGAAATTGCAAGGCGGCGGGCTTTTGTGGTGTTCAATGCGGTAAATTTCATCTTGTCACCATAGGTTTCCGCAAATTCGTGTACTTTGGGCATCAATGCCTGGCATGGAACGCATCCGTCACCGTAGAAATCTACAAATACATAGCCTGTTTCCTGTAATACTTCCTGCTCAAAGTTTGTCTTATCCAGCTCTGTCATTTGTTATATCCTCCTTTTCTTTATCTTTTTCAACTCTTAAAATCTTTATTTCACTTACATTTCTAGAAATAATCAGACAGACTTCTCTCTACCTGTACTGCCGCGATGGCTCCGTCCGCCGCTGCTGTGACCACCTGTCTCAGGCTCTTGACTCTTACATCACCTGCCGCATAAACTCCCGGAATATTGGTATGCATATCCTCGTCAGTCTTAATGTACCCTCTGTCCATGTCGATGATGTCGTCGAAGATGGTCGTGTTAGGTACCGTCCCGATAAATCCAAAAAGTCCAAATATTCCGTCCTCCGGGTCAGCCTCTATTGTGGTTGTCTCCCCGGTCTTTACATTTTTTACAATCATGCCTTCCAAAATCTCATTCCCGTAAAGCTCTTCCACAACACTGTCCCACATAAAGTTCATCTTGGGGTTTGCAAATGCTTTCTCCTGTATGGATTTTGCAGCGCGCAGCTCATCCCGCCTGTGAATCAGCGTTACCTTTCTGGCAAACTTTGTGAGATACATGGCTTCTTCCACCGCGGAATCCCCGCCGCCCACCACATAAACCTCCAGGTCTTCAAAGAAGTTTGCGTCGCAGGTTGCACAGTAGGAAACACCTTTTCCCATGTACTCCTTCTCACCTTTGCATCCGATCGGTCTTGGGTGGGCACCTGTTGCGATAATCACGTTCTTCGCCTGATATTCTCCACCCTCACCTTTCAAAACCTTGATTTCGCCATCCAGTGAAACATCCTTGATTGTGTCTGATACCCGCTCTACTCCAAACTTTTCCGACTGCGCTGTCATTCTTGCTGTCAGGGACGGGCCGGACTCGCCTTCCAGCACCTGGCCTGGATAGTTCTCAATCTCGTCTGTAATGGCTATCTGTCCGCCGTCCTGGCCCTTTTCTATAATCAGGGTGGAAAGACGGCTTCTGCCTGCGTACAGCCCGGCAGATAACCCTGCCGGACCCCCTCCCAATATCGCTACATCATAAATCTTACTCATCCTTATCCCTCTTAACCTTTCTATAGCTTTTCAGTCTTCAGCACTTTCACAAGCGAGACGCAAGCAAATATCATAATAAATATAAATGGAAAGGCCGCTACAATGGATATTGTCTGAAGTGGTTTCAATCCTCCCGCAATCAGCAGGCCGACTGCTGTTATAGACTGGATAACTCCCCACAATATTTTCTTGCCATTCCCCGGATTCAAATTGCCCTCTGACGTCAGCATTGACAATACGAACGTACCTGAGTTTGCCGAGGTAATGAAGAATGTACACAACAATACCAGTGCAATTACGGATAATGCCACACCCAGCGGGTATTTCTGCATGACAACAAACAGACCTGTCTCCGGCACTGCCGCCACTTGTTTCAATGTCTCTATGGACAATTCCCCGTTATCTGCAAGGTGAAGTCCGAGAGAACCGAAAATCGCAAACCATACGATAGAGCCAAGGCTGGGTGCGATTACAACACCCATAACAAATTCCCTGATTGTTCTTCCTCTTGAAATTCGTGCAATAAAAATTCCAACGAATGGAGCCCAGGCAATCCACCATGCCCAATAGAAGATTCTCCACGCCTCAACCCATGAGTTATCCCCATATGAGCTGATTCCCAGACTGTCCTGAGCAAAATTTCCCAGATACTGTCCCATACCGTTAATAAAGTTGTTCACTATCTCCAGTCTCGGTCCTACCAGAACTACGGCAATCATCAATATAAATGCTATGTAAAGGTTGGCATCTGATATAAGCTTAATGCCCTTCTCAATGCCAGATACTGCAGACCAGATATAGATAACTGAAATGACAGCAATAATGATAATCTGAATAACTAGTGTTGTGGGAATACCAAACAAATAATTGAAGCCGCTGTTAATCTGAAGTACTCCCAGACCAAGGGAGGTTACAATACCTGCCACCGTGGCAAACACCGCAAGCACATCTACAATCTTTCCAATTGGGCCTTTCACACCCTTTTCACCAATCAGCGGCTCAAAGAGAACGCTTATCAGACCTGGCTTATTTTTTCTGAACTGGAAATATCCTAAGGCAAGACCAATGATTGCATAGCCCGCCCAGGGGTGGATTCCCCAGTGCATAAAGGAAGCCCTCATAGCAAAATCGGCTGCCTCCGGGGACGCCGGGTCAATACCTGCCTTTGGCCCGATATAATGAGAAATGGGTTCTGCCACTCCCCAGAATACCAGCCCTACTCCCATGCCTGCCCCAAAGAGCATTGCAAACCAGGATGTTGTCTTATATTCCGGTCTGGAATCATCCGGGCCAAGCCGGACTTTTCCATATTTACTCAGTGCAATTCCTATGGCAAATATTACAAAAAACGTCATTGCCAGAAGATATAACCATCCAAAATCCTTTGTTAAAAAAGCAAAAACAATATCAGATACCTTAGAAAAACTTGCATTACCGGCTACCGCCCAGATAGCCACAATCCCTGTAAGTACTAATGACACATAAAATACAAAATTATCTGGTTTCTTTTTATCCATCTTTTTGCCCCCTTCTCTCATCTGCCGGATTAAACACGGAATACGGTCTGTTCCTGAATATCAGTTGTTAGACTTTCCAAAGCCACTTTTGTCCTGTGATAGCGCAGTTTCCACTGCTCTTCTTTGGTAGTTCCGGGATCACCCAGAGGATAAGGGATAGAGATTGTTGGAACGATTCTGTTGGCACCAACTGTTTTTGCCACAGGGATGAGATTACACATCAGTACAATTGGGAAACCAGCCTTCTCAATTTCTTTCACCATCGTTGCACCGCAACGAGTACAGGTGCCTCATGTGGCAACCATAATACAAGCGTCTACATGGTCTTCCCTCAAAAATGGAATCATCTCCTGAGCCATTCTCTGTGCCTCTGCCTGGGTTGTTCCTGTTCCAACTGTGGAATAGAAATATGGGTGCAGGCTTCCGAAAATTTCCTCCTTTTCCAGCACTTTCAGTGCATCTATGGGAGTGATAACATTGGGGTCTGCGTCGGCTGCTGCAGGGTCAAACCCTGCATGGATTGTCTTAAATTCCCCTGCTTTCAATGCATCCATCTTAGAGATGTCATATCTGCCCCAGCGCGTGGCTGATGCGGACTGAATACGGTCCGGATTGTCTACAGGTACAATACCGCCTGTGGTCAGCAGAGCGATTTTTGCTGTCTTCAAATCTTTTACCGGAGCAGCAATTGGAACTCTGTCCATCTTCGGAATCGGAAGCTCTGTCTCAAAAGGCTCCCCGCTTACTTTCTTAAGCAGCATATCAATCATGCGCTCAGAAGCCGGCTTTGCATCCGCGCGCCACACCTGGCGGCGGATTCCTCTCGGGAAGTATCCTTCTTCCTCCGCACTGCCTACTGGCTCGCCATTTAACAATTTATTGGCAACCGCCACCATAGCAGCTACGTCCTTGCGCATCTTGGAAGCAATGTTTCCGCCTCTCAATATGTACATATCCTTTTTGAACATCTCTGCTCCGGGATTCTCCTCGTTGATAGAAGTTACAACCGGAACACCAAACTTTTCTTTTACGGCCTTACAAATTGTACCGCAGGCTACCCCGTAGCGCCCTGCCTGGAATGCCGGTCCTGCAAGGAAAATATCAAACTCTTTATCTTCCAGCATACCCATGATTGTAGCAATAGCTGCCTCTGTGTTCGACCCCATATAGTTGTCTCCGCAGATAATTGTGTGAGTGACCTCCGCATCCAGAAGTTTGTCAAACTGCATTGCCGGACCAATCTGCCCCTCGTGAATCTGAGGCTCAATCCCCGCCTGGTCTTCTCCGCCAACCTGACCGAAGAATTGATTTAAATATACAATTGCTTTTTTCATGATTTCTCCTCCCTTAGAATTCTTTCATTGTTTTCGGAGACCATCCGCAAACCTGGTCGCCGCAGAACATTGAATTGTTTTCCATAATAATAGAACCGTCTTCTCTGACTGATGCCCCCAAAATCTCATCACTCGCCCAGCCGCCTGAGAGTCCGTCTCTCGCCAAAGCCTGTAATTCACCGAGAACGGTTTCCATAGGAGGAAGTTCTATCAACTGTGAAACATTTCCGCAGGATACGATTGCATCGCATTTTACATCCAAAGTTACAAGAGGCTGGGACTGTCCATCTCTTCCTGTACACTCATTTGTCACTCCCACCGTCTTAACTCCCGCATCTTCCAGAGCTACGATGCATCCCACAAAGTCTGCATCCGGGTTTCCGTAACCTTCTTCCGCCACTACAGCAGCATCAGCGCCAAGTGTATTGGCAATCTGTGCTACGAATTGTGCCGCTCTTTCTTTCTCTTCCAATGCAACATTCAAGTTTGACATAATTACGCCAAGGAAGTTAATGGTCCTGCCATGCTCTCTGTAAAGAGCCTTGATGTTCGGACAGTTCTGGAAGTCATACGTTGACCACTTAGAAGAAACAGGCATAAAGCTTCCTGACACAACAGCGCCGTCCAAAATCTCATTTGGATTCATAACAGTAGGCACCATATGGTTCATATCCCATCCATACACTAAATCGTTGTAGCCTGACGCCTCCATCTGAGACTGGGGCTGCATTACATAAACAACAGAAGGCAGTTTTTCAACGTCTTCCCGGCGTTTAATCATCGGCTCAGATTCATAAACTTCTGTTTCTTCGGGTGTCAGTTCTTTCAGACACGCACCGATAAACTCTGCAAGCTTATGTCCCGCTCTTCTGAGTGCATCATTTTTCTTCTGCTGCTCATGTTTTTCAAAATTTTCATTTGTATCGGCAACCAGCACAATGTTGTTTAGCTGGCCGAAGTATGTATATTTCTGGCCCTCCCCGCTCATGTCGATTACACCGTCCTGAAAACCTCCCCAATGTTTTCCCACTACCAGTACACTGCAGTTCTTTAAAGCGTAAGTGACACCATTCCCCGCCGGTGCCAAATCACCGATGTATCCCGGAAATAAACTTCTTCCGTCCAGACGGGTTCTCGGCTCAATTGCTTCTTTCACAGGGCACATACGAATCTTATCCCCTGGTTTTGCGATGTAAAGCTCTGCCTCTGTAATACGGTCATCCTCACAAATAAATTTAAGCGCCTCTTCCTTATTGATGGTGAGCACACCGTCACTGTATGACAGCTGCCCGCCAAATACAATATCCTTCACATAGAAATTACCAATTTCCAGCTTCATGACTTCCTCCTTTTAGTTGGACTATACCAATGCGTCATTTTTACCAAATATCTTACTTAACAAGCGCGCTTTTGTTAAATATTATACAATACATATTAGCAATAAGCGTGCTTATTGTCAAGTCATATTTATAACAATTAACTATAATAATATTTCATTATTAAATAACTATATCCAATTTTCACAGGGATTCTTTTTATTTCGACAAATATTCTTGATTTTTTGCAGTTAAATGGTAGAATTATAGCAAGAAATAACATGACGCATACCAAATCAGTTAAGGTTAATTTTGAAAGGAATCTATAAGAATTATGTCCTCAAATAATGTAGATAATGAAGCAACCAAAAATGCAAACCGTATCCGGTTTATCAACGCCACTATGGAATTATTAGAGCAGGAGTCTTTTCCCAAAATCTCTATCAGGAAAATTGCCGAAAGAGCCGGTTTTCATAATTCTACTATTTATTTATATTTCAAAGATTTAGACCAGCTTCTTCTTCTGGCATCTATGAAATATTTTACACAATACAGCCACTCCCTTCACATTTTGAGCAGGAAAAAGAGGGCACCCCTGGATAATTTTATCAGTATCTGGAATCTTTTTCTTACCGCGGTGCTCAGAAAACCGCTGACATTTTATAATTTCTTTTTTGGGAAAGAAAGTGAAAACCTCTATGATATTATCGTGATGTATTATGAGATATTTCCGGAAGAGCGGGAACAGTTTTCAAAAGACATTGAAGCTATGTATTTCGGAAAGAATATTATGGAACGTTCGCTGTACCTGCTGCGCACCATTATTCCTGAAAATACAGCTGTGACAGAAGATAATGTGATTATGTTAAATGAAATGAGTGTAAGCTACTGCAAATATAAATTGGAAGCTCAAATGTCAAAATCCAGGTCTGGATTCTGAACAGATAAAAAAAGAAATTTTTGCCGCATTTTCTTATCTTTTCGGAATATAAAAGTGAAAAAGGAAATGGGCATTTATGTTCCCATTTCCGCCATATATTTTTCCACCTCTCGTAAGGATGGAATAGATGCCGTGGCTCCATTTCTGGATACCGCTATCCCCGCCGCGGCAGCACACATTTTCAAAATTTCTTCAGGAGGCATTCCCTTAATCTTTCCGGCAACAAAATATCCCGTAAAAGTGTCCCCCGCAGCCGTAGTGTCTACCGCCGCAACCGGAAAACTCCCCTGCTTTATCCGCCCATCCCCGTCCTGGTAGATTGCTCCAAGTTTCCCCAGTGTCAGCACTACTGCTGCCCCCGGGTATTTTTCTTTCATCACACTCAAAATGGTCTCCGGTTCTTCTGCTTTCGCGAGCTGTGCCCCTTCCACCTCATTCAAAAGAAATATGGACACTTTAGACATATCGCATAAATCCAGATAACTATCAAAGGGGGATGGATTTAATATGATTACTATTCCTTTTTCGTGTGCCCTGTCAATTATATAATCCAGAAAATTCACTTCATTTTGCAAAAGCAGGATATCTCCTTCGCCAAAGCCAGACAGAACCTCATCTATATGTTCTCTCGGATTGTTCCCTATTTGCCCCTCCATGCAGAAGTATACTGTTCTGTACATTTTTATCCAGCTGAATAATGGTGTGACCTGACTTTCCTTTTATTTCCCGTATATAAGATATATCCAGACCGTTCTCAGTACATACATCCAACAGCATTTTGCCATCCTCACCAACAGTGCCCGCATGATACACAGCAACACCCGCTCTGGCAAGCGCTATAGACTGATTCAAACCTTTTCCCCCGCAAAAGGTTTGCAGGCTGGATGCTGTCTGCGTCTCCCCAGGCATCATTATATGATCCACCTGATATACATAATCATAATTCAATGAACCAAAATTTAAAATTTTCATGCTTCTCCTCCATGCTTTTATGCCATCAGTTTGCACTTCCGAATTATAGCTTCCCTTGTATCTAGTATATTATCACAAGAAAACACCTTTGCCAAATTAAAATATTGACCTGTCTTTCAGAAAAATTTAATCTACAGTCCAATAGTATAAAGTGTGTAAAAAACAAAAATCCGCAGCCCCTTTATACAAAGGGACTGCGGTAATATTTGTGATTATATTCAGTTCACTGCGGATAGATTATTCGATAATCTTAGCAACTTTTCCTGATCCAACTGTACGTCCACCCTCACGGATAGCGAATCCAAGACCCTCTTCCATAGCGATTGGGTGAATCAGTTCGATTGTCATCTCAACGTTATCTCCAGGCATGCACATCTCAACGCCTTCTGGCAAATCGCAAACACCTGTTACGTCTGTTGTTCTGAAGTAGAACTGTGGTCTGTAGTTGTTGAAGAATGGTGTATGACGTCCACCTTCATCTTTTGTCAGAACGTAAACCTGAGCTGTAAATTTCTTGTGGCATTGTACTGTACCTGGTTTAATCAGAACCTGACCTCTTTCGATTTCAGTTCTCTGAACACCACGAAGCAGAAGCTCCGATGTTATCTCCAGCCTGTGCCTCATCAAGAAGTTTACGGAACATCTCGATACCTGTTACAACAGTTTTCTTGATGTCTTCGTGAATACCGATGATTTCGATTTCGTCAGATACGTGAAGTGTTCCACGCTCTACTCTACCTGTAGCAACTGTACCACGTCCTGTAATAGAGAATACGTCCTCTACAGGCATAAGGAATGGCTTATCTGTGTCACGCTCTGGGTCTGGAATCCAGCTATCAACAGCGTCCATAAGCTCCATGATTTTGTCTCCCCATTCTCCTGTAGGATCTTCAAGAGCTTTAAGAGCTGATCCCTGGACAACTGGAGTGTCATCTCCTGGGAACTCATATTCGCTCAGGAGTTCACGGATTTCCATTTCTACCAATTCAAGAAGTTCTTCGTCGTCTACCATGTCACATTTGTTCATGAAAACAACGATGTAAGGTACACCTACCTGACGAGACAGAAGGATATGCTCTTTTGTCTGAGCCATAACACCGTCTGTAGCAGCTACTACGAGGATAGCTCCGTCCATCTGAGCAGCACCTGTGATCATGTTCTTTACATAATCGGCATGTCCTGGGCAGTCAACGTGTGCATAGTGACGTTTCTCTGTTTCATACTCTACGTGAGATGTAGAAATTGTGATTCCACGTTCTCTCTCCTCTGGAGCCTTATCAATCTTGTCGAAATCAACTGCTGCGTTTCCTGCAACTCTAGTAGAAAGTGTCTTTGTAATAGCAGCTGTTAATGTTGTTTTACCATGGTCAACGTGTCCAATAGTACCAATATTAGCATGTGGTTTGTTTCTTTCAAATTTAGCTTTTGCCATTTTGAATAATCCTCCTTAATTATATCGCCTGTTTACAGGCATCTTATTGGTTTTCGCTTTTACTCGGCTATCTCTGATTATATTTCATAATCCTATATTTTTCAAGTTCTTTTCTGATATTTAGGCATTTTTGTTGGACAATACTTTTTCCTGTACAGACTTCGGCACTGGCTCATAGCTCTCAAAGAACATTGAGTAGTTACCACGTCCCTGAGTTCTGGAACGTAAATCTGTGGAATATCCAAACATCTCAGACAATGGTACAAATGCGCGTACAATCTTACCGCCGCCTAAATCATCCATTCCCTCGATACGTCCACGGCGTGAGTTGATATCACCGATGATATCTCCCATGTATTCCTCAGGCATTGTTACCTCTACCTTCATGATTGGCTCAAGAAGTACAGCGGAAGCTTTTCTCATCGCATCTTTGAATGCCAGAGATCCTGCAATGTGGAATGCCATTTCACTTGAATCGACTTCATGGTAAGAACCATCGTATACAGTAGCGTGAACACCAACTACCGGGAATCCGCCAAGAATACCGGCTTTCATAGCCTCTTCGATACCCTGACCTACTGCCGGAATGTATTCTTTTGGAATAGATCCGCCGACTACAGCAGAGTCGAATTTGTATATTTCTTCGCCATTGACATCCATTGGCTCAAATTTAACCTTACAATGTCCATACTGTCCACGTCCACCAGACTGTTTTGCATATTTGCTGTCTACATCAACAGGTTTTGTGAAGGACTCTTTGTAAGCAACCTGAGGTGCACCTACGTTAGCCTCTACTTTAAATTCACGCAGAAGTCTGTCTACGATAATCTCCAGATGGAGCTCACCCATACCTGCGATGATTGTCTGTCCTGTCTCTTTGTCTGTGTGTGCACGGAATGTAGGATCTTCTTCTGCAAGTTTTGCAAGAGATTCACCCAATTTACCCTGAGACGCTTTTGTCTTAGGCTCAATCGCCAGCTCAATAACCGGCTCTGGGAATTCCATGGACTCCAGGATTACCGGATGCTGCTCGTCACAGATTGTATCACCTGTTGTGGTGAACTTAAATCCGATAGCTGCCGCGATATCTCCAGCATAAACCTTATCCAGTTCCTGTCTCTTGTTGGCGTGCATCTGAAGGATACGTCCAACACGCTCTTTCTTGCCTTTTGTTGCATTCAGAACGTAAGAACCTGAATTTACAGATCCTGAATATACTCTGAAGTAAGCGAGCTTACCTACGAATGGGTCTGTCATAATCTTAAATGCCAGAGCTGAGAACGGCTCTTCATCAGAAGAATGTCTAACTGTCTCATTTCCGTCCATATCCACCCCATCAATTGGAGGAATATCAGTTGGAGCCGGCATGTATTCGATAACTGCATCCAACAACTTCTGAACACCCTTGTTTCTGTAAGCTGTACCACAGCATACAGGAATAGCTGTACACTCACAAGTACCTTTTCTCAAAGCTGCTTTAAGTGCATCAACAGAAGGTTCCTCACCCTCCAGGTATTCCATCATCAAATCATCATCTAATTCACAGATTTTCTCAACCAGTTCTGTACGGTAAAGTTCTGCATCATCCTTCATATCTTCTGGAATCTCTGTAACAGAAATGTCATCGCCTTTTTCATCATTATAGATGTAAGCCTGCATTTCCATCAGGTCAATGATTCCTTTGAAGTCTTCTTCTTTACCGATTGGCAGCTGAATGCAAATTGCATTCTTTCCAAGTCTGGTCTTAATCTGTTCAACTGCATTATAAAAATCTGCACCTAAAATGTCCATTTTGTTGATAAATGCCATTCTTGGTACATTGTATGTGTCGGCCTGACGCCATACATTTTCTGACTGCGGTTCAACACCACCCTTAGCACAGAACACGCCTACGGCACCATCCAGTACTCTGAGTGAACGCTCAACTTCTACAGTAAAGTCAACGTGTCCCGGTGTATCAATGATATTGATACGGTGTTCCAGGGCACCGGTCTTTGGTTTTGTTTTCTCTTCCAAAGTCCAGTGACATGTTGTAGCAGCCGAAGTGATTGTGATTCCTCTTTCCTGTTCCTGCTCCATCCAGTCCATGGTAGCAGTACCCTCATGAGTATCTCCAATCTTATAGTTTACACCAGTATAATACAGGATACGCTCTGTCAATGTCGTTTTACCGGCATCAATATGAGCCATAATACCAATATTTCTGGTTCTATCTAATGGATATTCTCTTCCAGCCAAGATTTTTTCCTCCTAATTAAAAGCGGTAGTGAGCAAATGCTTTATTTGCCTCTGCCATCTTGTGCATGTCTTCTTTCTTTTTCACTGATGCACCTGTGTTGTTTGCTGCATCAAGTATTTCGTTGGCAAGTCTTTCTTCCATTGTCTTTTCTCCTCTTTTACGAGAAAACAATGTCAGCCAGCGAAGTGCAAGAGCCTGTCTTCTCTCTGCTCTTACTTCGATTGGCACCTGGTAAGTTGCTCCACCGATACGTCTTGCTTTAACTTCCAGTGCTGGCATGATGTTGTTCATAGCCTCTTCAAAAACCTCTACTGCCGGCTTCTCTGACTTTGCTTCAACTCTCTCAAACGCTTTATACACAATTCTCTGTGCTACACCTTTCTTGCCGTCTAACATGATGTTGTTGACAAGCTTGGTAACAACCTTATTGTTGTATATTGGGTCCGCTAATACATCTCTTTTTTGAGTATGTCCTTTACGTGGCACGGTCCTTCCCTCCTTAATCACTTCTTCCGGGCTCTGCCGGGATTAATTCATCGGTACTCACATGTGTCTCTCTATGGCAATCGTGTTGCATGTGCTCGTGGCAGCGGTACTTCTTCTATAATAAAACCTGAATGAACAGGCTTTGTCTAATCCGCAACCTGTACTTATCAAACTGAATGTTCAATAAGGTACGATAATCATAGTTCTGTTTGTGATACGATTTAACTGTTTAGTTACACTTGCTAAGGAAGCTCTTTCACTTTGTATTCAAAGAACTTCGCCAAGCACCAAAATATCAAAATAATTTTCACCCTAAATTTCTAAAGTGTTTAAAATTTATTTTGCGTCTTTTGGTCTCTTAGCGCCGTATTTAGAACGAGCCTGTCTTCTCTTAGCAACACCTGCTGTATCAAGTGTACCTCTGACGATATGGTATCTTGTACCTGGCAGGTCCTTAACTCTTCCTCCACGAATCAGAACAACGCTATGTTCCTGAAGGTTGTGTCCTTCTCCTGGGATGTAGCTTGTTACTTCGATTCCGTTGGAAAGACGAACTCTGGCGATTTTTCTCAGAGCTGAGTTAGGCTTCTTTGGTGTAGCTGTTTTAACTGCTGTACACACACCTCTCTTCTGTGGTGCTGATACATTAGTCGCACGTTTCTGCAGAGAGTTGTATCCTTTCTGAAGTGCTGGTGCTGTTGATTTCTTCTCAGAAGTCTGACGTCCTTTTCTAACTAACTGGTTAAATGTTGGCATTCTTTTTCACCTCCTATGATTGTTTCGTTCCTCTCGACTTTGCGGGAGGGGGTTGCAGATAATTGTAATTATCTTGATTTGTGCACTAAAAAGAGCGTATCTTTGTGCACGCTAAATTAGTTTATTACGTTTTAATTGGAAAGTCAAGGGGTTTTGCAGATATTTTGTTACGGTTCAGCCATGCAAATTTTTGGCATTGTATGAGGAAAGCGTGTCTAATCCATACAATGTCAAAAATTTATTTGGCGTTTCGCTCAAGCGAGATGCAGCAGCGCGGAATCGAGCCTGCAGCCGAACCATAACAAACTTTCTTTTTCTATAATCCCAGCTCGTCGGATATGGCACGCATTTCTTCCAGTGCGATATCTATAAATTCATCGAGAGTCATCCCGGTAAATTCGATTGATTCCATATAATCCCGGTTTGCTCCTGAAGCAAAACGCAGTTCTCCAAATCTTTTATTTACAGATTTTTTCTTTACACTTGCAATTTTTTTATCCGGATAAATCTGGGCGATGGCTTTTAAGAATCCACTCATAGGGTCCGCTGCGAGCACCGCATATTGCAGTGTTGTTTTCGCTTTCACGCCGGACGCAGGGTTGTGGGCACAGATAGCCTGAAACAGCTCCCGGATCATCAATCCCTTCCTTTTTTAATATTTCTACCGCTGTAGGACCGTGAACTTCCGGGTGTTCCTGCCACTCACACTGCTCTTCGTCGAGGTCATGGAGAAGTCCTACAATTCCCCAGCGCTCCTCCTGCCCCGGTGCCAGTTTCTTCGCCAGGCCCTTCATAATCGCCTCCACAGCCATAGAATGCTGTAAATACTTCTCGCCCTTCATATATTTTGTCAGAATGTTATATGCTTCTTCTCTTGTCATTTTGATATCTCCTTTTATTTCAAAGGGGTCTGACCCTTTTGAAAAGGGACAGACCCCTGCACATAAATTTTTAGTATGCTTTACCCCAATATACCATATGTTTCGCTGGTTTTCCGCAATATATGCAGACGTCAGACAACTGTTCCTGTTCCTCTGGAATACATCTGGAGGATGCGCCGCCTGTGAGGTATTTAATCTCTCCCTCACATTCTTCGTCTCCGCACCACATAGCTTTGATGAATCCCTGACGTTCTTTGAACTTCTCGTTCATCTCTTCCATTGTTACCGCAGTGCTAATATGCTCTTCCAGGAATTTCTTCGCTCTGTCAAACATATCTTGCTGAATTGTCTCTAAAATGCCGGAAAGTTTGTCAGCAAGTTCATCTATTGAAACTACAATCTTTTCTCTGTTATCACGGCGCACAACTACAACCTGATTATTTTCAATATCCTTAGGTCCAATCTCAATTCTGGTTGGGATTCCAAGTTTCTCCTGCTCGCTGAACTTCCATCCCGGGCTCTTCTCAGAATCATCAATATTTACTCTGTAGCCTGCTGCCTTCAATGTATCAAACAGTTCATTGGCTTTATCCAGAACGCCCTCTTTATGCTGTGCAATGGGAATAATTCTTGTCTGTACAGGAGCAATTCTTGGAGGAAAAACCAGTCCGCTGTCATCACCGTGTACCATGATAATAGCGCCTATAGTTCTTGTGGAGAGTCCCATGATGTTTCATATACACTGTGAAGCTCATTGTTCTTATCCGCATATTTGATTCCAAACGCATCCGGGAACGCACTTCCAAAGAAATGGCTGGTCGCAGATTGGAGTGCCTTTCCATCATACATCAATGCCTCAACTGTATAAGTATCCTGAGCACCTGCAAATTTTTCGCTCTCTGTCTTACGTCCGCAGACCAGAGGAATCGCCAAATCCTGTTCTATACAATCAACGTATACATCACGCATCATGATAGTTCTTTCTTCCGCCTCTTCATATGTCGCATGAATGGTGTGTCCCTCCTGCCACAAAAATTCTCTGGAACGAAGGAAAGGTCTTGTTGTTTTCTCCCAGCGCAGTACAGAGTTCCACTGGTTCCACACCTTTGGCAGGTCTCTGTATGACTGTACCGTTTTGCTCCACAAATCACAGAACAGAGTCTCAGAAGTAGGGCGGATGCAGAGTCTTTCCTGAAGTCTCTCCATTCCTCCATGTGTTACCCATGCCACTTCAGGGGCAAAGCCTTCAATGTGAGCCGCTTCCTTCTGCAGCAGTGACTCTGGTATCAGAACTGGAAGATATACATTCTGAACACCTGTATCTTTAAAACGTTTATCAAGACTTGCCTGGATATTCTCCCAAATCGCATAGCCGTTGGGCAGATAATTCAGACATCCCTTTACACTTGAGTAGTCACACAGTTCTGCCTCACGCACTACATCTGTGTACCATTGTGCGAAATCTTCATCTCTTGATGTAATTGCCTCAACTAATTTCTTTTCCTTTGCCATAATAATCTCCTTCTCTATTTTTTGTGGACTTCTCCACTTTATTCATCAGGGAAACAGGTCCTGCAGGGCATACTTTTTATCATACAAAAAAACCGCCCAAGCCTTCCTCCCCTCAAAAAAGGGACCGAAAGCTTCGGCGGTACCACCCTAATTAACTGTAATTCACAGTTCACTCATTCACCATTAACGCTGGTTTTACGCTGTGCTTTCACACAGAAGCTCCCGAGTGGGTTCTATACACTCTGCGCAGAAACCTCCCACCTTACAGTTTCCTCTCTGTGCCGCCTCCTGTATATACTAATCCCGTTCACAGCCTATAGTAACTGTGATTCTACTTGAAAACTTTCTTTTTGTCAAGAGTATTCCTTTTTTCTTTTTTATACGGTAACAGTTCAGCCATGCGCAGATATTTAACTGCGTCAGCAGTGAAAAAGGCTGCAAAGCAGCCAACTCGATCTGTATGGCTGAACTGTTACTTTATATGGGATTGTCCAATTTTTCCTTCCGACCTGTTATCCCTGCACCTGAAGAAGCTTCTGTTTCAGTTCATTTTCCAGGCGCTGCATTTCTTTCTCAGCTTCCTTGCGTTTCTGTCTGCCGTCCTGCTGAATATGCATCACTTCATCCAATGTAGAGATAAGAGACTCATTTGTTACTTTCAATGTCTCGATATCCACAATGCCCCGCTCTGACTCTTTAGCAGTCTCGATAGTTGCCATTTTCAATTTTTCCGCGTTTTTCTTCAGAAGCTCATTGGTCATATTCGTCACTTCACGCTGTGCGGCAGCCGCCTGTGTGGAATGCTGTACACCGAGAGCAAGCACCATCTGGCTCTTCCACAGCGGTATGGTGTTCACAATGGTAGACTGTATTTTCTCGACCATAAGTGTATCATTTCCCTGGACAAGACGGATTTGAGGCGCTGTCTGTATAGAAATGGTTCTGGTCAATTCCAAATCATGTATTTTCTTTTCAAATCTGTTGCACATGGAATCTAAATCCTTAGCCGCCTGTGCATCCTCCGGCAGTCCACTCTGCTGTGCCTTTGAAAGAAGCTCCGGCAGCTTTGTATTTCTGATTTCCTGTAACTTTTTTCTTCCCGGCCAGTATGTACATGGACAGTTCTTTAAAATAAGTGAGGTTTACATCATACATCTTGTCCAATATAGCGATGTCCTTCAGCAACTGCACCTGATGATTCTCAAGCACCTTGCATATCTGATTAATATTCGTCTCTGCCTTGGCATACTTTGCTTTCATTGCAGAAATTTTATTTGAAGTTTTCTTAAATATTCCAAGAAATCCCTTCTCTTCTTCCTCATCAAAATCCTTTAATTCCCGCACTACACCTGACAGAAGTTCGCCGACTTCCCCCAAATCCTTTGTCTTCACATTCTCAAGGGCTGTCTCTGAAAAATCTGCCATCTTCTTCTGGGTTCCAGCACCGTATTGGAGAATTACCGCAGAATTAGTCAAGTCAATCTGGCTGGCGAAATTGTCCACTGCCTGTCTCTCCGCTTCAGACAGAATACTGTCATCAAAAGAAACCTCTTCCTTCACAATAGGCTTTATCGCCTGCTTCTCCTCCTGAAAAGGCTCCAGTGTCAATGTGGGTGACGTTGTAAATCCTTCAAATTCGTTATCCATTTCACATCCTCCATAATCAAAATTCATATAATTCAGACATAACTCTCAACTGCTTGAAAACTCGTAACAGTTCAGCAAAATTCTCTCCTGCCTCAAGGTTCGTAACAGTTCAGCCAAGCTCGATTCTGCTTCGCTTCATCTCGCTTCGGCAGAGCGCCGTATAAATTTCCGATGATAACTGCATACGAGAGTAAACTCTCCTGCCTCAAGGTTCGTAACAGTTCAGCCAAGCTCGATTCTGCTTCGCTTCATCTCGCTTCGGCAGAGCGCCGTATAAATTTCCGATGATAACTGCATACGAGAGTAAACTCTCCTGCCTCAAGGTTCGTAACAGTTCAGCCAAGCTCGATTCTGCTTCGCTTCATCTCGCTTCGGCAGAGCGCCATATAAATTTCCGATGATAACCGCATACGAGAGTAAACTCTCTCCTGCGGTTATCATCAAAAATTTGCATGGCTGAACTGTTACTAAAAGTCGTCTTTTGTGAGTCCTTCCTGGGCCAGCATTGTGTTTAACACGGATATATCTGCTGACACGTTCCATGCGGTATCTTTGAACAGGCTGTCCAAAAGTTTTTCAAAAGCTAAATTTAATGTATCTAATGTCTTTTCTATTTCTCCTTTTGAAGAAATAATATTTTCACCCTGCACAGGCTGTGCATCCAACTCCTGATATGCTTCCAGAAGCTTCACCGTTGTGGGCAGATAGTATTCCATTAACCTCCTGATATCGGAAATATTCTCAGGATTCTGCTCTATCCGGTCAAATATTTTGTCAACCAGCATCTCTATGCGGTATATCTTAGCTGAAATTTCTTCCCCTGGAATCGCATCATTACACTCACGAATTTTTTTAATATACTCGTCTCCGGCTCGGATAATCTCCTGAAGCTGGGGGTCCATATTTTTTTGTTGCTCTTCCTGGCGCTCTTTTGCAAGCTTTTCTTCCAGTTTTTGTTTTTCCACGTTTTCCATGAGGTTTGTGTACTGACTGTATGCCTCGTCACTTACAATGAGACAGGTATTCTGGCGGTCCAGATGGCCTTGAAGAAACCATTTCTTTTCAATCATTTTTTCAATATCTTTCACCACATATTTCTGTGGCTTTTTCAGCTTTTCAGCCAATTCCTTTATCTCACAGTACTCCTTGCCCTCAAGTTCCTGAATATAAGCCTGAAATCTCTTCACTCTGTCCAGACGCCGTCTTCCGGCACCTCCCAGAACCAGACTTCCGGCAAAAAAGACACCCATAATACTCGCCATAATTTGAAACCATGTTCCAAAATACCCGCTGGTCAGAGCTATGCCCAGCGCTGCAAATGCCAGCGCCAAAAATGTCCCGAATTTGCCATGGTGTATCCTGTTACCGCCATAACTATCCCGCCGACTTTTTTCTTGCCGTGCGCATAAAGAATGCAGAATTTCCCTGTACTGAAGGCGGCTGCTGTGAAGCCTGATACTGCCTGCTGCCCTCAGCCTTTCTGCTCTGTATGTGTATCGATTCTGATTTCGCTGCCAATCATATCTGCTGCGCCCTGCCCTGTGCTGATATTTATACGCATCTCTGGCAGCACGCCCTACATCTGACAGGCCTTTGCCCACACCGCCCATGGCGCTGTTGATTGTATTTGTAATCGTCTGGTTCAGCCTGTTAAAATCCTGGGAATCTATGGCATCCTGCACAGTTCTGGGATCTTCCCCAACCTTCGCAATCCTGGTTCATGCTTATTCCCCCTGCTTTACTAAAAAATGTGTTGACCTCTTATTTCTTTTATATGATAATCAGTGTAGTCAGATTTTTGTCAAAAGTCAAGGAAATACCACTAAAGGAGTAAAGAAAATGACCCCTGATATTTTATCTGAAGACCCGGACATTATGTTGCCGTATGTTGTAAACCCTCAGGGGTACCTACACAGAGCAGCCATGTTGGCAGCCCTGACATGGTCAGCATCCTGAAAAACCATATCTATAAAAATGCCTCTAAAAAGGAGCCTCCTTACCTCGCTGTTATACACCGTCTGGACCAGCCGGTGGCAGGGCTTCTTGTATTTGCTAAAACACCCGCCGCTGCAAAAGTTCTGAATAAGCCAAGCCGACCGGCTATGGCTTTGGAAAGCATTACCTTGCTCTTCTGGACGGATTCCAGACTGCCCGGAAACAGATTTAGAGGATTACATCGATAAAGGACGGAAAATCCAATACCTCCCGCATATGTTCTGGTGACACCCCGGGGGCTAAGAAGGCCATTCTGCATTACAAATTTATAGAAACAAGGCCACCTTTTATTCTCTGGCAGATATCACCTTAACAACGGGCAGACATCATCAGATTAGAGTACAGATGGCGATATGGGTACTCCCATAGCTGGTGACCGTAGAATCTGGCGATATGATAATAAGTCTGCCCTCCCCGGTAATTCGACAGTTCACGCACTTTTCAGACACTCCAGCTGTTTGCCTGCCGCCTGACCTTTTATCATCCCCGCACCAACAAACCTATGGAGTTTCATCTTGATACATCAGATATTATCAATTTATAATTTATAAAAAGAAGCTGCCGCAAGCCCTCACGGACTGCAACAGCTTTATTTTTACTCTTACTATCTTACATTTCGTCTGAAGCCGCCTCCAACTCTTCCTCGGTGGATTCGGAATATCTTTTTAAAATTGTCATTTGGATACGTTCCCTGGTATTACTGTTGATTGGGTGTGCAGATATCCCTGTATTCGCCGTCGAGGGCTTTCTTGTTGGGCATCGCAATAAATAATCCTTTTTCACCTTCAATGACCTTAATATCGTGAACTACAAATTCATCATCAATAGTGATAGAGACAACCGCCTTTAACTTACCTTCTTTTGTTACTCTGCGTACACGCACATCTGTGATCTGCATAATGTTCAAGTCCCCTTTCTCCGCCTGCACCGGTCCCGTGATTTATCAAGCAAAACCTTAATAAACCTGAGCCCTTATAATGCATACCTCTCGTTTTTTTCAACTACCACTTTCACACCATTCTCGCCAACATGCCTCGTGTTCGCTCTAATCGTATCACGGCTCTCAATGATACAATTTTCAATATACGTGTTATCTCCCAGATAAACATCGTTCAGGACGATAGAGTTTTTGATAACACAATTGTTACCCACAAATACTTTCTTAAACAGTACTGAATTCTCCACTGTACCGTTAATGATACTTCCACTTCCGATGATGCTGTTCTTCACAACTGCTCCCGGATTATATTTAGCCGGTGGAAGGTCACTTACTTTGGATTTCACCGCCGGCAATTCTTTGAAGAAGTAATTGCGCACTTCCGGCTTCAGAAAGTCCATATTTGTCTGGTAATATGCATCCACTGTTGAAATGTTGCTCCAGTAGCTGTCTATCTTATAACCATATATCTTCTTCAAATTCTTATAGCGAATAAGGATATCGGTTACAAAATCGTGTCTTTCCTCCTCTGCACAGTGTTCAACCAAGTCAATTAACTGTCTTCTTCTGATAATGTAAATACCAGTAGAAATTGTCTGGGAATGAGCTACCATCGGTTTCTCCTCAAAGGCTTCAATTCTGGCAGATTCATTCATGCGTACCGTACCAAATCTTGTGGCATCCTCCCCTGGCTCCAGGTCCTTGCACACTACTGTAATATCAGCTTTCTTTGCTATGTGATATTCAAGCACCTTATTATAATCCAGCTTGTACACTGCATCTCCTGATGCAATGATTACATAAGGCTCATGACATCTCTTAAGAAAATCAAGATTCTGATAAATTGCGTCCGCTGTTCCCCGATACCAATATCCGTTCTTTGCGGTTATAGTCGGAGTCAGTATGTAAAGTCCTCCCTGTTTTCTTCCGAAGTCCCACCATTTGGAAGAATTCAAATGTTCATTTATGGATCTTGCATTATACTGTGTCAGTATAGCAACTTTCTGTATATGTGAGTTGGACATATTACTCAGTGAAAAGTCAATTGCCCTGTAACTGGCTGCTATCGGCATTGCCGCTGTCGCACGCCTTGAAGTTAAATCCAGCATCCTTCTGCTGTTTCCGCCCGCTAAAATAATACCTACTGCTCTCATACCATATCACCTGCCTTTATTAATGTCCCACCGCTTGCGAGTACTCCATCGTTGTAATCTTCTGCCGATGTAACACCACTAATGGCGGTATTCTTACCAATCGTTACCCCTGATGGTATTACGGAATTCTCACCGATTGTGGCAAGTCCGCCGCTGTATACACCCGGCTTCTCCACATTCGGAACGTCTTCTCCGACACCAATCACGACATTATGTCCAATGTCCGTATCTTCAGCGATAATTGCTTTATCAATCACACAATTATTTCCGATTGTAACACCTCTCATAATAATGGAGTCCCTGATAACAGTCCCCTTGCCCACAGTCACACCGCCGCCAAGCACTGAATTGTGAACCTCTCCATAAATCTCAGAACCGTTGCTGATGATACATCTGTCGATGACAGCATCCTCTGAGATATACTGAGGTGGAATGTTAGCACTATTTGTATAAATCTTCCAAAACTCTTCATAAAGATTAAATTCTGGAATAATATCAATTAATTCCATGTTTGCTTCCCAATAAGAAGTGAGTGTTCCTACATCTTTCCAATATCCATTGTACTCATAGGCAAACATACGATTTCCATTCTCATGGCAGTATGGGATGATATGCTTTCCAAAGTCACAATTGGGCTGCTCTGAAAGCTTCAGAAGTGCATCTTTGAGCACTGGCCAGCTAAATATGTAAATTCCCATGGAAGCCAGATTACTGCTTGGATTCTCCGGCTTTTCCTCGAATTCCTTAATCCGGTTCTCATCATCTGTAACAACAATACCAAAACGGCTTGCCTCCTCCATAGGTACAGGCATAGCTGCAATTGTTACATCTGACTGATTTGCCTTGTGGAAGTCCAGCATTACCTCATAATCCATCTTGTAAATGTGGTCTCCTGAAAGAATTAATACATAGTCAGGGTTGTAAGTATCCATGTAATCCAGGTTCTGATAAATAGCATTTGCCGTACCTGTATACCACTCACTGCTGGTGCTCTTCTCATAAGGCGAGAGAATTGTGACACCTCCCACATTTCTGTCCAAATCCCACGGAATACCAATTCCGATATGAGTATTCAATCGCAAGGGCTGATACTGAGTCAATACACCTACGGTATCAACACCGGAATTAATGCAGTTACTGAGCGGAAAATCAATAATACGGTACTTTCCGCCAAAAGCTACTGCCGGCTTGGCTACTTTTGCGGTAAGAACCCCCAGTCTGCTGCCTTGTCCACCTGCCAGCAGCATAGCAATCATTTCTTTCTTAATCATGTGGCCACCTCATTTCTACTTGATTGGAACTATTATAACACATTTTTCTCCCCTGTGCACATTATTTACAATTTTTTAATGCATTGTTTTCACTTTTTGTTATTTTTGCACAAAAAGAACTTCTTTAAAAAATCCCCATATATAGTATAATATAAAAAACGGTTAAAGTTTATGACTATTTCAAAAATTTGTTAAGGGTTCAGGAAGGAATACATTTATGTATAAGATTAATTTTAGTAAACCAATTCATGTCCATTTCATAGGGATTGGAGGTATCAGCATGAGCGGACTTGCAGAAATCCTTTTAAAAGAAGGGTTCACTGTCTCCGGCTCTGATGCCAGGATGTCTCCTCTTACTGCTCAGCTTGAGGGTAAAGGTGCTCAAATTTTCTACGGCCAGAAAGCCTCCAATATTATAGATGGAATTGATTGTGTTGTATATACAGCCGCTGTCAGCAGAGATAATCCGGAGCTGATTCGAGGCAGTTGCCCAGAAAATCCCCACGCTTACCCGCGCCGAGCTTCTCGGGCAGCTTATAAAAACTACAGCACCCCCATTGCTATATCAGGGACACATGGCAAGACAACGACAACCTCTATGATTTCCCACATCCTTCTGGAAGGAGACCTTGACCCCACCATATCTGTGGGAGGCATTCTTCAGGCCATCGGCGGAAATATACGCGTGGGAAATTCCGGGACATTTATTACAGAAGCCTGTGAATATACAAATAGTTTTCTGCACTTCAACCCAAAAATCAGCGTTATTCTCAACATTGAGGAAGATCATCTGGATTTCTTCAAGGATTTAGAAGATATACGCCACTCCTTTCATCAGTTTGCGGCTCTGCTCCCCTCTGACGGAACACTTGTTATCAATGCAGACATCCAGAACTATGAAGAGATTTTCCAGGGGCTTAACTGCCGCACTGTAACCTACGGCAGTTCTGCTTCTGCTGATTACAGTGCCCAGAATATCAGCTACGACGACAAAGGCTGTGTTTCTTTGACCTTCTTCGCAAGGGGCAGCAAGCGGAACACATTGTTCTCTCTGTTACAGGGGAGCACAATGTCTCTAATGCGCTGTCCTCCATCGCTGTTGCCGAGCTGCTTGACATCCCTATGGAGACCATTTTAAAGGGGCTGATTTCCTTTGCCGGAACTGACCGCCGTTTTGAATATAAGGGCGCTTTAAATGGTGTTACTATTGTAGACGATTACGCACACCATCCAACAGAGATTGTAGCTACTTTAAAGGCTGCAAAGCATTATCCTCATAATAAACTGTGGTGCGTATTCCAACCTCATACTTATACCCGGACAAAAGCATTCTTCCGTGAATTTGCTGAATCTCTGTCCCATTCAGACCATGTGGTTCTCGCAGATATTTATGCGGCCAGAGAGACAGATACCCTTGGAATTTCCTCAAAAGACCTTTCTGAAGAAATTCAGGGGATGGGAACCGATTCTCACTACTTTTCTACTTTCGAGGCGATTGAGAACTTCTTAAAAGAAAACTGTAAACCAGGTGACCTGTTGATAACTATGGGAGCCGGAGATGTTGTAAACATTGGAGAAGACCTTCTAAAGTAAAACTTATCCACAGTTTCCACACAGAGTTATCTACAAAAAACCTTGTTCCCGCCACGAAAAGGGCTTTTTCCATTTGCTATAAGATGCTATAATACCTTTACGCATGAGAATCGGTACGAAAATTAAAGGGTGGGAAACATAACATGAAGACATTAACATTAAAAAATAAGTTTCAGACTAACATGACATTAATTACCAATGATTTCATTGATAATTATATGATTCAGGCAAATGGTGAGTTTGTGAAAGTGTACCTGTTCCTGTTGAGACATCTGGATGATACTTGTTCATCCCTGACACTTTCTGTGATTGCTGATTGCCTCAATAATACGGAAAAAGATATACTAAGAGCCTTTAGATACTGGGAATCTGAAGGACTTTTAAGTCTGGAAAAAGATGAGGATGGTAAGATTATCGGAATAGAGCTGGAAAGAGCACCTTCCATCACCGCTTCCGCAAGGAAAGTAACTGCTTTGAAGACCGTTGTACCGACTGTGAAGACACCGGAGAAGGTGCAGCCGGATGCCGCACTTCCTGAAGAGACTGCGGAGACGTTCTCAGCGCCAAAAGCTATTCCTCTGACCTCGTTTAAGGCACAAAAGGAATTGAAATCACTTCTTTTTATTGCAGAGCAATATTTAGGAAAGACGTTAACTAAAACGGATGTAGATGCCATTACATATTTTTATGAGACTCTGGACATGTCCGCCGACCTGATAGAACATCTCATAGAGTCCTGCGCTGAGAATGGACATAAGAGTATCCATTATATCCAGAAAGTTGCCTTGTCCTGGGCTGACGGAGGCATCACTTCTGTGGAGCAGGCACGACAATTCTCTTCCATATATCATAAAAATTGTTACACTGTTTTGAATGCATTCGGCATTAAAAACAGAGGACCTGCCGCATCTCAAGCACTTTTATCAAAAAATGGACGGAGGAATTCGGATTTACACTGGACATCATACAGGAGGCATGCAGCCGCACTATCACCGCTACCCATCAGCCAAGTTTTGAGTATGCAGACACCATTCTGACAAAGTGGAAAGACCATCAGGTTCAGCACCTGCAGGATGTTGCCGCCCTGGATGAAGCTTTTCTCAAAGAAAAGTCCACCCAGAAATCTGCTGTCGTCAAACAGAAGCCTGTGTCAAAAAATCTGAATAATTTTGAGAGACGAGCCTATGATATGGATTCTCTGGAAGAGCAACTATTAAACAGTAATTAGAAGGAGCATAATTGTGGCACTTAAAGCATCGCAATATCAGTCTATTATGCGCAGTTACGAACAAAAGCAGTTTCATAACCGTGATATTTTGAAGAAACACTATGAAGCTGTCTATGAAAAGCTGCCGGAATTCAAATCGTTGGATGAGTCTATTTCTATTCTTTCTATTCAGTACGGCAAGAAGCTGCTGAACGGGGATGATAGGGCGATAGATTCACTGAAAGAGAAGATGGCCATTCTGAGGAGCGCCAAACAGGATTTACTGCGCCTGGGCGGATTTCCGGCTGATTATCTGGAACCAGTTTATGACTGTAATGACTGCAGAGACACCGGCTATATTGACAATCAAAAATGTCATTGCTTCAAGAAGCAGGTTATTGACCTGCTCTATGAGCAATCTAATCTAAAAGAAATTCTGAAACAGGAGAATTTTAACACATTTTCTATCGAATACTATTCTAATAATTATGTAGACAACAAGACGGGGCGTTCTTCCATGCAGGTAATACAGGATGCCCTTCATATATGCCACAACTTCGCCGACACCTTCGGCGCAGAGTTCCACAATCTGTTCTTATATGGAGATGTTGGCGTAGGGAAAACTTTTCTTTCCAACTGCATTGCGAAAGAACTGATGGACAAGGAATTTTCTGTTCTCTACTTTTCAGCTTCAAAGTTTTTTTCTATTTTGGCAAAAAATACATTTGACAAAAACGACATTGATGCCCAAAATATGTATGAATACATTTTTGACTGTGACTTACTGATCATTGATGATTTAGGGACGGAATTTACAAATTCATTTGTGGCATCACAATTTTTCACCTGTATCAATGAGAGGCTTCTCAGCCGTAAATCCACGATTATATCAACCAACCTTTCATTAGATACTTTGGCTGATTTATATACAGAACGGTCATTTTCAAGAATTACAAGCAACTATACCATGGTAAAATTAATTGGTGACGACATCAGAATTAAAAAGAAATTAAAACACAGGGAGGATTAATCATGTTACACCGCACAGAAAGAACTCTAGAAAATATTCCAGTAGGCGCATTAGGCCTTATTCCAGTTGTGGGATGCGAGGAGCTTGGCAACAAGGTCAACGACTATCTGGTAAAATGGAGAAAAGAAAGTGCACATGAGTACAAGGACGATATAGCATTTTCAGGTTATGAGAGGGATACTTATATAATAGACTGCAAAGTTCCCAGATTTGGCTCAGGTGAAGCAAAAGGTATTATCAATGAATCTGTGCGCGGAAAAGATGTTTATCTTATGGTTGACGTATGCAACTATAATGTAACCTACTCTCTCACAGGTAACGTAAACCGCATGTCCCCGGATGACCATTTCCAAAATCTGAAGCGTGTGATTGCCGCCATAGGAGGGAAATGCCGCCGTATCAATGTTATTATGCCATTCCTCTATGAAAGCCGTCAGCACAAAAGAAACGGCCGTGAATCTCTTGACTGCGCTCTGGCTCTCCAGGAACTTGTCCGCATGGGTGTGGACAATATCCTCACTTTTGACGCCCACGACCCCAGAGTTCAAAATGCCATCCCTCTGAGCGGTTTCGAGACAGCACCGTCAACTTATCAGTTTATCAAAGGACTTCTCCGCAACGTAAAGGATTTGCAGATAGACAGCAGCCATATGATGGTTATCAGCCCTGATGAGGGCGGTACAAACCGGGCTATCTATCTTGCCAATGTTCTTGGTATTGATATGGGTATGTTTTATAAGCGCCGGGATTACACTACCATCGTAAATGGCCGCAATCCTATCGTAGCTCACGAATTTCTCGGAAGCTCTGTGGAGGGCAAGGATGTCATCATTATTGATGATATGATTTCCTCCGGTGACAGTATTATTGAGGTAGCCACCGAATTGAAACGCCGCAAGGCAAACAGAATCTTCGCCGCTGCAACATTCGGACTGTTCACAAATGGAATGGACAAGTTTGATAAAGCCTACGAAGAGGGACTCATCACAGGAATATTGGCGACAAACTTAATTTATCAGTCACCTTCTCTGCTCTCCAAACCTTACTATATTAACTGTGATATGAGCAAGTATATTGCCCTCCTCATAGACACGCTGAACCATGATGGTTCCATCAATACATTGCTTAATCCAAGTGAGCGTATTCAGCGTTTACTGCAGGAATATAAAAAAGAAACAAAATAGTATTTTGGACATAAACAGGTATCTTGAAAAAGACTTTTACAAGTCCGTCAAGATACCTTTGTACATTTTGTCATACTGTGTTATCCTAATGCTATACTTATTGAGGTGAATAACATTGAAGAAAAATTTTGCTAAGAATATAGGCATTACCTTGCTCTGCCTTGCCATATCGACTGCTCTTTCCTTTTTATTCTTCCATCTTGGAAATAAGCACTCTGTCAACATCGCACTGCTCTATATTCTGGCACTTATCATCATTGCCCAGAATACAGACGGCTATATTTATGGGATTGCGGCCTCATTTTTCTGCGTAGCTGCAGTAAACACATTTTTTACCTACCCATTTTTTAAAATGAATATTGCCCTAATGGGTATCCTGTGACATTTTCAGGTATGCTCGCCATCACAATCTTGACCTGCACATTTACAACAAGGCTGAAACAGCAAAAAGCGATAATTGACGAGCGTGAAAAGAAACTGGCGGAGGCAGAAAAAGAAAGGATACGGGCAAATCTTTTAAGAGCGGTCTCCCACGACCTGCGCACGCCTCTCACCAGCATTATCGGCTCTTCCTCCTCCTATATGGAAGATTATGAGAATCTCACGGAGGCAGAACGCCTGGAGAGCTGATTTCCAATATAAACGGGGATGCCAACTGGCTGTTAAATATGGTGGAAAATCTACTGACCGTGACCCGGATTCACAATATCTCCGGCAAAGTAAAAAAATCACCTGAATTGGCAGAAGAAGTGGTGTCGGAAGCAATTATGCGCACTCGAAGACGCTATCCCGAATTGAAGGTGTCCGTCACAATGCCCCATGAACCGCTCATCATACCCATGGATGCCACTCTCATAGAACAGGTTTTAATTAATCTTCTGGCGAATGCCTTTGTGCACTCAAAGAGTGATAAGCCCATAGAGTTAATCATTGAGGATTACGGGGACGAGGTTTCTTTCACAATCCGGGATTATGGTGTCGGATTGGCGGAGACACAGATTCCCTCCATATTTACAGGAGCTTACCAGAGCGATGTTGCCGACGGCCACCGGGGAATGGGGGTCGGCCTTTCTATCTGCCAGACAATCATCACCGCTCACAGCGGTACAATCAGCGCCCATAATCATAAAGAAGGGGCTGAATTTACTTTCATTCTTTCTAAGGAAAAGGTAGGAAAATACCATGCATAAATTTACAATATTGATTATTGAAGATGAGAAGAATATACAGACTTTTATGGGGAAAATCTTAAAGAAACACGAGTATAAAGTCCTTCATGCAGACACCGGGGAGGACGGGCTGAGCATCATCCGTTCACAGTGCCCGGACATTATTCTGCTGGACTTGGGTCTGCCTGATATGGACGGCAATACTCTTATTGAGACAGTGAGAACCTGGTCAAGTATTCCAATTATCGTTATATCAGCCCGCTCCAGTGAGATTGAGAAGGTGACAGCTTTAGATTTGGGTGCAGACGATTATGTCACCAAGCCTTTCGGGACCTTTGAACTGCTGGCCCGCATCCGCACATCCCTCCGGCACTCCAACCGGCTGCTGACCAATGATTCGCTCTATATCCGCCCTTATCAGTGTCAGGGACTGATTCTGGACTTTTCTAAACGTCTGGTGACTGTTGATGGCAAAGAAGTGCATTTAACACCTATAGAGTACAAAATTGTTGCTCTGCTCGCCCAAAATTCCGGAAAGGTGATGACCTATGCCACCATCCTTTCCAAAATCTGGGGACCTTTTGCGGATGATAATAACAAAATATTGCGGGTGAATATGGCAAATATCCGCCGAAAATTAGAAAAAGATCCCGCACAGCCCAAATATATATTTACAGAGGTCGGTGTGGGCTACCGGATGAAGGAGGATGCTACATCCATTCTCCATACCGACGCACATACACCTTTTTAATAAGCTGGACACACAGAAGGTATCCTGCCAGAATTAACACAAGCCACGGAATAAACCGGAGCGGCAGCCGATGCATGTCAATACCTACTGCAAGATTTGTAAAGCCTGCTGCCAACGCCACCACCGCTACAATAAATGTAGACAAGAACAGCGGCATAGATGGTTTGCTCTGGAGGAATGGAGTTTTACCAGTACGTATCATGTGGATGACCAATACCTGTGATACCGTTCCGAACACAAACCATCCGCACTGGAATAATGGCGCAAGCTCCAGCGTATTCGCTTTAATTGCCCACCACATAACTGCAAAGCACAAGATATCAAATATAGAACTAAGCGGCCCCATGAATGCCATAAAGGACTGGATTGACCTGGTCTCCCATTTGCGGGGCTTTTTCAAATATTCCTCATCCACATGGTCAAAGGGTATTCCCATCTGAGAGAAATCACACAGCAGATTCTGTGTCAATATCTGAACCGGAAGCATGGGCAGAAACGGAAGAAATATACTGGCAGCGATGACAGAAATCATATTACCGAAGTTTCCGCTTGCCGCCATTTTAATATATTTTACAATATTCCCAAAGGTGCGGCGGCCCTCAATAACCCCTTCTTCAAGTACCATCAAATCTTTTTCCAGCAAAATAATATCGGCTGTTTCCTTGGCGATATCTACGGCGCTGTCCACAGAAATCCCTACATCCGCCTGACGCAGGGCAGGGGCATCGTTGATGCCATCCCCCATATATCCAACTGTATACCCCGCAGTTTGAAGTGCTCTGACTACGCGCTCCTTTTGAGAAGGTGACAGTTTAGCAAACAAATTGCAGGTTTTAACCGCATCTAACAATGCGGCATCATCCATGTGCTCCACATCACGGCCTGTCAGCGTGCGGGAGGTATCAACCCCCACTTTGCCGCAGACTTTTACAGCAACACCTTCACTGTCCCCAGTGAGAACCACCGTTCTGACTCCATGTTCTCCCAGCGCGGCAATGGCTGCCTTAGCGCTCTCCTTGGGCGGATCAAGGAAGCCTACGAAACCAATAAGAACCATATCCTTTTCGTCCTGCACACTGAACATTCCGGCTCCGGGAACTTCATTTTTCTGGGCAACAGCAATCATACGCAGACCCTCTGTATTATGCTTTTCATAAACTTTAAGGGCGGCCCGCTTCGTTTCTTCATCCATCGGCAAAACACAGCCATCCAGCTCAACAAAGGATGAAATTTTAATCATTTCCTCCACCGCCCCTTTTGTGATGAGCTGCTGTTTTCCACTTTTATCGGCCAAAACAACACTCATTCTGCGGCGTGAAAAGTCAAATGGAATTTCATCTATACAGGTATAAGAATCAAGGATATCTGCAAGTTCATTTTGCTCAGCCCGATTGATAATGGCAAGGTCGATCAGGTTTTTAAGTCCCGTCTGAAAATAGCTGTTGAGATACGCATGCCTCAGAATGCGGGCATCCTCCTCGCCATAGAGGTTCATATATTTTTCCAGTACAATCTTATCCTCGGTCAATGTCCCTGTTTTATCGGTGCAGAGCACGTTCATTTCTCCAAATGCCTGTATTGCGCCAAGGGTGCGGACAATCACCTTGTGTCTGGACATTGAAACTGCCCCCTTCGCAAGGGTAGAGGTCATAATAACAGGCAGCATTTCCGGGGTAAGCCCCACCGCAATGCTGATAGCAAAAAGAAGGGCACCCGGCCATTCCCCTTTTGCCAGACCGTTAATCAAAAATACAACCGGAACCATAACGAGCATCATGCGGACGAGAAGCCTGCTGACGGAATCTACACCCCGCTCAAAACTGGTCTTCGCCCTGTCACCTGACAGGGATTTTGCCATTGAGCCGAAATAGGTATCATTTCCGGTCGCCAGTGCTACGGCTGTGGCACTGCCGCTCACCATATTGGAGCCCATAAAACCAATGTTTTGTATATCTGTCAGCCCATCACCTGAATCATTTTTGATGTCACTGAATTTCTCCACCGGATTGGATTCTCCTGTCAGCGCCGCCTGTGCGATAAAAGCGTCTTTTGTTGTTAAAAACCGCACATCCGCCGGAAGCATGTCACCTGCTGAAAGCCGGATGATGTCACCTGGAACTATCTCATCCATGGGGATTTGAATCAACTCTCCCTCTCTCCACACATCCGCTTTGTTAGAAATCATCTTAGACAATTTCTCTGCGGCAGTGTTGGAGCGCTGGCTTTGTACAAAGGCAACCAAACTGGATAAAAGCACCAGAGCCAGAATGATGGTCACGGTGAGGTAATCAGGCCTTGATGATGCGACAACATCTGTGAAATAAGTAATGACCGCAATGAGAATCAAAATAATATTAAAAGCATTGATAGTCGCTTCTCTCAGCCTGTGCAGCATTGTATTTTTATTTCCTACGGTAATTACGTTTTTGCCGAACTCCTCCTGTCTCTCTTCGATTTCTTCTCTTGTAAGCCCCTCCTGTGTGGAGGATAAGCGTGCAAACAGTTCTTCTACAGTTAAAAAAGCATAGGAGCGTAGTTTCAGCTCGGTGTCCTGTCTGTTTTTTTGGATCTGCCTGCCTTGAATTTTTCTGTTCATAAAGTTCATTGGAATCATTCCTTTCTTTTTTAAGATTCCCAATGAAAACACAAGATGGCAAAATAAAGAGTCCGCTTGCAGACTCTCGCGCCGAGCGCAGTTGGTAACACCAACATTTTCTCTACGCGCGAGTGGCCTCCCCAGTCGGGTTTTTATTATATAGGTAAGTTCGGAGAACTTTCCTACTTATAATAAAAAAAAGCCGCCTCAATGAACGGCGGCAAATACACAGGAAAATTAACCCATCAGCGTTCACGCACAATGGACAACATTCTGTAACAAATAAGCACCACACATTGGTCTGTATTTTCATATTGGGATTTGAAGCCGTATCGCGGACTTCGAGGTTTGCTGTCCATTGTTTCACTTCCTTCCTATCTCATCAGCAACAAAATTCTTAGATTTACTTCGTAAAGTATAGCACAGGGATTCCAGAAAAACAACTCCTTATATTTTTCTCTGAATATAAACTGTTACTATAAACATGTTTAAAAATAAAAGACACAGCCAAAATTGACTATGCCTTTTACTGTATAAATCTTTACTTTTATTCTTGTGGAACTAACTCATCTACATTTATTTCTTCGATATCCAGTTCGTCATCAAGAATTAATTCTTCTTCAAAATCCAATTCTTCTTCGCTCTCGTCCTTGAGCTCTGTGCTCAGTTTTACATCCCGGTATTTTCTCATACCTGTACCAGCCGGGATATGCTTACCAATGATAACATTTTCCTTCAGGCCAATCAAATGGTCCACCTTGCCCTTAATTGCGGCCTCAGTCAATACCTTGGTTGTCTCCTGGAAAGAAGCTGCTGACAAGAAGGAATCTGTTGCCAGGGAAGCCTTGGTGATACCAAGCATAATCTGCTCGCCCACTGCCGGTTCCTTGCCTTCTGCCTCAAGCTGTTCATTGACCTCGTTAAACTCAAGTACATCAGCCATAGTTCCAGGAAGGAATTCAGAATCTCCTCTTTCCTCGATGCGGATTTTCTTAAGCATCTGACGCACAATGACCTCGATATGCTTATCGTTAATCTCAACACCCTGCAGACGGTAAACTCTCTGCACTTCCTGAATCATATAATCCTGAACGGCGCGGAGTCCTTTAATCTTCAGAATATCATGTGGGTTTACACTACCCTCTGTCAGCTCGTCTCCGGCTGCCAGCCTGGCACCATCCTGTATCTTGATACGAGAACCATAAGGAATCAAATATGCTTTAGATTCTCCGGTCTCATCATTTGTTACAATGATTTCACGTTTTTTCTTTGTATCGCTGATTATAGCTGTACCTGCGAACTCAGTGATAATAGCAAGACCTTTCGGCTTTCTTGCCTCAAAAAGCTCCTCGACACGAGGAAGACCCTGTGTGATATCGTCACCGGCAACTCCACCTGTATGGAATGTACGCATAGTAAGCTGTGTACCCGGCTCACCGATAGACTGTGCGGCAATAATACCTACAGCCTCACCTACCTGAACAGCCTCACCTGTTGCCATGTTTGCTCCGTAGCACTTAGAGCATACACCATTCTTACATCTGCATGTAAGCATAGTACGGATTTTCACGGCTTCCAATGTCTCGCCGCGTTCATCCACACCTTTTTTCATGACAAGCTCTGCGCGTCTTGGTGTAATCATGTGGTTCGCCTTTACAAGAATCTTGCCGTCTTTATCTTTGATATCTTCACATGAGAAACGTCCTGTAATACGCTCCTGAAGGCTTTCAATCTCTTCGTTTCCATCCATAAATGCCTTAACATACATTCCTGGAATATCTTTTCCTTCTTCCCGGCAGTCGCTGTCATGGATAATCAGCTCCTGTGATACGTCAACCAGACGTCTGGTCAGATATCCTGAATCGGCTGTACGAAGAGCCGTATCAGACAGACCTTTACGGGCTCCATGTGCGGACATGAAGTACTCCAGTACGTCAAGACCTTCACGGAAGTTAGACTTGATAGGCAGCTCGATTGTACGGCCTGTTGTATCAGCCATCAAACCACGCATACCTGCAAGCTGTTTAATCTGTTTATCAGAACCACGGGCTCCGGAATCCGCCATCATAAAGATGTTGTTGTATTCGTCCAGACCAGACAACAGAGCCTCTGTCAGCTTATCATCTGTCGCTTTCCATGTCTCAACAACTTCTTTGTAGCGCTCTTCCTCTGTAATCAAACCACGTTTGTAGTTCTTTGTAATTTTATCCACCGTATTCTGTGCTTCCTCGATCATCTGAGGTTTCTCCGGCGGCACAGTCATATCAGAAATTGATACGGTCATAGCTGCTCTTGTAGAATATTTATAACCAATCGCTTTTACATCATCCAGCACTTCCGCTGTCTGTGTAGCACCATGAGTGTTGATAACTTTTTCCAGAATTTGTTTCAACTGTTTCTTTCCTACGTGGAAATCCACTTCCAGCACGAGAGCATTTTCTTCCAGCTCGCGGTCCACAAATCCCAAATCCTGAGGAATGATTTCGTTAAACAAAAGTCTTCCCAGTGTAGCCTCAATGACTCCTGATTTCTCAGTTCCATCCGGCATCGTCTTATTCACCCGCACTTTAATTTTGGAGTGCAGTGTAATATATTCATTCTCATAGGCAAGAATTGCTTCGTTCACATTCTTAAAGAACATTCCTTCGCCTTTTGCCCCTGGTCTCTCCTGTGTCAGATAATAAATACCAAGCACCATATCCTGAGAAGGAACGGCAACCGGACCTCCGTCAGACGGTTTCAGCAGGTTGTTTGGTGAGAGGAGCAGGAAACGGCACTCTGCCTGTGCCTCAACTGACAGCGGTACATGGACAGCCATCTGGTCTCCGTCGAAGTCGGCATTGTAAGCAGTACATACAAGCGGGTGCAGCTTAATAGCCTTACCTTCTACAAGGATTGGCTCAAACGCCTGAATACCCAGTCTGTGAAGCGTGGGGGCGCGGTTCAGCATAACCGGATGCTCTTTGATTACTTCCTCGAGCACATCCCATACCTCCGGCTGAAGTCTTTCCACCATTTTCTTTGCATTTTTAATATTGTGCGCTGTCCCATTCGCTACCAGTTCTTTCATAACAAATGGTTTGAACAGCTCAATTGCCATCTCTTTGGGCAGACCGCACTGATAAATCTTCAGCTCCGGTCCGACAACGATAACAGAACGTCCTGAATAGTCAACACGTTTTCCAAGCAGGTTCTGACGGAAACGTCCTGATTTACCTTTCAGCATATCTGAGAGGGATTTCAAAGCTCTGTTTCCAGGACCTGTTACCGGACGTCCGCGGCGTCCGTTGTCAATCAGAGCATCTACAGCTTCCTGAAGCATACGTTTCTCATTGCGCACAATAATATCCGGTGCTCCCAGCTCTAAAAGTCTCTTGAGACGGTTATTTCTATTGATAATTCTTCTGTACAAGTCATTCAAATCAGAGGTAGCAAAACGGCCTCCGTCCAACTGCACCATAGGGCGCAAATCTGGAGGAATTACAGGGATTGCTGACAGAATCATCCACTCCGGTTTGTTGCCGGATTCACGGAATGCTTCCACCACCTCAAGACGTTTCACAATTCTGGCACGTTTCTGGCCTGTCGCATTGGTCAGGCCTGCCTGAAGCTCTGCGTACTCTTTCTCCAGGTCAATGGCCTGCAGAAGTTCCTGAATCGCCTCTGCTCCCATTCCCACACGGAAAGAACCGTAGCCCCATTTTTCTTTTTCTTCCTGATATTCGGCCTCAGACAATATCTGCTTGTATTGCAGACTGGTATCGCCTTTGTCCAGTACGATATAGGAAGCGAAATACAGAACTCTTTCCAGTGTTCTTGGAGAAATATCAAGAATCAGTCCCATACGGCTTGGAATCCCCTTAAAATACCAGATATGAGATACCGGAGCAGCCAGGGCAATGTGCCCCATGCGCTCACGCCGTACAGAAGCCTTTGTCACTTCAACGCCGCACCTGTCGCAGACTACGCCTTTATAGCGGATTTTCTTATACTTTCCGCAGTGGCATTCCCAGTCCTTGCTTGGTCCGAAAATCTTTTCACAGAAAAGTCCGTCTTTTTCAGGTTTCAATGTTCTATAGTTAATGGTCTCGGGCTTTGTAACTTCGCCCCTTGACCACTCCATAATTTTATCCGGTGAAGCCAGACCGATTTTGATTGCATCAAAAGTTAACGGTTGAAACTGTTGTTCATTATTACTTGCTGGCATATATATGGCTCCTCCTATTCTTCGTCATCCACAAACTCATCAAAGTCGATTTCATCCTCTTCGAAATCTTCCTCCTCCGGTTCCACATTTTCAAGTTCTTCCCCAACAAATTCCTGCTTCGTGAATCCATGAGTCTCGTAGGATTCATTTTCATCACGATATCTTCTGTCACCTTCGATAATGGAGTGCAGATCGGTCTCGCCATAATCCACAGTTTCCATAATCTCAACCTCTGTATTGTCATCACGCAACACGCGCACATCCAACGCCAGTGACTGGAGTTCTTTTAAGAGAACCTTGAAAGATTCCGGAATACCTGGTTCCGGGATATTCTCGCCCTTGATAATTGCTTCGTAAGTTTTTACACGTCCCACAACATCATCAGACTTCACTGTCAGGATTTCCTGCAGTGTGTATGATGCACCGTAAGCCTCCAGCGCCCAAACTTCCATCTCTCCGAAACGCTGTCCGCCGAACTGTGCTTTACCGCCCAAAGGCTGCTGTGTAACAAGTGAGTAAGGACCGGTAGAACGGGCATGGATTTTATCGTCTACCAGATGATGAAGCTTGAGGTAATGCATGTGTCCGATTGTAACCGGGCTGTCAAAGAACTCTCCGGTACGTCCGTCGCGCAGACGCACTTTACCATCGCGTGACAGCGGAACACCCTTCCACAGCTTTCTGTGGTCTTTGTTCTCAGACAGATACTCAAGAACCTCAGGAAGCAGCTCATCTTCATGTCTCTTTACAAATTCTTCCCACTCCAGATTTACATAATCATTCGACAAATCTAAAGTGTCCATAATATCAATCTCATTTGCCCCGTCAAAGACTGGTGTGGAAATATTAAATCCAAGTGCTTTTGCAGCAAGGCTCAGATGGATTTCCAATACCTGTCCGATATTCATACGGGAAGGCACACCCAGAGGGTTCAAAACGATATCCAGAGGACGTCCGTTTGGAAGATAAGGCATATCCTCCACAGGAAGTACTCGGGAAACAACACCCTTGTTACCGTGACGTCCGGCCATCTTATCACCTACAGAAATCTTTCTCTTCTGTGCAATATAAATGCGGACTGCCTGATTCACTCCCGGAGAGAGTTCGTCGCCGTTCTCTCTTGTGAATACCTTTGCATCTACAATAATACCATATTCTCCATGAGGTACTTTCAGAGAAGTATCTCTTACCTCGCGGGCTTTTTCACCGAAAATTGCACGGAGCAGTCTTTCTTCCGCTGTCAGCTCTGTCTCTCCCTTAGGAGTCACTTTACCAACCAGGATATCCCCTGCGCGCACTTCCGCACCAATTCGGATAATTCCTCTTTCATCCAGATCTTTGAGTGCGTCATCACCGACACCCGGGATGTCTCTTGTAATCTCTTCTGGTCCCAGTTTGGTGTCTCTGGCCTCCGCCTCATATTCTTCAATATGAACAGAAGTGTAGACGTCCTCCTGAACCAGTCTCTCACTCAGCAGTACAGCATCCTCGTAATTATAACCTTCCCACGTCATGAAACCAATCAGAGGGTTCTTTCCGAGTGCCATCTCACCGCTGGAGGTAGACGGACCGTCAGCAATTACTTGTCCTGCCTTTACCTGCTCGCCTTTATCAACGATTGGTCTCTGGTTATAGCAGTTACTCTGGTTACTTCTAAGGAACTTTGTCAACTTATATGTTTTCTTAGTTCCGTCTTCATGCTTAATTGTAATTTCAGTGGACGTAGAGCGCTCAACCACACCATCTTTCTCTGATACCAGGCAGACACCTGAATCCACAGCTGATTTCACTTCCATACCAGTACCTACTACAGGTGCTTCTGTGGTGAGAAGAGGCACAGCCTGACGCTGCATGTTTGATCCCATCAGGGCACGGTTAGCATCGTCATTTTCCAGGAAAGGAATCAGAGCTGTCGCAACAGAGAACACCATCTTAGGAGAAACGTCCATGAAGTCGAACTTGCTTCTCTCATACTCCTGTGTCTCCTCGCGGTAACGTCCGGATACATTCTTATGAATGAAATGTCCTTGCTCATCCAATGGCTCATTCGCCTGGGCAACGTGATAATTATCTTCCTCGTCCGCTGTCATATAGATAACGTCTTCTGTGACAATTGGATTCTCCGGGTCAGCCTTATCTACCTTACGGTAAGGAGCTTCCACAAAACCATATTCGTTAATTCTTGCATAGGTTGCAAGAGAGTTAATCAGACCGATGTTAGGACCTTCAGGGGTCTCAATAGGGCACATTCTTCCGTAGTGGGAATAGTGAACGTCACGCACCTCAAATCCGGCTCTGTCTCGGGAAAGACCACCTGGTCCCAATGCAGACAGACGTCTCTTGTGTGTCAGCTCGCCCAGAGGATTGTTCTGGTCCATGAACTGTGACAGCTGTGAAGAACCGAAGAACTCCTTAACTGCCGCTGTAACTGGTTTAATATTAATCAGTGACTGGGGAGAAATTCCCTCCTGGTCCTGAGTTGTCATTCTCTCACGAACGACTCTTTCCAGTCTGGACAGACCGATTCTGTACTGGTTCTGGAGAAGTTCTCCCACAGCACGGATACGTCTGTTGCCCAAATGGTCAATATCATCATCATTGCCCATTCTATATTCCAGATGGATATTATAGTTAATGGAAGCTAAAATATCTTCCTTTGTAATATGCTTAGGAATCAAATCATGGATATCTCTGCTGATTAAGCGTTTTAATTCCTCAATGTCCCCGGCGCTCTCTTCCAGAAGTCCTTCCAGCACAGGATAATATACCTGCTCTGTAACACCCACTTCTTTTGGGTCAATATCCACAATCGCCTGCAAATCAACCATCATGTTAGAAAGAATCTTAATATTGCGGGATTCCTCCTCACCTTCCAGCCAGAGATAAGGCACTGCTGCATTCTGAATCTCATCTGCCAGTTCTCTTGTAATCAAAGTCCCCTTCTCAGCAAGAACTTCACCTGTGAGAGGGCTGACAACATCCTCCGCCACGCGCTCTCCCTTGATGCGGTTCTTCAATGCCAGTTTTTTATTGAACTTATAACGTCCAACCTTAGCTAAATCATAACGTCTCGGATCAAAAAACATACTTGTAATCAGGCTCTCCGCACTATCCACCGCGAGAGGTTCGCCTGGTCTTATCTTTTTATATAACTCTAATAAACCTTCCTGATAGCTCTCGGCTGTATCTTTTCCGAAGCTCGCAAGGATTTTAGGTTCTTCACCAAATAATTCGATGATTTCTGCATTTGTTCCGATTCCAAGTGCACGGATTAATACAGTAATCGGCACTTTTCTTGTTCTATCTACACGTACATAAAAAACGTCATTGGAGTCTGTTTCATATTCCAGCCACGCACCCCTGTTGGGGATAACTGTCGCTGAGTAGAGTTCTTTTCCCAGCTTATCATGGGCAATTCCATAATAAATACCAGGAGAGCGAACCAACTGGCTTACAATAACACGCTCGGCACCGTTGATTACAAAAGTACCGGTCTTCGTCATAAGCGGAAGGTCTCCCATAAATATTTCATGTTCGTTTATCTCATCATTGTCTTTGTTGTAAAGTCTTACCCTTACTTTCAAAGGCGCCGCGTATGTTGCGTCACGCTCTTTACACTCCTCAATCGTATATTTCACATCGGATTCGCAAAGTGTAAAATCGACAAATTCCAGACTCAGATGACCGCTGAAGTCAGAGATTGGGGAAATATCGTCAAATACCTCTTTCAGTCCTTCATCCAGAAACCACTGGTAAGAGTCTTTCTGAACTTCGATTAGATTCGGCATCTCTAATACTTCTTTTTGTCTGGAATAGCTCATGCGTAAACTTTTTCCGTTTGTGATGGGACGAATTCTGTTTTTCTCCATTGACGTTTCACTCCTCATATATTTTTTGGCGGGCTACGAGTCGCCCTTCAATAGTTCCCGTAATATAGGAAAAGAGCCCTGTGACAGTAAATCGTCACTACAATGGCATACCTTTCCACAATAGCGCATTTTTTACTATATCACAAAGCTCTTTCTTCTGTCAACATATTTCTTACCAATGTGCGAAAAACCTCTTGACATCTCTCAATTTCTGTGGTAAGAACGAACTCATTCGGCTTATGAGCCTGTTTTAAACTGCCCGGTCCAAAGGACATACACTCCTTATTCTTCAGCTTTCCGGCGATAACCGCCGTATCTGTATAGCCGGGAAATGTACTGACTACAGAGGGGGTTCCAACAGCTTCCTCA
This sequence comes from Muricomes sp., assembly GCA_049840515.1. Taxonomy (GTDB): domain Bacteria; phylum Bacillota; class Clostridia; order Lachnospirales; family Lachnospiraceae; genus Muricomes. Next base: position 113,389 of record JASGKW010000005.1, on the reverse strand, counting down.
AATGCCTTTCTCAGCTGACCGAGGAGAACAGAATCAGAATGTGTCTCCACCCACGGGCGGTCGCCGGTAATTCTATAACTGCCTGACACTCCCGGTACCTGCCCCTCCCCTATTTCGATAGCCGCTTTTAAAATCTCCTCGGCTTTCGCTGTATCCATGGGAGGCGCCAGCCGCATATCGAGGGTAGCCATACAACTGTCTGGAACCACATAGGGGCTGTACCCTCCCTGAATCTGCCCGAAAGTCACTGTTGATTTTCCCAGCTCGGGATGCACCGGAGTTCCGGCCATTTTACTTCTTATATAAGTAAGCATTGCAGCCATCCCTGCAATGGCATCCGCCCCTTTCTCAGGCATGCTGGCATGGGCTGTAATTCCTTTGACTTCCAGTTCAAACCATGTGCGCCCTTTGTGGGACATTTGAATCTGGCCGTCCGTAGGCTCCATGTCTACAGCCCAGTCTTCCTCTGTGACCCAACCGTCAGCGATAACCTGCTCTACACCCTGCATGTCGCCTTCTTCATCCACCGTCCCTATAAACACAAGAGAATGGCTCAGTTCAATGTCTCCCTTGCTCACGAGGCTGGCAGTCTCAGCAAACACACTGAGCGCACAGGCGAGACCTGCTTTCATGTCGCAGGCCCCCCTGCCCCACAATCTGCCATCTTCCATCAGCCCGCCGAAGGGGTCTACATTCCACCCATCCCCCTCCACAACAGTGTCCATATGACAGATAAATACAAGCGCAGGATGTTTTATCTTTCCTTCCAGAACCGCCCGCACATTATAGCGCCCGGCGGCGGCCCGGGAAGTATCCGGCTCCACGCCGGCCTTCTCCAGATAACGGCAGATAAATTCTCCTATTTTGCTTTCATAACTGCCTGGATTTGTACTCTCTATCCGGACCAGCCTGGCAGCCAGCTCCACTGCATCCCATTGATTACTTTCTTTCATTCTATTGTCCATAATAGGCGTTCGCCCCATGCTTTCTGTTATAATGTTTATCCTGCAGTTCCTGCGGCGCCGGCTGATTCTGAGGATTCAGCCATTCACATCTCGCCGCCATCTTTGCAACTTCCTCAAGAACTACTGCATTGTGCACCGCCTCATGTGCATCCTTTCCCCAGGTAAAAGGCCCGTGATTCTTGCAAAGTACCGCCGGCATGGACACATAGTCTTTATCCTTAAAATGCTCCACAATTAACACACCTGTGTTTTTCTCGTAACCTTCCTCAATCTCTTCTTTTGTCAGGTTTCTCACACATGGTATCTCGCCGTACATATAGTCCGCATGAGTTGTGCCATAGCACGGAATGCCTCTTCCCGCCTGTGCCCAGCTTGTAGCCCATTCAGAATGAGTGTGCACGATTCCTCCGATATTGGGGAACGCTTTGTACAGCTCTATATGCGTGGCAGTATCGGAGGATGGATTGTAAGTTCCTTCCACTTTGTTTCCATCCAAATCCATAACCACCATATCTCCGGGGGTAAGCTTATCATAATCCACCCCGCTCGGCTTAATGACAAATAACCCGGATTCCTTATCCAGTCCGCTTACATTTCCCCAGGTAAATGTAACCAGTCCATGCTTCGGCAACAGCATATTTGCCTCATATACTTCTTTTTTTAATTGTTCCAGCATCTTCTCATCTCCCATCTGCTAGCTATTAATGGATGTTCTCCACTGCACACTGCTCGATTACAAGACCTTTCTTAAATCGTTCGATAAATGTCTCAAAGCCTTCTACATCCTTCTCATCAGGTTCTATGCAGACACCCTCGTCACCGCCAAATACTTTCTCAGACAGGTAGTGCGCCAGAGTTTCTCCCTCTTCCTTCTGAACCAGATAAGAAGCGAGCAGGGCAATTCCCCAGGCTCCGCCTTCCCCTGCGGTTTCCATAACAGACACAGGTGCATTCATGGCTGCTGCCATAATCTTCTGTCCGACACCTTTTGTCTTGAACAGACCTCCATGTCCCAAAATCTTATCTATCTGAATATGCTCATCTTTTGTCAGGATGTCCATTCCAACTTTCAGGGCACCCAGAGCCGCAAACAAATGTACTCTCATGAAGTTCGCAAGGTTAAACTTACTGTCAGGTGTGCGGACAAACAACGGGCGTCCTTCATCCAGTTCTATGATATTCTCACCTGAGTAATAGCCGTAGGACAGAAGTCCGCCGCACTCAGCATCCCCCTCCAGTGCCTTGTTGTACAGCACTGAAAACAACTGGCTCATATTCACTTCCATGCCAAACGCCTCAGCGAACTCTTTAAATATGCCCACCCATGCATTTAAATCTGATGTACAGTTGTTTGCATGGGACATGGCAACCAGCCTCTCCGGAAGGTGTGGTCACCATATCAATCTCTGTATAAACCTTTGAAAGTTCTTTTTCCAGCACAATCATGGCAAATACAGAAGTTCCGGCAGACACATTTCCTGTTCTGACTGCCACACTGTTTGTGGCTGCCATTCCAGTTCCCGCATCTCCCTCAGGCGGACAAAGAGGTATACCTGCCTCCAGTTCTCCTGTCGGGTCAAGCAGTTTTGCTCCCTCTTCTGTGAGGTATCCTGCATCCTGCCCTGCGGTGAGCACCTTGGGCAGCAAGTCTTTTACTTTCCATGAGTATCCTTTATCAGCAACAAGTTCGTCAAACTGCTCCAGCATTCTTCCGTGAAAATCCTTTTTCTCAGTATCAATAGGGAACATTCCCGCCGCATCACCGATTCCCAGCACTTTCTGTCCGGTCATCAGCCAGTGGATATACCCGGATAATGTAGTGAAGAAATCAACATCTTTTACATGGGCATCCCCCTCCAGGATTGATTGATACAGGTGAGCTATACTCCATCTCTGAGGCACATTGTACTGAAACAATTCTGTCAGCTCTGCTGCCGCCTCCCCAGTATTTGTATTACGCCATGTACGGAAAGGTACGAGAAGCTTTTCCTCTTTATCAAATGCCAGATATCCGTGCATCATAGCACTGAAGCCGATAGCTTTTGTCCGTTTCAGAGTGACACCGTATTTCTCTTTTACTTCATTCGCCATTTCCCGGTAGCTGTTCTGAACTCCTTTGCGCACATCTTCCAGATCGTAAGTCCAGATTCCGTTGTCATATTTGTTCTCCCACTCATGGCTGCCTGATGCTATAGGCGTAAAATCCGTGCCAATCAAAACAGACTTGATTCTCGTCGAACCTAGTTCAATTCCTAGTGTTGCCCGTCCCTCCATAATGTCATTTTTCACACTGTTTAAACTGAGCATTTTGCTTCCCTCCATTTTGAGTATTTGTAGTTTCTATATACCAATCTTTCTAATCCTCGTAACACTTCAGCCGTACAGCCTTTTTTACTGCTGACGCAGTTAAAGCTCTCGCTTATGGCAGAACGCCATATACAGATATTTGAATATAATCTGCCGCAGGCGAGCCCGCGCAGATTATATTCAAATGTCTGCGCATGGCTGAACTGTTACTAATATTCTCCCACTACTGTGGATTTCAGAAGATTTGTATTCCCTGATTTACCCAGCGGCACTCCGGCAGTCAGAACCACGACTTCCCCGTTCTGCACATATCCTTTTTTCTCAGCCGCCTCGGTGGCATGTAAAAACAAAATTTCCATGCTGTATTCTTCCCGAATCATCACGGGCAGTATCCCCCATGACATATTCAACTGGCGGTAGGCATGTTCGTCCGGTGTACAGCCTACAATCATGCAGCCCGGGCGGTATTTAGAAATCATGCGCGCTGTGCGCCCTGACTTACTTACTGTGATAATTGCTTTTGCCCCTAAATCTATAGCCGTCATACAGGTAGCGTGGGATATGGCAGTTGTCATATCCGGGCGGGTTTCCTTGCATCGCAGGCTGAATAACTGATTATAGTCGATATCGCTCTCCGTGCGGACTGCAATCTTCACCATGGTGCGAAGTGCTTCCACAGGATACTTTCCTGCCGCAGTCTCCCCGGATAACATGATTGCGCTTGTCCCCTGATAAATAGCATTTGCCACGTCTGTGGTCTCCGCCCTTGTAGGTCTCGGATTCTTCATCATGGAATCCAGCATCTGAGTAGCCGTGATTACCTGTTTTCCTGCATTATATACTTTGTTGATAATCTCTTTCTGGATAACAGGCACCTCTTCTAAAGGTATCTCTACTCCCATATCTCCCCGGGCTATCATAATTCCATCGGCAGTATCAATGATAGCGTCAATGTTATCTACGCCCTGCTGATTTTCAATTTTAGCAATAATCTTGATGAGAGAGCCGCCGTTTTCGTTCAAAATGTCTCTGATTTCTTTCACATCGTTCGCATCGCGCGTAAAAGAAGCGGCAATAAAATCAAAGCCCTCCTGTATTCCAAACAGAATGTCCTCCCGGTCTTTCTGGCTGATAAAAGGCATTTTCACTTCCACCCCCGGAAGATTTATTCCTTTGCGGTTGGAAATGGTTCCGCCATTCACCACTTGACAGCGCACAGCGTTGCCCTCAATTTTTTCAACCGTCAGTCCAACCAGACCATCATCTATCAAAATACTGTCCCCCGGTTTTACATCCTTGTATAAATCGGGATAAGTAATAGATACCGCTTCCTTTGTGCCCTCTATACTCTCCGGCGTCAAAAGAAATTCCTGACCCTCGTCAAGCTGCACACTTCCCTCTTTAAAAGTACAGATTCTTATTTCTGGTCCTTTTGTGTCAAGAAGAGCCCCTATTGGTCTATCCAGACGTTTCCGCGCTTCTTTCAGGCAATTTAACCGTTCCCTCTGCTCCTCATGAGTGCCATGGGAAAAGTTAAATCTCGCAATATCCATGCCCTCCATAATCAACCGTTCTAACACACCATCCCTGTCCGTGGACGGACCAAGCGTACAAATAATTTTTGTTTTTCGCATACTTATGCTACCCTTCCTTTCTCAACCCTCTCAAACCAGCATATTTTCTTCAAATCTGCTTATTCTCTCTGTGCTTCCAATTACTATGAGCACATCTCCCGTTTCAAAGATATACTCCGGCTCTACTTCTGTGTTGGTCTTTCCCCCATGCTCAACAGCAATAATATTTAACCCGAATCTTTGCCGGAATCGGATATTCTGCACACTTTTCCCAACCATTTTGTGATATACCGGGACTTTCGCAATCTCCATATTATTTTCCAGGGAAATATAGTCTGTCACACTGCTGACAAGCAGCTTAGATGCAAGGCGAATAGCCATATCCCACTCAGGGTATACAACCTCTGCCCCTATTTTCTCAAGCACCTCCCCCTGGTCCCGGCTGGTGGCTTTTGCTATCACCCGTTTTACACCCATATTTACTACATTAAGCGTAACCAGAATGCAGGTATCTACATGCTCTCCGATACATACAACAACCGTATCACAGTTTTGTATCCCAATCTCCTCCAGCACTTCCCTTGTCAATTCATCTGCCACATATGCAAAATCTGTATAATTCCGCAATGCCTTGACCCGGTTTTCATTCCGGTCCACCACTATAACTTCTTTCCCTGCTTCCGCCAGCCTCTGAGCCAGCGCAGTTCCAAACCGCCCCAGGCCTATAATACCATAACTTTCTGACACGTCTTCTTTCAGCATCTATATCTCCTAACCAATTGTAATTGTTTCTTCCGTAAACACTGCACTGGATGGCTGCCGGAAACTCCACATGGTCACAATCGTAAGTGCCCCAAGCCTTCCTGTAAACATAGTAAATATAATAACTAATTTCCCCGCAGCACTTAAATCCGGCGTAATTCCTGTTGATAATCCCACAGTTCCAAACGCTGACACACATTCAAACAGCAACTGTAGAAATGTGTACTCTGGGTCAAAAATGCACATGAGCAACGTTGAGATACACACCACAAACAGCGATAATAATGTAATAATAAATGCCTTAAATACCGCTTTGTCAGGTATCCTTCTTTTAAATGCCACATAATGCTGATTTGTCGCAGTACTTTTTATAACATTGAGAAGCACAAACAGGGTACTGGTCTTAATTCCGCCCCCTGTAGAGCCGGGAGAAGCCCCGATAAACATCAACATAATTAGAATAAACAGACCTGCCTTAGTAAAATCTCCTATAGGATAGCTGGAAAAACCTGCCGTCCTGCTGGAAACACTCTGAAAAAAAGCTCCCATCCATGTAACATTTTCCGTACACTTAAGGAGAACAGTACCTGTTACAATAAGAACCGCACTCATAGATATCACAATCTTCGAATGAAGACTTAACTTTTTTAGTGACCGCTTCTTTAACAAATCTAAGATAACAAGAAATCCCAAACCGCCAAATATAATCAGTCCAGAGGTTGTCAGATTTAAAAGTATATTATTCCGATACGGAATCAGATTTGTCAGACCTCCCAATATATCAAATCCGGCATTATTAAATGCTGCTATAGAATGAAACGCACTAATACCTAGCGCTGATAGCGGAGAATAATCCCGGACAAACACAAAATAACTCAGAATCATACCTGTCACTTCGAAAGACAAAGTCACCAGAAGTACCGACCTCACCAGCAGAACCATACCTTTAAATCCGCCTGTATTCATAGCTTCTTTTACAAGCAGACGTTCTTTAAAACCCACTCTTTTCCCAGCTGCCAAAATAATGCCCACACCCACAGAAGTCACGCCCAGACCGCCAACCTGAATGAGCAGAGCCACTATAGTTCTTCCAAATACGGTAAAATGGTCTGCTGTATCAATCGCTATCAGTCCAGTCACACAAACTGCACTGGTAGAGGTAAAAAGTGCATCAATCCAGCTCACCTCGACCCCTGAACGGATAGAAACCGGCAGCTTGAGAACTATCGTACCCAATATAATTACACCGGCAAACCCCAGTGTAATCAAACGGGCAGGTGATTGCTTCCTAAAAAATTGTTTCATTTTCAGCATTATAAAATCAAAAATAATCAACGCACCCCTTCGTATCCGTACTCTGAAACGGCCCGGAATATTCCTCTTTCTTGTGAAAATACTCCTTCATTCCTACAAAATGTAGATATATGCATTATAGGTCTCAAAGGCAAAGTTGTCAATCTCTGACCATCTAAAAAAGGACCATCGCCATATAACTTTTCAGTTATATGACAACAGTCCTGTGCATACTCTTTTTTGAACAAAAGGCCTGAATTATTTCAGAGCAACTTCTGCTCCTTCTGCCTCAAGTTTAGCCTTGATTTCTTCAGCTTCAGCCTTAGATGCAGCTTCTTTTACTACCTTAGGAGCTCCGTCAACTAATTCTTTAGCTTCTTTTAATCCAAGTCCTGTGATTTCACGAACAACTTTGATTACTTTAACTTTAGATGCACCTGCAGATACTAATTCTACATCAAACTCATCTTTCTCTTCTGCTGCTGCACCTGCTCCGTCTCCTGCTGCTGCAACTACAACGCCTGCTGCTGCAGATACACCAAATTCTTCTTCACAAGCTTTTACTAATTCATTTAATTCTAATACTGATAACTCTTTGATTGCTTCAATCATTTCAGCTGTTGTCAATTTAGCCATTTTTATATCCTCCATTTTATATTGTTTGGGGATTGCTTCAATCCCTTTTATTTTAGTTTCTTTTCTAAATCATCTGGTCTTCCAGTGATTCTCTTTCCCCGCTTACTCAGCTGGTACTTCTGCAGGAGCTTCCGCCTCTGCCGCTGCTTCTACAGGAGCAGCCTCTGCTGTGCCATCCTGCTCTGCAATCTGCTTGATAACACGAGCAAAATTGGTAATTGGTGACTGAATACTTCCAAGCAATTTGGAAAGTAATTCTTCTCTTGAAGGAATTTTGGACAGTTCTGTCAGTCCTGCAACATCGTAAACTGTTCCTTCAACCACGCCGCCTTTTAGCTCAAGTGCTACTGCAGTCTTAGCGAAGTTACAGAGAATCCTCGCCGGTACTGTAGCATCTTCCTTAGAAATAGCGATGGCACTTGGTCCTTCCAGACATCCCTGAAGACCTTCGAACTCAGTTCCTTCAAAAGCTCTCTTCATCATAGTGTTCTTGTAAACTTTGTAAACCACACCTGCTTCTCTGAGCTGTTTACGAAGTTCTGTGTCCTGAGCCACTGTTAATCCGCGGTAATCAACAAGAACAACTGCCTGAGCATCTTTGATTTCTTCTGAAATTGTCTCTACGATTGGTTGTTTTAATTCAACTTTTGCCACGTTCTGGTACACCTCCTTATTTTTTTGCGTGTACTGCCAAAAAAATCTCCGTAACCAAAGCTACGGAGATTTATAAATCCACATTAAGAATTCTAATCTTCCTCGGCAGGCGTTTTCACCTTATGCCATACGGCACCTGCTGTCTTCGGCAGTCAATTGCTTTAATATAATATCACTAGTCCAAATTCTTGTCAATATTTTTATCAAATTTTTTTGCACTTTTTATGAAACCACACTGTAGCCTGTGCCATTGATTGCTTCGATAATCTGCTCCGATGACACGAGGGAAGTGTCGTAATTGATAACAGCTTCTTTCTTGCGTTTGCTGGCTTTGACTTTCTTGATACCAGGCAGCTTCCGCACGGCATCCTGCACAGCAATCTCACAATGTCCGCAGGACATACCCTCCACGTGCAGTTTAATCTCTTCCATTGCTCATACCTCCTTTATCTATTTTTGTTCATTTTGGAAAATATTATAACATATAAGGTTAGCTTTGTCTAACCGTTTTGACAAAAATATTCTCAGCTGCACAAACAAAAAAACTGCCGCAGCACACTGATTTCTCAGAAATGCTGCGGCAGTTTTTATTTATTTTGATCTTTCATCAAATTCGGAACGAATTAAACCAGCTTCATTGGGTTGATTTTTATACCAGGTCCCATTGTAGATGTCAGTGTAACGCTCTTTAAATACTGACCTTTTACAGCGGCCGGTTTTGCTTTGATGATTGCATCAACAAGCGTCTGGAAGTTGTCCGCTAACTGTTCCTCGGTAAAAGATGCTTTACCAATCGGCACATGAATAATGTTTGTTTTGTCCAATCTGTACTCAATCTTACCAGCTTTGATATCGTCGATTGCTCTTGTTACATCCATAGTAACTGTTCCAGCTTTTGGGTTTGGCATCAGACCTTTTGGTCCAAGTACACGTCCGAGACGTCCAACAACACCCATCATGTCTGGTGTGGCAACAACAACATCAAATTCAAACCAGCCTTCATTCTGAATCTTAGGAATCAGTTCTTCTCCTCCAACATAATCTGCTCCGGCTGCCAGAGCTTCTTCAGCTTTAGCGTCCTTTGCAAATACAAGGATGCGAACTTTCTTACCTGTTCCGTGAGGCAGTACAACTGCACCACGAATCTGCTGGTCTGCGTGACGTCCGTCACAACCTGTTCTGATATGAGCTTCGATTGTTTCATCGAATTTAGCTACTGCTGCTTTTTTTACCAATGCTACTGCGTCTGCCTTCTCGTAGAGACTCCCTCTTTCGATAAGTTTCGCAGCTTCAATATATTTTTTTCCTCGTTTCATTTTAAATAACCTCCTTGTGGTATTGGCGGGATCTTGCCCCTCCCACTTATTTCAAATTCACTAAGTGCTCTTATTCTCCAACAACAACGCCCATTGAGCGGCAGGTTCCTGCTATCATGCTCACAGCTGCCTCTAATGTTGCAGCGTTTAAGTCAGGCATTTTTGTTTTTGCGATTTCTTCTAACTGAGCCTTTGTGATTGTAGCAACCTTGTTCTTATTCGGAACGCCTGAACCGGATTTGATGTTGCAGGCCTTTTTGATGAGAACTGCTGCCGGTGGTGTCTTTGTCACGAAACTGAAGCTTCTGTCACTATATACGGTAATAACAACAGGGATAATCAGGTCACCCTGATCTGCTGTTCTTGCGTTGAACTGCTTTGTAAATTCAACGATATTTACACCGTGCTGTCCAAGCGCAGGACCTACCGGTGGTGCTGGTGTTGCTTTACCAGCAGGAATCTGTAATTTGATATAACCTTGTACTTTTTTTGCCATTTTTAATTACCTCCTTGTGGTATTGGCGGGACACTCTTTATCCCTCCCACTGTTTTTAATCCATCTTTCTTACTTCTGAGAAACTAAGTTCAACCGGTGTCTCACGACCGAACAGCTCTACATTGATAGACAGGCTCTGTTTCTGCTCATTCATTGACTGGATGACGCCCACAGTACCTTCCCATGCGCCGCTTAATACGGTAACAGCATCGCCGACTGCAAAGTCTATTATGACACTCTCCTGTTTGATTCCCAGTCTGTCCATCTCTTCTTCCTCGAGCGGAACCGGCTTGGAACCAGGGCCGACAAATCCTGTCACCCCTCTGGTATTTCTTACTACATACCATGTGTCATCATTCATAAACATATGAATCATAACATAACCCGGAAACATCTTTTTCTGACTTGCTTTCTGCACACCATTTTTGAGTTCAATCACTTCCTGCATAGGGACTCTGACTTCCAGAATCTGTTCTTCCAGATGACGGTTTTCAATTGCCTTATCAATATTAGCTTTTACTTTGTTCTCATACCCGGAATAGGTATGAACTACATACCACTTTGCCTCTGACATAAAATCACCTTTCTGCTATGCTCCAGTTGACTATTTTACTAATAAATCAATTCCATACTTTATTATCGCATCAACTACAGAAATTAATGCTCCTAACAGTACGGACACTGAAACGACTGCCGTGGTCTGCTTTACCAGTGTTTTTCTGTCCGGCCAGACGACTTTCTTAAACTCTGTCTGAAGTCCTTTAAACCAGCTCTTCTTCTGAGTTTTTGCTGTTTTCTCACCCATGACATCCACTTCCTTCCAACGACTTATTTCGTTTCCTTGTGCAGTGTGTGTGATTTACAGAACTTGCAGTATTTTTTTGTTTCCATGCGGTCCGGATGAGCTTTCTTATCCTTAGTCATGTTGTAATTACGCTGCTTGCATTCTGTACATTCCAATGTGATTCTTGTGCGCACAACTTCCACCTCGCTTTTTTCTTATTCACTACGTGTTACATGATGGTTGCGAAGCCATCTTAAATTTAGGCATAAAAAAAAGACCTACTTCCATTCGCCATAAGAGTGTATCACAGCAAATAAATAAAAGTCAAGTCTTTTTCCCAATTTATCCGTGAAATACTGTGATTCCATCATAGCACAATTCTCTTGATAATTCTACTAAAAATGCATATTTATAACCAGTTGTGTTAAAATTTTGCTAAAAAATGTCACATAATATTTTTTTTTATATAAGTTATTGCATTTACACCGCTTTCCCGATATAATTATTGCGATAGTATGATGTGATTCCAAAGTAATTAGTTATGATGGAAATTATTTAAAATGTTACATTTTATCGCATTTTCCCATGTCTTTTTTCTTTAATAACAAAACTTTTTCTTTCTGAAAAAGGACATTTTTGTGTGCTTTTTATCACTCATCACATTTGCTTCACCCATAACTTATACTAAAGAACACGGAAAAGTACTAAGGAGGTAAAGAAAATTGGAAGTTTCACTACTTATAGGAGTCGTTTTGGGCCTTACTGCCTTATTTTCAGGTTTTATTTTAGAGGGGGGTGCTTTCCACAGTCTGATGGCCCTAAGCCCTTTTATCATCGTAGTAGGCGGTACAATAGGCGCAACCATCGCTTCCTATCCATTGAAAGATATTGTACGCGCATTTCGAACCGTCGGCAAGACTTTCAAGCAGCCCAGTTCTAACAGTACAAAACAGCTTATTGACAGAATATTAGCAATTTCTAAAACTTTCCGGACAAATGGGGTTGTTGCCTTAGATTCAATCGTAAAAGAAGCTGATTTGCAGAAAGATGAGCTTCTTCCATTGAAGGAAGGTCTTGTTTTATTGCAGGATGGAAAAGATGTTGAAAATATACAATACGTTATGGAAGCTGAGCTTCAGTTCTTTTATTCATCAGAAACATGTAGAAGCAGGCGTATTTGAAGCGGCGGGCGGATACTCCCCCACTATGGGAGTCATCGGAACAGTTATGAGCCTTGTGGTTGTTCTGGCTTCCGGCTTTGGTGATTCTGCCGAGCTTGCCCACAAAATCAGTACAGCCTTTATTGCGACTTTATACGGAGTTTCACTGGCCAATGTTATTTACCTTCCGCTTGCAAATAAAATAAAGCTTTATACAAAAAAATGCCAGGTACAGAGAGAAATTATTATTGATGGTATATGCAGTATGTCTAAAGGCGTGAATGCCAGAAGTATGGAAAACGAACTTGCCATGTACTATCAGGCGTTCCCTGACGGTGCAAAACATTATAGAGCTGGTATTGAAAACTAAGGGGGGGATAACAGTTGAGAAAGAGAAGAACAGAAGAGGAAGCAGGCAGCGAAAACAGCGAACGGTGGCTCCTTACATATTCGGATTTGATTACCCTTCTGCTAGCTTTATTCATTATTATGTATGGTATGAGCACTGAGAATGAGGCCAAACTGAAAGCGATGTCCAATGCGTTATCAGAGGCATTTAACGGCCCCACAGTTACTTCCGAACAAGGCAGCGGTGCCTCCGGTACCGGCTCTAACGACAATACCGGAACTGTCCTTGAAAATGTGAGTCCGCTGGAAACAATTTACACCCAGCTTGATGGATATATCAAACAGCAGCATTTGGAGGAGAATGTGGAGTTGATAAGGTCAGACCACTCCGTCTCCATCCGTTTAAAAGATAAACTTTTATTTTTAGGAGATTCGACTGTATTAAAGCCGGACAGTGAGGCAACCTTAATGAAAGTAGGGCAGGTAGTATCTCAGGTCTATGGCGATGTGAACCACCTGACCATTACAGGTAATACCGCTGACTTAGGCGACCGTGACCAGCAAAATGAAGCTCACTCCTGGCAGCTTTCAGTAGATAGAGCCGTGACAATCCTTAATTTCCTGACATCCCACGGTCTCAACCCCGAAAAGATGTCTGTAGAAGGAAACTCTCACTATAACCCTGTATCCAACAACGATACAGAAGAGGGCCGGTCTTCAAACCGAAGGGTAGAAATCACAATAACAGATGCACCAAACTAAGATAATAAAATCAATGAAGTAATTCAAATTAAACCGATAAGAAAAGGCGCAGCTTTTAAGCTGCGCCTTTTTCCATACCTAATAATCTACATCATCCTCATCCGTTGCTTCATCAATAGAATTCATCACTATTATGTGACTAAATCACCGACTTCTCCTCTCCCTTCTTGTATAATTAATTTTAAAATGTGAAGCTCAGTGAAAGAGAGGAAAACAACAATGTCAAAGACAATAATTATTGGCGGTGTAGCAGGAGGCGCAACTGCCGCTGCAAGGTTGAGAAGAAGAGATGAATCTATGGAGATCATCATGTTTGAGAGAGGGGACTATATTTCTTACGCAAACTGCGGCCTCCCCTATTATATCGGAGATGTCATCAAGAGCCGGGATGCCTTGCTTTTGCAGACTCCGAAAGCTATGAAAGCCAAGTTTAACATCGACGTGCGGACCTCCACTGAAGTACAGAAAATTGACAGGGACGCTCAGACTGTCCATGTGCGCAGCTTAAAGACAGGGGAAGAATATGAAGAAACTTACGATACCTTGATTTTAGCCACAGGCTCCTCACCTTTAAAGCCCCCAATTCCGGGAATCAATGGAAATCATATCTACACGCTTTGGACCATTCCTGACACGGATATGATTAAAGAAGTGGTGACAAAGGAAAAACCAAAAAGAGCTGCTGTCATAGGCGGTGGTTTTATTGGTCTGGAAATGGCGGAAAACCTTCATAAGGCAGGCATCGAGGTCACTATCATTGAGATGCTGGACCAGGTTATGGCCCCTCTGGACTTTGAAATGGCACAGCTTTTACATGAAAATATCGGTGCAAACCAGGTAGAGCTGATTTTGAAAGACGGAGTAGACTCTTTTGAGGAGGCTGACGGGCATACGGTAATTCATCTGAAAAGCGGCCGGGAAATCTCCGCGGATATGGTTCTTCTCTCCATAGGAGTCCGCCCTAACAGTGAGCTTGCCAGAGATGCCGGATTGGAATTAAATGCCAGAGGCGGAGTTGTTGTAGATGAGTTTTTAAGAACTTCAGACCAGCATATTTATGCTGTGGGCGATGTGATTGAAGTAAATCACTATGTATCAGGTGATAAGACTATGATTCCTCTGGCCGGCCCTGCCAACAAACAGGGACGCATCTGTGCCGACAATATTGCCGGAGATAAAGCAACTTACAAAGGAACCCTGGGAACCTCTGTGGCTCAGGTATTCGATTTAACCGCAGCCGCCGTGGGCATGAACGAAAAGGCACTCAAAGCTGCCGGAAAACAAAAAGGAAAGGATTATGAGACAATTTTGATTAATCAGAAGTCTCATGCCGGCTATTACCCGGGAGCCACCCCTGTCACCCTGAAACTGATTTTTGACCACAGCGGAAACATATTCGGCGCTCAAATCGTAGGGCAGGACGGAGTAGACAAACGGATTGACACCATAGCCGCAGCCATGAGCCTAAAAGGCACAATCTACAATCTGGCTGAACTTGAACTGGCTTACGCTCCGCCCTATTCTTCTGCCAAGGACCCAGTCAACATGCTAGGCTTTGTGGCACAGAATGTGCTGGAGGGACTGACTTCCTTTATTGAATACAACGAGATGGATGAACTGCTGGAAGATGACTCCCAAAAAGATACTTATATTATCCTCGATGTAACAGAGGACATTGAGCGGACCGTATTTTCAATTCCAGGTTCTGTTCATATTCCTCTTGGCAAACTGCGCAGCCGCCTGGAAGAGTTGGACAAAAATAAACTCATTATTCCTTACTGTTCCATCGGTGTCCGCTCCTACAATGCTGCCCGCATTCTCTCTCAAAACGGTTTTAACCAGGTAAGAGTACTGTCAGCAGGAACTTCCTTTTATAAATCCATGCATGATAAAGGTTTCTCCAGAAACAATGCATCTGGAAATTCTGGAAGTAACGGCGGAAGCGATGCATCAGATACGGAAGAACAAGGAGATTTGCCTCTATGTGAGTGCGAAGAAATTACAATTATAAACTGCTGCGGGCTCCAGTGCCCCGGCCCAATCATGAAAGTACACGAGGCACTCTCCAAGCTGGATGACGGACGGATATTACAGGTTTCAGCCACAGATATGGGCTTTGCAAAGGATATAGATGCATGGTGCAGACGGACAGGGAACACACTGATTAAAACAGAGCGGAAAAACCGCGAGAATATTGTTTATATCAAAAAAGGGCAAACTGCCCAGGAGTGTAATCCAGAGCTGTCCGCCGTCCCTCTGTCTCAGGCTCTTCCCCAGGGAAAAACTCTGATTGTATTCAGCGGAGACTTAGATAAAGTTCTGGCATCCTTCATTATTGCCAGCGGAGCCGCCGCGATGGGGCGCCCAGTCACTATGTTCTTCACATTCTGGGGACTAAATGCCCTCAGAAAAGAACAAAAACAACATGTACAGAAATCAGTTGTGGAAAAAATGTTTGGATTTATGATGCCCAGAGGCTCAAAGAAACTAAAGCTGTCCAAGATGAATATGGGCGGTATGGGTACTAAAATGATGAGAAAAGTCATGAAAGACAAGAATGTAAATTCTCTTGAAGAGCTGATGGAGCAGGCTATGGCAAACGGAATAAAACTGGTTGCCTGCACTATGTCCATGGATGTTATGGGAATCAAAAAAGAAGAACTTATTGACGGTATAGAATTTGCAGGTGTCACATCATATCTCGGCAGTGCGGAGGAAGCCAATGTAAACCTCTTCGTGTAAAAAACAAAAAGAAATATCATCTTAAAAAAGAGGTCTTGATTATCACTTCAAGACCTCTTTACAATGTTTTGCCAGGGTGCTGTACAGAACCCTGTTATCTATAGGTTTGGCAATATAACCGTCCATGCCGGCTGCAAGCGCCGCAGATACATCCTCGGTAAAGGCATTGGCTGTTATGGCATAGATAGGTATCGTTTTTGCATCAGGGTGGCTTCCCATGCGTATAGCCCTTGTGGCTTCATGTCCATCCATAATGGGCATCTGAATATCCAGCAGCAGGGCCATATAAGTTCCAGGTGCACTCTTTTCAAACATCTCAAGAGCCTTCTCCCCATCTTCGGCACAGTCCACTTCCATGTTGACCAGTTTCAGTAAATCTACAATGATTTCCATATTCATGGCATTATCTTCAGCCACAAGCACACGATGCCCCGTAAAATCATACTCATCCGGCTGCGCCATAAGTCCCTTATATTTCCCGCAGGAAAGGGTCATCAATAAATCGAATACTGTAGACTGGAATATGGGTTTTGTGATAAACATATTTGCGCCGGCTTTCCGGGCTTCCTCCTCCACTTCCGAGAGGTCATAAGCAGAAACAATAATAATGATGGTATTCTCGTCAAACAGTTCTCTGATTTTCCGTGTTACGCCAATTCCATCAATACCATCCATCACCCAGTCAATAAAACAGACATCATATCCCCGGCCTTTTTCACTCTCCCGGCTGATTTTCTCTATAGCTTCCTCGCCTGACGTTGCCAGATCATGGCTGATACTTAAGTGGTTCAGAATGTTTGAGGTATATTCCCTGGCATCCCGGTCATCATCCACCACCAAAGCGCGGATGCCCTTTACGTCTTCTTTCATCCCAGAACTTTCTTCCGACAACCCAAAAGGCAGCTCTACAATAAAAGTAGTGCCCTGCTCTTTCTCACTGTGCACCTCAATTTTGCCGTGCATGATATCTACCAGACTTTTGGTAATCGACATTCCAAGACCAGAACCGCCATGCTTTATCGCTGTTATTTCACTCTCCTGTTCAAACGGCTGGAATAGTCTTTCCTGCATTTCCTTTGTCATCCCGACACCAGTGTCTGATATTTCAAAGCGCATATGTACTACTCCGTCCTGAACCAACGTCTGTGTGACCTGAAACCGTATGGAGCCCCCGGGAGGGGTAAATTTAAAGGCATTGGACATCAGGTTGAGCAGAACCTGGTTTGTTCTCAGTGCATCTCCCACCAATGTCTCCTCTGATACCTCCGATAAAATTAAATCAAATTTAATTCCTTTTTCTTTGCACTGCCCATAGTACATAGAAGAAATATCTGTTAATAATTGTTTAAAATCAAAGGGAATCTTCCCTATCTTCAACTTTTCATTCTCAATCGCCGACATATCCAGAATATCATTGATAATGCCCAGCAATACCTTAGATGCCGTCATAATCTTGTTGAGATACTCTTCCATCTTCTCAGCGCTGTCTTTGTAGCTCTTAGCGATGGTAGTGAGCCCCACAATAGCATTCATGGGGGTTCTTATCTCATGGCTCATCCTTGCAAGGAACTGGCTCTTAGCCTGACTTGCCATGTCCGCCCTTTTTACAGCTTCAGCAAGCTGTAGATTTTTAGCCTGCAACCTGAGCAGATTTTTCTGCCTCATCCTCCACACAACTATACTGGCCATAAACACTATGATAATCAAGGCCCCCAGGGCAGAGAGCAGTACCCGGTATTCATATATGATATCTGATAAAGTGGCGTGATATGGGTTAGCAATGGTTTTCGCAGTTACCATTTCATTTATCTTTTCATCCCCGATTGCCCCAATGGTCTTATTGATAACAGATATGAGCCTTGGGTCCGCACTGCTGAGACCTACAATGGAAGAATTTTCTTCCATAAAATGAGTGGGTAAAATCTGAAGACTTTCATACCGTGGCTTTTGCAGGAGATAACTCACTACATAGGCATTTTGTACGACAACATCTGCATCCCCGTCACAAACTGCCTTCAAGGCGTCTTCCACTTTTTTGTAGGTGACAATCTGAGCGTCGGGATATGTCTTTGCCACATAGTCCTGCACCGCCTGAAAAGCCTCATCAACTGCCAGCACCATATTGCTTTGCAGATTATATCCGTAACCATTGCGCACAACAGCAACCAAATCACTTGTCAAGAAAGGATTGGAAAGAGAGATGGCCGGGTCCTTCTCAAATTCATCTGTGCGAACCACACCTGCGACCAAATCAAACTTGCCCTCTTTCAAAGCTTTGATTGGCTTCTCACCCAGAGGGATTGCCTTCTGTTCAAATTTAAGACCACTGATCTGGGAAATTAAATCCAGAATATCTTCATTAAGACCTTCCACTTTTCCAGTTTCAGGATTTATCCTCGATACCGGATACTTGTCCGGCAGATTGCCCACTGTGATAACCGGAGCTGATTTTATGTACTCTACTTCTTCCCTGGTATATAAAAGTCCTTTTTCTTCTGTGCTCTCACTGTAATACTTTTCAAAAAGATTGGTTTCAAAGGAATAATTTATCTTAATCTCACTCAGCGCATAATTGGCTTCCTCCATGTAAGGGCTGCCTTTATATGACATCATATAATACGCATCCGCACCAAACTGTGCCACCAATTTCAAATCGTTATGATAAGCGAAACGATCTGTGGCTATGGTCTCCACCTCACCCGCCTTTAAGGCCGCCACCAGCTCTGCCTCACTGTCGTACTCAATAAGTTTATACCGAAATCCCCAATGCTTTGCATACTTTTCCAGAAACTTATTTGTGGCAGAACTCCGCAAACCACCTATTTTTTTATTGTCCAGAGCTTTATAATCTTCATAATATATGGAATCATTTTCAGGCAGAGTGTACAAAAGACCTTGTGTGTACCCGATTGAGTACTCAGAAAAATCAAAATCAGCCTTGCGCTCTTCTACTTTTTGTGCCGAGCAGAGAAAATCAATTTCTTTATTTTTCAACTTTTTCATCAAATCCGGCCAGGTTCCAAACACATACTCATATTTCCAGCCTGTGTATTTTGAAATCTCGTTTAAGTAGTCTACCCCATACCCTTCATAAGTTCCATCCTCATTCTGCTGAATAAAACCCTGATAATCTATGTAACCGATTTTCAGGGTCTTTCCCGGGGATGCATACACCGTTCCTGGAAGCATCACGATTACAAGCATTGCCGCACTCAAAATTATTGCGAAAAATCTTCTCAAAATTCCCCTCATGCTTTTCACCCTCTGCCTCTCTTGTAATTCCGTCGTTCCTATATCCAGTATATTCTATTTTCCCCTATAATTCAACAAAGTTCCTATATTCTTCCAAAAGCTTCTTTTAAAAAAGGAGCTGTGTACTAATTTCCTCAGTGCACAGCTCCCCTGGTATTTAATTATAAAATCGCCTGTTACTTCTTTCCTGAAAATGCATTGATGATGGACAGTAAAATAACTGCGCCTATAATGGAAACAATCAGACTCCAGAGATTAAACCCGGTAATTCCGGATCCTCCCAGAAGATTCATCAGAAATCCTCCAATCAAACCTCCTGCTATGCCTGTCGCTATATTGGCGAAAGCGCCCATCTTTTTATTATTTTTAGTAAACATACTGGCAATCCAGCCAGCAATAGCTCCCATGATAATCCAGCTTATAATTCCCATAATTTATTCCCTTCTTTCTACAATTTTATGTGTAATTTCATTCTATAAGGTTCTATTATTATCAGGAACTTACCCTTTTATATTGTGCTAAGTCCATATTTTTTTATACACAATAAAAATAGTATACCTGCAATTTTCATTATTATTCAAAACCAATTTAAGTTCTTATATGTTCTTCTCTTTTTATTTTAAATCCAAAACATCAAAATCAGATAATTAATCTTATATTTTAAAATAATCATACACTATATTTTCTATTATTTCAATATATTTCTAATTCTAATCAACATTTCCAATAAATTTTACCACTTATAGATGGACACTACGAGAAAAACTGGTTCACCATCACATATCAGCTTTCCCCCAGCCTTCTGAGTAATTCCCTCCTGTTTTCTATAAACAGTTTAGTTATAGTAAAACTATCCACCTCACAGACACTGGCACATTTTCCTCATTATACTACACTCCTTCACCTTGGGCCACACTCCTTCTTCCTTTTATATCACCATTATAGCCCTCTTTATTATCATTATAATATAATGTAATTACAAAACTACATTGTTATTGACTAACATAATAATCTATGGTATTTTAATCTTATAGGAACCGGGAAAGATAAAATATCATCAGGAGGTAAAAGGATTATGTCTATGATTGAACACACAACGAGAGCATTTGGTTCTCCCAGCCGGTATATACAGGGCAGATACGAACTCAATCGACTGAAAGAGTACACAGACTCTTACGGAAAACGGGTACTGATTTTGGTAGATTGCTTTTTCTACGAGGAATACAAGGTGAAATTCGAGAAAATGTACTCTGACGGTGAAAGCAGTGCTGAAGTGATAGAATTCAAGGGTGAAATTACGGCCGAAAAAATTGATAAAATTGCAGAGAGCGTAAAAGACTTTAACCCTGATGTAGTGGCGGGAATGGGCGGAGGAAAAACCATGGATACCGCGAAGGCAGTTGCTGATATTTTCAAAGCAGCTACAGTTATTATCCCCACAACCGCGTCCACTGATGCGCCTGTCATTGGTCTTTCTGTAATCTACACTGAGTCAGGTGAGCATGTGGGAGCCAGACATTACGTGAAAAATCCGGATTTGGTTTTGCTGGATACCGACATTATCTGCAAAGCGCCTATCCGTTTTCTCGTGGCCGGTATGGGAGATGCCCTCGCTACATTCATAGAAACAAGGGCAAATCTTGAATCACATTCTCCGAACTATGTGTGGAAGGGATATTGCAGCACCATTGCTGTACGGGCTATCGCAGAAGCTTGTCATGAGACAATTTTAACAAAAGGAGTAAGTGCCAAAATAGCCGCTGAGAATGGGCTTTGTACTGCTGATGTTGAGGATGTCATTGAGGCCAATGCCCTCCTAAGCGGTCTTGGGGTACAGAATTCCAGCTGCGCCGGTGCCCACTCCATCGCAGAAGGGCTCACAATCCTGCCCCCCTGTATCAAACTGCTGCACGGAGAAGTCGTGGCATTTGGTATATTAGTGCAATTAATCATTGAGGGAAGACCCGAAGAAGAGATAAAAGAAATTTATGATTTCTACAAAGCAGTAAAACTTCCGTCTACATTTGAAGATTTGGGAATCGGAGATGCCACACAAGAACAGATTATGGCAGTTGCGGAGGAATCACTGAAATCTTACTGGGATGTAGAGCCATTCCCGGTGACAGCACAGATGATTTATGACGCTATCGTAATGGCTGACCGCCTGGGAAAACATTACACAACTGTATAAACAATTCCAATCATCGAGCCTGATTTATAAGAAATAAAGGAATGCCCCAAAATCCACGCCGCTCAAATGGCATACACTGGATTTTGGGACATTCCCTTTTTAGTCTGAGTACTTTCTCCTGCTATTTATATGCTTGAATCGCCGCTTCCAAATATTCCTCACCAAATTTATCCGCAAATTCCTGTTTTGCCTGCTCAATGGCACCCTGGGCCTTCTCCCCCAGTTCTTCCAGCAATGTGGCGGAAACACTATGTAACAGGTGTCCGGTATGGTAATTGAAATCTTTCATACAACTGGTGCCCAATTGTTTCTTCTTTTCTTCCAGCTTTATGACCTCCTCCTCTGTGAGAGGTTCTCCCCAGTCAAAATCACACCGCTCGCCTCCAAAACTCATGCTCTCAGTCAGAGGTGTACAGACAAAGTCAGAGCAAAATCCCTGAAATACTGCATTATCAATATCCACACAGTAATATTTTCCATATTCCAAAAGATCATGCTGTTTCCACGCCTCACACCATGCGCATTTGCTGATATACGTTCTGAGTGTAGGCTCTGTCCGCAGTCTTCCAAACTCCATCTGTCCCTCATAGTCTGGTTTCCACTCGCCGTATGCCTGGTTTGTCATGACAGTGAGTTCATCTCCGTTTTTCAGGGCGTTCTGCGCCATCCTGGCACCGCGCTCATTTCCATACTTTATCATAGCCTTCGCAAGTGCCTCTTTGCCGGCCTCATGAAATTGTTCTATTGTATTTTTTGACAATAGGGCAAACATAATAGCATGGTGCTCAATTTTACAGCTAACTTCTTTATTATCGAACATATTCTTTATTCCTCCTAGCCTGTTGTGCTTCCGCTGTTGCTACGTTTAATTATACGCTCCCCAAATACACGGTGCAACAAGCTATTGAAACTTTCCGAACTGTTTGTAACAGTTCAGCCATACAGCTCGAGTTGGCTGCTTTGCAGCCTTTTTCACTGCTGACGCAGTTAAAACTCTCGCTTATGGCAGAGCGCCATATATGTATATTGGAAGATGGCCTGTCACAAACAAGTTTGTGCAGTCTATCTTCCAATATACATGCATGGCTGAACTGTTACAAATGTTCTCTGTCATTTCACAATAAAGCTTCTGGAAGACCGGTCAGTATTAATCGCTATGGCAATCAGCACAACTATACCAAATACAACTTTTTGCCAGTATACATTGACACTTACGATATTCATTCCATTCTTAATAATAGAAACAATAAAAACTCCCAGTATTGTATTCAGGATATTTCCTGAGCCGCCTATCAAAGCTGTTCCCCCTAAAACTACTGCTGAAATTACCATCAGTGTAAAGGAGTCCCCGACTGTAGGAGCACAGCTCTTTGCCTTTGCCATCAAAAAAATCGCTCCCAGCGAGGCACAGAGGCTGTTGATTATAAATACAGTAATCTTGATTCTATCTACATGTATGCCTGACATACGGGACGCACGTTCATTTGCCCCAATTGCATAAATGCCCCGCCCCAGCGGTGTCCTTGTGAGAATCACATAATATACAATGATGATAATAAAAGCTATAACCAGCGGATAACCCAGCGGGCCTACGGATATCTTATACCAGTCTATGGTTCCCCACAGATTCTTAGGTATTGATATGGGAGACTTGCTGATTATCAGGGCCGCCGAATTCCATATGGACATGAATGCCAGCGAAGCTATGAATGACGGAACTTTCAGTTTCGCATGGATTATTCCGATAACAAGACCTCCAACTGCTGAAAACAGCAGTGTGGCAGAAAATGTAACCAGCATAATAAACCAATCTGCGTAAACGGTATCTTTAAACTTCATGATGAGGCTGACCACCAGCACATTAGAAACAGAACACATGGCGCCCACAGACAAGTCAATAGAACCAATCAAAATAACAGGGTCATTCCCGCAGCCATAATCATCAGAGGCGCTGTATCGCTCAACAGATTGTTAATATTTGAAGAATTGATAAAGCTCTTTTCCATAATAGTAAAAATCAACATAAGGCAGATGATGACAGCCATACTGAAATATGTAGCAAAATGTGCCTTATTTATTTTTAGTTTACTCATGCTCTCATCCCTCCTTACACCATCATACTGACTATGCTTACTTGTGATGGCTTTGTATCTACGTTTGCATTCAGCTCACCTGTAATCAGACCATCCCGCATTACCAGTATACGGTTTGACAGTCCAATACACTCATCCAGGGTATCTCCAAGCAGAATAACGGATTTTCCTTCTGCCACCATGTCACGTATCAGCTTGTAAATTTCTTCCTTGGCCCCGACATCGACTCCGCGGGTAGGGTGATTCAGTATCACGATATCTGCCCCCGATGCAAGTGCACGCGCAAACACGACCTTTTGCTGATTCCCCCCGGAAAGCTGTATCACCAGTTCATCCTTGCCGCTGGTTTTTATCCTAAGTTTGCTAATCCACTCCACCGCCTGCTCTGCCACTTTCTTTCTCGATACCATGCCTCTTTTGCTTAATTTATCCGCATTGGAAAGCGCCATATTATCCTCAACAGAAAGTGCTCTGATAACCCCTTCAACCATACGTTCCATAGGAATCATCAAAATCCCGTCTTTCAGCGCCTGATAAGGTGATTTATACTCCACTTTCTTTCCTTTCACGAACAATTCACCAAAATCAGGTTTTTCATCCCCGCAGAAGACGGAGCAGATTTCTTCCTTTCCTGAGCCGACAACACCGCAGAAACCAAGGATTTCACCTTTATGTAACTGGACATCCACATGCTTGAATTTGCCCTTACATCCCAAATCTTTAGCTTCCAGTACCACTTCCGCCTCAGGTGTAATCTGCTTCTCCAGGTGATAGTACTCTGTATTAGTCTCATGTCCTACCATTCGTTCATATAATACAGCTTCCGTAGCATCAGCCACATCCATATTCCCCGCATTCTGCCCGTCTTTATAAACATAAATCCGGTCAGAAATCTCCAGCACTTCATCAAGCCGGTGAGACACAAAAATTACGGAATGCCCTTTTGCAGTCAGCTTTCTTATCTCTTTAAAAAGACGTTTTACTTCACCCTCATTTAATACAGATGTGGGTTCATCCAATAAAATCAGACATTTTCCGTCCGCAGACGCTTCCTTTGTTACATTTACAACCTTGGCAATTTCCACCATCTGCCTGGTCGCAAAATTTAGGTCAATCACCTTTTTTCTGGGGTTAATATCTTCACATCCAATTTCAGCCAGCACTTTTTCAGCCTCAGCATACATCTTCTTCCAATTTACAAAACCGATACTCATAAACTCCTTTTCATGACCAAAAAAGATGTTCTGACCTACAGAAAGTGTAGTAATCAATGATTGCTCCTGATAAACCATTCCAATTCCCTGTGCATTTGCATCCAGAGGGTCATGAGGCTGAAAATGCTGCCCCCTAGGTACATTTCCCCTGAAGTCTGAGGCTGAACTCCAATGATAATTTTCATCAATGTTGACTTTCCCGCACCATTTTCGCCAACCAGTCCAATGACTTCCCCCTCATGGACGTCCAGATTCACACCCTTTAATGCCTGTGTTCCATGAAAGGATTTCACAATATTCTTAGCGCTAAATAATATTTTTTTCTCCGACATTTTTATCCCTCCATGCGTTTACTTACTAATTACCGTGGCACCATGTTTAATCGTAAGAATTACAGCTATAAGGATGATAAATCCCTGGATTCCTGTCTTGATATCGGGATTTACTCCCATCATAGTCAGGCCATTAATCAGTACAGTCATAATCAGAGTTCCCACCACGGTATTCATGACACCGCCTTTTCCTCCGGTTAATGCAGTCCCTCCGATTACTACAGCCGCCTGGGCCGGAAACATTTGATCCGTCCCAATCGCAATTTGTCCCTGCCCAAGCCTGAGTGCGCCGACCACACCTGCCACGCCATAACAGAAACCTGCCAGTGTAAACACCTTAATTTTTATATTGTTCACATTGATGCCCACCGCTTTTGGAATCGTTTCATCAGTTCCCACCGCATAGACATGGCGTCCAAACGGCGTATACTCCTGTATGTAATAGCACAGTGCCAGTACAGCCAATGCAATCCAGGTGATGATTGGTATTCCTAAAAATGATGACTTGGGAATAGCTCTCATCAACGGGTCCTGAATTGTCGCCGGCTTCCCGCTGTAGGACAGCATTCCAATTCCAATACAAATATTCATAAAAGCAAAACTGACCATGAAAGAAGGGATTTTAAACTTAACGTGAATCACACCAACCAGCAAACCAATAATTACGGAACACAACACTGCCAGAAAGAGACCTAATATTCCTAAGCTTACTGAATTTTTGGAGTTTGCTACAAGTATGGCAGCTAATGATCCCACCATTCCCACCGTACCATCTATGGACAGGTCAATACTCCCTATCATAATTACAAAGGTAAGCCCCAGTGCCACCAGAAGAGGCAGGGACCATTGATTTAATATAGCTACCAGGTTACTCAAACTTAAAAATGAACTTCCTTTCAGTATGCAAAAGGCCAGAATCAATGCCGCCAGTACTCCTACGGGCGCCCATTTCATAAGCTTTTCTTTTTGGTTGTCCGCCTTTACTTTTGCAGCAAACTCTTCCCTTATGGACAGTGCCGCCTGATTCTTCTCTCCCATAAATATCTCTCCAATCAAAATTTGTGTTTGAGCAAATTAAGCGGGGCTGATACTTTAGTCTCAGCCCCGTATCTGCTTTGTCAACATATTTGTTTTGGTATTACTTATCTGCCTTGCAGTACCAGATATCTGAGAAATCATATTCCGGTACAGAATCAACATATTCCTTGATATAATCATCAACTGTATCTGATGTAATCAAAATTGCCGGTGTTAAGAATGTCCGGTAACCCTCTGACAAATCATCTGTTGTAATAAGTCCGGTCCACACTGCATAGCAAATAGCCAGTGTATATCCGCCCTGAAGATATCCATTAGAAGAAACAGTGGCAACAACGCTGCCGTCTTTTACGCCCTCTACGATATCAGGATTTGCATCAATTCCAGTTACTCCCACTTTTCCTTTTAATCCTTTTGCATCAAGAGCCTGCAGTGCGCCAGTTGCCATATTGTCATTAGCACACCATATTCCGCCTACGTCAGGAGTGTCGTTCAGCCATGTCTCTACCAGTGCTAACGCTTCATTTGTTGCCCAGTTTCCGGTATCCTGATGAGCTACTTTGATGTCAGGGTATTCTTCCAAAGCCTGCTGCAAACCTTCCACACGGCTGCTGGATGCTGTATTTCCAAGCATACCTTCTATTACAAAGATTTGTCCTTTGCCGCCCATAGATTCAAACAATGCCTTAGCAGTAGCCTTTCCATTCGCCACGTTGTCAGCAGAAGTATGTATTACCCAGTTTGGGTCATAATCTTCAGGTCCTACGTCATCGGGCTTATTCCATGCTGTACCAAGGTAACCGCCTGCATCTGCCATAGCCTCCGCTAAAGAAGGAGCGATTGCTGATTCATTCGGGTCTGCATAGGCAATTGCATTACCGCCTGCCTTTGCCGCGAATTGTTTCATATTGTCAATCTCTACGTCATTTGAACCGCCGGAATCCAAAACCTGCTTTTCATATTTCTGTCCAATGCTGTCCAAGTATTTACAGAACATATCCATTCCGTCAGCGATTGTTGCTATGTAAGGGTTTTCCAGTCCGCGGATAGAGCAAGCCACATATAAAGTGGTATCCAGTTTCTCTTGCGGAATTTTTGACGGATCAATCTTGAAATTCGCAATATCCACACTTGTGCCGGCGTCCTCTGTTTTCTCACTGCTTGACTTCTCTTCCTTTGAAGCTACCTTTTCCGGATCCGAACACGCCACCAACAAACTTGTAACCATCGCTCCGGCCAGTACAACTGCCATAAGTCTTCTTTTCTTCATACCTAAGACCCTCCTTTTATTTTCCTTCTTTCCTTTAGAACTTAGCCCCATAAATCATCCGATGTGATATTTTATAATATATAACTATGTACCTATGTTACTAAGTTGCTACGTACAAATATTATAGTATATATTTTCCACAATGTCAACTTTTTACCAGATTGTTTTGTACATTTTCAACAATACTATTGGTTTCATTATTTTATTTTCACCAAACTTTTCACTGTTGACGGAGCAATTTGTGTAAAAAAAGTCCGAAACTCCCCTTTTAAGGCATTCCGGACTTTTTATCTTAGTTACAATCTTCAATTTTCAGCATACTCATAGTCGCCGGGAGTTCATGTTTTGTATTCCATTTATCTCCCCCCACCACGCAGTCAAAGCACGACACCACAATCTTATTATCCCAGATGCACGGCTCCCCCGGCTGATCCAGCTCACCGTGGAATCCATCGCTGTCAGAGCTCTGTGCAATTCTGGTTACATTCCCCTCTTTATCTATCTTTGCGATAGCATTCACAACAAAATCAGCTACATATATATTGCCATTTTCATCGGCAATCATGCCATCCGTGGAGCGCAGGTTTTCCGGGTCTTTTGCAAACAACTCATTACTGTTTACATTTCCATCTTCATCAAATTGAATTTTAAATACTTCACCGTCCCCAAAATTCCCGATATACAGATTTCCTTCCCGGTCAAACACAATGCCATCCACACCATACTGGTCCTCAGGATTCTTTGTCTCAAAAACAAGAAAAAGATTGGGGTCTTCCAGTGTATTACTGATGTGGATATTTTCATCATCTAAATGGAAACGGTAGACACCGCTGATTAGATTTCCACTCTCTGATTTTACGCTGACCATAGTGCTCTGTGTCACATATAGATAATCCCCTTTTATCCTGATTCCATTGGGATGTTCCATCCCTTCCGCGACAACTGTAACCTTTTGCAGCTTGTCACCGTCCATCCGAACCCGCAGGATTCGTCCATGATTAACCAAAGCAGGATCTCCTCCCCCAGCCCTGATTGTCTACAATGTACAAATCCCAGTCCGGCCCGAATGCCAGTCCCATGGCTCTCGCCTCATTTGTTTTCTCGCTCAGCGGCACATCAAACCATTTTCTTACATTCAGGTTTTTATCAATTGCGCATATACAGCTGGGCTTTGACATATCCGCAAAATTGGGGCAGGCCAGAATAAGATTTCCCTCACGGTCGATTTCCATGCCATCGGGGGTAACCGCATATTCTTCAGGTAATAACGTCAGTAATTGTGGTATCTGCATTTTATTGCCTCCTATTAAATATCAGTTCCATTCATGAAACATTGTCAGGTTACTACTTGTATACAACAATTCCTTTTTTCAGTACTTCCTTATTCACCGCTTTATCATATGCCTCAACTACATCTTCAAAAGAAAAATAATCAGATATATAGTCTTTTAAATTAATCTTCCCCTCCTGTATCCATTTGATTATCACATCGTGGGCTGCTGCTTCCTCATCTTTTCTCGGAAACTGCTGGAAATTAATAATCCAGTTATAATCAGCTTTGCTGAAGTCGATATGCATTTCTTCTTTTCTGGGCACGCCATAACAGCAGATTTCTCCGCGGTCACAGATAAGGCCCATCGCATCATTTACAACCTGTTCAGAACCAACCGCATCTACAACATAGGGAACGCCTTCCGGAAACAAGGTGCGGATTTCTTTTGTGACATCACACTCACTGCTGTTCAGTGCAATATCTGCACCTCCGTCCAGGGCATTCTGCCTTTTGGCTTCATTTCTGGCAACTGCTATCACCGGGTTTGCACCTGTCAGCTTGCACATTTTAATAAATGTAAGGCCCACCGGACCGCAGCCGAATATCACAACCGGCTTATCTTTCTGAATGCCGAAATATTTTACACTGCTCAATACCTCTCCCAAAGTAACCAACATGACTGCATCAACCGGGTCAATATCATCCGGAATAACACACTGGGCTTTTGCAAGATCCGGTGCTTCTCCCTCTTCAAATGCCGCCGGGTCTGTGACAACGCAATATTCACTCAGTGCTCCCCAGGCTGAGCCGTAAGGTCCCAGATGCTCAGGGTCTGCATCTAAAAACGGAAGCAATACCTTGTCTCCGATTTTCAGCCCTTTCACCTCCGCACCGATTTCAACGACTTCACCAACATTCTCATGGCCAAGCATTGTCGGATACATATCTTCAGTAACTCCCTTAAACGCCTTTTTCATAAGATGAATGTCCGTCCCGCAAATACCGTTGGCAATTGTTTTGGTTAGAGCTTGTTTCGGTCCGTACTTCGGTTTTGGAATCTCCTGAACTGATAAAGTTCCATCCTTGTCTAGAATCACTGTCTTCATGCAATACGCCTCCTATTCATTTAAGTTTACTTTATGGTAATGTTGTTTCATTTTATCTGCCCTGAGGAGATAAAAGAAAAACTCTTACACAGCACTATCCGCTCTGTCTGTAGCAATCTGAAGAAGTACAGCAGCTATAATGATGCATCCTTTTACGATTTCCTGCGGATATGCAGGTACACCCTTCAAGTTCATGATATTACTAATAAGAGCAATAATCAATGCACCTATCACCGTTTTTATTACATTACCTTTTCCGCCTGCAAGGCTGGCTCCACCGATAACGCACGCTGCGATGGCGTCAAGCTCCCCGCCTTTTCCAAGTGTTGAAGCCGCCGTCTGTGTTCTGGATGCAATAAACATACCTGCGATAGACGCCAGGAGTCCGGAAACCATATAACAGGAACATATATATCTTTTCACATTGATACCGGCCAACTGTACCGCTGTTCGGTTTGAACCACATGCAATCACAATACGTCCGTAAGATGTATATTTCTGTATAATGGCCATCACCACAATAATAACCACACATCCTATTACAATTGGATAACCGTAATCTTTGCTTGCCATTGCACCGACAGCCGCAATATCAGAGTTTCGTATGGGCGCACCCTGTGAAACAATCAGAAGCTGCACCATTTCCGATAGACAAGGTTGCCAGTGTTGTTACAAATCCCTGCATTTTTCCATATGCAACAAGAATACCATTCAAAAGTCCCATAACAATACCTACCAGGATAGCCACCACAAAAGCCACCGCCAGACCTTGTTTATGGTCTCTCATCAGTACGTATGCACAGCAGGAGGACAGTGCAGTAACCGCTCCCACAGAAAGGTCAATGCCTCCTGTCAAAATGACAAACAACATTCCCAGTGCGACAAGGATGGGGCCTGACTGCTGAAGACAAATATTAATCAAGTTGACTCTCTCCAGGAATGTGCTGGATAACAGTGCACAGGCAATAAACAATATCAGAAAAATGACATATGTGTTATTGTCTATCAAAAAATCTTTTACATTTATTTTTCTTTTCTCCATAATTAAACCCCCATTGCCATTTTAATCATTACATTTTCTGATAATTCTTCTCTTCTGACCTCGCCCGAAACCTGACCGTTGCGCATAATTACCGCCCGGTCACACATACCGATAATCTCCGGCATTTCTGAGGAAATCATGATGACTGCCATTCCGTTTTCCGCAAGTGTATTAATTACTCTGTAAATCTCCGTCTTCGCACCTACATCCACACCTCGGGTGGGCTCATCAAAAACCACACATTTACAGTCCGCAGCAATCCACTTTGCCAGTGCGATTTTCTGCTGATTGCCACCGGAAAGGCTGCTTGCATTGTCCTCTGTATTCCCGTATTTTGTCTGGATACTTGCCAAAATCTCTTTTACAAATTTCTTTTCTGAGCTGTGGTTAATCCAGCCATATTTTGTAATCTTGTTCAGGCACGCAAGAGTTGTGTTCATGCGGATACTCTGTCCCAGAAGCAGCCCCTGTTTCTTTCTGTCCTCCGGAAGCAGACCAAACCTTTCCCTGATTGCAGCCCGCGGAGTCTTCCAGTTTACTTCTTTTCCAAAGTAATATACTTTTCCTGAATCTCTCTTATCGGCGCCAAAGATAGCTCTCATAGTTTCCGTTCTTCCCGCTCCCACCAGACCGTTGAATCCAAGAACTTCCCCTGCCTTCACTTCAAAGCTTACGCCCCGCACCATTCTGCCCGCGCACAGGTCCTCCACTTTCAGGACAGTCTCTCCGATTTTGGCATTTCTCTTAGGAAACATGTCTGTCATCTCACGTCCAACCATGAGATTTACCAGTCTCTGTTTATCAAAATTGGCTGTTTCCACTGTATCCACATATGTCCCATCTTTGAGAACTGTAATATGCTGGCTGAGCTGAAAAATTTCTTCCAGACGGTGAGAAATATAGACAATACTTACACCCTGGTCTTTCAGCTTGTTTATAACTTCAAATAGTTTTTCAATTTCCGAGAATGTCAAAACCGCTGTAGGTTCATCAAAAACCAGAATTTTGGCATCTCTGGTAAGGCATTTACAGATTTCAACCACCTGCTGGTAAGCCACGCTCAAGCTTCCGCACTTGGCATTTGGGTTAATATCTCCAAATCCCAGCTTTTCCAGCTGTGTTCTGGCATCCGCCCTAAGTTTTTTCCAGTTAATAAACCCGTTTCCGTCTGAGAGTTTATCAATAAAAATATTTTCTGCAACGGTCAAATCAGGGGCGAGCATGAATTCCTGATAAATAATAGCAACACCCAAATCCTTAGATTCCTTGGGATTTGTAATCCTAACCTCTTTGCCATCAATAAATATCTGTCCGCTGTCCCTTTGATATGCTCCTGACAAAACTTTCATAAGGGTAGACTTCCCGGCACCGTTCTCTCCAATCAGTGCGTGAATCTCACCTGGTTCAATTCTCAAAGAAACGTCTGTAAGAGCTTTTACGCCACCAAAATGTTTTGTGATATTTTTCATTTCCAGCCTGTACTGCCCTTCCATGCACTCACCTCCATATTTTTCTGATTCATTGTGCAGCACTTTCACACTACACAAAAAGTCCTCCTCATTTATAAGGAGGACTCTATAACCGTTTTAGAAACCGAATTCATAACGCTCATCAACATTGTCCTTTGTTACAGCAATAGCCTCTGTCATTGTAACTTCATCATAGCTTGCTGGGTCAGCGCCATCCACCAAAATTTCTTTTGCAATATTTGTTGCAGTAATAGCTACCTGAACCGGTGAGTTCTCTCCTGTACAGTAGTATTCACCTGATTTGCTTGTTTTTGTTCCCTTTATGTAATCGTAAGCTTCTTTTGCACCGTCCGCTGCTGCCACATAATGAATACCTGTCAGACCCGCGTCATCTGCTGCCTGCATTCCGCCGAAGAGCATCTGGTCATTTTCACCGAACATTGTATTCAGTTTATCTTTTGTCTTAACAACAAGGTCGTTTGCATCGTTGAGAATGTCATTAACAGTCCAGTTGCCCCAGCCTTGTCCGGCGATTGTGAATTTCGCTTCTTCATTTGTGTAGGAACCTTTGCTCAGCAGTTCGTTGTCTGCTTCTTCTGTCAATTTCCAAGCTTCATCTTCAGAGATTCCAAGTCTGCTCTCCAGGATACCGCAGATAAGACCCTGACGTCTCTCTGTTCCTGCAACATTTCCTTTTTCTCCAGATAACATGATGCTGTAGATTTCCTGGTCGCCCATAAATTCTGCATAAGATAATCCGCACATACGTCCGTTCTGTCTGTTGTTTGAATATACAGTTGTTACACTGTACTGTCCGTCATTTACACCTGAATCGATGTTAATAACCGGGATTCCAGCATCATATGCTGCTTTTTCATCAGCAATTACGTTGTCCGGGTCAATACAGTCAACGAAAATCAAGTCATATTTCTGAGAGATAAATGTCTCAAAATTCTCAGACTGTTTTGCCACATCCATATCAGCATTTAATACGACTACATCACTTGCCTTCTCCACCAATCCGATTTCTGCACATTTTTCCTGAACTGCTTTAGTCAATGTAACGAAGTAAGGGCCATCCTGTGTCTTCATTGCGATACCAATTTTCAGCTTGCCACCTGCGTCCTTGCTTCCCTCTGCGTCAGAAGAAGAACCCTCGTCTTTGCCTTTGCTTGCGCAGCCTGCCAGCAATCCCAATACCATTGCCGAACACAACAATGCACTCAATAACTTTTTCTTCATAAAACATTTCCTCCTTTTTCATATCGTTTTTATGATGTTATGTTCATATGTTATAACATTACTTTGTTTTTGTCAACATCTTTCATCCCATTTTGTTCATGTTTTTGTACAAAATAACGTTAATAAAATAACAATCCAATTATTTATTTGGTTATTTTATATATTTTATTAAACTTTTTACGCCTTTCTTTTTATATTCGCTTTCTAAACATGCGGCTCTCAAACGCATATTCTCATGCATTTTTTCTGGATTAAACGCAAAAAAGAGGTAAACTATACCCTGATAGTTTACCTCGTCGGCGCTTGCTATATTTTCAAATCTGTTTTCGTAAAGATATTTTTTTATCCCTGATATTCTGGAAGAAGTTGATGCTCATTATCATAATGACTGTGAGGATGGTAGGTAATACTTGGCCTGTCCTCCAAATGTTCCAGCACTGTTTTATACTCTTCAAGATATTTTTTTCTTTCTCCGGCATCGCGGGAGGGTGTCCATGCGATAAATGGCTGCACCGGCTCCATCCCGCTAAAATACAGCATTCCATGGTTGATATGATATAGGATTTTTTCATAAATATCCCCATCCATGCCCAAAGGTGTGTATGCTTCCCTGGGGGAGCCTGTTGTCAGGGACAGCATGGCTCTTCTCCCTTTCAGACCGCCTGTATCGTACCGTCCAATCTCCGCCCCATAGACAAACCCGGAGGCAAATACACGGTCAAACCAGCCCTTTAAAATTGCCGGAACAGAATACCACCACAGCGGAAACTGGAATATAACAAAATCCGCCCACCTCAGTTTTTCCTGTTCTTCCTTGATATCCGGGACAAATCCGTCTGATGCACAGGCATGCTTTTGTTCCACCGCATACTTTAGAAAATCCGGATTACTGCACTTTGTGAAGTCTGCTTTGTCAGCGGCGCATTTAAATTTCATATCATACAAATCCGACACCTGTACCTGATGTCCCTGGGCCGTGAGCGTTGAAACTGCAAGATCCTTTAAAGCCCCATTAAAAGACTTCGGCTCAGGGTGTGCATATACGATTAAAACATTCATTAGAACTCCTCCATTTCCTGAAGACTGTCTTGTCTTTTTCTATATCATTTATTATAGTTAATAATGTAGCATTCATAAAGAGAATGTTTTTAATAATTAAATGTCAGTTAAACCCTTAGACCCGCCGCAGTTTAGAACAATCCCAATTGCCTCACTGCCCGCAGACAACGTCTCTATCGTGACCAGAACATTTCTTACATATCTCTCAAAGAAAGAGATTTACCCCTGACATTTACGCTCTCTGCGCCTGTATGTCAGGGGTATTTTTACTTTTAAGTATTTACTTTATACTGCTGTGAAACATCCGTCAACCACGATATCTGTGCCTGATGTGAAAGATGCAGAGTCTGACAGCAGATAGATAACTGCTCCGCACAGCTCCTCCGGCTGTCCATATCTTCCATACGGAGTTAAGTCCATCCATCTTGCCTGCCAGTCTGGATTTACATGGCCGGTCAAATCTGTATACATATAGCCCGGGCTGATACAGTTCACACGGATACCATCTTTGCAGTATTCCACCGCAAGTGATTTGGTCATGTGAATTACAGCAGCTTTAGATGCATTGTAGGAAGCCTGCTCCTGGGGCCAGTTTACAATATGCCCTGACATAGATGCGGTATTGCAGATTGCGCCTTTTTTACCTTTTCCCTTGAGGTATCTCGCAAACTCTGATGCCATATAATATTCACCGTTAAGATTTACATTGATAACTTTCGCCCACTCCTCAGGAGTTACATCGTATGCCGATTTGTGAATTACGATACCTGCATTATTAAACAGCAGGTCAAGCCCCTGCATGTCCTCATCTGCTTTGGCAATCATCTCTTTTACCTTAACCGGGTCTGTCACATCAAGACCATAGGCTGCTGCCCGCTTTCCTGTAGACTCATGAATTTCCTTGGCAGCTTCCTTTGCCTTCTCCTCCTGTAAATCGAAGATTACAATATCTGCCCCAACTTCAGCCATCCTTGTGGCAACAACTTTGCCGATTCCCTGGGCTCCGCCTGTAACGACGACCGTCTTACCTTCCAGTGAAAATAATTTTTCCAATGCACTACTCATTTTCATCTCTCCTTTTTCAAAAATTGAAAATCCAAGTTTGTTCCTATGTTATAACATAGTATCATTTTTGTCAATATGAAGTTCAGAAAGGACTGTCATATGCAGATATTTAAATGTCTGTGCATGGCTGCACTGTTACTAATATATTTATATATTGACAACTTATATATGAAGCCTTACAATGTTACTATGTAATAACATAATAATTGAGGTAAGTTACAATAATACTTTATGAAAGGATGATTTACAAATGTCAAACGTATACGAGGGAGCTACTGCTCCAACCCTGTACTTCATTGGAGTGACAACGGGACAGTCCTCCATTATGAAAGTTTTTCCAAAATGGGCGGAGGCACTTGGATTAAAGGATGCCGTTATCAAAGGAATTGATTTTGCACCACATTCCTCCGCAGAGGAATACCGGGAAGCCGTTACATTTATCAAAAATGACCCGCTTTCTATGGGTGCCCTTGTCACCACACATAAGATTGACTTATTTAACACCTGCAAAGATTTATTTGACTATGTTGACCCTTACGCAGAAAAACTGGGAGAAGTTTCCTCGATATCCAAAAAAGACGGTAAATTATGCGCTCATGCAAAAGATCCGATTTCCAGCGGACTGGCACTTGAAAACTTTGTACCTGAAAATTTCTGGAGCGACTACAGCGGAGACGTTCTTCTCCTCGGAGCAGGCGGCAGTACACTTGCAATGTCCGTTTACTTTGCCCAGGAGAAATTTGGCAAAAATGTTCCGAAAAAAATTATCATTGCCAACAGAAGCCTTCCCCGCCTGGAATCTGCAAAAGAAATTCTGGACGGAATTCACCCTGATATTAAGTTTGAATACGTCCACAATCCTTCACCCGCAGACAACGACAGGACACTGGCTTCCTTAAAGCCTCATTCTCTCATTGTAAATGCCACCGGACTTGGAAAAGACGGTCCCGGCTCCCCCCTGACAGACAGCTGTGTTTTCCCCCAGGACAGTCTTGTGTGGGAAATCAACTACAGAGGAGATTTGTTATTCATGCGTCAGGCCCAGGCTCAGGCAGCAGAGAAAAATCTTCATGTGGAAGATGGCTGGGTTTACTTCATTCACGGATGGACACAGGTTATCTCCGAAGTGTTCCACATTGAGATTAAGGGCGAATTATTAGATAAATTAAGTGATATCGCAAAATCATAAGCAATTTGGTAAATAGTCAAGAAGTATTTTGAAATAGTTTTCTTAGAGAAGGGTAACGTTAATAGACCTACGGCTTCCAAAGCGAAAATCGTAGATTAGACATTCGATATGGATCACCTACTCTTTTCCGGAGAGTAGAGTTGGCTCTTGTCCAGCAGACCAAAGAGCAGACGTATAAATTTACGGGAAGTCAACGCGAGTGCTCGTTTATGCTGATGATTTCGGGTTTCAGCATATTTCTTATGATAGAAGCGTTCATACTCAGGACAGTGTCGTATCACACTTCCTGTTGCTTCTATGATGTAATAGCGCAGGTAGCTGTTGCCAGCCTTGCTCATTCGTTTATCTTCGGCTTGAAAATCGCCTGAATCATTATCATTCCAGATAATGCCGCAATATTTAGCGAGCGAATCAGCATTTTGAAAAGCTTTTACAGAACCAATTTCAGCAAGGATGCCGGCAGAGAAGACCTTACCAATTCCAGGGATGGAATTAAGCACTGTATATTCGTCAGGGTTTAATCCCTTGACCGTGTGTAGGATTGCTTTATCAATTGCCTTCAGTTCCATCTCAAAAGAGCTAATACAGTTGAAAGAAGAGGCAATCGATATCGTAAGAGGCTCATATAGACATTTATCGAGTCTGTATGAATTACGAGCCGCAGCCTGTATTATTTTAGCCGTTTCTTCCGAATCAGCAATGCGCCCTCTGCTTTTCGTATTAATGAAAGCAACAAGGTCTTCGATAGAGGTATTAGCAATCTCCTCATTGGTTGTAAATTCGGTAAGAATCGCTTCGGCAGTCGCACCATATTTATTTGAAAAAGGGTGCTCACCATTGCGCAGTAAAGCATACTCACTGAATTTGAGATAGATGTTATTTAACATATATGTTTTTTCTCTGGCAATACACTCAGTGATATGCATGCGATGTCTGGTAAGGCGCTGCAAGGCAAGGTATTGCGAACCACGCCAGGATTTAATGCTGATACGTCCTACCCGGGCAAAATCAGCAATAACGAATGAATCAATTCCATCATTCTTTCCAATGTCATTAAAGGATTTTTTGTAATTATTCACTTCCTTTGGATTCAGACAAAAAACACGGACAGAAAAAGGAGCCAACTTATGACTGGCAGAAAGATAATTAGCAAGATGGACACCATAAAATCCAGTGGATTCCATTCCGATAACGATGTATTTGAATTGATGATGGTTTTTAAGAACATCAACAATCATGTGTTCAAGAAGAGTGGCACCTTCTTGGGTATTGGGAACTGACTTCATTTTTATGAAGAACTCCTGATTAAAATCTAGTGCTGAAACAACATGAGTACGGGATGCAATATCAATCCCAACAAAAAGCGTTGATAGGTAATCGATTTTTAGTTTCACGGTAATCACCACCTTTCATCGTAAAGTAGAAGAATGTAATCATGG
The DNA here is from genome assembly GCA_049840515.1 of Muricomes sp. Classification (GTDB taxonomy): domain Bacteria; phylum Bacillota; class Clostridia; order Lachnospirales; family Lachnospiraceae; genus Muricomes. The sequence continues at coordinate 75,316 of JASGKW010000005.1, read as the reverse complement.
CTTATCCCAGATCACTACGCCAACCTAACCCTCGCGTTATTAGCATTGTCCGGCAAGAAATACCCTGCTGGTGGCTAGATGCCGGTATGCAGCATTTGTGTAATAAGTTCAGGCGTAGCATTAGGGCTGCATGCTTATGAGGCAATAACAAAATGTTTTGCAGGAGAATAGAAGCAGTGACCACAGCTACAGTTCTTATGAACTAAAGTATAGCATCTGGGAGCATGACTATAAAGTAACTTATAATTATGTAGGTAAGAAGGGATGACCAACAATTCACCCACTACCTATATCATAAAAATAAGTCTATAGAACCTCTGTAATGAGGTCTATAAACTTATAATACGAGGAGGATAGATTCATGAACAATTTTAACTGGGATACCAGTTTTTTAGTAGATTTCGATTTGCAGACAGGTCTGTCAAAAACAGCCGAAGTTACCAAAAGGTATCTCTCTCAAATGAAAACTATGTTTCATAACACGGAAGCTGTCGAGAAAATTTTAGAAAATGACGACCCTGTCATTTATGAGTTTTATGAACTTGGGTTTCCTGAGAAAGCCGGACACATTGCATTTGGAACTACAATCATTCACCCCGGTACCATCGGCGGCGAATATTATATGACCAAGGGACATTTCCACACCATTTTAGAGACAGCCGAAGTGTACTACACACTGGACGGGGAAGGTTTTATGGTCATGGAAAACCCGGAGGGTGACACTCTGGAAGTTCCTCTTCGCAAGGGGGAGGCCATCTATGTCCCCAAACGTTATGCACACAGGTCTGTCAACACAGGAACTATACCTTCTCGTCATGTTCTTCAGCTTTGGCGCTGACTCCGGACACGACTATGGAACAATTGAGACAAAAGGTTATCACAAACTTGTCATTGAAGAAGATGGCAAACCTGCAATTGTTGATAATACAAAGTGGAAATAGGTGAATGGTTTATGAGAGAAATTATGACAGTAACTGGTCCGATTGCACCAGAGGCATTAGGATTCTGCCAATGCCATGAACATATTGCTTTAAGCAAAGGAAAGTCCTACGATATCAACCCGGCTCTCTGCATGGATGATATGGGAAAAAGTCTGGAAGAAGTAAAACGTTACAAATCTGCGGGGGGAAATTCTTTCATAGAAGCCCAGCCCTGCGGCTGCAACCGTATGGCGGAGGCACTGCAAAAGCTCTCCATAAAATCTGGGATAAATATTATTTCCTCCACCGGCTTTCACAAATTATTGTTCTACCCTGATAAGCACTGGATTCACTCAGCCTCTGTTCAGGAGCTGGAAGAAATATTTGTCCAGGAAATCACCGCCGGAATGTACACCTATGCAGACCACACATACCCCTCAAAACAATGTGATGCAAAAGCCGGAATTATTAAAACAGCTTATGACACGGAGGGGTTAAGCCCACGCTATGAAAAGCTGTTTCGCGCTGCCGCCATGGCTTCCCTGAGGACCGACCGGATTATCATGATTCATGTGGAGCAAAACACGAACCCTATTTTACTGCAGGATTTTCTTCTCAACCTTGGAGTGCAGCCTGAAAACCTGATGTTCTGCCATATGGACAGAGCCTGCAAAGATATGAAAACTCACGGGGAAGTCTTAAAAAAAGGCTCTTATCTGGAATTTGACACCATCGGCCGCTTCAAGTATCACAGTGACGAACATGAAATACAGATTATTCAGTCTCTTGTGGAATCGGGCTATGAAAATCAGCTTTTATATTCTCTGGATACAACAAGCGAGAGGCTGAAAGCCTACAATCCAGAGGGGGTCGGATTGGACTATATACTAACTACATTCAACAATTCCCTGAAATCTGCGGGAGTCTCCCAGGATATCATCCATAAGATTTCTGTGGAAAATCCGCTGCACTGTCTGCGCGGGATGTAACCATAAAAAAGAGTGAGAGTAACATCTGTAACCATATTATAAGGAGTAAACCAATTATGAGCGAAACAAACTTATTAAAACAAATTACAGAAAAAAAGATTGTACCTGTTGTCAAGCTTGACCGTACTTCCGATGCAAAACCTTTGGGCGAAGCCCTGTGTGCAGGCGGACTTCCTGTGGCAGAAGTGACTTTCCGCACGGATGCGGCGGAGGAATCCATCCGAATTATGAAGAAAGAATTTCCTGAAATGATGGTGGGTGCCGGAACCGTTGTAAATGTAGAACAGGCAAAGCGTGCTCTGGATGCGGGTGCCAGTTTCCTTGTATCCCCCGGAATCAGCCGCAGTGTGGTAGAATTTTCCCTGGACAACAAGCTGCCCATTTTCCCCGGAACATGTACCCCCACTGAGGTCATGATTGCAATGGAGTATGGACTTTCTATCGTCAAGTTTTTCCCTGCAGAACAGTATGGCGGTTTGAACACAATCAAGGCTCTGTCTGCTCCATTCCCATCTATGAAATTCATGCCTACGGGAGGCATTAATGCCGCCAACATCCGCGACTTCCTTGCATTTGACAAAATTGTTGCCTGCGGGGGAAGCTGGATGGTAAAAGACAGTTTGATTAACGAAGGAAATTTTGCAGAAATTACCCGCCTCACGGCAGAAGCAGTTGCTTTAGTGTAGAAGGAGGTATTGATTCTTATGAAAATATTAGTAACCCCAACCTCCCTGCAGCCCAATAAAGGCAGCAATGCCTTGAAGGTTTTGCAGGAATTTTCAAATGACCTTGTGTTCAATGAATCGGGACGCCCTCTGACCGAAGATGAGTTAATCCCATTATTAAAGGACTGCGATGGTTACATAGCAGGTTTGGATTATGTGACAGAAAAAGTCATCAACTCCTGCTCAAATTTGAAGGTCATTTCCCGCTATGGCGCAGGGTATGACCGGGTTGATATCGCTGCCGCCAAAGCAAAGGGTATCCCCGTAACCAATACCCCCGGTGTAAATGCAGAGGCAGTTGGAGAGCTGGCCTTTTCCCTGATTCTCTCATTAGCCAGAAGAATTACATATCTCAATCAGGCCACACGAAATGGTGAATGGGTTCGCTCCACAGGTATGGAATTAAAGGGAAAAACAATTGGAATTATGGGACTCGGAGCTATCGGAAAGGTGGTCGCAAGGTGCGCCAGAGGATTTGAGATGAATGTTATGGCTTATGACCCTTACATCAACGAGGCATACTGCCTGGAGAACAATATCAGAGCGTGCACCTTTGACGAGGTGATAGAAGAAGCCGATGTCATCAGCCTTCATCTCCCACTCACAGATACCACAAGACATCTCATCAACAATGATACCATCGCCAGAATGAAACCGTCCGCCATACTGATTAACACTTCCAGAGGCGGAATCATTGACGAGGATGCCGCTTATCACGCATTGAAGGAATCCAGGCTGGGCGGCCTTGGACTTGACGCATTTGAAATTGAGCCCCCCACCAGCTCCAAACTGTTTGAGCTGGATAATGTGGTAGTGACTCCCCACACCGGAGCTCACACAAAAGAGGCTACAGACAACATGGCTTATGGCTCTATCCAGAATCTGATTGATATTCTGAGCGGAAATGAATGCCCATTTATTGTAAATAAATAAACTGAAAAAGAGGTATCCTGCACAGGCTTCTCAAAAGCCGGCCAGGATACCTCTTTGTTGCTTATTATAGTTTTTTCACAGGTTCGCCGTTCTTTCCTTCATACTGACGTCCCCACCCTGTCAGGACGGAGAACAAAAGTACCAGAAACAGCATCATACAGTAAATCATTCCGCCCGCCACACCTGTCAGCGAAACTGGTTCAACAAAATCGTAACCTTTGGTGAGCAATGCTCCGATAAATACAAACACACTTAGAAATGGAATTACAAGTACAATACCATTGGCAAATCCATCCAGAAGATTCGCTCTCCGGTATGGGTGCAGACCTACCCGTTTTCCTATCTCATTCTGCACCTTTCCAAATGTGGTCATGGATGCGCTTGTCACTCCTCCAAACAGTATGGTTGTGATGGAAATTCCAAGCATCATGGCAATTTCAGCGCCCTGCACTGTCTTGCCCAGCCTGCTGTTCAAAATACCATTTGTAATTCTATCCAAAGCCCCGGCACCGTTTAGCACGCCCATGATGCCATAAACAGAGAGAACCAGCGTGACGGTGGACATCATACCCTGTATGCCGTCGGTCAGAAATCCTGTGGGAACTCCGTCTGACACTGAAATGATACTCTGGAAGGTCATCAGCTTAAACGCCAGACCAGTAACTGTTCCCAGAACAATGCCGACTGTAACCGCCTTGTAAATATCCCGCGTCCTGATTGCCACTACAAGCATTACTGCCACAGGAATCAGCATAACCAGTGTGGTCGGATTCATGTTGCTTTCCAGAATCTCTCTCGCACCTTCCCCGGCATCTCCGCCGCCCCCAAATATCCAAAACAGCACGAAAGAAATGGAACCCGCAACCAGGGAGTATTTCAGTCTGGTCGCAACACAGCCGCCTACATCCACAATGCCCTCTCTCTTTGTGTACTCCTGAGTGCCCGCAGAAATAATGGTGGTATCTGATATAGGTGCCAGATTATCACCAAAAACAGCCGCGCTCACAAGCGCTCCCGCCAGAACTGCCGGATTGCTTCCCAACAGCACCCCTGCCGGATAAAAAATCGGGAAACAGGTAAACATTGTACCGATAGATGACCCAGTGGCTGTAGAAATAACACAAACTGCTAAAAATGTAAATGCGGTGAACAATCCTCCATTGACCCCAAGCTGGTCTGCAAGCCACACAAAACCGGATGAAATATTGGTGGATTTGATAAGCTGTGCAAAGATTCCTATGATAAACAGCAGGACAGCAATCGGCACGGACTCCTTCACACCGTCATAAACAGAATCCCAAAAACGTTCGTAATTCCCTTTTTTTACAAAAAGTGCACCTATCATCAGTGCGACAAATGCTCCCATCGCAAGGGCATACATTTCAAACGCTTTAAACACAATAAAATACAATATGCAGAAAAACAGGAAAATAACAACCGGAACAAATGCAAATCCCCATCCCCCTCTAAATTCAAGTTTCTTTTCCTTATTCATCTGACCTCTCCTTTTCCCTCTTCTTTTCTCTCATTCTCTCTTCCGCTCTCTTTCCTTGCTAACACATCTCACTCACTCTATTTATTCCTCACTCAGGTTCATCTTCATAATGTCTCTATATTTGGAACCTACCGTGCGCTCCAATTGAAAAGGTTCTCCCTCCAGTATCGGATAGTTACTCAAAAACTTCCTGATTTCTTCAATCTCACCACTCTCAAGGTTAAAATCAAAAATTTGTGCGTTAGACTCCACATGACGGCTGTTTCTGATTCCGATAATAGCGGCTCCGACACCTTCCTGACTTAAAATATACTTTGCAGCTACCTGGGGAATTTTCACGGAATACTTCTTTGCAATCCCATCCAGCAGCAGCAATAATTTCTGATAACCTTCCCATCCCAAGGTATCTTCAAGAACCTGAAAGTATTTTACCTGTGAGCGGGTTTCCGGCTGAGCCGGTGACTGGCCAATCCACTTTTCTGCCAGAAATCCTCCTGATAACGTGCCGTAGCACAGCAGCGGGACACCTTTACTTTTGCAGTAATCCAAAAGTTTCTTCTCCGGACGTCTGTCAAACACTGAATATTGGGACTGGAAAGATGCTATGGGTATGCCGGACTCAACAATTTCAGCAAAATGCTCTGTATCAAAATTAGTGACAGAAATATTGCGGATTTTGCCTTTCTCTTTTAAGCGGTGAAGATACCCCGCAGTCTCCACACAGCCCGGGACATCATAATCCCACCAATGAAACTGCACTACATCCAGAATGTCCCTGTTCAGCCGTTTCAGGCTCCTGTCAATGATTTTCTCTGTGTACTGCGCGTCCACCTCACTGAGCAAATTGATATCCGGCACATACTTGGTGTGAATCTGAATATCATCAGGTGACATACTGCTGCTGCCTTTCAGTTCTTTTACAAACTTGCCGATAAACTCTTCAACGCCTGTGTAAATATCCGCACAGTCAAAGGTTGTAAAACCCCTCTCCACAAGCATATAAAACGCTTTCATAACATCCTGCATATCCAGCTGGGACTTTAAACTGTGCCCCTCCGATAACTGCCAGCATCCATTAATCACCCTGCTGATTGTGTAATCCTTTGCCAACTCAAATCTTTCTGCCATTACTCTTCATCTCCTCCATAAATTGGTTCCGTCGTACATACTGCATGACTAAATTCCTGTTTCCCTATTCGGGTTATCTTAAATCTCGCTCCGCAATTTGGGTCCGGGCAGGCAATCACACTGTCCGACAACATCCAGTCATTGGGATGCAGCTCCCTCTGCTTTGCGGGCAGAAGCGGTAAAAGTGCACTCAATGCATACATAGAAAACGAATGATTCTCCGGGAAAACAATATCCTCACCGATAACCAAAAAATAATCCCCCGCCTTGTGTCCACATACCATCGGCTTCTCAGAGGCAATCACCTCCACCTTCAAATTGTAAAGCGTAAACTTATCATCCACGGCATAACCCCCTATCCCATAAAACATCAACACTACAGTTTAATTGCAAATATCCTAAAGCAAGCTTTCTATACTCCCATACTTTTGTTACAGTTTAGCCAAGCTCAATTCCGCTTCGCTTGGGCAGTGCGCCAAATAAATTTTCAATAATACTGGCATACGAAAGCACGCTTCCTATACTCTCATACTTTTGTTACAGTTTAGCCACAAGCTCGATTCCGCTTCGCTTCATCTCGCTTGGGCAGTGCGCCAAATAAATTTTGAAAATACTGGCATACGAAAGCAAGCTTTCTCCTTCCAGTATTTTCAAAACTTACATGGCTAAACTGTAACAAAAAAACACCTGTCCTGATTGTATCAAGGACACGTGTCTACATGCGGTACCACCTTGTTTGGTATGATTCGTTCATACCCTCTTTGTAGAGTGCTATTACACCCTTAGCCTTGTAACGCCGGCTGTGCGTCTCAGCTACTCGACTGTACTTATATTGTACATCTTTCACTTTGCCCTCGGAGGCCCACTTGCTGATGCTGCATCGCTCCGGCTTTCACCATCCCGGATTCGCTGACGACCGCTTAACAGCCTAACTCCCTCGTCTTCGGTTTATAAAAATATATCACACCCCCTTTTTATTGTCAATACTTAGGCTTTTTTAATAGTCTTCACCCCAAAGATAAAATATATCATATGTCCAACCCAGACAATGGCTAAAATGATTCGTCCCACCGGAACTCTGCTCATCATAATAAAACCTACCGCCATAGTCACTGTGACAACGACCATAATTCGTATTTTAGCCTTCCAGAGCATACCCTTGCCTTCCACGTAGCTCTCAAGATTGTTCTTATAAAGCCTGGTGTTGATGAACCAACTGTGAAGCCTTTCTGAACTTTTGGCGAAACAAAATGCCGCCAGCAATAAAAAGGGAAATGCGGGAAGCAGAGGGACCACCGCTCCAACTGCACCCAGCCCCAAGCCTACACATCCAAGCACAACAAATAATATTTTTTTAAGTCTCATCTTAGCCCTCCAGTCTTTTCTGCTCTTTCTTCGTTTCAATTACATGCCGAATGGCCATGACCGGGTGGTGAAGCAGCATCCACGGCCCCGAAAACCTCATGACCCTGCGAATTTTCTCCCGCATTTCCGGCTTGTAGCAATGCACTTTACAGTTGACACAAAATGTCTTTGACTCCATAAACGGACACTTTTCACTGCGCTGTACGGCATAATGCAAAAGTTCTTCACACTCTGGACAAAGTCCCTCTCTTGTGTGGTGCTTTTTTTTGCAGTACAGCGCAATCATTTGGGAAACCATCTTCTTTTCCCGCTCCCGCTTACTCTCTACACTTCTCGCCATCAGCTCATCCTCCCATGTTCCACGGAGTGCACTACATCCGCAATTTTCATGGTGGATTGCCTGTGAGAAACCAACACAATCGTCTTGCCCTCTCTCTCCTTCTGCAAAGATTTTAGAATGACCCCTTCGTTTAAACTGTCAAGATTGCTGGTAGGTTCGTCCAGCAGCATAAAGGGGGCGTCATGAAGAAATGCTCTCGCCAGTCCAATCCTCTGCTTTTGTCCGCCGGACAAGGTATCTCCAAGCTCCCCAACCAAGGTGTCATAGCCCTTGGGAAGACTCACGATAAAATCGTGAATAGATGCCTTTTTGCAGGCAGTCTCCAGTTCTTTCTCAGACGCATCCAGTTTGGCAATCCGGAGATTATTTGCAATACTGTCATGAAACAGGTGGGTTTCCTGAGTCACAAAACTTTCCATGTCGCGGAGATTTTTTGTATTAATTTCATCAATAGGGGTGTCTGAAATGCCGATGTTCCCTTCTCTCACATTCCAAAAACGCATCAGCAGTCTGAGCAAAGTAGACTTACCGCTGCCGCTCTGCCCCACTATACCTACTATGTCGTTCTCTGGAAACGGAACTGACACATCGGATAAAATCGTTTCCTCACCGTAGGAAAAACTCACATTTCTGGCAGCAGCCCCATGAAAAGTAATATCTGGATTTCCTGACACTTCCTCTGTCACAGGAACCTCTTCCAGAATATCCAGCACCCGGTTTCCCGCCGCAAAGGTATTTTGCAGGGTACTCCCCAGATATGCCAGCGCAATCACAGGTCCGAAGGAACTCATCAAAGCTATAACAGGAATAAGCACTCCCTCAAATCCTACCGCGCCCCTCTGGTAAAGCGCCGCACTTACAAATAACATGGCAAGATCAAACAATAAAACAATGTTATTGGTTACCGCCATATTCCGCCCGGCTGTTTTCTTCATACGCTCCTCGTATTTTGAAAGTTCATCAGTCTTATAATTCATCTCATCGAGCCGTTTTTTCCCCTGCCCATATTGAATGGTTTCCATAAGACCACGCAGACTGTCCAGGACAAATCCACTTAAATCCCCTGATTTGGAGCGGAAATTTATACCGTCATCACCACTCTCCTTAGATATGGCCGTTGGGATAATAATTCCCACTGTTATGTAAGCCGCCAGAGCCACCAATCCCAGCAAGGGGTGAAAGCTTCCGATAAACAGGGACATGCCTATGGTCATAAAAAATGCAATGACTGCGGGAGAAATGGTGTGCGCGTAAAACACTTCCAAAAGTTCAATATCTGAAGTGATAATTGAAATCAAATCCCCCCTGTCCCGCCCCTCTAATTTTGCCGGACAAAGCTTTCTCAGTGCATGGAATACTTTGTTTCTAATAAGTGCCAGCAGCTTAAATGCAATATAGTGATTCAATGCCTGCTCTGTATATCTCAATATGCCTCGAAGCAGTGCAAATGCAATCAGGCATATGAAGATAGCCCTCAATGTAAAAGATGTATCAAACTGCATCAACTCAAGAACAGCATACCCGCCAAGGATGGTAATAAAGGCGGCACACAGGTGTCCAATAAATCCCATCACAATCGCCAGAATCATAAACCCTGTCAAAGGCTTTACCAGGCCGATAAGTTTTGTCATAACTTTAAAACCATTTCGTCTTTTCATACTAGCTTTTGTCCTTTCCAAAGTTTTCAAGAGCCTGCTGTGTATCCCACATCTTTTGATACAAACCTTGACTTCCCAGCAGTTTTTTATGATTCCCTTCCTCTATAACAGCACCTTCTTCCAGCACATAGATGTTGTCTGCGCCCACCACATTGCCAAGCCTGTGGGAAATGAGTATCACTGTCCTGCCCTTTGCCAGAGTATAAATTTCTTTCATAATGTCATTTTCGCTCTCCGCATCAATGTTGGAGGTCGCTTCATCAAAGATATATACCGGGCTGTCGTGCAGCAGCGCCCTCGCCAGTGCCAGCCTCTGACACTGCCCCCCTGAAAGGTTCTGGGCTTTCTCTAAAAGCAGAGTGTCCAATCCGTTTTCATTTTTAAGAAAATCCGAAAGATTCACCCGCTCCAGCACAGCCCACAGCTCCTCGTCAGTGGCATCTCCTTTCCCCATCAGCAGATTATACCGGACGGTTCCTTTGAACAAATAACTCTGGCTGCTAATGTACGTTATATTATCCATTATGCTGTTTTCCGCAGCATTCTTTAACTCCACTCCTCCAATAGAAACCGAACCCGCATATCCCCTGCTGCGGCCCATTAAAATTGAAGCAATGGTGGACTTCCCACAGCCGCTCTCCCCTACGACTGCGGTAAAACTGTCTTGAGGAAAAGAAAGGTCAATCCCATGAAGAATCTCCTGATTTTTCTCATAGGAAAAATGCAAATCCCTGCAAATAATTGCCCCTGTCTCAAAGTCCGATTTCGTTTTTGCCGGACCCTCCTGTGATTTATCCAGGGTTTCAGGTCTTACTTCAACCTCAGGGATATCCAGCAGCCGGAATATCTTATCACTGGCCGCCATGCCGTTCATGGCAATATGGAAAAAGCTTCCCAACTGCCTCATTGGAATAAAAAATTCTGCTGACAGCAGGATAATAAGCAGGCAGCCCGCAAGAGTGACATTTCCTTTTGCATACTGTGTTGCCGCCATAATGATGCCCAGAGCTGCACCGCCGTAGGCAATCACATCCATAAGGATTATGGAATTAAGCTGCATAGTCAGCACTTTCATGGTGATTTTTCTGAACTTCTCAGCTTCTTCGTTCATTTCTTTATTTTTAAATTCATCCGCCTGATAAATTTTCAGCGTTGTCAGTCCCTGCAAATTTTCCAGAAATGTATCCCCCAAAGCTGTGTACCTTCCCCAATATTTGGACAGAATTTTCTTTGCTATAGTCTGTACCGCGGCAATGGCAATGGGAATCAGCGGCACACAGACGAGCAATACAATTGCAGATGGAACATTTATAAAACTCAGATATATAAATAAAGTCAGGGGAGCCAGCATGGCATAAAAAAACTGCGGCAGATAGGAACCAAAGTAAATTTCCAACTGGTCCACACCTTCCACCGCCACCTGCACCACCTCGGAAGTTTTGACCTCCTCCCTGTAGGAAACGCCCAGATTTAGAAGCTTTTCGTAAATCTTTGCCCGCAGGGTTCTCTTGACCTCTTTTGCAGATAGATAGCCCATCCGGGATGCCCCTGTCACACAGGCAAAACGTACCGCCACCGCAGCCGCCACCACAATAAATGTAGTCATCAGCCCTCCTGTATTTTCTTTTCTGATAAAAAGAAGTGCCAGCAGATTTGAGATGCTTGTCATTATTACTATATTTGCCACAAGTGAGAACCACTGGAATATAACATTCCAGGTTATGTATTCTTTACTTTTTGTTATGATTCCGATTAACCTTTTATTTATCATCATGAAATTAAACCGCCTTTGTTGTTTTTCTCCTAAAGAATCTGCTGCACGCCATCTGTGTTATTTCCAAAGCTAAATCGGAATAACAAAAGGCTTCCCGTCCACATTCCGAATGTTCAGCTCCACACCATATACGGTACGCACCAGTTCAGGGGTGACAATCTCCTGCGGCAGTCCCTGTGCAATGATTTTTCCATCCTGCATAGCCACGATTTCATCACTGTAGTGCAGGGATTGGTTAATATCATGCAGAACCATAATAATGGTAATCCCGTATTCTCTGTTCAACTGCCGGATGAGCCTCAAAATCTGCAGTTGATACCGTATGTCCAGATAGGTGGTAGGTTCATCCAAAAAAAGGATTTTTGTGTCCTGCGCCAGAGCCATAGCAATCCAGACCCGCTGTTTCTGCCCCCCGGAGAGTTCTGCCACTGGTTTGTCTTTATATTTGAATGTGTGGGTAATTTCCATCGCCCAGCGGATTTTTTCTTCATCCTCCTTGATATCCCTGGATACCCCCATTCTGTGATAAGGGGTACGTCCATAGGAGATAAGTTTTTCTACACTCAAATCTGCCGGAGCTGTATTATACTGATGAACGATGGCCGCCTGCCTGGCAAATCTCTTTAACTTAATATTCCCAATATTTTCGCCGTGCAGCGCAATCACCCCGGCATCCGTTTTCAGGTTCTTGGTCATCAAATTGAATAACGTACTCTTTCCGCAGCCGTTGGCGCCAATCAGCGTTGTTACCGCCCCTTCGCGGAGGGTAAGATTAAGCCCCCTGATAACTTCCTGCTTTCCATATGCAAAAGAGAGATTCTCTATCGTAAAAATATTACCCGCCATAATTTTGTTTTGACCTCCTCAGCAAAAGAATGAAAAACGGGCCTCCCGCCACCGACATAATGATTGACGCACTGATTTCATAGGGAGGCGCTATGGATCGCCCCACAGTGTCCGCAAGCAGTAAAGTAAAGGCACCCAGAATCATGCTGTAGGGCACCAGCACCTTATGGTTGCTGCCCACCAGAAGTCTTGCAATATGGGGAACAATAAGCCCTGAAAAAACTGATGGGGCCAATGACAGCAGTAGAAATGCTTGCCAGCAGCACCGCAATGGCTGAAATCATCATCCGGTTTCTTGCAACGTTTACGCCAAGACTTCTCGCCGTCTTCTCCTCCAGCGCCAGAAGATTGCACTGTCCCAGCACAAAAACAGAGAGAATCAGCCCCGCAGTTACATAGACAAAAAGTGTAAGAAAGTCATTCCAGACTTTCATGGTAATATTGGCATTGACGATACTCGCCACACCAGAATAATTGCTCCCGGTACCGCTGTTAAAGGCACTCATAATACCCATGAACATGGCATTTACCGCCACACCCACGAGAATAATCCGAAGGGGTGAAAGGCCTTCTCTCCATGAAAGGCTGTATACAAGCAGAAAGGCAGCCATGCCGCCGAAAAATGCAAAAAGAGGTGTATAGAAGTAGAGTGCCGGAAAAAATGCAGTGATGAGAACCGCTGCAAGGCTTGCACCTGCGTATTCCGATAATCCCGGGGTCGGCAAGAGGATTCTTTAGAACTGCCTGAAGCAGAACACCTGATACAGCAGTCGCCGTACCGCCAAACATGGCAATGAAGATACGTGGAAAGCGCAGGTCATAAATTGTCGCCACATCGGGATTATATTTCACGAACAATCCTTCAAACAGTTCCGCAGGGGAAACCTTTAAACTTCCGGTATTCACAGCAGTCAAAAATAGAAATAACAGCCCGATTGCGGTTATTACAAAGGATAATATCTTCTTTCTTGTACTAATCACAAATTTTCCTCCTTAAAGCGGAAACAAAATTGGATATAAGTCCTCTAATGCTTCTTTGTAGCGGAAAGTAGCGCTCATGCCGAATTTTTCATTGTCCAGGTCGTACACTCTGCCATTTTGCACTGCGGCAAAATGTTTCCATATATCGTTTGTTTCAAATTCCTCCGCAAACATACTCTTTACCTGCTCCGGCATAGCGTGGGAGGTGCGCAAAATAATATCCGGGGTCTTCTCAAGCATATCTTCCGTGTTCACATTCAGAAAATCCTCTCCGCCGCCGTCACCATAAACATTTCTTCCGCCTGCCAGTTTTACCAGGCTTCCCACATAGCTGCTCTCTGTCGCAACAACATAAGAGCCGGGGAGGCCCATCAAAATCAGAACTGCAGGTGCATCTTGTTCTGCGCGGTCTTTCGCATAATTCACTTTGAACGCTTCAAACTCCTCATAAAGCTGCTCCGACAACTTTTCTTTGCCAAACATTTCTCCTATCTCCAGAATGGACTGATACATACCGTCCACACTTTTCAGATTTAAAAAATAACTGTCTGCCCCGATAGCATCATATTGTGGCTTCAGTTCACCCTCCAGTGAATTTGGCGACAAAATGATAGATGGGTTCAAAGATTTTACGATTTCCATATTGGGTGCCATAGGGGAGCCGACACTTTTTATTCCCTCATATCTTTCTGGAATCGTGTAACTCTGTGTCTCAGGTACGCCCACCACAAAATCAATTTCCAGTTTATCTAAAATCTCACAGGTAGCCACAGATGTAGCCACAATACGAGGGTCACTCTCCTTATTAGCAGTTACCTCTTTGCCGCCGGACTGGTCTACGCATCCTGTCAGCAGAAAAAGCGTAAATAATGGTATAAGCAGCTTCATTTTCCGCATGGTCTATTTCTTTCTCCTTCTGTAGATGAGAACTGCACCTGCCCCAGCCACAATCAACACGACAGCGGAAATTCCAATTGCCACATACCTGTTGTCCGGCTGTGTCTCCGGCTCTTCTAAATCCTCCTCAGACTGCGCTTTTGTTTCCTCTGTCATTTTTTCAGGCTGTGTCTCTGTTTCTTTGGGGACGGCACTGGTATCATCATTTTCTTCTTTTGGTTCCTCCGCCTCATTTTCCGCAGGAATCATCTCACTCAAAAAAACTCCGGTTCCCGGTTTTGCTGTCGCCATATCCAGCTTCACAAAAAACTGGACATCTCTTCCCATTGGGTCCACATAAATAATGGGACTGATATATTTATCCGTGGAATCTACTTCAAAGCGATAGTGATTGCACGTGTCACCATTCACTTCATGACTTCCGGTCTGTGTAATCTCAACATCGCGATATGTTCCGTCTTCGCCCTGTATCTGCATCTTTACATTGCTGATATTGGATATCAGACCAATTCCCAGGGTCACATAGGTTTTCCCCTTTGATTGTTCTACCAGTACTTCTTTTTCAACAATACTTTCGCTCATACTGTCGCCCAGAGCAATGTTCGTTCCCCCATCTACTGTCTGCCCCGTTTCCGGATTGGCATAGGAAGTTGTCCGCGATACGATATAGGCTCCATCCTCCGCCGCAAAGATGGGGAGAGGGACAGCTATCAACACGATAGCTGTCATCAACCCGTAAAAGAGCTTTTTAACTTTTTGATGCATTTGTTTCTTTTTACTCATGTGCATTCTCCCTGCGTTTTTTAACGAACATGGTGGAGAGAATGATACCTGCAAAAGCAAGTGACATCAGACTGTACATGAGAGCATCAGAACTGTCACCGGTTTTTGGAGTGGAAGAGCCTGCTCCTTTTCCTGCCCCCTTTATATCTGAGCCTGTCAAATCTACAGAGGTATCATCTGGATTGTCTGACTCTTTTTCCAGAGAAGCATAATCAACCCGGATTCTGGCATCTAAATCCTGATTTCCCATCATTTCAACATGAGGATTTACCTTTACCACAATGTATTCCTGAGTGTGGGGAAGCCCAAAAGAGAATGAGGTGGGATTGCCGGAAGCATCTCTGCTCTCAGCATTTGCCGCAGTATAATTTCCATTTAAATCAGCTATCTTCAATTCCTGAAGGCTGGCTGTAATACTTCCAAATGTCATAGGCTGGGTATAAAGATACATCGTGTATACTCCATTTTTGACAGTAATTCTTGCACTCTCTTTCAGGGATGCCGCCGCCATGGAAGGATTGTTATTTGTCGCATGCCACAGCTGAACAGGAACCTTGTATATTCCGTCTGCCAAATTGTCCTTATCCAAAACGTCGTCCGCAGCTTTGCCTCCGTTACCGGATGTATCCTTCCCTGCCGAATTATCTTTATCTGGATTGCCGCCTGTATTACCGGATGTGTTCTTCTCAGCCAGTCCCTTTACAGCAGCATTAATGTCACTTGCCATCTTGTCAACTTTTGCCTGCTCATTGATTTTCAGCCCCCGTACAACGCCATCAAGGGCTTTCTGTAAAGCTTTTACAGATTCGTCTGTATATTTGCTCAAATCTTTTGGTGCACCGGAAATAGCCTGGTCTACTTTTGTATAATCCGCATCTTTGTAGACAAGAGCTGTAACTTTGCTTTCAATTTCAGCCGCCCACCCATCAATTTCAGCCTGTCTGTCCGGGGTCAGCCCCTGCTGTACGGCATTTTTTGCTGTCATGAGGGCATTCCATGACTCCTCGGTATAAAGGCTTGAATCTGCCGGAATCTTAGCCAGGGCATCGTTTACTTTACTGTAATTTCCGCTTTTCCACTCCAGGTTGTTTTTTGCTGATTCTAACTGTGCAATCATAGCATTGATGTCCGCCATAGATGCGCCGTTTGCCGCCATTGTCTCAGCCTGTGCAAGTACAGTCTGCAATGCTGACCATGTAGATGGTGTATAGTCCACTTCCCTCAACTGGCGGTAAGAAGCAATCAAATTGCTCAGTTCAGTTGTGTGAGCCACGGCATTTGTAAAATCAAGTTTTAAGGTGACAGTTGTCGGATAGGGGTTTCCGCCTCCCATAAACACATCCATAAAATCCACTGTAAGTGTTAAAACATAGCCGCCCTCTGCATTCGGCTCAGGCAGAGGAAACGAAATCTTATCCGGAACATCAACCTCTTCTGTCACAGAAGGGCTGCCAAATGTAGGTGAATACAATTCCGTTTTGTAAGAGTGATATGTAGCGCCGTCTATGGTCTTGATATTGGCATGATATTGTCCCGAAAAATCAATAATCATATGCTGGGAATTGACCGTAACAACTTTGTTGCCGCTCTCATCAACGGTCATTTCAAGACTGCTTCCAAAAGCTCCTGCAAAAGCATTCTGAACAGCCGGAAGTGGGGCTTTGCTTTTCAGCGACTCAATGGGCACCGTATAAGTTCCCGGTTCCGTTGGTGCATCCCCCGCCGCGAATGCCTGAATCATATTGACATTCAAAGTCATGGCTGCTGCGATTAAAAAGGTTAAACCACGTTTTAAAAGTAACCGACCTTGTTTTGTTCTTTTTGTTGCCATTTCTAAATTCCTCCTTTTATGTCTCCCTCATTCCAGGGTAATTGAATTTTGGTTAGAATTAACTAACTCCATTACTTAAAATAAAGCCGATTGTCTCGGCCTCTCATGGAAAAGAATTTAACTCCTCCCTCTCCTCTCAGAGCAAAAACAGTATATCATGTTTCTTTGCTTTTTCTACAATGGGTTTGTCTCACCCCTGTGACAAAAAAGGTTTTTTTGAGCACCACAAAATTAAGAAAACTGCTTTTATACAGTTTTCCAAGGTCGCACTTGTGTGACAAAAGCCTAATTTTATATCAATATGGTAAATATTGCTGTTGAATTCGGCATGTGTACAACGTCAACATTACTCTTCATCTTCAGACATGCAATCCCGTGTAACAGCTGCCCCATCCCTTCACCGATATTTATAAAATTCAAAATACTTGCCGGGAAAGATAAAAGGTTCCCGTTTTTTTCCGCTCCAATAAAATCACCGCTGTCAAAGTATTTCAGGCTTTTTATGATACCCCGCATCTGTTTTCCCGTGGCTGCGGAATGCTCTGTAAGCTCCAGTGCCTTGAGCTGGACCGTGCCCACGCCATCCTTCACACTGAGTATACAGGGGTGCTCAAACCCCTCATTTGCCATTGAAATGTTACTTCCGTTATGTACATGCTCCCGGTAGATGATAAACGGAAATCTATATTCACCGTCTTTCAGTTTTTTGCAGAGATCTGCTCCACTAAACCGGTATTGTTTTCGCAGCTCATATTTCACACGGTATTTTTCCTCCGCACTGCGAATCACCTCCATGGTGTCATCCGTATTATACAGCGCCCAGCGGTAGGCATCTCTCTTGGCATTTTCTATATTTACACCCTCGTACATGAGGTGATTCAGAGAAATTTTAATCCGCTCGCCATATAAAAGCGCCCTTCTCTGTCCCTCCTCCGTCAGAACAGGACACCGCTGGTCGCTGCGGTCAACCAGTCCTTCTTTTTCCAATGCCATGATAATTCTGCTGATGGTTTGCTTTGATTCATTTAATGTCCGGGAAATTCCCGTCACGGTACAAGTTTCATCATCCTTTAAAAAGCTTAGCAATACACGCAGCTTTAAAATATCCGCCGAATCTGACATCATCCATTCCTCCTCCCGCAATTATGTTAGTTCTAACTAACCGTATTTTGTAGTTTATCATCCATTCTGTGAGATGTCAACTTGTCAGTCGGCTCTGGCTGTTTTTTCCTTTTCGCATGAAACAAAGCTGCCGCAAAAAATATACAATTCTCAAAAAGAGAAACTAATTTTTTGTGACAGCTCCGTCCAATATACACGATTTTATTTTGTTTCTGCTCTCTGTCCTATTTTTTTGAAAACGCCTTCCAATGCAGTATAACATTCCTCAAACATTTCCTTCACCGGACCATAAGCTTTTACCGCCTCCGGATTCGGTGTGTGGACAGATTTGATATCAATAAACCGGTCAATGGCAGTGAAATCCTTGAACATGCCGGTACCAACCCCGCCAATCACAGCCGCACCCATAGAACTTCCTTCCTCCAGCAAAGCAGGAACCTGTATTTTGGCATGATACACATCCGCCATAATCTGACGCCACACAGCGCCTTTGGCCCCGCCGCCCACTACAGTAATCTCATCAATGTCTATCTGTGTGCGCAGAATATCAAGGCAGATGGACAAATTCATGGTCACACCTTCCAGCACACTTCTCAAAATGTCCCCCCGGGTGGTCTCCGGTTTCATTCCAATCCAGGCGCCCTTCGCATCCGGATTCCAGCGTGGAGCACGCTCTCCCAAAAGATAGGGCAGGAAAATTGTCCCATTGGAACCTATGGTACTTTCCTCTATCAGTTCATTCATATACAGGTAAGGTGATGTGCCCTCCTGCTGCGCCTTGTACCCTTCCATGGTGCAAATGGTATTTTTTAACCAGTTATAGGAACCTCCCGCATACTGCATGGTTCCATTTGGTGCGTACATCCCCGGAATAACGTGAGCCCAGGTTACTGTCCGCATCTGCTCATCAAAAATCGGTTTTTCAGCGGTTGTGGTAATCCACGCAGATGTCCCCATACAACAGTATGTCTTTCCCGGCGCAATAGAGCCGCATCCGATATTTGCGACAACCCCGTCACCGCCGCCCATGACAACAGGCGTGCCCTCGGCAAGTCCTGTTTGTGCCGCCGCCTCGGCTGTCACACCCCCTGCCACAAATGTGGATGGTTTTATCTCGGGCAGCTTGTCCGGGTCAATCTTTGCATATTTCAATATCTTTTCCGACCACTGAAATGTATGTAAGTCAAAGCAGGTCATACTGTTTGCGTCCGACGGCTCAGTGTAGAATTTCCCCGTCAGTTTTAACACAATATAGTCCTTTGCATTGAGTACCTTGTAAGTCTGCTCATAGATATCCGGCTCATTGTCCCGCACCCACATCAGCTTTTGAACACCGTATGAGGCGGTGTTGCGGTGGCCTGCAATATGATAAAATTCCTGCTGGCTCATGTGAGCCTCTATCTGGGCTACCTGTTTCTGTGCTCTCTGGTCTGCCCATATTATGGATGGCCTGAGTGGTTTCCCCGCTCTGTCTACACACAAACACCCCATCATCTGACCGCTAAAACTGATGGCGCCGATTTCCTTAGGATCAATACCCGTTGATGTAATCAGACTGCTGCTGGTCTTGCACACGGCATCCCACCAGTCATCTGCATTCTGCTCCACCCATGTATCATTAAAGTAGTGGGTATCGTAAGAAAATACCTCGCTTTTTATCAGTCTGCCGTCTTCTGAAAACAATGTGGCCTTATTGCCTGAAGTGCCAAGGTCATGTGCTAAGATATATCGTGCCATCCCGTTATTCCTCCTCTATTAACTCTTATTCTCCGGAAATACAGTTACCTCAAATTTGCTCCTGTCTCCGCGGTATCTAGATAAGGTATATTCAATAGGTTTGCCATATGCATTATAACCGATAGATACAAAGTATTGTATGGGCTTTCCGCGCTTTATCTCCAGAAGATTTACATCCTCTGTCTTCGCCTCAATTGCCTCCACTGTTCTCTCAATTCTGAAAATTCTGCTCTCCTCTTTCTCAGAAAGGATGGTGTACAGCTGTTCCGTCCTGAGATCATGGGACATCAGAAATTCGCATTCTATAAAAGGAAGATATGTCTTGGTAGTGACAATAGGCTCTCCGTTCGCCATTCTCTTTCTATACAGAAAGATGACAGAATCGTCCTCCGTAAGCTCCAGCGCCTTAACTACCGAATCCCCCGCCTCCGTTGCTTTCATCTTCTTCAATTCCAAAACCTCTGTGCTGGGCACTACACCCATGCGGTACATCTGGTCATTGAAGCTTTCAATCTTGCGGATGTATTCCTGGGAAATCTTCGGCTGGGATACAAATGTTCCCTTACTCTTTACCCTGTAAAGCCAGCCTTCCTGTACCAGTTCAGTAATCGCCTGTCTCACTGTGGTGCGGCTAATCTGAAATGCGTCACTAATATCCTTCTCTGTGGGAATCAAATCTCCACTTCTATAATTCCCTTCTTTAATCTCCGCTAAGATGAGTTCTTTCAATTGAAAATACAACGGAATCGGAACCGACTTATTAATCTTTTCGGCTTTCTCTAACATTACAATATCCTCCTGCTTCCAGCATGGTTATTTTTAGATATTGTAACATAAAGCCTTATTTTCCTGCAAGAACTTAGTGCATACTTTGTATAAATATCCTTATGTAGTTATATAATAACATAACGTTATAAAAAATCAATACTTTTCTATTTTTTCTCCCTGTATAAGCGACAGTTCAGCCATACAAATTGAGTTGGCTGCTTTACAGCCTTTTCACTGCTGACGCAGGCACAGCTCCCGCTTATGGCAGAGCGCCATATACATGCATAGCTGAACTGTAATCTATATATTTCACTTGTACATTTTGCCCTCCCATGGTAATATAATGATATTACATTACTACATAATAACCAATTACACATATTGAATTTGAGTCATTCAATATAGCAGGAAAAGGAGAGATGAGTTATGAGTAAAATGACACAGGCAATTATGACCGAACCAGGAAATATTGTATATCAGGAAGTGGATATCCCTGAAGTACAGCCAGACCAGATTAAAGTTAAGATGAAACGCATTGGCATCTGTGGCTCTGATATACACGTAAATCACGGCAAACACCCATACACCAGCTACCCTGTTGTACAGGGACATGAAGTGTCCGCTGAAGTAGTGGAAACCGGAAGTGATGTTACAAACTGTAAAGTCGGAGACAAGGTCACCATTCAGCCGCAGGTTGTATGCGGAAAATGTTATCCCTGCACCCACGGTATGTATAATGACTGTGAATCTTTGAAGGTTATGGGATTCCAGACAACCGGTATGGCCAGCGAATATTTTGTTGTAGATGCCAAAAAAGCCCTTGTCCTCCCTGAAAGTATGTCCTGGGAACATGGCGCAATGATTGAGCCCCTGGCCGTTGCCGTACATGCAGTCCGCCGTTTTTCCGGAGATATGCATGGAAAGAAAGCTGTAGTTTTAGGCGGAGGTCCAATCGGAAATTTGGTTGCCCAGACTGCAAAGGCATTGGGAGCGGAGGTCGTTCTGTTGTCTGAATTAAGCACTTACAGGCTCGCCACCGCAGAAAAATGTGGTATCACCACTGTAAATCCCAATGAAAAGAATCTGCTGGATGCAATGATAGAAACATGCGGGGAGGACCGCGCTGACGTTATCTTTGAATGTATCGGAATCAACCCGACTATGAAGCAGGCTATTGAGTACGCAAGAAAAGGCAGCCACATCATCGTTGTCGGTGTATTTGGGGATTTAGCCACCGTAGATATGGCAGCAGTGCAGGACCATGAACTCTCCCTCCTCGGAAGCGCAATGTACCGGGAAGAAGACTATCTCAAGGCTATAGAGCTTGTGTCCGCCGGAAAGATTGAATTTGAATCCCTGATTACCCACCGCTTTGGATTCCGTGAATTCAAAAAAGGATATGACACCATTGACCAGGAAAAAGATAAGGCAATGAAAGTTATGATTAACATGGAAGCGTAATGTATCTCTTTTGATACAGTAAACTTGAAATACACCCTGCCCTGGTTTATACTGTAAATCATATAAAAAGATTGGAGCACTCGAGTGTGTATGGAAAATATTGAGATTATTTGTATAGGGCAGGCTTTATTGGATTGTATCATAAAAGGCAGCAGCGGGGCATCCGTCCACAGCTCTGTGGAAATGGCCGACTCCATCACTCTGTCCCCCGGCGGCGATGCTTTTAACGAATCCGTTATTCTATCCCGCCTGGGGCACAGGGTTCAGATAATGTGCGGTCTGGGCCGGGACTCAGCCGGAGATATGGTGACCAATACGTTAAAGGAAAATTCCGTAAATACGGAGGCCATCGTCTACAGCGGCACTGACCCGACGCCGGTGGCCGCTCTTTTTGTGAACCCTGACGGGGGACGCAAGTCAGTCAATTCTCCCGCCTACAATGTGAAATTTTTCAAACCTGACACTTCTTTGCTAAAGGGAATCAAGGTGGTTTCGCTGGCCAGTCTCTTCCGCGCGCCCTTCACGCATCCCGATACTATTTTATCTATCTGCCGGGCTGCCAAATCCGCCGGAGCACTCGTCACGGCAGACACCAAGCTGGCCCACTATGGGGAGCTTTCTCTGGAAGATATCAAGGAATCACTGCCTTACATAGATTATATTTTCCCCAATGAAACAGAAGCCAAAGCATACACCCAAAAAGACACTTACTCTGAAATGGCGGACGTTTTTCTGAACTATGGTGTCAAAAATGTAATTATCAAAACCGGTGCCAAGGGATGTTTTGTCAAGAACTCCAGGGAATGCTTTTCAGCCCCTGCGTACAAGCTGGAAGCCAGAGATACAACCGGCGCCGGGGACAACTTTGCCGCCGGCTTTATCTCTTCCATCCTTCAGGGCCGTACTCTTAGGGATGCCGTAGAGTTCGCCACGGGATGCTCGGCACTGTGCGTCCAGTCCATCGGTGCGGTATCCGGTGTTCAAAATCGGACCCAGGTGGAAGAATTTATTAAAAGAGAAAGAGCTGCCAAAAATGAATGATTGTTCATTTTCGGCAGCTCTTTCTCTTATATGCCTTTACCTCTCTTCCAGAACAATGGCACCGGCATAACAGTTTTTTACACAGAGTGGCTCTTTTCCCTGTTCTATTATTTGAATACAGCCGTCACATTTTGCCATCTTCTCTTCCCTGTCAAATCGTATGACATGAAGACTGCACTCTGACTCGCACACTCTGCAGCCAGTACATTTTTCTCTGTCTGTCAAAATAAACCCTGTGGCTTTGTCCTTAAAAACAGCACCTTCAGGACAGACTTTCATACAGGCTCCGCAGTGCGTACATCCAGGAGATATATTTTTCTGAAAGCCTTCTTCTGTTTTTACAAAACGCTGAATTGTACGGAAACTTTCTGCATCCTCCCAGTAATCAAAGTGGCTGCTGATACAGGCGGTGTGGCATGCAAGACATCCTGTACATTTTTCTTCATCAAAGTGAAACTGGTAAGCCATCTAAAAGTCCTCCAATCTTTCAACCCTGCAAAAATACCCTTTGTAGCCCGGAAATCCTGAAATAGGGTCCAAATAATCTTTGTCTATCAATTCATTTGCCTCGCCCTTTGCGTTCCCATGATACATAAATACAGTTCCGCGCTTTCCGCTTATGTTATAGGAAGCAATACCTTTTACCTCACCCACCGGGGAAATCACTTTCACAGCCTGCCCGTCCTGGATTTTCAACATCCCGGCATCCTCAGGGTGGATTTCCAAAAGTGCTGCCTTTTCCAATCCGGAAAGCCAGGACAGCCTGTTTACCCTTGCATGAAAATACTGTGGTTTCCTGCTGCCGGTATTTAATACCAGAGGGTACTTCTCTCGGTCAATCCCTGTGTCTTCCCTGTAATCACGGTATACCGGAAGTCCCTCATATCCATACTCGCCCTTATACTTTTCTAAAATGAGGGATTTCAATTCAATCTTTCCTGACTGAGTACAAAATCCTTGCTCTTTATAATTCTGAAAAGAAGCAGGTATCAGATTCTTTCCCGGAAGTCCTGAAGGACTCTTTTTAAGTTCATCCAGAGAAAGTCCCGAAGGCTCCAGAATATACCGCATATACCCTTCATAACCCAGCTCCAGCACTTCATCCTGAAGTCCCATTCTTTTTAATACTTCCATAATAATCTCTATATCATTTTTAGACTCGCCAACCGGTTCAATGGCTCTATTTGAAAATAAAAACCGTCCTCCTTTTGACACTTGAACCTCTTCACGCTCATAAGAAGTACATGCCGGCAGAACCAAATCTGCCGCATTGGAAGAATCCGATAAAAATAATTCAACATTTACGTAAAAATCAAGTTTTTCAAGGGCTCTTTGTAAATGTTCAGGCTGAGGCCACATGCGGTGGTTCATCCCCATGGCAAACAGCGCCTTTATCGGGTACGGCTTTTCTTCTAATATATAGTCTGCAAGCTTTACGCACTGTGCCTCGTCACAGGACAGCTCAAACCATACAGGGAAATCCTTCTGTCCAATGGCCTCCTCCCCGTCATAGCGTTTCACTTTTCCAAATTCATTACAGGAAGAGGATACACCTGCCCTGGGACAATTGCCCCCCTGCACATCATAATTCCCTGTGATTGCCGCCAGAGAGAAGACAGCCCGGTAATTCTGCACCCCATTCACATGATGAACAACAGGGGACGCTGAAAACATAATACCAGAGGGCTTATTTTCTGCATATATCCTTGCCGCCTGACGTATCTTCTCTGCCGGCACTTTTGTAATGACTTCTGCTTTCTCTGGTGTAAATAATTCTACGTAATCTTTATACTCATCAAATCCATACACATATTGAGATACAAATTCTTCATCATAAAGTTTCTCTTCTATGATTACATTTGCCATAGACAGCGCCAGCGCGCCATCTGTTCCCGTCTCTAATTGCAGATGGATATCTGCATCATGGGCTGTCACCGTATTCCTCGGGTCCACAGCAATCATTTTTACACCTTTTTTCTTCAAATTTTTATACATACCGCTCATTGTTACATTGGTGTGATAGAGATTTGTACTCCACACCAGAACTGTCTTTGCATGCATCAAATCCGGCCTGCATATGGAATTTCCATAATTCAGACGCCATGCCAGCTGCGCCGCCTGAAAACAAGTACTGGATTCTGTACAAAAATTCGGAGAACCATATGCATTGGAAAGCCGCAAAAGGGCAGGGCGGAACCATTTCGGGTACCCGGCATAGAAAACGGTAGATTTTGCCCCGTAATCTTCACGCAGTTTCAACAGGTTTTCGGCAATCATATCATAGGCTTCATCCCAGGTTATCCGCTCAAATTTCCCTTCCCCTTTTTTGCCGGCACGCTTCATAGGATAGCGCACCCTCTCTTTATTGTATACAAACTGCTTTCCTGCCATGCCCTTTACGCACAGTTTCCCTGTGTGAAAAGGCTCTCCCTGGCTCCCCTCGACGGAAATCAGTTCACCGTCTTCCACATACGCATCTATCGGACAAATTGAACCACATATCCCACATGTAGTCTTAATCACTTCGCACTCCGGCATAGTTTTTCCTCCATTTTCCCCAGTATGTCTAACCACGCATTATCATTAATAAAGTAACATAATTACAGCATTTCATCTAATTGATAATCGGAATATGTATATAGTTATTATCAATCTTAAAGATTTCCCTTACACAGTTTCAAAGTCTCCATATATAGAAGATATCTATAATATATTTCCTATTGAATAAATCTATTAGACATGCTTTCTAATTCTTGGTATCATTTTTATACTGTGAGTAATGGAGGAATGGGTATGATTACAGTTCGTAATTTAACCAAAAAATACAAAGACCTCATCGTCTTGGATGATTTGAATTTAGAAATAGAGGACGGTCAAATATTTGGGCTGGTGGGCGTGAGCGGCGTCGGAAAGTCAACCCTGCTGGGCTGTCTGAATGGACTGGAGTCTTATTGTGAGGGAAGTATTTCCGTGGACGGAACCTGCGTGGAAGAACTGCGCGGAAAAGATTTGAGGGAATTCCGCAAGAATATGGGAATGATTTTTCAAAACTTTTCATTAATTGGCCGAAAAACCATTTACCAGAATATTGCCTTTCCTATGGAGTGCTGGGGTTATAACAAATCCGACACAGACAAGCGGGTGAGAGAGCTTGCACACCTGGTAGGGATTGAAGATAAATTGGATTCCCGCCCGCACCAGCTGAGCGGAGGACAAAAACAGAGGGCGGCGATTGCCAGGGCCCTCACCCTGGAACCCAGATATATTTTATGTGATGAATGCACTTCTTCCCTTGACCCTGCAACAACAGGCCACATCTTAGATTTGCTGGAGAGTATCAACGAAAAACTGGGAATTACAGTTATTATGGTTACTCACGAGATGACCGTCATCAAAAGGATATGCCGGAATATTGCTATTCTGGAGGCGGGACGCATCGTGGAGACCGGGAAAGTCTCAGAATTGTTTAAAAATCCGCCGGATGCACTGCTGAGTCTGCTGGGCAAAGGAGAAGAATCTTCTGACTTGCAGTCCCGCAATATGCTGGAAATCAGTGATGAGTCTTTAGAGCAGGTCACAAAGTATCTGGATGAGCATCACATTGAGTACCGCAGGACAAAAGGAGGCGATTTCTTATGTTAGAAGGTTCCCGGCTGTTAAAATATCTGCCGACAGTGATTATCCCTGCTATTTGGGTAACCTTAAAGATTATCGCAGCGGCGGCGGTTTTTTCTATCTTTTTTGGCATTATCCTCGGCACAATTTTAGTGGTGACCGGGCGGGATGGTTTACTCCCCAATAAGGTCATTCATTTTATACTGGAAAAGATAACTGATATTATCCGTTCTTTTCCCACTATGATTCTGATTGTCGCACTGATTCCCGTCACACGCGCTGTTATAGGCACTTCTATCGGTACGGGGGCTGCCATATTTGCTATCACTGTCGGATGTACTCCTTTTGCGGCCAGGATGACCGAGACCGCCCTCCTGACGGTGGACAGCCAGCTGATACGTGCCGCACAGTCAATGGGTGCCAGCAATTTTCAGATTCTAACCAAGGTAATGCTTGTGGAAGCACTGCCGGTTCTTGTATCAAACTTTACCATTATGCTGATTAATATGCTGAATATGTCCGCAATGGCGGGGGCTCTTGGAGCCGGAGGTCTGGGCGCTGTAGCTTTGACCTATGGATATCAGAGGTTTGATGATGCGATTATGTATTTTGTGGTAGCTATTTTAATCGTCATCGTCCTCATTATACAAAAACTTGCAACATTACTTTACAAAAAACTAAAATAGGAGGTTCACAAAGTGAAACGAAAGATTTTTAAAAGAATGCTCATGATTGCTGCTACAGTAGTTCTTGTATCAGGGCTGGCTGCATGCGGAGCAAAGAAAGAAACAGCAGACACCAAACAAAAGGATACATCCAAAGAGACTTCCTCCGAGGAGGCCAAAAAACATGTTGTAATCGGCGGAACTGCAATTTCAGAAGTTACCTACAATGCAATCAAGCCACATTTTGAAGAGTTAGGATATACAACTGAATTTGTAATGTTCGACGCAAACCCGGTCGTACTGGAAGCATGCAACAGCAAAGAGGTTGACATGGCGCTGGGACAGCATAAAAAGTTTGTGGAAAGCTTTAACCAAAACAACCAGGGCGACCTTGCCATGGCAAAACCATATGGTTATTATACAGGCATTGGGTTCTATTCCAATAAGTACTCTTCCGCAGAAGAATTTCCGGACGGGGCTCAGATTGCTATTATGAACGACGCTATGAACATGGATATTGCACTTCGCATTCTGGAAGATGCAGGATTGATTAAAATTGACAAAGATGTGGACACCGCAACAGTTGCCGATATAACAGAGAATCCTAAAAACCTGAAAATAGTAGACATGGACCAGGCTCAGACTGTAGCAGCTCTGGAGGACATGGACGGCGCATGTGTATTTTTCACTCATATGGCAAACGCAGGTCTGGACCCACTCATATATAGCAAGAGATACTCAGATGATTAAATATCCTATGGGTGTTATTGTAAGAACAGCAGATGCAGAGTCAGACTGGGCAACAGATTTCGCAAAATGCTTTAAACTTCAGGACGTAAGAGATGAAATCGACAAAGCTTTCCCAGGTGTATTCACATTCTATGATGACGATGCACAGGCAGAATAGTCTCTGCCGCGAATTATCCTCCATCCTGTACGCAGCGCTGGAAGCTGGAACGAAGTATCATAGGGGTCAGGCTTTTTCACACCGATGAGGATTATCAGAATGCGGAGGCAAGAGAACTGAGCAGGCCAATCAATTACTGCCAGATGGTCGCTGCCGCCAGCAGAGGAAATGCGATAAAATCAAAGCAGGACCATATCAAGTGTGTCAGCGGAATCCGGGTTCTGGGCTTCGACCACACTGATTTGAAAAACTCAGCAGGAGAAAACTGGACTCGCCTGGGTCTGTATAAAGACGCCGGGATAAGTAAAAATGTCCGCAGCCGGATTTCCAATATACCGGAACAGACCTGCGGAATACTGGTTCAGCCTCTGGAAAAATATACCGGGATGCCGGATGTTGTTTTAATTGTAACTAGCCCCTATAATATCATGCGCCTGACTCAGGGCTACGGATATCACTACGGGGAGGCAAAACAAATGAATATGGCGGGAAATCAGGCTGTTTGTCTGGAATGCACCGCCGCTCCATATGTTAATCAGGATATCAACATTTCCTCCCTGTGCATCGGGACAAGGCATCGGGCGGGGTGGAAAGATACCGAGATGGCAGTGGGAATACCCATGAGCAAGTTTGCAGACATTGTGGACGGTGTGATGCAGACTGTCAATATTATGGAATCTGACGCCAAAAAGGAACAGATAGAAAAGAAATTGATAGCTTCTGGTATTAAATATGAACCAATCAGGTATCATTACAACTATTATATGGACTGTTAAACGAGAGGGTTATAGCTTTAAGCTATAGCCCTCTATAATGTTTAAGTATTTTACATCTTTCTATTGTCTGGATTATAATTAACCTATCATATGGGTGCTATGCCGACATGAACATTAAATGACCAAGGTTTAAAAACCACAAAAGAAGGAGAGAAAAATATGTTAAATATAAAGTATGATATTGTAGGCTCATTTTTAAGACCTGAAGAAATTAAGACCGCACGGGCAAAGTATTTTAAGGGAGAAATTGATTTAAACTCACTCAGAGACGTTGAAGATAAAGCCATTGCAGATTTGGTAGCAAAAGAAGTTGCCCATGGCCTTAAATTTGTCACAGACGGCGAGTTCAGACGCAGATGGTGGCATCTTGACTGGCTGAAAGAATTTGACGGCTTTACCACAAAGCATTTTGACAAAGTGATTAACGGTGTGAATAACCACATTGAACTGGGTACAGTTGAAGGAAAAATCACTTATGACAAGAATAAAAGCCATCCGGAAATTGAAGCCTGGGATTATTTGCACAGCCTGGCAAAGAAGTACGATGGAGTGGAAGCAAAAAAATGTATCTCCGGTCCTAATATGATTCTGGTTGACCATTTTCTTCAGCTTGGTATCAAAGAAACTCCATATTATGGAACTGATATTGATGCACTGATTGAAGATATCGCAGCCGCATATCAGGACGCAATCAAAGATTTATATGACCACGGATGCCGTTACTTACAGATTGACGACACCTCATGGACCTACATGATTGATGAACAATTTGTGCAGAAAGTTTCATCACTTGGTTATACAAAAGAACAAGTTCTTGAATGGTTCAGAAGGGTTTCCACAAAAGCTTTGGAAAACCGTCCGGAAGGTATCACCATCGCAACTCACTTCTGCAAGGGTAACTTTAAAGGCAATCCGCTGTTTTCAGGCTTTTATGATTCTGTTGCAGCGGTCATCAGTAAGGTTCCCTATGATGGTTTCTTTGTGGAATATGATGACGAGCGCTCCGGTTCCTTTGACCCCTGGGCTGTTTTGAAAGGCACAAATGCAACTTTCGTGGCAGGTCTTATCTCCACAAAGAACCCTGTTCTGGAGCCCCACGATGAGATTAAAAGAAGATATCTTGAGGCAAAATCTGTAATTGGGGATAACATTGCATTGTCTCCGCAGTGCGGTTTTGCTTCCGTTGAAGAAGGAAACTCCATAGATGAAGACGTACAGTGGAAAAAAATTGATTTACTTGTTTCCTGTCAGGATTTTATTTAAATAAATAATTGTGCCAAAAAGGATAATTGACATCCAAATGACAAAACACTAAAATAGATTTAAAGGAAACTGGATAAACTCTAAAATAGAAATCCATAATTTTCAGAAAAATCCTTTCCATATCATTATAAAAATCGGAGGAATAATCTATGAAATTTTGTCATGTTACTATTTATGTTAAGAACCTTGAGGAATCACTTCATTGTTACCGTGACATCCTTGATCTGCCAATTCAAAGACAATTTTCACCTGGCCCCAATGTAAACATCGCATTTCTTGGTGATGGGGAGACTGAAATTGAGTTGATTGACGACCCACGCAAAAATGACGTATCAATCGGCGCTGATATCTCTCTGGGATTTGAGGTTAACTCTGTACAGGAAGCACAAGAATTTTTACGCAAAAACAATATTACACCGGGAGAAATTCAGCAGCCCTCTCCCCAGGTAAAATTCTTTTTCGTCTCTGACCCGAACGGAGTGACCATCCAGTTTTCTGAAAACGAGAAATAAGACAAACCATCTATGATGTATCACTACATTTCAGGAGGTGATTGGATATGAAAGAAATTTATCTCGCCGGCGGCTGCTTTTGGGGAACTCAGAAGTATCTCTCCCTCATTCCAGGTGTCACACAGACGGATGTGGGCTATGCCAACGGACAGACAGAGCACCCAAGCTACGAGCAGGTTTGTTACAATAACACTGGACATGCTGAGACAGTGCATGTCCGCTATGACGAGAAGCTCATCAGCCTGGAATTTTTACTGGAACAGTTTTTTAAAGTGATTGATCCAGCCTCCTTAAACCGTCAGGGAAACGATGTTGGGACACAGTACCGGACAGGCATCTATTTTGTCGATGCAAAGGATGAGGCAGCGATTTTAGAATCTTTGAAGAAATTGCAGGAAAAAACCAGGAAGAAAGTGGTGGTTGAAGTCCTGCCGCTTGACAATTACTATCTCGCAGAAAATTATCACCAGGATTATCTGGATGAAAATCCAGCGGGCTATTGCCACATTCCGTTTAACAAATTTGAGGAAGCAAAATCTGCCGTTGATTATGAAACACGTTTTCAGCCAAAGTCCGACGATGAACTAAAGAAAGCACTCACGCCAATACAATACGAAGTCACCCAGCATTCCATGACTGAACCGCCTTATGAAAATGAATACGACAGCCAGTTCGCCCCGGGAATTTACGTGGATATAACGACCGGAGAACCACTGTTTCTGTCAACCGACAAATTTCAATCCGGCTGCGGATGGCCAAGTTTTTCAAAGCCCCTGTCAAAAAGAGCTGATACAGGAATTGACGGACCATTCCCACGGCATGGTCCGCACCGAAGTTCGGAGTAAACGGGGTGACGCCCATTTAGGACATGTATTTCCGGACGGTCCCAGAAAAAACGGTGGTCTGCGCTACTGCATTAACAGCGCCTCACTTCGTTTCATTCCCAAAGACCAGATGGAAAGAGAAGGCTATGGATATCTGATTCATCTTTTGCCGCCTGAACAATAATTTACAGAGAGCACTGCAAAATAGATGCGTAATCACCTATTGAGCAGTGCTCTCTCTTTATTTTTCTGTTTTTATTTCTCAGTTTTCTTTTCTTCAAGTCTTCTTCTGCGGTATTTTAGGCTTACATACTCTGTAATCTGTTTCATATAGACTGCATCATATACTCCTCCAACTGCCCCCACAATGGGGATTCCCTGTAAGAATTTCATGTAAAGCAATTCTCTGGACAATGCATCCGCCGTCCCGCGAATCTGCCTCTCGATCCGATAATTCTCCGGGAGAACCTGATGTCTTATATACTCATTGATTTCTTCATCTATTCTCTTCATTTCTGTCCCGTGGGACATAGCCCCCTGTATCAGAAGAAGTATATAGTATTTTTCTTCCCTGGAATCATAGCTGTATCCATACTGGAGAGCAATCTCATATATATTTTTTAATATCAGCCCGGTAAATACAGGGATGTCCGGAATCCCGATTCCCAATATCCCCATCCCGACACCCGCACCGCCCGACAAAAGCAGGTTCTTTGTGCCGCTCCTGTTTGCAGCTTTGGAAAAGGCCTTCAGGTCCTTCCCAGTCTGTCTCACCTCAGAGGCATACTGGCGAATCAGGGTGTCTTCCGTAATTCTTTCACGGTCATATGTCTTCTCAATTACACCAGTTCCTCTTTCAAAAATGAACTGAAAGGCTTTTGCAAATGCTGCATTCATAACATCCTGAAGCTTGTCAGGCACTTTTCCATCGAGCGTTTGTGTCAGAAAGGAGCCTTTCTTCTGCATACGTTTTTCCAGAAACCGTCTTTCTCTTTTATCCAAATCACCCCGCTCCTTCTGAAGAGGTGATTTTCTTTGAAATGCCGCCATTTTTTCCGCTCCTTTCTGCAAATTGCCTGTACTAATTTGATGAATTGCCTGACGCCGCCGCACTGCCCGCCGCTATTGCCGCACACATAGCTACCTCCTGAGCTATAATGACTGCAATGGTTCCATTTACCGCGGCTGTTTGAAATGCATTTTCCTCCACGTAGTCTCTCTGCGCCAATATCCCCGCATACATCAGCCTGTGCTTCCTTGTAATTCCTCCCAGTAAACCAAAACCTTTTTGCTCTGACAGCCATTCATCAATTTCCACCATCTCACGGACAACCTCATCCGGGTCTGCATTCGCCATAGCCAGAACTCCCAAAGTTGGAAGCTCATAACCCATCCCATATTTGCAGCCCGCTTCTTTGAGCTTGTCAAAAAGTTCCATGGTTCTCTCACACTTCATCTCCGCCGAACTGTCATACAATGCCAGCACATGGCTGAGTGACTGTAAGGAATTTGAGGAAAAGAAATTTCCCTTTAAAATCTCATAACAATATTCCATATCCTCAATCAGTTCATCGTCCGTTTTTTCGGAGAGAGCCATCAACGCACAGAGCGCACTGTCCTCCCCGGATGTCAGAAATGGATGTTCTGCCTTTACTCTGTTATAAATCTCCCTTGTCCTCTCGGCTATCTGACTGTACTGTGATGGTTCAGCCAGCCGTGCAATGACCATAGCCGTCAGGGGCAGGTAGCTTGAACTCCAGAATCCTTTTTTTAACAGCTCATATACTTTCAGCCCATTTTCCAGCGTCTGCCTTGGGTCATCGCTGACTGCCAGCATGGACGCAATGGGTGAGCGCGCGGTGCTCCTAAAATTTGAAAACACACTGACGCTCTCTTTCAGCAGTGTCTTACAGCTTCTCAATTCTTCCTCATTTACAGTCTTTCCCTTTTGTGAATAAATACCCGCACAACAGAGATGAATCAATCCTCCGTCCCACGGAAATACAGATTTTATCCTGTCACGGTTATCAATCAACTGTTCACAGCGCTCTATTGTCAATACTTTCATACACATCCTCCATTTACATCAACATAAGCCAACTCCAAATGGTATCAATATTTATTTTGCAGATTTATCTTTTCGGCGAATCATATCCTAAAAATGCATCAATTCCTGCTGCAATACCTTGAACAATTTTTTCCTGATATTCGGGAGTCTGCATCAGCATGTCTTCCTCAGGATTGGTCATATATCCCATCTCCACAATGGTAACCGGAACCTTGCTCCAGTTATTGCCGCTCATAGAATCTGTTTCCCATACTCCCTCATTCTTACAGCCGGTGGTTTCACAAAGTTGATGAATAATAAGGTCAGAAAGCTGTCTGCTGGGGGTGTACAGTTCGGGCACATAGGGACTGCCCGGTGTGGTGCAGATTGTCATTGCTCCCCGGGCTGCCTGGTCGTCTGAGCCATTTGCATGAATTCTCACATACGCGTCAGCCCCAGCGTTATTTGCCACTTCCGCCCGGGCAATACAGCTCATGGGGATATCGTTGGACTCTCGGGTCATCAATACCGTATACCCTCTGTTCTCAAGTTCTTTTTTCAACTGTACGGATATATTCAATGTCAGCTCATATTCCGGTACCCCGCTGCTGATTCCGCTGGTGCCGCTTGTATCCGCCGCCTTCTGCTCAGGAGAACCCGGACCCAGCGGTTCCGTGCCTTCTGCGACAACCGCGGAATGTCCCGGGTCCAGAACAATAACTTTACTCTTCTTCTCCTGCGCCTTCGCTTCTGCCTCTTTAAGCTTTTGTTCTTCCAAAGC
Source organism: Muricomes sp. (assembly GCA_049840515.1). Classification (GTDB taxonomy): domain Bacteria; phylum Bacillota; class Clostridia; order Lachnospirales; family Lachnospiraceae; genus Muricomes. The sequence continues at coordinate 41,132 of JASGKW010000005.1, read as the reverse complement.
TCTCTGCGCTTCCAGCTCTCTCTGTTTTTCTATTTCCTGCTCCGCCTTCTTCTGCGTTTCTTCCTCCTGTACCTTCTCAATCTGTTTCTTCTGTGGTTTTTCTGCACAGCCTGCCAAAAACAGCACTGCACACAAAATTAGAAATATTCTCTTTGCTATTCTCATTTCTATCTCCCACATCTTTTATTCGGCAGCTTATTAGTTTCCAAGCTGATAACCTGCACTGGACATCTTATGCTCTGCCGCATTCAAAAACTCTACATTTTTCTTTTCTATCTCAGACAAAGCACCTGCACTGTAATTGGCATCAAAATCTTTTCCGCTGTATTTCCCCTCATACCAGGTTTTGCTCTCAAAGTATTTCTGCAATTCCTTGGAATCAAACTTTCTTCCGTGCCTTGCATAGATTTCATTTCTGGCGTAATTCAGCTCCTGGAGGGATAATCCAGCTATATCGGCGTTTGTCAAAACCTGTGTATTGCTGTTGGGTATAACATAATCCCCTGTCATATCCTCCGCAGGCTTCTTCTCTTCCTCCTGACTTTCCTCCTTAGAAGTATCATTTGCGGAAACCGTCACTTTGTTCATCGCTTTCGTCTCATTCTCTTTTGGCAGAATCGCTTTTAAGTCCGCCGTTTGTATCGCATCCTCACCAAACCCTGACACTGTGCTGCTGGGCGCGGATAATAAAACACACCCTATGATAACTACAACCACAATAATGACAGCCAGCACCCCCGCAAGGATTTTAAATATGTCTTTCTCCCCTATTTTATCCATACTGCACCTCATTTTCTTTCCACTTTTCAACGCCTGTCTCCCCCAGGGACTGAATATCTGTAACCATTGCTCCAAGCTCCTTGACTGCAATATCCGCATCCTCGCCCGGCAGGACTTCCATAGTGGAAATCATGGTCTGCCTGCTCCAGATATAAATTGGCTGAGCCGATACACATTTTGTCATAATCGTGATTGCAAGGCTTGGCTTCAAGGAAAATAAAATCAATACCGCTATGTAAAGTACAAATGCAATGGCTGCCAGAAGCGCACCAAAGCCTGACAAGACAGGATGTAAAAACATAAGCCGGGCCGAACTTGACAGCAGAACTCCCTCCGCCCCCGCCAGACAAAGCATTTTAATGAAATATTTTTTCTTAAAAGCAAAAAATGGTATGGCTAAAGCAATTCCAAGTATATACGCCAGAACTGCCGGCATCATTCCCAACGTCCGCCCGATTGACATAACAATCCCGCTGACAAAAACTCCAAATAAAAAATCCCACAGGCCAAAACGCACTCCTTTTGATATGGAAATGCTGGCTATCTCATCAATGCCAACCTCAGTGTGGGTCATAGCTCTTCCAATCCATGAGCGCCCGCTTAAACGAAAAAGGATTCTTTTATTTGTTACCTGAAGGTTTCCCTCCTGCCACAATCCACGGATTCTGGAGCGGGCATTGCAAATGTGATACTGCTTTACATGAACTTCCTTCTCACACGGGGCAGCCAATTCAGGCACAATTCTCTTTCCCCTCTCAAAGCAGCCCTGTACATCATTATTGTCAGACTCGCCTGCGCCAATTAGTTTGCGGAAGGGTATCCCATCTTCCCCGGAAACACTTGCTGTATTTTGTCTCTGGCACTGGCATATTTCCCCATCCGCCAAAGGTCTTCCGCACTGATTACAAAACTTTGCCATTTTCTATTCTTCCTCTCTTGTTCTTTCTCTACAACACACTTCTAATGTCAATAGCCGCAAGTTTGTAGGTTTCCCCCTCATAGACAAAGGACGCGGTCATATAAGAACTGCCCTTTCCGGTTTCTTCCTCTTTTGCTCCTATACCCAGCCACGATTTGTATGAACGCGTATACTGCGTGTCATAATCAAAGGACATTTTTGCGCTGAGCATACCATCAGGCTCATATTTAATATCACACTTAAAATTGGTGAAGACCGCCTGGTTCAATGTATAGGACTCCTGGCTGCGCAGCTCTGAGACAAAAGAGTTATAAGACTGCTCACCGGCTTTCTTATATTTTTCTGGAAATAACTCTGAAACTGCTGAAAACTCCTGGCCCGACATTGCCGCCCGGTATACCTTATCCAGTGCCTCCTGCATTTTGCCCTGGATAGCTGCCTGCCCCACATCTGTCATTTTCAGGCCGGACACCGTGAACTGTCCGTCCTGTGTTGCGGAAAAATCTGTATTATATAATTCAAACCAGGGTGCCGCTGTCTGTATCTTGTGAATGCCGGTAAATATTGTGACATAATAGCTGTCCATCCCATCCGCCTGGCTTTTCCCTTTTTCAGCCTCTGTCAGTGCAACTCCATCTACCGCTGCAGATGCACCCGCCGGCACATTTATGCAGAAATTCTCTGCCACCTGAGCATAAGAAGAAACCTTCCATGTGTCAAAAAACAGCCCGGACTTTTCCCCCTGTCTCGCGAGACTCAGTTGAAGGGTATCTGCTCCCTCCCCTTTCACGGTGTACTGTACCGTAAAATGCTTCTCAAGACCGGAATCCGGCTGATTCCCTTTCTCAATCTCAAAGCTTGTAATTTCCGGAACTTCCAAGCTCTTCATCGCCTCAATAAACTGAGATTTCTGGAGAAGTGCCCCGTCAGGGTAGTCTGTCATGTCATACACTTTGGACCAATTTCTATCTGAGTATGCCTGAAAATAACGTTTTGCAACAGATTCGGCACTGTTTCGGCTGCTGCCCGCTCCAAAGAAAATACCAATAATCAAAATCAGGCAGATTACCTCTGCAATCACCACAATCTGTATCTTAGTAAGCCCTTTCGCTTTCTCTTTGTATTTTTTTATATGTGCAGGATTTACGGCAGGTTTCTTAACCGTCTTAGCCGTCCTGACCGCCTCGACCTTTTCAATCTTTGCTCCGCAGTTCTCGCAGAACCTGGCTTTATCATCATTCTCTGCTCCGCAATTTGGACAAAATAACATATTCTTCTTCCTTTCCTCCTAGCCTTTTATCTGTATGAATGTTATTACTTAAAACAACATCATATCATATATTCCCACTTGGGCTCAATGTGTAATTTCCTCCAAAATTTTAGAGAAGGTACAGAAAAGAGAGCCATACCTGACTCTCTTTGCTCATCGTTTTAGGTGTTTGCTCTCAAATCCAAATTGGTGTATCGGACCATGCTCAGGGTGTTCATCCATATACATTTTCACCCAGGAGGACTCAATATCCCCGAAGGTATACATCAAATCTTTTTCAATACCTGTCTGGCCATACTTCCTCGCCAGTTCAGACAAACTGACAGTATTATTCCATCTCTGCATATACTCGGCAGCGTTTTCTTCCAGCAATTCTTCAACATCCGTTTGTAATAACTTATCAGCACCCATCATTCCAATATGAAAATCAAGCACCATCTGCGGAGAATATCTCAGAGGATCATCATATTCAGATATAAAATAATCCACCCACTCCCTCTGGGTTTTCAGTGGAAACTGAGTATTTTTCCTTACAAATTCAGGCAGAGCATCCCATTCTTCTTTACTAACCCGTTCACTTTGGATAAAAGGGTCGTGCATAGGGCCATAAAACGGGCGAAACTCAAAGTACACTTTGCCGGGCAAAGAAGAAAACTTATCAACAATTTCTTCCAGATACGGTCTTCTGCTTTTGGCAAAAAAGACCACATGCATTCTGTTTAACCCTACTTTGGACGCCAAATTATTTAAAAGGACAATGTGCTCAAAATCACCTGCCCGGCCGGCATAGCGGTCATGTTCCTGCTCCGTTCCATAAATGGTATTGCATATGACCCGGGCCCCTGCATCATAAATATCCTGCAGCCATCTGTGCTGTTCCGCTTCGGGTTTTATTCTCATTCCATTACACATGACCAGACCTGCATGGCGCCTCTTAATCTCACGGGCATATGCTATTTTGTCGCATATCTCCGGGTAGTCACTGCACTCGGAATCCCCAAAATTCATTCTGATATGCTGGTAATCATTTTTATCACGCCATGTTCTAAATCTTTCCATAATCTCACGACAGACCGCAAAAGATATTGTCGCAGCCGGTTTTTGTTCCAGCCGCGACAATTGTCCTTTTCCAACTGCCTTGCAGTGTCCGCAATAACAATGACATACAGCCATATGCATCATGAAAGTAATTTCATGTATATCGCTGATTTTCATTTATCTGCCCTCATTCCTCATTATTTTTTAAAGGGGATGGCAACTCCCTGCTCCATATCATCAAGAAAAGAATCGGGAAGTTCCATATGATAGTAATCAGTTGCAAAAGCCTTAATGTCTGCTTTAAAATCTACATCTGTAAAGATTTCAGGATAAAGCACCTTGGCAACCCATCTCTGGAATACCGGAAATTCTTCCGTATAAGGCATTTGTATATGAGTAGGCTGGCAGTATACACGCCCATTCTGGATAGCTGACAGGTTTTGCAGTTCAGGACGAGCAATGACTTCATCATAAACATCTTTTGTATCCATAACAATAATCACGTCCGGATTCCATTCAAGCACCTGCTCTACATTTACATCTGTGGGGGCATCAAAATCACCCACTACTTTTCCGCCCGCAATTGTAACAGATTGTCCAGTAATATGCTGAGCGCTGGTTGCCCCATAAGTTCCGTCTTCACGAGGCCAGAACATCAGCACTGTAGGTTTGTCCTCCTCAGGAATATCTTTTGTCCGTTCAGCAATATCATCTTTCACACCATTATAATATTCCGCATATTTTTCAGCAGCATCCTTGTATTTCTGCTCTCCCAATGCCTCCGCCATTGCACGTACGTGCGGCACAATAGAGTCTTCTGTATGCCCATACTCAACATAAACAGGAATACCTGCTTCTTCAAGCGGCGCTATACGCTCATCATCCGGAGTCGTTGCACGCAGGAAGAACACATCAGGTGCAGCACTCAGAACAATTTCTGTATCAGGCGGATCTTCCTCAAATGTGGTAAACTTCAAATCCTCAAAACGGTCATCAAAACGCTTGAAAAAATCAAATGCACCGGCACCGGCCACACTTGTCAAATCCTCCGCACCAAGGACAGTTAGGGTAGTAAACTGATTCGCATTATACCCAACCTTTGTAATCTTTTCAGGTATCTGTATTTCACGTCCTACCATGTCAGTAACGGTACGCATACCCTTTTGACTTTCATCAGTATTCGTTTTACTTTCTTCTGCTGCAGGTTTTGTAGATGCCGATTGTCCGCAGCCACTCATTGAAATTGACAGTACAAGCATCATTGCCAGAATAAATATCCATCGCTTTTGCTTTTTCATTCTTTTCTCCTTTTCTCTTTTCCTCTTTTGATTTATTTTATCAGCTTTCGCTGTTGAAACCTTTTCTTAATGGTATGCAGACCTTTCTGCCAATACCGTTTTCAAGCTCCATAACACGAATATCTATCTTATAAATCTCCCGGAGCGCTTCTTCTGTCACCACTTCATCAGGCGGCCCAACTGCTTTGAATGTTTTTTCACTCATAATGGCCACCCTGTCACATCCAAGGAAGGCGTGGTCTGGATAATGAGAAGTCATTATCATGCCGATGCCTTTATCCCGCATGGCAAAAATTGCATCCAAAGCCCTCATTTGATTGCCAAAATCCAAATGGGAAGTGGGCTCATCCAACAGAATCATATCTGATTGCTGTGCCAGAGCGCGTGCAAACATCACAAGCTGCAATTGACCGCCCGAAAGCTGGCTGCATGGCCGGTAAGCTAAATCTCCGATTCCCACTGTTTCAATGGCCGATACTGCCGCATCATAATCCTCACCTGAAGGGGATGACATGGAATTTAGATGGGGCGTTCTTCCCATCAGAACAAGGTCTATTACCTTGTAAGGAAATGAGAGCTGATGAGTCTGTGGAATCAGTGCTATACGCTTAGCCAGCTCGTTCGTCTCTATTTTAGTAATATTAACATCGTCCAGAAGGATTTCTCCTTGTTTAATCCGCTGAAAGTTCATCAGGCAGTTCAGTAAAGTAGATTTTCCTGTACCATTTGGTCCAAGGATACAAAAAACCTCACCGCTCTTGATTGTACAGTTTAAATCCGCAAATATATCTGTTTTTCCATCGTAGGAAAAACTGGCATTCTTCATTTCGATAGTACAGGCCATTACAACCACCCCTTTCGCACCCGGTTCAAAAGCATCAGATATAGCGGTGCACCAATAATAGCAGTAATGATGCCAACAGGAAGCTCTGCCGCCGTCAATGTGCGGCAAATCAAATCTACAAACATCATAAAAAGCGAACCGGCAAAAAAGCTGGTAGGAATTAAGCGGCGATTATCAGGCCCAATCGCCATCCTGGTCACCTGAGGAATCACAACCCCCACCCAGCCCACAATCCCGCAGTAGCTGACAGTGACTGCCGATATGAGAGTAGAAAGGGCTATAATTATAAGTCGTGTACGCCCGGCATTTATACCCAGAGAATGGGCCATGTTATCACCTAAAGACAAAATATTTAATTTCCACCGCAGGCGAAAAAGCAGGATGGAACCAGCAATAACAATTGGAGCCATAATAGCCAGGCTGGCCATGTTAAGCCTTGCAAAGGAACCCATTAACCAAAAAACGATGGCAGGTAATTTTGTTTCAGGCGGCACCAGAAATTGTATAATTGAAAGAAAAGCAGAAAAAAGGCTGCTGACCACTGTACCTGTTAAAACCAGTAATAATGTTGGATTCCCGGTAAATATATGGCTGGCTGAGTAAGTGATAAAAACCGCTGCCGATGCCCCCGCAAACGCAAAAATGCCGATGAAATATCCGGGCAATCCCATAGCGATAGCCATAGCTGCTCCAAAGCCAGCTCCCGCAGATACACCAAGAATATTATCGGATACCAAGGGGTTTTGAAAAACACCTTGGTAATGTGCTCCAGTAATAGAAAGACTCCCCCCACTAAAGCAGCACCCAAAATCCTTGGAAAACGTACTGTCCACAAAACAATATCCACATTTGGTTCCCATGTTACAGCAATGGGATTAGCTATCTGGTAATTCAAAAAAGGGAACATTTTTGCGGGCAATTCAAGGACATAAATAACGGCATCAAGCAGTCCATGTGAGACAGCTTTCAGTAAGTCTGCTTTGCCAATGCTGTATCTGCCGGAAATCATACATATTATGAATAAAACAATAAGTGCACTCCCCAAAGAGAGTACACTAATCCAATTCAGGCGTTTTTCAGATTCCTGTGCCTGAGCAGACAATTTTGCTGTAGAAGGATTTATCATAAACTTACACCTGACCCAACCTAAAATACTATTCCATTTGCAACTTTATTCAGAAACTACTTATCCATTTTTGTTGTGTTTTATTGGTTCAACATTTTATCATCTATGATGATATCTGTCAATGATAAATCACGCGCACATCACATATATATTCCCCATTCTGTGTAGAATTACAGTATACCCATCATAAAACTGAATAATTAAACTTGGATAATGCACATAAAATCAAATCAGGGCTGACAAATAGCATACTATGAAGACCAACCTGTTGCTACGTTAATACTCTATAAACTACAGCACCGATTGCCAATATTGCTCCAATGATTGATACCACCCTGTAAATTTTCACGGATTCCAAATCATGCTTTTCCTTGACTATATAAATAATTCCGGAAATAAGCATTCCTAATCCCACAATCAAAAACAATCCAAATAAAATCCATTCTTTCATTTTTATTTCCTCCATTTCAATAGTAAAGATGAATTGATAATAACTGCTACAGAACCTACATTATGTACCAGCGCCCCCACCACTGGGTTCAAAATCCCCGTAATAGCAAGCGCAATAGCGGCAAAATTGAGAAGCATGGAAACCCCAAGATTAATATGGATGGTTTTCATCACTTTACGGGAAAGCAAAATCAGATGGGAAATTTCTTTTATATCATCGCCAACCAGAGTAATGTCTGACGCCTCTATAGCAATATCGCTGCCTATACCTCCCATGGCAATTCCCACTTGTGCCGCTTTGAGTGCAGGCGCATCATTGATACCATCTCCCACCATGCAAACAGGCTCGCCTTTTTTCTGATACCGCCTTATGGCAATCAGCTTATCCTCCGGCAGACAGTTTGTCTGCACATCGGCAATGCCCGCAATCTTTGCAATATGATCGGCCGCCTGCTCTGCATCTCCGGTGAGCAGAGTCACTTTTGTTCCTGTAGCACCTATTTCCTGGACAGTCTGCACTGCATCAGGTCTCATGGTGTCAGAAAGGGCAATCAGACCAATCATATTCTCCTGATCCATCACATATATAACTGTACTGCCATCCGCTTTGGCATCACTGGCTCTTTCCGCAAGCTGTTCGGATAAAACAAATCCATTATCTGCCGCCATTGCTTCATTTCCTGCAAAAATTTCATAACCCTTTATAACCGCCCTGACACCCCTACCCGGCAAAAGTTGAAAGGTTTCAGGCGCACAGGGGGACTCCCCTTTCACCAGGCGGTACTCCGCCACAATGGATTTTCCCAGCGGATGCTCAGAGCGAAGTTCGGCACTGGCAGCCAGTTCAAGCAACTTATCCTTGTCAATACCCGGCAAACAACTTTCCACCCGCGACACAGACAGTTTTCCATATGTAAGCGTTCCTGTCTTATCAAAAGCAATTCGTTTTACCACCGCAAGCCGTTCTAATGCATCTCCCTGGCTGATGAGAATACCATATTTTGTGGCATTTCCTATTCCAGCCATAATTGCGGTGGGTGTTGCCAGTACTAATGCACAGGGGCAGAATACAACAAGTATAGTCACAGCGCGGATTACCTCACCAGTGACAGCCCATGTAATGCCTGCTGAGGCAAGGGCAATGACCACAATCCAGGTAGCCCAGCGGTCAGCCAGACTGACAATTTGAGCCTTCCCCGCATCCGCCGACTCCACAAGCCGAATCATGCGCTGCAGAGAACTGTCATCTCCCACTTTTTGAGCGGTCATCTCAAAAGTCCCGAATTGATTGACCGTACCACTCTGAACTTCATCTCCCTCACTTTTATCCACCGGGAGGGATTCACCTGTCATAACAGATTGGTCAACAGAGGTTTGACCCCGGATAATCACACCATCCACTGCAATGGTTTCCCCCGCCAGTATCCGGAGCGTGTCACCTGCCTTTACCTGTTCAGAGGGAATGATATATTCCTCCCCATCGCGCAAAACCCGGGCGGTAGCCGGAGAGAGATGGACCAGTTTTTCAATTCCGGCGCGGGCTTTTGCGACAGTCCGCTCTTCCAAAAATGCTCCAATGGTCATGATAAATGCCACCTCCCCGGCAGCAAAGATCTCACCTATGATAACCGAGGCAATCAGGGCCAGAGAAACCAAAACATCCGCCTTAATGTCAAATTCCGTGACAAGGCCGGCAATGGCACCTTTGATGATGGGGATTCCACAAAGCAGAATAGCCGCCCATGCTGCATTTACACGGAAATTTCCAATATCAAAGAAGCTGATTACCAAAGACACCAACGATACACAGAGAAACAGAACTGTTCGTTTCCCGTCATCTTTTAATAATTTAATCAAAAACATCACTCCTTCCCGATATACCCATAGGGGTATATGTATTCCATCCAAAAGTATACCCCTATGGGTATGCTTTTGTCAATAAAAAAGCAGCCATATTTTGGCTGCTTTAGTCTAAACCATATTATGTCATTCTTGAAAAATGCTCAACTGCTTTGGCAAATTCAGAAATAGTCTTGTCGGCGTCACCATGCTCAATCCCTTCTCGAACACAATGATTCAGGTGTCCTTCCAATATCACTTGACCGACCTTATGAAGAGCCCCTTTAGCGGCGTTAATCTGAATCAGGACATCTTCACAGGGAATATCTTCATCTACCATTTTGTCGATAGCTTTAATTTGTCCCATAATTTTATTCAGCCTTCTGTGAAGGTTATCTGAATCCATACATTGGCGCATTTACTCACCTCCCTAATACCCTCGGGGGTATAAAATAAGAATAGCATTATTATATAGGTTCGTCAATCCGGTACATAGCGTGACCTCACTTCCGCCTCCCAATATTGGAGCCCCATTACAAAAACGAACCAATAATGAAATTTAGAGAAGCGGATATGAGCACAGCAATAGTACCTATTGCACATCCTTTTAGCGCTCCGATGAATGGGAAAATGCTGTTTCAAATGTCCTCTTTCCCGAAAAATATACCAGCACAGTTAGAAACACCACAATCACCAGTGCACCCAATATTTTCGGTTTCCAGTTCTTGTGTTCCACGGAGGCTATAAAATCTTTATACTGCGGCAATTTAGACACGCTTCTTGATTTCAGTTGGATATAATGCAAACTGAGACAAGGGATTTCGGTATTGTGCAGGTAAAATCAGGATTGTAAATAAGGTACACAATATCAGTATCAAACACTGAATAAATAATATCATCTATAAGGCCCTCATTCTATTGCTCTACCTCATACTGCCATGTGTTAATCCCGCCAAACTCCTGGATATTTGTATATCCAAGGTCTGCCAGCTTCTTTGATGCCTGCTGGCTCCTGTTTCCGCTTCGGCAATAGACAAGTATCAGCTGCGTCTTTATCTGGCAATTGTTCTGTCACAGTATCATCTATGGTCTCATTCGGAATGCACATAGCTTCCACAACATGTCCTTCTTCATATTCTTCTTGTGTGCGCACATCCAGTATAATATAACCGGTTTCTGTGTCCATCAGTTTCTTTGCCTCTTCCTGGCTGATATGCTGATATGTGTTTTTCTCGCCTTTACTACTGTCCCCGGCATTTGAATTGCCGCACCCGGACAGCAGGGCAGCTGCTGACACTAATATTACCGTCAATAACTTTGATTTCATAGGCACCTCCCTACTTTAAGACATCCTGCTTTATGACTGCCACCCTGTTCTGTCAATTTTGCCGTCCAAATCCCAGATATTCCTCCAGTTTTCAGCTCCCGGCCACAAAAATACCTTGGCTTTTATCAGACGGTCATTTTTGTCAGCTTTGCGGATAATCTCCATCTCTTCATCCGTCAGGGGGTCTTCCGTAACAGCGGCAAGATTACTGAAATATTCCGGCTCTCTCACAGAAAACGGCACAGGAATGTGTCCTCTTTGTGCCGCCCACTTAATGCAAATCAGAGCAGGATGGACTCCATGGGCTTTTGCTATTTCCACCAGCTCCGGCATTTCCAGCACCATCGTATCGCCGGGCTCCGTGTCCCGCTTGGGCCTCTCGGCAGAACCCAGCGGAGAATATGCTATTGGCACAATACCCTGGCTTTTGCAATAATCAAACATGTCCCATTGCTGAAATGCAGGATGTATTTCCACTTCATTAAAGACTGGCTTAATCCTGCACAGGGGCAGCAATTCTTTCAATTTAGGAATGGTCATGTTGGAGACTCCGATGTGGCGGACAAGTCCCATATCTACCAGCCTCTCCATCTGCTCCCATGTTTCCATAAATTCCTCAATAAAAAATGGGCGCGCATCCGGGTGGCGGTCATCAACACCTGCTCCCGGCGCATGATAATTTGGAAACGGCCAGTGTACTAAATAAGCATCCAGATAGTCCAGCTGCAAATCTTTCAATGTCTTAGACACCGCAACCAGAACGTCCCTCTTTCCATGCATGTTATTCCACAGCTTTGACAGTATATATAAATCTTCCCTCTTTACAATTCCATCATCAAATGCCTTTGAATACACTTTTCCTATGTCACTTTCATTTCCATATGCAGCCGCACCATCAAAAAAACGATAGCCAATTTTAATTGCATTATACACCGCATTTGAAACTTCTTCTGACGTATATTTGTCATTTCCAAACGTCCCCATCCCAATCGCCGGAATAGATTCTCCATCTGCCAGCTTTATCTGAGGAATTTTGTTTATATCAATTGTCTTCATAATATTACTCCTTTCAAACCTAAACTTTTAGATGAAAAACAGAACAATAAAAATTCTCTCCCAATGTAAAATTCTGTGTCTGGTGTAATCCACATTCTCGAAGCTCTTTTTCCAGCCGCGCACTATCCAAACGTATTTCCATGGGAGGGCCTCCCGGTGTCTGGTGTTTATGAAACTCAATAACAGCTAAAATTCCGTCCTCAGCCAATATCCTTTTTATCTCATTCATCATACCCTGAACATCAGGCACTTCATGTAAAACCGTACAAAGTAAAACAACATCACAGGAAGAATCCGGTACTCCCTTGATTCCATTGATTATTTCTACATTTTTAAGATTCTTTTCCCTTACCTTCGACTGTAATATCTCCATCATTTGACTTGAGATTTCCACAGCATACACTTTGTTATCTGTTATTTGGGCAGCCTCAAATGTAAAGACCCCTGTGCCGGCCCCCACATCACAAAAAGTACTGCTGCCTTTAAGACCGATTCGTTCCAAGGTATCCCTGGGATTTAGTTCAGCAATTCTTCCAGGAATTTCCAGTTTCGTTTTTAAATCCATAGCCATTCTCCTTTACCATAAAGAACGGCGCATCCTCTTCCCTCGGCATATCTTTGTAATACACCCCTTTTGACTTGCCGCTGACAAATCCAAACCGGCTGTAATATTCCGGATTTCCGGTGATAGCAATTGCACCGCAGCCTATTTCCTTTGCTTTCTCGCATAAGACTCCGTTTTCTATCTTGAAAATATTAATTCTTTTCCAATAATGCTGACATTCTTTCCGTCATATATCTCATAATTGCCGATTATTTTATTATCATCATTCAGAGTATCATATTTAAAAAATGCCAACTCGCTCACATCTATTATACTATATTCCTTATTAGAGTAAACCCAGGCGACATCACTGCTTATTTTTTTCGCATCTTTTCCCATATATTTTACATAAAGTTCTCCATATGAACCAGAGGCATCTTCTATTGCTCTCCCCTGTGCAGTATAAGCCACTCCCATTCCATCTTCACTTATATTGTAACCTGACACTCCAGAAGCAATTTTTTCAGGTTCCAGGATTTTACCATCTGTCCTGACTACATATAACGATGTAAGTTCTTCGACATCATTAAGCTTTTGAAAATAAAGCACTCTTCCATCAAAAGAGCATTCTGTACTCATAACATCTGATGCAAGCTTTGTCTCGTTCTTTACTTCCATTTTCCCTAAATCAGCGCAATATAAAGTCTCTTCATCTTTTTCATAAAATACTTTTCCATTCTTTATATACCAAATGAGAGTAATGTCAGAAAGCAGCTTTTGTCTTTCCCCATTTTCTTCAATACAGTATAAATCTATTTTCCCATCTTCATTATTACTTTCAACTTCAACATAAAGTTCTTCAACCTTAGCCTTTTCGTTTATTGAAATCTTATCTTTTGCAGAATATATTCCTGCAAGCTCAACATTGCCGCCGGCATGTATTTCTTGAGGTTCTTTTCCTTGTTTCTTCCTGAATATTTTTTCCGAACCAGTATGATAAAAAATGGCTTCTGTCCCATTATTTACAAGCTCAACCTGTGAAATCTGATATTCACCATCTATATCATCAAAATTTCCAACCTTTGTTTTTTCCCCCTCCTCTGAGACATATACCTCAGTTGCCTCATTTATACCTTCTGCCCAGGCTGCAAGCTTCCCATTATCAGATACACCTAATAACTTAACTGCTTCAGCATCTTTGTAAGAAGATATCTTCACAGGCTCTTTTTCTGCTTCATTCCACGCATAGATACCCCTGGAATCTATAAAAATCATGTTTAGCGTATACCTTGATAACACATACTGCTGTAAATTGCCTAAGGCCTCCGTTTTCTTAGTTTTAAAAATATAGCGATATATCTCCACCTGACTTGCTGCATCATCCTCATAGAAGTCACCTACCAAAGAATAGTACATAGCTTTGGCAGATATAACGGTTTTGTCTTCATATGTACTTTCAAAAACCGACTTTACTACATCAAAAGTTGTATATTCTGAATAATCGTCAACAATCGCTTCCAAAACTTTATCCACTGTCGCACTGGACTCCCGCTGGATATTATAAATGATACCATTATCCCGAACTTCAGCTACCTGTGTTACATTTTCGGCAACCTTTTCTTTATGATTTCCATTTTTATCATATGTATATAAGGTCCCATCTTCTTCAAGAATAATAATGTGATTCCTGTCTCTGCTAACCTTTCCGCTAAGCGCATCACCTTTTATTTCTATTAGTTTTTTGCCGTCTCGCACAAATGCAGTTCCATCCTCATTGACAAGAACAGAAGGTGCTACATCTCTTGCTCCATTGCTATTGCCCTTATAAAAAATGGCAAACATTGCAGCTATAATAATGCATAAAACAGCGGCCCCGCCATAAAGAATTTTGTTATGTCTCTTCTTAGAAACGACTTCACCATTAAAGCCTACAGATACAGTTTCATTCTTAATCTCACAGATGGGATAACCGCAATTAATACACTTTTTTGCCTTATCGCTCACCTCTCTCCCACACTCCGGACACTTGATTAATGCCATATCTTTTCCCTCCTCTTAAAGTATAAAAACAGGCATGCTATCTGCAATACCTGTCTTTTCACCACAGCGGCTGTTATGCTAAAAATGCTATCTTTCCTGAACTACTAACGTTCAGGAAGGATAACTTTATGCAACAGATTTTCACTTGATTTGCCTGCAGTTTTCTTTTAATTATATTGTAAATTATGGAAGCCTTTCTTGCAATAGTAAAAAGGAACTGTTTTAACCTGGCCTTAACTCAGCCAGATTACAGCAGTTCCTTTACAAGTTTCTTTATATTCTTCTATTAAATCTGAGTGGTATCTGGAAAATCCGCCTCGTGAAGCCACAGATAAGCTTCATCTTCATTTCTGTCTGTCTGATGCCACGGTTTCCCCTCCAGATGGCGTATCATCCAGCAGGTGTACATCTGATAGCCTGGGGCTACAGCCTGTGGGTGCAGCTTGCCTCCGGGAATCGCAGAAAAGCTTTTATCCACACTCTTAAAAACATCATCACCGACAAAGCTGGCTCCAAACCCTTCTGGGTGGTCAAACATAAAATAGTAAAGTTCCGGCTGGGCATGGCGGTGAGGCAGGTAACCTGACCAGTTTCCCCTGTCATTTAACACTTCACCCAAAACCATATTGGAATACGGTGCAATATCAATATCGAAAATTGTGTTGACCCGGCGTTTTGCTACATTTCCAAACTTGCCCACACTGGAATATTTCCAGGGCGCATCCTTTGGCACATAGAATTTTGCTTCAAAACTCCGGTCATTCTTGGTACACTGAACCAAAATCTCCGTATCAGCCAGTGCTTCTACCTCTACCTCTGAATCCTTGCCGGCGTGTACACAGTAAGGTCCTTCGGTAAAAACATCCTTTCTCTTTGCGGCTTCTTCTCTGCCGCCAAAACGGTAAACGACACTGCCGCTCAACAGGAGAAGGGCCATCTCTTCGTTGTTCTTTTTAAACTTACGCTTTTCACCAGCACCCATCCGATAGACACGAATATCCATCATCATTGCTCTATATTCATTATCATAAGTTGATAAAATCATTTCCCCCTGGTTATCAAACTTAGGATAACCAAATACCTTTTCTTCCATCAGGCAATCTCTCCCTTCTAATAAATTCTTGATTCGTCTCTGGCTTTCTTAACTTCTTCCCAGGCTTCCACAACACTTTCCTTATCGGAAACCTGAGCCTGGCCTACATTCCACCATGATTCATAACCGTCCGTCATGGTTTTGGGAATTACTTTCAAATCAAACAGGCACGCAGTATCCTGTTTTTTTGCATCCTCCAAAGCTGCTTTAAGCTGGGCAATTGTTTTGCATGTATAAGTCTTAAGTCCATAGCCCTCGCCAATCTTGGCGTAATCAACAGGAATCAAATCCCCGCAGGGCTTTTTGCCGTCAGTATAGCGGAACTCCGTTGCGATACTGCCGATGCCGTGAGTCATTTCCAGGTTATTGATACAGCCAAAACCACAGTTGTCAAAGATTAAGATATTCACTTTCTGACGCTCCTGCATAATGGTCATAATCTCACTGTGAAGCATCTGGAAGCTGGCGTCACCAACCACAGTATAAACTTCATCCTCAGGCTCCGCAAACTTAGCCCCCAGGGTGGCAGCTACTTCATATCCCATGCAGGAATAACCATATTCAGCATGATAACCTCCACGTTTGTCTGTAGTCCACATTCTCTGAAGACAGCTTGGCAGAGAGCCGCCTGCCGTAATGAGGGTAGCATTTTCATCAATCACTTCCCGGATTGCATAAAGAGCCGCAGTCTGTGTAATTCTGCCATCTGTAAGCCTGACAAACTCTGGAACTGTCCTTGGGTCTCTCGGTTTAATCATCGGCTCAAAATCATCACCTGTATATTCGATACCTCCAAGATGCTTCATCTCCGCATCCCATTTTGCTTTCGCATCCGCAATTTCATCCGTATAGGCTGACTGGTAATTAACCGCTCTTAACTTTTCACTCAATGCCTCCAACGTCACCTTTGCATCACCGACAGCTTTGACAGCGTCCATCTTATACGCGTGATAGCGGCAGTTGTTAATCGTTACAAACTGCACCTCCGGATTCTGGAACAGGTGCTTGGAGCTGGTCGTAAAATCAGATAACCTGGTGCCAATAGCGATGACTACATCCGCATCTTTTGCAATGATATTGGAAGCATAGGTACCGGTCACGCCAATGCCGCCCAAACAATAGGGGTCACTGGATTTGCATGCGCTCTTGCCTCCCTGGCTCTCTCCAAAAGGAATCTTAAATTCCGCACAGAATTTTTCTACTGTTTCACCAGCCTCAGAGTAACGCACCCCTCCGCCCACAATGACAAGAGGCTTTCTGGCATTTTTAATAATATCTGCCAAATCATCCAGCTCTTCGGCAACAGCGACAGGTCTGGTAATACGGTGCACCCGCTTTTTGAAGAAATAATCCGGGAAGTCAAAGGCTTCACCTTCCACATCCTGAGGCAGTGCAATACAGCAGGCACCTGTCTCAGACGGGTCAGTCAGTACACGCATGGCATTAATCAATGCGGTCATCACCATCTCCGGGCGTGATACACGGTCCCAATATTTGCACACTGGTTTGAAGGCATCATTTGTGGTAACAGCCAGACTGCTGCTCTGTTCCAACTGCTGCAGTACCGGGTCAGGCTGGCGGGAAGCGAAAGTGTCCGCCGGAAATACCAGCAGGGGAATATTATTCACTGTCGCTGTGGCACAGGCAGTCACCATATTAGCCGCCCCCGGTCCTACGGAAGAAGCACAGGGGATGATTTTGCGCCGGTTACTCTGCTTTGCATAAGCAATCGCAGTGTGGCACATTCCCTGTTCATTGCGCCCCTGTAAAACCTTCAGGCTTCCGGGGTTCGTATCCAGGGCCTCCCCCAATCCTACGGCGATTCCATGACCAAAGATGGTGAAAAAGCTTTCTACAAACTTCGTTTCTACGCCGTCCATCAAAACATATTGATTATCCAGAAACTTCACAATTGCTTGCGCAGTTGTCATTCTTGTCGTCTTATTCACCTTATTTTTCCTCCTCACCTGCACGGGCAACCATATCCCCATATAATTCTTTTTCTTCCTTGATAAAAGCATGTACTTCTTCCGGATTAGGAAGTGTATCAGAGGAAGTGTTACTTTTAACCATCATTGAAGCCTCTGCGGAGCCAAATTCCAGGCAGTCAATAATCTCCCAACCCTGATACAAGCCATACAAAAAGCCGGAAGCATAGCCATCGCCGCCGCCAAATCCTTTGCGGGTCTGAACCGGAAACGGCTTAATGGAAAACTTTCCGCCATCATTGGTGTAGGCGGTTGAGCCTTTCATACCATGTTTGATAACTACAATCTTAGCGTTATGACCCTGCCAGTAAGCGGCGCTCTCCTCATCACTCATACCCGTCTTGATTAATTTTTCGGTCAGGTCAAATTCTTCTCTTGACCCCATAATAATGTCTGCTTCTTTAGCTACCCATGAATAGTAAATAGAAATTTCATCATCATTTTTCCAGCTATAGGGTCTGTAATCAATATCAAAAATAATCTTTGTATTATATTTTCTGGCCAGCATCACCGCCTTAAAGGCTGCCTCCCTTGAAGGGCTGGCGGACAGCGCTGTCCCGGAAATCAAAATGGCTTTGGTATTTTTGATGTACTCCTCGTCAATATCCGCTGTGCTTAGCTGTAAATCAGCCGGTATATTGCGATACATCAGGATACTGCTTTCCTTTGGTGACAGCATCTCCGTAAAGGTCAGACACAGCTTCTCGCCATTCTGACATTTGGTGATTCGGCTGGTATCAATTCCTTCATTATTAAAATAATCTACCACATACTCGCCGAACTGATCGTCAGACACCTTTGCAAAAAAGCCGGCTTTCATACCGTGCCTGGTCACACCAACTGCAATATTGGCCGGGGAACCTCCTACGAATTTTTCAAAAACGTGAACCTCCTTGAGGGGCTTAAAATCTTCTTTCACGTCCTCATTATAGGCTGGGTTAAAATCAATCGCCACACGCCCAAGCAAAACCAAATCCAGCTTTCTGCTGTTGTCCAGTTCTAAATATTTCATCTCTTCACCTCGTTTATTATGTATTTAATAGGTTCTTACACACATCATATCACACGCCCATTTTGCGTGCAATATGTCAAACTGCACATTAAATATATTCTGATATATTGCACAATTTTCACGGTTTTTAACCAGTGTTTTTTCTTTCTATTGTAGTTAAACAAACAAAAAGCACGCAAATTTGCGTGCTTTTATATTTACAGTCTTTATTTTTATTGATTTCTCTTAGATATTATATTTAGTCTTTATAACAATGTCAGTATAATAGTATTCTTTCGCCGGCAAAACATCCGCAAATACCAAATCCTCCAGGATACACAATGCCCGGTGCCCCTGCATATATCCGTTCTGGTCCAAAATAAAATCAAACCCGTCACTTTTCAGACCAGCAATATTTTCAGGAGTCAGGTCATAGACAATGACAAAAGGCCGCTGTCTGGATGGAATCTTTTGTTTCGCCAGAGCTTTCAAGACCCCTTCCTGACCGGCTGAAAATACCACAATTCCTTTTAAATCTGAAAAGGCATCCAGACTTTTAATCACCAGCTGTTCCACCTCCGCCGGTTCATCAAAACTGCTCTGAACCCCCGCCAGATGAAGATTCGGAAAGTTCTCTTTTAATTCAGAGGTAAAGCCCTCCACACGCATATTATTGACACTGTTGCCAAAATGACCTGTAATAGCCAGAACTTCACCTTCTTTTCTGATAAGCATTCCAAGCAGCCCCGCCGCAGTTCTGCCGCTGCGAATGTTGTCCATGCCTACAAAACAACTGCGCTTAGTACCGATAATATCCGTATTGAAAGTAACAATTTTAATACCCTGCTCAATCAGTTCATTGATTTTATTGCGGATCAGGTTTCCGTCAACCGGCATAATTGCAATCCCGGCCACCCCTGCTTTCTCTAATTTCACCAGAGACTCCAGCTGAGAGTTTTCGCTTACATCCTCGCATTCTTCAATTAGGAGTTCAAAACCTTTCGAGGCCGTTTCTTTCGCCGCATCCCGTATACCTTTCCTGATTCCGCTCATAAAAGGAGCACTTGACAGCTGAGTCACAATCCCGATTCTGACCTTCTTTTTATGTTTGCTTTTCTTCTTTGGGGCAATATACCCCATTTCATCGGCAATCTGCAATATCCGCTCTTCCACGGCAGCATTAATGCGCCCCCGTTTATTAAGGGCTCTGTCTACTGTCCCCCGGGATACCCCCGCCCGTTCTGCGATATCTTGAATTGTTCCAGCCATCCTTTTGTCACCTCTTGCTTATGCTATTAGGCACGAGTTTTTCACAGCTTACGCCGCAAAGTACATCCTGCTGACTTAGACGGTTCCGTTCACGCCTTAGTAACACGGGTGTCCCCCTGCCACCTCACTATAACACACACGCAAAAAGCACGCAACTTAATTATTCTCAAGATCATTCTGCGGGTATAAAACAATCTCCAGCGCTTTTCCCTCCTGCATTGCAGCTAAACCAGCGCCAAACTCCTTCAAAGGCAAGCGGTGAGTAATCATTTTGCCAAAATCACAGCGTTTGCTTTTTAGCAGTCCGGCTACATTTCTAAGGGTGTAGTTTCCGATATAGTTTCCGTAAATCGTTATCCCTTTAGCCGTGATATCATTTTGGCACAACTCCTGACGGGCACTCCCATTTTGTCCAAACAGCAAGATGCTCCCGCCCCTTTTTACAGCCCTTATGGCCTCGGGCAGCAGTACGCCAACCGCATCTATCACAATGTCAGCACCCATTCCGGCAGTTTCTTTTAAAACCTCTTCTTTCAAATCCTCGGCGGATGGGTCAATCACTCTGTCAGCACCCTGCCCTCTGGCATATTCCTTGCGAAATGCCGAGATTTCCGAAACCAGAACCCGCCCTCCACACAGGCGCATGAGAGTGGTAAAATACAAGCCAATGGGCCCTCCCCCCAATATCAGTACTGTATCCCCCGGCATAACTTTAAGCTTTTTGACAGCCCCCATCACACAGTTCAAGGGCTCTGCAAAAATTGCTTCATCGAGAGAGACCGTATCATCAAGGAGGGCCATTTGCTGCTCCGGTGCGACTGCATACTGGGCAAACACGCCGTCAATATGTACTCCCATGGAAGCCATATTTACACAGAGATTACCGTTTCCGCTCTGGCAGGCCGGGCAGACACCGCAGGGCAGGTTGTTGTCAAGAATAACCCTGTCCCCCTTTTTCAATACTTTGACACCGGCACCTGTTTCCACCACTTCTCCCACACATTCGTGCCCCAAAATAATACCTTTAGATGCCTCGATTCCCGGCGGATTGCGGAGAATATGAACATCGGTGCCGCATATACTTGCCCTCAATATCTTAATCTTTACGTCCTCATTCCGGGTAAGCTTCCGGTATTTTCCGGGTGGTCACTTCAAATTTCCCGATTTCAGAAAAAACAACTGCGTCCATCATTTCACTCATCTTCTTTTCCCTCCAGATAGGCATGGTGCAATTTGAGGCAGAACTCCAGGCTCATCGTCCCATCATGGGCATTAACCTGTGGTTCTCTGCCATTTATAATGCACTCCGCAAAATTCTCCATCTCCTTAAAAAAGGCTTCACCCCAGCGGCTGATAAAGCTGTCCTGGCAGGCCTCCTGATATCCCTCCGATGTCAGAGCCGACAGATAATTGCGCCGGGGGATATGATTCACCATAAGGGTTCCTTTTGTCCCCACAATTTCCGAACCCACATGACTGCAGGTCCCGGTTCTGCCTACTTGAATATAGGCCATGGTTCCATTATCAAAAGCACTCAGCGAGGCACCATTATCGTAATCATCATAGTCAGCTAATTCTTTGCACACATAGGCTCCGCCATAGGCATGAACCTTGACCGGTTCTCCGCCCAAAAACCATCGGGCCAAATCCGTATCATGGCTCCCCATCTCAATAAACCAGGGGACATAGATGCCGTTCTTCACACCTTCCAGATGAGCTGGCAGCACGTCTGCCGGGTCAATACTGCTGCCCTTATACATAATCGGCTTTCCAATCTCCCCGGCATCTACTCTCTCCTTGGCCTCGGCATAGGAGGGGTCAAAGCGCCGCATAAAACCCACCGTAAAACATTTTCCGGCATTTCCTTTAACAGCCCTTTCTATTTCCTTACAATCTTCCAGAGTCTTTGCAAGGGGCTTTTCACAGAAAATATGTTTTCCGGCGGCACAGGCTTTTAAAATTGCTTCTTTGTGTGCATCCGCCCCAGTAGCGATGACCACCGCGTCAACCTCCGGAAGTTCCAGCAGCTCATCTACAGAGGTAACGCCGTAAGGGATATTGTATTCCGCCCTTATTTCCTCAACCTTCTCCGGGGTCCGCCCGCAGACTGCCACTACCTCTGCCGCTTTTATCCCGCCTCGCAAGTTCTCCAGATGTATTCTGCCCATGGTTCCCAGACCAATCACACCAAATTTAATCTTTTTATCCATTTCTCACCCCTACAGTCCCGTCTGTTCCCTGACGTATTTACGCGCCTTAAGAGCATATTCAAAAGGATTGGCAAGTGCCGGGTCCTGTTCAGCCTCCACCAGCATCCACCCGGAATATCCCTTTTTCTCAAGTTCTGCAAAAACCCCGGGGAAATCCACAAAGCCATCTCCCGGCACTGTAAAACAGCCTGCCAGCACCGCCTGTCTGAATGCAAAGCCTTCCCTGTATGCCTGTTCCATCTTTTCTTTTCTAATATCTTTTAAATGCACATGGCCTGTTCTGTCCGCAAAAAGAGCCGCTGCCCGCACCACATCTTCCCCGGCAAAAGTAAAATGCCCGGTATCAAAACACAGATAAACATAGCGGGAATCTGTATGGTCCAGCAGGCGCTGTGTCTCTTCAAGAGTTTGCACTACCGTGGCCATGTGGTGGTGAAAACATAATTTAAAGCCCCGGCCGGCCGCAATTTTTCCCAGCCTGTTCAAGCCATCACAGAGTTTTTCCCACTCTTCGTCATTTGCCAGGGGTTTATGTTCACCAAACATGGAGACTTTCTCAGCAAACAGGCATCTTGTCAGCTCGCAGACATTAACCCGCCTTGCCCCCACTGCCTCCAGAAAATCCAATTGTTTCAAAAATGCTTCTTCATTTTCTTTATAAGGTACGGAACACAAATAGCTGGAAAACCACTGGCTGGCAATCTTAAGCCCTCTCATTTCTAACGCCTTATTCAGCACCGCCGGGGCAGAAGGGAAGCTGCCCCCAACCTCAGTCCCTGCGAAACCTGCCAGGGCGACTTCCGAAATCATCTGCTCAAAGGGAATATCACCGCCCAGCTGGGGCATGTCATCATTGGTCCATCCGATGGGGGCAATCCCCAGTTCAATCTTACCAAATCCCATTTAAACACCCCCTGCTATAAGCATTCTTCCCATGTTCTGCTCTCAAGTGACCTAAGAACAGCGCTGGCTACGCCATCCACCTTGGCTGCCATGGCAAAATCCGCCGCATACCCGCCGCCCTTCATCGCCTGTATTAATTCGTGTGCCTGCAATATTTTCATATCATCAAAGCCAATGGCAAGCCCCCCGGCAGGCTGAAAATACCGGAAACCTTTATGCTGCGGGTTTAACAGCACTGTGCGAAAACCACTGTCGCGCCCCTTTTTCTTATCCGCATCCTCTTTAAAATAGACCTGTACTTCGCACATCCGCTCCAAATCATAGACCACTGTGCCTTTTGTGCCCTGGATTTCATAATAGAAGTAATTCTTCCGGCCTGTGGCAACTCTGGATGAGGAAAAATCACCGATAACTCCGTTTTTATACTTCACCAGGAACGTGATAATATCATCATTTTCAACTTCACCTGTTTTGTCACTGCCTGCAATCGGACGCCTGGGAACTACAACCGAATCAATGCCGATAACCTCTTTGATATCCCCAAGAATCAACTGGGATACAGATAACAGATGGCTGCACAAATCACCCAGAGCTCCGGAGCCGGCAGTCTCTTTTACATGGCGCCAGGTCAGGGGCAGTTCGGGGTCAAGCAGCATATCCTGGTCATAAGTCGCATGAATCCGCATAATCTCACCAAGTTCCCCTGTTTCCACCAGCTCCTTAACATATTGAGTTGCCGGATTCATCAAATTAGAGAAACCACAATAATTCACTACCCCTTTTTCTTTGGCCAGCTTTGCCAGGATTTCTGATTCCTCGCCGGAGAGGGATAAGGGTTTCTCACAAAAGACATGCTTTCCGTTTTCCAGGGCCGCCTTAACCATTTCAAAATGCATGTTATTGGGGGTGGCCACATCGACCAGTGTAACATAAGGGTCGCTCACCACCGCACGCCAGTCGGTAGTGTAACGTTTATACCCCATTGACCTCGCCGCCTCCTTCACCTGTTCCTCGTGAGCATCCGCAATCACCTCAAAAACTGGTAAATCATCCCCAAAAATCATTCCGGCATGGTGGAAAGCCACCGTGTGGGCGCGCCCCATCCAGCCAGCGCCAATCAGTCCAATTTTCGTTTCTTTCATTTTCTTGTCCTCCATAAAAATAATTTAAAATTAACCTTATAATCCCTGCCATAACAGCTTCCGTTTGACAGGTTCTTTCCCACATAATATAATATTAGTTAGTAATTATCACTACATATTCTTGTCATAAAATAACATAAAATTGACTTATGGAGGAATGAAAATGAAAGATGTTGGTGTACTAAAAGATTCAGAACGTTTTTATTATGAACCGGACCCTTTTACGAAAGAAAATCTCTATTATATTCCTCATGCCGGGATTTATCACTGCGACCAGAATTATATTGTGGAACGGGAATGGCTTGACACCTGTCATGTAATCATTGTAGATAAGGGCAGTCTGATGGTCAGATACCGGGGTGAAGAGAAAAAGGCACCTGCCGGGAGTCTGGTGCTGTTAGACTGCCGGGAACCCCATTGTTATTATTCCTGCACCGACAGCCTGCGGATGCGTTGGTTCCACTTAACCGGGAACAGCAGTACAGCCTACACCAATCTGTTATTGAAACACCACGGCTGTATTTTTTATCCGCAGAATCTAACCTCCGAAATTGAGCACTGCTGCGAGCGCATTATCAGAAATGTGAAGCAGGCAAATACCTCCCCTCATACCACGGCTCTTTCCCTCCAGCGCCTGTTAACGCAATTGGCAGAACTGAACAGTGAACAGGAAAAGGGAAATCTGGAGCTGTTACTGGAGGATACCGTTCAATATATGGAAGAGCATCTGGGGCAAAGCAGCCTTTCTCTGAATCAGCTCGCCGGCAATGCCTCCCTAAGCATCCATTACTATTTACGTAAGTTTAAGGAGGTTTACCAGGTCACTCCCCACCGCTATCTGCTTCAGCTTCGTATCGGACACGCCAAGAAAATGCTCAGCACCACCGCCGCCAGTATTGAGAACATCGGTGAAGCATGTGGATTTTGCAACACCTCACACTTCATCTATAACTTCCGCAAGCTGGAAAACATGACTCCCCTTCAGTACCGCTCCCTGTGGAAATAATGGCGTTCTTACCTATGTGAGACAATCACTACAGCTAAGAACGCCACCTTATCATACTTTCTTTATATTCTTGCGCATATCTAATACTACCGAACCAATAATGATAACACCTTTTAAGATATTGGTCATATTATCATCTACGCCCATCAGCACCAACCCGTTGTTGATTACTCCCAAAATCAGGATTCCCGCGATGACTCCGGTCACTGAACACACACCTCCGGTGTGGGAAGTACCTCCGACCGTAGCTGCGGCAATTGCGTCAAGCTCATAGTTAAGACCTGAAGTAGAAGGGTCTGAAGAGCCGGAACGTCCGGCCAGCAATACGCCGCCAAGAGCCGCCATCAGGGAACACCAGACATAAACCTTAATCAGGTTTACATTAACGTTAATACCCGCCACTTTGGCAGCCTGAGGATTTGCACCGATAGCATAAAGACTCTTGCCAAAACGAGTGTGAACCAGTATGAACCAGGAAAGAACTGCTATAATGATGAAGACGATAACTATCATCGGTATTCCAAATACTCGTCCGCTCCCCCAAAAACGATAATCGTCAGAAAGCTTTGAAACCGGCCTGTTGGAAAACATTTTTGCAGCCGCCCGGCATATAAGCTGGGCACCCAAAGTAGCGATAAATGCCGGAATTTCTGTGTAAGCAATGATAGCTCCTATACAGCCGCCGATTGCCGCTCCCAGCAATAACCCAATCAGAATTGCTGCAGGTGCCGGAAGCCTTGCTCCGCTTGAGAGGGCTCTCATGGTGAAATCCGTGGGCTGCACTAAAGCTCCGCTGACTGCCCCAACCAAAGCTGCCACTGCGCCCAGAGAAAGATCAATCCCCTTGGTCAGGATGGCAAAAGCCACGCCAAAGGCCATAATCCCCTTGATTGCTTCTCCAGTCAATAATGTTGTCAGGTTTGACACCGTGGCGAAATTACGGTTTGCAATGGACATAACAATAACTAATACGATTAAAACCAGCCAAATCATATTATCCGATAAAAATTTTTTTCTCTGAATACTCACTTATTCACCCTCCTGAACCATGGATTTGCTCTCGACTTTTTCTTTTGTCGCATATTTCATAATTAATTCCTGAGATAAATTGCAGCGGTCAAGGATACCGGTTACTCTGCCTTCATGCATAATCACCACCCGGTCGGATACACCCATAACCTCCGGCAGCTCTGATGATACGACGATAATTGCTTTCCCTGCCTTTGCCAGTTCAGAAATAATACGGTGAATCTCCGCCTTTGCACCCACATCAATTCCACGGGTAGGCTCATCCACAATCAAAATATCCGGGTCCGTCAGCAGCCAGCGCGCGAGCAATACTTTCTGCTGGTTTCCCCCGGACAAATCCTGAATCCGGGCCTCCATACCGGGCGTCTTAATACTCAGCCTGTTGATGTACTCCTGTGTGTCTGCCGCCATCTTTTTGGAATCAACAGGAAAACCATAAGCCTTCAAATTAGCAACCACTGTATTAAACTTAACACTCAGGATGCCGAGGATACCATTCCCTCTCCGGTCCTCCGTCAGCAGGGCAATCTTGTTGGCAGCGGCATCCTCCGGGCTTTTGATATGAACCTCTTTCCCATTGACATAAACCGCCCCTCCGGTTTTCGGGCGCATTCCGAAAATCGTTTCCATAGTCTCGGTGCGTCCGGCACCCACCAGCCCGGCAAAACCAAGGATTTCTCCCTTATGCAGTTCAAAAGATACTTCTTTTACCGCTTTCCCGGAGCTTAGTCTGTCAACTCTTAAAATAACCTCACCTATTTCATATTCCTGTTTGGGAAACATCTCTGTAATCTCTCTGCCTACCATCCGTTTGATAACTTCATCCTGAGTCAAATCACAGGCACGGTCGGTGGATATGTAAGTTCCGTCACGAAAAACAGAAATATCATCACTGATTCTAAAGATTTCATCCATCTTATGAGAAATGTAGATAACCGCCACATCTTTTGCTTTAAGTTCCGCGATAATCCGAAACAAATCTTCTACCTCAGAATCCGTCAGAGCAGAAGTTGGCTCATCCATAATAACAATCGAAGAGTTGTAAGAGATAGCTTTCACGATTTCTACCATCTGCATCTTGGCTACGGTAAGATTTTTCATCTTCTCATCAGGATTTAAATCTACACCCATTTTCCTGAATAACTCCAGGCAGTCCTGACGCATTCTCTTGTAATCAATAAAAATTCCTTTTTTAGGTTCCCGCCCCAGCCAGACATTTTCGCTGACCGAGCGCTCCAACACAGGTGACAGCTCCTGATGAATCATGGAAATTCCATCATTTAATGCCTCTTCTGTGGTTTTATATTTTACGGCTCTGCCTTTATAAGTAATTGTCCCTGCATTCGCAGTGTACATCCCAATCAAACATTTCATAAGAGTTGACTTCCCTGCCCCGTTCTCCCCCATCAGTGTATGGACGGTACCTGGCCGCACCTTTAACTGCACTCCGTTCAAGGCCTTCACGCCGGGAAATTCCTTTACAATTCCCTGCATTTCCAGAATGTATTTTTCACTCAATACCTTCACCTCATTCTTTTACTGAAAATGGGGGAAAAATCAATTCTCCCCCGTCTCCCATGCTTTGCTTTCACTATTAGCGGTTGTCATACTCATCTACATTATCAATTGTCACTGGTTCAAAAGGAATCCATAAGATATTTCCAGTTTCATCAAGCTCCCAGTCGGTTCCATCGTTAATTGGTTTGCCTGCAATCAGATTTTTAGCTGCAACCAAAGCTCCCTTTCCCTGTCCTTTCGGATCCTGGAATACTGTCATAGCTAAAGTGCCGTCTTTTACTGCCTGGCGTCCGTCCAGAGAAGCGTCAATACCTACTATCGGCACGGTAGTTGGGTCTATGCCCTGATCAATCATTGCTTCAATTGCGCCAAGAGCCATAGCATCATTGTTGGAAACAATCGCATCGTACTGTGTCGTCTTTAACAGCGGCGCAATCATATCCTGAGCAGTTTCTCTCTGGTATTCAGCTGCCAGCGGAGCTGTCGCTTCTACCCCTTTCACGCCGTTATCTTCCAGACCTTTTAACAGAGATTCAGTTCTTAAAGTAGTGGAGGTCTGTCCTAAAATACCATTGAGCAGAATATAGCTAAATTCAGTCTTTCCTTCTTCTTTAAAGTGTTTTGCTAACCACTCACCCTGGAAGTAACCAGAAGTACTCTCATCAGAGCCTACATAAACTACCTTTTCATTCAGGACAGAATCGTCTGAAGGATAACGGTTTACAAAAACTACATACATATCACCGGCAGCTTCCACACACTGCTCTGCTGTTTCCGGGTCTACCATGTTAATAATAACGGCTTTCTGACCATCATTTTTTGCACTTTCGATAAACTGAAGCATTTTGCTGGTATCAGACTGCGCGTCAACAGTATTGAGGCTGATGCCCATTTCCTTTGCTTCTTTCACAGCAGCCTGCTCCATTTCTCCGAGCCATTCATCTCTCTGGGACATAATCAGGGTTAATTTTGAAGACTCACCGCTGCCGCCGCTTCCACTGTCACTTTCGCTCTTACTGCCGGAATCCTTGTCACCGCCTCCGCAAGCTGTCAGTAACCCGACCACCATCACCATTGCACACAAACCAGCCAACATTTTTCTCATCTTTTTCATTTTCTTTTCCTTCCTTTTCCTTTATATTTTTGATGCCCTCGGCATAACTACTATTTTAATAGTTCCTTTTCAATACGCTCTCTGGCTTCCGGAGCCTGCTTATTCATTTTCTCAGGAAAACCGAAATAGGAAACAGCTACAATTGACTCGCCCCCCACTTTAAAGGTGCGGTCTTTGAAATTCATATCTCTTAACACATCAAAAATTTCCTCGAAGTTTACATCGCCCTCGCCCATAGCCAAATGCTGATGGACAGTCACATCGGCTGCCCCGCGTTTGTTCAGCCAGGGCGGATTTACGATATAGCGGCAATCCAGTTCCTGGTTAAAGGTGTCTGCAAATAAAACGTGGGATAAGTCTTCTCCTGCATACTCTAACATCTTTCTCATCTCACCCCTGCCCTGATCATAGAAGAAACCATGAGCAGTAGCAAAAACATATTTCAGATAATCGGAGCGGAAAGATTTTACCAGATCGCAGCACTCATTATTCAATTCGCAGAAGTCATAGGGATGAGATTGAATTTCAATCCGGATGCCCTCCCTCTCTATAACAGGCAGCAGCTCTTCCATCGACTTAAACCACATTCCATTGCAGATTTCCTGCTGGTTGGGGTCACCTGATAATTCCGTATTAATAACCGAAACGCCCAGCTCCACAGCTATTTCAATCAGACGCTTCCAGTTCTTGACTGCGAATTGCCTCTGTTCCTCGTCAGGTCCTGACCAGCGGTACACTCCGATTAGTGATGACAGCTCCACACCAGTTTCTTTTAAGGCCTTCTTGTACTCAGCCTCACACTCTTTAGAAAACAGGGGATGCTTGTAAAAAGGATTAATCCGGGGATGGGGAGATTGTTCGATATACTTATACCCCCAGTCCGCCACCTGGTGGACCATCCGGTTGATATCCATCTGCTTTGCCAACACGTCCACATCAAATGCTATTTTCATCTTTTCACCTCCACTTACAGACCCGTCTTTTCGGCAATATATTTCCGGGCTTTGATGGCGTATTCCAGGGGATTCGCTTTGGCCGGGTCCTGTTCGGCCTCCACCACCATCCATCCCTCGTAATTTGACTCGGCAACAATCTGAAACAGCGGTTCAAAATCCACATCTCCGTCACCCGGCACAGTAAAGACACCTTCTCTGACTCCTTTGAGGAAACTCCAGTGCTCCGCCTTTGATTTATCCACCATTGTCTGACGAATGTCTTTCAAATGAATATGCCGTACCCTGTCTATGTATTTTTTGAGAATCTTATCCGGGTCGATTCCTGCAAAGGACAAATGTCCGCTGTCAAAAAGCAGGAAGACATATTCCGGGTCAACCAATTCCATAAAGCGGTCGATTTCCTCCTCAGTTTGAACCACGGTCCCCATATGATGGTGGAATGTCAGCTTCATTCCTCTGTCTTTCGCAGCCTTCCCTAATTTATTAAGCCCCTCAGTCAGCATCTTCCACTCTTCTTCATTCATCACATACTTGCCTTCCCATATAGGCTGGTCAAGTTTACCCTGAATACTGTGGCTCTGTTCAGAAACACCGATTACATCGGCGCCCACCGCCTTTAAAAAGTCAAGCTGCTTTATAAAGTCTTTTTCCACCTCTTCATAGGGCCTGGTAATCAAAAATGTGGAAAACCAACTATTGCAAATTGTAAGTCCGCGCAAATCCATTGCCTTTTTTAGCACCGCCGGGTCTGCAGGATATTTAGCTCCGACTTCTGATGCCTTAAATCCTGCCAGGGCAATTTCACTGATTGTCTGTTCAAAGGTGTTTTCTTTACCCAGGTCCGGCATATCATCGTTGGTCCAGCCTATTTGGGAGATTCCCAGTTTAATTTTATTATGATCCAACATCTTGCGCCTCCCGTCTAGCCAAAGTATTTGTGAACAAAAGCCTTTGTAACCTCTGCCGCTTTCCTGACATTTTCTGCATGGGGAAGAGCATAATATTCAGGACGGAATTCTTCGATGGTGCAAACCCCGTCAAATCCAATCTTTTTAAGAGCTGCGGCGATACCGGCATGATTGACAACTCCCTCTCCCGGCCAGAGTCTCTTATCATCACCGGCAGAGCCCAACGGTAAATCTTCGCAGTCATTTAAATGATAAGCAAAAATCTTCTTTCCGTCAGCCGCCTCCAAATCTTCAAGCTTTGAGCACATTTCATGGAAATGGAACGTATCGACAGTCACTCCCACATTGTCCCGGTCAACGGCTTTCACTACGTCATAAGCTGTCCCAAACTGGTTAATGGAACAATTGGGTGCCCCGCAGAACTCCAGGGAAATCTTGATATCCTCCCCCACTTTGTCACTTAAGTAACGAAGTCTTTCTGCCGCCTCTTCCTTAATTTCAGAAATTGTTTTATCTTTCACATCAAAGGAAGGCACCGTAATCAGCATCTTCATTCCAATTGCCTGGCACACCTGGATAATAAAATCAGTTTCTTCATCAATTTCTTTTTTTCCGGCCTCATCTCTCTGATTAAAGAAAATCAATGTGTTGTAGGCCCAGGGTTTCAGGTTATGATTCTTAAACCAGTCAGACAATTCTTCCAGTGTATGATCCTGCAAATAATCTTTTACACAATCAAAGCGGATCTCAATATAATCAAAACCATTTTTTTCGCAGGCTTCCAAATCTGCCATCAATGACTGTCCCTGGCACTCCAGCGCTGTTGCTTCGTTAAATCCAATTTTCATTTTCTAAGGCTCCCCTCTTTTTATTTATAAAAGTCTGGTTTTTCTACTTCCGTTACAATTGGTTCGATTTTTCCGCTCTCCTGTGCTTTCACCAAAGCGTCAGCGGTAACTGCTGCCAGATATCCGTCCCATGCAGTGGGTCCGCTGATGATTCCCTCGCCGACCTTATCAACCCAGTCCTGAACCTCCACATCATAGGCATCTTTAAATCTTACAAAGCAGTCGGTATCAATGGTTGTTGAAAGTCTGGCATCCCTGCGGATATATGGGTAAGCCGGCTCAGGCATTTTAATTGAGCCATCTTCGCAAACCACTTCACAGTTAATGTCATAACCAAACTTGCAGTTAACAAATACCTCCACGTCGATGCAAACACCTTTCTTGGTCCTGAGGAGCATAATCTGAGGATCACTAAGTTCAGAGTGGGAATATTTTGTGACTCTTGGCATAATCACCTGAGCAGATTCATACTCATCATCCACCAGCCAGTGCAGTACATCTATCTCATGGATTGCAGTGTCATGAACTGCCATCGGAGTGTTATAATTTGTACCGACTTCC
The DNA here is from genome assembly GCA_049840515.1 of Muricomes sp. GTDB lineage: Bacteria > Bacillota > Clostridia > Lachnospirales > Lachnospiraceae > Muricomes. The sequence goes on along the minus strand of JASGKW010000005.1, from coordinate 9,065 downwards.
GGATTGCGATGGGTGCAGTGAAGCATCAGCGGTTCACCATAGTTTCCAGAATCCAGGGCTTCTTTTACCTGCATGTACCCTTTGTCATAGCGGCGCATGAAACCAGTCTGAATCAGGTGCTTCCCGGAAGCAATCTCAGCATTTACCACTTTAAGACAATCCGCCGCTGTAGTTGCCAGGGGCTTTTCACAAAAGACTCTCTTCCCCGCTTCAATTGCTGACAAAAGCGGCTCAGTGTGAGCAAATCCGGGAGATACAATAAACACTGCTTCTACTTCCGGGTCAGCAATCAATTCAAGTTCATTCGTATAAACTTTCGCATTGCAGATTTTAGCAGCTTCTTTTGCACTTTCTTCCACAACATCAGAAACCGCAACTACCTCTGCGCCCTGAATCTTATTGGTCAAACGCTTGATATGGTCTCTTCCCATACCGCCGCAGCCAATCACTCCTACTTTCAACATAATGTTCCTCCTTATTTTATAATAATTTTGTTGCCCTTTATTAAGGTATTGTCATATTAGCATATTGCCCACGTGGGCGCAATGTATCTTTTGAACATATTTCACAATCCATTTTTGTTTATAATTACAAATTGATAAATATTAGACAATATCTCTTTGATATTTTCAGTAGTTTTAGACAAAAAAACAAGCCGGATTTCAGTAATTGTTTCCGACTTGTTATTTATTTAACCAGCACACTAAATGTTATAACGGTTCTTAATAATAATATCTGTATACTCTAACTCTTTTTTTGGTTTTCTGTCCTCCAGCAAATAGCGGTACAGAATCATAACCGCCTCATAGCCCTGGACATATGCCTCCTGGCCAATCAGGTAATTGATAGTCCCCTCCTCCAGCAGTTTCACATTCTCATCCAGAACATCGTTGGCAATCACGGTGATTTCTCTCTCAACGCCCTTTTTCTGCAGTGCACGGCAAACCCCCAATACGGCTGGGGCGCTGACAAAAATGCCTTTGGTCTGAGGAAATTCATTTAATAATTTCACAGTGATTTCTTCAGCCTGAAGCTCATCATCGGCAATATAATAGACTTGATTAACAATTAAGTCCGGGCGCAGCTCGCTTAAGGTTTCTTTGAATCCTTTCACCCGGCTGTTAAGTGCCGGGTTTCCGGCAGACCCGGTAATAATTGCTATCTGTTCATGGGACTTGAGGCAATCTGCCATCAAGCCTGCTGCCGTCTGACCGGCTTTTTTATTGTTTTGTCCCACAAAACAAATCCGGCTGCTGTCCGATACATCTGAGTTGAATGTCACCACCGGAATATGCTCCTCCTCGGAAAGCCGGTCAATCTCCAGCCTAATTCCCTCATCTTCCGCCGGAACCATGGCCAGCCCCCTTACACCGGAGTCCCTCAATTTCTCCATACATGCAATCACCTGACGGGCATCCACCCCGTCAATCCGGCAAATCTCCACATCGGCGCCGTTGCGCCTCACTCTTTTTCTGGCATCATTCACCCCGACTAAAACTTCCTTCATAAAGGGGGTTTCTGAGGACTGAGTAATCACGCCGACTTTAATGGGATTTCGGGCCAGTGCCAGTGCCCTGCCGGCCTGGTTGGGATGATATCCCATTTCTTCCGCCAGCTTTTTTATCTTTTCGGCCACTTCCGGCCTGACTCGCCCCTGGTCCTTTAAGGCCCGGTCGACTGTCCTTCTTGATACCCCGGCCGCATCGGCTATCTGCTGAAGTGTCACCGCCATAATTACCCCTCCTCGTTAGAACTTCTTTCTCTTTCTGCATATTAACATGTTTTTTTGAGGTTGTCCAATTATCCCCCTATTGTTCATTTTATTAAACAATTTTCTTTCCGTCTGTGATTTTTTTACTGACTTAACAAAAAAGTAATCGCCTCTATCCTTAGCAGAATCGGCGATTACTTTTTATAATTTGTTTGCTGTCCAAAGCGGACAGGATTTCTTTGTCTATTCTCTATGGACTAACCCAGCAATTCCTTTTCAATTCTCTCCCGGGCTTCCGGTGCATATTTATCCATTTTCTCCGGGAATCCAAAATAGGAAACTGCCGCAATCGACTCCCCGCCCACCTTAAAGTTGCGGTCCTTAAAGTTCATATCTCTGAGTGTGGCAAAGATTTCGTCGAAGTTCACATCGCCTTCTCCCATTGTCAGATGCTGATGAACGGTTACATCGGCAGCTCCGCGGCGGTTGAGCCAGGGCGGATTTACTATGTAACGGCAGTCTAATTCCTGATTAAAGGTATCTGCAAATAAAACATGGGACAAGTCCTCCCCGGCATACTCCAGCATTTTGCGCATTTCACCCTTGCCCTGGTCATAGAAGAAACCATGAGCTGTGGCGAACACATATTTCACATTGTCGGAACGGAAAGATTTTACCAAATCACAGCACTCATTATTAAGTTCACAGAAATCATAGGGGTGAGACTGGATTTCAATTCGGATACCTTCCCTCTCCGCAATCGGCAGCAGCTCTTCCATAGACTTAAACCACATGCCATTACAGATTTCCTGTTGATTAGGGTCGCCAGACAGCTCCGTATTGATGACCTTAACCCCCATATCTGCGGCAATTTCCATTAATCGTTTCCAATTAGCGACAGCAAACTGTCTCTGTTCCTCCGTCGGCCCTGACCAGCGGTAGACACAAATCAGAGAGGACAGCTCCACTCCGGTTTCCCTGAGAGCTTTCCGGTACTCTGCCTCACATTCCCTGGAAAACAAAGGGTGCTTATAAAAAGGGTTAATCCGGGGATGGGGTGACTGCTCGATATATTTATATCCCCAATCTGCCACTTGATGAACCATCCGGTTAATATCCATTTGTTTTGCCAATACATCCACATCAAATGCTATTTTCATTGCTCGTAAACCCCCTTTACATTTTTATTGACTGATTGTCTGCTTCAAGGCATCTACTGAGGTCAGTACCCCCGCCTCCACAGACATTGTTAAATCTTCCATCTCAAGCGACACATAATCATCATAGCCGCCCATGCTGAGGACTGAGAAGAATTCTTTCCACCACTGTAAATCAGCGCCGCACCCTACAGCCACATAGTTCCATGAACGGCTGGCGGTATCTTCCACAGGTTTTGGTTCAAACAAACCATTCTTTTCCACAATGCCCCGCTCAATACGGACGTCTTTTCCATGTACGTGGAAAATGCAGTCCTTTAATTCTCTGGCGGCAGTAATGGGGTCTGCGCCCAGGGCTATCAGATGGGACGGGTCCAGGTTGATTCCTACTATCGGGTCTACCGCATCCCTTAATTTGCGCATGGTATCCACATTGTAAACCATGGTTCCGGGGAACTCTTCGATGGCAATTTTTTCAACGCCGTTTTTCTTGCAGTGGGCTGCAAAATCTGTTCCACCAGGCGATGGCCACCTTCCATTGATACTCATACGCCGGGGCCATAAAGCCCGGCCATGAAGTGGTTGAGACAATCCAGTTTGGAGTGGTGTCCGTTTCACTGCCAGCCGGCAGGCCAGCCATGCACACAATTTTTTTGACTCCTAATTTGCCTGCCAGCACAGCGCAGTCATACATAGAATCGGAAAACTGTTTTCCGGTTTCTGACGGCCATAACTGATTGCAGGAAGTATTCAGAGCTGCAATTTGCATGTCTCTCTTTGTCAGCTCTTCCTGAAACCTCTTCAATTTATCAGGATTTTCAAGAAGTTCTTTTGTATTAACGTGCTTTCTTGCGCCCCAGCCGCCGGCGGTCATTTCTACCGCATCTATGCCTAAGCTTTTCACTTTATCAAGCATCTGTGTATAAGAAAGATCAGCATATACGTCTGTACATATTGATAATTTCATTGCTTCCCCTTTTCTAGCCTTTATAGAACTCCGGCATTTCTTCATATTCAATGTTAACCACTGTCTGAGTATCACGAGCCATAGATGCAGCTTTCGCTGTCACCTGTCCCACATAACCATCCCAGGCATTCGGGCCGTCAACGCGCCCCGCCTTGCAGCTATTAATCCACTCCTGCAACTCCACATTGTAGGCATCGACAAATCTGGTGGACCAGTCTTTGTCAACAGAATTACCTCTGAAAGCGTTTTCTAACACTTCGATTGTAGCTGGTTTGGGAAGATTAAGAATAGCATCTTCACAGCAAACCTCACACTTGATATCATAACAATTCCCCGTATTGACAAAGGCTTCCACGTCAATGCGCACTCCTGATTCGGTGGTCAGAATCATAATCTGAGGGTCCTGAAGATTCTCGTGTGCTCTTCTGGTTTTCTTAGCAAACCGCACTTCAGCGGTGGCATAATCTTCATTCAGCAGCCAGCGCAGCACATCTATCTCGTGAATCATGGAGTTTTCCACGGCCATTGGGGTATCATAATCATCTGGAACAGAAGGATTCCGGTGAGCGCAGTGCAACATCAAGGGTTCGCCATAAGTTCTGTTTTCAATTGCTTCTTTTAGTTGACGGTAACCAGGGTCATAGCGTCTCATAAAGCCCACCTGCACCAGTTTCTTTCCGCCTGCCATTTCTGCCTCGATAATACGCCTGCAAGCGTCCGCCTCGGGTGCTAATGGTTTCTCACAGAAAACATATTTGCCTGCTTTGATGCATGCCATTACATTTTCTTCATGATAAGGGTCCAAAGTGGTTACAATAACCGCATCAACATCGTCCGCATGAATCATTTCTTCACCGGTATTGTAAGCCTTGATTCCATATCCCTCCGCTATGTTTTTACAAAAGTCAATATTTTTGTCAGCGCACGCTACTATTTTAGCCCCTGAAAGCTTTTTTTGTATTCTCTCAATATGGCTTCTTCCAATCGCGCCGGTGCCAACAACACCAACCCTTAATGTCTTCTCTTCCATCAAATTTACCTCCTGCTTATGTTACTTAGACTTGGTCCTTTCAAGTCCTAGTTGCAAAGTACATCCTGTCAACTTAGGCGGGCTTCTTTCCCGCCCAGTGACACGGATGTTTCTAATTATTTATAATCTGCCAAATTCTCTGCTGTTACAGAAACGAAAGGAACCAGCACTTCTTTATCTGCACTTTCATCCTTTGTCAGTTTTTCAACTACACCGTAAGCCGCTGCTGCCTGGGCAGGTGCATCCTGTAATATTGTCTGAACCATCTCACCATTTTCAATTGCTTCATAAGCTTCTTTGAGTCCGTCAATTCCGGTTACCATAACGCCGTCCAGTCTGTTTGCACCTTTCAATGCCTCAACTGCGCCCAAAGCCATCTGGTCGTTAGCCGCACAGATACCATCAAATTTAGGGAATTTCTGAATCCAGTCTTCTGTAATCTGCATTGCCTTTGCCATATCATAATCGCCGTCCAAATCAGCTAAAATCTTAACATCATCGCGGCCTGCATCTTTAAGTGCTGCTACAAAGCCTTCTCTTCTCTCGCGTGAATGGTCCATTCCTGCGGTTCCGGCAAGGTATAAAATTTCAGCATCTTTTGGTAAATTCTCAGCAAAATACTCACCCTGCATCTGACCAGCAGCATAGTTCTCAGAACCAACAAAGATATAGTCGCCGGAAGCCGCTTTAATTCCAAGACAAATTACCGGGATACCAGCCGCATTTGCTGCTTCAACAGCCGGTACAATTGCTTCCGCATCATTTGGAACAAGAATCAGGCAGTCTACCTTCTTAGAAATAAACGCATCGGCGTCAGCCAACTGCTTCTGTACATCCTTATTGGCATCCGCAAATCTGATTTCAATGTTGCTGTTACCCTTTGACGCCTCAACGAAAGCTTCTTTTCTCGCTGACATAAATACATCTGAGTCAGCTCCATTGCAATAACCGATGACATACTTTCCGTCGCTTCCGCCCTCGTCAGCAGTGTCTGCTTTCTTGTCGCTGCTGCTTCCGCCGCAGCCAACCAACATACTCATCACCATCACTGCCACCAACAATACTGATATTAATTTTTTCATCCTTTTTCCCTCCTTAGGAATTTTTATATAAGTGTCATTTTGACATCTTATTCTTATTTCGCTTTTGCCGCTGCCTGCTTGGTAACTACGTCTATAATTACTGCAGTCAGAATGATTAAGCCACGGACAACCTGCTGCCAGTATGCATCAATACCTAACAAGGTCTGTGCATTTTCAATAATACCGACGATGATTGAACCAATCAGGGTTCCCACGATAGAACCAGAGCCACCAGCCAGAGAAGTTCCACCTACAACGCAGGCTGTAATCGCTTTGAATTCATATGTAGTACCTGCCGACGGCTGTCCGGTTCCCAGGCGGCTCATAAAGAGAATTCCGGCAATCGCGGCACAGATACCGTCAATAATAAAAGCTTTTCTGACAACGATTTTAGACTTGATTCCAGAGGCTTCAGCCGCCAGGACATTTCCGCCCACAGCATATAAATGTCTGCCGAATTTATTTCGATTCAAAATAACCCAGCCAATGACAAATACCAGAGCCGTAATCACGACTGAAATTGGAATTACACCAAAAACATAATTTTGTCCCAGTGCTTTAAATGACTCCGCCATACCGGAAACTGGTTTTCCTCCTGTTATAATCAGCGCAAGACCGCGGGCCACCTCGGTGACACCCAGAGTCATAATGAAAGCCGGAATATTAAAACGAGTAATAATATAACCATTTATAGCACCAATTCCCACTCCAACTGCCAGGGCTGCTAAAATTGCCACTACCAGGCCAAGACCCTGACCTAAGGCATCCTGCACCTTTACCATTACCAGGCAGGAAATACAGCCAATCAGTGCTATCTCCGACCCCAGCGCAACGTTGATATGTCCCAGGATAATTACGAACTGTACTCCAAAGGCCAGTATCGTAACAACCGCTATCTGTCTTAAAATATTGGTCAGGTTTTCTCTTCCCAGGAAGCTCGGAACCCCTACCATTGCCAAAATAAAAATCACTAGCAGCAACATAAATGTTCCATACCTTGTATAAAAGGCTCCAAAATTAAACTTTTCTTTTTCTCTGCTCACTAGCTTTCCCTCCCTTTTGTAGCCAATTCCATTGTTCTTTCTTGTGTCAGTTCATCCCTGTTCAGGCAGCCGCTGATGTGGCCCTCCTGCATAACATAGACCCGGTCTGACATACCCAGTATTTCAGGTAACTCTGAAGAAATCATAATGATTGCCATTCCTCTGCGGGCAAACTCACACATCAGCTTATGAATTTCTGACTTTGCTCCTACATCAATTCCCCGCGTTGGTTCGTCCAGAATCAAAAGCTTTACGTTGCCCACCAGCCATTTAGCCAGAACAACCTTCTGCTGATTTCCGCCCGATAGATTTCCCACAATCACATCCTTATCCTTGGCTTTAATTTTCAGCATTTCCATCATTTCATTTGTATCTTTGGCAATCTCCCTGTCATTCACAAAACTCTTATGAGTGTACTTATCCAGATTGACCAGCGCAACGTTGTCAGAAATACTCCGTCCCAGAACCAGACCATAGCCGCGGCGGTCTTCGTTAATCATTGCAATCCCCGCTTTTACCGCATCTTCGGTAGATTTGATATTTAACTTTTTGTCTTCAAGATAGATATCTCCTGAGGTCAGAAGGGTCAAGTCCAAAGACTGCTCTCATCACTTCACTTCGCCCGGCACCCACAAGTCCGGCAAACCCCACAATCTCACCCTTTCTGACTTCAAAGTTAATGTCATGAAAACGTCCGCCATCCCCTTTTTCCTGAGTCAGATGCTCTACTTTAAAGACAACCTCGCCTACTTCAATGCTGGTATCCTTCGGAAAGACATTGCTGATTTCACGGCCAACCATGTGCTTAATCAGTAAATCCGGAGTAAACTCGCTGGCCGGCCCGGTTGTTATCCACTTTCCGTCACGGATAACTGTGATTGTATCGGCAATCTGGAAAATCTCGTCCATCTTGTGAGTGATATAAGAAATGCCAACGCCCTTTTTCTTTAGTGAGAAAATCTGCTCAAACAGAATTTTAATCTCATCATCGCCGATTGCTGATGAAGGCTCATCCATAATGATCAGCGATGCATTCATTGAAATTGCTTTTGCAATCTCGATTAACTGATGGCCTGCTAAAGACAGCTCTCTCATTTTCATCTTAGCCCTGTATGGGATATCCAGAGAATCCAGCAGCGTCTGGGCATCATCATACATTTTCTTATAGTCAACAAAACCTCCTTTTTCTGGTTCCCGCCCCAGATAGATATTCTCGGCAATGGTCATCTCAAGTACCGGGTTCAACTCTTGATAAATCATTGCGATACCCATCTTAATCGTCTCCTGAACATCATGGGGCCCGATTTCTTCACCTTTGAAAAACATTTTCCCGCCATCAGCGATGTAGGTTCCGTTAATGACTTTCATTAAAGTCGATTTACCCGCCCCGTTTTCACCGCAGATAACGTGTACTTCACCTGGCTTGATTTGCAGATTAACGCCGTCGAGCGCCTTAACACCTGGAAATTCTTTAACAACGTCAACCATCTCCAACAAATACTTATTATCAGGCATATTTCCTCCTCCTTATCTTTACTCTGACTTACGCTCCCTATCAGAATATACCCATAATAGCATTAGTGGGCACGTGCCCGCAATATCACATTAACCAATTTTTAACCTTTATTTTTATCCAAAATTACACATTGCTAAAATATAGACAAAAAAATAGTGCGAATTCGCCATATATATTAGATGATTATGGCGTTCGCACTAAATATTTTTATGCATATTGTATATTTATACTGTTTTCAATTAATTTCACATGTTAATTTTATCCGCAATCTTTACATTTTGGTTATATCTTGGTTATATTATCTAAATATTATACCGGTTTTTTATGATTACCGGCGTATAATACCGGTCTTCTTTCGGCTTAATATCCTCCACCAGTATCTGATAAAGCAGCCTGAGCGGTTCACTCCCCTGAATTTCCGCATCCTGTCCGATAAGAAAATTAATGAGCCCTGCCTCCAGCTTTTCCGTGTTCTCATCTACCACGTCATTGGCAATTATAGGTGCTGTTCGGATTCTATCGTGTTTCCTGATTAACCTTAGCATATGTAACTGAACGA
>JASGKW010000004.1:0-18784 GCA_049840515.1 Muricomes sp. | reverse complement strand
ACGTATTGCTAAGGTTAATAGGGAAACGCCAATATCCTAACAGCACCTATGTCGGAGCGGGAGTCATGGTTGTGCTGACTGTGCTGTATGTATGGTTTACGTTAAATGGCTCCCGCGAGACACAGCGCTCTTACTATTTTGTAAGTACTTTATATGGAGCTTGCCGCCGCTATACAGATTATAAAAACTGGAATAGGAGTTATAAGAAGCAAAAATGGTAAATAAAAAAGTAATCGCATTTGCGGGGATTATTATACTTGTCTTAGTTTTAAATTCTATTTTTGGCTGGTCCTCCTATCTGAGTGATGCGGACAATCTGGCATTTTTAGAACAGCTGGTAAAAGATAATATCTGGCTTGCGGCGGGGCTTTATACAGTTATAACAATAGTTGGATGCGTCGTACTGGCTCTTCCGGGGGTAACCTTTGCCATTCTGGCCGGGATTTTGTTCGGCCCCTGGCTTGGAACAATATGCTGTTCTCTGGCGACAACAATCGGTGCGGCTTTTGCGTTTCTGGCAGGGCGTTTCTTTCTGAAGGAAAGCATTAAGCCTGTGGCTATGAAAAATAAATATCTGAAGAAAATGTTGTTTGATGAGAGCGGAAAAAACGAAATCTTTATACTGATGATTACCCGCCTGGTTCCGCTGTTCCCCTTTAATCTCCAGAACTTTGCGTATGGGGTGACGGACATTAAATTTAGTACATATTTTTTGTTTTCCTTTGTATTTATGATACCGGGGACCGCAATGTATACCTTCGGCACCGCCGGTCTGGTAGATAAGGAGAACCGCTGGATATATATAGGAATGGCAGTTTTGCTTGCGGCGGCAGTGATAGGGCTGGGCAAATTTTTTCAGAAAAAATACGTTGCAGCAGATGAAGGGGAAAAACAAAGTGAAATATAAAAGTGCAGCAATGGATGCGTCCAGATGTATTCATTGCAAAAAATGTACCGAGAGCTGTGTTTTCTTAAAGAAATATGATATTGATATTGGAAATGTAGAAGAACTTGAACAGCTGGCGTACCATTGTTTTTTGTGCGGAAAATGCAGCCGGGTATGTCCCGAGGGGATTGACGGGAGAGAGATTATTCTCAATATCCGCAAAGAAAAAGTAAAACAGAATCAGGGCAGGCTGGAAGAGAAGGGATATGGATTTGTAATCAAAGAAAAAGAGAAGTATCTGTTTCAGAATTACCGCAATATCAAGGAAGGTTCAGTATTGTTTCCAGGCTGCAATTTTCCTTCCTTTTATCCGGCGACCACACGTCTGGTTTATGAAATGCTGAACGAGAAGCAGCCCACAGGTCTTGTATTTGACTGCTGTGGAAAACCGATAGAAGAGCTTGGGAAAAGCAGAGAAGCTGAAAAGATTATTCAAAATATGAACACCAGATTTCAGGATGCCAAGGTAACTGAGGTTATTATGGTGTGCCCCAATTGCTATTATTTTTTAAAGCCCAGGCTGAATGTAAAAGTAATCAGTATCTACGAAAAGCTTCAGGAACTGGGGCTGGGGAAAAAGTTGGAAGAAAATCAAATACATATTTTCACGCCCTGCCCGGACAGAGAAAGTGGAGAATGGATTCGGCATATGGCTGAATTTTTGCCGGAGCAGTGGACTAACATCGACGAGGTACAGTGCTGCGGGCTTGGAGGCTGTGCCGGGGTAAAAGAGCCTGAATTGGCAAAAGGATTATTGCAGGGCATAAAAGAAAAGGAATACAGGGATATTTACACGTATTGCGGAACCTGCGGGGGAAATATGACAAGAGCAGGATGCACGAATATTCACCATATACTTGCAGAGATAACAGGCAGCAAGGAGCAGGCTGATGCAAAAAGGTCACTTCTGAACCGCGCGAGAACAAAGTTTGTTACAGTTTAAAGTTCGTTACGATTTAAAGTTTGTTACAGTTTAGAAAAGGGAAAAATGGCTTACAGCCAAACTGTAATTAAAAAAGGAGAGAAAAATATGAATACTTATTATAACCCGGAAGACTTAGGAAAATTTGGAACCATAGGAGAAAAGGCACCTGAACTGGCGGAAAAGTTTTTTTCTTACTATGGTTCTGTTTTTGAGGAGGGCGAGCTGACCGCCAGAGAGAAATCTCTGATTGCTTTAGCAGTGGCACATGCGGTACAATGTCCTTACTGCATTGACTCTTATTCCAACGATTGTTTAAATAAGGGTGTAAGCGAAGGGCAGATGACTGAGGCTATTCATGTGGCAGCCGCAATCAGAGGCGGTGCAACACTGGTGCATGGAGTACAGATGAAGAATATAGTTAAGAAATTGGAGCTTTAATAAATGCTGGAACAGATAGAGAATTTGCCAGGTATTACAGGGTTTTCTGAGATGATATCTGGGGATGAGGTAAAGAATACTGCGGATAAGCTGGAAGTTTTACAGGTAAACCTGGGAAAACTGTGTAATCTTGCCTGCAGGCACTGCCATGTTGAGGCAGGACCTGGGAGAACAGAGGTTATGTCGAGAAAGGTCATGCAGGCTTGTCTTGAAGTATATAAGAAGCACGGGTTTTCTACCATTGATATAACCGGAGGAGCACCGGAGATGAATCCGGATTTTGAATGGTTTTTAAATGAAGCATGTAAAATATGCAGCCATGTTATTGTGCGCACGAATCTGGTAGTTTTGTCAGAAGAAAAATACAGTCATCTGATGAAACTGTATGCGGAAAAGGGCGTAGAACTGGTATGTTCCCTTCCCTATTATCAGGCGGACCGGATGGACAAGGTGCGGGGAACGGGCTCGTTTGACAAAGCCATACAGATTATCCAGGAATTAAATAAACTGGGATATGGGAAAGAATCTGATCTTATCCTGGATATGGTATACAACCCGGCAGGAGCCTTTTCCCGCCGGAGCAGGGCGCCATGGAGAAGGAATATAAGAACAGACTGAGTGCCTCCTATGGCATTACCTTTAATCAGTTATTTACAATCATGAATAATCCCACAGGGCGGTTTTTGACTTTCCTGATAAAGACGGGGAATCTCGACGGCTATATGCAGAAGCTTTATGATGCATTTAACCCTGCGACATTGCCGGGCATGATGTGCCGTTTTCAGCTTTCAGTGGGATATGACGGCAAGGTCTATGACTGCGATTTCAATCAGGCGGCAGACTGCCCGATTTAACAGGCGAGACCATATTTGATTTGGCAGAGAAAGAATACATACCGAGAAAAATATTCTTTGGAAATCATTGCTATGCCTGTACGGCCGGACAGGGTTCCAGCTGCGGAGGAGCTACAGAGAAGTAGAAAAGCGGAGATAACAGAATGAAAGAAGCAATTATCATCTTTACAAGAGTTCCGGTTCCGGGACAGACGAAAACCAGAATGATGCCCCATTTGACAGAAAAGGAATGTGCGGCACTCCATATCTGTTTCTTGAAAGATATAGAAAAAGAGTGCAGAAAGACGGGCAGAGATTTATATGTCTTTTATACACCGGAGGGGAAACCGGGTATTCTGTCTCTTCTTTTTGGAAAAGGAGTGAAATACAGGAACCAAAAGGGCGCTTCTCTGGGAGAAAGAATGAAAAATGCTTTTGAGGAAGTATTTCAGCAGGGGTATGAGTCTGGTGTTTTAATTGGAACGGATATCCCTGAACTGAAATCCTCTTATCTGGAACAGGCTTTCCATCGGCTGAGAACAAAAGATGTGGTGCTTGGCCCTACACCTGATGGGGGATATTATTTAATCGGAATGAAACAACTGCATGGGACTGCATTTGAAAATCAGACATACGGGCATGAGACTGTCTTTGAAAATACGGTAAAAGCTTTAGCTGAGAAAAAGCTTTCGGTTGGGTGTGTGCCCCCGCTCTCAGACATGGACTGCCCGGAAGATTTGAGAAGTTTTGCGGAGCGCAGCAGAGGCGGACAGGCACATCAAGGTGAAAATACAAAGGCATTTATATTAAGTCACAGGAAAATATCTGTTATCATCCCCATATACAATGAAGAGAAGACAATAAAAGGTATCCAGAAGCAGCTTGACTCAGTCAAAGATAAATGTGAAATTATTTTTGTGGACGGGGGAAGTACAGACAGAACTCTGAGCAAAATAAAAAAAGAATACAGAGTCATAACCTCGGAAAAAGGACGGGGCTGCCAGATGAACACAGGAGCCAGGGCGAGTACCGGAGATATCCTGTTTTTCCTGCACTGTGACAGCAAACTGCCGAAGAATCCGTTAGAGCAAATTCAGCATGTCATGAAGAAGTACAGGGTGGGAGGCTTTGGAGTTGCGTTTGCGTCCAGGCATTTTTTCATGTTCACATGCAGAATACTTTCCAATTATCGAATGAAATTCCGCAATATTATATTTGGCGACCAGGGTATATTTATAGAGCGAAACCTCTTTTTTGAAATGGGAATGTTTCCGGAACTGCCGATTATGGAGGATTATCAGTTTTCCCTGGATTTAAAGAAAAGGGGAGAAAAAATAGGCATGACCAGGAACCGCATTTACACCTGTGACCGCCGTTACCCCAAGGGAACCATCCCGAAACTAAAACTGATGTGGAACATGTACAGCCTGAGAAAAAGATACAGAAGGGGAGAGTCTGTGGAAGCGATATCCAAAGCTTACAGAGATATCAGGTGACGGGCAAAAAGAGGGCGGGATTCCCTGCTCTTTTGCAAATTTGAAAAAGTTGTCTTAAAGTTAAAAATAATGCTTGCATAATGGACAAGGGTATAGTATAATGAAATTCGCTTGTGAAAGCAATATATTGATTAAGGCTCCATGGTCAAGCGGTTAAGACGCTAGCCTCTCACGCTGGAATCAGGGGTTCGATTCCCCTTGGAGTCATACTTTAAAGAGTATCTGCAGAATGTATCTGCAGGTACTTTTTTGATTATATCCTGAATATACATTGAAAAGCCGAAGCGTTTTCAATTATTTGTTACATTTTCAGATTGTCTTTTTTGCCGTGATAAGCTATAATAAAAAAAGATTTGAGAACAATTATGTTTACTGGATTATATTCGGTAGTCAGAGAAGTGGAGGATGGTAATATGTTAGTATCAGCGAAAGAAATGCTTCAAAAGGCAAAGGCTGGCCACTATGCAGTGGGACAGTTTAACATCAACAATCTGGAATGGACAAAGGCTGTTTTGACAGCAGCACAGGAATGCAACGCTCCAGTAATTTTGGGAGTATCTGAGGGTGCCGGCAAGTATATGGCAGGATATAAAACAGTTGTAAATATGGTGAATGGTATGCTGGAAGAGATGAACATTACAGTTCCGGTAGCTCTTCATTTGGACCATGGCAGTTACGAAGGATGTATGAAGTGTGTGGAAGCAGGATTTTCTTCTATCATGTTTGACGGTTCCCACTATCCAATCGAGGAGAATGTCGCTAAGACAAAAGAACTTGTTGGGGTTGTAAAGGCTCACGGGATGTCTCTGGAAGCAGAAGTTGGTTCTATCGGAGGCGAGGAAGACGGAGTTATCGGAAGAGGCGAATGTGCTGACCCACAGGAATGCAAGATGATTGCAGATTTGGGAATTGATTTCCTCGCAGCAGGAATTGGAAACATTCACGGAAAATATCCTGACAACTGGGAAGGCTTGAGCTTTGATACTTTGGATGCAATCCAGAAACTTACAGGAGACATGCCATTGGTACTTCACGGCGGTACAGGTATCCCGGATGATATGATTAAGAAAGCGATTGATTTAGGAGTTGCTAAAATCAATGTAAATACTGAGTGTCAGCTGACTTTTGCAGCTGCGACACGTAAATACATAGAGGCTGGAAAAGACCTGGAAGGAAAAGGTTTTGATCCACGTAAACTGTTGAAGCCAGGCTCAGATGCGATTATTGCAACTGTGAAGGAAAAGATGGAATTATTTGGTTCAGTCGGAAAAGCGTAGAGATGGACAAAGGCGTTCCAAGATAATTTGGAGCGCCTTTTTATTTTATTGATGCCACAAATAGGGGAAGCAAGGAGAGAAAAATTATGAGCGCAGAACTAGTCAATGTTGCAGGTATTTTTGGGGAAAACGTGTTTAATGATACTGTAATGCAGGAACGTTTACCGAAAAAGGTCTACAAAAATTTGAAGGAAACCATTGAAGAAGGAAATGAACTGGACCTTGAGACTGCAGATGTGATTGCACACGAGATGAAAGAATGGGCGATTGAAAAAGGAGCAACACACTACACTCACTGGTTTCAGCCTCTGACAGGAGTGACCGCTGAAAAGCACGACTCTTTTATTTCAAGCTCCGCTGCCCAGCGGCAAGGTGCTGATGAGTTTTTCCGGAAAGGAACTGATTAAAGGGGAACCGGACGCATCTTCATTTCCGTCAGGAGGGCTTCGCGCTACATTTGAGGCGAGAGGCTATACAGCGTGGGACTGCACATCACCTGCATTTATAAGAAAGGATGCGGCGGGAGCAACACTTTGCATCCCCACAGCATTTTGTTCTTATACAGGGGAAGCATTGGATCAGAAAACGCCTCTTCTCAGGTCCATGGAGGCAATTTGTGGTCAATCTATGAGACTGCTTCGTTTATTTGGAAACACTACATCAAAGAAAGTGACACCCTCTGTAGGACCAGAGCAGGAATATTTCCTTGTAGATGCGGAAAAGTTTCGTCAGAGAAAAGATTTAATTTACGCAGGGCGCACTCTGTTTGGGGCAATGCCTCCAAAGGGACAGGAGATGGATGACCATTATTTTGGCACCATCCGCCAGAGAGTTGCCGCTTATATGAAAGATTTGAACGAGGAACTCTGGAAAGTGGGTGTCTCCGCGAAGACTCAGCACAATGAAGTAGCTCCGGCACAGCATGAGCTGGCGCCGATTTATGCTCCGGCAAACATTGCGGTTGACCACAATCAGCTTATTATGCAGACAATGAAAAGGGTAGCAGGCGCACATGGCATGAAATGTCTGCTCCATGAAAAGCCGTTTGCAGGTGTGAATGGTTCAGGTAAGCATAATAACTGGTCTCTGGTTACAGATGACGGCATTAATTTGCTGGAGCCTGGGAAAACTCCTCATGAGAACACTCAGTTTTTGCTTGTTTTGACCTGTATTTTGAAAGCAGTTAATAAACATGCGGACTTATTGCGTGAATCCGCTGCTGATCCGGGAAATGACCATAGATTGGGCGCAAATGAGGCTCCTCCGGCTATCATTTCCGTTTTCCTGGGAGAACAGCTCTCAGACGTGATGGAACAGCTTATCAGCACCGGTGAGGCAACCCACAGCATCAAGGGCGGAACGCTGGACACAGGTGTAAGGACATTGCCTGATTTGGCGAAAGATGCCACGGACAGAAACAGAACCTCTCCTTTTGCACTCACAGGAAATAAATTTGAATTTCGCATGGTCGGTGCAAGAGATTCTATTGCGGCCCCGAATGTGGTTCTCAATACCATTGTGGCTGAGGCATTTGCGGAAGCCTGCGATGTTCTGGAAAAGGCAGAAGATTTTGAAAAGGCTGTCCATGATTTGATTAAGGAATATGCGGTGGAGAATCAGAGAATCATCTTTAATGGAGACGGATACTCAGAAGCCTGGATTGAAGAAGCAGAGAGGCGTGGACTTCCAAACATTAAATCCATGGTGGATGCCATCCCAGCCATGGTATCAGATAAAGCTGTGGAACTGTTTGAAAAGTTCTGTGTGTTTACAAAGGCGGAGCTGGAATCAAGGGCTGAGATTCAGTATGAGATATATGCAAAAACAATCAACATTGAAGCTCTTACCATGATTGATATGTCAAGCAAGCAGATTATTCCTTCAGTTATGAAGTATACAAAGAGGCTGGCAGACACAGTTGTCGCAGTAAAAGCGGCAGGGGCGGACAGCACCGTACAGTCACAAATGCTAACAGAGGTTTCTGCTCTTTTGGTGGAGGCAAAAAATGCTTTGGAGGTGTTAACCAAAGCTACCAGTGAGGCGGCAGGAAAAGAACAGGGAGAAGCGCAGGCAAAATGCTACCATGATAAAGTATTTCCTGCGATGGGAGCTCTCCGCGTGCCGGTTGATAAGCTGGAGATGATAGTAGATAAAGAAATATGGCCTATGCCTTCTTATGGAGATTTGATTTTTGAAGTTTAGTACAGAAGTGTAACGGATGGGAGAAAGGACAAAAGGTGTTCATATGAAAAGTAGCGCAGCAACACAAAAAATGATAGAGTTTCTCGACGGCAATCATCGTGACATCAATCATTTTTTGAAAGTATATACTTATGCCAGGACGATTGGGGAACTGGAAAAGTTAGACGAAAGAACCCAGGAGACCCTTGAGATAGCCGCTGTTATACACGATATTGCGTGCCCGCTCTGCCGTGAAAAGTATGGAGACACAGATGGGAAGCATCAGGAAGTGGAAAGTGCCGCCCTGGTAACACCTTTTCTCCAGGAATTAGAGTGTGACGAGGACATGACAGAGCGGATATGTTATCTCGTTTCCCACCACCACACATACACAGGTGTGGACGGACTGGACTACCAGATATTATTGGAGGCAGACTTCCTTGTCAATGCACAAGAAGCTGAGATGTCGAAAGAGACAATCACAGAGATTATGAAACGAGTATTCAAAACAGAAACAGGGACGCACCTGTTGAAATCAATATTCAGACTATTCTGAAAAAGGAGAGCAAAAGGGTCAGACCCTTTTGCTTTCCTTTATTCTAAATGTTGTGAATAGTCTGAAAATGAACATCAAAAGGGTCAGACCCCTTTGAAAAAGGAGTTTATATTATGCAGACATCTACTGATTTAAGGAATTTACTGAACAGGATTGACCGCAAGGGTTATCCTGCTTATAAGGATACAAAGGGTGTTTATCAATTCCCGGGGTATCAGCTTTCGATTGACCATGTGCAGGGCGACCCTTTTGCGTCTCCCTCAAAGCTGAGTATTCATATTGATGGGAAAGTCGCTGGTTTTCCGGGAGAGTTGTTTGAGTCGGAGCATCGCAGGACTGCCCTTGAGGATTATCTGACAAGGCAATTTGGACGTGCTCTGGAGCGCCATGCATTTCAGGCGAAAGGTTCAGGCAAGAGTGGGCTGATTGCGGTGAGCCACTGCGGACAGGAAGTCCTGAAGCGGACTGCATGTGAGATAGATGCCCAAAATGGGAATGTGGTTCTTAGACTGGAGGCTGGATTTCCTGCCAATGGAAGGACGATTAACGCAAGGGAATTGATGAAGATATTATTTGATTTCCTGCCGGAGGGCGTGGAGAGTTCGCTTTTATTTAAGAACAGTGACAAGAAACGGGTTCAGCAGACGGCATTTCTTGCCGATGACCAGCAGTATATCAGGGAGAAGCTTAGCGAGATGGGATTGGTTGCTTTTGTGGCTGATGGCTCGGTTTTGCCGAGGGAGTCAGGTGTTTCTTCCAGACCTATGAGAGGTGCAGTTGCGTTTACATCTCCAGAGGAGCTGAAGGTGGCTATGGAGCTTCCTCACCGGGGAAAGATAACTGGAATGGGAATCAGAAAAGGTATCACATTAATTGTGGGCGGGGGATATCATGGGAAATCTACCCTCCTGAAAGCCTTGGAGCTGGGTGTATACAATCACATTCCAGGTGATGGCAGGGAGTATGTGATTACCGATCCCTCTGCTATGAAAATCCGGGCGGAGGACGGCAGAAGTATTAAGAAAACAGATATTTCCATGTTTATCAATGACCTTCCCAACGGAAAAGAGACAAGGGGATTCTACACGGAGGATGCCAGCGGAAGTACATCTCAGGCTGCAAATGTAATTGAAAGTATGGAAACAGGCTCTAAATTGCTTTTGATAGATGAGGATACCAGTGCCACAAACTTTATGATTCGGGATGAACTGATGCAGCGTGTTATCCACAGGGATATGGAGCCGATTACACCGTTTATTGAGCGGATACAGGAATTGTATGAAGAATATGGAATTTCCACTATAATTGTGGCAGGAAGTTCAGGGGCATATTTTCATATTGCGGATTGTATTGTCCAGATGGACAAGTATGTGCCCAGGGAGATTACGCTGACTGCCAAAAAGGAAGCAGAAAACTTTCCCATGCTTGAGTTGCCGGAAAATAAGGCAGAGAGTCCCATATTTTCCAGATGTCCGAGGGCAGACAGTTCGTTTAAGGGAAATGACAGAATTAAGATGAAGACAATGGGACGAGACGGGGTACAGATAAACAGAGAAACCATTGATTTGCGCTATGTAGAGCAGATTGTGGACAGTGAACAGACGACGGCCCTTGGATATTGCGTGAGATACGCGGAGAAGCATCTTTTGAACGGTAAGAAGAGCTTACAAAAGATAGTGGAGGAGCTGGAGGCAAAAATTCAGAAAGATGGATTGGCGGGGCTGTGTGAGAGTTCCTCAAACATCGCATGTCTCGCTCTGCCGAGAAAGCAGGAAATTTATGCCTGTCTGAACCGTTACCGGGGATTGAAGTTGTAGAAAGGGGAATTTTATGAGGTTTTTCCATTTGTCTGATTTGCATATAGGCAGACAATTACATCATTACAGCCTGCTGGAAGATCAGAGGCATATCTTGAACGAGGTGATTGGCTATGCGGAGCAAATGCGCCCTGATGCTATTGTGATTGCGGGTGATGTCTATGACAAATCAGTTCCCTCAGCGGAGGCGGTGGCTTTATTTGACGATTTCCTCACAAGACTGGCCGGACTGGAGCCTTCTGTTACAGTGCTGATTATCAGCGGGAATCATGATTCCGCCCAGAGGCTGGATTATGCCAGCCGGATTCTTGGAAGGCAGAATATTTATATTGCAGGTGAAGTGCCTGGAGAGAAAGAGGAATACCTTAAGAAAGTGACTTTTGAGGATAATTTTGGAGTGGTAGATTTTTACTTGCTTCCCTTTTTAAAGCCGGGATATGTGCGTCATCTGTTTGACGGAAATACACCGGAAAACTACAGCCAGGCTGTGGCACAGATTCTGGAGCGGGAGGAGATAGACCTGAAATCGGAGAAATATTCTCATATCCCACCAGTTTTACACAGGTAAGGGAAGTGTACCTGAGACCTGCGACTCAGAAATGTTTTCCGTGGGCGGGATTGATAACGTAGATATTTCCCCTCTGTTAAAATTTGACTATGCAGCTCTGGGACACATCCATAGGGCGCAGAAGGTGGGTGAAGATTTCATCCGCTATTGCGGCACTCTTCTGAAATATTCTGTCAGTGAGTCGGAGCACAAAAAGGCTCTCCATATGATAGAACTAAAAGGAAAGGGCGAAGACTTTCATATGAAATTACTGCCCCTGCATCCACTTAGGGATGTTCGCAGAGTGCGTGGAAACTTGCGTGAAATTCTTGAGAATGCCAGCCCTCAGAACAGGGAAGATTATATCAGCATTACTCTGACTGATGAAATAGACCCCTACAGGCCAAAGGAGCAGTTGGAAAAAGTATACACTCATATTCTGGAAATCCGTATGGATAATGCAAGAACCAGGAAACGTCTGGAGGAATTTGAGTATGAGGCGGAGATTACAGACCCGTTGACAGTATTTCACGATTTTTATAGGGAAATACAGGGAAAAGAAATGTCGCCAGAGGAGCAGAAGATTTTAGAACAAATATTTGAGAGAGCGAAAGGAGAATAATATGAGGCCTATAAAGCTTATTATGTCTGCTTTTGGCTCTTATGCAGGCGTTGAAGAGATTGATTTTACAAAAATCAGAAATGGTCTTTTTCTGATTACAGGTGACACGGGTGCGGGAAAAACCACAATTTTTGATGCCATTACTTATGCTCTGTATGATAGAACAAGCGGGGGCAGGCGGGATGGCAATATGATGCGCAGCCAGTATGCATCGGAAGACACGGACACTTATGTGGAATATACCTTTTCTTATAGAGGGCAGGAATATACAATCAGAAGAAACCCGGAATATCTGCGGATAGGTAAGCGGAAGATGGCTGACGGCTCTCCAAGGTATGTAAAGGAATCCACAAAGGTAAGCCTATTTTTGCCCGATGGCAGAGAATATCAGGGAAAGAAAAAGGAAATTGACAGTAAAATAGAAGAAATTATGGGGCTGGATGTGAACCAGTTTACCCAGATTGCCATGATTGCGCAGGGAGATTTTCTGAAATTGCTCCATGCAGAGTCAAAAGAGCGGAAACGGATATTTTCCAGGATTTTTCAGACAAAGCTGTATTGGCAGGTTCAGGAGGAGTTGAAGGAACAGGCAAAACAGTTTTACATTCTTCTGGAAGATAATACAAAGGACTGCCTGCGTGAGATGGAGCGCGTGGAGCCATTTGAGGACAGTGAAGAGAAAAATGAGTGGAAGAGTCTGCTGGCCCTGCAGCTTCCGCCGGCTCAGGATGTCCTGAGTGTATTGCAGAAGATATGCGGGCAGGGAGACGAAATGGAGACTGCCGAGGAGCGGCGGGCGGCGGAAGTTCAGAAACAGGTGGAAGAGTTGAACTCCATGATTACAAATCAGGAGGAGTTGAACCGTCTTTTTGCGCTAAAAAAACAAGCAGAAGAAAAGCTGGCAGAATTAGAGGAACAGCGGACGGACATGGAGGAACTCCGCCGTCAGACTGAAGAAGGTGCAAGGGCAGAAAAGGTTTTCTTGAGGGAAGAGCAGTATAAGCGGACCACGGAGGAGAAAAAGAAGCTGGAGCAGTCCATTGCAGGGACAAGGGAATGGATTTCAGAACAGGCGGAAGAGGCTAAGACAAAAGAGAAAGAACTGGAGCAGCAGAAGAAAGAGCTTCTGGCGACGGAACCAGAAATGCAACAGCAGATTATTCGTCTGCGGGATATTTTGCCCAGATACGCCAACATACAAAAGCTGGAAAATTTGTATAAAGGCCAGTCACAGAGAATGGAACTGATTTTGGAAGAGTGCCGCACAGCGGCCGTGGATTATGAAGAAAAATATCAGCGTTTTTTTGAAGAACAGGCTGGAATTCTGGCAAAAGAATTGTGTGACGGACAGCCGTGCCCTGTGTGTGGCTCTACAGTTCATCCTTATAAGGCGAGAGTGACTGAGAGCGCTCCAAATCAGGAAATGGTGCAGAGCGCGAAAGAGAAGAGAGATAAAAAAGAGCAGGAACGTTTTGAAATTCAAAAAAAGTTTCAGGAATATAAAAGCAGTTTAGAATCTGAGAGCAGACTTCTGGAGGAAACAGCCGGAAAAACCCAGGAAATACAGGTCAGGGAAAAACTGCGTCAGCTTGAAACTGATTTAAAGAATAAAAGAGACGATTTTGAAAAAAAGGAAAGTCATCTCCGGGAATTGATGGAAAGACTTAAGCATAAAAGCGGACTTTTGGAGAGTCAGGAAAAACAGCTTAAAGAGTTGAATACGAAACAGAAGGAAGAGGCAGAATATTTTCAGGGGGAATTAAAAGCACAGAAATTTACATCCTATGAAAGCTATGGTCAGGCAAAGATTTGGATAAAAGGGCGGGAAGAAAAAGAGAGAATCCTCAGCAGATATGAATCACAGTATGTTGAGATGAAGACCCGGTATGAAACATTTTGCCAGCAATGCGAGGGAAAAGCCCAGGCAGATTTGACCCAGGAGAAGGAAAAATTGAATGTGCTGGTTATTTCTCAAAAAGAACAGCGGGAGAAATGGCTTGCCATCCACAGCCAGAATCAGAAAAACAGGGAAGCCAGAATAAAGTTAGAAAAGTATTTTGCCCATAAGGATGGATTGACAAAACAGTATGAGATGGTAAGCAATCTCAGCCGGACCGCCAACGGAACTTTAAGCGGCAGTGTGAAGCTGGATTTTGAAACTTATGTCCAACGGAAATATTTCAAGCAGATTATCCATGCGGCAAACCGCAGGCTTGGCAGAATGACTTCCAACGAATTTATTTTGCAGTGCAGAGAAATAAAAGATTTGAGCAGCCAGGGACAGGCAGGTCTGGATTTGGATGTCTATCACCTTGTCAATGACTCTGTGAGGGATGTGAAAACCTTATCCGGAGGAGAATCTTTTATGGCATCTCTGGCGATGGCCCTGGGATTGGCGGATATCGTACAAAATACCGCCGGTGCAATCAGTCTGGAAACGATGTTTGTAGATGAAGGCTTCGGCTCACTGGATGATACGGCCAGAGACAGAGCAATCCAGATTTTACAGGAGCTTGCCGGGGAAAAAGGTCTGGTGGGCATTATTTCTCATGTAAATGAATTAAAAGAGCAGATAGAATGGAAACTTACAATCAAAAAGACAGAGCAGGGCAGCCATGCCAGGTGGATGCTGGAATAGTAACTAATAAACAGAAATGGAAGTGGGACATATGAAGAAATACCTGAAAATTATGGCGGTAATGATGCTGGCAGTACTGCTTGGCCTGCAGTATGAACAGCCGGCGAAAGCGTGGGAGGGTACAATCTCCTGTACAGTTCTGGGGGATAGTATTTCAAAAGGGTATTCTTCGGATAAGGAAAACCAGATAAAATGTTATGGCCAGATACTGACAGAGCAGCTGTCGGAGGAAAATGGCCTTCTCTACGATTACCATAATTATGCAAAAAATGGCCTGGACACCAAGAATTTAAATGAGAAAGTTCTGGTAAAAGAGGAGGTTCTCAACAGTCTGAGTGAAGCCGATATTATATTTATAACAATGGGCTCCAACGATTTGCTGAATACCTTCAAACAGGAGGCCCAGGAAATTTTAGGTGATGAGAAAAAGTTAAGAAGTGCAGGTCAGGCTATGGAAGAGCTTCAGGCGGCAGTCAAGAAAAATCCTCTTCTTGTCCTGAAAGTTGTGGATGCTTTAAACAATTGGGATTACAGTACCTTTGAGAATCAGTGGACGGATGCGATGAAGACGATTACAGAGCGAAAAAAAGAGAGCGCTCAAATCATAGTAACAAACATCTACAATCCGGTGTATAACATGGAACTTCCAGGGACCATGAATAAGGTCGTGGAGGGAATCATCCAAAATATGAACAGCATTATAGAAAAAAGGTCGGATGAATTTGGATATCAGGTAATTGATCTTTTTGACTCCGATATCGTACAGTTTGTTCAGGATGATGGCCTTCATCCCAGTCAGGAGGGGCAGCAGTTGATTGCGGAGATGGTTTATCCCGAAATAAAAGCTTTTCAGGGAGGGGACAATATAGCTCATCCGGTGGAGGGCTCTGCCATCAAGGGAAAAGATGACGGGGAAGAGCCAGCAGAGCAGAAGCCAGCAGAAGAGTCTGGGGAAAAGGCGCCTGTAAAACAAAAATCGGAAGAACAAAAAGCAGCAGAAGAAACACCTGAGAAAGAAAAGTTTTTGCCTTCAGATATAGCTATAACCGGCGGAATCCTTGTGATATTAGTCTTAGCGGGACTCGGTGTGATAAAATACCGTAAGAATTAAATAGCAGTCCGCAAAATTATATTGTGAATTTGAGGAAGATTTGTGATATAATGTACGGAATGAAAAGCAAGGATGGTAAATTAATGAAAGAAAAATTGACAAGGTTTATGTATGGAAGATGTGGAATAGACACATTTTCTAAATTTCTGCTTATCGCAGGCCTCGTGGTGGTATTGGTTTCCTCTGTGTTTGAGGGGAATATTCTAAATCCTGTTTGCTATACAGTGGGCTGGCTCTTAATTATTTATTGTTATTTTAGGATGTTTTCAAAAAATGTTTCAAAGAGATATACAGAAAATCAGATGTTTATGGCGAGAACATATAAGATACGCAGTTTTTTTCAACGCCAGAAAAGTGGGTTACTGCAGAGAAGAACTCACCACATTTACAAATGCCCAACCTGTAAACAAAAAATCCGCGTCCCCAGGGGCAAAGGGAAGATAGAGGTTCGCTGCCCAAAATGCAGCACCACATTTGTAAAAAGAAGTTAAAGATAATGGCTAAAGTTTGTTTGTCAAGCTATAAACTTGACAAAGCGGAAATTACATGGTAAACTAGAGTAAGGTAAATTGAACAGAAAAGAACCGTCTTATGAAAGAAGGGCTTTTGGTATCATGCTTCAAGTGTGTTATGGAAAGCCTTTCTTTTTTTATATTATAGAAAATAATTTCAAGTGAAGGAGAAAGAAAATGAATCTTGTTGGAAAAAAAGTCACTCATAAAAAATTTGGATCAGGCACAATCAAAGAGGTGCAGTCGGATAAGGTACAAGTGGATTTCAAATATGGAATAAAGACATTTGCATATCCAGAGTCTTTTGAAAAGTTTTTTGACATATCGGATAAGAATATCAGAGAATATATTCAGGTCAGAATAGATGAGGTGAACCGCATCAAAGCCATAGAGCAGGAAGAAAAGACCAAGGATGAGCTGAGACGCCATTATGCAAGAAAATTAAAGGTGAAAGAAAACTCTCACGGAGTGTTTGGAATGTGTGTGAACAGCATAGAAGATGTACTGACAGACTGGTCTGCCTCAGCGGGAACCTATTTGTCAGGTGTGAATAAAGGAAAACCAAGGATTCCCAAAAACCTGAATATGAACTCAGCCTGCCTTGTGACCGTGAAAGCGGAGGGGCAGAAGGAATCTGGCCGTACTATAGCTGGAATCTTTATGACACCAGAAAACTTTATAGGTCTGGAGTGTGAGAATGGCAAGGTTGACGCCCACGAAAAATATAGAATCTCGTGGGAAGAGGAGGAGACTGAGTTGAATTTCTGGAACTATTTCCCCGAGGATGCCAGATTAAACAGTTGGGGAAACTGTGAAATAAAATATATCTCCAATACAGTAATCCAAAGAATATTGGAAGATATGATAAACCTTACATTTGATGATGAGAGAAAAGAAGAGATAAAGAAGTTTTATCATTACTTCATGGAGATGAACCAAATATAGAATTAAAAACCCAGGCAGGGATAAGTTCTTGCCTGGGTTTTAATATGGTGTAGAAACCCATCCGGCAATATCATCCGGTTCAAAGTGATAATCCAGCGGCTTTTGGTAAGCTTTTTCATAAGCCCCTTTTTTCTGCCGGTAGTCCTGTTCACACATAGCAAGGCTGTTTTCTCTGATGGTTTTTGCAGGGTCAGGAAAAATTGCCGGCAGAATGTGCAGGATATACTGGACTTTGTAAAATCCAGGTATGTCCAGCTTGTTGCGATTGCGAATTTCAATAAAGCAGGAGATAACCGGCACCCCAAACTTTGCGGCATAGTAATATGCACCCCGTTTTAATGGGCGGGGTTTGCGGTAATTGAACCACATTTCCTGTTCCGGGTAAATCAGGACAAGATTTTTCTTTTCAAGGAAGGATTGCAGCAGCGGCTCAAAATGTTCTGTCATATAATTTTTGTCCTCGCTGATAGGGAATGTGTCTGTATAATTCATAAAATATCCAATCCATCCGGACATGGCGAAATTGTTTTCGTGGCTCACGATGCAAAGCTTTTTCTTTCCCATTTTCAGGGCAAGGGTGCGGAGCACGGTATTGTCGAGGGGACTAAAATGGTTGCTTGTCAGAATCGCTCCCCCTGAAATTCCTTTTATATTTTTAAGCCCGGTGACTTTCGTCCGTCCATTTATTTTTTTGCTGGCTGTGTTTGCAATGCAGCGCGCAATCCAGGTATTTACCTGAAAGCGCCATGCTTTTCTTTTCTTTACATATCGTTGAAGCAGGCTATGTTTCTGTTCTGGGGTCAGAAAAGGGTCATCCACTTCTACCTTGCAGTGAAATTCTCCATTTTCCACCGCGCGCCTAATATTGCTGATTACTTCTTCTCTTTTTTCGCCTGCAATCATAGGCGTTCCTCTTTTCCTGAATTAAACACCGCCCGGAAGTTTAATTCCATGTCGGAAATTTCTTCCGCCCTGGCAAGCATCAACGCGAGATGTTCCCCGTCAATCTGCCGTTCCCGTTCGCTGTATTGGGCTTTCGCATTCAGAATCTCCGGCAGATATGCCGAGTTCGCGGCATAGTTCCAGAAGTACGACTCATACTGCACATTTTCATAATGCCATGGTTTTGTAAACAGGTTGTAGTGGATAAGCTTCGGCGTTTTCATCGGCTCCGTTCCTTCGGCGGGCATGGCGTTCCAGCAGGCATCAAGATAAAGGATTTTGCCGTTGCAAAGCACGTTAAGATAATCCTGGTCGGGGGCGAGGCAGTCAAAGTGATACTTGTCCATGAGTTCCAGGAAACGCCGTTCCAGCTTTGCTTTCCGCAGCTCTTTTAAATTCATCAGCAGCACACCGGAATTGATATAATGATATTTGTCGATGCCAATAGCATTTTCAATATAGCGCACAAATGGCGGCACGTCGGCAACAGAGTGGTCTGCCACGGCGGCAATTAAATTGTCTCCAAGTTCAGTCATGTACAGCTCTGAAATGTCGCCTGCCACAGCGATATCACTGTCCAGATAGATGGCTTTGTCATATTCAGGAAACATTGCCGGGATGAACAGCCGGAAAAAAATAGTGAGAGTGAAATAATCTGCCCTGAGACGATTGCCAATCCGGTCTTTGATGTGGTCCAGCCGGTTTCCCATGGGGACAAATTGAATGTCAAAATTATCGGCGGCAAGAGCGGAAAGCTTCTGTCTGTTTTGCCGGCTTAAATCATTGCATAATACGGTCACTTTATAATCATAGGCTTTGGATGCGTTTTCAATGATGGATGCAAGAGCCACGCTCAGAAATGGCGTATAGCCGTCATCAATGGTAAAGAAAATTGGAATAATTTTGTCCTTTTTGTTCATTTGGAAAGTTCCTCCTTATTTCAGGCAGCAGCCTTTTATATTCCTCAAATAAATCATCATAGTCATGAATCTTGAGCA
>JASGKW010000003.1:0-201501 GCA_049840515.1 Muricomes sp. | reverse complement strand
TAAATGTAAACTGATAAATATATAACATATGTTTATTGAGGTCCAGTGTCATAAAATTGAGACATAGAGGGAGAAAAGGATGAAAAAAGTTGGATTTATCGGTGTTGGAATCATGGGCAAATCTATGGTGCGGAATTTGATGAGAGCGGGATTTGAACTGCATATATATGCCAGAAATAGAGAAAAAGTAGAGGATGTTATTGCAGAAGGCGCTATATTCCATGACAGCATCAAAGCTTGTGCGGCAGGATGTGAGGCGGTCATTACCATTGTCGGTTTCCCGAAAGATGTGGAAGAGGTATATTTTGAGGCCGGAAATATTATGGACAGTGCTCAAAAAGGCGCTTACCTGATTGATATGACAACCACCAGCCCTCAGCTGGCGGAGAAGATTTACGAGGAAGGAAAGAAAAATGGTTTTCACGTGCTGGATGCACCTGTGACAGGAGGGGACCTGGGCGCAAAAAATGGAACCCTGTCTATTCTTGTGGGTGGAGATAAGGAAGACTACGATGCCTGCCTGCCGCTTTTTGAGGCCATGGGGACGAACATCAATTATCAGGGGCAGGCTGGGTGCGGGCAGCACTGCAAGCTGGCAAATCAGATTATAATTGCAGGTACACTTTCTGGAGTTTGTGAGGCTATTGCCTACGCGAAGGCGAAAGGACTCGATTTGGAGACCGTCCTAAAATCAGTGTCTACAGGGGCAGCAGGCAGCAGACAACTGGATATGTTTGGGCCTAAAATTCTGAAGGAGGATTATGCTCCTGGTTTTTTTGTGAAGCATTTTATTAAAGATATGAAGCTGGCATCGCTTGAGGCAAATATAAGTGAACTGAATCTGGGCGTGCTCAGTCAGGTTCTCTCCAATTATGAAGAGTTGGAAACAAAAGGGTATGGGGATTTGGGAACTCAGGCTCTTATGAAGTATTATGAGGAACAAAAATAATATTGACAAGAGTAAAAAACTCTCGTATTATTGTATTATACAAGTAGTACAATAATGTGAGGGTTTTATTGATTAGGAGGAGCTTATGCTGGAAATACAGGAATTGAGTAAGTCATACGGGAAGCACCTGGCGGTAGACAAAGTCAGCTTTTTCATCCCCGATGGAGCGGTGGGAATTTTGCTGGGTCCTAATGGAGCAGGAAAGTCTACCATTATAAAGTGTATTGCAGGACTGTTAAGGTACACTGGGCGTATAGGTATACAGGGAATTTCATCAAAACAGATTGAGGCGAAAAGACTGTTTGCTTATGTACCGGAGATACCAAGTATGTTTGAGGCGCTTACCGTGAGAGAACATATTGAATATGTGAGGAAAGCATACGACAGCTCTGTTACAGATGAACAGGTGGAGAGTATGCTCAAGCGTTTTGATTTGTACGATAAACAGGATAAATTGGGGAATGAATTGTCCAAGGGAATGATGCAGAAGGTAAGCCTTTGCTGTGCTCTGGCTGTGGGACCCAAAGTTATTCTTCTGGATGAGCCCATGGTAGGGCTGGACCCGAAAGCAATCAAGGAATTAAAGGATGTGGTGCTTGAACTTCGGGATGCAGGAGCGACGGTTCTGATCAGTACTCATATGCTGGAGATGGTGGAAGAGTTGTGGGACATTATGTTTGTGATGGAAAAAAGCCATATTATCGGTTCCTATAAAAAAGACGAAGTAGGGGAAAAGGATTTGGATGATTTGTTCTTTGAAATGACAGAGAACTGGGAAACAGGCGGTGAGAAAGTATGAGAGCGCTATTATACCTGACAAGAAGAAGTTTTATAAATAGTATGAAAAAGGCTCTGAGAAAGCCGGTGTCACTTATCCTAATTATCATGGGGGCGCTTTATACGGTTTTTGTCCTGGTAACTCTCGCACAGGTTGTGAAGTCCGTTGAGTTTGGTTCGGTAAAAGGACTTCTGGCGATTGTTACGGTGTGGACACTCTATGCATTTCTCGGCAATTTTATCAGCTATTCATCTAAAAAAGGAGTAATATTCCGCCCGGCTCACGCGCATTTCGTGTTTCCAGCTCCAATCAGCCCAAAGACAATACTTATCCACGGTGCATGGATGAATTATCTGCTGTCCATTGCCATGGGACTTGTCTTTTTCATCGGAGGGGTCACTGTATTTCAGGTTTCTGCGTGGAAAATGGTGCTGTTCTTTCTGACGGGATGTGTGTTGGAACTTCTTCTGGAGGGAAGCCTTATGGTGTATTTATATACCAATGATAAGGTTCCGGCATCTGCTATGAAATGGGTGGGCAGAGTGATTAAGGCATTTTTGGTTGGAATTGCTCTGTTTATTGTATTCTATTTTAGAAAATACGGGCTGTCCATTGATTCTGCTTTTGCGTTTATTGACTGGCCTGGTTTGCAGATGATTCCTATTGTGGGATGGAATATTGCAGTATATCATTTGATTCTTTTGGGCCCCACATATTTGAATGTGGTATGCACCTTATTATATCTGCTTTCAGTCGCTGTGATATTTGTTCTGGCATACCGCATGGAATGTGAAGGCGGGTATTATGAGGATGCCGCCAAGTTTGCAGACAGACTATGCAGAGATGAAACAGCGGAAGAAAAACGGCGAGATGGTCATGGGAGTGGAGAAAAAAGAGAAGGGAATACCGCCGTGTGGACAATCATTATAAGGCCACCGGGGCAAAGGCTATTTTTTACAGACAATTTCTGGAATACAAGAAGGAAAAGTATTTTATTTTCTCTAAAATGACTGCTTTTTGTCTCGCAATTGTGCTTATCCTCTCCCAGGCCATGAAGAAAGGAATATTAGAATCTGGCAATCCCCAGTTTTTCCTCCTTGGAATTATTGCATATATAACTCTGATATTGACAGGATATCTCGGAAAATGGGAGGCAGAGCTGAAAAGTCCATATTTATTTATGATACCGGACAGTCCGGTGAAAAAACTGTGGTATTCTACATTGATGGAGCATATTAAAGCTCTTATAGATGGCTGCATTTTCTGCATTCCCCTTGGGATTATCTGGAAAATCAATCCTGTACAGGTGGTGCTGGGAATTTTGATTTATACAGTTTTGCAGGCAAACCGCATGTATACCCGGGTAGTGGCCCAGTGTCTGTTGGGAGATACCCTTGGAAAAACAGGGCAGGATATTGTGCGTGTATGTATTCAGATGACTCTGCTGGGATTGGGCGTGGCAGCAGCAGTATTAGTCGGAGTTATAGTGAATGTAGATTTTGTCTTTCCAATTGTTCTGATTTATAGTATTATAATAACTATAATCGTAGCTTTAATTGCCTCCGTCAGATTTCAGTCCATGGAGCAGTTGGGCTAGATGAGATTACCATGATACGAAGCATGAATATAGCAGAACAGTGGGAGGAAATGCAATGTTAGAAGACAGTTATGTAACTATAGAAATCGGAAAAGCAAAGCATATTGCACTGGTGGCCCATGACGGCAAGAAGAAAGCTGGTGGACTGGTGTGAGAAGAATCAGGATATACTAAAAGGTCATTTTTTATGCGGAACAGGAACTACGGCAAAATTAATTTCTGAGAGAACAGGACTTCCTGTAAAAGGATACTGCAGCGGCCCTCTCGGAGGAGACCAGCAGATTGGTGCCAAGATTGTTGAAGGGCAGATTGATTTTATGATTTTCCTATGGGACCCTCTTGAAGCACAGCCTCATGATCCCGATGTGAAAGCTCTGCTCAGGATTGCTGTTGTGTATGACATCCCCATTGCAAACAACCTGGCGACGGCAGATTTTATGCTGAATTCTATCTATATGAACGAGCCTTACAGCCGCAGTATAGAAAACTTCAATAAGACGATACAGGACCGTGTAAATCAGATGAAAGAATAAAAGAATATTGTATTGAAAGCCCCCTGATATGCTGTGTTTGACCAGCTTTTTTGGGGCTTTTGTTATTGTTGACAGAAATACGGACAGTATGATAGTATGAGGTTGTGCATTTTAACACTTTAAAGCGTTACGCTTTAAAGTGAATTAGCAAAAAAGCACAGTTCCTGAACTGCTAATGTTCAAGAAGATATAAAAAAAGAGAGATGAGGATGAGAGATGGGGATTAAACTAACTTTATTAATTGTATTCTTTGCTGTAATGATAGGCGTAGGAATCTATTCCAGAAGACATGCAAGAAGCGTAGACTCGTTCGTGCTGGGCGGGCGCGCTGTAGGGCCGTGGCTCACAGCTTTTGCGTATGGAACTACATATTTTTCCGCGGTAGTATTTGTAGGATATGCGGGACAGTTTGGATGGAAATATGGAATTGCTTCCACATGGATTGGAATTGGAAATGCCCTTATCGGAAGCCTTTTGGCGTGGGTTGTGTTGGGAAGAAGAACAAAGGTAATGACTCAGCATCTGAAGTCCAAGACTATGCCGGATTTTTTTGGAGAACGTTATGGAAGCAAAACATTGAAGATTGTGGCATCAGTCATTGTGTTTGTTTTTTTAATACCTTACACAGCATCTGTCTATAATGGATTGTCCAGATTGTTTGGAATGGCGTTTAACATTCCTTACAAATATTGCGTTATTACAATGGCTGTATTTACCGCGGTATATGTAATTCTTGGGGGATACATGGCAACAGCTATTAATGACTTTATTCAGGGGATTATTATGCTGGTAGGAATTGTATCAGTAATCGCCGCAGTGCTCAGCGGACAGGGAGGATTCCTACATGCGGTTCAGGAGCTTGGCGAAGTTTCCAAGTGATATTCCGGTGACTCAGGGACAGCCTGGCGCTTTTACTTCCTTTTTTGGGCCAGATCCGCTCAATCTTCTCGGCGTAGTTATTTTAACTTCACTGGGAACATGGGGACTTCCCCAGATGATTAGTAAATTTTATGCAATTAAGGATGAAAAGTCTATCAATATAGGAGCTATTATCTCCACAGTTTTTGCCATTGTAATATCAGGGGGATGCTATTTCCTTGGAGGTTTCGGAAGACTTTTTGATAATGATGCGATTAAAGATGCGGCTACGGGGGCAGTGATTTATGACAGTATTATACCGTATGTACTGTCCACTCTTTCCGATTTGCTGATTGGTATTGTTGTGGTTCTGGTACTTTCTGCTTCTATGTCAACACTGGCATCATTGGTTTTGACTTCAAGCTCTACAATGACTCTGGATTTATTAAAAGATAATATTATGAAAAACATGAGTGAGAAAAAGCAGGTAGTAACGATGCAGATACTGATTGTATTTTTCATTGTAGTATCTGTCGTGATTGCCCTTGATCCGCCTACTTTTATAGCGCAGTTGATGGGAATTTCATGGGGCGCACTGGCGGGAGCATTTTTGGCACCATTTTTGTACGGACTGTACTGGAAAAGGGTTACCAGCGCTGCTGTGTGGGCAAGTTTTATCACTGGAGTAGGAATTACAGTGTCAAATATGTTTCTTCATTACATTGCTTCCCCGATTAATGCAGGCGCGGCTGCCATGATTGTGGGGCTGGTTGTAGTACCGGTTGTGAGTCTGGTGACACCAAAATTATCCAAAGAGAAAGTGGATGAGATATTTACTTGCTATGATGAAAAAGTAACAATCACAAAGAAACGTTCTTTAGAGGGAAATTAAAATAATATAGAAACAAATAATATACAAATAAAAATCAGAGAAGATGTCTGGAAAAGACATCTTCTCTGATTTTGTTTGCAGCACGATTTAAGTTATCCCCAGAATAACAATTTCGTTAGCCTACCTGGAAACCATATTTCAACGGGTCTGTAGGATCAATCAGGTATGTAGCTACGCCTGTCAGGTAGCAGCTTCCTGTAATCATAGGAATGACTGCATCATAGTCGGCAACTTTTGTTGTCTCTTTAATAACGCCTTTAAAGAGGCTTCCGATAAAGCTTTCGTAAACAAATTCTTCGCCCACACCAATTTCTCCCCAGTGATGTAATGTGGCGAGTTTTGCACTTGTGCCTGTTCCGCATGGAGAGCGGTCAGCCATAGCTTCACCAAAGATAACAACATTTCTCATATTTGCCTTGTCCGGGTTAGGAGTAGGACCATAGAATTCAACCAAATCAACAGTGGTGATGTCAAGGAGAGGATGTTTAATCTCCACTTCTCTGTTGATTGCTTCGAGAAGCTGCATTCCTAATTTCTGGAATTCAGGAATTGTCTTAGGATTAATGTCTGACATTCCAATCTTAGTGGTATCAACCAATGCAAAGAAACTTCCGCCAAAAGAGATTGTGAAAGGAATTTCTTTTCCGTCGATTGTCACAGAAAGGTTTTCCTTGTAAACGAAAGAAGGTACATTTGTCAATGTTACAGATTCCACTTTGCCGTCTTTTACAACTGCATCCGTGTGAATTAATCCGGCAGGAGAATCAAGAACTACGTGGTTAACCCCATCCTTGCACTCTTTGAGTCCGGCTTCCAAAATAACTGTTACGCTTCCGATTGTACAGTGGCCGCACATGTTCAAATATCCGCCTGTGTCCATGAAGAGAACCCCAAAATCTGCTTCTTTGCTGACAGGCTCACAGAGGAAAGCACCAAACATATCGTGATGTCCCCTTGGCTCAAACATGAGAGCGGTGCGGGCATGGTCGTATTTTTCAATCATCCAGTTTTTCTTCTCGATCATTGTTGTGCCTTCCGGCTCCGGGAATCCTCCGATTACCACTCGGCAGAACTCTCCGACAGTGTGTGCATCCACAACCTGCAACGCTTCTTCAAACCGCCCGAAATTAACATTTGCTTTTAATTCCATTTCTAAATACCTCCTTTGATTGTTATAACCTCTCGGAATCTTTCAGCCCCTTTTCTTTTGATGACCGCCCAGATTCTTTTTTATTAAAATCCCCCGCTTTGGA
The DNA here is from genome assembly GCA_049840515.1 of Muricomes sp. GTDB lineage: Bacteria > Bacillota > Clostridia > Lachnospirales > Lachnospiraceae > Muricomes. The sequence continues at coordinate 194,641 of JASGKW010000003.1, read as the reverse complement.
GGTGATTTTCAATTAGTAATTTAGAAATAAAGACAGGTAATTCATAAAAATGATATAAAATTAACAAATGAAATGTAGTCTAGAACTAAGTTCAGTTTGTTAAAATTATTATAATCCAAATTAATTAAGAAATCAAGAGTTAGTCACTGCCTAATTAATTGATAGGTTATAGTCCAGCCAAGTATGTATATGGCGCTCTGCCATAGGCGAGAGTTTTAACTGCGTCAGCAGTGAAAAAGGCTGCAAAGCAGCCAACTCGAGCTGTATGGCTGAACTGTTACATTGATAGATATTTAAATTAAGACAGTTATTTGTCAAAAATTCATAAATGAGTTGTAATGTGTATGATTTTTTAGTACAATATACACATAAATAACGACACACAAGGAGGCATAAGCATGAAAGTTTACAGGACAGATGAGATTAGAAATGTAGTACTGCTTGGTCACGGAGGATGTGGCAAGACCAGCCTTGCAGAGGCGATGTTGTATGTATCAGGGGCAACGAACCGTATGGGGAAAGTTTCTGATTCTAATACGGTCAGTGATTTTGATAAAGAAGAGCAGAAGCGCGGTTTCTCTATCAGCACAACTTTGATTCCCATTGAGTGGGAGAAAGCAAAGATTAATATTCTGGATACTCCGGGATATTTTGATTTTGTCGGCGAAGTGGAGGAAGCGGTAAGTGCAGCAGATGCAGCGGTTATTGTAGTGTCAGGAAAAGCAGGGGTACAGGTTGGCACAGAGAAGGCATGGGAATTGTGTGATAAGTACAATCTTCCCCGCATGATTTATGTGACAGAGATGGATGTGGACGATGCCAGTTTCAGGCAGGTGGTAGCAGACCTCACAGAAAGATATGGAAAGAAGATTGCACCTCATTTCCAGCCAATCCGTGAAAATGAAAAGCTTGTGGGCTACATCAATATTATCAAAAATGCGGGAAGAAAATACACAGAAGCAGGTCAGAGGGAAGAGTGCGAGATTCCAGACTATTGCTTGCCCAACCTGCAGATTTTAAGAGATTCTTTGATGGAGGCTGTTGCAGAGACCAGTGAAGATTTTATGGAAAGATATTTTGCAGGAGAAGAATTTTCCGTGGAAGAGATTCGCGCTGCCATGCGTACGGAGGTTATGGACGGTTCCATCGTCCCAGTGTCTATGGGTGCGAACCTTCAGGCTCAGGGTGTAACGAATCTGTTATCAGATATTGTAAGATTTTTCCCGAGCCCGGATAAGAGAACCTGTGTGGGAATCAACAGAACCACCAATGAGATTTTTGAGGCAAACTATGATTTTTCCAGGGCAAAAACAGCCTATGTATTTAAGACTATGGTTGACCCGTTCATTGGAAAATATTCTTTTGTTAAGGTGTGCTCCGGTGTGTTAAAAGGTGAGGATATTCTTTTCAACGCAGATGCAGACTGTGAAGAAAAACCAGGAAAGCTTTACACAATGTGCGGCAACAAACCGTCAGAAGTTGAGGAGCTGTTTGCAGGGGACATTGGTGCCATTGCAAAGCTGTCCAGTACCCAGACTGGTGACACATTGTCCACAAAGGCAACTCCGGTTTCTTATGCAAAGACAGACTATTCTGTTCCGTATACATATATGAGATATACCGTAAAGAATAAAGGGGATGAGGACAAGGTGTCTCAGGCGATTGCCCGCATGATGGCTGAGGATGTGACACTGAAAGTAAAGAATGACGGCGAGAACAGGCAGTCTTTATTGTATGGTATGGGAGACCAGCATTTGGAGATTGCTGCAAGCAAGCTTGCCTCCAGATATAAAGTTGAGATAGCATTGGAAGTGCCTAAAGTGGCATTCAGAGAGACTATCCGCAAGAAATCTGATGTGGATACAAAGTATAAGAAGCAATCCGGCGGACATGGCCAGTATGGACATGTTAAGATGAGGTTTGAGCCATCAGGAGATTTGGAAACTCCTTATGTATTTGCGGAAGAAGTGGTGGGCGGAGCGGTGCCCAAGAATTACTTCCCGGCAGTTGAAAAAGGCCTGCAGGATTCAGTTGTAAAAGGACCTTTGGCTGGATATCCTGTTGTGGGAGTGAAAGCTGTCCTTTATGATGGTTCTTATCATCCCGTTGACTCCTCTGAGATGGCATTTAAAACAGCCACGGTTCAGGCATTTAAAAAAGGTTTTATGGAGGCAGGGCCGGTTCTCTTAGAACCAATCGCATTCCTTCAGGTGACTGTGCCGGATGAGTATACTGGAGATGTTATGGGCGATTTGAACAAGCGGCGGGGACGCGTGCTGGGAATGAACCCTACTTCAGGCGGCAGACAGGTGATTGAGGCTGATATTCCGATGACAGGGCTGTTTGGATATTGTACAGTGCTCCGCTCTATGACAGGAGGCCGGGGAACATATTCTTATGAGTTTGCCAGATATGAGCAGGCGCCGTCAGAAGTACAGGAGAAAGAAATTGCAGCGAGAGCCGCGGAAGATTAAAATTTTAGAGATACAGGCAATAAAAATTGGCAGAGAATGTATTTAGATTCTCTGCCAATTTTTGTTTAAACTCCGAACATAACGGAACTGGCTTTGATTACGGCAAGAGCCTCCATTCCCACAGCAAGTCCTAATTCTTTAACCGCTGCCATGGAGATGGTGGATGAAATATGGTTGTCCCCCGCTATATTGAGAGTGATAATTGCATTTACCGCACCTTCCTGAATATCGGATATTGTACCCTTGATTTTGTTTCGGGCACTTAATGTCAGATTGCCAAGTCCAATCATTACTTCAGTAGCTTTAATTACAGCGATGGCATCTTTGCCGGGAGCAAGTCCCAGTTCTTTGATGGAAGCCATTGATATAGTTCCAGAGATATCGCCACCTTCAAATTCTAATTTCACAATGCCGTTGACTGCACCGTCTTCGATGCTGATTATTTTACCGGCAATTTGATTTCTTGCACTTAATTTCATAGGCTGAATCCTCCTTAATCTTTTTATTATGATGTATACACTTATATTCTATCCCATAATAGATGAGTCTACAAGTATGAAGTTAAAATGATTGTAGTTTTAGAGGAAAAATGCTATAATTGCCGTACTGTTTAAGTAAAGAATAAAAACTATAATAGCAGGAATAAAGTTGAGGGCGGATAGATGAAAATAGTCATTATTGGAGATGGAAAAGTCGGCTATAAACTGGCGAAAGAACTCTCTGAAGAAAATTATGACGTTGTAATGATTGATAGTAATGAAAAGAAATTAAGAGAAGCAATTGACACCCTGGATATTATCTGTGTGACAGGGGACGGGAGCAGTGTAGAGGTTCAAAAAGAAGCGGATGTGCCCCATGCGGAGCTTGTAATTGCATGTACCTCAATGGACGAGGGCAATATGCTGAGTTGTCTGTTTGCAAAGCGGCTTGGAGCGAAGCATACTATAGCAAGGGTTCGGAATCCGATTTATTATCAGCAGATTGATATTTTGAAGGAAGACCTTCGTCTAAGTATGGTTGTAAACCCTGAGCTGGCTGTGGCGGGGGATATAAGCCGCCTTCTGCTGTTTCCCGATGCCAGTAAAATTGAGACCTTTGTAAAAGGACGGGTAGATTTGATTGAATACCCAGTGACAGCGGGCAGCAGTCTGGCGGGAAAGTCTTTAAATGAGATATATGGAAAGTTTCAGATAAAGCTGCTTGTCTGCGCGGTAAGGCGGGGGGAGAAAGTAGTTATTCCCAGCGGAGATTATGTGCTCTGTGAAGGAGACCGGCTGCACATTGCGGCCTCTCATGTAAATGCCGAGGTGTTTTTCAAGTTACTTGCCCGCAAGAAGCACAAAGTTAGAAAAGTAATCATCTGCGGCGGTGGGCGAGTGAGTTATTACCTAGGCAACCAGCTCTGTAAGCTGGGCATGCAGGTGAAGATTATCGAGAGAGTGGAAAGCAAATGCGAAGACCTCTGTGAAGCACTTCCGAAGGCAACCATCATTAATGGGGATGCCACAGACCATGACCTGCTGATGGAGGAAGGTGTGCAGGAGGCGGATGCCCTTATTGCCCTGACCGGGATGGATGAGGAAAATATTATTATGTCCCTGTTTGCCAAAAGCCAGGGCGTGTCCAAAGTTATTGTAAAAGTTAATGAAGAGAGAAGAGCAAAGATGATAGAAGAATTTGGCATTGACAGTATTGTTTCAGCCAAGGCAGCTACCGCGGATGCGATTCTCAGTTATGTGCGTGCCCGCCGGAATTCGCAGGGCAGTGCTAACGTGGAGACAATGTACCAGCTTGTGGGCGGGAAGGTGGAGGCTTTAGAATTTATTGTCAGGTCTGAGACAAAATATACCAATATCCCGTTAAAGGATCTGCGCATCAAGCCAAATAACCTGATTGCATGTATTGCCAGAAAGCGTGAGATTATCATACCTGGCGGAGAAGACAGGATTAAAGTGGGGGATAGTGTCATTGTCATCACTATGGAAAAACAGATACAGGATATACAGGATATACTAGTTTGAAAGGAGCGAGGACTTCCGGGGCCGCAGGGCTGAGGATGATAATAAGTTAGTCTGAGTGAAAATAAATGAATTATAAAATGACGATTTTCATTTTAGGGAAAATGCTGGGTGTGGAAGGTGTGCTTCTTTTAATTCCGGCAGTAGTTTCGCTGATATATGGTGAAAAAAGCGGGTTTTCTTTTGTGATTGTCAGTGCAATACTTTTTCTAATCTATTTGGTTTTAGGGCGCAGGGCACCTGAGAATCAAGTCATCTATGGAAAAGAAGGACTGATAATTGTAGGATTTGCATGGATATGGTGGTCTTTATTTGGTGCACTGCCCTTTCTGATTTCTGGATGCATACCAAATTATCTGGACGCATTTTTTGAGACAGTGTCAGGTTTTACAACCACAGGGTCCACGATATTGAAAGATATTGAGGCGATGCCGAAAGGAATGCTGTTCTGGAGAGGACTTACCCACTGGGTCGGCGGAATGGGAGTGCTGGTTTTTGTTATGATGCTGACCTCCCTGGATGATGATAACTCCATGCATCTGATGAGGGCGGAAGTTCCCGGCCCGGCGGCAGGCAAACTTGTGCCTAAGGCGAGAAGTTCAGCAAAGATTTTATATACCATATATATGGTGCTTACAGCAGCGCAGGTGGTATTCCTCCTGCTGGGGGGCATGAGTTTTTATGACGCGCTGGTGCACGCACTGAGTGTTGCCGGAACAGGTGGATTTTCCAGCAGAAATGCCAGCATCAGCCATTATGACAGTGCATATATAGATGGTGTCGTCACTGTCTTTATGATTCTGTTTGGAGTCAATTTTAATCTGTATTTTCTGATTCGTCTGAGAAACTGGAAAGCAGCTTTGAAAAATGAAGAGCTTCGTGTGTATATAGGACTTGTTCTGGGGTCTATTGCAATGATTACCCTGAATACCCTCAATATTTATCAAAATATACACCATGCATTCCGCTATGCATCTTTCCAGGTGGCCTCTGTTATTACAACAACTGGTTTTTATAATACTAATTTCGAGTCTTGGCCCCAGTTTTCCAAAATGCTTTTGTTAGGGCTGATGGCCATTGGTTCCTGTGCCGGTTCCACGGGAGGCGGTATGAAGGTGGTTCGCTTCCTCATATTAATGAAAAGCATCAGGCAGGAAATCAAGCAGATGCTGCATCCGAAAGCTGTCGCGATTGTAAGAATTAATGGTAAGAAAGTGGGCCGGGAAATGGTACACAGTGTATACATTTATTTTATCTGCTATATTTTAATTTTGATGGTATCTGTTTTGCTTGTTTCCATCAACAATTTTGATTTTATGACTACGTTTAGTGCTGTAATCTCAACACTGAGCAATGTAGGACCTGGTTTTGTGAAGGTGGGGCCGACAGAAAACTTTAATAATTTTTCTGTTTTATCAAAACTTGTTCTCTGTTTTGATATGCTTGTGGGCAGGTTGGAGATATTCCCCTATCTGCTTTTGGTATCACCGGATTTATGGCGCAGAAGATTTTAAGAAAGGGAAAGAAGGGAAGTATGAAAAAAGGTAAAGTAAAACTGAAACTGGCATTGGTGATAGGGATTATAATCATTGCCGCGGTCTATTATTATGTGGCTCTGCCGGCCATCAATGTACATTCATCAGAGTTCTGGATGTTTTTGTTTGTATTGCTGATAGCGTTGGTATTGATTTATGTGCGAAGAAAACGGCTGGGCATACATGAACTGAGAGAATCAAAAGGTCTCAGAGCTATGACGGGAGTGCTGCTTTTAGTTGTGGCAGTCTATCTGGTGGGAACACTGCTCTCCTCACCTATCGTAAATGCAAAGAAGTATCAGAAACTTCTGAATGTAGAAAATGGGGAGTTTACCCAAGATGTGGAGGAACTGCCTTTTGGACAGATACCTCTTCTGGACAGAGATTCGGCAGCGATTCTTGGAAACAGAGAGATGGGCAGCATGGTTGATATGGTATCTCAGTTTGAGGTGGATGAACTGTACAGCCAGATTAATTATCAGAATACGCCTGTGAGGGTGTCTCCTCTTAAGTATGCAAATCTAATCAAATGGCTGACCAATCACAGGAAAGGTATACCGGCATATATCAAAATTGATATGGCAACCCAGGATACAGAGCTTGTGAAGCTGACTGAGGGAATGAAGTATACAGAGAGCGACCATTTCAACAGAAATATTTACCGGCATCTGAGATTTAAATATCCCACCTATATTTTTAATGAGCTTAGTTTTGAAATTGATGATAATGGAGTGCCATATTGGGTTTGTCCTGTAAAAAAATTCAATATTGGTCTTTTTGGAGGTACTACGGTAGGGCATGTTGTACTGTGCAATGCTGTCACAGGAGAAACTATAGATTATGAGATAGGAGATGTGCCGCAGTGGATAGACAGAGCATATTCTGCGGACCTGCTTATACAGCTTTATGATTATTATGGTACACTAAAACATGGATATCTTAACAGTGTTTTGGGGCAGAGGGATTGTCTTGAGACGACAGCTGGCTACAATTATATTGTAAAAGATGATGATGTGTGGGTGTACACCGGAGTAACTTCCGTCAGCGGAGACCAGTCTAATGTAGGATTTGTGCTGATAAATCAGCGTACCATGGAAACCAAATTTTATGAGGTGGAGGGTGCTACGGAAGAGTCAGCCATGTCATCTGCGGAGGGGCAGGTACAGCACCTTAAATACAAATCCACATTCCCGCTGCTGTTAAATATTTCGGGAAAGCCGACTTATTTTATGGCATTGAAGGATGATGCGGGGCTTGTAAAAAAATATGCTATGGTAAATGTACAGAAATATCAGATTGTGGCAATAGGGGATACGGTGAGCGCCTGCCAGGATAATTATGTGGATTTGATGTATGAAAATGGGATCAAAGAAGTAGAAAAGGATACCCGGGAAATCAAAACCATGACGGCGGAGATTACCAAGATTGCCCAGGGTGTTGTGGACGGCAATTCCCATTATTATATTATGCTGGAGGGTTCAGATGAAATATTTGACGTGTCAGTTGTAGACTTTATTGATATCATCAAATATGAGACAGGGCAGAAAGTGACAGTGGAATATAAAGAAGGGAGAAAAAGTAAATACAGTTTTAGGGCTGGATGGAGAGAAATTATCTGAACAGACAAAATAGACTTACAAAAAAATCAATATAGAAAAGAGAATAAAATAAAAAGGTGTATCAGCCAGGTCGAGCGCTGATACACCTTTTTTAATGATTAACCTAAAATAGTATAATCAGAAAAATCCATACCAGGTATATCTTTAAGCTCAGCGCTGATGCTGACATATAATTCAATATTATTTTCTTTAGAAATCTTATTCAGTTTTTGAAGGAAAACGGACAGGTTGTCTAAGGAAATGTTTGCCTGCTTTAATGCCCCGTCAATAAAAATACTTTCAATATCATGGTTTCCTGCCACCATGCCATAAATAAAGCCAATAAACTCTTCCAAGGTCTTAATATCCTGATAATCTGCCATGCAGATTGCACGTACATTGAAATCTACGCTGCAAGTGTCGCGGTGACTTTTTTTAATTAAAATTACGTTGCCGCTGGAAGTTTTTACCCTTTCATTTGCAAGTTCGATGATTTGCTGTGTCTTTCCGCTGCCTTTCGGTCCTGTTATTAAATTTACCATGGCGAATCTCTCCTTTATGTATGTATTTTTGAGTCCTCACAAGGCTCAAATGATTTAGATTCATTATAACACTAAGGGGGTGTGGGAACAACTAAAAAAAGGATAAAATCAGAGGAAACTTTAGTCAGATTTCATTGACAAATGGACTGCTTTGTGCATAAGATAGATGCGTGGATACAAAATCATAAGATAAATTGGAGAGAGAAGATGCAACAGAACATAATACTAGGTATACTTATTCCTTTTGCCGGGACAACACTGGGTGCGGCTATGGTGTTTCTCATGCGCAGCGAGATGAATCAGAATCTGCAAAAAGCGTTGCTGGGATTTGCCTCCGGAGTCATGATAGCCGCCTCTATATGGTCACTTTTGATACCAGCTATAGACATGTCGGAGGGCAGGGCTGGTGCAGCATGGGTACCCGCGGCCGTAGGATTTCTCCTCGGGATGGGATTTTTACTTTTGCTGGATACGCTCACACCACATATGCACCTCACCGGAGATGAGGAGGGTGTAAAGTCCCATCTGAAAAAAACAACCATGCTTGTTCTGGCTGTAACCTTACATAATATACCGGAGGGTATGGCAGTCGGTGTGACATTTGCCGGTGTGCTGACTGGCAATGCAATGATATCTCTTGCAGGGGCATTTGCACTGTCTGTCGGTATCGCGATACAGAACTTCCCAGAGGGGGCAATTATATCTATGCCGCTCAGGGCAACTGGGATATCGAAAAGAAAAGCTTTTGTATATGGTACACTTTCCGGCGTGGTCGAGCCAATTGCGGCTGTCATCACCATTTTGCTCACCAGTCTGGTGGTTCCCATTTTGCCATACCTGCTTTCGTTTGCGGCAGGTGCGATGATTTATGTTGTAGTGGAAGAATTGATACCGGAAGCACAGGCAGAACCGCACACCAATATCAGTACAATAGGAGTGGCAATCGGATTTACACTCATGATGATATTAGATGTGGCGCTTGGATAATAAAAAGAGATAGACTTCAAAAAATGCCTTGACTTATTTTAACATTCTTTTTATAATGGATGAGAATATTGAAGAAGCGTGGAAGAGGAATAGTAAGAGCCTACCGTTTTTCAGAAGCTGCCGGGTGGTGCAAGGCAGAAGCGTAAACTCCCAACTCACCTCGGAGTTCTTTTATTGAAGTAACAGTAGGTAAAAGCGGGACTTCCCGTTACAGAAGAAATGAGTGCATCCCGGGATATTGCGGATGAAGAAGAGTGGTACCACGGAAAATAAGCCTTTTCGTCTCTTGATGAGATGACGGGGCTTTTTATTTATGTGTTAAAAGGGACAGTCCCTTTTGACTCTCGAAGTCAGAATATTCTGAAAATGGACTGCAAAAGGGTCTGACCCCAAATTAAGAAATGGAGGATTTAAGATGTCTAAGATTGTATACAATCACAAAGCGATTGAGAAGAAATGGCGGGAGAAGTGGGCTGAAAACCCGGTTAATCCGAAAGTGGATGATGAGGGAAATAAGAAGGAGAAGTATTATTGTCTGGATATGTTCCCATACCCGTCTGGAAATGGTCTCCATGTAGGACACTGGAGGGGCTATGTAATTTCTGATGTGTGGAGCCGTTACAAACTGCTCAAAGGTTTTTACATTGTGCATCCTATGGGATGGGATGCTTTTGGACTTCCGGCGGAGAATTATGCGATTAAAATGGGCGTGCATCCTGCAAAGTCTACAGCGGAGAATGTGGCAAATATTAAGAGACAGATAGATGATATTGCTGCACTGTATGACTGGGATATGGAAGTGAATACCACAGACCCGGATTTTTATAAATGGACACAGTGGATTTTTGTGAAAATGTTCAAAGAAGGTCTTGCTTATGAGAAGGAATTTCCCATTAACTGGTGCCCATCCTGTAAGACTGGTCTGGCAAATGAGGAAGTGGTAAATGGAAAATGTGAGCGCTGCGGTACGGAGGTTACAAAGAAGAACCTGCGCCAGTGGATGCTGAGAATTACCAAATATGCTGACCGTCTGCTGGGCGACCTGGATAAACTTGACTGGCCTGAGAAGGTGAAAAAGATGCAGGCTGAGTGGATTGGAAAATCCTACGGTGCGGAAGTTGATTTCCCGGTTGAGGGCAGGGATGAGAAGATTACAGTGTACACAACAAGACCTGATACACTGTATGGCGCCACTTTTATGGTGCTTGCCCCTGAGCATGCTCTTGCATCAAGTCTTTCTACAACTGAGACAAAGGATGCTGTGGAAAAATATATTTATGATGCGTCTATGAAATCTAATGTGGACCGTATGCAGGACAAAGAAAAGACTGGTGTATTTACCGGAAGCTATGCGATTAATCCATTGAGCGGAGAGAAAACTCCAATCTGGCTTTCTGATTATGTGTTGGCTGACTATGGTACAGGCGCGATTATGTGCGTGCCCGCCCACGATGACCGTGATTTTGAGTTTGCAACGAAATTCGGCATTCCAATTGTCCAGGTTATTGCAAAGGATGGAAAAGAAATTGAAAATATGACGGAGGCTTATACAGATGCGGCTGGAACTATGATTAACTCCGGCGAATGGAATGGTATGGAGTCCGCAGTGCTGAAAAAAGAAGCCCCTCCTATCATTGAGGAGCGCCAGATTGGACATGCGACTGTAAACTTTAAGCTGCGTGACTGGGTATTTTCCCGCCAGCGCTACTGGGGCGAGCCAATCCCGATTGTGCATTGTCCGGACTGTGGTGCTGTTCCTGTACCGGAAGAAGAACTGCCTCTTCGTCTGCCGGAAGTAGATTCCTATGAGCCCACAGGTACAGGCGAATCTCCTCTCGCCGGCATCGAAGAGTGGGTAAATTGCAAATGCCCGGTTTGTGGAAAACCTGCCAGGCGTGAGACAAATACTATGCCTCAGTGGGCTGGTTCCTCATGGTATTTCCTGCGTTACGTGGACAACCACAATAATGATGAGCTGATTTCCAAAGAAAAAGCAAGTGAAATGCTGCCGGTTGATATGTATATCGGTGGTGTAGAGCATGCGGTGCTGCATCTTTTGTACTCCCGCTTCTACACGAAATTCCTATATGATATTGGTGTGGTAGATTTTGAAGAGCCATTCCAAAAGCTGTTTAACCAGGGTATGATTACTGGAAAGAACGGCATTAAAATGAGTAAATCTAAGGGAAATGTAGTATCTCCCGATGATTTGGTGAGAGACTATGGCTGTGATTCCCTGAGAATGTACGAGTTATTCGTAGGCCCCCCGGAGTTGGATGCAGAGTGGGATGACAGGGGAATTGACGGGGTAAACCGTTTCCTGAAGCGTCTCTGGAATCTGCTTATGGACAGCAAAGAGAAGGAAATAAAGGCTACAGGCGAGATGATAAAACAGCGCAACAGGCTGGTTTATGACATCACAACGCGTCTGGAAAGCTTCAGTTTGAATACAGTAATTTCTGGTTTCATGGAATACAACAATAAATTTATTGAGATCGCCAAGAAAGAGGGCGGTATTGACAAGGAAACCCTGGAGACAATTGCAGTGCTGATTTCACCGCTTGCACCTCATTTTGCGGAGGAAATGTGGGAGCAGCTTGGACATGGTGAGACAATATTTAAGGCAAAATGGCCGGAATATGATGAGTCCCAGATGAAAGATGATGAAATTGAGCTTGCTGTTCAGATTAACGGAAAGACAAGAGCTGTCATAAAAGTTGCGGCTGATATCAGTAAAGATGCTGCAATTGCGGCGGGAAAAGAAGCTGTCGCTGATAAGCTGACAGGAACTATCATAAAGGAAATTTATGTTCCTGGACGCATTATTAACATCGTACAAAAGTAAAATAAAAGGGCAGCAGAAGAGACGCCCTGGCAATGGTTTTTATACCGCTGCCAGGGCGTCTTTATTTTCTGGTGAAAGCAATTAATCACATGAAAATTTCTTTTGTCGGAAATTGTGAAAAAGATTAATTTAAAACCTTTCAAGCGTTGCCAAAAGCAATGCTGTAAGATATAATTATAAAAAGAAAAAAATTTGAAAAAAAGGCCGAAAGCACGGTAGTTGGAATAGAAAAAAAGAGGGTTTAATACAATGAACAACGAAGGAAAAGAGAGCAGCACTCTGCAAGTAAAAATGTTTGGCAACTTTTCTATGATGTATGATGGAAAATCATTGTTGGGAAAGAAGGCTGGCGGAACACAATTTGCTCTATTGATGCAGATTCTCCTGCACAATGGAAAAAAGGGAGTAAGCAGAGAAGTTCTGGAGGAAATTTTGTTTTCGGAGCGGGATCTTGAGAATGTACATCATGCGATGCAAAGTGTGGTATATAACGCAAAAAAGAAACTGGAGCAGTCAGGGCTTCCGAAAGTAAATTATATTACTTTAGAAAATGGGATATTTTATTGGACATCCGAGATAGAGGTAGATGAAGATGCTCTGGAGTTTGAGCAATTGTGCCGGGAAGCAGGCAATGAAACAAGTGTGGAACAAAAGCTTAAAATTCTGCTGGATGCGTGCCACTGCTACAGGGGAGAGTTTCTTTCTGAATATGTGGGAGTTATATGGGCTGCGGCCGAGGCAAGAAAATATCGCAGCCAGTTTCGCAACTGTGTGGAAGAGGCGGTACAGCTTTTGCGCGAGCAGAAGGATTTTTTACAAATGCGGCAGTTAGGGCTTTATGCAGCCAGCGTTGAGGCGTTTTCCGGTTGGGAAGAAATCACTATGGAGGCGCTGCTTGAGATGGGGCGGCATGAGGATGCGAATCGTCTGTATGAAACTACTGTAGATTTATATCTCGGGGAGAAAGAATTTCATCCATCTCTGGAATTGATGGACTTTCTCGACCGGCTGGGAGCTAAAATGACGAATTCCCGGGAATCTTTGGATGTCATACAGCACAAGCTGGAAAGCAGCCGGAAGAATACCCAGGGAGGGTATTTTTGTTCATACCCTATTTTTCAGGGCATTTATTGCATGGTCGCTCGTTCAATTGAGCGGGAAGGTCACTCTGCACTGCTGATGCAGTGTATCATTGTTGACAGCAAGGGGAATCCAATGAAAGAGGGCGAACAGTTGGATGAGCTTTCTGAGAGATTAAAAGATGCAATCTGTAGTTCGATACGTCACGTAGATACTGTGAGTGAATATGGAAAAGGGCAGTATCTGGTACTGCTGGTAGATACTACACATAAGTATTGTTCTATTGTACAAAAGAGAATTAACTCTCGTTTCCTCGTCGGAAGACAGCGGACCGGTGTCAAGTATCACGTGAACAGTGTTGTCTGTGAGAGAGACAGAGAAAATATCTCCAAAATATCTGGAGAATAAAGGAAAAACCCTTTTTTGTACATAGTTTTGATGGTTTCTTTGATGGTTGTTTTGCTATTCTAAAATAGAACAGAGGGATTTGTCCAAATATAAAACTACATATAAGCCGTTGTCTGAAAGATAAACGATTTTGCAGCCGGAAATAAACAAAGAGGATTTGAGACTAATGTGATGCGGTGAGAGTTGATACAGACTGGATGGAAAATTGAGAGACGAACAGAGGCAGATAGAAGTGGAGGGATGCATGCATGAATAAACGAAATAGAATACTGGCTGCAATTCTAGCGGTATTTCTGGCCATATTAATAAGTGTGAATTTGCTCACTCCTGGATTAATCGCAACCACGGGAGACCCGGGGGAGGAAGCTGGTCAGGAAACTACTGTAGAGCGAAGTATCGAAGAGATACCAGGTGCACAAGTAAGTGAAGAGCCGGGAGCGGAAGTGAGTGCAGAGCAGGATACAGAAGCGGCACAGCAACCGGATGTGCAGGAGCCGGCACCTGAAACAACAGATAAAGCAGGCAATACTTTAGAAGAGAAGAAAGATGCAGTAGATGAGACCGCAGCAGAAAAGAAAGATGAGGCCACAGTAGAGACGAAAGAAACTGAGGACAAGGAAGCTGTTGCACAGATTTTGAACTATGAAGATGATAACGTAATTGTCAACGTCAGTGAAGTGACAGCAGGAGCGATTCCTGAAAATGCATCTCTGAAAGTAGTACCTTTGGTAAAGGGTGATGAGAAAACTGACGGGCAGTACAGAGAAACAGAAGCGAAGCTTCAGGAAAAAGCTGAGACAGAGGAGTACGATATCGCAGGATTTCTTGCATACGATATCACTTTTGTGGATGCGGACGGCAACAAAGTAGAGCCAAACGGTGATGTAAAAGTAACTTTGGACTACAAACAGGCAGTGGCACCGGAAGGAATCCAGGAGATTGCACCGGATACGGATGTCACAGTGATGCATTTGGAAGAAGATGCTCAGGGCACTGTCAAAGAAGTTGTAGATATGAACGAGAGCCAGCAGGTAAAGGTTCTGGATACGACTCAGGATAAAGAGATTAAAAAAGCAGAATTTGAGACCAGCAGCTTTTCCGTTTATACACTTACATGGAAGTATGGTCAGAATAATAAAAATACCAGAACAGTCAGATTCCATTATGTAGATACTTCCGGATTTGCCATTTCAGGCAGAACGGGAAATGATGAGACTTCAGGTAATAAAACAATTAATATAAATACATCAGAGTATCAGATTGGAATTCCAGGCTATACCTATTCCTACACTACAGTAAACAGCTTTAAGAACTCCGCCAGAGTAAGTTCCATTAAGGGTGACAGCAGTTCAATGTACTATAATGGCAGCACTCAATGGTCAGTGAGCGGCAGTGTATACAATGTATATTTTGTTTATGAGAAGGATGGAAATCCAGGAGGAAGCGGTCCGATACTTCCGGACCCGTTAGGTGATCCTGAACATCATAAGACGATTAAGCAAAATGGTACAAACGAAAATGGAATAGATGATTACACGATATCTCTGGATGTAATCGGAAAGCGGACGAATCCGGCTCCTATTGATATTTTGTTGATAGTAGACTTTTCAGGAAGTATGAAAAAGAATTTAGGAAATGAAAATGATGCTACAGCAAGCCAAAGCCGGATTGGAAAAGTAAGTAATGCCATCAAATTGTTAAAAGAACAATTACAGGGAGTCAGTGAAATGACTACTGTCCGATTCGCTATGGTAGAGTTTAATGGTCCGACAAGTGCCGGGAACTCTGAAACCGCTAGCCAGAATTCGAGAAATAATGGTTCAGGCGACGCATCTACATACAGAGGCTGGACAGAGTACAACAGTTTTAATGTACCTACAGCCAGTGAAATGTATAATCTGTGTGTAGGAGGAACAAACTGGCAGGCGGGAATCCGGCAAGGAAATAATGTGATGGCAAGTGCCAATCCGAACGCTAACCAATATGTAATATTCCTGACAGATGGAGCCCCTACATTCCGCTATGGCACAGCTAACACCGATGCAGCGGGGGACATAACATCCGTAAACTTAAATGGCAGCACAAGGACATATGGAACTGGAAATTCAGATGACAATGGACACAATTTTGCAGCTGCAAGAGAGGAATATACAGCATCTCAATATTTACAGAATGTTACTGCAAGATATTTAATCAATGCATCAACTCAGGACAATGACTGTACAAAATTTGCACAACATATAGGTGCGGCAGGCGGTGTCCTTTCAGGAAGCAATGATACTGCTCTGAATGCAAGCTTTAAAGCGATTGCTGACAGTATTGGAGTTGCACAGGCTTACACAGATGTAGTCATTGAAGATAAGCTCAGTGAATATGTGAAGTTTTCCAGTGAATCTCCGTCAGCTTCTGATATCCGGGTATATGCAGGCAACACTCTGCTGAGTGCAGATAAGTATACTGTGGATATGAATAAACTTAGTAATGGTATCGTTTCCGTGAAGATTTTAAATGGTTCAGCATTGGAGAATGGCGTTACATACCGTGTGGAATTTAATGTCATCCCAAGTGAGAAGGCAATTACAGGGCCATATGATCAGGTGCCATACAGCGGCACAGGTGATGCGGGAACAGATCACAGTTCAAATAATCCGAAGTTCAGTGAAGGAAAGAGCGGTTACTGGTCAAATGACAACGAGAATACGAAGCTCATTTACACAGACACTGGCAAACCGGGTGAAAAACCATATCAGAAACCAGTCTTCCAGGTACAGACAACAACGTATTCAGTGGAGAAGGTATGGAAAGGTCCGACAGATACAGATTTGGAAAGCATGAAAGTTGATGTAAAATTAACTGCAAAAGCAGTGACAGATAAGGGTACAGTTGATTTAGTCGGCACAGGTTATTTGAACGAATCTAAAATTTCATTAGATAAAGCTGGAAACTGGAAACACACATGGGAAAATTTACCGAAGTATTATTACTATTATAATAACAATGGAAAAGCACAGCATGTAAAAATCCAGTATGGCGTTAAGGAAGTGGACGGCAGCGGTGCAGCGATAGATGAGGGCGGACGCCTTACTCTCAATAACAAAGATTATGTTGTAACTTATGAAGAGAGTGATGGCAAAACCATAATCACTAATACAGGAGTGCTCAATACACTTTCTATCCTGAAAGTAGATTCAGCTGATACAAAAATTAAGCTGCAGGGTGCAGAATTCAAGCTTGAGAAGAAAAATGCAAATGGTGCATGGGAGTCAGTTAAAAAGGCTGACGGAAGTGACTATACAGTGACAACTCTTGAGAATGGAATGGCAGTTTTTGAAGAGCTGGGCAACGGCACCTACAGGATAATAGAAATAAAAGCACCATCTGGATATACTATATTGAAGCAGCCATTTGAGATTACACTGCCATACGCTCAGAGTAATCCGGCAGATGAAAATATTTCTGTTGATGGCAACCATAAAGTTACTGTAACAATCAAAAACAGTAAAATTTATGCACTTCCAGAATCCGGTGGTATAGGAACTTACCTGTTTACAATCAGTGGTGTGTCAATTCTGATGACGGCATTCTTACTGTTTATTATGAATAAACGAAAAGAGAAGGGGGAAGTTCAGAAGTTATAGGATACCAAAACATTGTAAAAAAGAAAAGGTTGAGAAGAAAGGAGAAATGATATGAAAAGATATTTGAAAAAAATAGGCGCGCTGTTGGTGGCATCGGTTATGGTAATGTCCCTGAGCCTGACAGCATTTGCCGCAGGAGAAACACCCTCAAGCAGTGACAAGGGTACAATTACAGTAAATAAAGTAGAAACAGGTTTGACAGTAACAGCTTATCAGATTGTAAAAGCTGATTACAATGCTCAGGGATTTACAGGCTACAGTGCAGTGAAAGCGGGGTCTCTTGCAAACCCATTAGCACCTACATCCGATGAGGTTACAGCAATTGCAAAAGATGTAGCAGGTTTGCCTTCCGTAGTACTTAGTGATAACGGTGACGGCTCCTACTCTGCAGATGTTGCTCCTGGTTACTGGGTTATCCTTGTAACAGGTTCTAATCAGACCGTATATAATCCTATGTTAGCAGGTCTTTACTACAGCGTAGGCGGCAGTGATAACACAATGGCAAGCGGCCCGGTTGATGCAAGCTCAAACTGGACATTAGTAACAGAAAATGCATACGCAAAATCTTCAGATGTTCCTCTGGAGAAAGAGATTGTAAATCCAGGAAGCCAGAATCCTAAGGGAGATGACGTAGCGATTGGTGACACAGTTTCATTTAAGATTACAACAAAAATTCCTTCTTACAGTAAGGAATACACATCAGCAACATTTACTATCCATGACACATTAAGTGCAGGATTAACTTTTACAGATGGTTTACAGGCAGTTTTGCAGGCAAAGGTTGACGCTGATTACGGCGCAGGAAATGCAGTAGTTACAATCAGCGGACAGAATCTTTCTATCGCATTTGCTTCCGATTACATCCTTGCAAATGGATTAAAGGATATTGTAATTGAGTATACAGCAAAATTAAATGAGAATGCAGGAATTAATTTTGATGCAAACACCAATACAGTTTATGTTGAATATACCAATAATCCGTCAGAGGGTGGAGAACCAGCAAAAACACCTGATGAGATTACATATCACTACACATTTGGTATTGACGCTAAATTGAATGGTACAGATTCCGAGCGTACAGATGAACTTTTTAAAGTGGATCAGAATGGCACAGTAAAAGTAGAGGGAGAAACAGTAACAGTAACAAATCCTCTCGCTGGTGCAGAGTTCACTCTTACAAATAAGGTGACAGGAAAAGAATACAAAGCTGTTTCAGCAGCGGATGGTTCTTTAAGCTTCACTGGTCTGGATGCAGGCGAATATACATTGGTGGAGACCAAAACTTCCGGATGGATATACACTGAATACAAAAGAATATCCGGTAGTTATCAGTGCAACATATAATGAAGATGGAACATTGAATTCTTATACAATTACAATTGATGGAAATGCAACTTCTACCTACACAGCTACATATGAAGGTGAGACTAAGG
Organism: Muricomes sp.; assembly: GCA_049840515.1. GTDB lineage: Bacteria > Bacillota > Clostridia > Lachnospirales > Lachnospiraceae > Muricomes. The sequence continues at coordinate 176,083 of JASGKW010000003.1, read as the reverse complement.
TTATTGAAAAAACTGAGATTGGTTCTACAGGTATTGTGAACACAAAACTCTCTGAACTTCCTTCAACAGGTGGTATTGGTACTTATATCTTCACAATTGGCGGTATTGTACTGATGGGCGCAGCAGCAGGTTTCTACTTCTTGAGCCGCAGACGCAAGGCAGAGTAAGATAACAGTTATATACAGTTGAGCTTCACGGCTGAACTGCAGGGATTAAATAAAGATATTAAAAAAAAGTGTTCCAGGGCTGGTCGGCTGACCGGCCCCGCGGAACAACAGTATGGAGAACCCTATGAAAAATCACAGAAAAACAATAGGAATTGTCCTGCTGTTTCTCATAGGGCTGTCCATACTGTTGTACCCAACTATAAGCGATAGATGGAATGAATACCGGGCACAGCAGTTGATCAGCAGCTATGATACAGCAGTTGCTACTGGTAAAAACCAGGATTACAGCAAAATGCTTGCAGAGGCGAGCGATTATAATGTAAAATTAACTCATGAAATTATACCGGATGCTTTTTCCATCCGCGACGGCGTTGAAGATAAGACATATGAATCGCTGTTGAATCCGATGGGAGATGGGATGATGGGTTATGTAGAGATACCGGCTATCAAAGTAAAAAGTCCTCTCTATCACTATACAACAGAAGAGGTTTTGAAAAAAGGTATCGGACATCTGTTTGGCAGCAGCCTTCCGGTAGGTGGAAAAAATACCCATGCTGTTGTGTCAGCGCACAGAGGTCTGCCAAGTGCAAAGCTTTTTACAGATTTGGATTTAGTAGAAAAGGGAGATGTCTTTTACGTTCATGTGCTTGATGAAATATTAGCTTACAAAGTGGATCAGATTCTTGTTGTCAAGCCGGAGGAGACAGAGGCTCTGGGAATCGAGGAAGACAAAGATTACGTGACCTTAGTTACCTGTACACCATATGCAGTAAACTCTCACCGCATTTTAGTAAGAGGACACAGAATTCCTTATGACGGAGAGCTGCACAAGGAATTGGTCCAGAATGTATCAGGACAGAAGACTCCAGACTGGATGCCGCAGGTAATATGTGTACTGATAGGATGTATGATTGCCGCAGGTGTTGCAGCATTTATAAACCGGAAAGAATTGATGGGAAAGAGGAAGAGCAAAGCAAAGAATGAAGAGACAGCAGATGAAGAAAAGAGTGGAGAAGAAAGCGAAGAAAAAAGGGATTAGGGGAAAGCTTCCTGAGATTTTCCTGGCACTTGTTTTTCTTCTCGGTTTTGGCATTTTCTCCTATCCGACCATCTCAGACCAGTGGAATACATACCGGCAGAGCCGTCTGATTGCTTCCTACGAACAGACAGTCAATGAGATGTCGGATGAGGATTATCAAAAACTGTGGGAGGCAGCCCAAAGTTATAATGATTCAATCAGTGTCAATAACTTTGGAGGTGATGTGTTCACAGAAAAGCAGGAAGATTTGAAAGGCACCCCATATTGGTCAGTGTTAAATACCGGGGGCAAGGGAGTTATGGGATATCTGTCCATTCCGAAGATTGACCAGACGATTCCTATCTACCATGGAACTACGGACAAAGTATTACAGGTAGGTGTGGGACATATGGCAGGGACAAAGCTGCCGATTGGCGGAGCAAGTACACATAGTGTGCTGTCAGCCCACAGAGGACTTCCCAGTGCCAGGTTATTCACAGACATTGACCAGTTAAAAAAGGGAGATAAGTTTTACATACATGTTTTGAATAAAGTGTTGGCCTATGAAGTGGATCAAGTTCTTCCTAAGGTAAAAAAAGATGATTTAGATACGTTGACCAATGCAATGCAGATTGTAGAAGGTCAGGATTATGTTACATTATTCACCTGTACTCCTTATGGGGTAAATAGCCATCGGCTTCTTGTACGCGGGCATCAGGTAGAATATCACGGAGAAAATGACGACGCAGGGACAGCAGACGGTACAATGTTAAAATCTCTGCACAATTACTATATGCTCTATTTAATTTTGGCTACAGCGGTAACTATATTGACCGTGCTTTCAATAAAAGGAATCAGAAGTTTAACGAAGAAGACGCAGCCTAAGGAGGAGTGAGAATGAGACAAAGAATCGTAAAGAGAGGATATATCGCAGGTGCCTTAGTCTTATTATTGGTACTTAGCAGTCTGTATCTGACACAGGCATTTGCGGCAGGAGCGGTAGATACGTCAAGGACAGGGACGCTGACACTGACTGTTGATCAGGGCAGCGAGTTTTACCAGGAACTGTCAGGTTTAGATCTTGGTGTTAAGCTCTATCGGGTGGCAGATATTACAAATACCGGAGCTTATACACCTGTAGCCGGATACGAAGAACTTAAAATACAGGACATAAAGGCAGATGGCAGTGACAGCGCCAAGCTGTGGGAGGAGAAAGCACAACAGGCAGCACAGGCAGTAAAGGGCAAAACCCCTGATGCCGAGGTGATACTGACAAATGGCACAACTCCCGCCAAGGAACTGCCCTTGGGAATGTATCTGGTGATGGCAGATTCGAGCGAAGAGTGCCACAGCTGAATATGAATTTACTCCATATTTAATTTCCCTGCCAAATAATTTATACACATCAACAGGAAATGACGACTGGATTTATGATGTGGCTGCCGGCCTGAAGCCGGGGCGTGAACCACTTTATGGAGACCTGAGGATACGCAAGACTCTGGCAAGCTATGACACATCCCTGAAAGATGTTACATTCGTGTTCAGGATTGAAGGTGTAAGAGATGGGGAGAATGTATACAGCAATGTAGTTTCCATCACTCACAGTGCCGCGGGAACAAAGGAAGCTCTTGTGAAGCGTATTCCAGCAGGAGCGAAAGTGACTGTTACAGAAATATACAGCGGAGGCAGTTATGAACTTGTATCTGACCCCACACAAACAGCGGAAATTTTGGCTGAGGGAATGGATGGGGCTCCTGCCACGGTGGATTTCACCAATGACTATAATGAAAAATTGGTACCTGGGTATGGTGTGACAAATCATTTTGATTATGATGAAAACAATGGATGGTCTTGGGAACAACGTCAAGATAATAGTGCAGAACAATAATAAAGGGGGGTGCGGAAAATGAAAAGACTCATGAAGAAGAAAATGTTTGTGGTGTCAGCCGCCGCTCTCGTGTTGGTAGGAAGCTTAAAGCTGCCGGATGCAATGGCATATTTTACTACCGCTGTAACAGCAAAGGGTGGCCATCCTGTAACAATGGGTTCAGAAACTTCAATAAAAGAGCGTTTTGCTAACTGGACCAAATATATTGTGATTGAGAACACAGGGGAAGCAGAATGTTGGGTGAGAGTAAAAGCATTTGCGGGAAGCCAGTTCCAGCTTGACTATAGTGATGACAATGGTAAATGGACTCTTGGTCCTGACGATTACTGGTACTATAGTGACATTGTTCCAGTTGGAGGAGAAACAAAGGAGCTTATGGCAAAGATTACTGTGCCGGAGGAATATAAGGACAGCTTTGATGTGGTAGTTATACAGGAATGTACGGCAGTATTGTACGATGAAAGCGGAAAGCCTTATGCTGATTGGGACAGAATAGCAGATACTACATCCGGGATTGACACAGGAAAGGCGGGTGAATAATCATGAGCAGATTAGAAACCCAAAATAAAAATGGCAGAAAAAAGAGAAAAGCCATGGAAAAGAGCACAATTGCTCTTTTGGCAGCAGCGGTAGTTCTGCTGGCAGCCAGCGCGCTGGGCAGTACCCGCGCGGCACTGACATATTTCAGTGAGAATTATACAGCTCAGATGGCGGTTTACGATATTGGTGTAACCTTAACTGAGAATGGAAAGGATATCAGCAATAGAGATTATCAGAACAGAGATGATCTCTGGGATGAAAATCAGGGCGTGCTTTTGGAAAATATGCTTGATGAAACAGATGGAAAGCTGATGATCGGAAGAAACTATGAGGAAAAGCTGGCGGTTAGAAACAGTGGTACAATTGATGAGTATGTTCGTGTCAGAATTTACAAGTACTGGACAGATGAGTCAGGAAATAAGATATTGACACTTTCACCAGATTTGATTCAGCTTAACCTGACAGGAAATGGGTGGATAGAAGATCAAGTCACAGAAGAAAGAACAGTTTTATATTATCCGGGCATTCTGGCAAGCGGAGAGACAGCTCCTGATTTTGCGGATAAGATCAAGATAGATAATAAGATTGCATCTATGGTAAAACAGACAAGAACAACGGACGGAAATGGATTGACGACAATTACTACAACTTATAAATATGACGGAGTGCAATTTAATTTGGAGGCAGAAGTGGACGCCGTTCAGACTCACAATGCAGCAGATGCTATCAAGAGCGCATGGGGTGTGGATGTGAACGTTTCGCCAGATGGACAATTAAGCTTGCAGTAGGAGGTGGAATCGCATGAAGATGAAATGGAAATGCCTCATACTGGCAATGGCTCTTTTGATAGTCAGTCCGCTGACAGTGTATGCGGAGGATTACAAGGGGGGAGATAACTGGAGAGTCCAGTTTGACGGCAAAGGAATGGAGAGCACATTTAAAAGCTCAGATATTGATGATTCAATCTATAAGTTAGAACCAGGTGATACAGTTGATATTCACATAGCTTTGGATAACAAATATGGGAAAGACACAGACTGGTATATGTCAAATAAAGTTCTGCAGAGTCTGGAGGACACTCAGTCCGTAGCTGACGGCGGCGCTTATACATATGTTCTGACATATATCAATGCAAAGGGAGAACCTACAGTTCTCTTTGACAGTGAAAGTGTAGGAGGCGAAGGAAATAAAGGTGGTGTAGGTCTTCACCAGGCAACAAATTCTTTGTCAGATTATTTTTATCTGGACAGGATTGCCGGACAGGGCAAAGGAGAAATTACACTCCTTGTAGGGTTAGAAGGTGAGACTCAGGGCAACGCCTATCAGGATACACTGGCAAAATTACAGATGAACTTTGCGGTTGAGCCGGTTACTGACCCTTCAACGCCAAAGACTCCAACTAGTACGCCAGGTTCAAATGCTGTAAAGCCAGTTAAGACAGGAGATAATGTCAGCAACATGATATTCGTTCTGCTGACACTGGTTGCAGGAATGACATGTGTAATAGTGGTTATTCTTCGGATGAGAAAGCAGCAGGGAAAACAAGACTCTGATGCACAGACCAGAAGGAGGGAGTAAGATGAAGAGATTTTTGGAATTACTGGGAAAAGGACTTCTGGTTGCAAGCTCTATGATTCTACTCACCACTCAGACTGCATTTGCGGAGGGGACAGCAGATGATTCCTATACTTATACAGTAACGTTTTATGCGGGGAATCAAGGCTCATTCCAGGGAACCGGAAACATTCAGGTACATAGTGCAGGGGCTTCGGTGAGCGGTGACGGAAACCAGATTCAGGTCACAGGTTTGAAGTATGGCGATGAAATCATTGTAGATGCTGCGGGAACCGATATGGTGAGTCTGGCAGACAATGATAAGTATTATGTCAAAGGAATCCGAAAAAGCGGACGTGACAATAATACTGTAGGGACACAGCGTTTTTTGGTGGAGGCGGACACTGAGTATGTGGTAGCTTATGGCATCAAGGGTAATATGGTAGCTTATACAGTCAATTATCAGGATGCAAACGGCAATACTCTGATGGCAAGCCGCACATATTATGGAAATGTAGGCGATAAGCCGGTGGTAGCATATCAATATATTGAAAATTATCAGCCACAGGCGTATAATCTAACTAAAACATTGAGTCAAAATGGTGCAGAGAATGTATTTACATTTACATACAGTCAGGTAACTGCTCCGGCAGCTCCTGCAAATCCGACAACTCCAGGAACACCTACTGTTCCGGGAACAACGGGTACTACAACAACTCCTGCGAATCCGGGAACAACAACTCCTGGCGGAACTACCGGTGGAACAACAACGGGTGGAACTACAACACCGGGAGGCACAACTACAGAACCTAATGAGGGTGTAACAATTACTCCGGAACAGACTCCGCAGGATTTGATAGAGTTAGATGACCAAGAAGTACCTAAGTCAAATATAACAGAAGAGACAGCAAGGGATGCTGAGAAAGCTTCAAAAAGGAACTACACTGTAGTTTACATTATAGTAGCGGCAGCAGCTCTGGCGGCTCTTACCACACTGTTCGTAGTATTGCGGAAAAAGAAAAAAATCTAATGAGCAAAAAACGGGCGGAATAGTAAAAGAGAAAGGATAGTTGAATAATTTATATGAAGAGAAAGCGTAGTAAGACACGAAGAAATACACACGTAGTTGCAACAATATGCAGCGCAGCAGGCAGCTTTTTCCTTATCCTTGTAGTTCTGTTATGTATTCCGCTTACAGTGCCTAGATTGTTGGGATATGAAGTTTATACGGTAGTCAGTGGCAGTATGGAGCCTGCAATCCCGACAGGAAGCCTTGTATTTGTACATAATCAGTCCCCGGAGAAGATTGAGAAGGATGATGTGATTGCATTCTACAGTGAGACATCCAACGGAGCAATCATCACACACCGGGTCGTACAAAACAATACAGTTTCAGGTGAGTTTATCACCAAGGGGGATGCGAATGCGGCAGAGGATATGAATCCCATAGGTTATGATTATCTGATTGGAAAGGTTGTCTGGTCGATGCCAGTATTTGGACGGATTTTAGCCGCCATAGTTACAACCTCCGGTAAGCTTACAGCAGCAGGCCTGATTATAGTAGCAGTTATTCTGCATGTAGTTGCAGGAAGACTGAGGGCAGAATGATTTAGAAAATATTTGAGATAGCGCCTTACTCTGCCAGAGTAGGAGCGCTATCTCTTTTTGCGTTTTATCCCTGCAGCCATTCAGGAACATACAGATACACAACAAGTTAGAAAGATGCTATAATCAAGTAAATGATGGTATAACGAATAAAAGTAAGAGACAGGGGAAAGCGGATGGGAAATAAGATTGCCATATTTAGTTTTACAGAAGCAGGAAGCAAGCAGAACAGCAGAGTCAGCAAGATGCTTTTACAGAGAGGATATGCATGTGAGAGTTACACCATAGAACGTTTTGCAGAGCAATTTGCAATACAGCCCCTGCCTGCGAATTTGAAACAGTGGATAGGTCAGCATTGGGGAGAATACTCTTTTGTGTTTGTGGGCGCGGCTGGCATTGCGATTCGCCATATTGCCCCGTGGGTGGCAGATAAATATACAGATTCGGCGGTTTTGTGTACAGACGAGAAAGGCAGGTATGTCATTCCCTTGCTTTCGGGTCATGTTGGGGGAGCGGTTGAATTGTCTGGTGTTCTCGCAGGTGAGCTTGGCGCGGAGAATGTTATCACTACGGCTACGGATTTGCAGAATAAATTTGCGGTAGATGTTTTTGCCAGAGATAATCATTTGCATATTGCGAGCAGGAAGCTTGCTAAGGAAATATCTGCTGCAGTTCTGAGGGATGAGAGAGTGGGACTCTACAGTAGTTTTCCAGTGGAGGGACAGGTTCCTGATGAGCTGTATATTTGTCATGATTTTAAAGAATTATGCGGACAGTCTTTGGGAATTGCTGTTGTAGATGACAGCATAAAAGACCCAAGTGGAGATGAGAGTATCCTTTATCTGATTCCTAAAAATCTGGTTATAGGAGTTGGATGCAGACGAGGAGTGGGAAAAGAAGCATTAAAGCAAAGGCTGGAAAAGTTTCTGGAAACAGTGGATGCGTCTGCAAATCAGATTGAAGCATTTGTCAGTATTGATTTGAAACAAAATGAGATTGGCATTCTGGAGCTTGCCAAAGAGTACAAAGTTCCATTCATTACCTACAGTGCTGAAGAATTGCAGAAAGTGGAGGGAGTCAGTGTCCCATCAGAATTTGTACAGCAGATAACAGGGGTGGACAATGTATGTGAGCGAGCCGCAAAAAAATATGCCCCCAAGGGCAAAATGATTCAAGAAAAAGTAAAGATGGATGGAGTAACTTATGCGGCAGTGAGAAATGTGATAAAACTTGAATTTTGATAAATTTTCCTATATATATAATACCACAAAAACATGTTTTTTTCAAGACTTGTAAAGGATACCCGGCGGAAGTATGATATAGTTCAACCATGCGCTGCACTGGCTTGGCTGAATGTAACAGACCTATAATGACTTACTGCATATAGGAGGGTGTTCTATGGAAGAGGATATTTTTCAATTTTTGGAACGGGTGAAACAAAAGGAAGAACTGTCGGTTTTGTCTTCATTGAATCAAAAAACAGAAAAGTTCGGGTTGTCTCTTAAGGAGAAAGAGATGACGGAATTGATGGAATGCAGAAATCAAAGTCTGAAAGCCCATGGACGTGTTGAGTTTGGGGATGGAATTTTAGACAAAGTGATTTATGTGTTCTGTGATTCACAGTATATCAATCAACAGAACTATTTTGAGACTTTAGTAAGGCTGCAGGACATTTTCTATGAGTTTAAAAATGCCGCCCTGGATTTAATGACAGATGATGAAATATTTGCATTTATGAGGGAGCAGTTTGAAACTGTATGTGCGGGGGATTTGGATTATCTGGAGGGAACCTGTATGGAAAATTTCACTGCGGCAGTCAGAGCGGGATATGAGGGTTACAAAGAAAGTGGAGGAACAGGGGAGTATGCACAGTTCGACGAAGTACCCCGCTGGGATAAGGAACTTTATATGCAGGTTTTGAAAGAATTGTTTTGGGAGTGATAAGATGGAATATAAAATGGAAGAATTACTGCCTGTTGTGGCAAAACTGTCAAAGCGATACACGTCAAATGAGAGTACTTCGGTTTCCTACAATACTGCGAGACAGCTTATGGAAGCCGCTTTATACTGCATCCAAGAGTGTGAGGGCGGAGCTGGTGATACCCTGCTTGAGGGAAAGAAAGTGGACAGCGTCACGGCCTATGAAGAAGGCTACCGCATTGTGCTGGATAAGGTGGAGAAGGCCAGGAAAACTTATCACCGTATCATTCCACAGTTTGATGATTACGGCTGTAAAAACTACAGAGAAACTATTATCAAAGGAATCCCTGCATTCTTTTTGAAATATGATCCCAGATTTGAGCCTCAGAATCATATTTTAACACTGGATTATCCTGCCTTGATACCTGAAGATGATAAAACAGGCATAGATAAGATTCTGGAGTATTTGACAGAAATAGAATATGAGCAGATATTTCTGCAAAATTTCAACAGAGCAGGTGTTATGAGTCTTTTGGAAATGGTGCGTCCTAACTATGAGGAATTATATTTTGAAAATATATGCAGACCTGTCCTTATAAGGGCGGCTGCATGCATGATAGCCGGCGAGGAGCTTTATAATCTGAAGCTGAGTGAAGCAGGAGCGAAAGAGATGTCAGAATATTTTTCTGAAATTTCTATAGAAATTGCCGGGAATCGGTTTGGAGGACTTTTGGATATGTTGGAAAAGCAGGCTATGGGAGAGCTATATAAGAGTGGATTTAAGAAATTTGCGGGGGACTTTTCGGTAATGATTCAGAATGAAATGTTATTTTAGTTCTGAATGGCATAATACAGGGCGGACAGCTGATGCTGCCCGCCCTGTATTCATTCTTATTTATCGCCATTCCTTTGAACGAGATAGAGAAGTTATGCAGTGATTAGAAAGTTTTAGGTTGTGTGAGAATAGATTTTACGTGCTCAATTTCCTGCTGGCTTGCTTTTGCTGCGGGAACATAGTAGCTCTTTTCCCTTGCCACCTGATAAAGTTTTTCCTGAGACATTTCGCATTCATTTCTGATCTGCTTTAAGCATTGCTTTAATTCCTTGTTTTCTGTCTGTGGAATCATGTCACCAAACATTTTGAGTTCACCATTCACTCCGACTAAGGCGTCGGATACCATTGTTTTTTCATTCATAGACGTCACCCCTTATAAAAATTTCATTAAGTCTTGTTTGTTTTTCATTGCGGAATTGGCTGCATCCTGGAAAAGTTTCTTCACTTCAGGATCCTCAGCCTGTGATGCATAATCAGTCATTTTGCAATGTGTTGTGTCATAGCCGCCAATGAGATGACGCAAGTTTTGTAAGTCGAGTATTGAAATATCGGACATAATTTGGCCTCCTTTGAGAAATAATATTTTCGAGGTTTATTATGTCCTGAAAAATAAATAGTATACGCCGATTTTAAAAAATTTAATTATTATTCTGGCGGACGAAGCCGGGTGTGGAGAACAAATTCTGAAAACAATTCTCTCATTTCGGATGAGGTGCGGTACATACATTCGGGATGCCACTGCACTCCGATTGCAAATGGATGGGATGGCATTTCGATAGCCTCAATTGTTTTGTCAGATGCATGTGCACAGGCAGCCAGATTTTTCCCCAACATTCCCACAGTTTGATGATGAAAACTGTTTACCTCCAAATGAGAGCCAATATATTTGCGCAGCTGTGAATTTTTTTCAATATAAATTTTGTGACTTACCTCTGAACGGGAGTAGGATTGCTGCATATGATTCAGGGGCCGGCCGGGCTGAAGAGAAATATCCTGATAAATCGTTCCGCCGCAGGCGACATTGAATACCTGCATCCCTCTGCAAATGGAAAAAACAGGTTTTTTTGTATTTAAAACAGCTTTCATCAGGCGCAGCTGAAATAAATCAAGAGTAATATCTGTTTTGCCGATGCCGTTTTTTGGTTCCTCGCCAAATAAAAGTGGAGTGATGTCTCCTCCTCCGCAGAATAGGAAACCATCACAAAAAGAAATATACTCCTGGATGGCGTTGTCTGAACGTATTAAGGGAAGGATGAAGGGAAGCCCGCCGGAATAACGGATGGACTGGATATAAGTATTGGTTACAAATTGTCTGTCATCCATAAGGCCGCAGACAACAACTCCGATTTTTGGTCTCATAAGCACTCCTTTTTAAACATAGGATATAAAAGTTATTCCCCAATTTGCTGTAGGATACACTAGGGTATGTAAAAATGTGGTAAAATATACCTTATTGAACATTAGAAGTTCAATAAGCATACCTGTTTGAACATTAGTAGCTCAAGAAGTATACCTCCATTAAACATTGGCAGTTTAAGAAGTATACCCCATGCTCAAAAGGAAGTTTTATTTTGGAAAAGGAGTGAAAAAATGATGAATTTGGTAGATATGCATTGTGATACAATTAGTAAGCTGATAAAGGCTGCACCAGGTCAGACTCTTGCAGAAAATAATTTGGACGTTAATATAGAAGGATTGGAGAAATCAGGAACTTTGGCCCAGTTTTTCGCATGTTTTGTGAATGCAGCATCTTTTGAGGATAGCAATGACACAGTAAAAGAATTAAGGGCACCAGGGCGGAAGCCCGGTGAAGTGTCACAGTCAGCCTGGGAGCGGGCTTATCTGTCTGTGCTGGAGATGGCAGAGCGGACAGACCGTGAACAGAATGAGAAAATAAAGGTGGCATGTAATTATGCTGGCATCATGGAAAATAAAAAAAGAGGAGTAATTTCTGCAATAAAAACAGTGGAGGAGGGCGGTGTCATTTCGGGGCAGCTCTCAAGGCTTGATGACCTGTATAAATCAGGAATCCGCCTGATAACATTGACGTGGAATCACGCCAACTGTCTTGGATACCCCAATTCAAGAGATAAAGCTATTATGGAAAAAGGATTGACTGAATTTGGAATTCAGGCGGTGAGACGGATGAATGAGCTGGGCATACTGGTGGACACTTCCCATTTGTCTGACGGGGGATTTTGGGATTGTATCAGAACAAGCACAGTGCCCATATGTGCATCCCACTCCAACGCCAGAGCACTTTGCGGACACCCAAGAAATCTTACAGATGAGATGATTCGTGCGCTGGGGGAGACAGGCGGAGCCGCGGGGCTGAATTTTTTCCCTCCATTTTTAAAAGAAGATGGAAAGGCGGTGTTAGATGATATCGCCCTCCACGCGGTACATATGATTCGGACAGGGGGAGAAGATGTTGCTGCAGTAGGAACCGACCTGGATGGATTTGAAAATGAAGTGCGCGAGCAGTGGGTCGGGCATGTGCGGGATATGGGACTGGTGTGGGAGACAATGAAAAGGCATGGAATTACAGAACGGCAATTAGACAAAATTATGCAGGGCAATGCGCTGAGGGTTATAAAAGAGGGAATGAAGTAAAAAAATTAAAAAAGTTAAAAAAATAGCTTATGTAAAAATTCTTCATGACGATATTATGATTAGGACGCAAAAAGGGTCTCAACAAAAGAAGATTTCACCTGTCCTCTTCAGACCGGTCGGGGCAGTTGAGATAAATTAAACACTATAAGAAACAGGGGGAAAAGGATGTCCCCGTAAAACACAAGGAGGTATTTTCTATGAGAATTCAACACAATATCGCAGCTTTAAACTCATATCGTAACTTAACAAACAACAATGGTTCAGTTTCTAAGAACCTGGAAAAATTATCATCTGGTTACAAAATCAACCGCGCAGGTGATGACGCAGCCGGACTTGCTATTTCTGAAAAAATGCGTGCACAGATTACAGGACTTGAGACAGCACAGAAGAATGCTAATGATGGTATTTCTCTTGTACAGACAGCAGAAGGTGCATTGACAGAAGTTCACTCTATGTTAAATCGTATGGTAGAGCTGGCTGACCAGTCTGCTAACGGAACATATGCTGATAAGACAGACCGTGAAAATCTTCAGAAAGAAATCGTTTCTCTGAGATCAGAAATCGACAGAATTTCCGAAGGAACAAACTTCAACGGAATTAACTTGCTGGATGGTTCTCTTTCCGGTACAGCAAATGCTACAGTAGATATCGGTGGTTTCTCTATTTCAGGACTTAATGCTAATGTTAAGACAGTTCAAATAACATCAGCTTCTGGTACAGCTGCTCCGTCAGCAACTTTCAACTCATCTACAGGTGCATTGACAATTACTATTGGTTCAGACGCTAGCACTACTGCTGATGGTATCGCAAAAGCTATTAACGCTGTAACTGAGGCAACAAATGCAACAAGCATTGCAAGTGCAGTTAAAGTAAAAGGTCAGGACGCAACTATTACTTCTAACGTTGCAGCAACTAGCACAGTAGCTAAAGCTGGAGATCTTACACTTCAGATTGGTGATACAGCAGAAGCATTCAACCAGTTATCAGTAAAAATCAGCAACATGTCTTCAAAATCATTAGGACTTGGAGAAATCAATGTTTCAAATCAGGTAGATGCAAAGGCTGCAGTGGATAAGATTAAAGATGCAATCAATACAGTATCCAGCACACGTGGTGATCTTGGTGCTAACCAGAACCGTCTGGAACACACCATCAACAACCTGAGTGTAACATCAGAGAACATGACTGCTGCAGAAAGCCGTATCCGTGACGTTGACATGGCAAAAGAGATGATGGCTTACACGAAGAATAACATTCTGGTACAGGCTTCACAGGCTATGCTTGCACAGGCAAATCAGATTCCACAGGGAGTTCTTCAGTTATTACAGTAATTATTTTTAGTATCAGTCAAAAATAAGATATACAGGGGGCTGCCACATTAGCTGATGAATAGCTGCTGTGTGCAGCCCTTTGTTTGTTGGAGATGAAAGCAGGACAGGAGAGCAATAGGAGAATGGGGAATAAAGTACGAATTTCACAATGTATGATTGTCAAAGATGAAGAAAAAAATATAGAGAAGGCACTATCCTGGGGGAAGGGCGTTGTGTGTGAACAGATTGTGGTAGACACTGGCTCTACAGACAGGACCGTGGAGATAGCTCAGCAGATGGGGGCTAAAATTTATCATTATGAGTGGAACAATGATTTTGCGGCGGCGAAGAATTATGCGTTGGAACAGGCGTCTGGTAATTGGATTGCTTTTTTGGATGCAGATGAATATTTCACCCCGAAAGATGCAAAAGGACTTAAAAAATATCTTGAAAATCTTACCTCACAAAATATAATTGCGGATCTTGTAACCTGCCCTCTGTTGAATTTGGATGGGGATGGAAGAATATTCAGCACTACAGTTCAGCAGAGAGTCTTTCAAAACACTCCTTTAATCCGCTATAAGAATAGAATTCATGAAAATTTGTTTCGTACGGATGGAAAAATGCTGACAGAAGTCAGGACAGACACTCTTTTTCCTATTTACCATACAGGCTACACGTCAAGTGCCTATGAAGAAAAAGATAAAGTAATAAGAAATAAGGATATTCTTATCAACATTTTGAAAGAAAATCCCGAGGATTATGATAATTTATCTTACCTGGGAGATGTTTATGTTATAGGCAACGAGTTGGAGAAAGCAAAAGAGGTCTATAGGGAGGTTATTGCTCATTATGAAGAACTTACACTAGCTCCCGTGTAACTGCAGCATTTTGCATGCTTATAAGGATTATGGTGTCTGAAAACAACTCTGATTCTGAAACAGAGATTCGCGAAGTGTATGCTCAGTTTGAGAAAACAGAGATATTATGCCCGGATATGGAATATTGGATGGGATTCTATATGGTTCGACAGGGAAAGTTTCAGGACGGAGTCTATTGGTTGGAATTGGCTTTGAAAAAGATGGAAGGATATAGCGGTAATGATACCTTATACATTACCAGCAACCTGGAGGAGGTATATCAATCCCTTGCAGAAGCACATAAAGAGTTAGGAAACTTGTCCCAGTCTGTACGGTACGGTACGATAACACTCCGCGGAAATAAGAAACAAGAAAAGCCTCTTTTATTGTTACTTAATCTTTTTGCGGAGGATAAGGGAACAACTGCATCCGCGGCATATCAATTCCTGTCAAAACTGTATGACTTTTCGGATTTAAGAGACCGTCTGTTTGTACTAAAACAGGCAAAGATAGCCTCTTATCTTGAGTTGGAGGAGGAGTTATTCTCCACCATGACACAGGAGGAGCAGGAGTGGTTAAAAGAAAAGAGTGATATTTCCTGGCAGCTTTCTGCAGAAGATATGAGAGCTAAATATCCAGATACTCCTATATTGAACCGCATAGACTATAATTTTTTGACAATTATGGAGTGCGCGGACCAGCTTTCAGAGGAGGAATTGATTAATCGTATGCGGGGCAGCCTCTCTCTGATGAAAAAGGAAACGGAAGGAGACTACCAATTACTGCTGGCCGGAATTAATTCATCTTCATTGCTGGGTGGTCTTTCCCCCGAATCGGATAAATATGCCGCATTTTGCAGCAGAGCTCAGACTCTGAAGCAGCACCGGGAGGAATTATTATGGCTTTACAATATCTTTGAGGACAACCGCTCCAGACAGGCATTATATGGCATTCTGGAGAATTGGGTTAACTTAGAGAAAAGAGTGCTGTCTGTGGTAAAAGAAGGCGGAGTTCCTTATTTTGATTTGGATATTATCCCTTCCTGTAATCAGAGCATATTTGTGGATGTAGGGGCAAAAGACGGAAAAGGGTTAAATGGATTTTTATATTCTTATGGAGAAGAGTATCACAAAATTTATTGCTTTGAATCCAATAAAGAAGAATTAAGTAAGTTAAAAGACATAATCTCAGAGAACGAAAACGTTGTATTGCTGGAGACGGAAGCTGGAAAATATAAATCTGGATGAAGAGATTCAGGAGAGAGTTGATTTTATTAAAATTGATGTACCCGGCTCTGTTCAGGGAATCCTGGAAAATTGTAAAAGACACATCCAGGAGGAACATCCGAAACTGGCAATTAACACTTCCTGTGATTATGAAGATATCTGGAAAGTGCCGCAAATGATAGCAGAGATGGACAGCTCTTATAAATTTTATATGAGATATTATGGAGAAAACCTGATTCCTACAAAATTTGTTTTGTACGCAGTTTGATTGAACCATACTTTGGAGAGGAAAAGATAAATGAACGACAATATTCTTTATATTAATACAGATGAAGGCAAGCCTAGGACGATGCAGAATTCCTTGTTAGAGAACAGAAGAGGAATGGCCGAGTCACAACGCTCACAAACAGGGACGAAAGTGACTGTTGTGGTGGTTGCATATAATAGAATTGATAAGACAAAAAGATGTGTTGAGAGTATTCTACAGTACACAAAAGACATTGATTATAATCTTCTTCTTATTGATAATGGGTCCGATGATGAGACATTGGAATATTTTGCATCTATATCTTTTGCAAAGAAAAAAATCATAAAAATCTCCAAAAACATGGAAGTTTTGCAGCCATTTCTTTATCTAGAGTTTCGGGATATAGGAGACTATATGGTTTTTGTTCAAAATGATATTGTGGTTACTGAAAATTGGTTGAAAAATATGCTGATTTGTGCTGAATCTGATATTAGCATAGGAATGGTAGTTCCCATGTCATCTAATACCAGCAATGGGCAACAGGTAAGCATTGAATTTTCTTCTCAACAGCAGATGCAGAAGAAGGCAGCGGAGTTCAATCGGAGTAATCCTAAAGATTGGCAGGAAAGGCTGCGTCTTATTACCATTGCTCCATTATTTAGAAAGGAAACCTTGTTTGCTATAGGATTTCCCTTGCTGGATCCTGCATTCTTTCACAATTTCTGCGATGACGATGTGACATTTCGTGTGCGGCGTGCAGGATATAAAGCAATATTGCTGGGAGATACCTGGGTGCATCATGACCATCCTGTAAAGCTAAAGCCTCAAAAAGAATTAGATGCTCTTCAGCAGTCCTTGGAAGTTGACCGGCATATTTTTCGGGATAAATGGAATGGTATTGATGCATGGGATGATGTAAATAATTTTTGTTTTGATATTTTGGAATATATTGAACCATCGAACATAAAAGATGCAAAAATACTGGGAATAGATGTACGTTGCGGCACACCGGCATTAGATATTAAAAACCATTTAAGAAAATATGAAATATGGGATGCTGAAATTTCTGCTTTTACACAACAAGACAGGTATGTAGCTGATTTGAAAACAATTAGTTCTGGCATTGTGGCATGTGACAGGGAAGAATTTATAAAGGACTATTTTTTAGAAAGTCATTTTAACTATAGTATTATTGGAAAACCTATAAATCAATATCATGAGCCCCAAAAGATTATTCAGGATGTGTTTTCTTTGACTAAAAAGGGCGGGTTTATTATTATATCATTATTAAATCCTTTGGGAGTGCCGGAATTTCTGAATATCTTGGGACAGAGAGAGGTTTATAATCCACAATTTTCATTAAATATCCCATTGGAAGTTTTATATAAGGAATTGGAGAAAATAGGAACTGTTAAGTTCTGTCAGGCGAGAACAGGGAAGGTGTCACAGGGCGATATTGAAGCTTTAAAAGCCTTGTTAGCTGGCTGTGTGCCAGAAGATAGAGTAGAAGAATGTCTGATGCGCTTGACGGCAGAAGAGTTTGTGATTGGGATTGAAAAAAGGTAATGTAGGAATAAGAATGTACCAAGTGACGAAAGAGGAAGAGCAAATTTATGAAAGTTGTTATTTTAGCAGGTGGCTTTGGAACCCGTATATCAGAAGAAGTACAGTTTAAACCTAAGCCTATGATTGAAATAGGAGAAATGCCAATTCTGTGGCATATAATGAAAGTCTATTCACATTATGGATTTAATGAATTTATAATATGTGCAGGGTATAAGCAGCATGTTATTAAAGAATGGTTTGCGGATTACTTTCTCCATACATCAGATATCACTTTTGACTTCACAAAAGGAAATGAAGTACTTGTACATAATAAATATGCTGAACCCTGGAAGGTCACAGTTGTTGATACAGGCTTGGAAACTCAGACTGGTGGAAGAGTGAAACGGATTCGGGATTATATCGGAAATGAGACATTTATGCTCACATACGGAGATGCGGTAGGAGATGTAAATATTAAAGAACTCCTAGATTATCACAAATCCCACGGCAAAATAGGTACAGTATCAGTATATAATTTTGGACAGAATAAGGGAGTTCTTAATGTCGCAAATGATGGAGTTGTTGGGGCATTCCGTGAAAAATCAGACTTAGATGGTGATTTAATTAATATAGGATTTATGATATTTGAACCGGCACTTTTTGACTACATTGAGGGAGATAGCACAATTTTTGAAAAGGAGCCTATGGATGGATTGGTGCAGGGGCATCAATTAATGGGCCATGTTCATAAAGGGTACTGGCAATGCATGGATACTTTGCGAGAAAAACAGAAGTTAGAAGAACTTTGGGCAACTAAGCAAGCTCCCTGGAAATTATGGGATTAAATTAGGAGGATTAAATTGAATCTTGATTTTTATAGAGGGAAAAAAGTATTTATAACAGGCCATACGGGCTTTAAAGGCTCTTGGCTTTGCAGAATGTTAGTAAATGCAGGTGCTATAGTAACGGGTTATTCGCTGAATATTCCTACGGCACCTTCACTTTTTGAAATTGCTGATATTGAAAAAGATATTTATTCCGTAGTTGGTGATATACGAAATTATGAGAGTCTGAAAGATGCATTTGACAGGTCTCAGCCAGAGCTTGTATTTCATCTTGCCGCACAACCAATTGTTCGGGAGAGTTACACAAACCCCATTTACACATACGAGACAAATGTTATGGGGACGGTCAATATTTTGGAATGTATTAGAACTAGTAAAAGTGTGAAATCCTTTTTGAATATTACCACAGATAAAGTATACTTAAACAAAGAGTGGGAGTGGGGATATCGCGAAAATGAAGAACTAAATGGGTATGACCCATATTCTAATTCTAAGTCTTGTTCAGAGCTGGTAACTGACTCCTATAAAAAGAGTTTCTTTAGTGATAATCGTGTGCCTATTTCTACTGCCAGGGCTGGAAATGTCATTGGCGGAGGTGATTTTGCAAATGACAGGATAATCCCCGATTGTGTTTGTGCTGCGATGAAGCATGAAGATATTATTGTGAGAAATCCCTTTTCCACCCGACCATATCAGCATGTTCTCGAGCCATTATATGTTTATCTGATGATTTCAGCAAAACAGTATGAAGATGGACGATACGCAGGCTGCTATAATGTGGGGCCGGATGACTCGGATTGTTTTCAGACAGGTGATTTAGTTGAACTTTTTGTAAATAAATGGGGAGAGGGAGTAAAATGGGTATGCAGGCACTCTGATGGACCACACGAGGCAAACTTCTTAAAGCTTGATTGTTCAAAATTGAAATCTACATTTAATTGGAAACCCAGATGGAGTCTGGATACTGCCATAGAAATGGTAGTTGAATGGAGTAAATGCTGGGGGGCAGGACAGGATATAAGAAGTTGTATGGATAAACAAATCAAAATGTTTTTGGATGCATAAAAGGACTTTGAAAGGGAACGGTGTGATGAAAAAGGTAATAATTACAGGTGCAGATGGTTTTATTGGCAGTAATACTGTAATGTATTTTTTAGAAAAGGGAGTTCAGGTACTTGCACTTGGCAGGGGAGAAACACCTAAGAGGCTCAAAAAACATGAAAATTTGATTTATATACAGTGCAATATTGATGATAGAATTAATATGTTGAAACAAATCCCTTCAAAGCTATATGATACATTTATACATTTTGCATGGTTTGGAGCTTCTGGTACAGACAGAGTTGATTACAATCTCCAAATGAAGAATGCACTCAATACAGTTGAGTGCATGAAGGTTGCAAAAGAGCTGGGCTGTACCCGCTTTATTGGTGCGGGAAGTATTATGGAGTATGAAGTAGAAGCTGCGGTTCATTCTCAGGGCAGCCATCCTGGCATGGGGTATATTTATGGTATGGGTAAACATGTTGCTCATTGTATGTGTAAGTCTGTTGCGGCTGACATTGGGATTGAACTGGTGTGGCCTATGATTACGAATGCATATGGCGCTGGAGAATACTCTCCACGTTTTGTGAATTCGACATTGAGGAAGATTATTGAAAAAGAACGGGCGGAATTTACAGCGGCAACTCAGAATTATGATTTTGTTTATGTGACAGATGTAGCCAGAGCATTTTATCAAATATCTGAAAATGGCAGACCGTTTTGTGAATATATTATAGGCAGTTCAAATGCCCGGCCATTAAAGGAGTTTATTTTGGAAATATATCATACTTTAGCACCAGATATAACTCCAATGTTTGGAGATATTCCTTTTACGGGAACAAATATGCCGCTTGATATATTTGATACCGAAGCAACGGAGCGAGACTGTGCATTCAAAGCAGAAATTCCCTTTTCTGAGGGAATTGAAATGACAATGGAATGGATAAAAATGCAAGGATAAATGTGAAGAATGAAAGAAAATGAGATTATAATTGTTGGTGCCGGATTTGCCGGAGGTATTATGGCTAGAAAGTTTGCAGAGGCTGGCAAGAGAGTTACAATCATTGAGAGACGGAATCATATAGGTGGGAATATGTATGATTATGTTGATGATAATGGAATTAGGCTGCAGAAATATGGCCCTCACACATTTCACACGAATATTGATGACGTGTTTGAGTTTTTATCCAAGTATTGTACTCTGAATGAATATCGGCTGAAATGTGAAGCCGTTGTAGATGGTGTGTCTACTCCCTCGCCGTTTAATTTTAAAACCATTGATCAGTTTTATGATGTAAAAGAAGCAGAAAAATTAAAAGCAAAATTACTCAATTACTATCAGAAGGAATCTGCAACAGTGTTAGAAATGTTGAATAGTGAGGATGAAGACATCAAGAGTTATGCAGAATTTTTGTTTGACCGGGATTATAGGCTCTATACAGCTAAGCAATGGGGGATAAAACCAGAAGAAATAGATCCCTCTGTTTTAAAAAGAGTTCCCATTGTTTTTAACTATAATGACACATACTTTTATGATAAATATGAGGGCATTCCAAGCGAAGGATTTACAGGTTTATTTGATAATCTGCTGAACCATTCTAATATTTCAGTGATATTAGGGAAAGATGCAAGGGAACATATTAGTGTTGATATTGAAAACAGTCATGTGCTGTTTGATGGCAGGCAGGTACCGATTGTGTACACTGGTGCTATTGACGAGTTGTTTGGTTATATATATGGTCATTTGCCCTATAGGTCCTTGCACTTTGAATATGAATATTATTTGCAAAAGGATTACCAAAATGTGGCTATTGTCGCGCATCCGGCAGAGGCCGATTTTACCAGAATAACAGAATATACAAAGCTTCCATATCAGGAAGCTGGGAATAAAACGGTAATAGCGCGTGAATTTCCTATGAGTTATGACCCTGATAATACAAGCGGAAATGAGCCTTATTATCCCGTTCTCACCGCAGCAAGCCAGCAGATATACAAAACATATGAGTCATATGCAGAACAATTTCAAAATCTTATTCTTTGTGGAAGACTGGCGGATTTTAAGTATTATAATATGGATATGGTGATTAAACGAACGTTGTCATTGTATGAAGAAATAAAGGATAAATTTATTTAAATTGAATGTAGGCTGTGTAGTTATTAGATTAGAGGAGTAAGAAATGCTGCAAAAATTTGAATTTCAAGAACTTGATTTAAAAGGTTCATATTTGATTAAACCATTCTATGCTACAGACGATAGAGGGGGATTGATTAAGGATTATAACATTGATATTTTTCATAATAATGGGATTCAACATGATTTGAAGGAAACCTTTTACACCTTTTCTAAACGTGGTGTTATCCGTGCAATACATTTTCAGTTAGTCAAACAACAAGCTAAACTTGTTCGCTGTATTAGTGGACATGTATATGATGTAATAGTTGATTTGAGGGTAGATTCGCCGACTTATGGTCAATGGAGGGGATTTGATTTAACTGCTGATAATACGAACACATTATTTATACCGGCTTATTTTGGACATGGATATCTTGCCCTTGAAGACTCTGTGGTAAGTTACAAATGTGATGAAGTGTTTTATGGTGAATATGACGATGGAATAATGTGGAATGACTCAGATATTGGAATTGAGTGGCCGATGGAATTAATAGGAGGAGAACAAAATCTTATCATCAGTGAAAAGGATTTGAAGTTAATGAGTTTCAAGGAGTATGGAAAAAGGGTATAGAGTCATACTTAAGAACTTTAAAAAGCATAAATTTTAATACAGTCCGGCTACAGGAAATTCAACCTGTGGCTGGACTGTATTTGTTTTTATACCTCTTATGTCGAAACAATTCGTGTTTTTCCCGTCATCATCTGACAAATTTTCAAGGGTAATCCATTTATAATGAATCTTGCTTGAGTGCCAAATCGATTTAGTACCAACGAGAAAGAGGGTGGAGCATGTACTATGAGCTATACATAGACGTGTTATTTCTTGTGAATTTTATGATGGATTCCCTTCTGCTTCTGACTGTAAATCAAATGCTGAAATGTCCTACCACACATGGACGCATTTATTTAGGGGGAGCTTTGGGGTCAGGGCTGACATGTGCTGTAATAGCCGTGCCGCTGCCCGCCGCCGTAAAATTTATCATATTCCACGTAGTGATCAATACCATAATGATTAAAACTGGATTAAGAGTTAAAGGAAAGAGACAGTTTTTGAAAGCATTTGGTCTGTTGTATATCGCATCCTTCTTATTTGGGGGAATTCTGCAGGCGATTCATCCATATGTGCGGATAGGAAGTCTGTTTTTTGCGTCAGCCGTAGGCTGTTATTATCTGATAAAAGGAATCTGGAGATTTCTTACAGCGCAGAAGGAACTGCAGAAAAAAATATGCGAGATTACACTGTACACTGATGCTGGCGAAAAAAAAGTAAATGCGTTAATTGACACTGGAAATGGTTTGAAAGACAGTGTGTCCAGAGAACCGGTCAGTGTAGTAGATAAGGCTCTGGCAAAATCTATATTGACAGATGAGGATGTAAAAAACGGATTTCATTACATACCATACAGAACGGTGGGGAAGGAAAGTATTATGCCCGTATTCCGTATAAGGAGAATGTGTGTCCACCTGGAAAAAGAGCAGTGGATAGAAAATCCAGTCATCGGAGTTTGCGAGGAGCGCGTTTCAGAACAAGAAGAGTATCAGATGATTTTAAATCCGGACTTATTAGGAGGCATATAAAATGGTTGTAAAAATAGCAGTACCCCAGCAGTTTAAACTAAAGGTAATACCTGATATCAGAAGTATTTTTTTCCCAAATCATAAAGAAATACATTATATTGGAGGTTCCGAGGTGCTGCCCGCCCCTCTGGAGACGGAACGGGAGACAGAGGTGATACAACATCTTGGCTCAGAATATGACCAGGAGGCTAAAAAGCTCTTGATAGAGCATAATCTGAGGCTGGTTGTGTACATAGCAAAGAAATTCGACAACACAGGTGTAGGGGTAGAGGATTTGATTTCTATTGGTACCATAGGGTTGATTAAAGCGATTAATACCTTTAATCCTGCAAAAAATATAAAGCTTGCCACTTATGCGTCCCGCTGTATTGAAAATGAAATTTTGATGTATTTGCGGCGGAACAGTAAAACTAAGATGGAAGTATCCATCGACGAGCCTTTGAATGTGGACTGGGATGGGAATGAACTTCTCTTGTCCGATATATTGGGCACGGAGGAGGATACAATATATAAGGACTTAGAGAATGAAGCAGAAAGAAAGCTTCTGGTCAAAGCCATTAATAAATTATCCAGCAGGGAGAAAATGATTGTAAAGATGCGTTTTGGCCTGGATAATCCTGAGGGGGAGGAAAAGACCCAGAAGGAAGTGGCAGACCTGCTTGGAATTTCTCAGTCATACATATCCAGGCTGGAGAAAAAAATCATGCAGAGACTAAAACGTGAAATGATAAGATATACTTCTTAAATCACGAATATTCAAGAAGATATACTTCTTAAATCATGAATGTTCAATAAGGTATAGGAATGAAAAACTTAATACAATTTTGATGTGACTGGAAATCTGATTTTATAATCGTTAAGTGATTGTGAAATCAGATTTTTTTGTTGTAAAGGAGAGTGGGAAAGGTATATAATTGTTCTATCAAATTCGGACAAAGGAGAGTACATTAGCTATGATTTTATTATCATTTTTGGGTTATAATACTTCCAGACAGATGATTCGGGGAGAAACAGGTTAGGAAATTTAAAGAGATTGACAATAAGCCATTGTGCAAAAAAACGAGGAGGTAGGTATTATGAAACTGAGATTTATAGGAGCTGCCCATGAAGTGACAGGAAGCTGTCATCTGCTGCAGGCGGCAGGAAAGAACATTCTGGTGGATTGCGGCATGGAACAGGGACCTGATTTATATGAGAACCCGGGGCTTCCGTTTTCAGAGAATGAGATTGACTATGTGCTTTTGACACATGCACATATTGACCATTCAGGACTATTGCCTTTGATTACAAAGAGGGGATTTAAGGGGCAGATTATTACTACCTATGCGACAGCAGATTTGTGCAATATTATGCTGCAGGATAGTGCACATATCCAGGAATTCGAGGCAGAATGGCGCAACCGTAAAGGACGCAGGGCCGGACAGCCTGTGTATGAGCCGCTCTATGTAGTGCAGGATGCCTTGGATACCATTGGTTTAATTGTTCCATGCGGATATAAAGAGCGCATCCGCCTGTGTGAAGGGATTGAGGTACGCTTTACAGATGTAGGGCATTTACTTGGCTCTGCCAGTATTGAAGTGTGGATTACAGAGGGGGATGTCACAAAGAAGATTGTATTCTCAGGGGACGTAGGAAATCTTAACCAGCCGATTATCAAGGACCCCAGCTATACAGAGTCGGCAGATTATGTTGTAGTGGAATCTACCTATGGGAACAGAGTTCATTCTACAGAGAAGGTGGATTATAAGAAAGAGTTTGTGCAGATAGCCAAGGAGACTTTTGATAAAAACGGAAATGTGGTTATCCCCTCTTTTGCAGTGGGAAGAACACAGGAGTTGCTATATCTCATCAGGGAGATTAAAGAAGAGAACCTGCTGAAAGAATACCCCGATTTTGAAGTGTATGTGGATAGCCCTCTGGCTATTGAGGCGACAAAGATATTTACAAAAAACATGAGAGAATGTTTTGATGAAGAGGCACTTCAATTAGTCAATGCAGGCATCAATCCTCTGATATTTCCAGGACTTAAGACTGCTGTTACCAGCGAGGATTCTAAGCTGATTAACACAATTGAAAAGCCCAAAGTCATTATATCTGCCTCCGGAATGTGTGATGCCGGGCGTATCCGCCACCATTTGAAACATAATTTGTGGAGAAAAGAATGTACGATTTTGTTTGTGGGTTATCAGGCAAACGGAACTCTGGGAAGAAGA
This sequence comes from Muricomes sp., assembly GCA_049840515.1. Lineage (GTDB taxonomy): Bacteria > Bacillota > Clostridia > Lachnospirales > Lachnospiraceae > Muricomes. The sequence goes on along the minus strand of JASGKW010000003.1, from coordinate 150,902 downwards.
ATTCTGGACGGGGAGAAGAATGTGAGACTTTTTGGCGAGCCTATTGAAATTCACGCCAGAATTGAGAGCCTTCACGGTGTCAGCGGCCATGCGGATATGAATGGACTTTTAGCCTGGCTGGGCGGATTTAAGACACCCATTGACCGGGTATTTGTAGTTCACGGCGAGGATACAGTGGCAGAGGAATTTGCCAATACCGTTCAGGAGAGGCTGGGTCATCCTGCCTGGGCACCATTCCCGGACGGGCAATTTGACTTAGCTGCAAATCAAATTGTCAGTGAGGGTGTGCGCATACCAGTGAAAGCAAAAGAAACCAGCTCAGAAGAAAGCTGACGCTGCCTTTGACAGACTGGTTGCAGCAGGAAAACGCCTGTTGGATGTTATCTACAAAAACCAGGGAATTGCAAACAAAGACAAGGCAAAATTTGAAGGTCAGATTCAAAATCTGGCAGATAAATGGGATAGCTGGGAATAAAAAATGAAATTTTTCTATTGACTTTTAGGTCATATATGCTAGAATAACTGTGTCATGCATAGATACGGCAATCAGTACTATCATGCAAATATAGGCCAGACAGAGATTCTGTCTAAAAGCTCATCGGACAGGGCTGGCCGCTGCCGCGGGTGGCGATAGCGCCACATATTGATCGAGTTAAAAGCTCAGTTTTATAAGATGGTTATTTATAACCTTGCAAATGCATACCACTTGTGAAATGTTCAATAGAGGAGTAGTAAAAGTATATTTGCTGTATAGACTCTGATGAGAGGACAATGATTGACTGTATACACTGTGCGGATTATTTTATCTGTAAAATCAGGTAAAAGTTTTCGGAAAACATAATGTATATAACAGGTAGTGCTGCTTTTGCGCACTACCTTTTTGTGTTGTCAATTAAAGTTGACTAAATCAGATGATTTCTCTAAAAACAGGATATTTCGCAGAAGAGGAGGTGGAGGAATGGATCAAAAACGACAATTACAGGCACCAATTTACAGCGCACTTGAGCGTTTCAGAAAACAGCGGGTAGTCCCCTTTGATGTACCCGGCCACAAAAGGGGCAGGGGAAATCCCGAACTGGTACAATTATTGGGGGAAAAATGTGTAGGGATTGATGTAAATTCTATGAAACCCCTGGATAACCTCTGCCACCCTGTCTCTGTCATAAAAGAGGCGGAAGAGCTGGCGGCAGACGCATTTGGGGCAGCCCACGCTTTTCTGATGGTGGGAGGAACCACTTCTTCTGTTCAGACTATGGTGCTTTCAGCCTGCAAAGCCGGGGATAAGATTATTTTGCCCAGAAATGTACATAAAAGTGTAATCAATGCACTGGTACTCTGCGGTGCCGTCCCGGTGTATATAGACCCCAAGGTGGACCAGGAAGCTGGGCATTCCTCTGGGAATGGAGCCTGAGGATGTGGAGAAGGCAATCAAAGAGCACCCGGATGCCGCCGCGGTATTTGTCAATAATCCGACTTATTACGGGATATGCTCTGATATCAGGACCATTGTGAAAATAGCACACAAAAGCGGGATGCTTGTGCTGGCAGATGAGGCTCACGGAACCCATCTGTATTTTGGAAAGAATCTTCCATGCTCCGGGATGGAAGCCGGAGCGGATATGGCGGCGGTGTCCATGCATAAATCAGGCGGCAGTCTCACCCAGAGTTCCTTGCTCTTGACAGGCCCGGGGATGAATGCCCGCTACGTGGCCCAGATTATTAATCTGACCCAGACAACCAGCGCCTCATATCTTCTCATGTCCAGTCTGGATATTTCCAGAAGAAACCTTGCACTCAGGGGGGAGGAAACCTTTGAAAAGGTGGCACAGATGGCAGAATATGCCAGAGGAGAAATCAACAGCATCGGCGGTTACTATGCTTATGGCTCGGAATTAAAGAATGGCGGAAGTGTTTTCGATTTTGATGTAACCAAGCTGGCTGTCTACACACGTGATATAGGTCTTGCGGGAATAGAAGTTTATGATTTGCTGAGGGATGAATATGATATTCAGATTGAATTTGGAGATATCAGTAATATTCTTGCCTATATTTCCATAGGGGACAGAATTCAGGATGTGGAGCGTCTGGTGGGCGCCCTGGCTGACATTAAAAGACTCTACAGGGAACCCAAGAAAACGCTGTTTCTGGCAGAATATATCGCACCTGAAGTGGTGATGACACCTCAGCAGGCTTTTTATGGATTGAAAGAAAGCCTTCCCATAGAGGAGACCGCAGGGAAAATCTGTGGGGAATTTGTTATGTGCTATCCCCCTGGAATCCCTATTCTGGCACCGGGGGAACAGATTACAAAGGAACTTATAGACTACATCCAGTTCGCCAAGGAGAAGGGGTGTTCTATGCAGGGACCGGAAAGCTCAGACGTTTCCCGGTTAAATGTGTTAAAGGAGGGACAGGGAAATGGATTTCTGGGTTAGTGAGATGCACACCAGCAACGTGAAAATTTCCATTCGTGTGGAGCAGCAGTTGTTCAGCGCACAGAGTGAATTTCAGCGGATTGACGTTTTTGAAACTCCTGAATTTGGAAAAATACTGACATCCAACGGGAATGTAATTTTTACAGAACAGGATGAATTTATTTATGATGAGATGATTGTGCACGTCCCGATGGCAGTCCACCCTTCCGTGAAAAGGGTGCTGGTGCTCGGAGGCGGTGATGGCGGTGTTGCCAGAGAATTGTCTTATTATGATGAAATAGAGCAGATTGATGTGGTGGAGCCTGACCAGCTGTTTGTATATGCGTGCAGGGAGCATTTCCCCGAAGGTGCCAATGGGCTGGACGATTCCAGGGTGACTATGTACTATGAGGACGGATTGAAATTTTTACGTTCCAGGCAGGATGCCTATGATTTGATTATCAATGACTGTACGGACCCTTTGGGGCATGCCGCAGGGTTATTTACAAAAGAATTTTATGGGAGAGTGCTTTCAGGCGCTCCGTGAGGATGGCATCATGGTTTACCAGCACGGCAGTCCTTTCTATGATGAGGATGAGGACAGCTGCCGGATTATGCACAGGAAAGCGTACCGAAGTTTTCCCATTAACAGGGTATATCAGGCACACATTCCAACCTGCCCGGCAGGGTATCTGGCTGTTTGGGTTTGCCTCAAAGAAATATCATCCCCTGAAAGATATGGATGCCAAAAGGTGGAAGAAGAGAGAGATAAAAACCAGTTATTATACGACCAATCTGCATACGGGAGCATTTATGCTGCCGAGATATGTGGAGGATTTATCTAGAAGAGGAGGAAGTGTAAAATGAGCAGAGTGTTGGTGATTGGCTGCGGCGGTGTTGCCTCTGTGGCAATTCAGAAGTGTTGTCAGAATGAAAGTGTGTTTACAGAGCTTTGTATTGCAAGCCGGACAAAAGAAAAATGTGATGCCCTGAAGGAAAAACTGGAGGGAAAGACATCTGTGAAAATTACAACTGCGAGGGTGGATGCGGATTCTGTGGAGGAAGTGGCAGCTCTTATCAGGGAATATGAGCCTCAGGTGGTATTAAATCTTGCTCTGCCCTATCAGGACCTTGCCATTATGGAAGCCTGCCTTGCGTGCGGTGTAGATTACGTGGACAGTGCAAATTATGAGCCGGAGGATACAGATAATCTCCAGTGGCGTGAGATTTATGAGAAACGCTGCCGGGAAAAAGGATTTACTGCATATTTTGATTACAGCTGTCAGTGGGACTATGCTGAAAGATTCCGTGAGAAGGGGCTGACAGCTCTCTTAGGTTCTGGCTTCGACCCGGGAGTGACCAGTGTTTTCACGGCTTATGCACAGAAACATTATTTTGACGAGATACATACCATTGATATTTTGGATTGTAATGGGGGAGACCATGGCTATCCTTTTGCTACAAACTTCAACCCTGAAATCAATCTGCGCGAAGTTTCCGCTAACGGAAGTTACTGGGAGAACGGACATTGGGTTGAGACAGAGCCTATGGAAATTAAAAGGTCCTATGATTTTCCACAGGTGGGGCAGAAAGATATGTACCTTCTCCACCACGAGGAGATTGAATCGCTGGCAAAAAATGTGCCGGGCGTGAAACGTATCCGATTTTTCATGACCTTCGGGGAAAGTTATCTGACTCATATGAAATGCCTGGAGAATGTAGGAATGCTCTCAACCAGCCCTATCGAATTTGACGGAAAAGAGATTGTCCCTATCCAGTTTTTAAAGGCACTGCTGCCTGACCCTGCAACTCTGGGGCCCCGCACTAAGGGCAAAACCAACATTGGGTGTATTTATACTGGCATTAAAGATGGAAAAGAAAGAACCATCTATATCTATAATGTATGTGACCACCAGGAGTGCTACAAAGAGGTGGGCAGTCAGGCAATCAGCTACACAACAGGAGTTCCGGCCATGATTGGAACGGCACTGGTTGCAGCTGGAACATGGAATAAAAAAGGTGCGGTGAATCTGGAAGAACTGGACCCGGACCCGTTTATGGATATGCTGAATCAATATGGACTGCCATGGATAGTGGAAGAGCACCCGGCCCTTGTGGAGTAAGAGATGAAGACGAAAGAGCTAAAGATAGAGAATCTGAAAACACCTGTCTATCTTATTGATGAGAAAAAATTAGAAGAGAACTTGCAGATATTGGCGGAAGTGCAGAGGAACACAGGGTGCCACATTCTGCTGGCACAGAAGGCATTCTCCATGTACAGGGCTTATCCCCTGATTCGGCAGTATCTGGCGGGAGCGACTGCCAGTGGTTTATATGAGGCAAGGCTTGGGGCAGAAGAGATGGGCGGGGAGAACCATGTGTTTTCTCCTGCTTACACAGAGGAAGAGATGGGGGAGCTTTGTACTATCTGCGACCACATCAGCTTTAATTCCATTTCACAGCTAGAAAAACACAGGGAGATGTGGGAGAAATCATCAGCCAGTGTGGGGCTTCGGATTAATCCGGAATATTCCACCCAGGAAGGGCATGATATTTATGACCCCTGTGCCCCCGGTTCACGTCTGGGAATCCGTTTGTCACAGTTCCCTGAGGAGCTGCCGGGGGGAGTGGAGGGGCTGCATATCCACACCTTGTGTGAGCAGGATGCGGCACCTTTAGTGGAAACATTTGAAGAGGTGGAAAAAAAGTTCGGCAAATACCTTCACCAGATTAAATGGCTGAATCTGGGGGGCGGTCATCATATTACAAGACCGGGATATGACAGAGCAGCGCTGGAGACACTGATTTGCAGGATACGGGACACATACAAGGTGAAGGTATATCTGGAGCCGGGGGAAGCTATCGCTCTGAATGCAGGGTATTTTATCACAGAGGTGATGGATGTTGTGGAGTGGGATACCCCCGTCCTTATTTTGGACGGCTCGGCTGCCTGCCATATGCCTGATGTGCTGGAAATGCCCTACCGCCCGCCATTGAAAAACAGTGGTCTGCCCGGTGAAAAGGCGGTAACCTGCAAGCTTGGTTCAAGAACCTGCCTTGCGGGAGATATCATAGGCGAATACAGTTTTGATGTGCAGCCTCAGATTGGTGACAGACTGATATTTGAGGATATGGCAATCTACACTATGGTAAAAAATAATACCTTCAACGGGATGCCTCTCCCGGATATCGCTCTTCTCCGAAAAAATGGAGAATGTGAGCTTGTGAGACAATTTGATTATAAAGATTTTAGAGGAGCGTTTGTCCTGATGAAGATACTGGAAACTTTACCTGAAAAAGACGGATATTTTATGCCCGCAGAATTTGCTCCTCACAAAGGAACCCTTATTATATGGCCTGTGCGCCCGGGGAGTGGGGAAAAAATCCGGCAGAAGCACAGGGGGCATTTTGCAGGATAATCGGTGAAATAGCAAAAAGTGAAAAAGCCTATGTGCTTGCAGAGGGCTATCACAGAGAAGAGGTTCGGAGAGCAATTAAAAAAGCTGTCCCTAAAAGCTGTGTTCACAATATTTTCATATTGGACATAGACAGTGATGATGCATGGGCAAGAGATGTATGCCCTACTTTTGTCACAAATGGCTCTGGTGTCAGGGGAGTGAACTGGAAATTTAATGCATGGGGCGGTGAAGCGGACGGTTTGTATGCCTCATGGGAGAAGGATGATGCCGCAGCTAAAAGAGTTTGTGAGGCTCTGGGCTATTCCTGCTATGATGCGGGAGATTTTGTGCTGGAGGGCAGTTCCATTCACTCTGACGGGGAAGGCACAGTTCTTGTCACAGAGAGCTGTCTGTTGAGTAAAGGGAGAAATCCTAAACTTTCTAAAGCACAGATAGAAGAGAAGTTAAAAAATTACCTGGGAGCTGAGAAGATTCTGTGGCTTCCCCGGGGAATTTCCAGAGATGAGACAAATGAGCATGTGGATAATGTGTGCGCATTTACGGCACCGGGGGAAGTAGTCCTTGCATGGACGGACAACAGAGAAGATGAGCAGTATGAGCTTTCAAAAGCTTGTTTTGACTATCTGGAGACCCAAAAAGACGCCAGAGGACGGAAACTGGTGATTCACAAACTGCCTGTGCCGGATATCCCGGTCTGTGTGAAAAAAGAGGAAGTGGACAGATATGAGTTTGAGGCGGGGGAAGATATGCGGGAGGCGGGAGAACGCCTCGCTGCCAGTTATGTCAATTTTTATTTTACAAATGATTCTGTTTTGGTACCCCAGTTTGGCGGGGACAATGCGGAGAGTGACGGGCGTGCCCTGGAAATTTTAGAAAAAATCTGTCATGGACGTGAAATCGTAGGAATAGACAGCCGCATTATTTTACTCGGAGGAGGAAATATTCACTGTATAACACAGCAGATACCACAGGGTGATATAGCTGCTGGGTGAGACGACAGATATCATAAGGAGAGATATTATGAGTAAGACAACAGTTGCCGTTATCCAGATGGAATGTACAAGGGAAGTGGAACAGAATATAGAACATGCAGAAAAATATGTGCGCCGGGCAGCAGATAAGGGCGGGAAGATTATTCTCCTGCCGGAGTTGTTTGAGCGGCAGTATTTTTGCCAGGAAAGACAGTACGCATATTATAATTATGCCCTCCCTGTTCAGGAAAATCCCGCAGTATGCAGGATGCAGAAGCTGGCAAAGGAGCTGGAACTGGTTATTATTGTAAGTTTTTATGAAAAGTCAGGGAATGTATTATATAATTCTGCGGCTGTGCTGGATGCAGACGGAAGTCTGCTCGGAGTTTACCGCAAAACCCATATTCCCGATGACCATTTTTATCAGGAAAAATTTTATTTTACACCGGGAGATACTGGGTTCACAGTGTGGGATACAAGATACGGCAAAATTGGCGTGGGTATCTGCTGGGACCAGTGGTTTCCTGAGACAGCCCGCTGTCTGGCATTAAAAGGGGCTGATATCATTTTGTACCCCACAGCCATAGGCAGTGAGCCTATACTGGACTGCGACAGCTCCGGCCACTGGATGAGAACCATGCAGGGGCACGCGGCGGCCAATATCGTGCCTGTGGCAGCAGCCAACAGATATGGGGTGGAAACAGTGACACCATGTATAGAAAATGGACAGCAGAGCTCCTCCCTGGAATTCTATGGAAATAGTTTTATTACTGATGAGACCGGAGATATTTTGGGTCATGCCCCGAAAAGTGGCACAGAAATTTTATTTGCAGAATTTGATTTTGAAAAAATCAGGCAAGAGCGCCTGGAATGGGGATTATTCAGAGACAGACGGCCCAAATGCTATGAGGGAATTTTTAATGTCAAGGTCTAAAACTTTGTAAAATTTGTCTGGTATAAGAATAACCAGCATGAAGATTGAGAATGATTTTACTAGATTAAAATTTTTCGTCTAGGAGGATTCTCAATATGGCTCTGAATAAGGTTGAATTATGTGGTGTGAATACAGCGAAGCTTCCACTCTTGAAAGAAGAGGAGAAGGAGGCTTTGTTTGTCCGTATTAAAGCGGGGGATGAAGAAGCAAGGGATGAGTACATCAAAGGAAATTTAAGGCTTGTCTTAAGTGTGATTAAGCGGTTTTCCAACAGCAATGAAAATGCAGATGATTTATTTCAGATTGGGTGCGTGGGTCTGATGAAGGCAGTGGATAATTTTGACCCGGACAGGCTGGTGAAGTTTTCCACCTATGCGGTGCCCATGATTATCGGAGAAGTGCGAAGATATCTCCGGGATAACAATTCCATCCGTGTGAGCCGTTCTCTGCGCGATACAGCGTATAAGGCAATTTATGCAAAAGAAGGATACATGAAGAAATATTTAAAAGAACCTACTGTGCAGGAAATTGCTGAAGAAATCGGAATATCCAAAGAAGACATTGTATTTGCCCTGGATGCGATTCAAAGTCCTATGAGCCTGCATGAGCCGGTTTACAATGAGGGCGGGGACACCCTCTATGTTATGGACCAGGTCAGCGACAAAAAAAATAAAGAAGAAAACTGGGTGGAAGAATTGTCACTGGAAGCGGCGATGGAGCGGTTAAATGAGAGAGAGCGCTATATCATCACCCTGCGCTTCTTTGAGGGAAAAACCCAGATGGAAGTGGCGGAGCAGATACAAATATCACAGGCACAGGTCAGCCGGTTAGAAAAAAACGCTCTAAAGATAATGAAACAATATCTGCTGGGATGACCGAAAGCAACTTAGTGAATCCAAGCTACAGCGCAGGATGAACTTAGTGCGAGGTCGTTCTTTGAACTTGGCGAAGTTTTTTTGAGCCTAGTGAAAAGAACTTCATCCACGAGCTTAGTGAAAAGAACTTCATCTGAAAGTGATTGGCGAAGTTTTTTTGAGCTTAGTGAAAAGAATTTCATCTACTTTACATTTTCACAACTTTATACTATGATGTATTTTACAGTGAAATGAAAATGGAGAGGCGAGATGTATAAGATTTGCATTTTTGATTTAGACGGAACTTTAGCGGACACATTGGATTCTCTGACTTTTTCAGTAAATGAGACATTGCGGGAGATGGGTTTTCCTCCCATAACCCGGGATGAGTGCCGCATGTTTATCGGAAATGGTTCCAGGGTATTGATGGAGAGGGCGCTGCGCGCGGGGGGCGATGAGAACTTACAGCGGATTGATGAGGCGATGGAGATATATGGCCGTATATTTGATGCTAATTGCACATATCATGTAATATCCTATAAGGGAATCCCCGAACTGCTGAAAGAGATGAAAGCTATGGGGATTGGGCTGGCGGTTCTTTCCAACAAACCTGACAGGCAGACGGCACATGTGGTGGAAGAGACATTTGGAAAAGATGTTTTTCAGTGGATTCAGGGGCAGAAGGCAGGGACACCTAAAAAACCTGACCCGGCTGCGGCATTACAGATTGCTGAAAAACTGGGAGTTCGTCCCGAAGAGACTCTGTATATTGGAGATTCAGAGGTAGATATTGAAACTGGCACTGCCGCAAAGATGGATACTATCGGAGTATCCTGGGGCTTTAGAGGCAGAGCAGTCCTTGAGGAGTCGGGAGCCAAAGTGATTGTTGATGCTCCCGAAGAAATTATAAAATGGCTTGGTGAAACTAAGGAGGTAGACGGTCATGAATGAATATGATGAAGAGTGCCTGCGCACATTTTTAAAGAAACAGGGTCAATTATTTGATGAACCGGTAGCCGGGACATTGGAGGAGGCGGAAGCCTTTTTGGAAGACTGCATGGCAGTAATCGTAGATTCTCTGAAAGAAGTAAGGGAATATTTTGAGGAAAGTGGAATTGATGTGGACTCTATGTCAGAGGAGGAACTGGAAGAGGCATCCGAGGTCTTTGCACTTCCGGGGGGACGTTACCTCATTGTGGAGGGTTAAAACTCCCGTTTACGACAAAATGCCATATACAGATATTTAATCGCAGTCTGTTGCAGGCGGAGCCTGTAAATTCTGTATTTGAATATCTGTGCATGGCTTGAATAGTACGCAAAAGCCGCAGAATTATTTCACTGCGGCTTTTGCTATGGCCTCTTTTATTGCATCCAGGATAACCTGAGAGGTGTACGGTGTTTCATTGGAGAGTGAAATATCCTCCAGAGATTGTTTTTCATAGACCTGTTCTGCGATATCTTCGATGGCAGGCTGGATAAGTGGAAAAACAGTTGTCATAGCCTCATCCAGGTTGGAAAACCGAATAGAGTTGATATGAGCGTCATCTACCGATACTTCAACTTCCAGATTTGTGTTGTTTAAGGTCAGAGTGGAAGTGTATATTCCCGGTGTGTACTGGTTTTTCGCATCTGCACTCTTATCCCTCCCTCCCGGACGGAACATGACAACCAGTAAAATCACCAGCAGTATGCCAAGTGCCACGAATACAGTAGTATAAATAATTTCTTTCATATGCAGAACGATAATTTTCGTTTTGGAACCCATTGAAGAGACCTCCCATGTAGTATTTTAGCCCATTTCACTTTTTATAAGTGTATGACAGAAGAAAGAAAATTATTCGTGACAAATACAGTACCCTACTGTAAAATAGATAAGAAATGAGGAGACATCCATGTCACTGAGGCTTGAAACAACCAATCCCAAGACGGCAGGATGTACTTTGCAGCTAAAGCTTGAAAAGACCAGGCTAAGCGGTATAAGCATGAGGTGAAGCATATGTATATTATAGTTGGTCTGGGAAATCCGGGCAGAGAATATGAAAATACAAGACATAATGTAGGATTTAAAGTGATAGATGCCATTGCAGATAAATACAATATAGCTGTGGATACAAAGAAGCACAGGGCTTTCATTGGAAAAGGAATTATCGGAGGGGAAAAGGTTATTCTTGCGAAACCACAGACATATATGAATCTGAGCGGGGAGAGTATTATAAGCCTTGTGGAATATTATAAGATAGATGTGGAGCAGGAACTGATTGTTATTTATGATGATATCAGTCTTGATGTAGGTGCACTCAGAATCCGTGAGAAGGGGAGTGCAGGGGGGCACAATGGAATTAAGAGTATCATAGCACACCTCGGGGGGCAGATTTTCCCCAGAATTCGGATGGGTGTGGGTGATAAGCCCTCCAAATATGATTTGGCTGATTATGTATTAGGACACTTTTCAAAAGGTGAGCAGGAATTAATAGAAGAAAGCTGCAGGGCAGCGGTATGTGCTGTAGAAATGATGACAGCCGGAGATATAAAGGAAGCGATGAATCAATATAATCGTAAAAAGAAAGAAGAGTAAAAAACATGGAGGCTTTTTTGGCACCTCTTGCTGAGTTGGCAGAGTTTAAGGAAATATCGGACAGACGGCGGAAGGATGAAGGGATTTTACAGATAGCAGGCTGTATCAATTCTCAGAAAACACATTTAATGTATGCATTGGGCGATGGTTGTTTCTATAAAATCATCGTTTTTTCCAGTGATGAAAAAGCAAAAAAAGCATATGAAGAGTACCGGTTTCTGGATGAAAATGTCTATCTTTATCCTGCCCGTGATTTACTTTTTTATCACGCAGATATCAAGGGCAAATATCTTGTAAAGCAGAGGATGGAAGTGGTGAGGGCTATTCTGGAGGCCGAGGAGAGTAAACAGGCAGAAAACTCAGGTATCACAGTTATTACGACCATCGACGCATTTCTGGATGGAATGCCTTCTTTGAAAGAGATTGCAAAGCAGAGAATCCATGTTTCAGGAACTGGGAATATTGATTTTACAAAGCTGCAGAAAAGGCTGGTATCTATCGGATATGAGCGTGAAGTGCAGATAGAGGGGCCGGGACAGTTTGCCGTCCGGGGAGGAATTTTGGATGTATTTCCTCTGACAGAAGAAATGCCCGTGCGAATTGAACTGTGGGGAGATGAGGTGGACTCTATCCGCACATTTGATGTAGAAAGCCAGCGCTCCATGGAAAACCTGGGGGAGGTGGATATTTATCCGGCCGCAGAATCTCTGGGGGAAAGTAAACAAAATGTCTCGTTTTTAGATTATTTTTCCAAAGACAAAAGTATTCTCTTTCTGGATGAACCTCTGCGGCTTATAGAGCGCGGGGACGAGGTGGAGGAGGAATTTTATAATAGCAGCAAGAACAGGGAAGAGGCTGGGCTTGAAACTACAGGGGAGGAACTGACTGTATTTCCTGTAAAAGAAATCATAGAGAAGATGAATCATTATTATGGGCTTGGCACGACAACCCTGGAATCCAGGTGCGGCAATTTCCATGTCCGGGATACTTACAGTTTTCAGACAAAGGGAGTAAATCCATATAATAACAGCTTTGAGATGCTTACAAGAGATTTGAAGAGACTGAAGCGAAGCGGTTACCGGGTGATTCTTCTGTCAGGCTCCAGAACCCGTGCCAGACGTCTGGCTGAGGATTTGCGTGATTATGATTTGAGCAGCTTTTACAGCGAGGACATGCACCGCATTGTACAGCCCGGGGAAATTATGGTGGCTTACGGCCACGTGTCGGAAGGCTACGAATATCCCATGCTGAAATTCATGGTGATATCGGAGACGGATATCTTTGGAAAACAGAAGAAAAAGAAGCGGCGCAGAGTTTATGAGGGACAGAAGATTCAAAATTTCTCTGAGCTGAAGGTAGGAGACTATGTTGTCCATGAAAATCACGGCCTGGGAATCTACCGGGGAATTGACAAAATAGAGGTAGATAAAGTTACAAAGGACTATATGAAAATTTCCTACGCAGAGGGCGGAACGCTTTATATTCTGGCAACTCAGCTTGATTTAATCCAGAAATACGCGGGCGCCGATGCGAAAAAGCCAAAACTGAATAAACTGGGGGGAACCCAGTGGACAAAGACAAAGACTCAGGTGCGCCAGGCAGTAAAAGATGTGGCCAAGGATTTGGTGGAGCTTTATGCTGTAAGACAGAAGGCAGAGGGTTTTGTATACGAGCAGGATACGGTTTGGCAGAAAGAATTTGAGGAAATGTTCCCCTTTGAGGAGACAGAGGATCAGCTGGAAGCTATAGCTGAGACTAAAAGGGACATGGAAAGCAAAAAAATCATGGACCGTCTCATCTGCGGGGATGTGGGATATGGAAAAACAGAAATTGCAATCCGGGCTGCCTTTAAGGCAGTGCAGGAGGGGAAACAGGTTGTTTATCTGGTGCCCACTACGATTTTAGCTCAGCAGCATTACAACACATTTGTACAGCGGATGAGAGATTTCCCTGTGCGGGTGGACCTTCTCTGCCGGTTCCGCACATCTATGCAGCAGAGAAAGACCGTGGATGATTTGACAAAAGGGCTGGTCGATATTGTAATCGGGACTCACAGAGTTTTGTCAAAAGACGTGCAGTTCAAGGATTTAGGGCTTTTGATTATTGATGAGGAGCAGCGTTTTGGTGTGACTCATAAAGAGAAAATTAAGAAGCTGCGGGAAAATGTGGATGTACTTACTTTGACAGCCACACCTATCCCCAGAACCCTTCACATGAGCCTTATCGGAATCCGGGATATGAGTGTTCTGGAGGAGGCCCCCATGGACCGGCTGCCTATTCAGACGTATGTTATGGAATACAATGATGAGATGGTGCGGGAGGCGATTCAGCGTGAGCTGTCCAGGGAGGGGCAGATATACTATGTCTACAATCGTGTCAGTGACATTGCAGATGTGGCGGGAAGAATTCAGAAATTAGTGCCGGAGGCAACGGTATCTTTTGCACATGGACAGATGAATGAGCGGCAGCTGGAAAATATTATGTATGATTTCATCAACGGGGATATTGATGTTCTTGTGTCCACCACAATCATTGAGACAGGGCTCGATATTTCTAATGTAAACACAATGATTATTCATGATGCCGACAGACTGGGACTGTCTCAGCTCTACCAGCTCAGGGGAAGAGTGGGGCGCTCCAACCGGATGGCATATGCGTTCCTTTTGTACCGCAGGGATAAGCTGCTCAAAGAGGTGGCGGAGAAACGTCTGGCGGCAATCCGGGAATTTACAGATTTGGGCTCCGGATTTAAAATTGCCATGCGGGATCTGGAAATCCGCGGGGCGGGCAACCTTCTCGGGGCAGAACAGCACGGACATATGGAGGCTGTAGGGTATGATTTGTACTGTAAAATGCTCAACGAGGCGGTAAAACAGCTTAAAGGTGAGATGGAAGAGGATATTTACACAACCACCATGGACTTAAATATAGATGCCTATATTCCGCAGTCATATATTCCAAATGAATATCAAAAGCTGGATATATATAAGAGAATTGCCAGCATAGAAAATGAAGAAGAAATGGATGACATGATTGAGGAGCTTATCGACCGTTTTGGGGATATACCAAAGAAAGTACAGCAGCTTTTGAACATTGCGGGTCTGAAAGCTCTTGCCCACTCTGCCTATGTAACCGCGGTGGAACAAAAAGGCGACTCTTATCAGTTTACCATGTATGAAAAAGCCAAAGTCCAGCCTCAGAAAATTCCAGGTCTATTGAAAGCATACAATGGCAGCCTGGTATTCAAGGCAGATAATCCGCCATACTTTCTTTATCAGAAAAAAGGATACAACAAAAAGGCGAAAGACGAGAATGTGCTGGAGCTGGTGAAAAAGCTGTTAAATGACATAAAAGGCTTGTTAGAATAAGAAAAATGAGATACAATATGTTACAGTTCAGCCTTGCAAATTTTTACTGGCATATGTAGGAGAAAGTGAGGTTTCTCACCCATATGCCAGTGGGAATTTATTTGGTGTTCTGCCGCAGAGAAGCGGAATGGAGCGGACGGCTGAACTGTAAAATTTTTGATGCCATACATAGGAGGATGTTTATGGGACAGTTCAGAAAAAGGTTAGTCATGATGGCGGCAGCAGGTGTTTTTGCAGTATCATCTCTGATGGGATGCAGCAGCCGTTCTATAGATAGCAGTGCAGTTGTTGCGCAGGTGGGGGATGAAAAGATACCTTTGGGTGTTGCCAATTTTTATGCCAGACTGCAGCAGGCGCAGACAGAATCATATTACATGAGTCTTTTGAATATGTCAGGAGATGATATGTGGACTCAGGATATGGGGGATGGGAAGACCTACGAAGAGACAACAAAGGAGAATATATTGAAGTCTCTGGAGGATTTGTATCTTTTGAAGCAGAATATGGGGACTTATGGTGTAGAGCTGACGAAGGAAGATGAAAAAGCGATTGATGATGCAGCAGCCCTTTTTGTGAAAGACAATTCCGATAAGGGAAAAGAAGCAGTATCTGGGGAAGAGCAGTATGTGAAGACATTTTTGGAGCTTATTACCATACAAAGTAAGATGGATGGTCCTATGAAAGAGGGCGTGAATGAGGAAGTGTCTGATGATGAGGCGGCCCAGAAAAGTATGGAGTATGTATTTTTGTCTTATACAAAGAACACTGACGACGGCAGCACAGAGCAAATGTCTGACGATGAGAAAGCTTCTCTGAAAGAGACTGCACAGAAAATTGCAGACAGGTTAAATAATGGGGAGACTGTAGATGCCGCTGCAACTGCGGAAGGGCAGAAAATGCTAACAGCAACCTTTGATTCAAGTTCTACTTCACCATCCCAGGACCTTGTTAAAGCGGCAGATGCGCTGGGAGCAGAAGGTGATGTGACAGGAGTTGTGGAGACGGACAATGGTCTGTATGTTGCAAAACTCATCAGTATGATGGACAGAGAAGCCACAGATTCTAAGAAAGTATCCATTGTCAACGAAAGAAAACAGACACAGTATGATTCTTTGCTGGAGCAGTGGAGAAAAGATACAGAGATTAAAGAACATAAAGATGTGTGGAAACAAGTAAGTTTCGCTGACCAGGGTATTTCTATCAAGCAGACAACACAGGAAACTACTGGCGGAGACAGCAGTGAATCTAACAAGTAGTTAATATAAACATAGGACTCATGTGCAGTGTGTTTTGCTGTACGTGAGTTTTGTTTTGATTAGATAGGAGGAAGACAAGTGGGAATCATTGAATTATTTTTATTGGCTGTTGGACTGTCCATGGATGCATTTGCAGTGTCAGTCTGTAAGGGCCTGGCGATGCCAGGGGTTACGGTAAAAAAAGTATCTATTGTAGGTCTGTGGTTTGGCAGCTTTCAGGCACTGATGCCTTTGCTTGGGTATTTTCTGGGAACTCGGTTTAAAGGACAGATTACAGCTATCGACCACTGGATTGCATTTATTCTGCTTGGAATCATTGGTTTTAGCATGATTAGGGAATCCAGGTCAGAAGAATGTAAAACAACAAGTGGAAGCTTGGACATAAAAACCATGTTTGCGCTGGCCGTGGCAACCAGTATTGATGCCTTGGCGGTAGGCATTACATTTGCCTTCCTGCGTGTTGATATTTTGCCGGCTGCATCTCTTATCGGTGTCACTACATTTGTGATATCTGCGGCAGGTGTTACACTGGGAAAAGGGTTTGGCACAAGGTTTAAAGCGAAAGCAGAAGCTGGCAGGGGGAGGAATCCTCATATTGCTTGGGACAAAAATATTGCTGGAGCATCTTTTCGCATAATTCAGAAGCTCCAGCTTTCATCAATGACTTCCCGCGCAACATAAAGGGTGCGGTCTTCTCTTGTGCGCAGCGTCCATTTTACAAGGGTAAGCTGCCGGTTCTGCATTTCTATACAAGTAATACATCTGGGGTGGACACAGCTTCCTGTATTAAAATACGGGGAAGTGTCGGAACCCATCATAGGTCTGTGAGTGTGGCCGGCAATCAAAATTTTATTTTCCCGTGAGGCCCATTCTAAAAGACGCCTTTCAATTTTCTTCTTCTGTGTATAATTTCTGGCAGCGCTGGTTGGATCAGAGATTCCCACAGCTTCTAAGGGCTTCCAGAGATAACGGACAAGAAATCTGCTTATGAGGATTAATGTGTTGTTTAAAAAATCTGCCTGATGTCCATGTATCAGATAAAAATCATTTTTATATTCCACATCCTTTAAAATTACACTTTGAAAATAGCACAAGTCGGGAAATAAAGGCTCTTCAGATACCTGACCGCTCACATAATAGGTAGAACAATGCTTTTGGCAGTAACCATACCGTTTTTTATTCTGGTCATGGTTTCCGTAAAGCAGGAAAAGCCGATTCTCCTTTTTGTATTTGGCGAGCAGCCAGAATACATTGCTGTGTATATCAATAATTCTTGAAAAGGAGCGGTTTTCCCACAATTCATCCCCATCCCCCAGCTCAATATAAGTGAATCCTTCGTCATAATAATAATTCAGCGCGGCAAAGTAAAGATTTTGATTTTTAAGAAAATTGTCATTGTGGTTGCCTGCGCCCCGGTGGCAGTCGCTCATAAGTACAAAGCGGGAGGCGGAGTACAGTGGAATCTCCGGGGCATTTTCAAAGGCACGGGAAATACGCTTATACCAACTCATAAATCTACCGACCTCTTTCTTTTTTGTCTTCTGATACGAAGCGTTTTTCGGAAAACAAAAGGCAGAGAATAGTAGAGGTAGAGCAGTTGGTCTACCGTAATGTCAAAGGGCCGTGTTATCCGCAGATAGAGTCTGCAGAATAGTTTGGACTTCCAGAGCACATAGCTTTGCACCCAGGAATCTGGGATGATTTCCGGCACAGTTTTGGGTTCTGTGAAATGAAATTGTACGGTGTTGTCGCAGACAAGTAATTCACTGCTCTTATAACCAAGCCGGTCAAGGGCATTCACAAAAGCCTGACACATATCCTCATCGGGAAAAGCTATGGTAATCTCCAGATTCAAATCCTCCGGATGTGTGGATAATCCGGTTCTGAAACCTGCCAGCCACCAGTGTGGCTTATTAATATCAAAAAGAGTGTTTCCGTTCTCTGTGAGATGAAGTTTCATGGGGAGCATTTCCTTTGGCAGGGCGGCCTGGAAGATTGTCTGAGGGCGCAGCGCAGGGGGAATAATAGAGTCAGCGTGATAAATCCCTGCCTCTGCCCCCGTGTGAATACCATACTGGCCTTTCCAAAACTTAATAAGCCAGGTTTTACCCTGGTAATTGAAATACACAGACTCACAGTCCAGAACCATATCCATGGAAAGAGCAGCCTGGTCATAAAAATCTGCATACCCAAACTTCTTCTGCCACGCCTCAATTCGTGGAATAAATACATCCTGAACAAACAAGTAGGAGAATCCGAAAGGACGGGCCAGTTCACTTAATACATCACATTTTTCAAAATATGGCATTTCATAAATTTTTTCCCGGACGTACATTCTCCTGAAGAAAACAGACAGGAAAAAAAGAGCCAATAATATAATCAGAACAAAAATTAAGATAAACATATTAAAAATCCTGAAACTGTTCTTCTTATATCATATGCAGAATTTTAAAAGTTGGAACACTTTTTGAAATAGTTCAGCCATAAGCTTGATTGCGCATTGCTTCATCTCGCTTTGGCAGAGCGCCAAATAAAAATACAGCAGTATATGCATACGAAAGCAAGCTTTCTCCTGTGTACACTGCTGAAATTTTGCATGGCTTTTTGAACCAGTTCAGCCATAAGCTCGATTACGCATTACTTCATCTCGCTTTGGCAGAGCGCCAAATAAAAATACAGCAGTATCCGCGTACGAAAGCAAGCTTTCTCCTGCATATACTGCTGTATTTTTGCATGGCTGAACTGTGTTAAATGTATTCCATTTTTTCAAAGTACTGCATTAGGATGTTGGCGCAGTTTTCGACTCCTAGTTTGGTGGTGTCGAGTATCATGTGGTAGTCGTTGACATCTCCCCAGGTTTTGCCTGTGTGTTCGTAGTAGTATGCTGCACGTTCTTCGTCTGTGTGCTCTACTTTCTGGCGGGCCTCTTCGTGGGTGAGTGATTCGAGATTCATGATTCTGTGTATACGGTCTTCTTTATCCGCATAGACAAAGATATTCAGAACGTTCATTTTGTCTTTTAAAATGTCGGATGCGCAGCGGCCAAGGATGATACAGGGATTGGAGGCGGAGCCGCGGATGACTTCTGCCTCGGTTTCATACATATGTGCACCTATCTGCTGTTCAATGTACGCTTTGTCGTATACAGGGATATCCAACCTCTCGGAAAGCTCTTTTGCAATCACACTCGCACCAGTTCCAAAACGGCGGCTCATGGTAATCACCAATTTCATGTAAACTCCTCCTTTGTATGTACCAGTATGTTTATGTAAATAAAGTTCTTTGTCTATTATAACATTAATCCAGAAGAGGGGAAAGAAAAAGTTACACATAAGGTTTGCATAATAGCGGTCCAGGCATTATAATAAGCAATATCCAGTTTGAAAGGGGAAACATCATGAGGAGCAGAAAGGTCTGGTTCATAGTTGCTTGTATGCTTATATTTGTGATGCTTTTTTTCATGTCAGGAGGAGCGAAAAATTTAAGCGGCGTTAAGGGGATGATTTTTCACCAGCGAAGTGAAAGGACCGTATCTCAGGAGCAGGATGGCGCTGCGGGCATGCGCACAGGCGGACAGAGTGGATTTCTCTTTTGGGAATCTAAAGATGACAGCTTTATCAATGACAATAGGACAAGGGAGGAGATGGCAGTGTTTTCTCTGCTTTTTCTTATAGATTTTCTTCCGATTATTTTCTCCAGATTGTTTTGGGGCGGCAGGTCATGGCAGGTTATTCGGTTATTCTGTATGACCTTTCGGGAGTACACTATGCGCAAGCTCTTGTGTTTTACAGGCTCAGGACGGAAAAGGCATTATATTGAGGCTATTTAAAGGCATGCATGAAATACCATGCAATTTATAATAAATAAGAGGAGGATTTGTTTTGAAAACAAATAAGAGAAATGTGTGGATTGTGCTATGTGTCATCATAGCGTTTGTGTACATTGCTATCTTTGGATTGGGAAGTGGATTTAAAGGTGCAATGGACATGCGTTTTGGAATTGACATCAGAGGTGGTGTGGAGGCTATCTTGAACCTGAGGGAGTGGATAAAACACCATCCGGTTCTGATTTGGAGTCAGCGAGAAATTGTAATTGAGAATCGTCTGGATGCTCAGAATATAACAGACAGGGAAGTGACAGTGGACAAGGATAACGGAAATATCATTGTCAGATTCCCGTGGAAGTCTGATGAGAAGACATTTAATCCGGAGGCAGCTATCGCTGAATTGGGTGAAACTGCAAAACTGACATTCCGTGATCCGGAAGGGAATGTACTTGTGGAAGGAAAAGATGTAACCAGCAGTCAGGTAGTGAGAGACTCTAAGACTGGGGAATATGTGGTTTCTCTTAAATTTGACAAAAAGGGAACAGAAGACTTTGCAACTGCCACTGCAAAACTGGTAAATCAGAATATGGGAATTTATATGGATGAGCAGCAAATTTCCAATCCCGTTGTAAACCAGGCTATTGACGGTGGGGAAGCTATTATCAATGGAATGGGCTCTCAGGAAGAGGCGACAGCCTTGGCTGAAAAGATTAGTGCAGGACACTGCCCATTTTCTCTGAAGACAACAAACTATAATACAATCAGCCCGACACTGGGCAGCGGTGCACTCAAGGCAATGGCATCAGCGGCAGCAGTAGCATTGATTTTAATATGTCTGTTCATGATATCCTACTACCGCCTTCCAGGCCTTATCGCCTGCCTGGCAATGATATTCCAGATGAGTATTCAGGTGCTGGCTCTCTCTGTTCCGCAGTATACACTAACCCTTCCCGGAATTGCAGGTTTGATTTTGTCTCTGGGTATGGCGGTGGATGCCAATGTTATTATCAATGAGCGTATTGGCGAGGAGAGCTGGACAGAGGAAGCAGTATTAAGAATGCGATAAAAGCGGGTTACAAAAATGCGTTTTCTTCTGTATTGGACGGAAATGTGACAACAGCAGCAGTAGCTGTAATCTTGATGATTTTTGGATCAGGAACTATGTTGAGTTTTGGATACACTTTGCTGACAGGTGTTATTCTGAATCTGGCCGCCGGTGTATGGCTCTCAAGAATTATGTTAAGTTCTATCGTTTTATATCCAAAATTCCAGAATATGAAACTGTTTTATATAAAGAAAAAGAAAGAAGTCATAGATTTTCTTGGAAAACGAAAAGCTATTTTCGCCTTTTCGCTGGTACTTCTTATTGTGGGTTCCATTATCAGCGGCATGAGGGGAGTGACATTAGATACTCAGTTTACAGGTGGTGTTATACTGAAATTCACATGTGAAGGAACACCGGATACAGAAGAAGCAGCTCAGGCTGTAGAAGAAGTGCTGAATCGTCCGGTTAGTGCTCAGGCAGGAGAAGATTTTGTGTCCAAGCAGACAAAACTTGTATTAAATCTTGGCGGAAACCAGGGAATTTCTCCGGAAGAGCAGGCTAAAGTGCTGGCTACTTTAAATGAACTCCAGCCTGACCAGAAATATGAGTCTTCCGAAACTTATGCGGTAGAGCCTTACATTGGGGCACGTGCATTGAAAAACTCTGCTATTGCTATTGTGCTGGCAGCTCTGTTTATTGTAGTTTATATCACACTGCGTTTTTCTGTGTTGTCAGGATTATCCGCCGGGGTGTCTGGCGTTATAGCTTTGATATTTGACGTGTTTGTTGTATTCCTGGTGTTTGGAGTGTGCAAGATACCTGTCAACGACGCGTTTGTGTCGGTAACACTGACAATTATCGGATATTCGATTAACGATACTATTGTCCTTTACGACAGGATACGGGAGAATATGCGGGCACGTACAAAAGAAGATTTTGTGCATCTGGTAAACAGAAGTATCACAGAAACTCTTGGACGTTCCATAAAAACAGTATTTACCTCAGCCCTCTGTGTGGCAATCATTTTAACTTTTGCGGTAATATACAATATAGAATCTATCCGGGTATTTGCCCTGCCTATGTTGGTGGGAATGATCAGCGGATGTTACTCTTCCATATGTATAGCGGCAGCCGTTTGGGTTACATGGAAAAACAGAAAAAAAGCTTAAAAAAATAAGTTTATAAAGAGTTACAGTTCAATCATAGACTGAGTAGTATTGGCGTGATTGAACTGTAACTCTTTTGTTTTTAAGTGCACAATAAGTCTTTATACTATTGCGAAAGATGTGGAAAAATGCTATCATAGCTTGGTATATACTCTATGTATATTTAAGATAGCAAGAATGAAGGGAGCATAATAATGGGGCAGCAAAAGATGAGTGATGATGAACGTGAAGCATATAGAAAGGCGCAGGCAAGAAAGCGCCGCAGAGTGGAAGAGAGACAGAGACAGACAATAATTGATAACCCCGTTAAATCCGTAGCTGGAAGCTCAGGAAAGAAAAGCGGCGGCAAGAGTTCACCCAAGAAAAATAACGGAAACGGCAAGAATACAAGGAATGGAAAGGGCTCCGGCAAAAAGCAGCGTTCCAATAAGATGAGCAGGCAGATTGGAATTGCCTTATGTGGAATTCAGCTGGTTGTAACACTGGTGTTCATTGTAGCTCTTTTGGTGCTCAATATGCTGCCGGCAAAATACCTTGGTGTGATTGTGGGTATCCTGTTGTTATTATGGATTATTCCTCTGGCAGCACACCTCATATCCAAGAAAAAAGCAATTGCAGCAAAAGTGCTCAGCGTTTTGATGTCCATTGTGCTGGCCTTAGGTTCCTATTATATATTTAAAACTCATGGTGCTGTTGAGGATATCAGCGGCGGCAATAAAAAGGTGGACAAAATGGTAGTTGCGGTGCTGGCAGAGGATCCGGCACAGTCTATTGAAGATGCAGCGGGCTATGATTTTGGTGTACAGTATACTTTGAAAGGTGATGATGTCAAAGATACCATAGCAGCTATTAACAAGGAGACCGGCAGCGACATCTCTACTGTAGAATACAAAAGTTTGAATGAGCAGGCAGCGGCGCTGCATGACGGCAAAGTACAGGCAATTATATATAATGATGCATATTCATCAATTTTGGAGGAATCCTTTGAGGGATACAGCAGCGCGGTGAGAATTATTTATTCTCATGAAATTACCAGCGCACTTAAAAATACGGCAGCAGAGGTAAAGGTGGCAGACGACTCTTTTACAGTATATATCAGTGGTATTGATGTGTATGGGGCCATTGAGACGAACAGCCGCAGTGACGTGAATATTCTGGCAACGGTGAATCCAACAACCCATCAAATTCTTTTAGTCACCACACCAAGGGACTATTATGTGGAAATCCCGGGAATTTCAGGTGGGCAGAAGGATAAACTTACTCATGCAGGTATTTATGGAGTGGATGCATCTATGGCTACACTGTCGCAGCTTTATGATACAGATATTGACTTCTATGCCCGGGTGAACTTTACATCTTTGGTACAGATGGTGGATGCTCTTGGCGGAGTGGATGTAGTCTCCGAACAGGCTTTTACAACAAGTGAAGAGTCAGGAGTAGTGATGAATGTCAACCAGGGAGAAAATCACTTTACAGGACAGCAGGCACTGGCATTCTCAAGGGAGAGAATGAATGTGGACGGCGGAGATTTCCAGAGAGGAAAGAACCAGCAGGCTGTTATTACAGCTATGATTAAAAAAGCGATTTCTCCGGCTATTTTGACAGGTGCGAATGGAATTTTGAGCAGCATAAGCGGAAATGTAGACACCAATATGTCTCAGGAACAGATACAGGATCTTATTAAAAGTCAATTGTCAGGCGGAGGAGCATGGAATATCAAGTCCATGGCTGCGGAAGGAACAGGAGACAATCAGGAATGTTATTCTGCCCCTGGCAACATACTTTATGTAACACAGCCAAATCAGGCCAGTATCGATGCTATTAAAGGTGCCATTGATGCGGTGGAAAGAGGTGAAGTGCTGCCGGACTCAGAGGTGGCACAATAAACTGGTATACCGAGGGAAAGAAATATGATGAAACTGTTTAAAAAGTGGGATTTATCTATTGTCTATAAAGTACTTCTTATATTTTTAGACATTGCATTTATCAATGTCAGCTCCTTCTTGGCATTATGGATCCGTTTTAATATGCAGGTGGGAGAAATTCCAGGAGAGTATGCAGAGTCTGTAAAGGATTTGATTGTGGCCAATACGGTAGTAACAGTCTTGCTTTTTGCTGTATTTAGACTCTACACAAGTCTCTGGAGATTTGCAAGCATCAAGGAATTGATTTATATCATCGAGGCATGTATGGTCTCAGTTTTGTTTAATGTTTTGGCATATTATCTTACTTACAGAACTATATACAGGAGTTATTTTCTCCTATATGTTACGGCTCTGTTTCTGCTGACCTGTCTAAGCCGTTTTTCGTATCGGCTGGCCAGGCTTATTTACCGGGGCAATGTACATGGACGAAATGTGCGAACCACTATGATTATCGGAGCGGGAGAGGCCTGTAATGTGGTGATGAAAGAGCTGGAGCTGAGCACGGAGCTGGACGCAAAGATTTGTTGTGTAATCGATGACAATCCAAGGAAGCATGGAACCTATATTCATGGAGTGAAAGTAGTGGGAGGAAGAAATGACATTCTCAAGTATGCAGATAAATATCGCATCAACGAGATTATCATTGCTATTCCAAGTGCAGATAAAAGGGAGATACAGAAGATTCTGGAAGTTTGTCAGAAAGTTCCTGACTGTGAATTGAAAATTCTTCCAGGAGTATATCAGCTGGTAAATGGAGATGTCAGTGTTTCCAAGCTGCGCAATGTGGAGATAGAAGATTTGCTGGGGAGGGACCCTATCCAGATTACAATGGAGAAAATTGGCCGTTATGTGTCTGGTAAGATAGTATTGGTTACCGGCGGAGGAGGAAGCATCGGAAGCGAACTTTGCCGTCAGATTGCAGCGAATGGTGTAAAGCAGTTAATTATCTTTGATATTTATGAGAATAATGCCTATGAAATTCAGCAGGAGTTAAAAGCCCAGTATCCAAACCTGGATTTGGTGGTATTGATTGGTTCTGTCAGAAATGGAAGAAAACTGAATAGTGTTTTTTCTAAATATCGGCCGGACATTGTATATCATGCGGCAGCACACAAGCATGTGCCTTTGATGGAAGACAGTCCCAATGAGGCAATTAAAAACAATGTATTTGGAACTTATAAAGTTGCTCTGGCAGCAGACAGATACAGTGTGGAGAAGTTTGTTTTGATTTCTACGGATAAGGCAGTGAACCCCACCAATATTATGGGTGCATCTAAGCGGATGTGCGAGATGATTATTCAGGTGTTCAGCAAACGCTCCAAGACGGAGTATGTGGCGGTGCGCTTTGGAAATGTGCTGGGCAGTAATGGCAGTGTAATACCATTATTCAAAAAGCAGATTGAAGCAGGTGGTCCGGTTACAGTGACACATCCGGATATCATCCGGTATTTTATGACCATACCGGAGGCGGTGTCCCTTGTCCTGCAGGCAGGGGCCAGTGCAAAAGGCGGAGAGATATTTGTTCTGGATATGGGGCAGCCGGTAAAAATTGTGGATCTGGCAAAGAACCTGATTCAATTGTCAGGCTATACATTGGGTGTGGATATAGATATCCAGTATACAGGCCTGCGTCCCGGAGAAAAGTTATATGAGGAACTTTTGATGGCTGAGGAGGGCCTGGAAAGTACAGAAAATCAGAAAATCCATATTGGGAAACCCATTGAGTTTGATGAAGAAGAATTTTTAAAGGATTTGGAGGATTTATATCGGGAGGCTTACGCGGAGACGGATGAGATGAAGTATATTGTTCATAAAATTGTTCCGACCTATCGTTTAAGAGAAGCAGATATCCTGAGAGATCAGCAGATACAGGCATGCTGGAATAAAGAGTTTACCGATACAAGTTCTAAACTGCCAAGTGCATTTTTGAGCGGGGGAGTTGTGGATAAGGAGGATATATGAAAGTAGCGTTTTCACCACCAGATATTACAGAAGAGGAAATTGAAGAAGTAGCCAATACATTGCGCAGTGGATGGATTACTACAGGTCCGAGGACGAAAGAATTTGAGCGTCAGATTGCAGACTACTGTCACACGAAAAGAGCAGTCTGTCTTAACTCAGCCACAGCATGTCTGGAAATGACACTTCATGTGATGGGGATTGGCCCCGGGGATGAAGTTATCACTACCGCATATACTTACTCAGCGACTGCCAGCTGTATTTGCCATGTTGGGGCAACTCCCGTGCTGGTAGATACCCTGCCAGGTTCCTTTGAGATGGATTCCGCAAAGGCCAGAGCTGTTGTGACGGAGCGCACCAAAGCCATTATCTGTGTGGATTTGGGAGGCATAGTTTACAGCCAATATGATGAACTTTTTCGGATTGCAGAAGAAAAGAAGGCGTTATTTAACCCTTCTGGTGAAAAACAGAAAGCTTTGGGAAGAATTGTTGTTATCTCAGATGCGGCCCATGCTTTTGGGGCATCAAGAGAGGAAAAGATGTGCGGTCAGATTGCGGACTTTACTTGTTTTTCTTTTCATGCGGTGAAAAATCTTACAACAGCGGAGGGCGGCTCTGTTACATGGTCACGGGCTATTGAGGAAGCTGGAATAGATGAAGAAAGCCTTTATAAAGAATACATGCTTCTTTCCCTCCATGGACAGTCGAAAGACGCCTTGGCGAAAACACAGCTCGGCGCATGGGAATATGACATTGTGGCACCTTATTATAAGTGCAATATGACAGATATCATGGCGGCCCTTGGGCTGGTACAGTTGCAGCGCTATCCTGAGATTTTGAAACGCAGGCGCAGCATTATAGAGCAGTATGATAAGGCTCTGGAAGGATGCCCTGTGGAAACGTTGAATCACTATGGGCAGAATGGAAAATCCAGCGGCCATCTATATCTTGTACGTGTACTTGACAAAACTCGTGAAGAATGTAACAATATAATTAATAAACTGGCAGAATCTGGAATTGCATCGAATGTTCATTATAAGCCTCTGCCAATGCTGACGGCATATAAAAATATGGGATTTGATATAAAAGACTACCCAAATGCTTATGCACAGTTTGAAAATGAAATTACACTGCCTCTTCACACCTGTCTTACAGATGAGCAGGTGGAATATGTTGCAGATACATTCAGGAGACTACTATGATATCAAAGTGGGAAGAATTACCCGAATTTATGCGCAATGAGTGTGTGCAGCCTTATTACGAAATACTTAAAAAGAAGAAATTCAGCCTTTCTATAAAGAGGGGCATGGATTTCTTTCTTGCACTTGTCCTGACTATTGTCTTGTCACCAGTCATGGCAGGTTTGTCTTTGTGGATAAAATTAGATAGCAGAGGTCCGGTCTTTTACAGGCAGGAGAGAATTACGCGATATGGGAAACCATATCGTATTTTCAAGTTTAGAACTATGATTATAGGGGCTGATAAAAAAGGTCCTCTTGTCACAGAAAAGCAGGACAGCAGGATTACTGGAGCTGGGCAGGTTCTTCGCCGGCTCAGACTGGATGAATTGCCCCAGCTCTTTAATGTTCTTAAGGGAGAAATGTCTTTCGTGGGAACCAGACCTGAGGTAAGAAAATACGTATCACATTACACCAGAGAGATGCAGGCAACATTGCTGCTTCCGGCAGGTATTACCTCCCGGACCAGTATTTTGTTCAAAGATGAAGACATATTGATGGAAAAATACCAGAGAGAGACAGATAAAACAGTTGATGAAGTGTATGTGGAATACATCCTTCCAGTGAAGATGGAACATAACTTGCGATATGTAAAAAGTTTCAGTTTCTTTAAAGATATAAAAATAATGCTGGATACAGTTCTGGCAGTTGTCAGGTAATATAAGTAAAGGGGATTATATTCAATGAAGAGGATTGCAGTCATAACAATGGGCGTGAGGCTGAATGGGGAGCAAGGATACACACGATTTCGTTATTTATGTGAGTTTTTGACAGAAGCGGGATATGAGGTGGATTTGATTACTACCACGTTCCAGCACTGGGAAAAGAAGCAGCGTGATATTGAGAAAATAAAAAAAGAGGGTTATCCTTTTGGTTTGAAGTTTATCTATGAACCGGGCTATAAGCGAAATGTAGATTTGGGCCGGGTGCGCAGTCATCGGACTGCGGCGAAAAATCTGACTGAATTATTGGAAAAAGAGGGGAACTATGACCTTCTGTATGCGGAAATTCCTCCCAATGATGTGGCACTGGCTGGTGCTGAATATGCTCGGAAAAAAGGCATCCCCTTTGTGGCAGATGTGAACGATTTGTGGCCTGAGGCGATGCGCATGGTGCTGGACATTCCTGTCCTCAGTTCTCTTTTGTTTTATCCGCTCCAGAGAGATGCGGAAAAAGTATATTCCCTTGTGTCAGGGGTGATTGGAACTTCAGATGAATATAGGGACAGACCCTTTCAAAATCAAAAAAGAAACATACCCAGGGCGACTGTATATGTGGGGAATGAGATTGCTGTTTTTGACAAAGGGGCAGAGGAAAATGCGGAATCGATAGATAAGCCTGTGCAGGAGTTCTGGGTGTCCTATGCGGGAACCATAGGAACAAGCTATGATATCCGCACTATGGTTCTGGCGGCAGAAGAATTGGCCAAAAGGGGCAAACAGAATATTAAAATCAAAATTCTGGGCGGCGGGCCGATGAAAGATGAACTGGAAGCACTTTCTCTCGACAGAAAGATTGATAATGTGGAATTTGTGGGTTATGCACCCTATGATAAAATGGCAGCATATTTGAAGAAATCAGATATTCTGGTAAACTCCTTTGTGCGAAAGGCACCTCAAAGCATTGTGACGAAAATCGGGGACTATCTGGCAGCCGGGAAAGCAATGATTAATACGTGCATGAGTCCAGAATTCAGGAAAAAAGTTCAGGAGGATGGATTTGGTGTGAATATTGAGCCAGAAGATGTGGCTATACTGGCGGATGCCATTGAAGACTTGTACAATAATGAAGAAAAACGTCTGGAAATGGGGGAAAAAGCAAGACAAATTGCAGAAGAGCAGTTTGACAGGCCAAAGTCCTATAAAAAAATAGAAAAGCTTATCAGAGAACTGGTATAAAGAGGTGAAAGCACACTCATGGATAAAGAAACTAAGAAACCTTATTTTACAATTGTCATGCCAGCCTATGGTGTGGAGAAGTACATAGGCAGGGCTATTTTAAGTATACAGAAACAGACCTTTGACAACTGGGAAATTATTGTTGTGGATGATTGTTCAGTGGATAGGAGCAGCGAAATTGCCTGCAAATATGCGGCAGGGGATTCCAGAATTCAGGTCCTTCATCATGAAACAAACCAGGGGTTAAGTGCTGCACGAAATACAGGTACAGATGCGGCCTCCGGGCGATATGTCTGGTATATGGATTCAGATGATTATGCGGATGATACATTGCTGGCACAGGTATATGCATCTATAGAGCGGAATCCGGCACAAGTCATCCTGTTTGGCCATGTGGAGGAGTATTATGATAAAAAGGGACATCTTCAATATACCCATACCATTTGTCCAAAAGAGCATTATTTCCAGACGTCCAAAGAGCTTCGACCCTATATCATTGAATTAGAGCAAGAAACCTTATATGGGTATGCATGGAATAAATTTTACCGTCTTTCCCATATCCAGGAATTAAAGCTGAAATATGAGAATGTAAGGCTAATAGAGGATATTGTATTTAATATTAAATATTTTATGGATATTGAATCTTTAAATGTTTTGCCTGTCACGCCTTACCATTATGGCAAAAGGCTTGAGGCTAACCTGACTAATAAGTTTGTACCGGATTATTTTGTTCTGCACAGACAGCGGATAGAAATGTTATTTGACCAGTTTTCTTATTGGGGAATCTGTACACAGGAAGTGCGGAGCATATTGGGTAGCCTTTATGCGCGGTATATTCTCTCCGCTTTGGAACGCAATTGCAACAAGCAGGCGGATATGAGTCACGCTCAGAGATATCAATGGTGCAGAAGCGTTTTTGCTCAGGGATTATTTAATGAACTGATTCCTGGAGCGAAGGCTAAGGACAGCACATCTCTTCGCGTTGCATTGGTATTATTCAGGTGGAAGAGGGCAATCCTCTGTTTAATGATGGGCAGGGGTATTTATATCATAAAGAAATGTATGCCCATGGTATATTCAAAAATAAAATCAGAACGGTAATTGATATTATTTAGAGGAGCTCGGCAAAATTTAAGCCCAAGGAGATTTATGAGAGAAGATAAGAAATTTAAACATATACTATTTGGTTTTAAAATTTGTTATTTAGTATATTTATTGCTGGCATTTAATGCATTTGTAAATGGGACAGCGTGGATGTATCAGGCGTCTTATGTGATTACGGTAGTGGGTGCCGGAATGATTTTGTGGATGCTCTTTCGATATAAGCGGTATAAAAAAGCATATAATGTGTGGCTGCTTGGCGCTTTTGCTATAAGTTATCTGGTCAGTGCCATAACGCACCTTTCTTATGGCGTGTCAGAAAATGTAAAAGGGATTATCTGGCTGGTACTCCCCCTCATACTTGTGTATGTCAGTGCGTTTGATATGACAGGGGAAGAAATAAGGCGGGAAATTAAAAGCTTGTCCGGCATTTATATTTTTTATTGTACTATAGTAAACCTTGTAAGTTTAAGTATGGTATATTGGGGGCGTAAATACGATTATGTAGGAGTAACTGGTGACATTCATGGAATTGGTTATAGGTGGAATCGTCTATGGGGTATATATGATGACCCAAACCATGGCGCAACTATTACAGTGATAGCATTGTTCATGTTAATTTATTTGTTCTATTGTGTTAAAAAGCTGTGGCAGAGAATTAGTATTATTCTGCTTTTTGTTATAAATTATCTTTATATAGCCATGTCAGACTCCAGAACAGGTATGATATCTCTGGCAGCGGGAATTATGATTGGAGGGTTTCTGCTATCTTGGACAAAAAAAAGGAACAAACTACACACAAAACAAATAATAGTACCTCTTTTTGTGCAATACTGGCTGTAGGAGTTGTTTTTGCAGGCGATATGGCGGTGAAAGAGATATATAAATCTATTGATCAGAAAATTATCAGTGTACTAAAAACCAAAAATAAAATACCTACAGGGTCTGGTGAATAAACCAACTCGAAAGCAGGACTTGAAGCATGATTACAGCAGTGGAAGAATGGGAATTTGGAAAGGTGGCTTGCAGATTGTAAAAGAATCTCCTGTCATTGGAATTGGTTACCGAAACATAGCCCCATATACAGAAGAAAATTTTCCGGAAAGTTATCTGATAAAAAATGTCTATGGTGTAAAATATGACTCCATGCATAATGTGGAATTGGATATTTTAATAGCACAAGGAGCATTAGGAGCGGTTATTACTATCCTTTTGGCCGGAAATACACTGTTTATTTTGTATAGGAATTTGCGCTTGCTCCCAAAAATATCAGTGGGAAATGATATGTTCTATAGCCGTAACAGGGGCATTAGGGGTGGCGGGGACGTTCTTATCTTTTATCTTTTATGTAAACGCACCTCAAAACATTTGCTTTTGGCTGTTTTTTGGATATGCAATGAGACTTTGCCAGATTGGAGCAGAAGAAAACGTATGATACGTAATATTAGCCGGATTTATTATGAATGGAAAGGCCGGGGGAATTGATAAATATTTGCTGAATTTTCTGGATGCTGTAAAAAAGAGAGCACTCATGAGGACATACAAATTGATTTTCTCACCAATGAGATTAATGAGGAATTGAGGAAACAGCTTGCACAATATCATTCAGAATTATATGCAATTGCAAACTTGAAACATCCCGTGAAGCAGTATCGCCAGGTGTGTGCCATTTTAGGAGAAAAGCAGTATGACATGGCATATTTCAACATATCTACTGCTATTGACTGTATTGCGGCATTTGCTGCAAAAAAAAAGGGAATTTCCCAAAGGGCCATACACAGTCATTCTTCGGGAAATGACTGTGAGAACACTGCTAAACGCTTTATTTATAATGTAGTGCACCGGATTTGTAAACTGTTTTTGTATAAAGCCGGACTCAGTTTTATGGATGCTCGGTGAAGGCAGGAGAGTGGATTTTTCCTAAGAAGCTTGTACATTCTAAGCACTTTGAGGTAGTTTATAATGCTGTGGACAGAGGGCTTTTTCAGTACGACCCTGCTGTGAGAAGAACAGTGCGTCAGGAATTGAAAATTGAAGATGAAACTTATTTATAGTTGGGCATATAGGGAATTTCTGCTATGCAAAAAATTATCCTTTTCTGGTGGATGTATTTGAGCAGATATATAAGCACAGGAAAGAGTCACGGCTTTTGCTTGTGGGGACGGGAGTGGAGTGGAGGAAGTGAAGCTGCTGATAAATGAAAAGGTCTGGATAAAGTGTCCATTTTCTTGGCTGTGTTCTGACACGGAATGCTGTATCAGGCGATGGATGTCTTTGTGCTTCTATTCAGATTTGAAGGTCTTCCTATTGTGGGAGTGGAGGCTCAATATACAAACCTGACCTGTGTCCTCAGCGATTCGATAACGAAGGAAGCTAAAATTC
Source organism: Muricomes sp. (assembly GCA_049840515.1). Lineage (GTDB taxonomy): Bacteria > Bacillota > Clostridia > Lachnospirales > Lachnospiraceae > Muricomes. The sequence goes on along the minus strand of JASGKW010000003.1, from coordinate 118,571 downwards.
AGGAGCGTTGTTATTTCCTTTCCCTATCAGACAGTCCTAAAAGTGGGCGGAGTTCATTTTACAGCACAAAGGGTACCAGAGGGATGAGATAAGGCTGACAGAAGCCGCAAGACATTATGATTTAGATGTTCAAAAGGAGCAGTTATGGGAGATTGCAAGCCGTTAGTTAGTGTAGTAGTAGCAGCTTATAATGTAGAGCGCTATATTGAGAAATGTATAAAGAGCTTGATGAGACAGACATACGAAAATCTGGAGATTTTGCTGATTGATGACGGTGCCACAGACAAAAGCCGGGAAATCTGTGACCGGCACGCCAAACTAGATAACCGGATTCGGGTTATACATAAGCAAAACGGCGGTTTGTCGGATGTGAGAAATGTTGGTCTGGCAGAGGCGTCTGGCATCTATCTGATGTATGTGGACGGCGATGATTATGTGGCAGATAACTATGTAGAGGCAGCTGTTTCTTGTGCCGAAAGCAACTATGCGGATGTAGTCATCTTTGACTTTGAGGAGATAGAAGAGGACACTGGAAGGCGCGACAGATGGAGTATGAAGCTTCCGAGAAATACTGTGTTAAATGCAAATCAGATGCCCAAGGTGCTCACTGTAACACCAAGTTCGTGGAATAAATTGTACCGCTTAGAGTTTTTTCGCGGTACTGGTCTGACCTATCCCCTTGGAAGAAATTATGAGGACTTGACGATGAATCCGAGGTTATTAGTAAATGCTGCCAGGATTGTATATTTGCAGAGTGAACCATTGTATTATTATATGTTGCGCGATGGCTCAATTATGCGCAGTAAAAATTTTGAAAAAAGTTATCTTCAAAGGAAAGCAGCCATTGAAGATATTGTGTTATATTTCAGGGAAAAGAAATTATATCAAACATTTGAACGAGAATTAGAGTATCTGGCTTTTGAGCACGCTTTTTGTACCAATTAAGGAGATACTTATAGCGGAGCCGAAAAGTCCTTATTTAAGAAAGTTTCAGGAATATGTGCCAGGAATATTTCCAGATTTTTTAAAGAATCCTTATGTTAAAGAATGTTTGTCAAAGAAAGACCAGATGTTGTTGAGGCTGATAAAATGGAGATTATATGGGGTTATGATTCTTCTGTCTAAGCTTCGAAAGCAAGTAGATATGATTCGATTAGTGAAAGAAAAAATATAATAGTAGATATGAGGAAACGTAATGGGAAAAATTTTATCAATAGTAATTCCGTCTTATAATGTAGAAAAATATCTGGAGCAGACTCTGACATCTTTTGTAGAGACAAGCATTCTGGGAGATATTGAGATTTTGGTAGTGGACGATGGTTCTAAGGACAGTACAGCGGAGATTGGGAAAAGATTTCAGGAGCAGTATCCAGATACTTTCCGGGTCATCTCCAAGGAGAATGGGGGGCATGGCTCCACTATTAACCGTGGAATTGAAGAATGCACAGGAAAATATTTTAAAGTAGTGGACGGGGATGACTGGGTGAATACGCCAGATTTCAAAATCCTTGTGGAGAAGCTGAAATCCTGTGATGCAGACTATATTGTCACAAATTATTATGAAGTCAACGACCAAACTGGGGAAAAGACAGAAAGGGCTTATACGGAATTAAAGACAGAATATTCTGAAAATGGAATGCAAAAGGGACAGTCCCCTTTGAGTTTTTGCGAGGTAGCAAAAAGGGTGCAGCCGTCTATGCATGCCCTGATTTTCAGAAGCAGTATTTTGAAAGAACATCAGATACGTCTGGATGAGCATTGTTTTTATGTAGATGTGGAATATATTTTGTATCCTCTCCCCTATGTAGAATCTGTAGTTTATTTTGATTTATATGTTTATATGTATCGGCTTGCCCTTGCCACACAGAGTGTCAGCATGCAGGGATTCCAAAAGCATATACAGAACCATATAGATGTTATCTTGCATTTGACAGAATTTGCTGAGAGGTATAAAAAGACAGCGTCAAAGGATGAACAGATAAAGGTGGATTTTATTGGAAAACGTATCGCACAGATGGTGGGTGATCAAATTACGATTTTCATGAGTTATCCAACAGAGGATAAAGAGAATAGAGACAGGTTTATACAGTTTGATCAAGAACTGCGGCAAAAGAGTGAGTGGATTTATGAACTCTCTTCAGAGGAAAGCAGGATGCTGAAGCTTCTAAGAAAAATAAATTTTAAGGGATATAAAATTGTTATGAAAATAGGGAAAAAAAGAAATGGCATAGTAGGAGAGTGAGTGTTATATGAAAATAAAATCAGTTAGGTTTAATTTTATCATGAATTTTCTACTTACAGTGTCACAGTTTGTATTCCCGCTTATTACGTTTCCTTACATCTCAAGGGTATTACAACCCGCAGGAACGGGAAGCGTAGCGTTTGCTGGAGCGGTAATTTCCTATTTCACAATGTTTGCAATGCTTGGAGTGCCTACATATGGTATCCGTGCATGTGCTAAAGTAAGAGAAAACAAAGAAGAACTTTCGAGAACAGTGCATGAATTGTTTATAATTAATAGTATTATGTTAATAATTTGCTATATTATTTTTGGAATAATGTTATTCACCATAAAAGAGTTTCAGGAAGACAAGGTGCTGCTGATTGTATATAGTGCAGCAATGTTTCTGAATGTTATTGGTGCTAACTGGCTGTATTCTGCCTTGGAGCAATATACCTATATCACATTTTCATCAATGGTATTCAAAGTACTGAGCATTATCCTTATGTTTGCCTTTGTACACACAAAAAAAGATTATGTTATATACGGTGGAATAACAGTATTGGCAAATGCAGGCTCCTATTTATTAAACTTTATTCGCTTGCGACGTTTTATTTCTCTGAGAGCGGTGGGAAATTATAATTTTAGAAAACACATAAGACCGATATTGGTGTTTTTTTCCCTATCAGTAGCAACTACGGTTTACACCAGCCTGGATACTGTTATGCTTAGATTTATGGCAACAAAGGTGGATGTGGGATATTATTCTGCCGCTGTAAAAGTAAAAACTGTTTTAGTTAGTTTGGTTACCTCTTTGGGGGCCGTATTACTTCCACGGCTTTCTTTTTATATTGAAACAGGAAAGATAGCAGAATTTCGCAGGATAATAGCGAAGGCTGTTAATTTTGTGTTACTTCTGTCGCTGCCCCTTACGGTATACTTTACTTTTTATGCGAGGGAAAGTATACTGTTACTATCTGGTAAAGAATTTTTGGGGGCAGTGTTACCCATGTGCATTATGACAGCTACTACGATTATGATTGGATTATCTAACGTGTTTGGAATACAGGTATTAGTGCCTACAGGGGGAGAGAAAAAAGTCGTTATTTCTGTTGTGATAGGAGCTGTGGTGAATTTAATATTAAATGCTATTTTCATTCCGCGATACGCGGCAATTGGCACAGCTATTGGAACTATGGTTGCAGAAGTTGTGGTTACACTTGTACAGGTTATCTATTTGAGAGAGATGCTGTGGAAAATGAGGGGAGATATTCATTGGAAACAGATAGGAGGAGCATTGATTGTTTCAACAATTGTTATTTGGGGTGTTCGGAATTATCTGATTATTGATTCTGCATTTATCATGCTGTCTGTATCAGCAGTTATATATTTTGGGGCATATGGAATAACATTGCTTGTGATGAGAGAACCATTTGTGACGGAAACTGTAGAAATGATTATGAGAAAGATAAAAAAATAGTACTCTGTAGATTTTGCTGTATTACTGTAGATTGAACAAGATACAATTTGAGTACGTTAAGAATAGAGCATATTGTCGTGAAATTAAAAAGGAATTTGTAAACATTTAATAAATGTGCTACACTAAAAGTACTTTTGTGTATGTATTTGAAAAATATTGTTTCAATTATTGAGTGGAATATATAGAGAAAAACATATAAGAAATATGTAATAAAGAACAAGGAGAATGTGGAAATGTACCGAAAGAGAGTAAGTAGCTGGGTCAAGCATCTAGATTTTACAATATTAGATTGTCTGTGCATGGAATTATCATTTGTTATTGCTTATATTACTCGACATGGCTGGGATAATGTTTACAATTTGAATTTATACCAAAATGCAGCGCTAATGCTGGTGTTTATCCATCTGGTTGTTATATTTTTCGGCGAAGGGTACAGCGGCATTCTGAAGCGAGGATATTGGCAAGAGGCAAAAGAGGTTATAGGGCATGTAACGTTTGTAATTATATTGTTAAGTGCATATCTTTATCTGATGCAGCGTGGAGGTGAATACTCAAGGATTGTCTATGTTTTGACATGGGGAGCCAGTATTGTTATTTGTTATATAATTAGAATACTTTGGAAACACTTTCTCCGGACAAAATCGGTATGGAAGAATCCCAAGAACTCTTTGTTAATTGTGACTAAAGAAGAGACGGCAGGGGAAGTTATAAAAACTGTCAAAGAGAATAATTTTGGGGAATATGAAATTACAGGGATTGTAATGCTTAATCAAAAAAATCATGGTGAAAACCAACCATTTTTTGAGAATATTCCGGTTGTTGCTAATGAATACACAATGATAGAATATGTATGCCGAAATTGGGTTGATGAGGTATTCTTTGATGAATTATGCAGTCAATATCATTGTGCAACATTGATTGAACGCTGTAAAGAAATGGGAATCACAGTGCACCAAAGATTGGCTGAGCAGAGTGAATTGCTCCGTCAAAATCAAATGGTGGAAGAAATGGCTGGATACACAGTGTTAACAAGTAGTATAAATCTCGTAACAAATGGACAACTTTTTGCCAAAAGATTACTTGACATTGTCGGAGGGTTTGTTGGTGTTATTTTGACTGGAATTATTTCTATTTTTGTTATGCCTGCTATTTATATTAAGTCTCCGGGGACACTTCTTTTCGCTCAGGAGAGAGTTGGAAAAGGTGGGAAACGCTTTAGGATTTATAAATTCCGCAGCATGTATATGGATGCTGAAGAGCGGAAAAAGGAACTTATGAAAAAGAATAATATCAAAGATGGATTCATGTTTAAAATGGATAATGATCCCAGAATTATTAAGGGAATTGGGCATTTCATTAGGAATACATCCCTGGATGAGTTCCCGCAGTTCTGGAATGTACTTAAAGGTGAGATGAGCCTTGTAGGAACGCGGCCGCCGACAGTTGATGAATGGGAAAAGTATGAGTTATATCATAGAAAGAGACTGGCAATCAAACCGGGACTTACGGGAATGTGGCAGGTATGTGGGCGGAGTAAAATCACAGATTTTGACGAGGTCGTGAAGCTAGATACAAAGTACATTGAAGAGTGGAGTTTTGGGCTGGACTTAAAGATTTTATTTAAGACAATTGGAGTTGTATTTAAGCGGGAAGGGGCAGTATAGATGAGGCAACATGTATTTATTATAGGTTCTAAAGGGATTCCAGCACGATATGGAGGATATGAATCTTTTTTGGAAAGATTGACCCAATACCAGAAGAGTAACAATATTAAATATCAGGTTGCCTGCTTAAAGTCTTCTAAAGAATATGAGCAAAAAACTTTTCAGCATAATGGGGCCGAATGCTTTAACATAAAGCAGATGAATATTGGCCCTGCAAAAGCTATTGCCTATGATGTACAAGCTATGCAATATTGCTTGCATTATATTAAGAAACATAAGATTGAGCAGCCAGTCATTTACGTTTTGGCCTGTAGGATTGGTCCGTTTTTTGGTTATTTTAGAAAACAAGTTGAGCAATTAGACGGGAAATTATATATTAATCCAGATGGACATGAGTGGAAACGGGATAAATGGAGTTGGCCTGTTAAAAAATACTGGAAAATTTCAGAAAGATTGATGGTGAAACACGCTCATCTTGTTATTTGTGACAGTAAAAATATTGAGAAATATATTCAAAAAAGTTATGCAAAGTATCAGCCTAAAACAACTTATATCGCATATGGTTCGGAGACGATTCCGTCTGTTTTGGGTGATAATGATAAAAAAATAGAAAATTGGTATAAAGAAAAAGGTGTAAGACCAGGCGAATATTACATGGTTGTGGGTAGGTTTGTTCCGGAGAATAATTATGAAACCATGATTCGGGAATTTATGCTTTCTAAAACCAAAAAAGACTTTATAATTATTACAAAGATAGACAATCAAAAATTTTATAAAAAATTACTCGAAAGAACTGGTTTTAACAAAGATGAACGAATTAAATTTGTAGGAACGGTATATGACCAGGAGCTGCTAAAAAAGTTACGCGAGAATGCATTTGCGTATTTACATGGCCATGAAGTGGGTGGAACCAATCCAAGTTTATTAGAAGCATTAGGAAGTACGGAATTAAATTTGCTTCTGGATGTGGGATTCAATCGAGAAGTAGGAGAAGACAGTGCATTATATTGGTCAAAGAGTAATAGAAGTTTATGCAATATAATGGAAACGGCTGAAATATTGGATGACAGTGAACGTAAGAAATTGTCGGACAAGGCAAAGAAAAGAATTAGGGAGGTATATAGTTGGGACTACATTGTTCAGCAGTATGAACACTTATTTACCTCGGGGGGAGAAGAGTAGGAATTTATTATGCGAATATTGCATTATTCTTTAGGTTTTCCACCATATAGAAGTGGTGGAATGACTAAATACTGTATGGATTTGCTTCAAGAGCAAAAGGAACATGGACACCAAGTAGGAATGTTATGGCCAGGGAGTATGGGCCTGGGAAAGGAAGAATAAAAATAAAATCCAAAGAACTGGAGGGAGGAATAAAAAGTTATGAATTAGTCCATCCTCTTCCAGTGGCATTGGATGAAGGCATATGTAAAACGAAAGAATTTATGGAGATTGGAGATTTAGATGTATATATATCTTTTCTAAAAAAGAAAAACCGGATATCATACATTTTCACACATTCATGGGAATCCATAGAGAGTTTTTAAAAGCTGCAAAGCAGTTACAAATACACATGGTTTATACGACACATGACTATTATGGTTTATGTCCTAAAGTAACTTTCCATCGTGGTAGTGAGATTTGCATGAATGATAATGAATGTGGAGAATGCATTGCCTGTAATATGAGAGCTTTACCTATTTTCAAAATAAGGTTGATGCAATCATCGCTTTACCGCATGATGAAGAATACATCTTTTGTAAAAAAAATGAGACAGAATCACCGTATGACTTTCTTTGAAGAGAATGTAATACAAGTGGAGGATAAGACTGTCATAAATGATGAGGGAAAGAAGGCAGGATATCAAAAACTGCGTGATTACTATATTAGTATGTTCCGAATGATAGATATGATGCATTATAATAGTACTGTTACAGAATCTGTGTATAGAAAGTATATAGGCTCTGTGGCGGGAAAAGTTATTGACATTTCTAATAAAGATATTTTGAATCATAAGCATTTAAAAGACATATCAAATAATATCAGGCTGGCATTTCTTGCGGCACCCAGTTCAATAAAAGGATATGGTATTTTACGACAGGCTTTGGATGGTTTATGGGAAGAGGGGTATCGCAATTTTGAATTACATTCCTATGGAAATAGCGCAAAAAGTGAAAGATATTTATTCACCCATCCGCGCTATAAGCATGAGGAATTGAAACAAATTATGGATTATACAGATATGGTTATAGTACCAAGCTGTTGGAATGAGACATTTGGATTTGTTGTGTTAGAGGCACTTAGTTATGGAGTGCCGGTTTTATTAAGTGAAAGAGTTGGGGCAAAAGATATCATAGACAGAGGAAAGACCGGTATTATTGTATCACCGGATGCTAATTCTTTGAAAGCAGAAATTAGAAAAGTATTGGATTCCCCTATACAGTGTTTAAGAGGGATGAATGAATATATTGTGAATAATCAAACAATAAAAACAATGGACATGCATACTAAAGAGATGGTAGAACTATATGAAGAAATAAGGCGTGTGTATTAATTATCCTCACGATTTGATAATATTTTTATTAAAAAGGAGAAGAGTTATGATACAAGCAATAAATAAAAAAAATATAGGAGAATTTGTGGAAAATTTATATCTTCTCTTATTTGTATTGATGATTTCATACTATTTTTTGCATTCAACAACATTTGTAATTGACTGGCCACAGTATTTTTATGAGAACCTCAGAATTTTTTTAATTGTCACTATTGTCGTGAAAGCAGTAGTAGACGAAGACAGCGATTATATAAACGTCATATTGGGAGCGTTGACTGCTATTGTGTTGCTAATAGCATGGAAACATAATGGTTATCAGGAATTAAGTGATGCAGTTCTGTTAATTGTAGGGTGTAGAGGAATTTCTTTTCGAAAAATAGTGAAAGTATATGTGATTACTTGTGGGGTTCTTTTATTTTATACAATGGCATCTGCATTAACAGGAAAAATAGAGAATTTTATTTTACATCAAGAAGGACGGCGAACAAGGATTTCGTTTGGCATTGTTTATCCAACAGATTTTTCTGCATATGTCTTTTATCTGATTCTTGCATATTGCTATCTTAGAAGGGCAAAAATAAAATACATGGAAATTGCAGCAACCACTATGGTGGGGATTTGTGTGTATGTATTTTGTGATGCCAAGCTAAATACTATTTGTATTCTTTTGACTGCAGGGATTATGGCATATAATAAGATACGGCATGATAAGGCAATAAAGAAGCAAAAAGATTATAATATGGCTCCAATATTTTCAATATTTTTATGTTTATCGACCACTTTGGCTGCTATATTGATGATAGTACTGACCCGTTTATATTCTTCAAATAATGAATTGATTTTACTTTTGAACAGAGTATTAACTAATCGTCTTATGCTGGGAAAAAGAGGGATTGATTTATATGGACTTTCCATTTTTGGTCAGGGAATCCCCATGATTGGAAGTGGTAATAGTAATGCTCAACCTAAAAATTATTTCTTTTTAGATAGTTCATATTTATTTGTATTGTTGCAATATGGTATTTTGGTTCTGGGGATTATATTGTTACTTTTTTTAGTTATGAGTTTTCGAGCCAGAAAAGAAAGAGATTGGACGCTATTATGGATTATTGCCCTCATGTCTTTGCAGTGTATGGTAGAGCATCATATGATGAATGTTAGTTATAATTTTTTACTGAGTGGGACTTTGGCATACCTTGGAAAGAATGTGCAGGTGAGTCAGGGGATAAAACCAATGATAAAAAATATGATAAGAAAAGGGAAGCAGCATGGGAAAATATAAACCATATAAATATGTTAAAAAGTATCCTATTTTGATTGGACTTATGCTTATTGCTGCATTGATGGGAGGTCTTGTTATTCAAAAATATTGGTCTGAAAGACCACAGGGACAATGGACGGTTGTTCCTGAAGAGCTTTCAAGAGAAGCAACGATAGGTCAATTCCGAAATCCAGAAGATTTAATAGAGTATACGATAGCATCTCTGAAAAATAAAGATTTAGATTTAATGTTAAGGGCATGTGCTATTGATGAGAATATGTATAGTTATCCATTTTCCGATATATTAGACAAGAAGGGGAGATTTGGATATAATATGGTATTGCTTCCATCTTATAATTATGAGGAGTATCGTCCACTTAATTCAACAATTCTGGCAAGATATTATACAGAACAATATGACGAGTTTCAAAAAAGGATGGACAATTTAGGCACTCTGAAATTGAAGAAAGTGGGGATTTTATATCCTGAAAATCAATTAGATTCTGAGACACTCTTTCAAACAACGAGGCTTTACAATAAGTGGGGAGCTAGTAGAGGAATTCAGATGGGGGCTTTATTACAAGCTGGCCCCAATTATTATATGATTAGTTTTACTGTAACAAAATACTATGAATATTGGAAAATATTCGATTTTGGTATAGAAATGGCAGATATGCAGAGAGAGCGGTTCATAAAAGAAACGAACCCAGAGGAGTTTAATACCGTTATTGGTAAAATAAGTGTTACAAAGTTTATTGAAAAATTAAATAGAAAAAATTTGGAGGATGGGGATGAGGCAGAAACAGAACAAATAGAAGATATCGAACATCCGGAAAATGAGATTCTCCCTCCGAATTATTTTATTATAGGCGCGTCTTATGGTAAAGAGCAACAAGATACAATAGAGCATTTTATATTAGCATTACAGAAAAAGGATACAATAAAGGCTTTGAGTTATTTTGAAAAAGAAAATCAAGAGTTGGATACAGTAACTTCTAAGGAAATAAATTTACAGGCAGATTATGCGAAACAGGTTTCCTGTTTTTATTATGGGATTTTAGGAGTACCTTTTTTTCAAGGAGAGAAAACGTTGGAAGACTTGAATGAAACAGTGCCAGGGATGTTAGGTAAACTGAATCCATATCCTTTTCGCTATGTATATATTAAGGGGATTTTGAAAGTTGCAGATAATAAGGCAAGTTCAGAAGAACAGTATGTGACATTCTATAAGTTTAATGGGAAGTATTATGTGAGTGGCTATACCTTGACAAAGCAACAGGATGGTTGGCAGATAAAGTCTTTATCTGCATCTGAACAAAAACTTAAGGAAGGTGAAGTGAGAGAAATCTCAAAAGAAAAATATTATAAATGGATAGGCGATGAATATAAGAAATATCCCTATTAAGTGTGGAGGATGTATATGAATAAGTCTGAGTTATCTATGGAAGAAATCCATGGAAGAATATTAGATACACTCATTTATCTTGATGATATATGTAGAAAAAATGGAATCACTTATTATCTTTCTGGTGGAACTATGTTGGGTGCAGTTCGTGAAAAAGGTTTTATACCATGGGATGATGATGCAGATATCATGTTACCAAGAGATGATTACATGAGGCTGATGAAGTTGTTAAAGGAAGAGGAGGGCGGAAGATATGGACTATGTTCTTTATATAATAAGGATGACTGGGACTGCCCTTTTGCGTACATATATGATAAGACAACACAGATAGAAAATATTTATCATGAGGAGAAAAAAGGCGGAATAGGTGTTGATATATTTCCAATGGATGGATTGCCGGATAGTATGATATTAACGAAGCTACACTATAGGCATATTCATCTGCTATGGATATTATTACGTGAGACAAGCAAAAAAAAGTTTAGACCAGATGAAAAATATAAATGGATAAAACAATTTATTAGAAAGTTTGCAGTGTGGATTGGAGGCAATAGAATCTGTAAAAGGATTGATAAGATTGCCCGAAAAAGAAAATATGATGATTATAATTATGTAGGCGCTACATTGTTACAAAATTATATGTGGAGAGAGCGCTTTCCCAAAAAGGCGTTTGAAGAGGTCATGTATATTCCGTTTGAAAGCAAAAAGCTTGCTGTACCAACTGGATATGATATTTATCTCTCAAATCTTTATGGAGACTATATGACTCCACCGGATAGAAGCAAAAGAGTGTCTCACCATAACATGAAAGCATATTCCATAGAAGAATAAAGTAGGAGGAATTTGAGTTATGAATATTGGTTTACTTATTGCTGGGGGATCTGGAGCGCGTATGGAACAGGACATTCCTAAACAGTTTCTGACTGTGAACGAAAAGCCGGTTATTGTCTATACAATGGAAGCGTTTCAGAAACATGATGAAATTGATATAATTGCTGTAGTTTGCATAGAGGGCTGGGAGAATATGTTGAGTGCATATGCACAGCAATTTGGAATCACGAAGCTAAAACATATTGTTCCGGGAGGAGAAAATGGACAAGGTTCGATTCGAAATGGTATTTATGAGTTGGAAAAATATTATTCCAGAGATGATGTTGTTCTAATACATGATGCAATTCGCCCAATGGTCTCTTCAGAGATTATAACAGACTGTATTGCAAAAACAAGAAAGTATGGCAATGCAATTACTGTTATTCCTTGTGCAGAAGCGATGATGCAGACAGAAGATGGCATTGTGTCTACGGGAAGTTATCCACGGGATAATCTGAAGAGAACACAAACACCTCAAGGTTTTAAAATTGGGGAAATTTGTGATTTACACCGCAGAGCACTTGAGGCAGGAATCACGAACTCTGTTGCTTCCTGTACACTTATGCTTGAGATGGGAAATCAAGTTTATTTTTCTGCCGGTTCAGAAAAAAATATCAAATTGACAACGGTAGAAGATTTAGATATTTTCAAAGCTTTGCTGATGGCAAAGCGAAGCTCTTGGTTAAAGTAATAGGGGTAGAGATTTATGAATCTGTATAAGAGTATAACATACATGGAAGATTTGGATGCAACTATAAAAGAAACTGAACTTTTCAACAATTTTGTTGGAAAGTCTGTTTTTATTACAGGAGCTACAGGACTTATATGCTCAGGACTATGTGACTTATTGCTGCGTTATAATGAGGCTTATGATAGTAATATTCAAGTTTATGCTGCAGGACGTAATGAGGAAAAAGTCAGTAAAAGATTTTCTAAATATTTTAATAAAGAGTATTTTCATTATATTCCGTATGATGCCAGTGTGAACAATCAGTTTGATTTTGTGAGTGATTTTATTATTCATGGAGCCAGCAATGCGTACCCAAAGGCAATTCAGCAACACCCGATTGATACAATGTTAAATAATTTCATGGGAATGCAGGAGTTATTAGAATATGCCAGTCGAGTGCAGGCAACGAATACAGTGTTTATATCATCCAGCGAGGTTTACGGAAAGAAAGATACTGCTGAGCCTTTCGCAGAGGATGTGTATGGAGTTATAGATATCTTAAATCCAAGGTCATCCTATCCTATAGGGAAGCAAGCAGCAGAAACACTCTGTGCCTGCTATTCTTATGAGAAAAATCTTCCTGTAAGCATTATTCGTCCTGGACATATATATGGACCGACTGCAACCCAATTAGATAACAGAGTCTCCTCAATGTTTGCATATGATGTGGTGGAGGGAAAGGATTTGATTCTGAAAAGTGATGGCTCGCAGATTCGTTCTTATTGTTATGTTCTGGATTGTGCCACGGCGATATTGACAGCACTTATTCGAGGGAAAACAGGTCATGCCTATAATGTATCAAATCCGAGGTCTATTATGTCCATCCGTGAGATTGCTGAATTGTTTGCGAGATATGGTAATGTAAACCTGAAATTTGACTTGCCAGATGAAATAGAAAAGGTGGCATTTAACCCTATGAGTAACTCAAGCCTAAATAGTGAGAAATTACAGGCTTTGGGTTGGAAGGGACTGTTTGATTCAGAAAAGGGAACAAGTCATACGATTCAAATTATAAAAGAAGCACAAAAGTAAATATACAGGAGCAGAGGTAAACAAATGGATTATTACATTAATTATGAACGTGCGAAAAGAAACACGGCGGGTGCCAAGGCCCCGGATGATATTAGTGAAATCTGTAAAAGGCTTGGAATGCAGTGTTTTGAAATCCCGGTACCTCCGGAGAATAAAAGTAAGATATATCAAAAACTATGGCGTTTCGCCGCTACAGCATCGTGGTGGCTGAAGCTTGGACGGATTGTGAAAAAAGGTGATGTAGTGCTGTACCAACACCCATTATATGGGAATCGTATTTCAGAAAAAATGCTTCCTCGTATTCAGAAGAAGAGCAGTTGTAAATTTATTGCTGTTATACATGATTTAGAATCATTACGCCGTGGTATTGAGGGTGTTCTCAGTGATAATTATGAGACAAATAAGCTCGCTGATAATGTTTTGCTCAAAAAATTTGATAAGGTGATTTGTCATAATGAAAGTATGAAAAAATATTTGGTTAATCAGGGGTTTGATGAAGCTCAATTAGTATGTCTTGAAATCTTTGATTATTTAAGCGATTGTGATCGTACACAGCCGGATAAAGGTATGATTCCATCTATTGCTATTGCCGGGAATCTGGCGAAAGGAAAAAGCAGATATATATATGAAATTGTATCAGACAGCAGGTCAACGGTGAATACTTCGTTAAGGCTTCATTTGTATGGAAACAATTTTGATAATAGTGATGAGAATGAAAACATAATATATCATGGTTCGTTTAAACCAGATGAACTCGCTGCACATCTGGAAGGTGATTTTGGTCTCGTGTGGGATGGCAGTTCCCCGGAAACCTGTGCAGGAAATACAGGAGAATATTTAAGATATAATAACCCACATAAAACCTCTATGTACTTATCTGCGGGTATGCCGGTGATTGTCTGGAGTAAAGCTGCCATTGCAGATTTTGTTTTAAAAGAAGGCGTAGGGATATGTGTTGATAGTTTGTATGAAGTTGAAGAAAAAATACAGAGCATATCAGCTGACCAATACAAGGAGTTATGTGAGAATGCAAAGGTTCTATCAAGAAAATTAAAAAGTGGTTATTATTTTGAGAAAGCATTAAAATCTGCAAAATTATAAAAGGCTGAATGTGGAGCAAGATGAAATTTTTATGTTTGTTTAATTTGAGAAAGGTAATTGGATGCGAGTAGTAGATAGAATGCTAAAAATAGTAGGAAAAGACAACTTTCAACTGGATGAGCGGATAGGAATAAAATATATCTTGCGATTATGCTGGAAATATGGCTGGATGATGTTGCGGGGGAAAATATTTACTGCAGGCGAGGCCCATATTGCAAAGAACATTTTTGTGGGACGGCGTGTGAAAGTTCTTGAGAAACGTTACTTGAAGATAGGGGAAAAGACAAAAATTCATGACAATGTGTACATTGATGCTCTTTCTGAAGAGGGCGTTACGTTAGGTGATTCAGTTGTGCTTGGCAGGGGAACACGAATAGAATGCACAGGTGGGTTACAGCATATTGGAAAAGGTGTATTAATTGGAGACCGGACGACATTTGGAAATGACTGCTTTTTTGGTGCGGCGGGCGGAATTGTAGTGGGGAATGATGTTGTGGCTGGTCAATTTATAAGATTTCATTCTGAAAACCATAAATATGATGCCCGAGACATTTTGATTAGGGAGCAAGGAGTTACACACAGTGGAATTATAATTGGCGACAATTGTTGGATTGGTGCAGGAGCAGTGTTTTTAGATGGGGCAGAGATTGGAGATGGATGTGTAGTGGCGGCTAATGCAGTTGTTACAAAAAAATTTCCGTCTGATGTTGTTATAGGAGGGCTTCCCGCCAAGGTGCTCAAAAGTCGTTTTGATTAAGAAGGAGATAGAGCTTATGAGAGTGATAACATGTGCAAGTTACTATGGCACAGGTTCCAGTGCAGTTACTGATTTGCTTACAGAGTGCAAAGATATTTATTCTTTAGGGGAATATGAGTATAGATTTTTGCAGGACCCTAACGGAGTATCAGATTTAGAATTCAATGTTGTGGAGAATAATCACCGCCATAATACAAGTGATGCAATCAAGACCTTTTTGAAATATACAAAGTCATTAAAAAGTATGGGATATGGGACTTACGATATCTTTGGTGACCAGCTTGAGAAATTAACAGAAAAATATGTGGAAGAAATTACAGAATTAAAAGTACATACATGGTGGAATAAGGATCGCATAGATAAAGGAAAATTGTTTTGTCTGATAGATAGGGCCTATTCTCTTTTTAAAAGGATTATAACCAAGAATTTACATTCAGAAAAAAAGTTTTCGCTACTTCAGCATAGAGAATATGGTTACTATACTGCTATATCAGAAGATGAATTTTTGGAGGCGACCCGTAAATATGTAGATGGATTGTTCTCTTTTGCAAACAAAGAAAACATGCCCTATATTATGGTTGATCAGATGGTGCCACCAACAAACACAGAGAGATTTACACGATATTTTAATGATGTCAGAATAGTTGTGGTGGACAGAGATCCGAGGGACTTATATATTTTAGAAAAAACAATCTGGCAGTGGGGAATTATCCCAGTTGATTCGGTTGAAGAGTTTGTAGAATGGTTTCAAATCACCCGTAAGTATGGTCATAAATCTGATAATGATTCTGAAAAAGTTCTTCGAATACAATTTGAAGATATGATTTATAGATATGAAGACACAGTAAAGAAGTTATTAGGTTTTGTAGGATTGCCGTTGACTGCACATATAAATCCTAAGACAAAATTCAATCCTAGTATTTCGATTAGAAATACTAATTTAAAGTCTTCTGTTTATGGGCATGAACGTGATATTTCTTATATTGAAGAACATTTAGGTGAATATTTATATGATTTTGAGTCGGCAAAATGAAACATGTAATTTTCTTGCCTTTTTTTACAGACTGTTTTACAATAATTAGGTGTATGAAATCATATAAAAGTCATACCGTACATATGAGAAGAGCGGGGGGAATATCATCTATGAAGCGTCTTATTTCATTTATTTTAATTATTGTTTTGCTGTCTGGTTCAGTGGCGTCTACTGCGTTTGCAGCAGAGATCACAGAAACCGAAACAGCAGGGAAGCCAGAATCAGAGATTCAAGAAAGGGAGCCTGTAATACTGGTTGATGAAACGATAGGACAAGTAACATCAGCAGATGAACTGGCGGAGCAAGTGGCACCAACGACTGAAATTACAGAACAGGCAGCAGCGAAGGGTGCAACTGAAGTACAGCCTGAAACAGATGTTTTGGGGATAACAAATAATAATGAGTACAATGTCACTGATTTTGGGGCAAATGGTTCTGATGAAAATCCTGATTCCAGGGCAATTAATCAAGTTTTGTCAATGGCACTCAACAATAGTGGACCTATAAAGGTATTTATACCAGCAGGTGAGTATTATCTTGATATTCCACTGGTGATTTATTCTAATACTGAGTTGATTTTGGACCAAGAGGCAACAATAATACGTGTGAATGATAACAGTATTATGCTATATGGGTCAGCAAAAGGTGAGCCACAGGGAGGCTATGAAGACTTGACCAATGTCACGATTTCAGGTGGGGTTTGGAATGGTAATGTAACACAGAGAGATGCAGAAGGGAATGGTCTGGAGGCAAGTAATTTAATCTATATGTTTCATGGCAGGAACATTCAAATAAAAGATACTACAATAAAAAATTGCTGTGGTGATCATTTTATAGATTTTACAGCTATTGCAGATAGCAGCATTTCAAATGTGACGTTCCAAGATTTCATACCTAAATCAGGAGTTGACTATGTAAATCACATGTCACCGGAAGCGGTTCATTTGGATTATGCGGAGGAGAATGCATCAGGGTTTGCTAAACCATTTGATGAAACTCCTTGCAAAAATGTTACAGTTCAAAATTCTACATTTAATAATTGTCCCAGTGGAGTTGGAAATCACCACCCAGAGACAAAAACAGCTGGGGTAAAGATTCTTAATAATACATTTAATAGCATAGATAATAATGCTGTTGTGTTAGTTAGTTTTAAGGACTTTATTGTGAGTGGAAACAAGGTATATAAAACAAATTCATTCGTACAGGTTACGAATGGCTCGACGGGAATAGTTGATAATAATGAGGCGGTACTTGAATCTACAAATCGGAAAGCAGGTAATTTTGTTAATATTGTCGATGCCGGTTCATCTGTAGATGTTACAAATAATAAATTTTCGGACAGAATAAATGATAAAACATCCAGATTAAATAACATAATTTATGTAAAGGATGCGTCAGCCAATATTCAAGACAATAACATAGCTGGCATTGGAGTGAATGGAATCGGCATAAAGGATGGCCATGCAAATATAAAGAAAAATGTGATTAAGAATGTGACAAAAAATGGAATTTCAGTGGATGGCGGTACTGTTACAATCAGTGATATGAATGAGATAGAAGATTGTGGTGAACAAGGCATTATTGCAAATGGTAAAGGGAAAATTACGATTTCCAATAATAAGATTAAATCTACACAATCCTGGGGGATTAATGTTCAAAATTACAATGCTGATATTCTAAGTAATACAATAAGTGATGTGCATGGAGAGGGCAAGGATGGTATCCTTTATTCGGGAACTAAGAACGGCACAGCAAATATTCAGGAGAATGATATTTCTAACACAAAAAGAGATGGAATTCATATTTACGATTCTGTTCAAGGAATAAATGACATTGTGAATAATAAAGTCACCGATACAGGAAGAAATGGAATAGCAGTGAATGCTTCAAGTGCATTAGTAGAGAAGAATACTGTTTCTAATGTAATGGAACATGGAATCTCTATAACTGGGAGTACTCAGGGAACAAACCGGATTCTGGGGAATACAGTTGTTCAGTCAGGCAAACATGGAATTGTAGCAAGTGCTTCAAATATATCAATAGAAAATAACACAAGTTATGGCAATAAAGAGCCGGATATTGGTGTATATAATTCCTCTGGCCAGGTGGCAAATAATGGAGTTGGAGCCAAGGGTGTGAATATTGTTGGCGGTACTGTTTCCAAACATGGCAACTATATAGTTGGTACGTGGGAGAATGTAAGTGGAAAATGGCGTTATAAGTATGCTGATGGTACTGTTTCTAAATTAGATTGGAAACAAATTGGAAACAGTTGGTATTACTTCGATAAGGATGGCTGGATGATGACCAGTTGGAAAGTTATCGATGGCTATTGGTACTACTTTGCTGCAGATGGCAAGATGCGGGAAGGCTGGCAGAAAGTCGGCGATACATGGTATTACTTTGGAGAAGCCGGGGATGGTAAAATGCGGGAAGACTGGCAGAAGATTGGTAACGCATGGTATTATTTTGGAGGAGCCGGAGATGGCAAGATGCGAACAAGCTGGCAGAAAATTGGAAGTACATGGTATTACTTTGGCGGAGCCGATGACGGAAAAATGCGAGAGGGCTGGCAGAAAATGGGCAATACCTGGTATTATTTTGGAGGAGCCGGAGATGGCAAAATGCGGGAAGGCTGGCAGTTGATTAGCGGTGAATGGTACTACTTCGGAGGAACTGGAGATGGTAAAATGAAGGAAGGCTGGCAGTTGATTGGCATCTACTGGTATTACTTTGGCGGAGCTGGAGATGGAAAGATGAAGACTGGTTGGCAGACAATTGACGGCAAGAGATATTTCTTTGATAGTAATGGCATTCTTAGATAATTAACATGAGTTTGTAGCTGATAGTAAACAAAACGTTTGACATTTTGTTTACTATCAGCTAAACTTTTATATAGTATCATATGTATAATTTTTTTTGCCAGGATGTTCACGAAAAAATAAGAGGAGAGAGTACATGAACAAACAGGATTATGATATTCTGAACACTATACGTTTAGAATCACATATAAATCAACGAATTTTATCAGAAAGCAGTGGCCATTCACTCGGCGTTGTGAATCGTTCTATAAAAGAGTTGATGAAGAACGGATATATAGATGAGGAGGTTCGTCTTACAGCGAAAGCAGAAATGGAGTTTAAAAGAAAGGCCCCCAAGAATGCGATTATTTTGGCAGCTGGATTTGGCATGCGGATGGTACCAATTAATATGGAAACTTCCAAGGGGCTGCTTGAGGTGAATGGCGAGCCCTTAGTTGAGCGCTTGATTAATCAATTGCATGAAGTTGGTATTAAAGAGATTTATGTAGTTGTTGGTTTTATGAAAGAGCAGTATGAATATCTTATCGATGAATATGGTGTCACTCTGATTGTAAATTCAGACTATGCTGTAAAAAACAATTTACATTCTATGAACTTAGTGGCAGATAAACTTTCTAATACATATGTTATTCCCTGCGATATCTGGTGTAATCAAAATCCGTTTCGCTGTCATGAGCTCTATTCCTGGTATATGGTCAGTGATTTAGTTGATAATGACAGCTCTGTTAGAGTGAATCGTAAAATGGAACTTGTGTCCATCCCAGATTCAGTGGGAGGGAATGGTATGATAGGTATTAGCTACTTAGTTGGGGAACTGGCAGAGGTTGTTAAGGAACGGATTTCTGAACTTTGTAAAGATAGCATATATGATGGAACCTTTTGGGAAGAAGCGTTGTATCAGAAGGACCGTATGATTGTTTTGGCGAGAGTGGTTCATTCCACCGATGTTGTAGAAATTAATACATACGAACAGCTCAGAGAACTTGACAGTAACTCAAATCAATTAGAATCTGATGCTATAAAAGTAATTGCAGAGCAATTTGATGTAACTGTAGATAAAGTAACAGATATCAATGTATTGAAGAAAGGTATGACAAATAGATCCTTTTTATTTAGCTGTGAAGGTAAGAAATACATTATGCGGATTCCTGGGGAGGGGACAGATTTACTTATTAATCGAAAGCAAGAAGCAGAAGTTTATCGTGTTATCAATGGAAAGGAAATATGTGATAATCCTGTTTATATTAATCCTTATAATGGCTATAAGATTACTGAGTACTTAGAGAATGTCCGTTCCTGTGACCCGGACGATGTCTCAGATTTAAAGAAATGTATGAAGAAATTAAAGGAATTTCATAATTCCGAACTTTATGTGGACCACAAAGTCGATATTTTTGGACAAATTGAGTTTTATGAGTCATTGTGGAACGGGAAATGCTCTGTATATAAGGACTATAAAACTACTAAGCAAAATGTTCTGTCTCTTAAAAAATTTATAACAGAAAATGTGGGCAAGCAAGTATTAACTCATATAGATGCTGTCCCTGATAATTTCCTTTTTTACAAAGATGAATCAGGAAATGAACAGTTGCAATTAACAGATTGGGAGTATGCAGGAATGCAGGACCCACATGTTGATGTGGCAATGTTTTGTATTTATTCATTATATGATCGGGCTCAGGTTGACAGGCTGATACAAATTTATTTTGGTGGTAAATGTGATAGAAAGACACAAGTTAAGATTTATTGTTATATGGCAGCGTGTGGCATGTTATGGAGCAACTGGTGTGAATATAAGAGAAATCTTGGAGTGGAGTTTGGAGAATATTCTTTGCGTCAGTACCGTTATGCAAAAGAGTATTACCGCATTGCAAAACATGAAATGGAGACGTTGGAGGAAAAATATGAGTTATAACGTGGATAATGCAATTATTATGGCGGCAGGTACATCCAGCAGATTTGCCCCATTATCCTATGAGAAGCCAAAAGCCTTAATTGATGTAAAGGGAGAAGTATTGATAGAGAGACAAATCCGTCAATTGCAGGAGGCCGGCATAACGCAAATTATCATTGTATTAGGTTACAAGAAAGAGAAGTTTTATTACTTGAAAGACAAATATAATGTTATTCTCGTTGAAAACGATGATTATCTGACAAGAAATAATAATGGGAGTATTTATGTGGTTCGTGATTATTTAAAGAATTCATATATTTGCTCAGCAGATAATTATTTTACAGTTAACCCTTTTGAGAGTTGTGTTGATGATGCTTATTATTCCACGCTCTATGCAAATGGAAAAACAAGCGAATGGTGTGTGGAAGAGGATACCCAGGGATACATCTGCGATGTAAAAGTAGGTGGTTCTAATGCGTGGTATATGCTGGGCCATGTATTTTGGACAGCGGCATTCAGCAAACTATTTGTAGAGATTTTATTGAAAGAATATAGCATCCCTGGAACGGCTGGCTTGTTATGGGAAGCCATATATATGAAACATTTGGACAAACTGAAGCTTAAAGTCAGACGTTATGAACCCGAGTTCATTTTTGAGTTTGATACATTAGATGAACTCAGAGAGTTTGATAAAACATACGTAAATAACACACGATCTATAATACTGAAACAAGTTGCGCAGGAATTAAGATGTATTGAATCAGAAATAAAGAATATATCTGCCATAAAAAGCAATAATACGGAACAGATAGGATTTGAATTTATTTGTGATTCAGATAAATATCAATACACATATGAGAAGAAAGAGCTGAAGAGGGTTATATAGTGGAAAAGAAAATTGTGGAGGCAGATTTAGCCAAAATAAGTCAGATATTACAGCATATAATATCACCCAATGCATCTTACATAAAAGTGGAACGTATGGGGGGATTGACCAACCACACATATTATGTGTTAATGAATAATATGGAAAAGCTGATTGTCAGGTTACCCGGCGAGGGAACGGAAGAACTCATTTGCCGGCTCGACGAAAAGGTGAGCACAGAATTGGCTTGCAGCTTGAATATAGATGCAGATTTGATATATTTTGGTGATGACGGAACCAAAATTAGCAGGTATATTGAACATGCAGCAACAATGTCGCCGGAAACCATGCGGGAGGAAGAACATATTCATCAGGCGGCTAAAATATTTAGAACACTCCATACTTGCGGCATAGACACAAAAGTGCCTTTTGAGGTGTTTGAAATGGCAGCAAGCTACGAGAGAATAATAATTGAGAATAAGGTATCTTTGTATAAAGACTATGCTGATATTAAAATGATAGTTATGAAAATCAAAGAATCTATTGATTCTATAGGTCATTCAAATAAAGTTCCTTGTCACAATGATCCACTGTGCGAAAATTGGGTGATGGGCAGAGAAGGGATGTATCTTATTGACTGGGAATATGCAGGGATGAATGATGCTATGTGGGATTTGGCAGATATCTCCATAGAAGCGGAATATGACGAGAGACAGGATAAAATTCTTTTACAGACATATTTTGGAAGGCTGGAGACTTTAGACGAGAGAAATCGTTTTTTGGCTAATAAAATATATCTGGATTACTTGTGGACTTTGTGGGGGTTGACCAGAGTGCCTTTTGATGGAAAAGAAATGCAGGATTATGCAGATACAAGATATTTGCGGTTAAAAAGGAATTTATCTGAATTTAAAGTGATGGAGGAACAAATTATATGATTACAGGTTTAATGGCAGGCGTACTTTGGGGACTAGATACCGTAATATTGGGTATCGCATTAGCTGCAACGCAATTTGTATCAACAGAACAAGCCATCTTTTTAGCACCATTTGTCAGTACATTTTTACACGATGCATGTTCAACCATATGGATGTTCATCTATATGGGAGTTAAGAAGCAATACAAAAATGTTATTAAGGCGCTAAAATCAAGAAGCGGAAAATTTATTGTTTTAGGAGCGTTACTGGGCGGGCCAATTGGTATGTCTGGATATGTTGCCGCAATCAATTATATCGGCCCGGCGTATACTGCGATTATTTCAGCGTTGTTTCCAGCTCTGGGTTCTTTTTTGTCTTACATTTTTTTGAAAGAAAAGATGAAGCCAATTCAGATAGCAGGACTGATTGTAAGTATTTTAGGAATAATTGTTCTTGGATATACACCAGGTGGCAGTGAAGTGAAAAATTTGGTGCTTGGTTTTGGATGTGCTTTGCTTTGTTGTGTGGGCTGGGCATCTGAAGCAGTCATTTGTGCGTATGGTTTGAAAGACCCAGATATTACTGATGAGCAGGCATTACATATCAGACAGACGGTTTCTGCTATTTTCTATGGTGTGATTATTCTCACTGTCATAAATGGATGGGGATTCACGTTAAGTCTTATCCCATCAAGTGCAGCTAAGATTATTTTGATTTCAGCGCTATTTGGAACAGCGTCTTATCTTTGCTATTACAGATCAATAGCTACAATTGGAGCATCTAAGTCTATGGCTTTGAACATTACTTACTCTGCATGGTCAATTGTATTTTCTCTTGTTTTATTACATACTCTTCCTGATTTGAAAAGCATTATTTGTGGAGTAGTCATTGTAGTGGGATCTATTGTGGCAGCAACAGATTTAGCTGAAATTTTTGTGAAGAAAAGAAAACAGAAATAATCTGTTGCTATTACAAAACATTATGACAGATAGAAAAACAGATAGAGGAATTTGGCTAATATGGTCAAAAAGTAGATTTATTTATAAAGTTGTGATAAAATACCTCGAGATAGAGTTGATGTCCTATGTTTTTCTGTTCAAGTAAATCACATTGACATCAAATGGGTTATTTGAATTGAAAGGAATATCTTAGAGGATGAAAAGTGTAGAAAAAAACAGAAAAATACATATGGATTTTATTAGAATAGCAGCCATCTTTTTTGTGGTTTTTAATCATACAAACGAAAAAGGATATTTTTTATTTGCTGTCACAGAAAATATGATTACAAGACCTATTTATACAGGAATGTCAATTCTATGTAAAGTGTGAATATTCTTGTGCGATGAAATCGCAGTTCCGGAAAAATGGAAATCAAGTGTCCGGAACTGGAAATCATCAAGTGGTTTGTGCGAATTTACTCGCGTAAGCTTTTATCTAAGCCATATACCTCACGCATTGATATATCTTTAGTAACATCAATGCTCTGAATATTTATCATATATGAATCATGAACAATACGATCCAGGATTGCATTAGTTAATGGGTTAGAGCTTCACCAAGCTGATTATACCAACCGTCCTTCTGGTACTGTGAACAAAAGATCGTCGATGATTTCTTACGTCTTCTGTGAAGCAGTTCAAAGATGTCCTTCTGCTCATTATCATTTGGTTTCAGGAGAAGCCATTCATCAATGATGAGAAGAAGTGGATTGGCATACCTAGCCATGACCTTTTTGTATGTACCTTCATTTCTGGACATTTCCAGATCTATCAGAAGATCCGGCAGTCGTACATACTTTGTATTGTAATACTGCTTGCATGCTTCCATATCAAACGCACAGGACATGTAAGTCTTACCACTGCCTGTTGTTGCACCGGTAATAAATAAATTCCGGTGTTCCGATATATATTAGCAAGTAGCAAGTCTGTTAATCAGATCTTTGTTGAGCTTGCGTCCTGAAGTGTAATCGATATCCCTGATACTTGCTTCAGGCTGGTCGAATCCAGCGTTATGAATTAATCTCTTTAGCCGGTTGTTTTTGCGGCTGCTGTATTCGATATCGGTCAGCATTCCGAATCGATCTTCAAAAGGAACTTCCTTCATTTTAGGATCATTCAGCTGGTTACGGAAGGCATCTGCCATTGTGGATAGACGCATTTCAATTAATTTATCAATCGTACTTTGGTTTGCCATAAGTAATTACCTCCGATAATAGTCGGCACCTCTTGTGATGCCATATTTATTCTGTGTGGTTGGTTCTGATGTCTCAGGTTCAACAGTTTTATCCTGGCTGGCTACGAGTATGTTTTTTATACTCTTATAGCTTGGTGACGCTGTATAGGTGAGCGCCTTTTCACAGGCTGATTCTAAGTGTTCTACTGAGTATTTATCAGCCAACTTTAAAAGTCCCATACAGCCTTTATAGGTCTGTTGTTCCACACGTTTGGAGGTAAGGATTGCATCCACTACCATGTACGTATTGTCACCAATCTGTTCTGCCCATTTGCGGAAACGGTCGCCGTTCCATTCCAGATATTTCTGGTGGTCCTCCGGCATGTGTTCAAGGATTGTGTCGTATTGACCTTTCCTCCCATAGAGTCTCTTATGTGAGGCAATACGGTTATGATTGTAGAAAATCTCAATCGTAGTATCTGTTACTCTGACATCCACCTTGCGTCTGATGTACTCATAAGGAACTGAGTATAGCATTCCATCGATGGATATGTGATAATTGAACTGAACGGTGGCTTGTTTCCAATCTGCCAGTTCGAAAGAGGTAGCAGGTAGGGGAGCCAGTAATGGCAGTTCTTCGTCGTGGAAGAGATCCAATCGGCTGCCTTCTTTCTTTTGAAGGAGCCTTTTATTGAATTCTTTCAATTTATAACGTATTGCTTGATTTAATTCGGCAAGTGAAAAGAACTGTTTATCTCGTAATGCTGCAATGATCCATGTAGAAATATTTCCTACAGTGCCTTCAGCATTTGGCTTGTCCTTTGGCGCACGAACTCTGGCAGGAATAATGGCAGTGTTATAATGCTCAGCCATTTCCTGGTATACAGCGTTGATTCTTTGGTCGTTCCAGTTATTATTATGTATCACTGCTGTTTTGCAGTTATCTGGAACAAGGATCTTAGCAACACCACCAAAGAACTCATACATATGCACATGAGCACGTATCCATGCTGGTTGTTTTTCATCAATAAATGCCTCTGCATAAGCGTACTGGCTATACGTCATTACACCCACAAACACATAGGCATTGATGATTTCACCGGTATCTGGATCAATGATGTGGGCTGGATTGCCAGCCCAATCAACTTCGACCTGCTCACCAGGTTTGCGATTGATATGCATGGTTGCACGGTGTTTCTGTTCGTCCTGCTGGATGTAATAGCAGAACTGGGAATACATCAACGGTTCATCGCCATTAAGACGGCACTCCTCCATGTATTCTGTCCACAAGAGTTTTTTACTTACGCCATTGCGTAATAGTTCCTTGAGGATGTAAGCATAGTCAGGCAATCTTTTTTCAGTTGCCGGCTTACTGTTTTTAGGAAAAAGTAATTTCCCTAATTCAATATCTGTCATCTTCTCATCAAGTGGCCATTGAAGATTAAATTCTTTGGCACGATGCTGAACTTTGACAACAGTTTTTTGTGCAACACCGCAGCTAGCCATGATGTTGCGTTGGGTGAATCCAAGACTTGTTAGTCTTATGATTTCACGATACTTGGTCATATGTGTGACCTCCTTATAATGGATTTACATCATCAGATGCATAATTCCATTATAAGTAAATATATAGAAAATGATTTCCGAAAAGTCGGAATCATGATTTCTAGCAAAACGGAATGTTGATTTCCAGTTACCGGACAGGTGATGGATTTCGCTCCGGATTACTCAGTCATAAATTAAGACACTTTTTCGGACAGTTTTTAATGAATCTGGTATACTAAAATCAGTATGAAAGAAAGGATTCATTTTAATGTCCAGACAAAGAAGAAACCTTAGTGCCAAATTTAAATCAGACCTTGTGATTGAGTTACTTAAGGGAGAGAAGGACCTCAATAGTCTTGCAACCGAAAATAATATCCAACCCAACTTACTCCGCAACTGGAAGAATGAATTCCTAAACAACGCTTCTGCAGCCTTTGATGACAAGCGAGAGGGAAACCTCAAAGATAAGCTTGCAGAAGAACGCAGGGAGGAATCGGAGTATGCCAAAAAGGTGTATAAAGGAACTTAAATATGAGAAATAGAATGAAGTATTTTGATATTGCAAAAGGTATCGCAATGATATGTATTATAATAGGACATTTGGGAATAGTTGAGATAAATTCATTTGTTTTTACATTTCACGTTCCTGTTTTTTTCTTGATAAGTGGGTTCTTTTTAAATGATAAGTTGACACTGAGTCAGTATGTGAAGCAGAAAAAAAGTCAATTGCTCATACCTTATATGGTAACCTGTATTTTTACTATAATAGGAGCAACACTTTCCGGAATAATGACAACCCGAAGTACTGAAAATGTTGTAGAGAGTATAAAAACATGGACAATTGCCAGTATATATGGAAGTGGAACAATTGAGTATACCTCCCCATTTTATATCAAACAGATTGGAGCTTTATGGTTTCTGCTGGCTCTTTTCACAGCATTGATAATTGTAAGATATTTTATGTCATATCAATACGGTGCTATTGCCATATTGTTTATAACATATGTGGGGTATAAGACAACAGAGTTCATATGGTTACCGTTTAGTATTCAAGCAGGTATGACTGCATCTTTATTCATCTATATGGGATTTCTTTTTAAAAAGCATAAAATATTTGACAGGACAATTCCGGCGCCGATATTGGGTGTGATGGTTGCTATTTGGCTGTTTTGTATAGTGTTCTGTGGAAAGTTTTATATGGTAAGGAATTATTATGGAAGTGGTTTCTTAGATATTTTAGGAGCATTGTGTGGAAGTTATTTGGTGATAATGTTATCTAAGAGTATTGAAAATAATACAAAATATATTTCTGGGATTCTAAATTTCTATGGAAAAAACTCTTTATTTATGATGTGTTTTCATGCTTTTGAGTTGAATATAATTTCATGGAATTGGGTATGGACCATCTTTGGTGAAAGATTACAATTTCAATATTTTACAGTAGTTTGTATTATAATTTTTATGAAAATTTTGTTTTGTACAGCAGGAATTTTGGGGATTCTTCAGCTACAAAAATTATATAAACTTTACTGGGAGAATATAGGAAAGTTATACAATGCATTAAAATCCAAATTTCAAGAAATATCAAAGACAGACATAGATGAAGGAAGGGTACAATATTGGGATATAGCAAAAGGTGCAGCAATATTGCTCATGATTTTAGGGCACACAGATATTCCACAATATTTAAGAGTTATAATTTTTTCCTTTCACATGCCTCTTTTTGTTATTGTAAACGGATATTTTATAAAATCGTATGATATTAAAAGAACGTTTACAAGATCTGTAAAAACTCTTCTCTATCCATATGGTGTGACCTGTGTATTGTCTGCCGTTATATACACAATTATTGGAGGTGGCGGTGAAAATAATGCTTCTCTATTTCTATTTAAAATTAAAGCTATGTTAGGTGGAATGAGTAAGATATCAACCAGATTCCAGGAGTTTGACTCAGTCTGGGTTGTTTGGTTTGTCTGTTGCCTGTTTATAACAAGAAATGTTTATGTCATTCTTATGCATTTATTGGAAAAATATTCAGACAGTTATAAAACAGGGGCGATTGTTGCTATAGCAGTTGCAGGGTATTTCATAGGAAAATATTATGCGTTTATGCCCTGGAGTTTAGATGTGGCACTGGTAGCCCTTATATTTATTGCGTTTGGAGACTGGTTGAGAAAAACAAATTTCTTAGAAAAAGGTTATTTTTACACATTGTTTCTTCCAGCGGCAGCTTGGATATATTTTCTGAGACTGGGAATACATATAGAATTGTCAATGCGTGACTATCCACTGGGGATATTTTCTTTTGTGGAGGCAATTGCAGCAAGTATAGTTGTCATAACACTCTCTCGTATGTTGGATAATGGCAAGTTGATTTCAAAAGGAATATCTTGGTTTGGGAAAAATTCTATGTTGATTTTGGCAGTCCATTGTCTGGAATTAATGTATATGAATTGGAATGAGTTGATTTATAGATTTCTTCCTTTTACAATGAATTGGTTCAGGATATTTGTTATTAAAACAGTGGTTATTGTATTAGTGGTTGTTTTATTTAATGAAATTAAAAAGTGTTTACGTGCAGTTAGTTATAAAAATAGATATGAATAATAGGTCGACTAAAGAAGAAAGCGCAGGATAGACTATGCTGTTTACTAATTTTATTTTTTTATTTATATTTTTCCCTCTCTGTGTGGGTGGATATCTGTTGTTTTGGGTTATCCAGCGGAAATCTGGAAGGGCGAATTTACGAATCGGTGATGTTTTTCTGATTCTTGCCAGTTTAGGCTTTTATGGTTGGGCCAGATTTGATGGCATCTTATATTTGTGCATTTATATTCTTCTGGTCTATGTGATGGGGAAAATGATTGAGAAAATGCGCAGCAATATGGACAAGTCTAAGATTATAGTCGGAGTTTTAGTTCTGATTTTATCAGGTATTTTATATTTTTATAAGTATATTAATTTCACCTTGCAATCTCTGAATGATATTCTTCAGACGGAGTTTACCCTATTTTATTGTGCCGTTGGGCATTTCTTTTATTACATTCTCTGCAGTTTCTTATGTGGTGGATATTTATCGTGGAGACAGCTCGGCAGGAAGCATACTGGATACGGCACTTTATATTTCCTTTTTCCCTAAAGTGGTATCTGGACCAATTGTTCTTTGGAAAGACTTTCAGCCACAGATAAAAAATCGGACTGTAAATGATGTGCAGTTTATGGATGGGCTGAATCGTATTATGATTGGATACGCAAAAAAGGTGCTTCTTGCGGACAGCTTTGGCTTGATGGTTGCAGACATTCAGCAAAAGATGGAAGCCGGTATGGATGTGCCTACAGCTTGGTGGTGCGCACTTCTATATATGCTGCAGATTTATTATGATTTTGCCGGATATTCGGATATTGCGTTGGGATTTGGGAAATTACTTGGTTTTCAATTTAAGGAAAATTTTCACTTCCCTTATGTATCAGCATCTATCACTGAATTTTGGCGCAGATGGCACATTTCTCTGGGAGCCT
This sequence comes from Muricomes sp., assembly GCA_049840515.1. Classification (GTDB taxonomy): domain Bacteria; phylum Bacillota; class Clostridia; order Lachnospirales; family Lachnospiraceae; genus Muricomes. Next base: position 88,729 of record JASGKW010000003.1, on the reverse strand, counting down.
GGTTTCGGGAATATATTTATATTCCGCTGGGAGGTAATAGAAAAGGGAAAACTAGAACTCTGGTGAATTTGTTTATTGTATTTTTGGTGACTGGAATCTGGCATGGTGCAGGTTGGAATTATGGTCTTGGCAGTAATATTTATAGTAAATTCAACTTACAGCCCGTTTATTTATTTTCAATATTAAAGGAGAAAGCGGCATATGAAAAAACTGAGAATATTTATGAGCATTTGCTTTTTCATTCTCCTGTTAATTCCTGTAATGATGTTGAACTGGAAGGAAAATGTGGTGTCTAAAATTGATAACCGGACCCTCACTAATAATCCTTTTGGACCTAATTATAAACCAGAAAATGGGACAGTAGATCTGACAGAAGGGATTGAAAGTTATCTGGAAGACAGGATTGGCTTCAGAGATGACATGATATATGGATACACTATGTTACATGATGGTCTGTTTCATGAAATGATACATCCGACCTATATGTATGGAAAAGATGGGTATATCTTTGCAAAAGTCGGGATGAATATTTCGTTGGAAGAGTACCATTTTGTTTTTGCAGATATGGTAAAGCGGATACAAGATTATTGTACAGAAAGAAATGTTCCTTTTCTGTTTGTGTTTGAGCCTGAAAAAGTTGCACTTCTCACTGATGAATTAGGACCTGGCATCAATTATAATGATGATTGGGTAGCACAGTTTGAAAAAGAACTGGATAAACGAGGAATTCACTATATTGACAATTCTGATATATTGGAAGAGAAGCTGGATGCGGGAGAAGACGTATTCAATAAACAGTATAATGCTAATCACTGGAATGACCTGGGAGCGTTTTATGGTGTAAATAATATATTAGAAACTATGAAAAAAGACTATCCCGGGGTACATGTAAATGAAAAGGATGAGTTTGATGTTGAGCAGATATTAAACACTACACTTCCGGTATCTGAGTTTCCAATTCATGAGTATGAGCCTATTTTTTATAATCATGCCCAATTAATTGATAAAACAGAGGATTATGATGCTGAAGTAAAAAGGGATGAGAACTTTGGCCATTTTGAATATGTGATAAATGAAGAACGACTGAAAGAGGGCTCTCCTAAGGCATTGGTTTTCCAAGGAAGTTATATGAATGAGATGGGATATAAGTTTATGGAAAACAGTTTGGGAGAATATATTGCAGTTCATGATTATCAGAATGTCATTGACTTTGATTATTATTATAATATATTTAAACCAAATTATGTGGTATTTGAGGCAGCACAATATGTGATTTCAAATTCTTATTTTGACTATGGGCGTATGACAGAGATGGATTTAAATCCTACATTAGACTCCTATGGAAATCTACCTGTGGAAGAAAAAAAGATAACTGATATTTCTATGGAAGTGACGCAGGGGACACAGCTGATTACAATTGATGTTAAGGGTCTGCCTCAGGAAACAAAGTATGCGTGGCTGGAAGTTGGTGGAGAAGTCTTTGATTTTCAAAAGAAAAATGATAAAGATAGTCAAGGCAGAGCAGAGTATGAAGTTACTCTGAAGAAGGACAAGTATCATTCAGATTCCCTTGTGGTAACCTGTATTGGTAAGGATATGACAGGGATTGTGAGATATAAATAAAATAGGGTGTCAGCTATGGAAAGTGTGGTAATTACTGATGAAAAATAGAATATTTTATTTTGATTTATTAAATATTGCAGCATGCTATGGTGTTATATGGCTTCATTGCAGTGGTGATGCATTCACATTCAGGATGGACAAATACTGGATTATGAGTCTGACAATACAGGTAATTGCACATTGGGCTGTTCCAGTTTTCTTTATGTTGACGGGAGCCAATTTGATGAATTATCGGGAAAAATATTCAACAGAAACTTATTTTAAACGGAGATTGCTGAGAATTTTTATTCCGTTTCTGGCATGGAGTACGATTTACCTCATTTGGAAATATAAATTGGGATGGGTTGAGTTCTCAAATTTAAAAGATTTGTTGAGCCTATATTTAAATAATGGGATTGAAGGAATTTTTTGGTTTTTTTATCCATTACTTGCTATTTATTTGAGTATGCCGGCATTGACTGTTTTTTCAAATGATAAATATAAAAAAGTCTTGTACTACTTGACAGTATTGGGAATTTTGGCTTATTCTTTCATGCCTCTTTTACCAGGACTTTTTGGGGTCTCATACACCGATGAATTGAATCCTCCAGTGGTTGGGGGTTACATGATGTATGTGCTTCTTGGATGGATTTTTAAAAATGAGAATTTTGGTAAAAGAATCCATTACTTGATTTATGCTGCTGGTATTGCAGGAGCTATATGTATGTTTGCAGGAACTATTGTACTGTCTCTAAAAAGTGGCGTTCTAAATGAAATTTTCTGGGGATATATGATTTTCCCCACACTTTTTATGGCAAGTGCAGTATTCTTATTTGCTAAAAACTGTCGATGGAGAATATTTGAAAATGAAAAAATTCAGTTAGTGGCGCAAAAATTATCTTCGGCAAGTTTTGGTATTTATTTGATACACATTATGATTATAAATTTTCTTGTGCTGAATGAGTATGTAAATGGAGATTCCAGATGGTGGATGATGTTTGGGCCACTGGCGGTGTATATAATAAGTGTTACATTTGTTTTGTTATGCAAGAAAATTCCTGGGATTAAGTATTTGTTTCCGTAGATAAAATCGAATTTATTAATTTGATTCGGAATGAAGGGGGATTGAACAGGATGAAATCAAGCAGCGGAATTCAAAAAGTGTTATCAGATAAAAGATTGATTTTCTGTTCTTTGATTACAGGTTTGATTTTTGCCGGAACGTTAGTAGTAGGAAATCATATGTTTCAATATGAAGATATGGTAGGGAATGGGATGATTTCTACTATAGTTAAGATACTACTCTTGGCTCTAATACTGAGTTATTTTGTGGCTATTGCAATGAGTGGTTATGATGTTGCAATTCAGAGATTGAGAACTTGCAGTTTAGAAATTATATTTTCAAAGTATATGAGCGGGACAAGAAACTTTTTTTTAATTCTCTGGGCACTCACATTTCTTGCCTGGCTGCCCGGCTTGTTGGCTGCATTTCCAGGTGTATATGACATTGACGGGGCATTTCAGATTATGTGGTTTGAAAGGGGGACGATAAGTGCTCATCATCCTGTTTTGCATACTTATCTTTTAGGGGGATTGGTAGAAGCGGGGAAACATTTATTTGGCTCCTATGAAGCGGGGCTTTTATGTTATTCTATATTTCAGATGCTTTGTATGTCAGGTATGTTTGCTTACATCAGTAAAAAAACCTGCAAGTGGCTGCCTGGAATCATCGAACTATGTGTAATACTGTCATATATGATTTTGCCATATCATGCTGTTTTATCTTTTACTACTACAAAGGATGTGCTTTTTGCGGGGATATTTGCAATATGGGTATTAAAAACTTTTGAGTGTGTATTGGATAAAGAACATTTTTTTTCAGATAAAAAAAGCCAATTGCAATATGTGATAGTCATATTTTTGATGTGTGCATTTAGAAATACAGGTTATTATATTATGCTGTTTATGATACTTTTTTTTCTTGTACTGTGCAGGAGGTATTGGAAGAATATTTTGTGCATAGGTCTGGCAGGTATGTTTGTATGGAATTTGTATACAGGCCCGGTATATAATCTCCTGAATATACAAAGAGGCAGTGAGGCAGAGGTTTTAAGTGTGCCTATGCAGCAGCTTTCAAGGGTAATTGTATATAGCGGAGATACTTTAGCGAGCGGGGATAAGGCGTTAATTGAAAAATATATCCCGGAGTATACAGAATACACACCCAGAGTTTCTGACAGTGTAAAGGATACATTTAATGTGGAGGCATATAAGGAAAACAAAATAGAGTTCTTGAAGTTATGGCTGAGGGTGGGGGTGGCACATCCGGTTACTTATGTTGAAGCTTTTCTGTCTAATAATATAGGTTTTTGGTATCTGAATATGAAGTACCCGGATGAGGGGACTTTTCTTTCTTACATTGTGTATCACAACACAGAATATAAAGGTGATTGGCCTGAAATTAAAAGAACAAGTTATTTGCCGGCTCTTTCAGAATTTTATGACAAATTTACCCAGCAGGGAATGTATTATAAGATTCCGGGGGCATTTGTGTGGTACAGTGGCGGTGTCCTGCTCTGGATGCTGGTTTTGGGAGTATGCATGTGTATTTATAAGCGCAGATATGAGGTACTTGTGCCGTTTAGTATTTTAATTGGTTTATGGGGCACGTTGATGCTGTCTCCCGTGGTTGTTTTTCGGTATATATATCCACTTAGTGTAAGTGTGCCAGTGATACTGAGCATGTGCATTACCGTCCAACCATATACAGAAACAAAGCAGAGCCGCATGGCCAAATAGTATATGCCGGAAGGACTATGCCCTTTATAGAAGAAAATTGAGAGATTAATAAAAACAAGGATTAGAAACTTGTATTTTGGGATATATCTGCTAGAATAAGATAATAAAGCTCTATTATAAAAAATAAAGGGAGGCTATATTTAGATGAAAATATTAAAAAAATCGGCTGTTATTCTTCTGGCCTTTGTTATGCTGTTCAGTATGGCTGGCTGCAAGAAAAAGGAAGAGGCTGTGGAGACAACAAAGACTGAGAAGAAGCAACAGCAGGTGAAAGAGACCAAGAAGGAGGAGCCGGCGGAGAAAATTCCGGCAAATCAAAATCTTCTGACTGGTCTTGCGGATCTGACAGACGGTGCTATAGGGAAAAGGCCGGTGGCTGTCATGGTAAATAATATACAGGCTGCACTGCCACAGTATGGAATTGCCAAGGCAGATATCATTTATGAGATTCCGGTAGAGGGAGATGCGACACGCTTCATGGCAATTTATGCAGATTACACTGCTGTGCCTCAGATTTGTGCGATTCGAAGCTGTCGTTATTATTTTCCGGCATTCTCCCAGGGGTATGATGCATTTTATGTGAACTGGGGAATTGATGACAGTATTTCGGATTATCTGCAGGCACTAAATCTGGACCAATATGATGGAATGAATAATGCAGGCGGACTTTTTGGGAGAGACCAGAACAGATTGAATGCGGGGTATTCACTGGAGCACACAGGATATTTTGATGGAACAAGGTTTGCTTCTGTGGTACAGGCTGAGGGCAGAAGAACAGATTTGGCGGCGGGACACAAGGATCCAGTATTTAATTTCAACGGAATGAATGAACAGATAAAGGCGAAAGGTGCAGACTGCAATACAGTAAATATCAACTTTGGTGCTGCCACAGCTGCTTTAACTTATGATGCTTCTACAAAGACATATTTGAAGCAGATCAATGGCGCTCCTCAGATGGATAATAATACAAACACACAGCTTGCATTTACGAATGTATTTGTTCTTGAGACAGAAATTTCCGTCAGAGACGAGATTGGACATAAAAATGTAGACTGGGATGGAAGTCTTTCTTCCGTCGGATATTATGTTTCAAACGGCGGTGTGCAGAAGATACACTGGAACAAAGAGGAAAATAATGAGAGCTCTTATTTGCGTTTCTATGATGAAAGTGGAAATGAGATAAAGGTCAATCGGGGGAAAAGTTACATTGCGGTAAATTATCCCGGACAGAGCGAATTTAAGTAAGTAGATAAAAGAAAGGAAAGGTAGATAGTATGTCAGAAGAAAGCTGCAGCCAGGAGTCCTGCGCAGGGTGCGCACAGTCAGGGGAATGTGGAAGCCAGAAGAAAGATTTCAGGGTCTCCCCGAATTCTCACTCACAGATAAAGAAAGTAATAGGCGTCATCAGTGGAAAGGGCGGCGTTGGAAAGTCTCTTGTCACCGCATCTCTCGCCAGAATGATGCGTGAAAAAGGATATACAGTAGGGATTTTGGACGCTGATATTACAGGCCCTTCCATACCTAAGATGTACGGTGTTCACGGGATGGCTCAGGGCAGCCAGGAAGGGATTTTCCCCTGTGTTGCAAAAGATGAGACAAGGATTATGTCTGTAAACCTTTTGCTCGAAGACGAAGATGCTCCGGTCATTTGGAGAGGTCCTGTTATCGCCGGAGTGGTAACTCAGTTTTGGACAGATGTAATCTGGGGAGACATAGATTATCTGTTTGTAGATATGCCTCCTGGAACAGGGGATGTGCCTCTCACGGTATTCCAGTCACTTCCGGTGGATGGAGTGGTCATTGTGACATCTCCTCAGGATTTGGTCCGCATGATTGTAAAGAAAGCATATCATATGGCAAAGCAGATGAATATTCCGGTGCTGGGCCTGGTAGAAAACTACAGTTATGTAAAATGCCCCGACTGTGGAACAGAAATTAAAGTATTTGGAGAAAGCCGCATTGATGATATTGCGGCGGAGCTGGACATCCCGGTTTTGGGTAAAATGCCTATAGACTTGAAGATTGCAGAAGCTGTAGAGACAGAGAAGTTTTATGAAATTACAAATCCATATATTCAGGATATTGAACTGTAAATAAAAAATCCCCGCCTTCAAACAAATGAAGGCGAGGATTTTTTATATTTGTTATTATTCAGCCACACGGCTTAGCCTGACTGAGCAGTAAATTACAACTTGATATTTTTAAAGAGGTCACCTAAGCTGATTCCGATATTTTCACTTTTTGGAATTTCAACTTTTTCTTCAACCTCTTCCTGAACTTCTTCCAGGGCTTTCATGCTCAGGCTGATTTTTCCGTCTTTAATTCCGATAACCTTTACCTTGACAGTGTCACCGACTTTCAGAACCTCCCCGGGAGTCTTAATATGTTTCTGGGAAATCTGAGAAATGTGAACCAGTCCGGAGAGCTTATTGTCCAGATTGATAAAAGCGCCATAGTTTTGCAGTGTGTCCACGGTACCTTCCATGACAGTGCCAACTTTAATGCTTTCAATCTGTGCTTTGCGGGTCTTCTGTTCTCTCTCCCGCAAAATCTCTCTGGCAGATAACACAAGGCGGTTGTTGGCCTGATCCACGTCAATAACACGCACTTCAATATCTTTCAACAGGTAGGTTTCCAAATCCTCAATGTATGAGAGTGAAAGCTTGGAAGCGGGGATAAAACCGCGCAGACCTTCTACCATAGCGATAGCGCCTCCATTTACAATTCCTTCTACTTTAACGGATAGAATTGTCTTATTCTCCATATAATCCAGGACTCTGTTCCAGGGGTTGGCATCATCAAAATGCTCCTCGTAGTCAGCCATTGTCTCTGCAGGCTCGACTGTTGACTGTAACTCTTCAGTTTTTAATTCTTCGTTCATCATAACACCTCGGCTTGTCTTTTAATTGTTCGTTTAAATTATATAGTGTAAGTATAGCATATACGCGGCTGAAAAAACAACTGAATCATGCTTTAAATTGTTTATCACAAAGCGGTGTAATATTATTGCAAAATTTACACAAATAAGCAATAAAAGGAGAACTGACATATTGCTAATTGAGATAGTAAATGCTATGCTTATTGTTGAGCAAAATTGTATTAAGTGTTAGAATAATAAACGATTCTATAATGAAAAGAGGATATGAGATGGATAACCAGGTGAATGCAAGGAAAGTGTATGTAGTCGGACACAAGAATCCTGACACGGATTCTATTTGTTCTGCAATTGCCTATGCAAACTTAAAACAGAAGTTGACGGGGGAGGAATACACCCCTCGGAGGGCAGGACAGCTGAATGAGGAAACTCAGTATGTATTGAACAGATTTAATGTAAAGGTTCCGCCCCTTCTCTCTGATTTGAGAGTACAAATAAAGGATGTAGAACTGAGAAAAGTGGAGGGCTTAGACGGCAGTGTATCTATAAAAACTGCGTGGGCCCGCATGAAAGAGCTGAATATCAAGACTCTCCCTGTAACAAGAGAGGGGAAATTGGAGGGACTGATTACAATAGGTGATATCGCGACCTCCTACATGGATGTTTATGACAGTTTTATTTTATCTGCTTCCAGAACCCAGTACCGCAACATTGCCACTACAATTGGGGGCAAGGTTATTGTGGGAAATGACCACAGCTTTATGGTGAGAGGGAAAGTGGCGATTGCCGCTTCAAGCCGGGAATTGATGTCCGATTTTGTTGAGGAGGATGACCTGCTCATTCTGGGAAATAGAACGGATGCACAGCAGGCAGCTATTGATCTGAATGTGAGCTGTATGATTGTATGCCAGGGCGCAGAAATACCGGAACATATTATGGAACAGGCGAAGATGAAGGAGATAGTTATTATCAGCACGCCCAATGACACATTTACAGTGGCCAGACAGATAAATCAGAGTATTCCAGTAAACCGCTTTATGACAAGGGATGGTTTGATTGCATTTGGCATGAAAGATTATGTGGATGATGTGAAAGAAGTAATGGCAACAAAGAGGTTCCGTGACTTCCCAATTTTGGACGGCAAGGGGAATTTTCTTGGATTTATCTCCAGAAGAAGACTTTTGAACAGCCGGAGAAAACAGGTTATTTTGGTGGACCATAATGAGAAGAGCCAGGCAGTGGACGGAGTTGAAGAGGCGGCAGTGCTGGAAATTATTGACCATCACAGGCTGAGCAGTATCCAGACAATCGGACCGGTATTTTTCAGAAATCAGCCGGTGGGTTGTACAGCCACGATTATTTATCAGATGTATCGGGAAGAGCAGGTGGAAGTGGATCCGGTCACCGCATCACTTTTGTGCTCTGCAATCATATCAGATACCCTGATGTTCCGTTCACCCACATGCACTCCTCTGGATGAGTCTGCTGCAAGGGAGCTGGCGGAGATTGGAAATATAGATATAGAAGTGCTGGCATTGGAAATGTTCAATGCAGGCAGCAATCTGAAAGGAAAGAGCCCGGAGGAGATTATTTTCCTGGACTTCAAACAGTTTACAGTAAACGAAACAGTTATAGGTGTCGGACAAGTGAACTCTATGAGTGCTGCGGAGCTTGAAGATATTAAAGCAACAATATTGCCGCGTATGGAAGCTGCGAGAAAGAAGAGCAATCTGGATATGGTATTCTTTATGCTGACCAACATTGTCACGGAATCTACAGAGCTTCTCTGCTGCGGTCCTGATGCCAAGAACAGGATTATTATGGCGTATGACTTGAATGAGGATGTGGAAAGTATTATACTTAAAGGTGTTGTATCAAGGAAGAAGCAGCTTGTGCCTACGTTGGTGGGTGCCCTGCATCAATAGAGGGAGCAGATAAAATGAGCAGACAACTATGGAAACCGGGCAATATGCTGTATCCCCTGCCTGCCGTGATGGTGAGTGCGGGAGATAAGATGGGCAATCAGAATATACTGACTGTTGCCTGGACAGGCACCATCTGCACAAATCCTGCCATGGTGTACATTTCTGTGAGACCAGAGCGGCATTCCTATCAAATGATAAAGGATGCGGGCGAGTTCGTTATCAACCTTACCACGGAAAAACTGGCAAAGGTGACGGATTACTGCGGCGTACAGTCGGGAAGAAATGTAGACAAATGGAAAGAAACAGGGCTGACCCCGGGAAAGTCTGAAAACCTGAAATATGCGCCCATTATAGAAGAGTGTCCGGTGAATATAGAGTGCCGGGTAACGGAGATAAAAGAATTGGGAAGCCACCATATGTTTCTGGCCAAGGTGGAGGCAGTACAGGTGGATGATGCCTATATGAACGGGGCAGGCAAATTTGAACTAAATAAAACGGGTCTTCTTGCTTATTCTCACGGGGAATATTTGGGGCTTGGAAAGAATATTGGAACATTTGGATACAGTGTGCGGAAAAAGTCAGGCAGAAAAAGGTCTGGAGATAACAGGAAAAAAAGAAAATAATAGCAGCAAATAAAAAGAAAAGGGGACTTGTCAAAAACTGACAGTCTCCCTTTTTCATATTTTTGTGCAGCGCATTAGAGCAAAGAGTCCAGTTTGCGGGCACCGTCCCCGATGTCTACGATATAAAAATCTGCTTCATAGCCTGTTTTATCCAGATACCCTTTCCCTACAGTTTCAATAAAATGGTCCACTGCATCATTTTTTACAATGCTGACGGTACATCCGCCAAAACCACCTCCTGTGATTCTGGAGCCGATAACGCCGGGAGTGTTCCACGCCAGGTCCGTGAGAATATCAATTTCGTCACAGGATACTTCAAAATCGTCTCTCAGGGAAATATGAGATTGATTCATCAGCTTTCCAAAATGGGCGATATCGCCGGCTTTTAACGCCTTTACGGCCTCGATAGTGCGCTGGTTTTCAGCCACAGCATGTTTTGCACGTTTGACGGTTACAGAGTTTTTGATGACCTCTTTAAATCTGTCGAAAGTGTCCATATCCAAATCTCCCAGAGAATTGATATCCAGTTCCTGCTGCAGGGCTGTAAGGGCATCTGCACACTCCTGGCGGCGCTCATTGTACTTTGAATCTACCAGACTATGTTTAACCTTGCTGTTTGTGATAATAATTTTTTCATTCTTCAGTTCAATTGGAGCATATTCAAAGTTCAGCGTGGCGGTGTCCAGGAAAATAGCATTGTCTTTTTTGCCCATCGCTACAGTGAACTGGTCCATAATTCCGCAATTGCAGCCATTAAAGTTATTTTCAGAATATTGTCCGATGAGGGCAAGGTCAATGGGAGTATATCTGTCAATGTGAAACAGGTCAGTAAGAATCACGCAGGTGAGCATCTCCAGAGAAGCGGAGGAGGAAAGCCCCGAACCATTTGGGATGTTGCCCCAGATTACCATGTCAAAACCTGTGTCCAGAAAACAGCCTTTTTGAGCAAAAGCCCACACAACTCCGAGGGGATAGTTGGCCCATCCGTGACTCTTTTTGTTGGAAAGATCGTCCAGAGAGACCTCCACCACACCTGTATCGCTGACATTCAGAGAATAAAAATGCATCATCCTGTCACTGCGCCTGCGCGCGATTCCATAAGTTCCGAGAGTGAGAGCGCAGGGAAATACATGTCCGCCATTGTAATCAGTATGTTCTCCGATGAGATTTACCCGGCCGGGAGAAAAATAAAAAGTGGTACTGTCTGCATTTCCAAAAAGTTCTTCAAATTTTGTAGTCAATTGTTCTTTCATACTAAAGTCCTCACTTTTTTATGGTATTGATTTTCAGCTGTATTATCCTTTTGAAAAGGAATGTTGAAAGTGCAAGAGCAACAATCTCTGCGATGGCAATGGCCCACCAAACTGCATCAAGGCCAAATAATTTTGCAAATAAATAAGCTACAGGTAAAATGACGAAGAGCTGTCTCACCACAGAAACAATCAGGCTGTATACTCCGTTGCCGAGAGCCTGGAAAGCGGAACTAATCACAATGTTGTATCCTGCGAATATAAAGCTCAGACTGATAATCCGAAGGGCAGGTATTCCGATTTTCAGCATGTTGTCGGAAGCTTCAAAGAAGGAGAAAAGCTGCCCGGGAATCATCTGAAACAGCGCAAGTCCCACAACCATGATTCCGATGGCAATAAACACTGCCATTTTTATAGTATCTGTGATTCTCTTTTTATTTTGTGCACCGTAATTGTAGGCTACAATAGGTATCATTCCGTTCACCAGACCAAATACAGGCATAAATATAAAGCTCTGAAGCTTAAAATATACGCCGAACACAGCGGCGGCGGTGGAAGAAAAGATAAGAAGTATGTGGTTCATACCAAATATCATGACAGAACCAATGGACTGCATGATGATGGAGGGAACTCCAACTTTGTAAATATTGGCAATAATAGTTTTGTCCGGTCTGAAGCGTCTCATATTTAAGTCCAGTTCTGTATTTTTCTTACAGTTAAAATATAAGGACATAGAAACAGCCACGAGCTGTCCGATAATAGTTGCAAAAGCGGACCCCATGACATTAAACCGGGGAAAGCCGAACAGTCCGAAGATGAGAATTGGATTCAGGATGATGTTAATGAGAGCACCTGTCCCCTGAGTAATCATGTTGTAAATCGTTTTTCCGGTGGACTGCAAAAGGCGTTCAAAGGTAATCTGCATGAAGATTCCCGCTGATGCGACAGTGATAATAGTCATATACTGGGTTCCATAGCGGATGATAAGGGGATCGTCTGTCTGAACTGCAAAGAAATAATGAGAACCGAAAAGTCCAATGACAGCCATAACGATACAGCTGACGATTCCGAGAAAGATACCATTTCTGGCAACAGCATTTGCCTCGTTTGTTTTTTTCTCTCCAAGACTTCTGGACAGGAGTGCATTGACTCCCACGCCAGTGCCGGCGGCAATGGCAATCATCAGATTCTGCACCGGGAAAACCAGTGAGACTGCGGTCAGAGCCTCCTCATTAAGGTGGGCAAGGAAAACGCTGTCCACCACATTATAAAGTGCCTGCACCAGCATAGATATAATCATTGGCAGGGACATACTAATCAGTAATTTGGGGATGGGCATTACGCCCATTTTATTTTCAGCTGCGATTGTTTTTTCCATATCTAAAGTCATCCTCCGTATATATTGCATAGAGGTCATTATATCATCAATAAAAAATAAGCACAATGCATATATTTATTTTAAGGCAATAGTTCAGCCAACTGAAGTGTAGACTGGACTGTTCATTTTAAGTGAAAAGGATGGTATGCTGTTTGCGTTTGAAAAGAATGATGCAGGGAGTGGGGATGGTTTATGTATTTTTGTTGCTGGGACTGGTATATCCATCTCCATTTACAGAGAATCAGACAAAGGCAGATATACAGGAAGTTTCAAAATCCAACGTAACTTCGTATATTGCAGAGTCTGTGGAAGAAAAGCGTAAGATAGCAATTACATTTGATGATGGGCCAAATGCAACCTATACTCCCAAGCTGTTGGACGGGTTGAAGGAGAGAGGAGTAAAGGCCACTTTCTTTCTTATCGGGCAGAATATAGACAAAGACAATAACAGGGAAATTGTGAAACGCATGTATGATGAGGGACATTTGATTGGAAATCATACATATCATCACGTGGAAATAACAAGAGTGAGCAATGAGAAAGCCTATGAGGAGATTATGATGGGCAATGAGGCTATTCAGAATGTCACAGGGCAGGAAGTGGAATATATGAGACCGCCTTTTGGGCTGTGGCAGAGAAAACTGGAACAGAAAATTCATGTGATGCCGGTTATGTGGAATATTGACCCTCTGGACTGGGCGACAGAAAATGTAGATGAAATTGTGAATAAGGTAGTGACTCAGGCAGAAGAAAATGATATTATTCTGTTACATGACTGTTATGACAGCTCTGTAAAAGCTGCTCTGCGCATTATTGATTTGCTGGAGGCGGAAGGGTTTGAGTTTGTGACGGTAGATGAACTAATATTGGATTAGTGTAATGAAGATACTTGTGAGAAAGAATGGTGGAAATCATGGATTTATTTGACTATATGAGAGAGACAAATAAGGAAAAGGAGGCACCCCTTGCCTCCCGTATGCGCCCTGTTACATTGGAAGAGGTGGCAGGGCAGCAGCATATTATAGGAAAGGATAAACTATTATACAGGGCAATTAAGGCGGACAAGCTGGGTTCTCTGATTTTTTATGGGCCTCCGGGAACAGGCAAGACAACCCTTGCAAAGGTAATCGCCAATACAACCAGCGCTCAATTTAAACAGATTAACGCAACTGTTGCCGGGAAAAAGGATATGGAGGAGGTTATAAAAGAGGCGAAAGAGCTTTTGGGAATGTACCAGAAGAAGACTATCTTATTTATTGATGAGATTCACAGATTCAACAAAGGGCAGCAGGATTATCTGCTCCCCTATGTGGAGGATGGGACTATAACATTGATTGGTGCGACAACGGAGAATCCTTATTTTGAGGTAAACGGGGCGTTATTGTCGCGCTCCAGCATCTTTGAGTTAAAAACACTGAGCCAGGATGATATAAAAACACTCTTGACCCGCGCTGTCTATGACAAGGAAAAGGGAATGGGAAGTTTTAAGGCAGTTATTGATGATGAGGCTTTGGAATTTCTTGCGGATGTGTCAGGCGGAGATGCGAGAAAAGCTTTAAATGCGGTGGAACTAGGGATTTTGACTACTGAGAGAAGTGAGGATGGTCTGATACATCTCACGCTGGATGTGGCCTCAGAATGTATCCAGAAGCGGATAGTCCGCTATGATAAAGCTGGGGACAACCACTACGATACGATTTCTGCTTTTATAAAAAGTATGAGGGGATCAGACCCGGATGCGGCGGTTTACTACCTGGCAAAAATGCTCTATGCGGGGGAGGATATTAAGTTTATTGCGAGGCGGATTATGATTTGTGCCTCAGAAGATGTGGGAAATGCCGACCCTATGGCACTCACAGTGGCGGTGTCAGCGGCACAGGCGGCAGAGCGGATTGGTATGCCGGAGTCTCAGATTATTCTGGCCCAGGCTGTAGCCTATGTTGCCTCCGCTCCCAAGAGCAATGCGGCTGTAAATGCTATCACGGCGGCCAGTAAAAGTGTAAGACAGCACAAGACAACGGTTCCCTCCCATCTGCAGGATGCCCACTATAAAGGTTCGGAAAAGCTGGGGAGAGGGACGGGGTACAAGTATGCTCACGATTATCCGGGGCACTATGTAAAACAGCAGTATCTTCCGGATGAAATAAAAGACGCCAGATTCTATGAACCTGGCGGCCTGGGATATGAAAAAATAATCAAAGAGCACTTAGAGAAGCTTAGACAGGAGTAAGGTGTAAATTTCCTGATTTTTCCTTGACCAGCTTTGGACTATGGTTTCCGCTTCAGTTTCAGTAGGAACGGTGATTTTTAAATCAATGAGGCTGAAACCATTTTCCACAATCTGGCAGCGGACCTCATATTCATGGTTTGTATTCAGATAGTAATCTGATTTTACAGCCACCTCTTCTTTTAAATCATACTCTTTCTCTTTCAGAAACTCATTGATATCACTTTGGATAGCAGGAGAGATTTTGTTGGAGAAAAACTGGATAGTTTCAGCGCCATCCTCCGTCAAATGGTATAAAGTGCGGTTGTGGGTTGTCTCAATTTTGAGCAGCCCAGATTCCACCATTTCCGACAATGCCTCCTGCAGTTTGAAGTAGGTTGTATAACCTTTATCCAGCATAAATTCTGAAATTTGCGATGTAGTCATTGGAAAATCCACTTTATCCAGCATATATAGTACGATTAATTTGTATAAGGTAAATGTTTCAGTCATGATACTCCTTTCCCTGCCATATATCCTGTTCTTTCAGATAGCGGTGCAGTGTGTTCAAAACGGTTCTTTTATTACTTGTCCAGAGCGGGGCAATCAAAAGCTCCTCTGGCCCATCCCCTGTAAGTCGGTGTATCGTAATCTTAGGGCTCAGGCGGGAAACGCAAGTCCCCAGAAACTGGATGTACTCCGTCATATCGGGCACGTGAAAGGGATTTCTTTCATACTCACGGGCAAGGTCTGTATCCTTTAATATATGAAGGAGCTGCAATTTGATGCCCTGAATGCCTATACCGTTCAGGTAGTCAATCGTTTCTAACATTTTCTCCTGAGATTCCCCCGGAAGATACAGAATAGTATGTACGATAACCGGAATGTCCATATCTCTCAGATTGCGGACTGCTTTTTCAAAAACCGGAAGAGTATATCCCCGCCGGATATAGTCGGCCGACTCTGGATGTATCGTCTGCAGACCCAATTCTATCCAGACAGGTTTTATCTTGCTGACCCTGCCTAGGACTTCGAGAACATCATCACCGAGACAGTCGGGTCTGGTTGCGATGGAAAGAATTTTGACCTCCGGGTCCCGGATTGCTTCCATGTACAATGCCTCCAGACGGTCAGCAGGGGCATAGGTGTTGGTAAAAGCCTGGAAATATGCGATATAGGAATGTACAGGACGTTTTCCTGCCAAGTCCTGCCTGCCCTGGGCAATCTGCTCTGAAATGGAACAGCGGGAGGAGCCTGCAAAGTCACCGGAGCCTTTGCTGCTGCAGAAAATACAGCCCCCAACTCCCACAGTGCCGTCCCTGTTGGGACAGGTCATGTTTCCATTTAGTGTAATTTTATAGACTTTTTCTCCGTATATATTCTTTAAATCATAATCCAGTGAGTGATAGCGTTTTTCGCCCCATCGATTCATTAATATCAATTCCTCTATTTCTTAAAACTGTTATTATCATAACATCCCTGGAAATACAGTGCAAGGCTGAACTGCTACAAATAATTAGGGAAAGGTTACAAAAACTACTTTTCTTTTTTGAAAGAATGAGGTATAATATCACAAGATTCAATAGAACAGATGTCTCAGGAATAGAAATAGCCACTGCCTGAATTCAGACAAGTCACTTCAGACTAAAGTTCCCGCACAATTTAAATTTATGAACAAAATATAATCTATAAATAAAAAAGAATAAGGAAAAACGTATTTTAGTTTTAAGAAAGGAAATTTATAGTATGACAAGAGAAAAGTATGAATCTCTGCCCCTTGCTACTTTGAAAGATTTAGCAAAAGCCCGCAAAATGAAAGGCGTATCTGCCATGAAGAAAAGTGAGCTGATAGATGCCATGTTGGCCCAGGACGAAAAAGAGAATATGGAAGAGGCAAGGGCTGAAGCTAAAGAAGAAGTAAAAGAAGAGATGAGAGAGAAGCGGGAGGGAACCGACATTGAGCAGTTGGACAGTGGGAATTCTGCCAATGGGATATTAGAGGTACTGCCCGACGGGTATGGTTTTATACGATGTGAAAACTATCTTCCCGGGGAACATGATGTGTATGTCTCACCATCTCAGATTAGAAGATTTAACCTGAAAACAGGCGATATTATATCAGGAAATACAAGAGTCAAGACACAGTCTGAGAAATTCAGTGCACTGTTGTATGTTACGACAATCAATGGTATGAGACCGGCGGAAGCAACGAAAAGGCACAATTTTGAGGATTTAACGCCCATTTTTCCGAATCAGCGTCTCCGCCTGGAGACACAGGGGTGTTCCACTGCCATGAGAATTGTGGACTTGCTTTCCCCGATTGGAAAAGGACAGAGAGGTATGATTGTGTCACCTCCGAAAGCAGGAAAGACAACCCTGTTGAAAGATGTGGCTTTGTCTGTTCAGAAGCGTGACCCCAATATGAACCTGCTTATTTTGCTGATTGATGAGCGCCCGGAGGAAGTAACAGATATCAAAGAAGCAATTGAGGGCCCGAATGTGGAAGTTATTCATTCTACATTTGATGAGCTGCCGGACCACCATAAAAGAGTGTCCGAGATGGTGATTGAGCGTGCGAAGCGTCTGGTGGAGCATGGAAAGGATGTCACAATTCTGCTGGACAGTATTACAAGACTTGCCCGTGCATACAATCTGACTGTACCCCCTTCAGGCAGAACTTTGTCAGGAGGTCTTGACCCAGCCGCACTGCATATGCCGAAACGTTTCTTTGGCGCGGCTAGAAATATGAGGGAGGGCGGAAGCCTGACTATTCTTGCAACAGCCCTTGTGGATACTGGAAGCAAGATGGATGATGTGGTTTATGAGGAATTCAAGGGTACAGGAAATATGGGGCTTGGTGCTGGACAGAAAACTGCAGGAAAAAAGAGTATTTCCGGCAATTGACATTCCAAAGTCAGGGACAAGAAGAGAAGATTTGTTGCTCAGCAAAGAGGAGCAGGATGCAGTTTATATTATCCGCAGAGCTATGAATGGCCTGAAAACAGAGGAGGCCGTGGATAACCTGCTGAACATGTTCGCGCAGACAAAAAATAATGCGGAATTGGTCCAGATGGTTATTAAGAAAAAGTTCATTTAAAGCATCAAAAAGAACTTGCAAAACAAAAAATCTTATGCTACAATAATAAAGCTGTTTAAACATTATGCGTATTGAACTATATTTAAAATAGAGAGGTGAAAATCATGAGAGAAGGAATCCATCCAGAGTACCATCAGGCAACAGTTACTTGTAACTGTGGTAACACATTTACAACAGGCTCAACAAATGAGAACATCCATGTGGAAATTTGTTCTAAGTGCCATCCGTTCTATACCGGACAGCAGAAATCCGGACAGGCTCGCGGTCGTGTTGATAAGTTCAACAAGAAATACGGCATGAAATCAGAATAAGTAATGGCAGGCTGAGGTGGATATCTCAGCCTTTTCTTTTATATCACAGGAAAGTGTTTCACATAAAGAAAAGGAGGACTCATGAGGTCATCAAACATAGGCGGACAGGCAGTCCTGGAAGGCATTATGATGAAGAATGGAAATCAGTATGCTGTGGCTGTGAGAAAGCCAAACAAAGAGATAGAGATTGATATACAGGAATACCGCAGTATAATTCCATGGAAATCACTGACAAAGATACCTTTTATCCGGGGCATTTTTAACTTTGTGGATTCTTTGGTTCTGGGAATGAAAACTCTTACTTATTCCGCAAGTTTCTTTGAGGAGGAAGAAGAGACAGAGGAAGTGCTGACAGAAGCTGATATTGCGAAGCGGGAGAAAAAGGAGAAGATGATTATGAATCTGACGGTTGCCTTTTCCGTTGTTCTGGCAGTCGGCATTTTTATGATTCTCCCATATTTTCTGAGCAATATTTTAAAACAACATATCGCTTCCAGGGGAATGCTCACAGTTATGGAAGGTCTGATCCGTGTGGCAATCTTTTTGGGTTATATTCTTCTCATATCCAAGATGAAGGATATCCAGAGAACCTTTATGTACCACGGTGCGGAGCATAAATGTATCAACTGTATTGAGAATGGGCTTGTACTGAATGTGGAAAATGTGCGGAAGAGTTCCAAGCAGCATAAACGCTGTGGAACCAGCTTTCTGTTCTTCGTTATGATAGTCAGTATTATATTCTGCTTTTTTATCACTGCAGAATCCCAGATTATGAGGGTGGTTCTGCGTATCGCACTTCTCCCTCTGATTGCAGGGGTATCCTATGAATTAATCAGACTGGCGGGAAACAGTGACAATACAATTATTAATCTCTTGAGTAAGCCAGGGATGTGGATACAGAATCTGACAACAAAAGAACCGGATGACAGCATGATTGAAGTTGCAATCGGGGCTGTGGAAGCTGTGTTTGACTGGAGGGCATATCAGGCGGAGGAACAGGCATGACTCTGCGGGAAGCCTGCGAACGGGGAATGCATATTCTTTTGGAAGCAGGGGTTTTGGATGCCGGGCTAGATGCGTGGCTCCTTCTTGAGCATGTGAGCCAGGTCAGCAGGGCCATGTATTATGCCCTGCCGGATAAAGCCATGACAGCGAGAGAAGAAGAGATATATTTTGATTATATAGAGAAAAGGGCACAGCATATTCCGCTTCAGCACCTTACGGGGGTACAGGAATTTATGGGCCTGGAATTTCAGGTGAATGAGCATGTCCTGATTCCAAGGCAGGATACGGAAATATTGGTGGAGAGTGCTCTGAAAGTGATAGAGACAAAGGAAAAGACAGCGGTTGCATCAAAACAGGGTGAGGGTACATACCGGCTGTTGGATATGTGCACGGGGTCAGGTTGTATTTTGCTGAGTATTCTGCATTATGCAGGAAAATATCCGGGGATAAATTTGAAAGGGACAGGAGCAGATACTTCTGGGAAAGCCCTGGAGGTTGCCAAAAGAAATGCCCAGTGTCTTCACATACAGGCGGGATTTCTGTGCAGTGATTTATTTGAACAGATAACCGGACGGTATGAAATGATTGTATCCAATCCGCCTTATATAAGAACAGATGTGATAGATACACTTCAGGAAGAAGTAAAGAATCATGACCCTATGTTAGCTTTAGATGGAAAAGAAGATGGCCTGTATTTCTACAGAAAGATTATTGATGAGGCAGGCAGATATCTTACAGAGGATGGATATCTGATATTTGAGATAGGTGCCGACCAGGGTGAGGCTGTGCGGTCTATGATGTGTCAGGCGGGATACCGCGATGTCATCGTCAAAAAGGATCTGGCAGGTCTTGACCGGGTTGTCATTGGCGTGTATGATATTTTTACAAAAACGGAATTGCCATGTGAGAAAGGATAAAGAAAAGATGTTTGATAGATTAGAAGATTTATTAATCCGCTACGAAGAATTGATGGGAGAGCTGCAGGAACCGGATGTGGCAAACGACCCGGAGCGCTTTCGCAGGCTGATGAAAGAACAGAGTGATTTAACTCCTATTGTGGAGGCATACAGAGAATACAAACAGTGCAAGCAGAATATTGAAGACAGCCTTGTCATGCTGGATGAAGAGTCTGACGAAGAGATGAGAGAAATGGCAAAGGAAGAGCTGAATGATTCCAAAGCCCGTGTGGAGGAAGCTCGAGCAGGAATTGAAGATTCTCCTTCTGCCAAAAGACCCTAACGACGAAAAGAATGTTATCGTGGAAATACGTGCCGGTGCCGGCGGGGATGAGGCGGCTCTGTTCGCAGCGGAAGTTTACCGCATGTACGCGCACTATTCAGAGGGACGCCGCTGGAAAATAGAGATGATTTCTTTGAATGAAAATGGAATTGGCGGCTTTAAAGAATGTGTATTTATGATTACAGGACAGGGAGCATACTCACGTCTGAAATATGAGAGCGGTGTTCACCGTGTGCAGCGTGTGCCGGAGACAGAGAGCGGCGGCAGAATTCATACTTCTACAATTACAGTAGCAATTATGCCCGAGGCCGAGGATGTGGACGTTGTTATTGAGGACAAAGACATCCGTATTGACGTTATGCGTGCATCAGGAAATGGAGGCCAGTGTGTCAATACAACAGACTCAGCGGTTCGTCTGACTCACTATCCCACAGGAATCGTTATTTACAGTCAGACAGAGAAATCACAGCTCCAGAATAAAGAGAAAGCGTTCCGTCTGCTCCGCTCCAAATTATATGACCTGGAATTGGAAAAACAGCAGGCATCAGAGGCAGAGGCGAGAAGAAGCCAGATAGGAACCGGTGACCGCTCTGAGAAAATCAGAACCTATAACTTCCCACAGGGAAGGGTCACAGACCATAGAATCAAACTTACTCTGCATAAACTGGATACAATATTAAACGGAGATTTAGATGAGGTTATTGACAGCCTTATCGCGGCGGACCAGAGTGCAAAACTGGCCAATATGAACGACAACTAAAAGTGATTTCAGAAAGGGTTTGGAGAGATTCCAGACTCTTTTTGTAGTAACAGTTCAGCCATGCACGTATATAGCTGAACTGTTACTTTTTATATGATGAAAAACGAACAGAGATTTGCAAATGCGGTGAATGTGAGGTATCATGGTACATGTTGATTTACTGTATTGGGAAAGGAAGAATGCTATGAGAGGAAAACTAAAGAAATTATTTGCCTATTATAAGCC
Organism: Muricomes sp.; assembly: GCA_049840515.1. Classification (GTDB taxonomy): domain Bacteria; phylum Bacillota; class Clostridia; order Lachnospirales; family Lachnospiraceae; genus Muricomes. Next base: position 67,434 of record JASGKW010000003.1, on the reverse strand, counting down.
TTATAAAGGTTTATTTTATAGTGATATGATTTTTGCTATATTGGGGGCGGCCGTTATGCTGGTCATTCCTATGATTGTGAGATACATTACCAATGAAGTGATTTACTTTGAAGCTTCGCAGGCAAGACGTGCCATCCTTATGCTGGGGGCGGTGATGCTGGGGCTGGTCGCCCTGGAAATGTTCTGTAATTTTTATATAGGATATTTCGGACATATTATGGGAGCCAAGATGGAAGCGGATATGCGAAGGGATATCTTTGGTCATTATCAAAAGCTGACCTTTGCCTTTTATGATAACCAGAAAGTTGGACATCTGCTGTCAAGGATAACCAGTGACCTGTTTGATATCAGTGAACTGCTGCACCATGGACCTGAGGATTTAGTGATATCTGTCATTAAAATTGTGGGTTCTTTTGTAATTCTGCTGACGGTAAATGTAAAACTTGCACTGATTGCATTTGCATTTATCCCTGTTATGGCCATATTTGCTTTCTATTATAATGGAAGAATGAAGATTGCATTTAAGAGAAACAGGGAAAAAATCGGAGAGATAAACAGCCAGATAGAGGACAGCCTTTCAGGTATCCGTGTGGTAAAATCTTTTGCAAATGAAAGTGTGGAAATGAAAAAGTTCAAAGCTGGGAACGATAATTTTGTGGCAGCAAAAAAGGCCAGCTATAAATACATGGGAATTTATAATTCCGGACTGGGTGCTATGAGTACCCTGATTACGGTTTCTGTTCTGTTGTCAGGTGTGGGCATGATGCTGTCCGGCAAGCTTGTTGTGACGGATTTAATTACATTTCTTTTGTATATCAATAACTTTACAGAGCCTGTAAAGAAACTTGTGACTCTTACAGAGCAGTTTCAGAATGGTTACTCTGGTTTTGAAAGATTTCTGGAGATTATATCTATTGCCCCGGATATTGCAGATGAGCCGGATGCGGTTTCACTGGATGAGGTAAAAGGGGAGATTGAGTTTCAGAATGTATCCTTTTATTATGAGGACAAAAACAAGAGAGTACTGGACAATCTGGATTTAAAGGTGACGGCGGGAGATTATGTTGCTCTTGTAGGTCCGTCCGGTGCGGGAAAAACAACTCTGTGCAGTCTGATTCCCAGATTTTATGAAGTGTCAGAGGGCAGTATACGCTTAGACGGGATAGATATCCGAAATATCAAACTGGAGGAATTGCGGAATCATATCGGAATTGTACAGCAGGATGTGTATCTGTTCGTGGGCAGTATTATGGATAATATCCGTTATGGAAAGCCGGGTGCCACGGATGAGGAGGTTATTCTGGCTGCGAGGAGAGCAAATGCCCACGAATTTATTATGAGTTTCCCCGAAGGATATGATACAGATGTGGGGCAGCGGGGCGTTAAACTGTCAGGAGGACAGAAGCAGCGTCTGTCTATCGCCAGGGTATTTTTAAGAAATCCGGAAGTTCTGATTTTTGATGAGGCGACTTCTGCTCTGGATAATGAAAGTGAGCAGGTGGTACAGCAGTCTATGGAAGAGCTGGCAAAGAACAGAACTACTTTTGTAATTGCACACCGCCTTTCTACAATTCGCAATGCCCACCGCATTTTAGTGCTCACAGAGGATGGCATTGCAGAGCAGGGAACACATGAGGAGCTGCTGGAGGAAAATGGTGTCTATGCAGAGCTTTATGAGATGCAGTTCAGGAGAAGAGTATAATTGTAGTCTGGCAGCAGCTTTATATGATTAAAATTTTCATGGCTGAATTGTGACAAAATGTGATATACTTTAGTAATGTTATTATTTTTTGGGCATTCACAGGTATATAAATATAGACTGTCGGACATTCAGACAGAGTCTTATGGTCCCGTAGTAGCATAAAGGTAGAAGATAAAGAAAGAGAAGGATAAAGATGGAAGAAATAATATTTAAACGGCCGGAACTGGAGGATAAGGAGCTTATCAGTTCTTATTTTAACAAGGCTCCAAGCAGAAGTTGCGACAGAACATTTTGCAATGTATATCTGTGGTCGAGATTTTATAAGGTACAGTATGCTGTGATAGAGGATGCCCTCGTGTTTAAAAACGAGGAGACAGGCCTTGCCTATTCTTATCCCGCGGGAGACCCTCAGTGTGTTAAAAATGCGCTGGAGTTTCTTATGAAATGCAGTGAGGAGAAAGGCGCCCCGATAACGCTTTACAATGTGACGAAGGAAAGCTTTGCCCAGCTGGAGAGCTGGTATCCGGGGGAATTTCAGATAGAACAGGTGCGGGACAATGCGGATTATGTATATGAATCTGAGAAACTCGCCACTTTGGCAGGTAAGAAGCTGCACAGCAAAAGGAATCACATTAATAAGTTCAATACATTATATCCTGACTGGAGCTATGAGCCTCTGAGTGATGAAAACCAGGAGGAATGTTTCCAGATGGCATTGAAATGGCGGGAGATTAACGGCTGCGAAGCTGATCCTATGAAAAATGCCGAGATGTGTGTAACTCTCAATACGCTGCGTTTATACAAGGAATTGGGACAAAAAGGCGGAGTTCTCCGTGTGGGCGGAAAGATTGTTGCTTTTACAACGGGAGAGCCGGTCTGTCAGGACACTTTTGTTGTGCATATTGAGAAGGCATTTTCTGATATAGAAGGTGCATACACAGTTATCAACCAGCAGTTTGTACAGCACGAGTGTGTCAATTATAAATATGTGAACCGTGAAGATGATGCCGGTTCAGAGGGACTTAGAAAAGCAAAGCTTTCTTATAAACCTGCATTTATGGTAGAAAAAGGTATTGTTACAAGAATAAAATAAAAGGAGAGAAGACAATGATTTCAAAAAAAATGGAAAATATGGTTGCAAACAGCTCTGCAATCCGCGCGATGTTTGAAGAGGGAAATCGTCTGGCAGGAATTTATGGGGCGGAGAACGTGTATGATTTCAGCTTGGGCAATCCAAACGTGCCGGCTCCCGAAGCTGTAAAGACTGCAATCCGCACGATTCTTGATGAGGAAAATCCAGTAGCTCTTCACGGGTATACAACCAGCAATGCGGGTTATCCTGATGTAAGACAGGCCGTGGCAGAGTCCCTGAATGAAAGATTTCAGACAGCATTTGAAGCAAAAAATATTACCATGACAGTGGGCGCAGCGGGTGGATTAAATGTAATTTTCAAATCGCTGCTCAACCCGGGAGATGAAGTGGTTGTATTCGCACCTTATTTCGGGGAATACAGAAGCTACACAAACAATTATGAGGGAGTTCTTGTAGAAATCTCTCCAAATACAGAGAATTTCCAGCCTAAACTGGACGAATTTGAGGAAAAACTGACTCCAAAAACAAAAATCGTTGTTGTAAACACTCCGAACAACCCCACAGGAGTTGTATATTCAGAAGAAACAATCAAAAAACTGGCTGCGATTATGGAAGCTAAACAAAAAGAGTTTGGCACAGATATTTATCTCATATCAGACGAGCCTTACAGAGAGCTGGCATATGATGGGGTGGAAGTTCCGTATCTGACCAAATATTATGCAAATACAATTATTGGTTACTCTTACAGTAAATCATTGTCCCTTCCGGGAGAGCGCATCGGTTATCTGGTAATTCCAGATGAGGTTGCGGACAGTGATTTGATAATCAACGCGGCAAATGTGGCGACAAGAATCCTTGGATTTGTCAATGCACCTACTCTGCAGCAGAAGATTGTGAAGATGTGTCTCAATGAAAAGACAGACATTTCTTATTACAACAGGAACAGAGAGACTTTGTACAATGGTTTAAAAGACCTGGGATTTGAGTGCATTAAGCCGGAAGGTGCCTTTTACCTGTTTGTGAAATCACCTGTAGCAGACGAAAAAGCATTTTGCGCGGAAGCTAAGAAATATAATATCCTTATTGTGCCAGGCACTTCTTTTGGATGCCCGGGATATGTGCGCCTTGCATACTGTGTAGCTTATGAGACAATTGTAAATTCTTTGCCGAAGTTCGCGGAACTGGCAGCAGAGTACAAATAGACAGGAAGCTTCGGATGGAGTTAAACAGAAATCTTTTGAAAAATATCCGTCAGGTGGAGCCTTATGTGGCGGGAGAACAGCCTCAGCATAAGGTCGTCAAACTAAATACCAATGAGAATCCTTATCCCCCCGCACCGGGAGTTTTGGAGGCCATAAAAAATATAGACTGTGACAGATTCCGCCTGTATCCGGACCCAACAGCCGGGAAATTGGTGGATGTATTGGCAGAGCATTATCACGTTGGGAAAGACCAGGTGTTTGTGGGTGTCGGCTCTGATGATGTGCTGGCGATGTGCTTCCTTACGTTCTTCAATTCAGACAAACCGATTTTGTTTCCTGATATTACATATTCTTTTTACAAGGTTTGGGCAGAGCTTTACCGCATACCCTATGAGTGCCCCAAATTAGATGATGAATTTTGTATACAGAAAGAGGACTATTACGGAGAAAATGGGGGAATTATATTTCCGAACCCCAATGCACCTACAGCAGTATATGAGGACCTGGAATTTGTAGAGGATATCCTGAGACACAATCAGGATGTGGTTGTGATTGTAGACGAGGCATATATAGATTTTGCAGGTAAGTCGGCAGTAGAGCTTGTGGATAAGTACCCTAACCTCATTGTTGTGCAGACATTTTCAAAGGCAAGGTCTATGGCAGGTATGAGAATCGGATATGCCATAGGAAATCCTGCGCTGATTCAATATTTGAATGACGCTAAGTATTCCTTTAATTCCTATACCATGAATCTGCCGTCACTTGTCTGCGGAGTTGAAGCCGTAAGAGATAAGGCATATTTTGAGGAAACAACAGCTAAAATCATTGAGACGAGAGAGTGGTCCAAAGCGGAATTAAAGAAGCTGGGATTTGAATTTCCAGATGCAAAGGCAAACTTCATATTTGCGACTCACCCGGATTACGATGCAAAGGAATTGTTTGAAGCGTTGAAAAAAGAGAATATTTATGTCCGTCACTGGAACAGCGACAGAATAAATCAGTATTTACGTATTACCATTGGAACCAGGGAAGAGATGGAAACATTATTTGCTTTCTTTAGGAAACAGTTCGATTAGCATATAATTATTGACGGAATATCTGCATAAATGGAATTGAATGAGAATACAGAGATGACTCTGTGTTCTCATTTGTTTTACTGCAAAAACCTGCACTGGGACGTTGCAAGCATACCCGTTGACAGGGTGAAAGAAAGTCCGTATAATGAAAAAGAAGGAAGAAGAAGGGAAGAATATGCATGATTGCAAAGAACAATGAAGAAAAAAGAAATCAAATCTGGAGAACTGTTATGACTGTGTCTACAGTGGTGATTATCATTATAGCAGCCTTTTTTGTGATAAAGCTTTTTACTGCAAATCCATTGGAGGGCAGTTGGAGTCATGAGGACAGTAATCTGGTCATGACCATAAAGGGGAATGACACCGTAATTCTGGAATGGCCGGGTGAATTTGAAGGTTCGGATGCGTCTGTGACCGCAAGATATAGTATTGACAGAGATGAGAAGACATTCACATTGCATATCCCTGAGGATGCTCTTCAACAGGCAGCGGATTCTTCAGACGGAGAAGTGACATTGGATGGAATAAAATCGGCGGTGAATACTATGGCCGGCACTTATGATTACAATATTGAAAATAATGAACTGGTTCTGTCAGACAGAGAATATGGGGAACAGATGGTATTTGATAAACAATAACGGATAAACAGGGATGTCATTCCCTGTTTATTCTCATATTTGTGTAGAATAGAAAGGAAGTTTAAATATGGATATTTTACGGGAGAAGACAAAGGAAATTAGAATCGGTGATGTCATAATTGGCGGAAATCATCCGATTGCTATCCAGTCCATGACAAATACGAAGACAGAAGATGTGGAGGCTACAGTGGCACAGATACACAAGCTGGAGGCAGCAGGATGCCAGATTATCCGCTGTGCAGTGCCTACTATGGAAGCAGCGCTGGCATTGAAAGAGATTCGCCGGCAGATTCAGATTCCCCTTGTGGCTGATATTCATTTTGACTACAGGCTTGCGATTGCCGCGATAGAGAACGGGGCTGATAAGATTCGGATTAATCCGGGGAATATAGGAAATGAGGAGCGGCTCCGGGCGGTGGTAGAAAAAGCCAAGGAGTATCATGTACCCATCCGCGTGGGAGTCAACAGTGGTTCTCTGGAGAAACCCCTTCTTGAGAAGTATGGCGGAGTGACCGCAGAAGGTCTGGCAGAGAGCGCACTTGACAAGGTGAGGATGATTGAGGAGATGGGATATGATAATCTGGTTGTGAGCATCAAATCTTCGGATGTTATTATGTGCGTGAAGGCTCATGAATTAATCGCAGAGAAATGTTCTTATCCATTGCACGTAGGTATTACAGAAGCGGGCACTGTCTATTCAGGAAATATAAAATCTTCCGTAGGTCTGGGAATTATTTTGTATGAGGGAATTGGAAATACAATCCGGGTATCCCTGACCGGTGACCCTGTGGAGGAAATCAAAACTGCCAAGCTGATATTGAAGACACTGGGACTGCGCAAAGGGGGCGTTGAAGTGGTATCCTGCCCCACATGCGGAAGAACAAGAATAGATTTGATTGACCTTGCAAATCGGGTCGAGGATATGGTAGCAGACATTCCGCTGGATATTAAGGTGGCGGTTATGGGCTGCGTGGTAAATGGGCCTGGCGAGGCGAGAGAGGCTGATATCGGTATTGCCGGAGGAGTCGGCGAGGGATTGTTGATTAAAAAAGGTGAGATTGTGAAAAAGGTGAAGGAAGAGGAGCTTCTGGAAACCTTACGGCAGGAGTTATTAAATTGGAAAAAGTAAGAGATGATAAAATCTTTTTCAGAGTGTTTCCCACTCTGAAAGTAGAAGATGATATACAGATGCTGTTCGATGATGTAGAGGTAGAAAAAGTCACAACAAATTCCAAACATGATTTTTTACATATCTATATTTTCAGCAGGCATTTGATTCAAAAAAAGCATATCTGGCAGATGGAGCAGAAGATAAGGGAACAGCTCTTTAAGAATCAGGGGATTTCTATCAAGCTGGAAGAAAAATATGCATTATCGGGACAGTATACGCCCAGCACATTAATGCTGGAATACCACGATAGTATTGTGGAGGAATTAAAGCTGGACAGCGTTCTGGCCGCCAGCATGTTTGAGCAGGCCAAAATGAGTTTTGAGGGAACGGATATTTTGTATCTGGAAATGCCAGATACGATCATATCCCAGGGGAAAAGAGAATATATTGTAAGTCTGCTCTCTGAGATTTTTGAAAAAAGATTTCAGATGAAGACAGATGTGCGCATTACTTACCGGGAATTTGAAGAAGGTAAAGAGCGGGAGTACGACGAACAGCGGGTTCAGCAGGAGGTTCGGGCTATCTTTGAACGGTGTGCAAAACATCGCGGCGAGGAGCGGCCGGAGGATACCGATTTCTCACAAAAGGCAGAACAGAAAAAAGAGGGTATCGGGGAGAAGAAAGGGACTTTTGAAAAGAAAGGAGATTTCTCCAAAAAGAGCTTTGGCAAAAAGGACTATCACAGACCGTTAAAGCAGGGAGATGACCCGAGTCTGATATATGGAAGAAATTTTGAGGATGAGCCTATTAAGCTTGACCAGGTTGTGAGCGAGATGGGTGAAATTACCATCCATGGCAAGATTATCAGTTTTGACACAAGAGAAATCCGAAATGAAAAGACCATCCTCATGTTTTCTGTGACGGATTTTACCGATACAATTACGATTAAGATGTTTGCCCGCAATGACCAGCTCCCGGAGCTTCTGGGAGAACTGAAAAAAGGCATTTTTGTTAAAATAAAAGGAGTGACAACCATTGATAAATTTGATGGGGAAGCTGACAATTGGTTCTGTCACAGGAATTAAAAAGAGCGGAGATTTTACGGTGGCCAGGATGGATTTGAGTCCCAGAAAGCGTGTGGAGCTCCACTGTCATACAAAAATGAGTGATATGGATGGCGCTTCTGAGGTCAGGGATATTGTGAAGAGGGCCCATGACTGGGGGCATCCCGCAATCGCCATCACAGATCATGGAGTCGTGCAGTCCTTTCCCGATGCCAATCATTACATGGAAACCCTGAATAAGGACGATCCATTTAAAATCCTCTACGGCGTGGAGGGATATATTGTAGATGATTTGACTGATATCGCGGTGAATGCCGGGGATGAGAATTTGGACGATACATATATTGTGTTTGACCTTGAGACAACCGGGTTTAGCTCTATTAAAGATAAGATTATTGAAATTGGAGCGGTGAAGGTAGTAAAAGGAGAGATTGTTGACCGGTTCAGCACTTTTGTGAATCCAAAACGTCCCATACCTTTCCAGATTACACAGCTCACAAGTATCACAGATGAGATGGTTATGGATTCGCCGGATATTGAAACGATTCTCCCTCAATTTTTGGAATTTGCGGGGGATGGTGTTCTTGTGGCCCACAATGCAGGATTTGATGTGGGATTTATAGAACAGAACTGTAGATATCAGGATATTACACCTCATTTTACGTATTTGGATACGGTGGCGCTGGCGAGAGTTCTCCTCCCAACATTGTCGAAGTATAAGCTGAATATAGTGGCAAAAGCGCTTGGAATCTCTCTGGAAAATCACCACAGGGCTGTGGACGATGCAAAGGCCACAGCGGAAATTTTCGTGAAGTTTGTACAAATGCTGAGGGACCAGAGCATCAATACCTTAAAGGAGATTAACCAGTTTGGGGATATGAACCCAAATGCAATCCGCAAACTTCCTACCTACCATGTTATTATACTGATGCAGAATGATATTGGCAGGTTTAACCTGTACCAGCTTATTTCGCAGTCTCATTTGACTTACTATAACAGAAGGCCAAGGATTCCCAAAAGTGTGCTGAACAAGCACAGGGAAGGGCTGATTGTGGGGAGCGCCTGCGAGGCGGGGGAACTGTATCAGGCAATACTAAATAGAAGGTCCTCGGAGTTCATCGCCAGACTTGCAGAGTTTTATGATTATTATGAAATCCAGCCTGTGGGAAATAACTGGTTTATGCTGGAAAGCGAGAAATACCCTGATATTAATTCTGTGGAGGATTTACAGAGAATCAACCGGGAAATCGTGGAGCTGGGAGAAAAGTTCAGAAAACCTGTGGTTGGAACTTGTGATGTGCACTTTTTGGACCCGGGGGACGAAGTTTACAGGCGGATTATCATGGCGGGGAAGGGATTCAACGATGCGGACCGGCAGCCGCCCCTTTATCTCAGAACCACAGAGGAGATGCTGGAGGAGTTTGAATATCTGGGCTCGGCAAAGGCCAGGGAGGTTGTAATTGAAAATCCCAATAAGATTTGTGACATGATTGAAAAAATATCACCTGTCAATCCAAACAAATGCCCGCCGGTTATTGAAAATTCTGAGCAGGATTTGAGAGATATCTGCTACAAAAAGGCCCATGAATTGTATGGCCCGGATTTGCCCAAACCTGTGTATGAGCGCTTGGAGAGGGAATTGAACTCCATTATATCTAACGGCTATTCTGTAATGTATATCATTGCGCAAAGATTGGTTTGGAAATCCAATGAGGACGGGTATCTGGTAGGTTCCCGTGGGTCTGTCGGTTCTTCTTTTGTCGCTACTATGGCCGGAATAACGGAGGTAAATCCGTTAAGCCCTCATTATTACTGTAAAAAGTGCCACTACAATGATTTTGATTCTGATGAGGTAAAGACATTTGCGGGGGGATGTGGATTTGATATGCCTGACAAGGTATGCCCTGTCTGCGGAGAACCATTGGTTAAAGATGGCGTTGACACTCCTTTTGAGACTTTCCTTGGATTTAAGGGAGATAAGGAGCCGGATATTGATTTGAACTTCTCCGGGGATTATCAGGCAAAAGCTCACAAGTATACAGAAGTTCTTTTTGGAACGGGACATACATTTAAGGCTGGAACCATTGGGACTCTGGCGGACAAAACTGCTTTTGGCTATGTGAAAAATTATTACGAAGAGCGGGGATATAGAAAACGTAAATGTGAAATTGACAGAATTACGCTGGGATGCACAGGAATCAGGAGAAGTACAGGACAGCATCCGGGAGGAATTGTGGTACTGCCCCACGGCCACGATATCAATGAGTTCACCCCGGTGCAGCATCCGGCAAATGATATGACCACGGACATTATAACCACTCATTTTGACTATCACTCCATTGACCATAACCTTTTGAAGTTAGATATTCTGGGGCATGATGATCCCACTATGATACGCACATTAGAGGAATATATTACATCGGATGCTATGGATAATGAGTATAATAAAGATAATCCTTTTGTTGCGACCAAGATTCCTCTCGATGATAAAAAAGTGCTTTCTTTATTCCACGATACAAGTGCATTGAACATTAAGCCGGAAGATATTGACGGCTGTAAATTAGGCTGTCTTGGAATCCCTGAATTTGGAACAGATTTTGTTATCCAGATGGTACAGGATGCAAAACCCGAGTCATTGTCCGATTTGATTCGGATTTCCGGGCTGTCTCATGGTACAAATGTGTGGCTGGGGAATGCCCAGGATTTGGTGAAGTCAGGAACTGCAACACTTTCTACCTGTATCTGCACCCGCGATGATATCATGACCTATCTTATCAACCAGGGGGTGGACAGTGCTTTATCCTTTACTATTATGGAGAGTGTGCGAAAAGGGAAGGGGCTGAAGCCTGAGTGGGAGACCTCTATGAAAGAAAAAGATGTGCCGGACTGGTATATTGAGTCCTGCAAGAAAATCAGCTACATGTTTCCCAAGGCCCATGCGGCGGCATATGTTATGATGGCATACCGCATTGCATACTGCAAAATCAATTATCCATTGGCATATTACGGGGCTTATTTTGGAATCCGTGCCAACGCATTTTCCTATGAAATTATGTGTCAGGGAAAAGAAAAGCTGGATTATTATATGAAAGATTACAAAAGAAGAGCAGATTCTCTCACCAACAAGGAACAGGATGTGCTCAAAGATATGAAGATTGTTCAGGAAATGTATGCCAGAGGCTTTGAATTTCTTCCCCTGGATATTTACAGAGCCAAAGCATCCAAGTTTCAGATTATTGACGGCAAGCTGATGCCGCCGTTGTCCAGCATTGAGGGAATGGGAGAGAAAGCGGCGGAGGCAGTTGAGGAGGCGTCCAAGAACGGACCGTACCTTTCACTGGATGATTTCCGCCAGCGGACGAAAGTGAGCAAAACTGTGATTGATTTGATGGCAGACTTAGGGCTTTTTGGAAACCTGCCCCAGAGCAATCAATTATCCTTATTTGATTTTGTTTAATTTAAGAAGTGGTTTAAGAAATATGTTTGTGTTATAATGTCACAAGCGAATTATGATAGGGCTAAGACCCGCAGAATTTATGATTGATTTATGGAGGAGAAAGATTATGTATGATTTCGAGGAGATTAAGAGTGTAGATGCCGATATTGCGGACGCTATTCAGGCTGAAATGGAAAGGCAGAATTCCCATATAGAGCTGATTGCGTCTGAAAACTGGGTGAGCAAGGCAGTTATGGCAGCTATGGGGAGTCCTTTGACTAATAAATATGCAGAAGGATATCCGGGAAAAAGATATTATGGGGGATGCCAGTGTGTGGATGTGGCAGAGAATCTTGCCATTGAGAGAGCAAAGGAATTATTTCAGTGCGAATATGTCAATGTACAGCCGCATTCCGGTGCCCAGGCAAATATGGCTGCTATGTTCGCTATGGTAGAGCCGGGCGACAAGGTAATGGGAATGAACCTGAATCACGGCGGTCATCTGACTCATGGTTCACCGGTCAATATGTCCGGCAAATATTTTGACATCGTGGCGTACGGTGTGAATGATGCCGGGGTCATTGATTATGACCAGGTGCTTGAAATTGCAAAGGAACATAAACCAAAATTAATCATAGCAGGGGCCAGTGCCTATGCGAGAACTATTGATTTTAAGAGATTCCGGGAAATTGCAGATGAGGTCGGCGCTTACCTGATGGTGGATATGGCGCATATCGCCGGTCTGATTGCGGCAGGTCTTCATCCAAGTCCCATTCCATATGCACATGTTACCACTACGACGACCCACAAGACTCTGCGGGGCCCAAGAGGCGGCATGATTTTAAGCAGCCAGGAAATGAATGAAAAGTTTAACTTTAATAAAGCCATATTCCCTGGAATTCAGGGCGGTCCGCTGATGCATGTAATTGCAGCCAAGGCAGTGTGCTTTAAGGAGGCCCTTACACTTGAATTTAAGACTTATCAGGAGCAGGTTGTGAAAAATGCCAAAGCTTTGTGCAGAGGCCTTCAGTCCAGAGGAATCAAGATTGTTTCCGGTGATACCGACAATCATTTGATGCTGGTAGATTTGACAGAGAATGATATCAGCGGAAAAGAGCTTGAAAAGCGTCTTGACGATGCTCATGTGACATGCAATAAGAATACCATTCCAAATGACCCACGCTCTCCATTTGTGACAAGCGGCGTGCGTCTGGGAACTCCGGCTGTAACGACCCGGGGAATGACAGAGGCAGATATGGATAAGATTGCCGAAATTATATCTATAGTAATTGCAGACGAAGCAAACGTAGAGGAGGCTCGCAGAAAGGTAGCTGAGCTCACTGAAAAATACCCACTAATTTAATTACAGTTCAGCCAAGCTTGATTTTGCTCCGCTTCATCTCGCTTTGGCAGAGCGCCATATAAATTTCCGATGATAACCGCATACGAGAGTAAACTCTCTCCTGCGGTTATCATCGGAAATTTGCATGGCTGAACTGTTACCAATATAGTGCACCTTATTCAACTTAGCGCTTTAAATCGGGAAAGTATTGTGATATACTGTAAAAGAATGACTGTGATGTTGAAGGAGGGTTTTTGGAATGATTTGGTCAAAAGAAGAGACTCTGCCAAGAGCTGAACTGGAAGCGATTCAGCTTGAGCGTTTGAAGGAAACTGCCGCCTATATATATGAGCGTGTGGAGCCTTACCGCAGGAAGATGGACGAGGCTGAAGTAAGGCCGGAGGATATTAGCACTTTAGAAGATTTAAGGAAGATGCCGTTTACATATAAAGCAGACTTCAGAGAAAATTATCCCGACGGATTGTTTGCGGTGGATAAGAAAGAGATTGTCAGATACCATGCCAGCTCCGGTACCACAGGTAAACCGACAGTTGTGGGATATACCTCAAATGATTTGGACATGTGGCTGAATAATGTGGCGAGAATCGCCTGCATGGGGGGCGCCACTTCTGAGGATGTGGCACAGATTTCTTTTGGATATGGCACATTTACAGGTGCATTGGGACTTCACGGCGGCCTGGAAAAAATAGGGGCCTCGGTAATCCCAATGTCATCAGGAAATTCTGCCAAACAGAAAATGTTCCTCCAGGATATGGATGTGACACTGTTGGTGGCAACACCCTCCTATGCACTTCACCTGGGAGAAATTCTGAGGGAACAGGGCGTGGACCCCTCAAAAGATTTGAAGGTGCGTATCGGACTTTTTGGCGGTGAGGGAATGACGGAACCGATGAGAGATGAGATGCACAAGGTTTGGGGTGACCAGTTTGTCTGCACCCAGAATTATGGCATGAGCGAGCTGTGCGGTCCTGGAGTTTCAGGAGAGTGTACAGAGTTATGCGGAATGCACATAAATGAGGACTGGTTCATTCCTGAAATTATTGACCCAGATACGGAGGAAGTATTGCCTCCGGGAGCTACTGGGGAACTGGTAATCACCTGCCTTGGCAAAGAAGCGCTGCCTTTGGTCAGATACCGGACAGGAGATTTGACGAAACTCATGTACGAGCCTTGCGAATGTGGAAGGACAACCGTGCGCATGGCCAACCTGTCAGGGCGCGCGGATGATATGCTTGTTATCCGCGGGGTAAATGTATTCCCAAGCCAGATTGAGGAGGTGCTGCTTAAAATTGATGAAATCGGGCCGCACTATGAGATACTGGTGGAAAGACAGAACAGGCTGGATGTTATGACAATTACAGTAGAGCTGATAGATGACAGGCTGCTGGACAGCTATTCTAAATTAAGCAGTTTGGAGAAGAACATTAAAGGAGCTTCTGAAGTCCCAGCTCGGACTCGCAACACAAATCCGGCTGGTAGCGCCGAACTCTCTTCAAAGATTTGAGGGCAAGGCCAAGAGAGTAACAGATTTACGAAAGGATGGTTTATAAGATATGTCAGAAAAAGTAATTATGTTGGGAAATGAAGCCATAGCCCGCGGAGCTTATGAGGCTGGGGTGAAAGTTTCTTCAGCTTATCCGGGAACTCCCAGTACAGAAATCAGTGAATATCTGGTTCGGTACAGAGAGGACCTCTATGAAGAGTGGGCACCAAACGAGAAGGTAGCTGCCGAGGTGGCAGTAGGCGCCAGCATTGTGGGTTCACGGTCAATGGCCTGTATGAAGCATGTAGGCCTGAACGTGGCTTCAGACCCTCTTTATTCTGTATCTTACATGGGAGTAAATGGGGGACTTGTGTTTGTTGTTGCAGATGACCCGGGATTGTACAGCTCTCAGAATGAGCAGGATACACGGATGGTTGCAGAAGCTGCACAGGTTCCGGTTATTGAACCTTCTGACAGCGCAGAAGCAAAAGAATTCCTCAAGGCGGCCTTTGACTTGAGTGAGCAGTATGACAGACCTTTTATTTACAGAATCACCACCCGTCTTGCTCATTCTCAGGGAATTGTGGAACTTCAGGATAGAGTTGAAGCGGAAGATAAACCTTACGAGAGAAATTACGGCAAAAATGTTATGATGCCCGGGAATGCAAAGCTGCGCCATGCGGAAATCGAGAAGCTGAATCTGAAACTGGCGGAGGCTGCAAATACCTTATCCATCAATAAAGTAGAGATGAATGACACCAAGATAGGTGTTATCACAAGTGGAATTCCTTATCAGTATGTAAAAGAGGCTCTTCCTCAGGCTTCTGTTTTGAAGCTTGGCATGGTAAATCCCCTTCCAAGAAAGCTGATTGAAAACTTTGCATCCAAAGTAGACACTCTGTATATCGTGGAAGAGTTGGATCCAGTGATTGAGGAGCAGGTGAAATCATGGGGAATCAAAGCTACAGGAAAAGAAATTTTCACTGTGCTGGGAGAGTACAGTGCAACCATGCTCAGGAAAGCAATTTTAAAAGAGGAAATTGTCACAAAAGCTCCGGCTCCGGCTCCCATGCGCCCGCCGATTTTATGTCCGGGATGTCCTCACCGCAGTGTGTATCATTTGTTGAATAAGCTTAAGATTCACGCTGCCGGAGATATTGGATGTTATACCCTTGGAGCAGTTGCCCCATTGAGTGTTGTAGATACAACAATGTGTATGGGTTCCAGCATATCTACCTTGCACGGAATGGAGAAAGCAAAGGGAAGAGAATATATCAAGAACTGGGTTGCAGTAATCGGAGATTCCACATTTTTACATACCGGCGTAAACTCTTTGATGAACATGGTTTATAATAATGCCTCAGGGACAGTTCTTATTCTGGATAACTCTACCACAGGAATGACAGGACACCAGGACCATGCAGCCACAGGAAAAACGTTGCAGGGGCTTCCGGCTTATGCCATTGATATTGAAAATCTCTGCCGGGCGATGGGTGTGAAGAACGTAATAGAAATTGATGCTTTTGACCTTGTTACACTGGAAAAAACAATCAAAGAAGAAGTGGCGAGAGATGAGATATCTGTAATTATTGCTAAGTCTCCATGCGTTCTTCTCGACAAGTCACCAAAGCCTGTCTACACTGTTATTAAAGACAAATGTAAAAAATGTGGTGCCTGTCTGAAACCTGGATGTCCTGCTATAACAAAAAATCCGGATAAAACGGTTTATATTGATGACACCATGTGTACAGGCTGCCGTTTATGCGCAGACTTATGTAAATTTGATGCAATAGAACTGGTAAAGGCGGGTGAATAGATATGGCAGTAAAGAATATTATGATAGTAGGGGTAGGCGGTCAGGGAACCCTGCTTACCAGTAGAATATTGGGCGGTCTTACAATCGCGGGAGGTTATGACGTAAAACTTTCAGAAGTGCACGGTATGGCCCAGAGAGGCGGAAGTGTAGTTACTTTTGTCCGCTATGGTGAGAAAGTCTCCGAGCCTATTGTGGAAGAGGGACAGGCAGATGTGCTGATTGCTTTTGAACGTCTGGAAGCATTGAGATATGCACATTTCCTGAAAGAAGATGGAGTTCTGATTGTGAACGACTGGCGGATTGACCCCATGCCTGTAGTCATTGGTGCGGCTAAATACCCGGATCATATTTTGGAAACTTTGGAGAAAGAGCACAAGGTTTATAAAGTCAATGCTACAGAAGAGTCCAAGAAACTTGGAAACTCCAAGGTATTCAATCTGGTTGTGCTCGGTGTTGCGGCTCAGCACATGGATTTTACAAAAGAAGAGTGGTACAAGGTAATTGAGAACACCGTCCCTCCAAAAACAATTGAGATTAATAAAAAAGCATTTGATGTAGGGTATACATTATAAGTTCAAGAAGTATGACTTGTTATCAATCTTTATGAGAGAAAGGCGGGTGAGAGGATGATTAAGCAGTTATCGGTATTTGTGGAAAACAGGCCGGGCAGTCTGATGAGGGTTACTTCAGCTTTGACAGAGGCTCATATCAATATCCGGGCCATAGCTTCATTTGACACTCCAGAGTTTGGCATTTTGCGTCTGGTAGTTGATAAGCCGGCTGACGCGAAGGCTTATCTGACGGCAAAAGGGTTTGTTGTGAGAATCCATGATGTAATTGGAGTGGAGCTGAAAGATGAAGAAGGAAATCTGAATCAGATGCTTTCTATCCTTGCAGGCGGAGAAATCAATATAAACTATATTTATTCTTTTGTCATCCGGGAGGGCAGGACACCGGTTATGGTGTTTAACACGGACGATTATGAAAAGGTAGCAGAAGTTCTCAGGGAAGCGGATGTTAAGATTGTGGAAGAAACAGACTTATAAAGTCTCACAGGGCAGCTTTTGACTGCCTGAAAGTACAACTGAAAAGATAGGAGTAGAGAAGATGGCGGCAGTGACATTAGAAAACTGGGTGGAGCGAATCAGAGACCCAAAAGTAGAATGTATGAGCAGTGATGAGATGGCGGCCCTGCAGGGCAGACGTCTGGTGGATGTTGTAAACCGCGTTTATAACAACGTAGATTTTTACCATAAAAAAATGAAAGATCTTGGAGTAGAACCTGGGGATATCAAAGGAATCGAAGATATTCACAAGCTTCCGTTCACAACAAAGGAAGATTTGAGAGAGAATTATCCCTTTGGACTTCTCGCGATCCCGAAAAAAGATGTTGCACGCGTGCAGGGAACCTCAGGGACAACAGGAAAATTAACCTTGGCATCTTATTCCCAGAAAGATGTGGATGTGTGGGGAGAATGTGTGGCGCGGTGTCTGGCTATGGCGGGATTGTCAGAGGAAGATATTCTTCATGTATGCTATGGCTATGGATTATTTACCGGCGGAATTGGACTGGATCTTGGCGCGAGAGCATTAGGTGCTCTGGCTATCCCAATGTCAGCAGGCAACACACAGCGCCAGATGATGTGCATGGAGGATTTTGGCGCGACTGCCATCGCATGTACACCTTCCTATGCCCTTCATCTTGCCGAGTCACTCCAGGAAGCCGGACTTGTGGACCGCCTTCAGATTAAGGCGGGAATTCACGGTGCAGAGCCGTGGACAGAAGAGATGAGGAAGAAGATTGAAAGTATCCTTCACATCAATTGTTTTGATATTTATGGACTGTGTGAAATCACAGGACCAGGCGTGGCACAGGACTGTATACATCATGCAGGATTGCATATCAATGCAGATTATTTCTATCCCGAGGTTCTGAATCCCGCGACAAACCAGGCTTGTGCCGACAATGAGACTGGGGAGCTGATTTTTACCACACTGGCAAAAGAAGCTATGCCTCTTCTACGCTACCGCACAAAGGATTTGACCAGCATTGACCACAGCACATGTGCGTGCGGAAGGACAACTCCGAGAATTTCCAAATTTACCGGGCGTACAGATGATATGAAGGTTATCCGCGGAGTCAATGTATTCCCGACCCAGGTGGAGACGGCACTTCTTGGCATGGGCGGCGCCGTAGCACCACATTATCTCATGATTGTAGAGCGGGAAGACAATATGGATATTCTCACAGTTATGGTGGAAGTGGACGAGAGCGTATTCTCCGATGAAATCAGAAAACTGGATGCATTGAAGAATAAAATAGGCGCAGTGCTGAAACAGGCACTTGGTGTTTCTGTGCGGGTGAAACTGGTTGAGCCAAAAACCATACAGAGAAGTGAAGGCAAAGCAGTGCGTGTCATTGATAAACGGAACATGGAGTAAAAGGAGGTAGGCGAAGATGGGCATCACAATTCAACAATTATCAGTTTTTCTTGAAAACAGGGAAGGTCGATTAGATGAAGTGCTTTCTGTGCTGGCGAGCAATGACGTAAACATTGTAGCACTGAGCCTGGCAGATACGTCAGATTACGGAATGCTCCGCATGATAGTATCTGACCCGAATAAAGGCAGAGCTGTATTGAAAGAGAACGGGATTACAGCAATGCTTACAGATGTAGTGGCATTTCGTGTTCCTCATGCGACCGGCTCTCTGAGCAGAGCGATGCATCAGATTGTACAGGGCGATGTAAATATTGAATATATGTATGCGTTTGCCAATGGACAGGATGCTTCGGCTGTTTTAAAAACAGATGATCCGGGGAGAGTGGCAGATATTCTGCGCGGCAGCGGATTTGAGGTGTGGGAGGCTTCGGAGGCTTACGCATCCAATGTGAATTTATAGGGCAATTTATATTTAATGTCAGGAAAGTTTATCGGACTTTCCTGACACAATAAGAAAAAGGTATCTGGAAAAATTCCAGATACCTTTTAAAATTCTTAATCACATTTCTCTGTATTTCTTTTAAATATTAAATCTAGTCTAATTTATATATTAAAAGGTACATTTAAAATTCTGATTAAAGTTTTACTACGTTAGTTGCCTGAGGTCCTTTAGCGCCTTCTGTTACATCAAATTCAACAGCCTGGCCTTCTTCTAAAGATTTGAATCCATCCATGTTGAGTCCTGAGTAGTGTACGAATACATCATTTCCTTCTGAGTCAGAGATGAATCCATAACCTTTTTGGTTGTTAAACCATTTTACTGTACCTGTCATTGTGTTGCCCTCCATAAATAAAATAAATAATAAAGTACTTACATCGTCCATTAAATGTATGAACAATGCTCTATTAGAGTAGCATATTTAACAATAGAAGTCAACGTATTTAGAAAAAGTTTCACAAAAATACACAAAGAAATTGGAAGTATTTTACTTAATTTTATATTTTCAAAAAACGCCTTGTAAAAAGCGAACATACGTGCTATTATAAATCTGTAAGAACGTACGTTCTAAAAATGAGAATTAAAATACTTAGAGGAGTGTATCGGGATGGCAGAGATTATTCAGGAGCAGATGCAACTATATGATAAACTGCAGATATTAAGTGATGCTGCCAAGTATGATGTCGCATGTACTTCAAGTGGTGTGGACCGGCAGGGTGACGGGACTGGAATGGGGAATTGTTACAAGGCTGGAATCTGCCACAGCTTTTCAGCAGACGGGAGATGCATCTCCCTGCTGAAGATTTTATTTACCAATGAATGTATTTATGACTGTAAGTATTGTGTCAACAGATCATCCAATGATGTGGTGAGAACTTCTTTTACGCCGGATGAGATTTGTACTCTCACCATGGAGTTTTACAGGAGAAATTATATAGAGGGGCTGTTCCTGAGTTCCGGGATTTTGAAGAGCCCCAATTATACAATGGAGTTGATTTATGCGGCTTTATATAAACTGCGCCATGAATGTAATTTTCAGGGATATATTCATGTCAAGGCGATTCCCGGAGCGGAACAGTCATTGATTCAGAGAGTGGGATTTCTGGCAGACAGGATGAGTGTGAATCTGGAGCTGCCCACCGCGGAAAGTCTCAAGCTTCTGGCGCCAAATAAAAGCCGCAAGAATATTCTGACGCCCATGCGCCTGGTACAGCAGAAGATGCAGGACAACAAGCAGGAAATCGTACTGTACAAAAATGCACCCCGGTTTGTCCCGGCAGGTCAGAGTACACAGATGATTATAGGGGCGACACCGGAGACGGATTATCAGATTCTCAGTGTTGCAGAGTCACTGTACAAGAAATTTGAACTGAAAAGAGTTTTCTATTCTGCATTTGTCGCGGTCAACAAAGATTCTGCATTGCCGACGAGAACAGGGGAGGGGCCGCCTCTCCTGAGGGAGCATCGTCTGTATCAGGCAGACTGGCTTTTAAGATATTACCGCTTTGAGGCAGATGAGCTTTTGAGCGAGAAGACTCCCAATTTTAATATTTTTTTGGATCCCAAGTGTGACTGGGCGCTGAAACATCTGGAATTTTTCCCGGTGGAGGTAAACAGGGCAGACTACAATACCCTGCTTCGGGTTCCGGGGATTGGATGTAAATCAGCTTCCAGAATTGTGAAAGCGAGAAGGATGGGAACGCTTAAGTTTGAAGATTTGAAAAAGATGGGGGTTGTGTTAAAGAGGGCTCTCTACTTTATCACATGTAGCGGGAGGATGATGTACAACACAAAGATAGAGGAAGACTATATCACCAGAAATCTGCTGAATACAAAGGAGAAACTGCCGGATTCTGTGAGAGGTATGACATTTAAGCAATTATCATTATTTGACGATGTAACTGGTCAGATTGAGAATGTTTGGGAGTGAAAGAAGGATTGGTATGAAACAGGTTTATATTTGTCATGACACAATTACCGGTATGTTCTCCGCCATATATGACGCGTGGAAGGAAAGCCGGGACAGGGATGCGGGAATCGCTTTGCGCGGGGCAATGACACCTCAATTGTTCTGTGATTATATTGAGGTGGAAGAAACCTGGCAGAAGTCTGTGGCAGTGGAACGGCTGATAAAGAACAATCTGGGGCATAATGCATATTGGGATATTTACCATGCACTTCTGTCGGATGATTGTGAAAAGGCAGATGCAGTGTATAATACCATACTTGAGGCGAGAAAAGTAAAAGAAAGCAAGAAGATTATGGAGCATTTGAGTAACCGCCATGTGGCCAAAGTATTTGAACTGAGCAGAAGGGTTGCGAATGAGGCGCATCTTTTTACCGAATTTATCCGGTTCAGAGAGCTTGAAAATGGAGTTATGTTTTCTGAGATAACACCTAAGGGGCAGATTCTTACATGCATTGCGGACCATTTTACAAACAGATTTCCCCTGGAGCACTGGATGGTTTACGATAAGACCCACAGTGTATTTCTCGTTCACGAGGCTGGAAAGAAGTGGATTCTGATTCAGGGAGAAAAACTTGATGATGAGGCTGCCGGGAGAATGTCGGAGGCTGAGGGGGAGTTTGAAAGGCTCTGGAAGGGATTCTGTAAGTCAATTTCTATAGAGGAGCGGGAGAATCTGGAACTGCAGAGAAATCATCTGCCTCTGCGTTTCCGCCAGGACATGACAGAATTTTATGCTTAAATTCTCCATCTTTGCCGAAATATAATGAAAAGAACTGCATTCAGGCGAAAAGTATTGTATAATAGAATAAACTAGATTAACATATACTTATTGAACTACCAATCATCTGTAATCAAGATAAATCAGATGAAAGGAAATTTGAGAGAAAGGAGAAATATGGAGAGAGAAACTTTAGTATGGCTTGGGCTGTTGATTATTTTTTTGGTAATTGAGATTATTACAGTTGGCCTGACATCAATCTGGTTAGCCGGAGGGGCTCTGGCGGCGTTGCTTCTCAATATTGCCAATGTAGGTTTGGCATGGCAGATAGCTGCATTTTTCGTTGTCTCATTTTTACTACTGTTTTTTACCCGGCCTTTTGCGGTAAAATACATAAATTCCCACCATGAAAAGACCAATTATGAAAGTATAATTGGTAAAGTGGTCAGAGTTACTGAAAAGATAGATAATCTGGCACAGACAGGGACAGCGGTTGTAGGTGGTCAGGAGTGGACTGCGAGAGCAGAGAATGATGAAGAGGTACTGGAACCGGGGGAACTGGTGGAGGTAGTCAGCATATCCGGTGTGAAACTGATTGTAAGCAAACATAAGCAATTTGGTAAATAGTCAAGAAGTATTTTGAAATAGTTTTCTTAGAGAAGGGTAACGTTAATAGACCTACGGCTTCCAAAGCGAAAATCGTAGATTAGACATTCGATATGGATCACCTACTCTTTTCCGGAGAGTAGAGTTGGCTCTTGTCCAGCAGACCAAAGAGCAGACGTATAAATTTACGGGAAGTCAACGCGAGTGCTCGTTTATGCTGATGATTTCGGGTTTCAGCATATTTCTTATGATAGAAGCGTTCATACTCAGGACAGTGTCGTATCACACTTCCTGTTGCTTCTATGATGTAATAGCGCAGGTAGCTGTTGCCAGCCTTGCTCATTCGTTTATCTTCGGCTTGAAAATCGCCTGAATCATTATCATTCCAGATAATGCCGCAATATTTAGCGAGCGAATCAGCATTTTGAAAAGCTTTTACAGAACCAATTTCAGCAAGGATGCCGGCAGAGAAGACCTTACCAATTCCAGGGATGGAATTAAGCACTGTATATTCGTCAGGGTTTAATCCCTTGACCGTGTGTAGGATTGCTTTATCAATTGCCTTCAGTTCCATCTCAAAAGAGCTAATACAGTTGAAAGAAGAGGCAATCGATATCGTAAGAGGCTCATATAGACATTTATCGAGTCTGTATGAATTACGAGCCGCAGCCTGTATTATTTTAGCCGTTTCTTCCGAATCAGCAATGCGCCCTCTGCTTTTCGTATTAATGAAAGCAACAAGGTCTTCGATAGAGGTATTAGCAATCTCCTCATTGGTTGTAAATTCGGTAAGAATCGCTTCGGCAGTCGCACCATATTTATTTGAAAAAGGGTGCTCACCATTGCGCAGTAAAGCATACTCACTGAATTTGAGATAGATGTTATTTAACATATATGTTTTTTCTCTGGCAATACACTCAGTGATATGCATGCGATGTCTGGTAAGGCGCTGCAAGGCAAGGTATTGCGAACCACGCCAGGATTTAATGCTGATACGTCCTACCCGGGCAAAATCAGCAATAACGAATGAATCAATTCCATCATTCTTTCCAATGTCATTAAAGGATTTTTTGTAATTATTCACTTCCTTTGGATTCAGACAAAAAACACGGACAGAAAAAGGAGCCAACTTATGACTGGCAGAAAGATAATTAGCAAGATGGACACCATAAAATCCAGTGGATTCCATTCCGATAACGATGTATTTGAATTGATGATGGTTTTTAAGAACATCAACAATCATGTGTTCAAGAAGAGTGGCACCTTCTTGGGTATTGGGAACTGACTTCATTTTTATGAAGAACTCCTGATTAAAATCTAGTGCTGAAACAACATGAGTACGGGATGCAATATCAATCCCAACAAAAAGCGTTGATAGGTAATCGATTTTTAGTTTCACGGTAATCACCACCTTTCATCGTAAAGTAGAAGAATGTAATCATGGCTTATCCCAGATCACTACGCCAACCTAACCCTCGCGTTATTAGCATTGTCCGGCAAGAAATACCCTGCTGGTGGCTAGATGCCGGTATGCAGCATTTGTGTAATAAGTTCAGGCGTAGCATTAGGGCTGCATGCTTATGAGGCAATAACAAAATGTTTTGCAGGAGAATAGAAGCAGTGACCACAGCTACAGTTCTTATGAACTAAAGTATAGCATCTGGGAGCATGACTATAAAGTAACTTATAATTATGTAGGTAAGAAGGGATGACCAACAATTCACCCACTACCTATATCATAAAAATAAGTCTATAGAACCTCTGTAATGAGGTCTATAAACTTATAATACGAGGAGGATTAAGTATGGGCTTTATTTTGATTATTATACTGTTGATTATACTTTTTGTTCTGATCACAAGTGTCAGGATTGTGCCGCAGGCATATGGCTATGTTTTGGAGCGCCTGGGAGGATACAGAGCTACATGGAGTGTGGGACTTCACTTTAAGGTGCCGATTATTGAGAAGGTTGCCAGAAAAGTGTCCTTAAAAGAGCAGGTAGTGGATTTTGATCCTCAGGCCGTTATTACAAAGGATAACGTAACGATGCAGATTGATACGGTTGTATTTTTTCAGATTACCGACCCGAAACAGTATGCATACGGTGTAGAAAATCCTATCTCTGCGATTGAGAATCTGACAGCCACCACACTGAGAAATATTATCGGTGATTTGGAGCTGGATGAGACATTGACCTCCAGAGAGACTATCAACTCAAAGATGCGCACATCCCTCGACATTGCGACGGACCCATGGGGAATTAAAGTGAACCGTGTGGAGCTGAAGAACATTATGCCTCCAAAGGCCATTCAGGATGCCATGGAGAAGCAGATGAAAGCGGAGCGTGAGCGAAGAGAAGCCATTCTGAGAGCTGAAGGTGAGAAGAAATCCACAATTCTTGTAGCTGAAGGTGAGAAAGAGTCTGTTATTCTGGAAGCGGAAGCTGCCAAAGAGTCAGCTATTTTGAGAGCGGAGGCGGAGAAACAAAAGAGAATTAAAGAGGCAGAAGGACAGGCGGAAGCCATCCGAAGCGTGCAGAAGGCAACTGCGGAAGGTATTGAATTTATTAAAGCTGCCGGAGCTGATAATGCGGTACTGACAATTAAGAGTCTTGAGGCTTTCGCCAAGGCTGCGGACGGAAAGGCCACCAAGATTATCATTCCTTCAGAATTGCAGGGGATTGCAGGTTTGACCAAGACTATTTCAGAAATTGCACATCACGAAAAAGCTGAGGAATAAGGTTCAAAGCCTTGTCTTAGGATAGAGAAATTCAGTTGTCCCAGCTATGAGGGACTGAGAATAAGATAGGAAATACAGCAAGAAGCCTGGTGTAAGCCGGGCTATTGCTGATTGTTGGGGCTTTTTGTAAGATATGCAGGATGGGGTATAATAACATATATGGATGAAAAAGAATTGATACGGATATCCGTCAGGAATCTGGTGGAATTTATTCTGCGGGAGGGGGATATCGACAATAGAATATCCGGTGGCATGGATAAGGATGTTATGCAGCAGGGAAGCAGAATCCATCGAAAGATACAGCGGCGAATGGGGTCTAATTATCGTGCGGAGGTTTCCTTGAAAATCCAGATGCCCTGCGAGGGATTTCTTCTCCAGGTGGAAGGCAGGGCAGATGGGGTTATGGAAGAGACAGATGGTGTGATGATTGATGAAATCAAAGGTGTTTTGAGGGAGTTGATTCATATCAAAGAGCCATCCAATGTTCATCTTGCACAGGCTAAATGTTATGCCTATATCTATGCAAGTCAGCAGGAACTGAAAAGAATTGGTGTTCAGATGACATACTGTCATTTGGAGACAGAAGAAATAAAGCGGTTTTCATATACTTATCTGTTTGAAGAGCTGGAAGAATGGTTTCTGGATTTGGTAAAGAAATATGAGAAGTGGGCAAGATTTCAAATCCAATGGAGGGCAGCAAGAAAAGAGTCTATTAAGCCGGTAGAATTCCCCTTTGACTACAGGGAAGGACAGCGTTATCTTGTGACTTCTGTGTACCGGACAATGCTCAGAAAGAAAAAACTGTTTATACAGGCACCTACCGGGGTGGGGAAGACTATGGCAACGGTATTCCCTGCGGTAAAGGCGGTGGGAGAGGGGCTGGGAGATAAGATTTTTTATCTGACAGCAAAGACGATTACAAGAACAGTGGCAGAGCAGGCGTTTGACACATTGAAGAGGCAGGGGCTTAAATTTAAAGTTATTACCCTTACTGCGAAAGAGAAAATATGCTTCTGCGAGGAAACTCTCTGCAATCCGGAGAATTGTCCCTATGCGGCAGGCCACTATAACCGGGTGAACGATGCAGTGTTTGATATGCTCACTCATTCCGATGACATGGGCAGAGAAGCTTTGGAGGCTCAGGCGAAGAAGCATAAGGTCTGCCCCTTTGAGATGTCTCTGGATGTGTCCCTATGGGCAGATGCTGTCATCTGTGATTACAACTACGTGTTTGACCCTAATGCACACTTGAAACGATTTTTCTCGGAGGGAAATAAGGGGGAATATCTTTTTCTGATTGATGAGGCCCACAATCTTGTGGAAAGGGGCAGGGAAATGTACAGTGCTTCTCTCTATAAAGAAGATGTGCTTGAGATGAAACGGCTTGTGAGAACAGAGGACCCAGGTCTGGCAAAACGGCTGGAGGAGTGTAATAAGCAGCTTCTCATGCTGAAAAGAGAATGTGAGAACTATCAGGTGCTGGACAGCGTTTCCCATATAGCACTTAAATTGATGAATGTGATGTCGGGGATAGAGGAATACATGGAAGAGCTCCGGGGAGATGAGAAGAGAGAGCAGGTATTGGATTTTTATTTTCAGCTCAGGAACTTTTTGAATATCTACGAGATTTTAGATGAAAATTATGTGATTTATACGGAACTTGAGAATGACGGGCGTTTTAAGATAAAACTGCTCTGTGTGAATCCCTCCGTAAATCTGCAGACATATTTGGAACAGGGGAACAGTACCGTATTTTTTTCGGCAACATTACTGCCCATCCACTATTATAAAAAGCTGTTGAGTGTAGAAAAAGAGGATTATGCCATCTATGCCCCTTCCTCTTTTCCAAAAGAGAACCGCCTGATTTTGCTGGGAACAGATGTCAGCTCCAGATACACTGTGAGAGGGCAGTCTACGTACCAGAAATTTTCAGAATATATTTTCAGGGTGGTGGAATCAAAAAAGGGAAATTATATGATTTTCTTTCCATCCTACCGCTTTATGGAGGATGTCTATCAGAATTTTCAGGAGAAATCGAAGAAAAAGCTGATATAGAGTGTATTGTCCAGGCTCAATATATGGATGAGGAAGCCCGTGAAATATTTTTAGAAAATTTCGAGGAGGACAGGAAAAATAGTCTTGTTGGGTTCTGTGTATTGGGAGGAATTTTTTCAGAAGGAATAGACCTTGCAAAAGACAGGCTGATAGGGGCTGTTATTGTAGGGACGGGTCTGCCGCAGGTATGTAATGACAGGGAGATATTAAAACAGTATTTTGACAGCAGAAACATGAGGGGCTTTGATTACGCCTATCTGTACCCGGGAATGAATAAAGTATTACAATCTGCCGGGAGAGTGATACGGACAGAGCAGGACAAGGGGGTCATAGTTCTGTTGGACGAACGTTTTCAGGGGAGACAGTATCAGGAGGTTTTCCCCAGAGAGTGGGACGGATACCAGACGTGCAGACTGGAAAATTTAAAAGGCGATATAGAAAATTTTTGGAAGGAGAAACGCTGATGCGTTCCCCTTCCAATTTAATTGCCCTGCAAAGGGCATTTTTTGTTGTGATGTTTAAAATTCTGTGCCAGAGAAAGAAGAGCCCTCTGTGTCACTCAGTTTGAATTTTGCTACAAATTCTTCCAGCAGGTGTGCCTGGCTGGATAATTCCTGACTTGCAGCAGCGCTTTCTTCGGAGGTGGCAGCGTTTGTCTGGATTACAGAGGAAATCTGCTCTACGCCCTGATTTATCTGAGCGATTGCTGTAGCCTGTTCCTGTGAAGCTTCCGCAATTTTATTAATCAAAGTGACAGATTCTCTTGTAACCTCCTCACTCTTCTGTAAACTTTCTGCGGTGCTGTCTGCAATTTGGGAAGCATTCTCGACAGCATCAACAGTTGCCTGAATCAAAGTGGTTGTATCTTTCGCCGCCTCAGCCGATTTCCCGGCCAGATTTCTCACCTCATCTGCTACAACTGCGAATCCTTTTCCAGCTTCACCCGCACGGGCAGCTTCAATAGCGGCATTTAATGCAAGTATATTTGTCTGGAATGAAATATCTTCAATCATTTTGATGATTTTTGAAATTTCAGATGACTTCTGGGTAATCTGATTCATAGCTTCAACCATGCTCTGCATTTGTTCATTGCTGATATGCATTTCTTTTCCCGCAAATTCCACTTTGTCGTATGCAGAGGCCGCGTTTTCCGCATTCTGATTAATTTGTGTAGTGACCTGTGCGATGGACGCAGACAATTGTTCTACAGCACTTGCCTGTTCTGTTGCACCATGGGAGAGAGCCTGCGCGGTATTCGCAATCTGTCCTGAACCACTGTTTACCTGCTCTGCGGAGCTGCTTATCTGTGTCATGGTAGCATTTAAATTTACAAGCAATGACTGCATATGGTCTTTCAGCTTCTGGAACTGACCTATGTATTCTTTTTGCAGTGTTACTGTCAAATCTCCATCGGAGACTGTTGATAAAGCATTGGAAATTTCATCAATATATTCCTGATAATTTACTAATTGCTTAATGGTAAGCTGAAATGCTGTTGCAAGCTGTCCAATTTCATCTTTGGATTTTACAGAGAGTTCCACATCAAAATCACCCTCAGCAATTTTCTGGGCGGCTGTTGTAATTCTTCTGATTGGTTTTGCGATAGAGCCGCTTGTAAAAAAGACAACCACACCTGCGGCAAGCAGTACCACGATAATCAGGATTGCTGTAATTGAAATTGTAGAGCGGAGTCCCTGCTGGAAAATATCGTTGACGGACTGCATAGGTACACCCACAAAATAAATCCCTATAATCTGCTGGTTACTATCGTAAATAGGCGCATACCGGGTCATATATTGTTTGTTGAGAATACTTGCCTCACCCAGAGCTACATTCCCCTTGGATACTTCCTTGTATGCAGTTCCCGTGGCATCTAACTGAGTCCCGATAATCCGTTCACCCTTATCATCCTTAATGGTTGTGAGTACGCGGGTATAATCGTTCCCTTCCTTGACAAAAACAGTGGCAACCACATTCATGCTATTAGCCAGCTGGTCAATGGCATCATAGTTTCCAGCAATTTCCTGGTTGTTTTCATCTACCAGAGTGCCTTTGTTGCTTAAACTTAAAGAGCCAAACTCAGTTTTAAGATAGATGTCAGCCATATTGCCGGCACTGTTTAATTGCTGCTTTACTTGTGTCTGAATAATCTCTTCTGTAGTTCTGAAACTTTCGAAAACCCCCATTATTACGGTTAACAGCGATGTAACTGTAACAAGAATAAGGGTGGTAAATATAAGTTTTGATTTTAAACTTTTCATGGGAACCTCCAGCGGTGTATAATTATGAATATCATGACAAAATATACCATATTTCGTCATAAAAAGCAATAAATATATATGCGGAAAAGTCCCATGAGGTTGTTTTGCCTGTGCTTTGAAACAGATTATGCGGATGTGATTTTCAATCCCAAAATCCCAATAAGAATCATAAAGAGGAACAGGACTCTTAATAAGGTCAGAGGTTCATGGAAAAACACAATCCCCAGAATCACAGTACCCAAAGCGCCGATGCCGGTCCATACAGCGTAGGCTGTACCGATAGGCAGTGTTTTTGTTGCCAGTGCCAGCAGATAAAAACTTATTATCATGCCCACTATAGTTACAATGGACGGAATCAATTTTGTGAATCCGTGTGAGTATTTCAGTCCAATTGCCCACACAACTTCAAATATCCCGGCAATAGTTAAGTAAACCCATGGCATATCTGATCACCTCCTTTCATAAGCTTTTGTCAGAAGTTTCCTGACACACAAAAAGGCCTGAGAGATATTGTTATTATCTCCCAGGCTTTTATCCTTCCGTGCCACAGTGTGAAAGTCTGAAATGTATTCAGCCGCTTTGCTCAACTGTGTGCTTTCTCTCGGTCACTGGCCAGCTTCACTGCGGAACCCTAGAAAGCATTATATTGAATTTCCAAGGGAAAATAAATCCCTCAAGCTAAAAACAGCATACAGGATAGGGGCAAAATAGTCAAGAAATTTAAAAATAGTTCAAAAATTCCTGTGCTGCTTTGGACAACGGTATCTGCTCATTGTATGCGGCAATAAGCTCTCTCTCCGGCAAGCTTTTCTTCTATATCCACGATAAATAATTCTTGCAGATTATTCGTAATGCAGTAATCGGGCAGAAATGCGATTCCTAACCCAATGCGCGCCAGGTCTATGAGTAAATCATTGCTGGCAAGCTCAATCTCGGGAACAAGGTCCAACTGATGCTGCTGGAACAGGCGGTGAAGAAACTCGCTGGTTGTACTTTTTTTGTCCAGCATTAAAATTGGATATTGGGCAAGCTGTTCATAGGTGAGTTTTTTCCCTCTCAGGTCTTCAAAAGCCTGGTTGGCTATAAAGATATCCCGGAATGGCTTGATTTTTTTGATAGAAGAAACATTGCTTAAGTAGTTGTTTGGGTAATTTGCGACAATCAGATCTACCTGGCCGAGTTCCAGCAATTCCACGCATTTTATGGAGGTCTGGTTGATAACTTTGATATGTGCGCTGGGAAATTCCTTGTGAAATCTCTCCAGATAGGGAACTAAAAAATAGCGGCAGATGGTATCACTGGCTCCAATTCGGATTTGCCCCCCTGTGGAGGCCGCATCCAATAGCTGAGTCTCCCCCGCTGTATAAGATGAATGGCCGGTTCAACATGGCGGAGAAGGATTTCCCCTTCAGGTGTCAGCTGAACGCGTTTTGTGCTGCGGATGAATAGTATCTGGTCGAGCCTGCTTTCCAATGTTTTGATAGACTGGCTTACCGCTGACTGTGAAATGAAAAGCTGTTTGGATGCTTCCGAGAAGCTCAGGGAAGATGCCACATGATAAAAAACTTTGTACAATTCATAATTGATATCCATCATTAGTCCTCCTAATAAATACTACTTGTATTATAAGTGCGATTGGGATGAATTACAACCTGTATTATGATAAAATAACAGCTTAAGGAGCCATTGTGAAATTTTACTAAGATAAATAGGAGACATGAATATGAAAAAAGCACTGCATTGGGTACTGGGAGTTATTTTGTCATTTGCTGTAATTATAATTCTTTTGATTTCAAGTTTTGAGGCGGCAATGTATATGAATTTTAATTTTTATACAAAAGAATATGAGAAGTATGATGTACTTTCTGATTTGGATATGAAGATGGAAGATGTGATGTATGTCACTCATGAGATGATGGACTATCTGAGGGGTGATAGAGAAAACCTGAAAGTGATT
The DNA here is from genome assembly GCA_049840515.1 of Muricomes sp. Taxonomy (GTDB): domain Bacteria; phylum Bacillota; class Clostridia; order Lachnospirales; family Lachnospiraceae; genus Muricomes. The sequence goes on along the minus strand of JASGKW010000003.1, from coordinate 36,206 downwards.
ACGACAGTGGAAGGAAAAGAGCAGGATTTCTTCAATGAACAGGACAAACTGCACATGGCGGATGTCCAGAGACTGTTTATAGGAGGTCTGCATCTGAGGACGGGCAGTATAGTAGTTTTGCTTATCAGCCTGCTTCTTCTTATATTTACAAAGGCAAACTGGAAGTATATCATTCCAAGAGCATTTCAGATTACTCTGGTTATAACGGGGGCAGGAGCGGGGATATTGGCATATTTCTTTTCCAGAGACTTTACGGCTGCTTTTACGAGGTTTCATGAAATTTTCTTTACCAATGACTTATGGATGTTTGATCCGTCGGAGGATTACATGATACGGATGCTGCCGGAAGGGTTGTTTTCTGATTTTGTTGTAAGAATCGGGGGAATATTTATTGCAGGCCTGATGGTTCTCCTGATTTGCAGTATAATATTGCGCTTGAAAACCCGCAGTAAGATTAATGGTGCTAATTAATAAGTTTAGTTATATTAATTATACTTATGAAAAGAGGTGTGATAAAATGGCATAAAATGATTGCAGCAAAATGCAAAGGAGACTGTTTATGAGTGATGTAAAACGAGTATATGTGGAAAAAAAGCCTGAATTTGCCGCCCTGGCAGATACTTTGAGATATGAAATCAGGGATTATCTGAGGATAGAGGCGGTGACAGGGGTTCGCATCCTTAACAGGTATGATGTGGAACACATTTCTCAGGAGACATTTGAAAAGGCATGCAGAAGTGTTTTTGCAGAACCTCCTGTTGACAGGTTATATCATGAACATTTTCCGGCCGAAGAGGAAAATCATATTTTTTCTGTGGAATATCTTCCGGGACAGTTTGACCAGAGAGCGGACTCCGCAAAGCAGTGTGTGCAGTTTATAAAAGAAGAAGAAAAGCTGGTCATTAGAACTGCCGTGACCTATGTAATTGAGGGTGCTGTGACAGAAATGGAGCTTGCAGATCCATCAAAAATCATTGCATCAACCCTGTCGATTCCAGGGAGACGGGAATGGAAAAGCCAGACACGCTGGACATCGCCGCTTTGGAGCCGGAGAATGTAAAAGTGTTGGATGGCTTTAAATATATGTGCGGAGATAAGTTAAAAGGTTTGTATCATTCCCTCGGTATGGCAATGACATTTGAGGATTTTCTGCACATTCAAAATTATTACCGGAATGAAGAATACAGAGACCCTTCTGTGACCGAAATCCGGGTGCTGGATACCTATTGGTCGGATCACTGCCGACACACCACATTTTCAACTGAGTTAAAAGAGATTACCTTTGGTGAGGGAGAGTACAGAGAGCCTATGGTCCGCACTTATCAGCAATATTTGAAGGACCACAGTGAAATTTTTGCGGACAGGGAGGACAAGTTTATCTGTCTCATGGATTTGGCATTGATGGCCATGCGCAAGCTGAAGAGAGAGGGAAAGCTTCGGGATCAGGAGGAATCAGAGGAGATTAACGCGTGCAGTATTGTTGTCCCCATAAAAGTGGACGGGACGGAAGAAGAATGGCTGATTAATTTTAAAAATGAAACTCACAACCACCCCACTGAGATTGAACCTTTTGGGGGCGCGGCCACCTGTCTTGGGGGTGCTATACGCGATCCTCTTTCAGGCCGGACCTATGTATATCAGGCGATGAGGGTGACTGGGGCTGCCGACCCCACAGTTTCTGTACAAAATACAATAAAAGGTAAGCTGCCTCAAAAGAAGCTGGTGCAGGGAGCGGCAAAAGGTTACAGTTCTTATGGAAACCAGATTGGCCTTGCCACGGGCGCTGTGAAAGAAATTTATCACCCTGATTATGTGGCAAAACGTATGGAAATCGGGGCGGTGCTGGGTGCGGCACCGAGACGTGCGGTGGTCAGGGAAAGTTCCAAGCCCGGGGATGTTATTATTTTGCTGGGCGGACGCACCGGAAGAGACGGATGCGGAGGTGCGACCGGGTCTTCCAAAGCTCACACAAAAGAGTCCATTGAAACCTGCGGTGCTGAAGTTCAAAAGGGGAATCCTCCTACAGAGCGCAAGATTCAGCGTTTATTCAGGCGGGAGGAAGTAAGCAGATTAATTAAGAAATGTAATGATTTTGGGGCGGGTGGAGTTGCTGTTGCGATTGGAGAGCTGGCAGCAGGAATTCGTGTGGACCTGGACAAAGTGCCTAAAAAATATGAGGGGCTGGACGGGACAGAAATTGCGATTTCTGAATCACAGGAAAGAATGGCAGTGGTTGTTGCTCCAAAAGATGTGGAGAAATTTTTGGCTTTTGCAAAAGAGGAGAATCTGGAAGCTGCCAGTGTAGCTGTAGTTACGGAGTCACCGAGGCTGGTTTTGGTGTGGCGTGGGAAAGAAATTGTGAATATTTCCCGTGTATTTTTGGATACCAATGGTGCGCATCAGGAAACCTCTGTGGAAGTAGAGATTCCAGAGAGGAAAAAGAGCCTTTTTGTAAGGCAAGAAGTGAAAGATATACAAGAAAAATGGCTTCAGGTTTTGGGAGATTTGAATGTATGCTCTCAAAAAGGTCTTGTGGAAATGTTTGACGGTTCCGTGGGGGCAGGTTCTGTCCTGATGCCTCACGGTGGAAAATATCAGATGACGGAAGTTCAGGCAATGATAGCTAAAGTGCCTGTCCTGAAGGGAGTGACGGACAGTGTTTCTATGATGAGTTTTGGATTTGATCCCTATCTGTCAAGCTGGAGTCCATATCACGGGGCAATCTATGCAGTGGCGGAATCTGTAGCAAAGATTGTGGCATCCGGCGGTGATTACAGAAAGATACGTTTCACATTTCAGGAATACTTCCGAAGAATGACAGGAGACCCCAAAAGATGGAGTCAGCCTTTTGCAGCACTTTTAGGGGCTTACGATGCACAGCTTGGCTTTGGACTGCCCGCAATCGGCGGGAAAGACAGTATGTCAGGCACGTTTCAGGATATAGATGTGCCGCCCACACTGGTTTCTTTTGCGGTCGCTATGTCGAGAGAGCAGGAAATCATTACCCGGAACTGAAAAAGGCTGGGAATAAACTTGTGTGGATGAGAACTGAGAAAGATGAGTATGAGCTTCCGATATATAGCCAGCTGACGGAACAATATGAAAGATTTGCCGAGGATGTTCACAGCGGCAGGATTGTGTCTGCCTGCACACCAGACAGGCATGGCGTCATTGCAGCCGTAAGTAAAATGGCATTTGGAAATGGTTTTGGTTTAAAAATAGAACATCATATAGAGGCAGGGGAGCTGTTTGCCCCGGCATTTGGAGACCTGATTGCCGAAGTTCCCGCAGAGCAGGTCGGAAAACTTGGAATCAATTACACTGTAATCGGTGAGGTGACAGGTGAGGATACATTTTGTTATGGGAATACAGCAATCCGGCTTGATGAGGCAAAAAATGCATGGACAGAAACTCTGGAAAAGGTATTTGCCACGAAGTCCTCATGGGACAGCGATGAAGTGCTAAAGGAGAAGCTTTACAGTGCAAAAGAAGTTCACATTTGCGGTCATAAAATAGGGCAGCCTTCTGTTTTTATACCGGTGTTCCCGGGAACAAACTGCGAGTACGACAGCAAAAGGGCGTTTGAGAGGGCTGGGGCGGCAGTGACCACAAAAGTTTTTAGAAATATGGATGCGGCGGATATCCGCGGTTCGGTGGAAGAGTTTGAAAAAGAGATTTCCAAAGCGCAGATTATCATGTTTCCAGGCGGTTTTAGTGCTGGGGATGAGCCGGACGGTTCGGCAAAGTTTTTTGCCACAGCTTTTCAGAACGCGAAAATGAAAGAAGCGGTAGAAAAACTGCTCCAGGAGAGGGACGGACTTGTTCTGGGGATTTGCAATGGATTTCAGGCGCTCATTAAGCTGGGGCTTGTGCCTCACGGCAGAATAGTGGGGCAGACCAAGGATTCCCCCACATTGACTCACAATACAATCGGGCGCCATATTTCAAAAATGGTTTACACAAAAGTGGTGTCGGACAAATCACCGTGGCTCAAAGAAGCCCGGCTGGGCGGAATGTACGTGAATCCGGCATCCCACGGGGGAGGGGAGATTTGTCGCCAGTGAAGAGTGGATAAAAAAATTATTTGAAAACGGGCAGGTGGCAACTCAGTACTGTGATGTGGACGGTGTAATCAGCATGAAAGAAGAGTGGAATGTAAATGGCTCCTATTGTGCGATAGAGGGTATCACAAGTCCTGATGGGCGGGTGCTTGGAAAGATGGCTCATTCCGAGAGGACAGATGCTTCTACAGCCATAAATATATACGGGGAACAGGACCTGAAAATCTTTGAATCAGGGGTGAAATATTTTCAGTAAGAAAAAATAAAAAAAGTGTTGACATTTGATGAAAGTTGATAGTATAATAGCAAAGCAGGTTGCGGGTAAGACAAACGCAGGCCGGTGAAGATATGGGATCTTAGCTCAGCTGGGAGAGCATCTGCCTTACAAGCAGAGGGTCATAGGTTCGAGCCCTATAGGTCCCATACACTTTTAAATATTGTATATGGCGGAATAGCTCAGTTGGCTAGAGCACACGGTTCATACCCGTGGTGTCGCTGGTTCAAATCCAGTTTCCGCTACTCAGGAAAGCTTGTATTTGCAAGCTTTTTTTGTTGTCTGAAAATATATGGCATGCAGAATAAAAGTGTCGGCAAAAAGCAGCGCCAGCCAATTATAAAAAGAAATGGACAATGATGGTGGCAATGTTTGTATAATTATGATAAAATCAGGGAATGAAGACTAATTGGAGGATAAAAAGATGAATGACAAAGGCAGATCTGTACTGAGAATTGTGGCAGGGCTGTACCTTGCCTATTTGGGAATCACAATGATTCGGGGAGTATTAGAGGACAGGCCTGAAAATATGGTATTTATCATTGTAATAGCAGCAATTTTTGCTATATTGGGAACTTTTTTTGTGATATGGGCTGCAAAAGGCATGCTGGACAATAGAGATCAGGAGCCCCCGCAGGAACAAGATAATTCAGAGTACATTGAGGATGCAGAAGAGAAGGGGAGAATCCCATTCTGGAAGCTGCAGAAGACAATGAAGAGGAACATAAGGAGTAACAAACTATGCGTGTAGGAATGGGATATGATGTCCATAAACTGGTTGAGGGCAGAAAGCTGATTTTGGGTGGAGTGGAGATTCCTTATGAAAAGGGACTTCTGGGACATTCGGATGCGGACGTGCTGGTACATGCCATTATGGATGCCCTGCTTGGCGGAGCAGCCCTCGGGGATATCGGAAAGCATTTTCCTGATACCAAGCCTGAATACAAAGATGTTTCAAGCATTAAGCTTCTAAAAGAGGTGGCAGGACTTCTCGACCAGGAAGGCTATATTATAGAAAATATTGATGCTACAATAATAGCTCAAAAACCAAAGATGCTTCCTCATATTGAAGAAATGAGAAGCAATGTGGCACAAGCGCTGGGATTGTTGGTTAATCAGGTGAATATCAAAGCAACTACAGAGGAGGGGCTGGGATTTACCGGAAGCGGAGATGGGATTTCTTCTCAGGCGATTTGTGCGCTGGAGAAGATTACCAATTACAGCAGCTATGATGTGACACAGAGTCCGGGCGGCTGTGAAGGGTGTCAGGGCTGTCACAAGCGATAGAAAGGAAACAAAAGCATGAAGCTTCGAAAACTTGACAGCAGTGAACACAGTCAGACGAGAAGGGCTGTGGGAAAAAGTATTTGCAGAAGACAGCAAAAAGTTTCTGGATTACTATTATTTTATGAAAACAAGAGATAATCAGATATACGTGATAGAGGAAGATGAAGCAATCCGTTCCATGCTTCACCTGAATCCTTACATGCTTCAGGTGGAGGAGAAAGAATTCCGGTGTCATTATATTGTCGCTGTTGCCACAGAAAGCGAATACCGGAAGCGGGGATACATGGGAGAAGCCTGAGAACATCCATGAAAGATATGTATGACAGGAAAGAACCTTTCACATTTCTTATGCCTGCTGCAGAAGCTATCTATACCCCTTATGATTTCCGGTTTACGTATAAGCAGAATAAAGAAGCAGTATACGGCAAAAAGGAACTCCCGGTGTGGAGTTAAGTGGTGCGGGAATTGGGGATGCCGCTGATATGGCGGAAATTTTTCCTGAAAAATGTGGCCTCTGAATATCAGGTTTTTGCTGTTCATAATGAAGGTTATTATCAGACCATGATATTTGAGCAGATGAGTGTGAACGGCGGAGTAAAGCTGATGAGACAGGACGGACATATCGTGGGCATGTTCGCGTATGCCATAGAGGGTCATGTTGAAATCAGGGAAGCGGTATCTTGCCCGAATATGAAGAAGACTTTCAGAAAGCGGTTTATGGGCTCAGGTCAGGCGGTCAAGAACCCATAAAGGTACTTGCAGGGCGCAGAAATGAAGAGACAGAGCAGGTTCCCACGATTATGGTGCGAATCCTGCATTTACAGACATTGCTGGAATCCATGCATGTGAAAACTGGTGAGCAGTTGAACTGTTCTTTTGCAGTCCTGGATACAATCATAACGGCAAACAGCCGGGTATGGAGGCTGCAGAGCGGTGAGGATAGCTCGGAAATACAGGTTTGTGAGACCGAGGACTCGCAGGGAGTACTGACAATCAGTGCTCTGGCAAGCTTTTTATTTGGTTATAAAACCCTGGAAGAAATTTCAGGGGAGGAAGATGTGATTATTTCAGAAGCATTGGCGTCTAAGCTGAGAAAAATCCAGCCTCTGGAGCGGTCATATTTGAATGAAATAGTCTGAATAGTCTGAAAATGGCTTACAAAGGGGTCAGACCCTTTTTATGATTGACAAATTCCCCGGAGTTGCATAATATATATCTATATGAATATAGTTTGAAAAGCGAAGAACGGAAGAGTAGCTGATTTTGAACTTTCAGAGAGAGACTGTCACCGGCTGAAAGCAGTCTTAAGGGAGAAGTTTGTGAAGTGCATCCGGGAAGCTGATTCTGCAAAAGTGGTAGAAACGAGTAGCGGGATACGTAGGGCATACGTTACATGTGATGAGTGAAAGAAGTAATTCTTTTAATAGAGTGGAACCGCGGATATGACTTCGTCTCTAACAGGAGACGGGGTCATTTTGTTTTTCAAACGGAAGGATGGTGGAAGTTTATATGGGGATAATATCTTATATTAAAAGTGAAATTAATGTAATCAGGGAACGCGATCCCGCAATAAAATCAAATCTGGAGGTATTGCTTTACCCAAGTTTTAAAGTTATACTTAGATATAGGATTGCTCATAAGCTGTATTTGAGGCAGCATTATTTTCTGGCACGCTGGATTTCTCAGAGGGGTGTAAGAAAGACCGGGATTGAAATACATCCGGGAGCTGTGATTGGAAATGGATTATTTATCGACCATGGAAGTGGCGTGATTATCGGAGAGACGGCTATTATCGGAAATAATGTAACACTTTATCAGGGAGTTACCTTAGGTGGTACAGGAAAAGAGCAGGGAAAGAGACACCCTACTTTGGAAGACAATGTGATGGTCAGTGCAGGGGCGAAAATTCTGGGCTCTTTTACCATTGGTGAGAACTCGAAAATTGGAGCAGGCTCTGTCGTTCTTGAGGAGGTTCCCCCGAACTGTACGGTAGTCGGTGTTCCAGGGCGTATAGTGCGTATGGGAAATAAAAAAGTGCCCAGAGCAGATATGGATCAGGTTCACCTGCCAGACCCGGTTCTCAATGATATTAAAGAATTGCAGGAGGCGAATATCCGCCTTTATAATCAATTAAAAGAGATGGAAAAACATATGAAATGTGTGCTTGACGGGGAATGTGGAGCTCCCGGTCAGAGTGAAGAGGCAGAAAAAAAAGAAATCAAACAGGAAGACACAGAGAATAAAGAATCATAAGAGGAGAAGACAGATGAAATTATATAATACTTTATCAAAAAGAAAAGAAGAATTTGTACCTCTGGAAGAGGGGAAAGTAAAAATGTATGTCTGCGGACCTACAGTTTATAACTATATTCATATTGGAAATGCCCGCCCCATGATTGTATTTGATACCGTGAGACGATATTTTGAATACAAGGGGTATGAAGTTAATTTTGTATCTAATTTTACAGATGTGGATGACAAGATTATTAATAAAGCGATTGAGGAGGGCGTGACAGCGTCCGAGATTTCTCAGCGTTATATCGAAGAGTGCAAAAAAGATATGGCGGGAATGAACGTGAAGCCGGCTACAAAGCACCCGCTGGCTACGGAAGAAATCTGCGGCATGGTGGATATGATTCAGACGCTGATAGACAAGGGTTTTGCATACGAGAAAAATGGAACTGTCTATTACCGCACAAGAAAGTTTAAGGATTACGGCAAGCTCTCCCATAAAAATCTGGATGACTTACAGTCAGGGGGACGTTCTCTTCTGGTGTCAGGACAGGATGAGAAGGAAGATTCTCTGGACTTTGTTTTGTGGAAACCCAAAAAAGAAGGGGAGCCTTCATGGGATTCTCCGTGGAGCGCGGGCCGTCCGGGATGGCATATTGAGTGCTCCGAGATGTCAAAGAAGTATCTGGGAGAGCAGATTGATATTCATGCAGGCGGCGAAGACCTGGTATTTCCTCACCACGAGAATGAGATTGCCCAGAGTGAGTCTGCAAACGGCAAGGAATTTGCAAAATATTGGCTGCACAATGCATTTCTCAATATTGACAATAAGAAGATGTCAAAATCCCTTGGAAACTTCTTTACAGTGAGAGAAATCAGTGAAAAATATGATTTGCAGGTACTTAGATTCTTTATGCTCAGCGCCCACTACAGAACGCCTCTTAATTTTAGTGAAGAATTGATGGGTGCGGCAAAGACTGGTCTGGATAGAATTATAACTGCGGCAGAAAATCTGAAGTTTCTCAAAGGAAATGCGAAAGTGCAGGATATGACATCCTCAGAAAAAGAAGCATTTGACAAGACACAGGAATATGTGGATAGCTTTGAGGGCGCGATGGATGATGATTTTAATACTGCCGATGCAGTCTCCTCTATTTTTGAACTGGTGAAGTATATCAATACTACCACAGACGGGGAGAGTTCCGCTGAATATCTGCAAAATCTGCTGGATTTGCTGGTTAAGCTGACAGATGTTCTGGGAATTATTGTGGTGAAAGACGAAGAAATTCTGGCGGAGGATATCGAGGCTCTGATTGAACAGCGCCAGGAGGCGAGAAAGAATAAAGATTTTGCCAGGGCGGATGAAATACGAAATGAACTGCTGGCAAAAGGAATTGTTCTGGAGGATACCCGAGAGGGAGTAAAATGGAAAAAAGCGTAGAATTTGACTTTCATGATTATATACACGAGGTATTAAATCTTCAAGAGGTGGATATCGCAAGCTATTCACCTCTTGTTCTGGCGTACATCGGGGATTGTATTTATGACTTGATTATTAAGACTATGGTTATCAATAAGGGGAATAAGCAGGTGCAGAAGCTGCATGAGGAGACAAGCCAATTTGTACAGGCTTCTACACAGTCCCTGATGATGAGAGCAATGCAGGAACATCTGACGGAAGAAGAACATGCGATTTACAGGCGGGGGCGCAATGCGAAGTCTGTGTCCCCGGCAAAAAACCAGTCAATCACAGATTACAGAAGGGCTACAGGTTTTGAAGCACTTTTGGGATATTTGTATCTCAAAAAGGAGTATAAAAGAGTGGTAGATTTGGTTGAAATCGGGTTGGACAGCCTGAAAGACCAGACAGTAATTTAAGAGAAGATGAGGAGAAATATGCAGGAAATAGAGAAGAATGAAGTAGAAAATAAAGTGGAAAACAGTGAGAATACACAGGTGATTGAGGGCAGAAATGCGGTGCTGGAGGCATTCCGGTCAGGAAAGACAATTGATAAGGTGTTTGTTTTGGACGGATGTCAGGACGGGCCCATCCGCACGATTGTAAGAGAAGCTAAAAAGCATGATACTATTTTGAATTTTGTGGGAAAAGAGCGGCTTTCACAGATTTCTGAGACTGGGAAGCATCAGGGGGTTATCGCCTACGCAGCGGCCTACAATTATTCTGAGATAGAGGATATGTTTAGTCTGGCAGAGGAGAAAGGGGAGCCACCTTTCCTTATTTTGCTGGATAATATTGAAGACCCACATAACCTGGGAGCAATTATCAGAACTGCCAATCTGGCAGGGGCACATGGTGTTATTATACCAAAGCGCAGGGCTGTGGGGCTTACTGCCACGGTGGCAAAGACTTCAGCCGGGGCGTTGAATTATACCCCGGTTGCAAAAGTGACCAACATAGCAAAAACCATAGAAGAGCTGAAAGAAAAGGGCATGTGGTTTGTCTGTGCAGACATGGGAGGAGAATCCATGTACAGCTTGAATCTCACAGGGCCTATCGGTATGGTCATTGGAAATGAGGGCGAAGGAGTAGGACGCCTGGTAAAAGAAAAATGTGATTTTATCGCAAGTATCCCAATGCGCGGAGAGATAGATTCTCTGAATGCGTCCGTCGCAGCAGGGGTGCTGGCATATGAAATTGTACGCCAGAGAATGAAATAAAGAGAATATCAGAGCAGAACAGGGATATGCGGGCAGGAGGTGGAGCTGGTGAACCAATACGATGCAATGACAGACGAGCAGCTGATTTCAGATTTCCGGGAAGGTAATTCGGAAATCATGGATTATATTATGATGAAATATAAATCAATGGTCCGCAAGAAAGCGAGAGCGATGTACCTGATAGGCGGAGAAAATGAAGATTTAATCCAGGAGGGCATGATAGGACTCATCAAAGCTGTCCGCGATTATAATTCCTCTCAGGGGGCCTCTTTTGCCAGTTTTGCAGAGCTTTGCGTATCCAGGCAGATGTACACTGCAATTGAAGCCTCCAAGAGAAAGAAGCACATTCCCCTCAACTCCTATATATCCTTATATGAGGATGGGGGAAGCGCAGACGAAGAGAAAAGCATACCTTTGATAGATACGATAGAGGCGGCCACGGAAAATAACCCGGAAACTTTGTATTTCGGAAAAGAATTTACAGAGGTTTTTGTGGAACAGTTAAAACAAAGCCTGAGTGCTCTGGAAAATCGGGTTTTATATCTTCATCTTCTGGGAACCGACTATAAGACAATTGCAGAGCTTCTTGGCAAAAGCCCGAAAGCGATAGATAATGCTCTTCAAAGAATAAGAAGTAAAGCAGAAAAACTGCTTGGAAACAAAAGCGAATAAATATAAGCCTGTCTCAACTGAATCAGCAAGAGGCAGGCTTATATTTTTTGTGTGACAGTTCAGCCGGCTTAAGCCGTATGGTCAAGCTGCTGTTATTCTCGTTCCAACTGTAGATAATGTTCTATATTTGTAATAAGATCAAGAAATTTGCAGTTCAATTCAGCTTTCTTTTTGGGGGTGTCAGCCTGAATATCAAATTTGGGGATTCCCAGCAGCATGTGATTTGCGCCCTTCCAATCCCTTTTTAAAATTTGTTCCATCTGTTCCCATCCATCATAGCGGACAAGAAAGCAAATTTCCAGGTTATATTTCATATTTTGAACAAGTCTGTAGAAATACGGAGTTTCTTCCATGTGCAGTCCATGCACAAATTGCAGTAATTCTTCTACGCATTTCCCAAGTGGAACAAGTTCTTCTTTTTCCAGGCTTCTCATGAATTTACCCTCTGCTGCCTGTACTGGAAAACCACGTTAAACTTATTTTTCATATTATATCACAATTTCATGAAAATCACATTGTTTTAATGGCATTTTGTGGTAAAATTCGACAAATTGTTGCTCTCTTTATCGGATGGTCTGACATCCTGTTTTTGATTTTATATGGACTTTATTTTGCGGTCAGTATAGAATAAATATTGCAGAAACATAAACAGACAAGGAGGGCAATATGAAATTTGTTATACAGAGAGTGACAGAGGCATCCGTAGCTGTGGACGGAGCGGTTATTGGAGAAATAGAGAAAGGCTTTCTTGTATTAATTGGAATTGCAGAAAGTGACACGACAGAAATTGCAGACAGGCTTATTCGGAAAATGATTGGTCTCAGAATCTTTGAGGATGAGAACGGGAAGACAAACCTTTCGCTGAATGACGTGGACGGCAGTCTTCTCCTTATTTCCCAGTTTACACTTTATGCAAACTGTAAGAAAGGAAACCGGCCAAGTTTCATTGAGGCAGGCCAGCCTGATATGGCTAATTCCCTCTATGAATATATTATAGAAAAGTGTAAAGAATCCATTCCGGTTGTTCAGAAAGGAAGCTTTGGGGCGGAGATGAAAGTCAGCCTTGTGAACAGCGGGCCATTTACAATCATACTGGATTCAGACCAACTTTTTTGACGAATTGTAGGTTTGTCAAACATATGTTACAGTGACCGTAAATAATCTTTCAGTACCTCTGTGGGAGAGTTCCATAAAAGAGGTCTCATAGGGAAGCGGTTATAATCCTTTGTGTTATAACGTTTCAGTTGCTTAGAAAAGTCCTCCAGGGAATAGAACTGATGGGTGGCATAAAAGCGTTCATTGTCTTTTCTGTGGCTGCGTTCTACCTTCCCATTATGCCTGGGTGTAAAAGGACGGATCAGCTTGTGCCGAATACCATGCTGCTGCAACTTCATCTGAAAGAGTGTGGGTTTGTCGCAACCACCATAGGAAGCAAAGCGTTTGGTGAACTCCTGTCCGTTATCGGTTTGGACACATTCGATGGGAAGAGGAAAGGCTTTTATTAAGTGTTCTAAGAACTGAGCCGAGGAATAAGAGCTGTGCTCCTCAAAGGCTTCCACAAAGCGCCATCGGGAATACTCATCAATGGCGGTGTATTGGTAAAAGCGTTTGCCTTTGGCAGATCCGACCATGCAGACAGTGGGGACGAATTTAACATCTATCTGTATGCGCTGTCCGGGATAGTCCATGGATTCATAGGGCTTAGGGATGTACTTGGGATTCTGAGGTTTTACGGCCATGATACCCTGTTTCTTAAGAAAACGATAGAGACCCGGGATGGAGCGGGAATAGCCTCTTTGCATGAGCTTGACCCAGAAGACCACCAGCCCAGCATGAGGATTGCGCCTGCGCATATCGGAAATAAGCTTAATTTCCTCAGGAGTGTGCTGGTTTGGATGATGGAGGGGCCGTCTGGAAAGCTCTCTAAGAGATTCAATAGAGCCGTCATAGCGGCGTTTCCAGCGGTAAATGTACTGTCGGTTAGTTTTATACCGAATGGTAGCTTTTGAAACACCATATTTTTCAGAGTAATGGATTAAAGATAGACGATATTTCATATCTTGTGTTATACTAGCCATGCGAGAATACACTCCTTTGCGTTGGTTTTTGTTGTGGTGACTTAAATATAACACAAAAAGGTATTCTCGCTTTTATATTATTCAGTTTTGTAACACATGTATTGTAATCCTACAGATTCAGACCAACTTTTTTGACGAATGCTATTGACAATATTGTTGATTTTAGTGTATATTACTAATGTTGCGTACAACTTACGCAGGCTGTCGTGGCTCAGTCGGTAGAGCGTCGCCTTGGTAAGGCGGAGGTCGGCGGTTCGATTCCGCTCGACAGCTTTAAACGAGAGGCCTTCAAGAGAGTTTTTCTTTTGAAGGTCTTTTTTATGTTATGTAAACACGAACAGATATTCAAATATATCTTAGTGAACGCCAGTAGTCCAATAAGTATACTTCTTGAACTACTAATGTTCAAGAAGGTATAGAAATATAACTTACAGTTCTTGTCGTTATATCTGTTTTATGATAAGATAATGGGCAGAATGCTAGTATTTGAGGAGGAAACAATGGAAAACGAGACAGTTTCAAAAAATTTTATTGAACAGGAAATAGATAAAGACCTGGCAGAAGGAGTGTATGACCATGTGAGCACCAGGTTCCCGCCTGAGCCTAACGGATATCTTCACATCGGACATGCAAAGTCGATTCTTTTGAATTATGGTCTGGCAGAAAAATATAACGGAACATTCCACATGCGTTTTGATGACACAAATCCTACAAAGGAGAAGGTGGAGTTTGTAGATTCTATCAAAGATGATATCCAGTGGCTGGGAGCAGACTGGGGAAATCACCTCTATTTTGCATCTGACTACTTTGAGCAAATGTATGAGTTTGCATTAAAACTAATCAAAAAAGGGAAAGCTTACGTGTGTGACCTTTCACCGGAAGAAATTCGTGAGTACCGTGGAACATTGACAGAACCAGGAAAGGACAGTCCTTACAGGAACCGTTCCGTGGAAGAGAATCTGGAGCTGTTTCAGGGAATGAAGGATGGAAAATATAAGGATGGGGAGAAAGTTTTGAGGGCAAAGATTGACATGTCTTCCCCCAACATTAATATGAGAGACCCGATTATTTATCGTGTTGCCCATATAAGCCATCACAATACAGGCGATAAGTGGTGTATTTATCCCATGTATGACTACGCTCACCCGCTGGAGGATGCGATTGAGGGAATCACCCACTCCATCTGCACCCTGGAGTTTGAGGACCACAGACCTCTTTATGACTGGGTTGTGAAAGAATGTGAATTTGAACAGCCGCCAAGACAGATTGAATTTGCAAAATTGTATCTGACAAATGTGGTGACCGGAAAGCGCTACATTAAAAAGCTGGTTGAAGATCATATTGTGGATGGCTGGGATGACCCCCGCCTCGTATCCATTGCGGCGCTGAGAAGAAGAGGATTTACCCCCGAATCACTCAAGATGTTTATTGATATGTGCGGGGTGTCCAAGAGCCAGAGTTCTGTGGACTACGCCATGCTGGAATACTGCATCCGCGAGGATTTGAAGATGAAGAGAGCCCGCATGATGGCAGTATTAGATCCCATTAAGCTGATCATTGACAATTATCCCGAGGGACAGGTTGAGTATCTGGATGTGGCTAACAATCTGGAAAATGAAGAGCTGGGCAGCCGGAAAGTGCCGTTTTGCCGGGAACTTTATATAGAAAGAGAAGACTTCATGGAGGAGCCTCCTAAAAAGTATTTCCGCCTTTTCCCTGGAAATGAAGTGCGTCTGATGCACGCATATTTTGTGAAGTGTGAAAGCTTTGTAAAGGATGAGAACGGCAATGTGACAGAAGTTCACTGTACCTATGATCCTGAGACAAAATGTGGCGGCGGTTTTACCGGAAGAAAAGTAAAAGGAACCATCCACTGGGTGCCGGCTTCTTATGCTGTGAAAGCGGAAGTGCGCCTTTATGAGAACCTGGTAGATGAGGAGAAGGGTGTATACGATAAGGAGGACGGCTCTTTGAATTTGAATCCAAACTCTTTGACTGTCCTGAAAGACTGCTATGTGGAGCCAAGCTTTGATGACGCAGAGCCTACTGACAGTTTCCAGTTTGTCAGAAATGGATATTTCTGTATTGATGCGAAAGACTCCAGACCAGATTCTCTGGTATTTAACCGCATTGTTTCTCTCAAAAGTTCTTTTAAATTACCGAAATAAGCAACCAAAGGCAGGTCTGACTAAAGTACCTGCCTTTTCATATATCGGAGAAGGAAACTTTTCAGATATATAAATTCTCTTTATTCTAAGAATGGAGTGGATAAAAATGAATGAATTAACCATAAATCTTCAGCCGGATTCTAAAATTCCCCTGTATGAACAAATTTACAATTACATTAAAAAAGATATTCAGCATAAACGTCTTCAAAGTGGGGAAAAGCTGCCCTCCACCCGGGCTTTGAGCAAATATCTGGAAGTGAGCAGAAGCACGGTGGAACTGGCATACGAACAGCTCTTGTCTGAAGGATATGTGGAGGCAGAGCCCTACCGGGGATTTTTTGTGGCACAGATAGAAGAGCTCTATCAGCTAAACAAGGATTTTACACCAATTCAGAAGAAGCCTGTGAAGTCAAAAAAGCAGTATGAGTATGACTTCACGCCAAATGGAGTGGATTTAAAGAGTTTCCCCTACAATGCGTGGCGCAGATTATCCAGAGAATGTCTTTTAGATGATAAAGCTGAAATGTTTCGTCTGGGGGAGCCCCAGGGGGAATATGGACTGCGAAATGCCATCTGCCATTATCTGCATCAGGCCAGGGGGGTCAATTGCAGGCCGGAGCAGATTATTGTGGGGGCCGGAAATGATTATCTGCTGATGCTGCTGACAACGGTTATCGGTCAGAATCATAAAGTTGCCCTGGAGAACCCCACATACAGACAGGCGTACAGACTTTTCAAGAATCTTTCCTATGAAGTTTGTACAGTGGATATGGATTCCAGAGGGATGGAAATCAGCAGGCTGACAGAATCCCAGGCGGATATCGCGTTTGTGATGCCTTCCCATCAATACCCTTTAGGCATTGTCATGCCGATTAAGAGACGGCTGGCGCTTTTGAAGTGGGCGGATGAGAAAGAGTTCCGCTATATTATAGAAGATGATTATGACAGTGAGTTCCGCTATAAAGGGAAGCCCATACCGGCACTTCAGGGCTATGACAGCCATGATAAAGTGATTTATATGGGCACTTTTTCTAAATCCATTGCGCCCGCAATCCGGATGAGTTATATGGTTCTGCCTGAATCCCTGCTTTCCTTGTATCAGGAGAGAAGCAGCTTCCTTAATTCTACTGTGTCAAAAGTGGATCAGATGATTTTACAGAAATTTATAGAGGAAGGGTATTATGAGCGTCATCTGAATAAAACGAGAGCCCTGTATAAGAGCAGGCACGATGTATTGCTGGGCTGTCTGAAAAGTATGCAGGATTTATGTAAAGTTTCGGGGGAAAACGCGGGAGTACATTTGCTGCTTCATTTTCAGAAAGGGATGTCGGAAGAAGAGCTGATAGAGAGAGCCGCCAAAAAAGGCGTAAAAGTCTATGGCCTGACGGAATATTTTGTGGAGCCTGAGAAAAACAGGCAGGCGACCATATTGCTTGGATATGCCAATATGAATGAAGAAAAAATAAAAGAAGCGGTGGGAATTCTGGATAAGGCGTGGAGATAATGGGGATAGATAAATAAGATAAATAGAGGCAGGCGAAACCTGCCCCTGTAAAAGCATTGAATTATTATTTACTTTCAGCAGAAGTTTCTTCCTCAGCATCGTCCTTTTCAGGAGTATTACTTTCGGAAACAGCCTCTGATGTTTTTTTCAATGGAACATATTCCCTGTCAGGAACAGGCTGTAAATCGCTGTCCAAGTCAAAATCTTCATCTTCTGTAGTATCCTGGAGACTGTCACAGCAATCACCACAGCATCTGCTCTTACAGAAATAAGCTATGATAAGGCCGATTGCAGAACCAATTGCTGCCAAACCTATGAACCATTTTAAATACTTTTTCAATGTATAAATCTCCTTTCTGTGAGAAAATAGTTGAATTGACCTTTATTGTAATACTTTTCAGGTACAATTACAACAGATTTTCATGGGTTTTATTACAGTTTGGACGCAAGCTTGATTTCGCTGAACTGCAAAATAGTGTTTTACATAACGGAAAAAGTATAGTATAATTCATAAGGCGGTTTTATTTGTAAATACGCTAATGTTGTTTTTTAAAGGATAATTTACGCAGGAGGGTTAGAAATGGTAAAAGCAGTAGTAGGTGCTAACTGGGGCGATGAGGGAAAAGGTAAAATTACAGATATGCTCGGAAAAGAGGCTGACATCATCGTTCGTTTTCAGGGGGGAGCAAATGCAGGCCATACTATTATTAATGATTATGGAAAGTTTGCACTGCATACACTGCCATCTGGAGTGTTTTATGACCATACAACCAGTATTATCGGCAATGGAGTAGCATTGGATATTCCTGTTTTATTTAAAGAAATCCAGTCAATTGTTGATCGGAATGTTCCGATGCCAAAGATTTTGGTATCCGACAGAGCACAGATAGTAATGTCATACCACAAGAATTTTGATGCATATGAGGAAGAGCGTCTGGCAGGAAAGTCCTTTGGCTCTACAAAGTCTGGAATTGCACCGTTTTATTCTGACAAATATGCAAAGATTGGTTTCCAGGTAAGTGAGTTGTTTGATGACGAGCTGCTGAAAGAAAAGGTAGTGCGGATTGCAGAGCAGAAGAATGTAATGCTGGAACATTTATATCACAAGCCATTGATTCAGCCTGAAGATTTATATAAAGAGTTGAAAGAATACAAAGAAATGATAGCACCTTATGTATGTGACGTTTCTCTGTATCTTCACAATGCATTGAAAGATGGAAAGAATATTTTGCTGGAGGGTCAGCTTGGTTCTCTGAAAGACCCGGACCACGGCATTTACCCTATGGTTACATCCTCCTCCACACTGGCAGCGTACGGTGCCATAGGAGCGGGAATTCCACCTTATGAAATCAAAGAGATTATTACAGTGTGCAAGGCATATTCCAGTGCGGTCGGAGCAGGCGCATTCGTCAGTGAGATTTTCGGTGATGAGGCGGACGAGCTGAGACGCCGCGGCGGAGATGGCGGAGAGTACGGGGCAACAACCGGACGTCCGAGACGTATGGGATGGTTTGACTGCGTTGCATCTAAATATGGCTGCAGAATGCAGGGAACAACAGATGTAGCTTTTACAGTTCTCGACGTATTGGGATATCTTGATGAGATTCCTGTATGTGTGGGATATGAGATTAACGGCGAAGTGACGACTGAATTCCCGGTGACACATCTGCTTGAGAAAGCAAGACCAGTGTTAAAGACACTTCCAGGATGGAAATGCGATATCCGTGGAATCAAGAATTACGAAGAACTGCCGGAAAATTGCAGAAAATATATTGAGTTTGTAGAACAGGAAATCGGCTACCCAATTACTCTGATTAGCAACGGTCCTGGACGGGAAGATATTATTTACAGGAATAAATAAAATAGTTATCATATTTAAGAATACCTCCTCATATAATGATAAGGCTGAGACTTATTTAAAGAGGAGGTGTTTTTATGTATCAGGTTGATAATGAAATAGCTCAGGAAATGATTTCCATGGAACAGTATCTGAAGATAAGACAAGAAAAAAGAAAGATAGAAATGCTGAAAGAACCGGTAAGAAGGATGAGAGCGGCGGAGTGGAATGCTGTCATGGAACTCACACATTCCTACGTGTAAAAATCGGATGAGAATATAAAGTAATACTTTAAATATCCTCATCCGATTCATCTGTTTTATTGGCCCGGGATAAACGGTAAATCAATCCATAAGCATACAAAAGAACAGGCAACAATATTGTGGCGGCAATAGAGGCTTTGAGAAAATCGGCGGAAGCCGGATGATCAAAGACTGCGAAAAATAATGTGCTGCCGTACAGACAGAAGAGCAAAATAGCACCAATCAGGGCAAAAATACGTTTCGATTTCCTCATAACAGCGAAAGTCCTTTCTAACTACATAATTTGAAGATAGGTTTATTATAAGTGAAACAGAGAAGTATTTCAACTTTAAATTAAAGGCGAAAACACGTATTTACTATCTTGAAATTTTGTTATATAATGGGGACACGAGTGAAATTAAGAAAAAAAGGAGTTATATACCATGAGTGAAAAATGTTTACTGGACCAATGGAGAGACATGGCCTATGACAAGGAACTGACAAAAGGACAACTGGAACAGTTTTGGGGAGTTTATTTTAATATTGAGAAAGAAATTTATGAGCAGCTTCTGGATGAACCAGATACAGAAGTGAAGGGAACTGTAAAGGAACTGGCTGAGAAATATGGACAGGAAGTCCTGACAATGGCAGGATTTCTGGATGGTATTAATGACAGCTTAAAAGAGACTAATCCGATTGAAACAATGACAGAGGACACGGAAGTGAGTCTGGCATTTGATAAAGAAAAATTATATAAAAACATGGTGGATGCGAAGGCAGACTGGCTTTACGAGCTGCCCCAGTGGGACAAGATTTTCGATGAGGAGACAAAGAAGAACCTGTACCGCGAGCAGAAACAGTCAGGGACAATCCGCAAAGATAAGAAAGTGGGAAGAAATGATCCCTGTCCATGCGGAAGCGGCAAAAAATACAAAAAATGCTGCGGACAAAGCGCATAAGGAAATGAAAAAGATAAGTCCTCCGGTTTTTGGCCTGGAGGGCTTTTTGGTCTTTTACGCCGCATACCGCAGTCTGAGAGGAACACATGAGAATATACTTTGAAGTTACAGGGATCATATGTCTGTTGTATTATTTTATAATCTGCCTTTATACCAGAAAGTGGAATTCCACTTTTGCATTATTCTGGCCTCTGTTTGGCATGATACATATTATATTGGGCGTTGTGCCATTTAAAGGAATATGGAATATATTACTAATGGCAGCAGTTCTTATTTTCTGGTTTGTTTTTTGCGTGGTAGAAATACAAATCTGCGCTGCAATGCTGAGGCGGGCTAAAAATGGCCTTCCCTACATTATCGTTCTCGGAGCCCAGGTGCGAAAAACAGTCATAACAAACTCTTTAAAGAGAAGGCTGGATGCCGCACTTTTTTATCTGAAGAAAAATCCTCACACTCAGGTCATCGTTTCAGGTGGTCAGGGGAAGGGGGAGGATATCAGTGAGGCGGCCGCTATGTCGGAATATCTGTATCTGCATGGTATTGACAAAAGGCAGATTATTTTGGAGGACACTTCCACATCTACAAGAGAGAATTTGAAGAACAGCAGTAAAATTATAGGCAATTTGGCTGAACCTGTCGGAATCATTACAAACGGGTTTCATATGTATCGGGCGCTACAGATTGGCAGGAAACTTGGCTTTATGAATATACAGGGAATTGCTGCAACTTCTAATCCGATTTTGCAGATAAATTACCTGATGCGTGAATTTTTCGCCGTAATTTGGCTGAAAATCAGTTGACAAAAATGTCAGCGGTGTTATAATGGGTCTAGATTCAGAATAGAAAACACAGTGACGAGACGAGTAAAATGTGAAAGAATACAGAGAAGGAAGTCAAGGCTGGAAGCTTCCCATTACAGAAACATTTGAAAACTACCTCTGAGTGGCTGAAAACAGTCCGGTGATTCCGTTATCATCAAAATGAAGTGGTTCTGGCGTTTCTTTGCCAGCTCAATTAGGGTGGAACCGCGAGATTATTGTAAACTCGTCCCTTTCTGCAGATTTCTGCGGAAAGGGATTTTTTTGTATTTATGGATTGTACCGAATCAGAGAGGAGCTGGGAGATGAAAAGTATTTATGATTGTTATACATTGAATAACGGTGTGAAGATTCCGTGTGTGGCATTTGGAACTTACAATGCGGCACAGGAGAACAATAAGAACGTAATCCTTACCGCAATTGAGGCAGGTTACCGATACTTTGACACCGCCTCCTATTATGAGACAGAAACTTTTATAGGTGAGGCAATCAGGGAAAGCAAAATCCCCCGGGAAGATTTCTTCCTGACTTCCAAGATGTGGAAGGATGAGATGGGGTATGACAATGCAAAAAGGGCATTTGAGTTATCCTTGAAAAAGCTGGGAACCGATTATCTGGACTTGTATCTGATACACTGGCCGCTGCCATCTCCTGATTTCAAGGAATGGAAGCAGCTTGACCTGGAAACCTGGCGGGCATTGGAAGAACTCTACCAGGAAGGAAGAGTCAGAGCAATCGGGCTGAGCAATTTTTTACCTCACCACATGGAAAATATTCTGACGCACTGCAAAGTAAAGCCGATGGTGAATCAGATTGAGTTTCATCCGGGATATTCCCAGGAAGCCACTGTCAGATATTGTCAGGAACGGGGAATACAGGTGCAGGCGTGGAGTCCGCTGGGCAGAATGAGAATATCAGAGAATCCTCTGATTTTAGAGCTTGCTGACAAATATCAGGTTTCTGCATTACAGATATGTCTCAGGTATGCCGTCGAGAGAAATATAATCCCCCTTCCGAAGTCAGCTTCGCCGGAGCGGATGAGACAGAATCAGGTTTTATTTGGTTTTAAAATTTCTCAGGAGGATATGTACAGATTGGAGACAATGCCGCAGACAGGGTGGTCTGGGGAGCATCCGGATATGGAGAGAGTTCAGTTAGACAAGTAAAATAGTTGAAAAATAAAAATAGAAGAGAGAGGGAAAGAAAATGAAAATTACTTTAAAAGACGGGTCAAGCAAAGAATATTCAGAAAGTAAATCAGTGATTGAAATTGCAGAAGATATCAGTGAGGGCCTTGCCAGAATGGCAACAGCCGGGGAAATTAACGGTGAGGTAGTGGATTTGAGAACTGTTGTAGATGAGGACTGTGATTTAAATATCTTGACATTCCAGGATGAAAAAGGAAAGGGCGCATTCCGCCACACTGCATCCCACATTATGGCACAGGCTATTAAAAGACTGTACCCGGATACAAAGCTGGCAATCGGCCCATCTGTGGCAGACGGTTTTTATTATGACATTGACAGAGAAACACCGCTTGTAGCTGAAGATTTGGAAAAAATCGAAGCTGAAATGAAAAAAATTGTGAAAGAAGCATTGCCTATTGAACGGTTTACAAAACCGAGAGCCGAGGCGATTGAATACTTTAAGGAAAAAGGCGAATCATATAAAGTAGAATTGATTGAGGATTTGCCGGAGGATTCTATTATCAGTTTCTATTCTCAGGGAGAATTTACAGATTTGTGTGCAGGCCCTCATCTGATGACTACAAAGCCTGTGAAAGCATTCAAGCTCACAAGTCTTGCAGGAGCTTACTGGAGAGGCAGTGAGAAGAATAAAATGCTTCAGAGAATCTATGGAACAGCTTTTTCTAAGAAAGCTGAACTGGATGAGTATCTGACAATGATAGAAGAAGCGAAGAAGCGTGACCACAGAAAACTGGGCAGAGAGCTTGGACTTTTCATGATGCGCGATGAAGGACCTGGATTCCCGTTCTTCCTTCCGAATGGAATGGTTTTGAAAAATACTCTTCTGGAATATTGGCGGGACATACATGGAAAGAACGATTATGTGGAGATTTCCACTCCGATTATGCTGAGCCGGCATCTCTGGGAGACTTCAGGACACTGGGATCACTACCATGATAATATGTATACCACAGTGATTGACGACGAAGATTTTGCCATAAAGCCGATGAACTGCCCAGGAAGTATTCTGGTATATCAGTCAGAGCCACGCTCTTACCGTGATTTACCGCTGCGTCTGGCAGAACTGGGGCTGGTTCACCGCCACGAGAAGTCAGGACAGCTTCACGGTCTGATGAGAGTGCGCTGCTTTACTCAGGATGACGGACATCTCTTTTTAGCACTGGATCAGGCCCGTGCGGAGATTAAAAATATTGTTAAATTAATAGATGAAGTCTATAATCTTTTTGGATTTAAATACCATGTGGAGCTGTCCACCAGACCGGAAGACAGCATGGGAAGTGATGAAGACTGGGAAGCAGCTACAGATGCACTGCGCAGCGCACTGGATGAGATGGAGCTCCCTTATATTGTAAATGAGGGTGACGGTGCATTTTATGGACCGAAAATTGACTTCCATCTCCAGGATTCTATCGGAAGAACCTGGCAGTGCGGTACAATTCAGCTTGACTTTCAGCTCCCTCTTCGTTTTGAACTGGAATACACAGGAGCTGACGGGGAGAAGCACAGACCGATTATGATTCATCGTGTGGCATTTGGTTCCGTTGAACGTTTCATCGGTATTTTGATTGAACATTTTGCAGGTGCATTTCCAACATGGCTGGCTCCGGTTCAGGTAAAAGTTTTACCAATTTCGGATAAATATATGGAATATGGAAATAAAGTACTATCAGAGTTAAAAGCGGCTGGTATCCGTGCGGAGATTGATACTCGTGCAGAAAAAATTGGATATAAAATCCGTGAGGCACAGATGAATAAAATTCCTTACATGCTTGTAGTCGGTGCAAAAGAAGAGGAAGACGGACTTGTCTCTGTAAGAAGCAGATTTGCCGGCGATGAAGGTCAAAAAAATCTGGAAGAATTTATAGCTTTTGTCCAGAAAGAAGTTGCCGAAAAGTCTGTCCGTGAAATAGAGACACAGGAATAATCTTAAGTCAGCCGGGGCATAATGATACTGATTTCATTATAAAAGGAGGTATCATTATGCCAGAATTAAAATGTACTGTGCAGACCTGTATGCATAATAAGCAGTTTTTATGTGATCTTGATAAAATTCAGGTAGGTGGAAACAATGCAAAGGCAGCGAAAGAAACATGCTGTGACAGTTTCCAGGAAAGAAAAACTGACAGCTATTCCAATAGCTCTATGAACAGCTATTCAAACAGCTATTCCAATAGTTACAGTGACGTCACAGGAATGGCGTCTGCCCGCAGTGGTGTTGACTGTAAGGCGACAGAGTGTATGTACAACAACAGCTGTGAATGCCATGCAGGAAAAATCAGTGTGGAAGGAAGCAACGCCTGTCACAGTGACGGAACAGAATGTGCCACATTTAAATGCAGGGGTTGAGCAGATTAGTATACTCATGAGCACATTATAATACACGCCATGAGGGTGCAGCAAAGGCAAATGTACAATAAAACAAGTATAGGGGGCGGGTGTCTGGTATGTAGCCAGGCACCTGTTTTCTTTTGGTTGACGAGTATACATAGAACAAGGTATAATCAACGTATCTGCATAAAAAACGGAAAGGAATTATATAGTGAATGAGCAATAAGGTAAGGGATAAAGTAAAGCAGGAGGAGAATAACAAGTATTATACCAACAAGCCTTCTTTTGGAAATAATGGGCCATCAAAATTACGGCAGAAATTGGGCAGGGGGATGACTGTTTTTGTGGTAATTGCCGCCTGTATTCTTTTTTATTTTGCATTGCTTAGACTTTCTGTTATTTCAGGCGCAGTAAAGGAACTGTTTCGGGTCTTGAAACCAATTATTTATGGATTGGCTATTGCCTATCTGCTGAACCCTGTTGTCAAGTTTGTGGAATCTTATTTGAGGCCAGTTTTAGAAAAGAAGATTTCCAGTCAGAAGAAGGTGCACGGGATTGCCAGGGTCACAGGTATTTTTATAGCAGTGGTAATATTCATTTTTATTATTGTAGCGCTGTTTAACATGATGATTCCGGAGCTGTACAAAAGTATCAGAAGCATGGTATTTACAGTGCCCAGCCAGTTGAATCAACTGGTGGACAAAATTATGGATATGAATTCCCAGAATACAACATTGAGCCAGTTTGTAAACAATATATTGCAGGAAGGTACAGATTATGTCCAGACATGGATGCGCAGTGATTTGCTGAGCCGAATTAATATTTTAATGTCTAATCTTACAGTTGGTGTGATTAATATTGTCAGTGAGCTGCTGAATGCGGTTATTGGTATTATCGTATCTATATATGTATTGTTTAGCAAGGAGAAATTTGCTAGCCAGTGCAAGAAGATAGTATATGCACTTTTCCGCCCGTCACAGGCAAACATGATTTTACACCTGACCGTTAAAAGTAATGAGATGTTTGGGGGATTTATCATCGGGAAAATCATTGATTCGGCCATTATAGGTGTTATGTGTTTTGTTGGTCTGTCACTGATTAATATGCCATATACTATGCTGGTCAGTGTTATAGTAGGTGTTACGAATGTAATTCCGTTCTTTGGACCCTACATTGGAGCCATACCAAGTGCGATTTTGATTTTGCTGACAGATCCGAAAATGGGGATTTACTTCATTATATTTATTTTTGTTCTGCAGCAGTTTGACGGAAATATACTGGGACCTAAGATTTTGGGAGATACCACAGGGCTTTCGGCATTTTGGGTAATATTTGCCATACTGCTGGGAGGGGGCTTGTTTGGAATTATAGGAATGATACTGGGAGTGCCAACATTTGCAGTTATTTATTACATTATCAATATGCTGATTAATCACAGGCTGGAGAACAAAAAGTTACCTGTTGATACTTCCGCTTACGGGGTGGCCAGCTATGTGGATTCCAATGGTACGTATATGTATTCAGCGGAAAATAATATAAATGATATAAAAGAAAAGGGGAATGAGAAATGCCAATAAGAGTACAAAATGACTTGCCGGTAAAAGAAATATTAGAACATGAGAATATATTTGTGATGGATGAGTACCGTGCTGCTCATCAGGATATCCGCCCTATCAGTATCGGACTTTTAAATCTGATGCCTTTAAAGGAGGACACAGAACTTCAGATTCTCCGCTCACTGTCCAATACGCCATTACAGGTGGACGTAACCTTTGTAAGAGTCAGCGGCCATGTATCCAAGAACACATCTACCAGCCATATTTTACAATTTTATGAGGCTTTTGAGAGCATTAAAAATCAGAAATTTGACGGGTTTATTATCACAGGGGCTCCGATTGAACAGATGCCTTTTGAAGAGGTTGATTATTGGGAAGAATTAAAAGAAATCATGGAGTGGACTAAGACAAATGTTACATCCACCCTTCATCTCTGCTGGGGAGCGCAGGCAGGCTTGTATTATCACTATGGCATTGACAAGGAAATGCTGCCGGAAAAAATGTTTGGTATATTCCCGCACAGGGTGAGGGACCGCAAAATCCCACTTGTACGTGGTTTTGATGATGTTTTTTATGCACCCCACTCCAGACATACCACAGTGGCAAAAGAACTTTTGGAAAATGATGATAGAATCACCATACTGGCTGACTCTGATGACGCGGGTGTGTTCCTTTGCATGGCAAAAGAAGGAAGACAGATATTCGTGATGGGTCACCCGGAATATGACAGAGTGACTCTGGATGCAGAATACAAAAGGGATGTAGGGAAAGGCCTGGACATAAAAGTGCCTGTCAATTATTATCCGGACAATAACCCGGACAATACACCAGAATTAATCTGGAGGGCACACGCAAACAATTTATATTCTAACTGGCTCAATTACTATGTATACCAGATGACACCATATGATTTATATGGGGCACCGTCGTTTTAACTGCGTTAGCAGTGAGAAAGGCTGCAGGGCAGCCGACTTGAGCTGTATGGCTGAACTGTTACATTTCAATAAATCTCTCCAGGGTTTTAACTGCTGTAAAGGAGGTATAAAATGTACTATTTGACAACATATCCGTCACCTGTGGGAATAATTACAATTGCAAGTGATGGAGAGAGTATTGTTGGTCTGTGGATTGAAGGGCAAAAATATTATGGGAATACCATAGGCCATGATACTATAGAAAACAACGATATACCTGTATTTCACGCTGCAAAGAAATGGCTGGACAGATATTTCAGAGGGGAAAAGCCGGGCATATCAGAATTGCCGCTGGCCCCTGTGGGAAGTGAATTCCGCCGTGAAGTATGGAATATTTTATGTGAAATACCCTATGGGCAGGTTACTACCTATGGAGATATTGCCAAAAAGATGGCATTGAAGATGAACAAGAAAAATATGTCAGGCCAGGCAGTCGGGGGCGCAGTTGGGCATAACCCCATCTCTATTATTGTGCCCTGCCACAGGGTTGTAGGCTCAAATGGGAGTCTTACAGGGTACGCCGGAGGTATTCGCACAAAAATAAAATTACTTGAGCTGGAGGGTGCTGACATGTCCCATTTGTTTGTCCCAAAAAAGGGAACAGCACTTTAGATAAAAAAGAACTTGACAAATAAAAAAGAATATTGTTAAAATAGGTAGAGAGGCTACGTAGTATATCTACCTAATTTGAGGGTACGATTATGATTAAAAGTGAGGAAAGAGTATTTAGCTCTTGTTTTGGAAGTATCTCTCACATCCTCTATTACATGAGCGATCAGAGATTAAAACAATTGGGAATTACGCACCAGCAAGGGCGGCTTTTAGGGTTTATCTATGATAATATAAAAGCACATCATGAGATAAGCAGACATTATCTGGAGGAAACCATGGATTTGCGTGGACCTACAGTTACAAGCCTTCTGAAATGTTTGGAAGAAAAGGACTATGTTATCAGAACAGTCAGCAAAGAAGACAGGCGCGCCATGGAATTGATTATCACCCCCAAGGGGGAGAAGCTGATATCTGATATCAAAGAAGTTTTTAACAGCATGGAAGATAAGATTTTAGAGGGCATGACAGTGGAAGAGACACAAACATTAAAAGCACTGTTATTCAAAGTCTATGATAACCTTTTAAAACCGTAAGCCTCGGGAACCGCAGTTTAAGTAAAATTTAGCAGGCAGTAAAGCCTGCTTTCCAATAACTAAATAGGTAGGATTTCTACTAATGTTGTTGGGGTATTGGTAACAGCAGTGCACAATCAGGTGCAAATAAAAGAAAGGATGAGTGTATGAGATGGTATCAACAGAATAATAACGAGGTATTAAAAAAATTAGAAAGTAGTGTGGTAACGGGGCTTTCCCCGGGACAGATAAAAGAAAAACAAATCCAATATGGTAAAAATGAATTCTCAAAAGGCGAAAAGCCCAGTCTTATCAGGACTATTCTTCATCATTTAAAAGATGTCTCTACAATAGTTCTTATCATAGCAGCAGCCCTTTCCTTCATATTAGCATTGAAGCACGGGCATGGTTTTATAGAACCGCTGGTAATATCCTCAATCATTGTTATGAATTTAATTTTAGCCATTACCCAGGAGGGAAAGGCAGAAAAGGCATTAGAATCTTTAGCTGAGCTTAACAGTCCGTCCTGTTTTGTAATAAGAGATGGAATGCGGCAGGAGATTGACACGTCAGAGCTTGTGCCAGGTGATATCATCCTGGTAGAAACAGGTTCCCTGATTCCCGCCGATGCGAGAATTTTGGAGAGCAACAATTTCACCGTTGACCAGTCTTCCCTGACAGGTGAGAGCGAACCTCTGGAGAAGAATGAGGCGACATTGCCCTCAAATAAGATTCCCATCGCAGAGCAGACTAATATGATGTTTTCGGGATGCCTTGTCACAGGCGGAAATGCAGTTGCAGTTGTCACAGAAACCGGAATGAACACGGAGATGGGGAAAATTGCGGGATTTTTGGAAAATACTGTTAAGGGGAAAACTCCGCTGCAGCAAAGATTAGACGGGGTTGGGAAGAATATCAGTACAGTTGCCATCATATCCGCAGTTATTCTATTCTTTATAGGTATGCGGCAGGGTTCAGATTTTTGGAGTATGATTATGCTGGCAGTCACTTTGGCAGTGGCAGCAGTCCCTGAGACTCTGTCCTTGATTGTAACCCTGGCGCTGTCCCACGGTGTTAAAAATATGGTCAGCAAAAATGCATTGATCAGGAAACTTCCCGCGGTGGAGACGCTGGGCAATACATCGGTAATCTGTTCTGACAAAACAGGCACACTCACACAGAACAGGATGTCAATCAAACGTCTGTGTCTGAGCAGCGGGAGAACCTGGTGAAAGATACAGATGAATTTTCCCAGGAGCAGATAACATTTCTGAAAATGCTTGCCAGCGCCAGCAATGCGGTAGTTCAAAAGGATGAACAAGGAAATGTCCAGTATATAGGAGATGCGACAGAAACCGCTATTATGAGACTTTTCAGTGAGAAGAATCTGGAGAAGGATGCGGTGGAACAGGAATATCCAAGGGTCGCTGAAATTCCCTTCTCTTCTGAAAGAAAAATGATGACTGTTCTGCTTCAGGACCCCAAAGGCGGATTTATTGTTCTTACAAAAGGTGCTTTAGACAGACTTCCTTTCAGTCAGGAAAATGAAGAGGAACTGGAGCATATTCACAGACTGCATGATAAGTTTGCCGAGGATGCCCTGAGAGTGATTGCACTGGGGATGAAGCATATTGATGTGCTTCCCGGCGAGGATGAACTGGAATCGGTGGAGAGTAATCTTTCATTCATGGGAATTGTGGGATTGATAGACCCCCCAAGACCGGAAGCGGCCGAGGCTATAGAGAGAGCCAAAAAAGCCGGAATCCGCACTATTATGATAACCGGGGACCACGCTGCCACAGCCGGTGCTATTGCAAAGAAGCTGGGCATTCTGTGTGAAGGACAAAAGGTTATCACAGGGGCAGAACTGGAGGAAATGACAGATGAGGAGCTTTCAGCGTCCATAGAAGATTACTCTGTCTACGCAAGAGTAGCGCCCTCTGATAAGATTCGTATTGTAGAGGCGTGGCAGAAAAAAGGAGAAGTAGTTGCGATGACAGGTGACGGGGTCAATGATGCTCCGGCTCTGAAAGCCGCGGAGGTTGGTATCGCCATGGGAAAAGCGGGGACAGAGGTGGCAAAGAGTGCCTCCGATATGATACTGACGGATGATAATTTTGCTACCATAGTAGACGCTGTACACGAAGGGCGGAAGGTTTATTCCAATATAAGAAAGACGATTTATTTTCTGCTGGTCTGCAACCTTTCCGAAATTGTTGTCATGATGTTCGCGCAGGTTGTGGGCTGGGGTGTTTTGGTTACGCCTGTAATGCTTCTTCTGATTAACGTTTTGGGAGATGGCATTCCTGGACTTCAACTGTCGAAAGAAGACTCTGCGGCCAGAATTATGGAAAGCAGACCAGTTAAACGAACAGAAAGTCTGTTTGGCGGCGGGTTATTGAATGTCATTGTTCAGCAGACAATTATTTGTTCACTGGTTGTACTGGCAGCCTTCTATTTGGGTGCATATGTTCCGGTGGGCTTGGGAAATCCATCTGCGGCACTGGGGCAGACATTGGCATTTCTCGTCTTAGGATGGACTTCAATCCTCCATATATTTACAGTTCGGAGCAGAGAATCCATATTCAGAAGAACCATGTTGGATAATCCGCTATTGTTAGTGAGTGCAGCAAGTATGCTTCTGGCCTTAGTTGTCTTATGCTCTGTGCCTGCGATTGGAGTCCATTTGGGATTAACTGTAATTGAACTTCCCCATTGGCTTGCGGCTGCCGGTCTTAGTCTGATACCTACTGTAGTTGCGGAGATACGGAAGTTTTTTGATAACCGTGCAGATTACAGAGAGTATGCGGAGGCGGAACCTTCTGCAGAATAAAATATTTCTTATGGTAACACGGGAAATCTCCTCAGCATAAGCTATAGGTAAAAGTAAGCTTTGGAGTATACCGTGATTACTATAAGTTTATGTATGATTGTAAAAAATGAAGAAAGTGTTTTAGAGAGATGTTTAACCTCAGTAAAGCCGTTGGTTGATGAAATTATTATTGTAGATACAGGGTCAACGGACAGCACGAAACAAATAGCAGAAAAATTTACTGATAAAATATATGATTTCACATGGATTGATAATTTTTCAGCGGCACGTAATTTTGCGTTTGAACAGGCATCAATGGACTATATTTTGTGGATGGACGCAGATGATATTATTTTGCCGGAGGACATGGAAAAATTTCTGGAACTAAGAGAAGAAATTGAGGATGACACTGATGTTGTAATGATGAAATACAATATAGGATTTGATGAGACAGGGAGAGTTGTATTTTCTTATTTCAGAGAAAGATTGATGAAAAGAAGCCGCAATTTCAAATGGCGTGAACCGGTCCATGAATATGTGCAGTTTAATGGAAAAATAATTCATTCTGATATTGGGATTACTCA
Source organism: Muricomes sp. (assembly GCA_049840515.1). Taxonomy (GTDB): domain Bacteria; phylum Bacillota; class Clostridia; order Lachnospirales; family Lachnospiraceae; genus Muricomes. The sequence continues at coordinate 4,809 of JASGKW010000003.1, read as the reverse complement.
TGCGAAGTTAGAAGAAAAGAAAAGTGACAGGAATGTTAAAATATACGAGAGCCTTCTGGCGGAAGGAAAGCTTCTCCACAAGAAGCATGTATTATTATGCGCGGGAGCTGAAAGATCATGGGCGGTATCAGGAAGCTGTTGACATGTTCTCTAAATTTCTTGACTCCGGGCTTGGATGGGTGGAAGACAATATTATGGCGTGCAGTGAGACTGCCAGGTGCTACCAGTTTATGGGGGAAAGAGAGAAAGCGCTGCAAAGTATGCTGCGGAGTTTCCAGTATGATACGCCCAGAGCGGAAATCTGCTGTCAGATAGGTGAGTATTTTAAACAGCAGCAGAGCTATCAGCAGGCAGTGTTTTGGTTCGAGCTGGTGTTCAGGCTTAGAAGGCCGCAGGATTCATGGGGATTTCACCAGGAAGATTTCTGGGGGTATATTCCCAGCCTGGAATGCTGTGTCTGCTATGACAAATTAGGGGAGTACGAAAAGGCAGAGCTATACAATAATGTGGCGGCAAATTTCAAGCCGGAATCAGAGGCTGTGTTATATAATAAGAAATACTTTGAGAGCAGAAAAAAAGAGTAAATAATAGCTCTTGTTGTTTATAAAATGGAGCAGAGGGAACCAATATTATATGTGTTGTATATACTATATTAGAACAAAATATAGAAAAAAGGAGTCAAAAATATGAAAAAAAATAAAGATATTAAGCAACAAAGCATAGAGCAACAAAGTTGTCAAAGATCTAACTGCAGCCGTTGCGGATGTTATCCGTGCTGCTGCAACAGAGTTGGACCTACCGGACCTACTGGCCCGGTATTATTAGGAAAATAAACAATGTGGTGTTTAATGAGATTCTTCCAGTACAGTGCGCTCGTGGTGCAAGGTGATAAGAGCGATAATAATTGCAAGAATGATTGCGGCAACCGCAATGAAAAAGGTCCCGTGAACGCCGGACGTGATAGCAGAGGGGGAGGCGGAGCTGACAGAGTAATCTCCGCTGTGTGATATGCCCTGTGCCGCCATTGTGAAAGAGGCGAACACGGCTCCCATCAAGGAGGCCCCTGTTGTCTGGCCTAAAGTACGTGCCAGATTCAAGAGTCCGGAAATGACGCCCCGCTGTTCGGGATTTGCCGATGCTATGATAGCAGCATTATTCGGCGTCTGGAAAAAGGCGAAGCTTCCGTTTGAGATGGCAATTCGTACTGCAAACCCGGCAGGACTGGTGAATGGAGTCAAGGTTGCCATAAGAAAACATCCTGTGCCAAATCCAATCAGCCCAGCAATCATCACAGGGCGCGTGCCAAATTTTTCGGCGGCCTTACCGGCTATTGGACCGAATATGGTGGTAGCTATCGGGCCTGTCGCCAGCAGCAGACCAACTTTGAAAGTAGGTAATCCCTGTGCATCTGTGAGAAAAAACGGGAGAACTATATTGATAGTCATAATCATGGCATATGCAATCACGCTGATTCCCAGACTGCCGCTGACAACCCGGTTTGTAAATATTTTGAGATTGATTAAAGGTGAGAAAACTCTTTTCTCTATAAATATAAAGGCAAAGACAATGATAACGGAAGCAATGAATAAAAGAATCACCGTTATGCTCAGTCCCTGGGATTCACTTAAGGTTATTGCAAAATCATAGCATATGAGGGCGGCTGCCAACGCCAGCACACCAGGCCAGTCAAAACGCTGACCAGTACAGGCGGCCTCCAGCTTTGGAAATTTCAGGGCGATGATGAAGGTAATAATGCCAATTGGAATATTGATGAGAAAAATGATGTGCCATCCAAACGCGCTGATAAGGATGCCGCCCACTGAAGGTCCAAGGGCAATTCCAAGTGTGAGCATGGCGGTCAAAAAGCCTACGGCCTGCGGAACCTTTTCTTTTGGAACCAGATCTCCCACCAGCGCAAAAGACATGGACATGAGAATCGCACCTCCCACGCCCTGAAGAATACGGGCGGCCACAAGCATATATACAGAAAATGACAGTCCGCATGCCAGAGAACCAATGGTAAAAATCACAATTCCGCTCAGATACAGCGGTTTCTTTCCAAACATATCTCCGATTCGTCCGACACCCACAACCAGAACAGTGATTGACAGTAAGTAGCTGAGAACAACCCACTGCACACTTGAAAAACTTGTATTAAGTGCTTTTACCAGAGTGGGAAGTCCAATAGAGACGATATTTGTATCAATAGATGTCATTAAAGTGCTCAAAGAGAGCCCGAGTAAAATCAAGCCTGACTTTGTCTTTATGATTTCTGCCTGATTTGCCTGATTATTTTCCATAAGTAATATGATCCTGCCTTCATTGAAATTTCAGTATTATTTTGATATGATACTTAATTCTGATATTCTAATTATAGTCGTTTAATTGGATATGTCAATCGAATGCTGGGGAACACTTTTCTGAGAAAGCAGGCTTGGAGAAGGAAGTTTAGTCTACTATTTTACACAGTGGGTCATTGAACTTAAATTTTATGCTGATGCCGCCATTCTCCCAGACTTTGATATAATCCACAAGTTCAATTAAAACATCTCTTGTCAGCCGGTCGATATTTTAAATTTCTGAAACAGTGTCAGGCAGGGCATTTCACCGGGGCTGCTGTTCTGTATTTCAGATTGTTCCAAGTACAGACGATTCAAGACTTCACCTAGAGAAGCTATCTGACCCTCATAATCTTGATACATATATTGATAGTCACTTTGCGTGATTTTTCCGTCTTTCCAGTCCTGGTAGAGGGACTGTTTATATCCCATAATTCTTCTGACTTCTTTTTCCTTTGCCTCAATCAATGATTCAAGCGCCGCAGCAGGGCTTTTGGGGGGAGGTGAAGTGTTGAAATATTCCAGCGCGGCGGCATAATCTACGGCAATATATATTTGCTGCTGTATGGCATACAATACAGCGGTTTCGCAGCCCGGCATGATTAATAGAATGTTTTGTGCAGGCTGTTTTTGACTGGTCCTTATAAGTCCGGCAGAAGTAGTACACGTTATTTTTCACCTGGCTGCGGGTCATGGATTTGCCGCAGTCAGCACAGCGGAGAAAACCGCTGAATAAATAGAGGTTCTTCTGGTGCGGGGCAGTGCGGGTGTCACGTCTGAGAAGTTCCTGCACTTTTTCAAAGATTGTCCGCTCAATAATTGGTTCATGGGTATTTTCCACAATATACCACTCATGTTCAGGAACTTGTTCCTGAGTATGTATTTTATAACTTTTTACACGCTGGCGGCCCTGCACCATATCCCCGGCATAAAGACGGTTTTTTAAAATGTCACCGACTGTCTTTGAACTCCAAAGAGGTGTTTTTATACCGTGGGGGTTTTTATAGTTAAGTCCCTTACTTTTTTTATATTCTGATGGACACAATATACCATGATTATTCAATCTGCGAACGATAGCGCTTTTACTCATGCCGTCCAAAAACCATGTATAGATATTTTTTACAGTTTCGGCGGCCTCTTCATCAACAACCAATGCATTTTTGTTTCGGGGGTCTTTCATATAGCCGTAGGCGGCAAATCCCCCGATGAACTCACCTTTACGCCGCTTGTAATCTAAAACCTGGCGAATCTTTCTTGAAGTCTGATAGCAGAAATTGTCATTGATGACATTAGTGATTGGCACGAGAAGATTAGAAATACTTTCTGGGCTCAGATAGCTGTCAATACCTTCCGATAAGCTGATAAAACGCACATTCATCTTCACAAAGAGATTTTCGATAAGGCTTCCGGCGTCGGTGTAGTTGCGTGAGAGGCGCGAAAGGTCTTTGACAATAACGCAATTTATTTTTTGGGTATGTATATCGGACAGAAGGCGCTGAAAATCTTCCCGGTCTGTATCTGTGCCGGTGAAACCATCGTCTATGTAAGACTTGGGGGCACATTCAAACTCCTCTTTGTGCTGAGTACAAAATTCATCAAGCAGGGCATTTTGGTTGATTACACTGTTGCTGTCATTTTCCCTTCCTTTATTTATATCCTCCTTCGACAGGCGTATATATTTGCCCGGCTTCCACCGGATATTTGGGTGAATCTCTGTTTTTTCCTGGTTATTTCTGTTTTTTGTGCGTGTCATGAATCCTCCTTTCTGCCGCATTACCCTCGCGGAAACAACAGGGAGTTCGTCGTTCTATGTGTATGAATTGTCCGGATTGTCCTATGAAGAATACAAAAAGAGGTGCAGTGTTACAACGAAACAGCAGCCAGCAATGGATGGGTATCCAAGGCTGGCTGCTGTGTGAAAATTCTCTCTTTACTTTCTTCTGGTTTTGTTTTATGATTTTAAGATTGAAAAATATGGATGCAGAGGGTGTAACTATGAATAATATGAATATTTTTTACTTTTTTCCACTTGTATTAGTTGTTTTTTCTAATGTGTTTTATCATATCATGAGCAAACGTATCTCTCCTTCGCTGAATCCCTTTCTGGGACTGATGATTACTTATGGGATAGCATTGTGTGTCAGTATAGTATTATTTTTGATGACTAAAAAAGAAAGCCTGATGACAGAAATGCGCGAAGCAAATTTATCAAATTTTCTGTTGGGGGCGATTGTTTTGGGGCTGGAAGGCGGGTATATGATTATGTACCGAAATGGCTGGGAGATAAGCAAGGGTTCTTTGGTTTCAAATATATGTGTCGCAGTGATTTTGATGGTTATAGGTCTGCTTTTCTATAAAGAAAGTATTTCTCTCAGGAAAATGATTGGAGCAGCTTTCTGTATTTTGGGAGTTTTTATTATAGGTGCTGTTCGGATTCTATCGTGTTTCCCTATTAACCTTAGCAATACAT
>JASGKW010000002.1:0-136234 GCA_049840515.1 Muricomes sp. | reverse complement strand
TTATATGTACTCGTCAGTTACGTATTGCTAAGGTTAATAGGGAAACACGATAGAATCCGAACAGCACCTTTGTAAGTTTTCAGGAAATTCTCCCTCTCCCAGCCTCTTTACAATAAATCTCATACGTCCCTTGGATTTATTCTCGAAATCCCCTTCTTCTATGAGCAATTTGATTGCAGCTTCCACATAGTAGAGTACGTCTTTCGGCTCTATCAATTCATCATAGGAAAGCGAGATAGCGCCGTTTGCACCCATACTTCCGCCTATGTACAATTTAAAATAATTCTTGTCTCCCTGTTTAACTGCAAGAAATCCCAAATCTGCAATTGAAGCATTGGCAGTATCTTTTGAATTATTGGAAAAGGCGACTTTGAATTTTCTCGGCAATTTGTAGCTGCTCATCTGGGGTATAAAATATTCATTTACCATAAGCGCATAGGGTGTAACATCAAATGCTTCTTCCTCCACACCTGAGAGAGGGGATAAAGATACATTTCGAAGGATAACTTCCGCCGCCGCCGCGGGTGAACAAATCATGTTCCAGACTCTCCCTCATAATCTTTACAATATGGTTAAATTCCAAATCATGTAATTGAACTGCCTGGCGCGTGGTGAAATGGATACTTTTCGGATATGCTCATTGGCAAATTTACAAATCAATTTAAAGGTTTCAAAAGGAATGACTCCTGGAAAGTACACGGAGACGAATCATAAATTTCTTTTCCTCCTTTTGAGCATATACCCCCAGTCCGCCTGATGTACCCTTAAATTCATTTCTTGTGATTTCTCCATTCAAAAATTGATTGCCTACTTTTTCAAAACTATCAATTTCCTTTCTAAAGCTTTCTTTTAAATTCTCAATATTACCTGTAATCATCGTATCTCCTCTCATGCTGCAAAATATTTTATATCTCTGCACAATAAACATATAATACATATTGATATAGTATGTTTTAATATATTTGTATTATAATACTTTTAAAGAAATTTTTCCATATCTAATTTTGAATAATTGCAAAAGGGTCAGACCCCTTTAACATGTATTTGACAAATTACATGTTCAGAATGTACAATTGCTTTATGAGAGGGAAAATAAAAAGTAAGGAGAAAATGTCATTGAATTGGTTAAATAAGCTGGAAAGAAAATTTGGTCGTTATGCGATTCATAATTTGACTTTGTATTTAATAGGGGGCTATATTGTTGGATATGGGGTGTACAAACTTCTCCCAAATCTATTGGGGTGGCTGACTCTGGAGCCGGGATTGATTCTGTCGGGACAGGTGTGGCGTATTGTGTCATGGGTTCTTGTACCGCCCAGCGGAAATCTGCTCACCATTATTATCATGATGCTGTTTTATTATTCCCTGGGAACCAGCCTGGAGCGCACGTGGGGTTCATTCCGCTATAATGTATATATTTTTTCGGGGATTCTTTTTACCGTCGTTGGTGCATTTATCCTGTACTTGCTTACCGGTGGATTTTTAGGTCTGGGCTTTCATTTCACGACCTATTATATTAATATATGTCTATTTTCCTGGCATTTGCTGTAAACTACCCGGATATGGAAATATTGCTGTATTTCATCCTTCCTATCAAAATTAAGTGGATGGCTTACGTTTATGCAGCATTTATTTTGTATGATCTGGCGAGAGGGGATATGGTTACAAGAGTTGCAATTATAACATCCCTTTTGAACTTTGTAGTATTCTTTTTGTCCAGCAGAAATGTGAAACCGTATACTCCAAAAGAGAGGGCGAGAAAAGCAGATTTTAAGAAGCAGTCCCACCCTCATATGACTTATCAGAATGGAGCGCGCCACAAGTGTGCTGTGTGCGGCAGGACAGAACTGGATGATCCTACTTTAGAATTTCGTTTTTGTTCAAAATGTAACGGAAATTATGAGTATTGTCAGGAACATTTATTTACGCATCGTCATATTGAGTAAAGTAATTTGCACAGAGAGTTGATAAGAGTGTATTGCTAAAAGCAGGAAAGGACTGGAGACAGTCCTTTTTTAAAAAAGAAAGGAAGGTAAGCCATGGGAAATATTTTATTGCAGGAAACGGCTGCTCAGGTTCGCGAAGTTCTTGGGAGTAGACTTGATACCATAACCATTGAAAGAGCAGTATTTGGTTTGTTTTTTTCGGGAGTCAAGCTGAGTGACGGCCAGGGGGGCCTGTGCTTTACACCAGTAAAAGATATGCCCCAGGCAGTGTGCTGTCCCAGCCCTGCCAGAGCGATGCCATTATCAGGCAAACTGCGGGGACGCAGTGCGGCAGAATGTCTCGCTGATTTAGAGCACGATAATATCCTGCGCAAAACATTGGCTATAGCTGTCTTGAATGCCCTGTCTGCAAGCTGCTGGAAGGAAGGTGCCGCAACAGGGTATGAGCTGGAAACAGGCGTGGATGCTTTTGATGAGGTGGAAATTCCAGAGAAGGGAAAGAGTGTGGTAGTGGGAGCATTGGCCCCTATTTTGAGAAAGCTGATTGCCGCTGATGCAGATTTTAAAGTGCTGGAGATGGATAAGCAAACTTTAAAAGGGAAAGAACTGGACCATTATGCACCGCCAGAGGATGCGTATAAGTATTTCCCAGATGCAGACCTTCTGGTTATCACAGGAGTAACAGTGCTGAATGATACGCTCCCAGGATTGCTGGAGATGGTAAAGCCAGGTGCACAGGTTATTGTCACCGGTCCCACAGCCAGTATGCTGCCCGATGCCTTTTTTAAACGCGGCGTAACCATAATGGGAGGCGTGATTGTCACAAAACCGGATGAAGTTCTGGATATCATCAGTGAGGGCGGATCGGGTTACCATTTTTTCGGAAAGAGTGCAGAACGGCTGATTATTAAAAATAAAAAATAAGAACCAGTGGGTTGCCCTAATTGATATATTTGGCAATCCACTGGTTTTTCTCTTGACAGTTCGTTTTTAATATTATATAGTGTTCCTGTAAAGTACTACTAATATGATGGAGTGTGACAGAATGTCTGAACAACAATTTGTTGAATATCTGGTTCATTTTGGTCTGACGAGACAGGAAGCAATGGTTTATGAAGAACTGCTGCATAAGGGTAAGCAGACTGGATATGAGGTAGCAAAAGAGACGGGAATTTCCCGGTCCAACGCATATAGTTCTCTGGCAGCTCCTGGTGGAGAAAGGGGCGGCTTATCTTGTAGAGGAAGCGGCCAAGAGGTATGTTCCGGTGAATCTGGAAGAGTTTTGTGATAACTTTATCCACAGGATGAAGGTGGAATCGCAGTGGCTTATAAATAATCTCCCCACAGAGCAGGTAGAAAAAGAGGGTTACATTACCATTGAAGGGGCAGATAAGATACGGGACAAGATACGAAATCTGCTGGAGCACTCAAGTGAGAGAGTGTACTTATCCTGCACAGCAGATTATGTAAATGAATTTGTGAATGAACTAAAAGGCCTTTTGTCGGAGGGGGAAAAAAGTGGTTATTATTACAGATGGCCCCTTTGAACTGGAGGGGGCAAAGGTATATATCACAGAGGATAAGGGCAGGCAGATTGGAATAATCACAGATTCTAAATGTGTATTGTCAGGCAGAATATGGCAGAGACAGTATGAATACCTGCCTATATTCTGGTCAGAAAAATTTTGTCATGGTATTTAAGACGGCTCTGGCCAATGAAATTCAATTAATCGAGTTACGAGAAGGAGAAAAATAGATATGAAAAAAGAAGCATTTGTAACAAAAGAACAGCTTGATGAAATAGTAAAAGAATTTCCTACACCTTTCCACCTCTATGATGAGAAAGGAATCAGGGAAAATGTAAAAGCTCTTAAAGAAGCATTTGCATGGAATCCAGGCTACAAAGAATACTTTGCAGTAAAAGCAACCCCCAATCCTTTTCTGATTCAGATTTTGCAGGAATACGGCTGCGGCTGTGATTGCTCTTCTTACACAGAGCTGATGCTGTCCGATGCTGTTGGGGTGAGAGGCGAAGATATTATGTTTTCTTCCAATGACACACCGGCTGAGGACTTTGCTTTTGCTGATAAGCTTGGAGCAATTATCAATTTAGATGATATCACTCATATAGATTTTCTGGAGCAGACAATCGGATATATCCCAGAGACAATAAGCTGTCGCTATAATCCGGCGGACTGTTTAAAATTAGTAATGATATTATGGATAATCCGGGAGATTCAAAATATGGAATGACCACAGAACAGTTATCTGAGGCATTTAAAATTCTCAAAGAAAAAGGCACAAAAGAGTTTGGAATCCATGCTTTTCTTGCCAGCAACACAGTAACCAATGATTATTACCCTATGCTGGCAAAGATACTCTTTGAACAGGCAGTACGTCTTCAGAAAGAGACAGGAGTTCATATTAAATTTATCAACCTTTCGGGCGGAATCGGAATCCCCTATAAGCCGGACCAGGAGCCAAATGACATACATGCTATCGGTGACGGCGTGCGCCGGGTTTATGAAGAAGTTCTTGTATCGGCAGGCATGGGGGATGTGGCTATTTACACAGAACTGGGACGTTATATGATGGGACCTTACGGCTGCCTGGTAACTACAGCAGTTCACGAAAAACATACGCACAAAGAATACATCGGTGTGGATGCGTGCGCCGTAAACCTGATGCGTCCGGCAATGTATGGAGCATATCACCATGTGACAGTGGTGGACAAAGAAGACTGGCCCTGTGATCACAAATATGATGTGGCAGGTTCTCTCTGCGAAAATAATGATAAATTTGCCGTTGACCGTATGCTGCCAAGGATAGATAAAGGAGATTATCTGATTATTCATGACACAGGTGCACATGGATTTGCCATGGGATATAATTACAATGGAAAATTAAAATCCGATGAGATTCTCCTCAAGGAGGATGGAACAACACAGCTTATACGCCGTGCGGAGACACCCGCGGACTATTTTGCAACTTTTGACTGTTTTGAGATAGGAAAGAAATTGATTCAGTAATAGATGAATTTATAACAGATAAAATCCGAGGCATAAGCTTCGGATTTTTTTCGCTCTGAAATGCGTAAATCAGCAATTGTCTAATCATGGAATATGCTTGACAGTAAAACTGTATGGTGTTAGACTAAATATGAGGTTAGATTTAACTAACTCATATTTAAAACAAGTACAGTAGTTTACTACTAAATGAATAGAAAAGGAGGAATAAAGTATGTCAATGATTAGAAAAGAAGTCTCTGATTTTTCGGTACAGGCATATTGCGACAATGAATTCAGAACCGTGACCAGGCAGGATATATTGGGCCAGTGGTCAGTGTTCTTTTTCTACCCTGCTGACTTCACATTTGTGTGCCCCACAGAACTGGAGGATTTGGCTGCCAGTTACGAAAAGTTCAAGGAAATCGGCTGTGAGATTTACTCCATTTCCTGTGACACACATTTTGTACACAAGGCATGGCAGGACGCGTCCAGTACAATTAAAAAAATACAATATCCTATGCTGGCAGACCCTACTGGAAATCTGGCAAGAGATTTTGATGTAATGATTGAATCAGACGGTGTTGCAGAGCGCGGAACATTTATCGTGAATCCTGAGGGAAAGATTGTTGCTTATGAAGTTGTTGCGGGCAATGTAGGCCGCAATGCGGAGATCGCCTGCTCCGCCGGGTGCAGGCATCTCAGTTTGTGGCAGAGCATGGAGATGAGGTTTGCCCAGCCAGATGGAGACCAGGTGCGGAGACACTCAAGCCCAGTCTTGATCTTGTAGGAGCACTGTGATAAGAGTTTTTTCTTAATATACAAATGTGTAAAAAGATGGGAGTGTATTAGCGCTGCCGATAGCAGGGGATATATAATTATAAAATAATGATTTTTAAAAAGCTGAATTCCTTAATTCATAAGGTGTTCAGCTTTTTGATTTAAATTATGTGAGCAGAGACCTGTATCCATACGGAAAGCCTAAAAGTCTTGTATTTACAGTACTTTTCGGATATGATATAAAAGTGATTGAAAAATTCTAAAACAAAAAATTTTACCAAAATAACTGACAGGAAGATACATATGAAGAAGATAATGTTGTTTTTGCCAATCCTGGCGGGAGCACTGTGGGGCTCCGTAGGGATTTATGTACGTAAATTATATAGCTATAATATGGATGATTATACAGTGCTCTCTTCCAGAGTGCTGGTTGCCGCTGTTCTATTATTTTTTGTGATATTAATCTATAATAAATCCCTGCTGAAAATCAAACTAAAAGATCTTTGGGTTTTTATCGCATCGGGTCTCTTTGGAATGATGGGGGTGACCTATTTTTATAACAAAGCGGTAGGTTATTTGACCTTGTCCTTTGTGGCTGTATTAATCAGTTTGTCGCCAATATTTGTTGTCATTTTAGGCGCAATCCTTTTCCGGGAGAAGGTCACAGTGCGTAAAATTAGCTGTATGTTTTTGGCTATTTTTGGATGTGTACTTACAAGTGGTATTTTAGAAAATACTGCTGGAATGAAATGGTCACCCTTCGGTATTACCATGGGGATTTTTGGTGCTATGTTTTATGCACTGTATAGTGTGTTCTCAAAAATTGCAACTGAGAAAGGATATCATGTATTTACAATTACCTTTTATAGCGTTTTAATAAGTGCAATTATTATATTACCACTGACCAACTGGACATCACTTGCGGATTTTGTAACAGAGGCACCGATAGAAAATGCTATTTTCATGATACTTCATGCAGTTTCTTCATCTATATTGCCCTATGTGCTTTATAATATCGCGTTAATTTATGTTGAAGCAGGAAAAGTTTCTATTTTAGCAGCAGGAGGGGAACCCATTGCAGCCATGATATTTGGAGTTATTTTCTTTTTAGAAATTCCAACTGTTTTATCTATGCTGGGGGTGGCAGTGACAATTACTGCACTCTATCTGCTGTGCAGGCCTGAGAAAAAGAATATAAAAGTTATTAAATGAGAAAAACAGTGAGTAAAAAGACATAATATCTATTACAGATAATAAAGACGGTGACATTTCGTTTGATAATATTGCAGTTTGATGAATCAACCATAGATGATTCAAAAGCTGGTGGTCAGAAAATGTTTGGAGAGGTTAAGGATAAAGCTGGTAATTCAAGTAAAGTAGTTATTAATATACTATATGAGACCTATTATTCGGAAGAGGAAATTTCTGATTATTCCAAAGAGCTAGATTTGATGAATGCTATAAAAAGTATAACCGGACAAACACACGAATATTATTTTTATACCCATGGAACGGATGCAAGTAATAGATGGGGGTTAGGAATTTATAATCAAGAAGGCAGTTAAGATGCTCCTGATTATACAGAATTAGATTGGAATAAAATTCAAGAATTTCAGGAATCATCACAATATAAACCATATACTATAAGTCAAGATGACATAAAAACAATGTAAATCAGTATTGAAAAAGGATAAAAATAAATTTGTTTTAGATAAAAAGGCTAAATTAGCCTTTTTTTATTATGCCCATAATTTAAACTGTTTTAGGTCTCGAACCAGAAGTTATACATCACATATCTGTCAACTGCGGCGCAATAAAAGTTTTTGTAAAAAAACCCAGAGTTTATGTCGGAATTTATGGTAAATTGTGGTAATATAAAATTATTGAAAGACACGGCTTATCGAGGTCTTTTGAGAAAAACAAGAGAGTATGAGGGAGAGAAAAGAGATGGCATCAATTAAGTGTCCGGAATGTAATAGTGTTGTAGATGAAAATTCAAAAGAGTGTAATGTGTGTGGGTATCCACTTGAGGGGGATGCTGCTGACGAAGCTGACTCGGCTAAAGCTGAAACAGCATTGAATGAAGATTCTTCAGAAGATATGGACAATATATCAGAGCAGAGTGCACAGACTCCTGATATGGGGAATGAAACATCTGAGGAGACAAATGAACCTAAAATAGTTCCTCAACCTGATAAAGAGCACAATACTGAGAAAAACAAGATTCATTTTAGAAGGAAGTCCATAACGATTACTGCAAGCGTTTGTTCCCTAATTATAATAGCAATATTAACATTTGTTCTTACCGGGAATATGAGAGCCTATGCTAAAGCTAAGGACTTAATGGAAAAGGGGGAGTACACGGAAGCAATTTCAGGATTTCAAGATCTGGATGGTTACAAAGAATCAGATAAGCTAATACAGGAATGCAATTATGAGTATGGCATAAAGGAGATTGATTCAGAAAATTATACCGAAGCAATGAGAAGGCTTGGGATGGCGGGTACTGGAGACAAGGTTGAAGAAGCAAAAAATAGATGTAAGTATCAGGAAGCTCTGGCATTTATCGAGGAAAAAGATTACCCATCAGCAATAGAGATTCTAAATAGTTTGGATTATGAAGATAGCCAAGATAAACTATTGGAATCTAAATACAGCTATGCAAAAGAATATGTGGACAGTAAAGACTACAATTTAGCCCTTGTCATATTGGAGGACTTAAAGTACAAGGACAGTGAAGAACTGATGAAACTCTGCAAATATAATCTGGGTAAAGAATTGTACGAAAAAAAGGATTTCGGAAATGCTTTGACATATCTGGAGAAATTGAACTATCAAGATAGTGAAACAATGGTTGATAGTATCAATAACAATCCTTATTCCTTAAATAAATTTGTTGAGAGATATAATGCAATGACGGATATTATAAGTCAAAGAGAAGGAATCACCATTGAAAAACTAAGTATAGACAGTGCTTCAGACAATCAAATAAAAACTGCAACTGGAGCAACTGTGTTTTTTAATAGGGCATCAAAGGAGGTTGATTGCAAATATCAAATAAACTCCTTTATGTGGGACAAAACAGGGTGGGTTTTTGCCGACACCAATAAACTTATTGCTGATTGGTATTGCTGTGTTGCTGGTTTTACTCCAGACACCACTTATGAATCGGCCACTGACATATTAACTGGCATAACGGGCAGTGCTGGGACAGGAATATATGGATCTACAACATATGGGGATTCTTTTTATAATACATCTAAAACAAAAAAAGAATTGACAGTAGGCGGCAGCCGCAATTAGTTATGAGTAAAAATTTGCAGGCACAATTTTCGGGAATATCAAAATTTATAAATATAATATATTTTATTGCTAGAAAAGACGGTTTCAAAGCCGTCTTTTCTATGCAATAAAAAAACCTTAATTCTACTGAAGTTCAGTAAAATCAAGGTTTTTTAATACTGCGGATGGTGGGACTTGAACCCACACGAGGTCACCCCCGCAAGATTTTGAGTCTTGTGCGTCTGCCATTCCGCCACATCCGCTCATTCAGTTCAAAATTTATATTTGATTTCTGAACCGAAATTTATATTATCATATCAGCGGATATTTTGCAATAGCTTTTGTCCTATTTTTCGTATATTGTAGATATTGTTTAATTATTCTACAAATTTTTGCTTTTGAAGGTCTTGAAAATCGCACTTATGCATTCTACAAAAGCGAAGATAATGGTTATAATAAAAATCAGCGCGATAATTGGATTTACTTCTCTATTTCCGATAAAGCCTGGTATTGAAAATCTGACCCAGTCAATATTTTGCAGGAATGCTGTTAATTCCGTACTGAATATGTTGGGGCGGTTTATTAGATAAATCATAACACCGATGTTTGCTATATTTTTTACTATGACTGAAGTGCAGACAAGGGGTGTCCATCTGCGTTCTTTAATTTTAATAATATTTTCCATTGCGCCAAATAGCCCAAGAATTATAATAGCAGGAATGCAGGCGGCTAAAAAACTGGAATCAAAGGGAGTTATGATTTGTGTGTCACCGGCTTGAAGTCTAAAAATGATGGGCACTGTACCTGCACATAATAAGATTCCGATAGCAGAGAAAAGCAGAGTTAATACCAACCCGGCAATGCCGTCAGATAATGGTATTTTCTTCTTATCTGTGGGCAGTACTTCAGATAAATCTTCAACTTTCCATTCCCGCTCCTTGCGACGGCTTGATTTCAGGTTGGTCCGGTCTGCAATTATGAAGCCGATTGTTGTCCAGATAAGTGCATAAGCTGCGGCAGAAAGCCCCATAGAAATACCTGCTGACACAATATTCTGTGTGAGCCAGACTGCCTCTGCCGAGCCCCCTCTGATTGCATCAATACTGCCTGAAACCATGCCAACAACTAAGCCTATGCTGCCAGCTAAAGGCAGAAGCCATTTTAAAGTCTGGATGTAGTATTCGTAAACTGCCGGCGATATCAAATATCTGGGTTTTTGACGATATTTCTCTGCCAGGTCGGCGGGGGCGCCCAGTTTGTACAAAACGGTTTTTATTTCGTCATCATCAGCATTCTCTGACAACATATCATAAATGTTAGATTGCAATTCTTTTCTTACCTCATCCCTGTCTTTTTCCGGGAGTCGATGTGTTACATCATAAACATAACGGTTAATTAAATTATCCATTGTGCACATCCTTTCCGCAGATAGCTTCTATGCTTCTCTGCATCTTTGCCCATTCTTCCATTAATTCTTTATATACGGTTTCGCCTTTTTCACTGATGGAGTAGTATTTCCTCGGGCGGCTCTCACTGGTGTCCCAGTCGCTGGTCAGCAATCCCTGGCTTTCTAACCGCCGCAAAAGTGGATACAACGTATTAGCCTCAAGATCTATGTCTTTTTCCTGCATTGCCTGAAGCAGAGAGTAGCCATAATAGGGCTGCTTCAGACAGCCCAGGACAGCTAAAGTTAAACTGCCTCTGCGAAGCTCTGTAATAAAGTTTTGGATTTGTTCTTTTTCTGACATAAATATCACCTCATTAATATTATACTGTGTGATACACAATAATGTCAATATATTATTATTTTAAATTTAAAATCAAGGTAAAGCGTTGTGAGTTTAATTATGTTTGCATATCAAAGTTGACATCAAGAGGGAAAAAACGTATAGTATGTATTAGATTTAATGATTTGTAATCGAAGGAGGTGGGTGACATGCCGTTTAAACGTGGTGATACATGCTTTATTTTAGAGGATAATTCAGAGGTAGTTCAGGTAAAGGTCGTCAGCAAGCAGGGTAAAACTTATATTGTACAATTGATTGGGGCATGCGGTGCGTTGAAGTTACCGGAAGACAGATTGTTTGAGACGGAAGAAGAGGCTATGGGCAGCAAAAAGACGTCAAAAGCAATGGTAAGTCCCCAATTATCTGAATCATATAGAAGTGTGGGTATGCCTGATATAGATATCCTTGATGTCTTTGGCAGTGACAGAACAAGAAAAACAAGAACAAATCAGAAAAATAAATAGTGGGATTTGGTTGAAAACAGGTATTTAGATAAAATTCTAAATACCTGTTGTTTTTTACTGTCGGCTGTGATATAAAGTAATTAGATAGATTTCTAAATAGGTTTTGAGAAAGAAAGGAAGGAAGGATGCGGATGAGTTTTGCAGAGACATTTAAGGCGCTGTCAGACCCCGTGCGCAGGGAGATATTAGTATTGCTGAAAGAAGCGCCTCTCTCTGCCGGGGAAATCGGAAGTCATTTTGATATGACAGGGGCAACCATTTCTTATCATCTTGGCGTATTAAAAAAGGCTGATCTGGTATGGGAGACAAAGGTGAAGAATTATGTTTATTATGAATTGAACACCTCGGTAGTGGAGGAAATTATGCTTTGGCTGTCAGACTTGAAAGGAGATAAATAATATGAAACTATATTTGAAAAGAATAATTATCACAAGTATCATGGCCATACTTCCAATGTTGGCGGGGATTTTACTCTGGAATAAACTGCCGGATACAATTGCCACGCACTGGGGAATGAATAATGTGGCAAATGGTTGGAGCAGCAAAGGTTTCGCAGTGTTTGGCCTGCCCTCATTATTGCTGCTGATACATCTGATTTGCATATTTGGAACTTTAAATGATCCTAAGAGAAAAAATATCAGTCCTAAAATGTTAAATGTAGTGCTCTGTATTGTTCCCGTCACATCATGGGTTTGCTGTCTTATGATTTATGGCATGGCAGTGGGGATGCATTTGAACATAGGTATGGGGGCGTGTCTTCTGATAGGAGTCATGTTTCTTGCAATTGGAAATTATATGCCAAAGAGTAAACAAAGCTACACGGTGGGAATCAGGCTGCCATGGACGCTAAACAGCACAGAGAACTGGAACCGGACCAGCAGGCTTTCAGGAAAGCTGTTTATTGCAGGAGGGCTTATATTTATTTTAAACGCATTTTTGCAGCTTCTGATATTGTTCATAGTGGTCATAGCTGCAATTTTGATTATCCCCTCTGCATATTCTTATTTGCTGTATAAAAAGGGAATTTAATAAGTAGTTAAACGCGGAAAGAACAAAATGTAAAACAAAAGTGTGAAAAAAGATAAATTTGCACATTGACATTTTTGAAGAAGAGCGTATATAATAGACCATAACTTCATAAGTGAAACCGTTGAAGCGGAGATAAAAACATATCGTGCATTCACAGAGAGCCTGAGGTGGTGGGAATCAGGTAAACGCAGTTTGTTAAATGGACCGCTGAGGGCATGTGGGAAAGGCTGAAAGCTTAGTATAACATGACGTAAGGGCGTACGTCAGTCGCCAGAGATATGTTAGTATCTTGTTAAGTGCACAGGGGAATCGTCTTCTGTGAATCAAGGTGGCACCGCGAATTGAATTTTCAATCCGTCCTTGACATTACCTAAATTTGTAATGTCAGGGGCGGATTTTTTGTATTATTCAGGAAAAATCAGAATATTCAGAAAATGGTCTTCAAAGGGGTCAGACCCCTTTGAAGAAATCCCTGACTGAAAGGAGTATTTATGGCTTATCCAGATTTAAAGAAAGCAAAAGAGTTTGCGGCAACCGGCAAATATCACACCATGCCGGTTAGTGTAGAGTTATTTTCAGATATGTATACACCTATCGGGGTGTTACAGGTCTTGAAAAATGTGAGTGAGCATTGTTATATGCTGGAGAGTGCTGAGGATGCTAAACGTTGGGGACGTTATAGCTTTCTGGGGTTTGAACCTACCATGGAGATTAGCTGCAGAAATGGAGTGTGCTGCATTAAGAATGGAGAAACAAAAGAGTTTGAGACTGCCTATCCGGGAGAATACATTCGTGAGATTGTGGAAAATCACCGGGCACCGAAAGTAGAGGGAATGCCTTCTTTTACGGGTGGTCTGGTAGGATATTTTTCTTATGATTATATTAAGTATGCAGAACCATCATTAAAACTTAACGCGAGAGATGAAGCACATTTTAGAGATGTGGATTTGATGCTTTTTGACCAGGTTATTGTATTTGATAATTTAAGGCAGAAAATGATTTTGATTGTAAGCATGTCGCTGGACGGAGATGTAAAACAGGAATATGAAAAAGCACTTGGGCGTCTGGACAGACTAAAAAGCATTGTGACAACAGGAGAACGAAAACAGTATGCTCCACTGACATTAAAAAGTGAACTGAAACCTCATTTTACAGAGGAAACATACTGCAAGATGGTAGAGCAGGCAAAACATCATATCTATGAGGGAGATATTTTCCAGGTGGTGTTATCCAACCGTCTGTCGGCGGAAATAGAGGGAAGTATTCTGGATGTGTACCGGGTTTTGAGAAGTACGAACCCCTCACCCTATATGTTTTATTTTTCCAGCAAGGATATTGAAATTGCGGGTGCTTCCCCTGAAACACTGGTTAAGCTGGAGGATGGAGAACTTCACACCTTTCCTTTGGCGGGTACGAGGAAACGGGGAGATACCTATGAGGAGGACCAGCGTCTGGAGCAGGAACTTCTGGCAGATGAAAAAGAACTGGCAGAACATAATATGCTGGTGGATTTGGGAAGAAATGATATTGGAAAAATCAGTAAGATTGGTACAGTGAAATTAGAAAAATATCAGAGTATTGAGAGGTTTTCACATGTAATGCATATTGGTTCTACCGTGAGAGGTGAAATTCGGGAAGACAAAGATTTTATGGACACCATAGATGCAATTCTCCCCGCAGGAACTTTATCCGGAGCGCCTAAAATACGGGCATGTGAGATTATTGATGAGTTGGAAGACTGTAAGCGCGGCATCTACGGTGGCGCGGTGGGATACATTGATTTTACAGGAAACTTAGATACGTGTATCGCTATCAGAATGGCCTATGCCAAGAGCGGACATATTTATGTGTGTTCCGGGGCTGGAATTGTAGCGGACAGTGTGCCTGAGATGGAATATCAAGAATGTCTGAATAAGGCCAAAGCTGTGACAAATGCCATTGAAAAAGCGGGAGAGGGGATGGAATCATGATAGTATTGATTGATAATTATGACAGTTTTTCTTACAATCTATATCAATTGATTGGAGCAGAACAGGAAAATATTGTGGTCATCCGCAATGACGAAAGAACTGTGGAGGAAATCCGTGAAATGAAACCGGAAGCTATCATCCTGTCACCGGGGCCCGGCAGACCTGATGATGCGGGCATTTGTCTGGAAGTTGTAGAAAAGCTGGCGGGAGAAATCCCCATACTTGGGGTATGCCTGGGACATCAGACAATTTGCCAGGCGTTCGGCGGAAAAATTACTTATGCCACACAGTTGATGCATGGGAAAACATCACAAGCATCTTTGGACCGGGACAGTAAACTCTTTAAGGGAATGAAGGAAAGCATACAGGTGGCCCGATATCACTCACTTGCGGTGGATGAAGAAACCCTGCCTTCTGCGCTCAAAGTAACAGCCCGGACAAAAGATGGAGAAATCATGGCAGTAGAGCACCGGGAATATCCAGTGTATGGAGTACAGTTTCACCCAGAATCCATTTTGACACCGGACGGGGCACAAATTATCAGAAACTTTTTATAACAGTTCAGCCATGCAGGTGGTAGAAAGGAAATAAATTATGATGATTAAAGAAGCAATTTTAAAGTTAGCAAACAAGGAAGATTTGACATATAAGGAAGCTTATCAGGTTATGGATGAGATTATGAGCGGGGAAGCGAGCAATGTGCAGATGAGTTCTTATCTGACGGCCATGAGCCTGAAGGGGGAGACTATTGATGAGATTACAGCTTCGGCAGCAGGCATGAGGGAGCACTGTGTTAAGCTTTTGCACAATGTGGATGCCCTGGAAATTGTAGGCACAGGCGGTGATGGGGCAAATTCTTTTAATATTTCAACCACCTCTTCTCTGGTAATTGCGGCGGCGGGGGTGCCTGTAGCGAAACATGGAAACCGTGCAGCATCCAGCAAGAGTGGTGCGGCTGACGTCCTGGAGGCGCTTGGCGTGAAAATTACTATACCGCCTGAGAAAAGTGCACAACTCTTGGAGAAAATTGGAATCTGTTTCTTATTTGCCCAGAATTACCATATTGCTATGAAATATGTCGCGCCAGTCAGAAAAGAGTTGGGAATACGGACTATTTTTAATATTCTTGGCCCTCTGGCTAACCCGGCAGGGGCAAATATGGAGGTGATGGGAGTGTATGAAGAAGCGCTCGTGGAGCCTCTGGCGAGAGTGCTGGCGAAGCTGGGGGTAAAAAATGCAATGGTGGTCTACGGCCAGGATAAATTGGATGAAATATCTATGAGTGCACCTACCACTGTGTGTGAAATCAAGGATGGAGAATTCCACTCTTACACCATTACCCCGGAACAGTTTGGATTTGCCCGATGTGATAAATCGGAGCTGACAGGGGGAACACCACAGGATAATGCCCAAATTGCCCGTGCAATCTTGCAGGGTGAGGAGCGGGGAGCGAAACGAAATGCAGTTCTTTTAAACGCCGGGGCGGCTCTTTATGTGGCGGGGAAAGCGGATACTCTGGAAGAGGGCGTGAAGCTTGCCGAAGAAACTATTGACAGTGGTAAGGCTAACGAAAAGTTAGAGCAATTTATTCAGTATTCCAATGACGAAGAGTAAGGCGGGTAAATATGATATTAGATGAAATTGCAGCTAAGACAAGAGTAAGAATAGAGGAAAAAAAGAAAAGTACACCAGAGGAAAGATTAAAAGAAGAGGCATATAAGCTGGCATATAAAGAGAAAGAGGAGCAAGGAGGGAGGTTTTCATTTCCTTTTGAAAGAGTTTTGAAGAGAGAAGGAATGTCTTTCATCTGTGAAGTAAAGAAAGCTTCCCCTTCAAAAGGCGTGATAGCAGAAGATTTTCCTTATCTGAAAATAGCAGAAGAATACGAAGCGGCGGGAGCATCCGCACTGTCAGTTCTGACGGAACCTTATTATTTTCAGGGGAGTGACACCTTTTAAAGGAAATTTCACAGAAAGTAAACATCCCCATCTTAAGAAAAGATTTTACAGTAGATGCTTATATGCTCTATGAGGCAAAAATAATAGGTGCATCAGCAGTGCTCCTGATTTGTGCAATACTGGATAATCAAGAATTACAGGAATATATGAGAATTGCCGAAGAACTGGGACTATCGGTATTGGTGGAAGCACATACGGAAGAAGAAGTAAAAAGAGCTTTGGAATGCGGTGCAAAGATAGTGGGAGTAAATAACAGAGACTTAAAAACATTTCAGGTGGATATTCACACAAGCGAGCGCCTTCGGAGCCTGGTACCTGATAAAGTGCTATATGTGTCCGAAAGTGGGATAAAAACGGCTGAGGACATAAGGCGGTTGAGAAAAAATGGCACAGATGCTGTACTGATAGGAGAAACACTCATGAGAAGTGCCGATAAAAGCAAGCTGCTGAGTGAGTTCAAAGGGGTCTGACCCCTTTGCAGACCGTTTTCAGAATATTCTGATAATGGAGTTCAAAAGGGACTGACCCCTTTGTGGAGATTCTTTGCAGGAAGGAGGGATTATGAAGATTAAGATTTGTGGGCTGACCCGTCTTGAAGATATTGAGGCGGTGAATGAAGTTAGGCCGGATTTGATTGGCTTTGTGTTTGCGAAAAACAGCCGCAGGTATGTCACGCCTGAGCAGGCGGCTTTACTTAAAAGTGAGTTGAATCCAGGCATATTGGCTGTGGGAGTTTTTGTGGATGAGAAACTGGATGTTATACTGGATTTGGCTGAAAGGATGATTATAGATGTAGTGCAGCTTCACGGCAGTGAGGATGTGGAATATATGGAAAATTTGAAGAAGTGCTGTGATGTTCCTGTTATAAAGGCGATATCTATGACGGCAGAAGATTTTTCTGAAAAGATTGAGTGCTGGGATTCCAGCAGTGTGGATTATCTGCTTTTAGACAGCGGAGCAGGGGGCACTGGTCAGGCATTTGATTATGGGCGCATTGGGTATCTTGCAAAACCATTTTTTCTAGCTGGAGGGCTGCATCCGGGGAATGTCGCTGATGCGGCGCAGCAGGTACAGCCCTGCGGGGTGGATATGAGCAGTGGAGTGGAAACAGAAGGTAAAAAAGACAAAGAAAAAATAAGAGAGGCAGTTAGGAGGATTCGAGATGTCGAAAGGAAGATACGGTGAGTTTGGAGGACAGTATATCTCTGAAACACTTATGAACGAATTGATTCATTTGGAAGAACAATACGAATATTACAGGAAAGATGCAAAATTTCAGGAGGAATTGACCACCCTGTTAAATGATTATGCGGGCCGCCCGTCCCGGTTGTATTATGCGGAGAAAATGACAGAGGATTTAGGTGGAGCAAAGATTTATTTAAAGAGAGAGGATTTGAATCACACAGGTTCTCACAAGATTAATAACGTGCTGGGACAGGTTCTTCTTGCAAAGAAGATGGGAAAGACCAGGGTGATTGCTGAGACAGGTGCAGGACAGCATGGTGTTGCCACAGCTACGGCAGCGGCATTGCTGGGGTTGGAATGTGAAGTGTTTATGGGAAAAGAGGACACAGACCGTCAGGCTTTGAATGTATACAGAATGGAGCTGCTGGGCACAAAAGTTCATTCAGTGACCAGCGGAACTCAGACACTGAAAGATGCGGTAAATGAGACTATGCGGGAGTGGACCAGCAGGATATCTGACACCCACTATGTGCTCGGTTCTGTTATGGGGCCCCATCCGTTCCCTATGATAGTAAGAGATTTTCAGAGCATCATCAGCCAGGAAGCCAGAGAACAGATTCTGGAGATGGAGGGAAAACTGCCTTCCGCAGTACTAGCCTGTGTGGGCGGCGGAAGCAATGCTATGGGAATGTTTTATAATTTTATCCCGGATGCAGAAGTAAAGTTGATTGGATGTGAGGCAGCAGGAAGCGGCATAGATACAGATAAGCATGCAGCAACGATGGCAAAGGGAGAAAAGGGAGTGTTTCATGGAATGAAATCATATTTCTGCCAGGATGAGCATGGCCAGATTGCTCCTGTATACTCTATTTCTGCCGGTCTGGACTATCCGGGAATCGGCCCGGAACATGCATATCTGAGAGATTCGGGCAGAGCGGAATATGCGGCAATAACTGACGATGAAGCGGTGGAGGCATTTGAGTATCTGGCGAGGACAGAAGGAATTATCTGTGCGGTGGAAAGTGCCCATGCTGTGGCATATGCAAAGAAAATTGCGCCCGCTATGAAAAAGGACGAGATTATGATTATCTGCCTGTCAGGGCGTGGAGATAAAGATGTGGCGGCGATTGCCAGATATAAGGGGGTGGACATCCATGAGTAAGATTAAAAATGCATTTGAGAACGGAAAAGCTTTTATTGCTTTTTTGACAGCGGGTGACCCGTCATTGGAAAAAACGGTGGATTACATTCAGGCAATTGAGGAGGCCGGAGCAGATTTGGTGGAGATTGGCATTCCCTTTTCTGACCCTACAGCGGAAGGCGTTGTAATTCAGGATGCAAATATCCGGGCATTAAAAGAGGGCATGACTGTAGATGGAGTTTTTGAAATTGTAAGTAGGATAAGAGAAAAGAGCCAGATACCGCTTGTATTTCTGACCTATTTGAATCCGGTATTCCATTATGGATATGAAAACTTTTTTCAAAAGTGTGAAGAACTGGGGGTAGATGGCATCATTATCCCTGATTTGCCTTATGAGGAAAAAGGGGAAATGTCAGAAATTGCAGAGGCACATCAGGTAGATATTATTTCCCTGATAGGGCCAACCTCAAAACAGCGAATTCAGATGATTGCAAAAGAAGCAAAAGGCTTTATCTATGTAGTTTCATCTATGGGTGTTACCGGGGTGAGAAGCAATATAGAGACGGATATCGCGTCTATGATTTCATCAATCCGGGAAGTGACAGATGTACCGGCAGCGGTGGGCTTTGGAATCAGCACGCCTGAACAGGCAGAACAGATGGCAGCAGTTTCCGATGGAGCCATTGTGGGAAGTGCCATTGTCCGGATAATAGAGAAATATGGAAGCAAGGCTGAGGAATCTTTGAAAGAATATGTGAGAAGTATGAAAGCGGCAGTGGAAAAAGCCGGGAAATAGAGAAAAGCCCTGAAATATAAGGATACATGGTTATAAGAAAATGATTTTAGATTAGACGGCACAGCTCAAATGTAAGGGCTGTACCGTCTTTTCCTGTCTATTGGTTTGATTCATGTAATTTATCATACTTATATTTTTATTGACAAATTCCTTATTATAACTTAATATTACTTATATTAGGAATAATAAGGAGTGATAAGATGGACGAAAAGTACTATACAGTGGAGCAAGTGTCCAAGCTGCTCAATATCCACCCAAAGACTATACAACGTTATATACGGGAGGGAAAGCTGCGTGCAAACAAAATAGGAAAGAGTTGGCGTATAACAGGGCATGACTTAAGTGTCTTTGCAGAACGCACAGATAACCGTAATTGTGATGTTACTACATGCACTCGGGATAAAACTATCGTATCTTCTGTAATTGATATTCAAATTGATGATTTTGATGAGAGCAGCCGTATTGTCAATATGCTTACGGCAGCATTGAATTGTAAACCGCAGGAATACGGCAGATCTACAATGCATGTGCAGCATTTAGAGCATGAAAATAAAATCCGTATATCCTTATGGGGAAATATTTATTTTATGAAAGAAATAATGGAAATCATCTCAGTTGCGACAGAGGAATCAGACAAAATTTAAATTGGAGAAAATTATGAAAAAGGTATTCAAATTTTGCCTATTCAATAATTTGCAGAAGAGAGGAGAAATTTTATGAATATAGCTGTTAGAGGAAATGATAAGAATATTGCAGTAATCAGCAGCAATGACCTTCTAATTACCGACACACAGTCAGCACTTGACTTTGCCATGACGGTTGGCATCGAAACACAGCTTTACAATATTGTGCTTCCCAAAACATGCCTTGTCAATGACTTTTTTGTATTATCAACAGGTCTTGCAGGGGAAGTCCTTCAAAAATACACTAATTATGGTTTTAAACTCGCTATTTGGGGTGACTATTCTAAATACAATAGTAAACCCCTTCGAGATTTTATTTATGAGAGCAATAGGGGGAAGAATTTTTTCTTTGTTAATACAGAACTTGAAGCGATAGAAAAATTAGAAACCGTTTAGGTTTCAAGATGATAAGGCAAGACAAAGTTTAAAATGTGATTTTTCATTAGGCGGCACAGTCCCGATATAAGGGCTATGCTGCCTTTTTCTGTCCTTTAGGTCTGATTTTACATGGTCTTTATTTGGTGATAATGAAATGCATATTTGTTTATTTGTGACAAAGTACATTGACACACATAGTAATATTTGATATTCTAAATATGGAGGTGAAGTAAATGCCGGAACAGAATATAAACAGTGATTTGATTCGTGGCCATATAGATACCATTATTCTCAAAATTTTGATAGAAGGGGATAATTATGGATATGAAATTATGAAAGCTGTTTTTGTAAATAGCGATAATGAATATGAGTTAAAAGAGCCGTCATTATATACAAGTCTGAAACGTCTTGAAAAGCAGGGGAATATAAACAGTTATTGGGGAGATGAGTCTCAGGGCGGCCGCCGTAAATATTATCACATTACGGAAAGTGGTAAAGCAGCTTATGAAAAAGCCCTTGTGGAATGGATTCATGCACAGAAGATTATTACAAAACTGCTTCAAGGAGGTAACCGCGAATGACAGAATTGAAAAAATATGTTGATGATTTATTTCATCATCAACGTTTGACGCCTGAAATAGAAGACTTAAAAGAAGAAATACTGAGCAATATGACTGCGAAACAGGACGACCTGATAGCACAAGGTTTTGAGGAAAGTGTTGCAGCCCGGAAAGCGAAAGAAAGCTTATCCTCCATTGATAGTTTGATAGACGGAAATCAACTGACTTATGTCGGAAAATACCATACAGAATGTTCTCAGGCTGTGCTGCTCAACTGCACTATATTTTGGATACTTTCCTTTCCCTTACTCTTTTTTATCCGCTATGCAATATTCAGCTACATGGGGCTTTTGCTTACTGTTATTTCGGGTATTGTTTATTTTTTCAGGAGTAGACAGCAATCTGATGCTGTTGCATTTATTTCAATCCCGGCAAATGAACGGCGCAAAAAAATTGTCTGGGTGGTCTGGGGACTATTTTTTGTTGTATGTATTGGAATGGTGGCGGCATTGACATTTGGGAGTAATATTTGGTTTCACAGACCACTTGATATTAGCGGGCCTTATCAAATGGCAAATATTGCAATACGATTTTATTTGCCGCTGCTTACCGCTATTGTTCCTGTAACATTCAGTAACTTTACAAAGTTATTGATAAAAAACAGAAAGGGGTATGAAAATGAATAAGAAGAACAAAATTATAATTGGGCTTTTATTGATTGCTGTAATTCTGTTCAGTGCAATTCAATTTTGGATTCTTCCTACTGAACGGGCAAAACAAGTGGAATATGCACGAAATCAGACGGACGCGTTGACCAATGATATTTCTGAGGTTGAGAATTACAAAAGCCCATATATCGGGAATTCAAGTAATATTATCAACTTGTTTGGCACTTTACCGCTAAATAATCTCCCAATGAAATTTGAAATTAATTCAGATGATTGTTCTTTGAGTGTAAACTATTCGGACAGTATTGGGATTGTCGGGGAAGAGAAAGTAAAGCAGGATTTAATCTATAATTCCGTTGCAGCTATGGCTGCTGTTGATAATCTGTCACAAATAACCTACAACTTTTCGGATAACAGTTATTCTTTTGACAGACAGCAAATCGAAAATATTTTAGGCAGTCCCTTATCTGGACTGCTTGACAAAAAAATCTGGAATAAACAAGTGCAAAGTAAATTGAGTGCTGTTGAATTTGTGAATCAATTTTTTGAGTAAATTCTGTGAGCCGATAATACACAGCTGGAAATGTGGTTATCGGCTCTTTTTTTGTCAGTTATTAAGCTGTAAAATCTCGTTTCAGTAAATCAGCTAATTTTTCGATTCTGTCTGTTGCCTCCGGCACATCACCAAAGCCGTACTCAACGAAGATAAATGGAATCTGGGCTTCCTGGCAGGCCAGATAATCTCCTTGGGTGTCCCCCACGTAAACCACGTCTTTCAGTTCATTTTCTCTCATCAGCCGCAGAATAGTCTGTCCCTTGGAGGTATAAGTATCTCCGTAACAAAGATGGGCCGTTACTGTGTCTTCAAGTCCGGTGGTTTTTAGAAAAACTTCGATATATCCGCGCTGACAATTGCTGACGATAAAAAGAGGAATCTTTTTAGAAAGTGTGCGGAATACTTCCGGAACATCGGCATACAGAGTACCTGGTTTTGTCTCAAGCAGGCGGTTTTCGTACTCAAAACAGAGATTTCCCAGTCTGCTTTGTTCTTCTTTTGGCAGTGATGGGAAAACCGCTTCATATATTTCTTCCATTGTCTTTCCAAACAAACTTTTTAAGATAGAAGTATCTACTGTTACATCCAAATCTGCATTTTCTATAATTGCCTGATTCCAGGCTTCAACAACAGTTTCTGTGGAATCCCATAAAGTTCCGTCTACGTCAAAAATAATTCCGTCCATAGTATTCTCCTTTTCATCTCATAATCAGTAACTTCTGGTTCTGGCTGGTCATGCTGCGGTTTAATTCAGCTTTGTCTTGTCCTTCATGACTGTACTATGTTACATCATAACATAAAAATAATCTTTTAAAAAGAAAGATTTTAGTGTATACTTTAATATAACTGAGTAATAATCGGTAAGACTAAGAAAAACCAGATTTTACACAACACAGTGACAGGGATGTGGAGAATGAAGAATGAATAAAAAAATAGTATTAATAGATGGCCACAGTATTTTAAACAGGGCGTTCTATGGAGTACCCGATTTGACTAATTCAGAAGGACTTCATACGAACGCTATTTATGGGTTTTTGAATATTATGTTTAAGGTTTTGGACGAGGAGAAGCCGGAATATCTGACGGTAGCTTTTGATGTCCATGCCCCTACATTCAGGCATGAGATGTATGAGGATTACAAAGGCACGAGAAAGCCCATGGCGGAGGCCTGCGGCAGCAGGTTCCGGTGATGAAGGAAGTCCTCAAGGCTATGAATATTGAGATTATTGAACAGGCTGGCCTAGAGGCGGATGACCTTCTGGGAACAATTTCCCGCATCTGTGAGGAAGAAGGGCTGGATGTGGCTGTTATTTCCGGGGACAGAGATACTTTGCAGCTTGCCACAGAGCGTGTGAAAATCCGCATACCCAAGACAAAACAGGGGAGAACAGAGGTGGAGGATTACTTTGCCGCAGATGTAAAAGAAAAATATGGGGTTACACCGAAAGAATTTATTGATGTGAAAGCGTTGATGGGTGATGCCTCTGATAATATCCCGGGGGTTCCGGGGGTAGGCGAGAAGACAGCTACAAAGATTATTTCAGAATATGGTTCTATTGAAAATGCCCATGAGCATGCAGGTGAGATTAAGCCTCCGCGGGCAAGCAAGAATCTCCAGGAATTCTGGGAGCAGGCATGTATGAGCAAGACTCTGGCTACCATTGACCTCCATGCGGATATTTCCTTTGATTTGAATGAGGCCAAATATGAAAATCCCTATACAAAAGAAGCCCATGTGTATTTTCAGAAGCTTGAGTTTAAAAACCTGCTGAGCAGGTTCGATGTAAAATCTTCTGTGGACAGCATCGAATCCTGTTTTAAAGAAATTACAGATAAAAAGGCGGCGGACAAGGTCTTTGAGGAAGCATCTCAGGCGGAGTGCGCAGGTGTTTCTATTACTGAGGATGTGGGAAATGTACTTCCCCTATTTGCACACCCATCCGGGTATGGCAGGGTAAGTATTGCATACGGGGAGGATAAGATATACTCCGTAGTGTGCGGGGCAGATATGGATATGGAATATCTGTTTGAAAAACTTTCGCAAGTTGCAGCCAGGGTAACCATATTTTCTATGTTTGATTTGAAAAAATATTTAGCCGATATTAAGATTACAAAACAGGAAAACTGCTTTGATGCAACAGTGGCAGCCTATCTTCTGAATCCGCTGAAAAGTAATTATGATTATGAAGATGTGGCCAGGGAACAGCTGGGAATTTTGATAAACGGCGAAACAGATATTATGACAAAAGCCTGTTATGAGGCGTACACTGCATTTGCCTGTGCAAAGCCTTTGCAGGAAAAGATGCAGGCCGAGGGAATGTATCATTTGTTTCAGGATATTGAGATGCCTCTGGTGTTTACCTTGTTTGATATGGAACAGGCAGGTATTCAGGTAGAGGGAGAGGCACTTCGCTTTTATGGGGAGCAGCTTGGCAGCAAGATTGTGGAGCTGGAAAAAGAGATTTTTGAAATGGCAGGGGAATCTTTTAACATCAATTCTCCCAAGCAGCTTGCGGTTGTTCTTTTTGAGCATATGGGTCTTCCAAATGGAAAGAAGACGAAGACAGGCTATTCCACAGCAGCGGATGTGCTGGATAAACTGGCGCCGGAGTATCCAGTTGTGGAAAAGATTTTGGAGTACCGTCAGCTTTCAAAGCTGAAATCCACTTATGCGGACGGTTTGTCGGCTTATATCGGTTCGGATGGAAGAATCCATGGAAAGTTTAACCAGACCATTACAGCTACGGGACGAATCAGCAGTACAGAGCCTAATCTGCAGAATATTCCAGTGAGGATGGAGCTTGGCAGATTAATCAGAAAGGTTTTTGTGCCGAAAGAAGGCTGTGTCTTCATTGATGCGGACTACTCGCAGATAGAGCTGAGAATACTGGCTCACTGTTCCGGGGATGAGAAACTGATTCAGGCATATAAAGAGGCGAGAGATATTCACCGGATGACTGCATCCCAGGTATTCCACACACCGTTTGATGAGGTGACTGAATTACAGCGCCGCAATGCAAAGGCTGTAAACTTTGGGATTGTATATGGAATCAGCTCCTTTGGATTGAGTCAGGATTTGAGCATCACACAGAAAGAGGCAAAGCAGTATATTGAGAACTACTTTGAAACCTATCCCGGAATCAAACGTTTTCTGGATGATACGGTGGCACATGCAAAGGAAGATGGCTATGTTGTGACCCTGTTTGGCAGAAGAAGACCTGTGCCGGAATTAAAATCCAGTAACTTTATGCAGCGCAACTTTGGGGAACGTGTGGCTATGAATGCCCCAATTCAGGGCTCTGCGGCAGATATTATGAAGATTGCCATGATTGGCGTAAACAGAGAACTGAAAGAAAAAGGGCTGAAATCCAAACTGATTCTGCAGGTTCATGACGAACTTCTTATTGAAGCCTATAAGGATGAGATAGAAGAGGTAAAAGAAATACTGAAAAGACAGATGGAACAGGCTGCGGACCTGGATGTGCCTTTGATTATAGATATGCATACAGGTGACAGCTGGTATGAGGCGAAATAAAGAGGAAGACCGATGAAGGTATTGGGAATCACTGGTGGTGTGGGCTCCGGGAAAAGTGAAGTCCTGCGCTATATGGCAGAAAAATATAATGCAGTTGTCTGTCAGTTGGATGAGGTGGCGAGAAATCTTCAAAGAAGAGGAACGAACTGTTATAATCAGATTGTAGAGCAGTTTGGTTCTGAGATTGTTGGAGAAGATGGAGAAGCTGGACAGAAGAAAACTGGCAGCAGTTATTTTTCAGGATGAGAAAAAAAGAAAGCTGTTAAATGATATTGTTCATCCGGCGGTGAAACAATGGGTAAAACAAGATATCGTAGAGAAGAAAGAGAAGGGAGTGCCGCTGTATATTATTGAAGCGGCCCTTCTGCCGGAAGCCGGATATGAAGACATTTGTGAGGAACTGTGGTATATTTATACAGAAGAAAGTGTGAGAAGAGAGCGGCTGAAGAAGTCCAGGGGATATTCTGATGAGACCATCAGCCGGATGATACAGTCTCAGTCCCCGGAATCTGTATTTCGTCAAGTGTGCAGTGCGGTGATTGACAACAGCGGGGAATTTGAGATGACAAAGAAACAAATAGGAGAACTAATATGAGGTTATGCAGTATTGCAAGCGGCAGCAGCGGCAACTGTATTTACGTAGGATGTGACAACACTCACCTGCTTGTAGACACAGGAATCAGCAAGAAGAAGATTGATGCCGGGTTAAAAGAATTAGACATAAAGGGAGAAGAGCTGGATGGGATTTTGATTACCCACGAGCATTCAGACCATATACAGGGACTTGGCGTTTTTAGCAGGAAATATGAGGTTCCTATCTATGCCACACCTGGAACAATCGCGGGGATTAAGAGTTATTCCTCACTGGGTAAACTGCCGGAGGGGCTTTTGAATCCCATACATATAGATGAGAGTTTTACAATTGGGGATATTATGGTAGATCCCTTTTCTATTTCTCACGATGCAAATGAACCGTCCGGTTACAGAATGAGCACTGGCGGCAAGTCTGTCGCAGTTGCCACGGATTTGGGCATTTACAATGAATATACAGTGTCGAAGCTTCAGAGCCTGGATGCAGTGCTTTTGGAAGCCAACCATGACGTTCACATGCTGGAGGTGGGAGCTTATCCTTATTATCTGAAACGGCGTGTGCTCGGGGATAAGGGACATTTGTCCAATGAGTCCACGGGAAGACTTTTATGCAATATACTGCACGACAATTTGAAATATATACTGCTCGGGCATTTAAGCCATGAAAATAATTATGCAGAGCTTGCTTATGAGACAGTGAAACTAGAGGTAACCCTGGGCAGTAATGATTACCGGGGCGAGGATTTGAATATATCCGTTGCCAGAAGAGATATGATTTCACAGATTATTACAGTTTAGGGAGGAATAGAAAATGAAAAAGTGTATCGTGACTGTGCTTGGAAAAGATACAGTAGGAATTATTGCCAGAGTGTGTACATATCTGGCGGACAATAAAATTAATATCCTGGATATTTCCCAGACAATCGTACAGGGATACTTTAACATGATGATGATTGTAGATGTGACAGATTTGTCCAAAGACTTTACGGTAATCTGCGACGAGATGGAAAAACTGGGTCAGGAAATTGGCGTGAATATCCGTTGCCAGAGAGAAGATATTTTTGAGAAGATGCACAGATTATAAAAAGCAGGAAATGAAAAGAGGGTAAGCGCGATGATTAATATGTATGAAGTATCAGAGACGAATCAGATGATTGAACAGGAGAATCTGGACGTCCGCACAATTACACTGGGTATCAGCCTGCTTGACTGTATTGATTCTGATTTGCAGGAGATGAACCGCAAAATATACGAAAAGATTACAACAGTGGCGGCAAAGCTGGTTTCCACAGGAAACGATATTGAGAAAGAATTTGGGATTCCAATTGTAAATAAAAGAATTTCAGTTACTCCAATCGCACTGATAGGGGGAGCTGCATGCAAGAGTCCTGAGGATTATGTGACGGTTGCTGAAACGCTGGATAAGGCGGCAAAGGAAGTGGGGGTCAACTTTATTGGAGGTTATTCTGCACTGGTTTCCAAGGGAATGACTCAAAGCGACATTCATTTAATCCGCTCCATCCCTCAGGCATTGTCCCGGACAGAAAGAATTTGCAGTTCTGTAAATGTAGGCTCTACAAAAACAGGCATCAATATGGATGCTGTGCGCCTGTGCGGTGAAATTGTCAAAGAAACTGCCGAGGCCACAAAGGAAAAGGATTCTCTCGGCTGTGCAAAGTTAGTTATCTTCTGTAATGCTCCGGATGACAACCCGTTTATGGCAGGCGCTTTTCTCGGTGTGACGGAGGCTGATGCGGTGATTAACGTGGGGGTCAGCGGACCTGGAGTTGTGAAGAAAGCTTTGGAGGCAGTGCGCGGAAAAGGTTTTGAGGAACTCTGTGAGACAATCAAGAAGACCGCCTTTAAAGTAACCCGGGTTGGTCAGCTTGTGGCGGGCGAAGCGTCCAAGAGGCTGGGCATTCCGTTTGGGATTATTGATTTGTCACTGGCGCCGACTCCGGCAGTTGGAGATAGTGTGGCAGAAATTTTGGAAGAAATCGGACTGGAAAGGGTCGGCGCACCGGGCACTACCGCTGCCTTGGCTATGTTGAATGACCAGGTGAAGAAGGGCGGTGTAATGGCATCGTCTTATGTTGGAGGTTTAAGCGGAGCGTTTATTCCGGTAAGTGAGGACCAGGGAATGATAGATGCAGTAAATTTGGGGGCCCTCACACTGGAAAAACTGGAGGCTATGACTTGTGTTTGTTCTGTGGGCCTGGATATGATAGCGATTCCGGGAAAAACTACGGCCAGCACAATTTCAGGAATTATTGCGGATGAAATGGCGATTGGAATGGTGAACCAGAAGACCACAGCAGTGCGTCTGATTCCGGTGATTGGAAAAGATGTGGGAGATGTGGCTGAATTTGGCGGACTTCTCGGATATGCTCCCATTATGCCGGTAAACGAATTTAGCTGTGAGGCGTTCGTCGGCCGGGAAGGCAGAATCCCAGCGCCAATCCATAGCTTTAAAAACTAAAACAGGGGAAAGACTTATGAAAAAGATTGCGATTGTAACAGATAGTAATAGCGGAATTACCCAGAAACAGGGGGAGGAGATGGGAATTTTTGTAGTTCCCATGCCGTTTTTTATTGATGGGGAACTTTTCCTGGAAGATATTACATTGACGCAGGAAGAATTTTATAAAAAGCTAGGTGAGGATTCCGATATTTCAACATCGCAGCCGTCACCGGGGGATGTCCTGGAACTCTGGGACCGTCTCCTTGAGGAGCATGATGAGGTCGTCCATATTCCCATGTCCAGCGGATTGAGCAGCAGTTGTGAGGTGGCTGTCACATTGTCCCAGGACTACGATGGAAGGGTGCAGGTGGTGGACAACCAAAGAATTTCAGTTACACAGGTGCAATCGGTTCTGGATGCAATAGAGCTGAGAAGGGCTGGAAAATCGGCTTCGGAAATGAAAGAAATTCTGGAGAGGCGAAAGCTTGAGGCCAGCATCTATATTACAGTGGACACTTTGAAATATCTGAAAAAAGGCGGAAGAATCACTCCCGCAGCGGCGACACTGGGGACTGTTCTAAATTTGAAGCCTGTATTACAGATTCAGGGGACAAGCTGGATGCTTACGCAAAAGTGAGGGGATGGAAAGCGGCAAAGCGTGCAATGCTTAAAGCTATAGAAACGGATTTGGCAGAGCGGTTTGCAGGAGATGAAGGCCAGATGGTTTTGGGTATGGCGTACACATGCAGCCGGGAAGATGCAGAAGCCTGGAAACAGGAAATCCATGAAAAGTTTCCTCAATATGAGATTATAGAAGGCCCGCTTTCATTAAGCGTAGCCTGCCACATAGGGGCAGGCGCCATGGCTGTCACCTGTATGAAAAAGGTGATTGCAGATTAAATTAAGGCAGTTATACTTTGATTATGGCTTGTTTGTATTCATTTTCAAAGGCTGTTCTAAACTTATCTGTAATAACAGATTTATAGAGATTAGAGGCCAGAATGTCGTGATAGAGCATTTTTTGTCCGGTCTGGGGGATTTTATCCGTGTCGTAAAGGTTGGTCAGCAAAGGCAGTGTGCTGTTTTTGGCGATGCTGCTCAATATCTTTTGCTGATCCTTGCGGACACCCAGAAGACGGGCATAGTAATGGTAACCACCGTTAACGTATTCTTCCACCGTACTTTTTTTAATTCCTAACATAATGTGCAGGAGTGCCCGGTTGATACGTGTATAGGTGGTTTCCTTTGTCTTTAGAAGGTCACAAAACTGTTTATAATTGAAAAAATTATTTAACTGGTTGCTGATACGGTTGGCCAGCTCCGGGGATACGTCCATATATCTGGTCAAATCCTTGGAGGATTTGTTCAGCAGCTTGTATTTCATAATAAGAGAAAAATCATTTTGGTATACTGGATACTGAACACGGTGATAATCTTTTAATAACTCCAGGCATGAAACCGGCACCTGATCTTCCAGCTGAGTCAGGATATTGGAAAAAGGAATGTTGTCAAAAGTGTTACCGGCGCTGGTGCTGATTGCAGAGCTGGAGTATGCAAGCAGGGAGCGTATGGCTGACGCGGAGCTGTAACTGGAGCTCAATGAAGTATCGTGGTAATCGGCGCCCTCACGCCGGATTGTATAAGGCTTGATGGAACTGCCGAGTTTTTTTAATGCCTTTAAATACTCCACACTCAAAATATTATTTGGGTCGCCGAGCAGTGTTGCACAGCTTGAACCTTCTATATAAGAGGACAGGGCTTTTTGTCTGGCAACGGGAAAAGACATGCCTTCCCGCAGATTGTTCTGTAAGAATTCTCTGTATGCCGCCGGTTCCTCACATAAAATGTCGGCGGCATTTTGCAGACATTCCAGGTCACCGGATTCACTTCCGAAACAGATAGAATCTACAATTCCAAGGCGGTCCAGAAAAGAGACGGCACCTGTGGCAAAAAGTTCAGCACTCCCGGTGGAGTAACATACGGGGAGTTCAAACACTGCCCCTGCGCCGCATTTTAAAGCCATCTCAGCGCGGATATATTTTGGCATGATGGCAGGGGTACCTCTCTGAACATAATCACCGGTCATAATAACGATGGCTGTGTCGGCACCTGTAACTTCCTTTGCTTTCTCAATATGATATTGGTGTCCGTTGTGAAATGGATTATATTCTGTGATTAAACCAACAATTTTCATGAAAATCTCCTTGTATATCAATTTATTAACTATTATACTATAAAATAGTGTAGACTTATAGAGGTTATTTGCTAAAACTAAAACAAAAGAAGGAGGGTGTATGGTATGGAGAGAGAAATCATACTTGGACTTCTGGAACAGCGCAGATTTAAAGAATTAAAAGAAAAACTGGAAACCATACATCCTGTCGACATTGTGGAATTGATGGAAGATATTGATACACGGCAGGCTATTTTGATTTTCCGTCTTCTGGCGAAGGAGGAAGCTGCTGAGGTTTTTACGGATATGAACAGCGATATGCGTGAACACTTGATTAATGCCCTGACAGACTCTGAGCTGGAAGAAGTCATGGATGAGATGTATGTGGATGATACGGTAGACGTTCTGGAAGAAATGCCTGCCAATGTTGTGGACCGACTGCTGTTAGCAACAGATGAGGATACAAGAAAGCAAATTAATGTTCTGCTCCAGTATCCGGAGGACAGTGCCGGCAGCATCATGAATGTAGAGTACATCAGTCTGAGAAAAGAAATGACCGTGGCAGAGGCAATCTTGAAAATCCGCCAGGTCGGTATCAATAAAGAGACTATCTATACCTGTTACGTGACAGAGAAGAAAAAGCTGGTCGGCGCAGTGGATGTGAAGGATTTGCTGACGGCAGGTGAGTCCAGATTAATCAAAGAAATTATGGACGAAAATGTGCTTTGTGCTGAAACCCTGGATGATCAGGAGGATGTTGCAAAAACAATTAAAAAGTATGGACTTGTTGCAATTCCCATTATAGACCATGAAAGTTGCCTGGTTGGTATTGTAACGGTTGATGACGCCATGCTGGTTTTGCAGGATGAGGTAACAGAAGATATCAGTATCATGGCCGGTGTCAGCCCTAATGAGGACTCTTATTTTGGCACCACAGTACTCAAACATGCGAAAAACAGAAGTCTCTGGCTGATGCTGCTCATGCTTTCTGCCACCATAACAGGAGAAATTCTGGGACATTATGAGAAAGCTATGGCGGTGATGCCTGTTTTAATTACCTTTATCCCCATGCTTATGGGAACAGGCGGAAACTGTGGTTCTCAGAGTTCAACTTTGATTATCCGCGGTCTGGCGGTTGGAGAGATTCAGTTTAGTGATATTTTCAAGGTTATTTTCAAGGAAATCCGGGTGGCAGTGGTAGTGAGCCTCCTTCTGGCGACAGTCAATGGTATAAGGATTTATATCATGTACGGTCAGAATATTATGTTGTCACTGGCTCTTGGAATTACAATGATGGCGGTGGTAATTATGGCAAAATGTATAGGCTGTACCCTTCCTCTTCTGGCAAAAAAGATAGGGATGGACCCCGCAATTATGGCGGCACCTATTATCACCACACTTTTGGATACATGTACAATTCTGGTATATTTTAATATTGTGACAGTTATCTTTCATTTAAAAGGCTGATATTGTGAAAATAATAACGAAGAATTGAGGATTGTATTTAAAAATACACACGTTGTCTACTTGTATGCAAAAATTATTTAGAGTATAATTGAAATAATGAGAAAAAATGAAAGGTGGCTTTAAATCATGGGATTTATTGATGAAATCAAAGCAAGAGCGAAGTCCAATAAGAAAACAATTGTATTACCGGAGACAGAGGATGCCAGAACTTACAAAGCAGCTGAGACGGTATTGAAAGAAGGAACAGCAAATCTGATACTTGTAGGCAGCAAAGAAGAGATTGAGAAGAATGGAAAGGGTTATGATCTTTCAGGAGCTGTGTTCGTAGATCCGGCGACAAACGAAAAGACAGAGGCCTATATTGCCAAGCTTGTAGAGCTTCGTCAGAAAAAGGGCATGACAGAGGAGCAGGCAAGAGAGCTGATGCTGAATAATTACCTCTATTATGGCGTTATGATGGTAAAGATGGGGGATGCTGACGGAATGGTATCTGGGGCATGCCACTCTACAGCAGATACATTGCGCCCATGCCTTCAGATTTTGAAGACAAAGCCGGGAACAAAACTGGTTTCAGCATTTTTTGTTATGGTTGTGCCGGACTGTGATATGGGAGCCAACGGAACATTTGTTTTCGGAGATGCAGGTCTGGAGCAAAACCCAGATTCTGAGAAGCTGGCTAATATCGCCATATCTTCCGCAGAATCTTTCCAGGCGCTGACAGGAAAAAGAACCTATTGTTGCAATGCTGTCACACTCTACAAAAGGCAGTGCAAAGCATCCAGATGTCGATAAAGTGGTTGAGGCTGTAAAAATCGCAAAAGAGCTGGCACCTGATTTGAAGCTGGATGGAGAATTACAGTTGGATGCTGCCATCGTGCCGGAAATTGGAGAGTCAAAGGCGCCCGACAGTTCCGTGGCAGGACATGCTAATGTATTGATTTTCCCAGATTTGGATGCTGGAAATATTGGATATAAGCTGGTACAGAGACTCGGAAAAGCTGAAGCTTACGGACCGCTTACTCAGGGAATCGCCGCTCCTGTCAATGATTTATCAAGAGGATGCAGTGCTGCAGACATCGCAGGTGTTGTAGCAATTACAGTAGTACAAGCTCAGGCACAGTCATAAATATAAATGAGACAAATTATTTTATGTATAACTAAGGGAGGGTTAAAGAAATGAATGTATTAGTAATCAACTGTGGAAGTTCTTCTCTAAAATTCCAGTTAATTAACGCTGAAGTAGAGAAAGTACTGGCAAAGGGTATTTGCGAAAGAATTGGAATTGACGGAAGCCTTACTTATCAGGCAGCAGGCGGGGAAAAGGTGAAATCAGCGAAAGCAATGCCTACCCATACAGAGGCAATTCAGTATGTGATTGACGCTCTTACAGACGCTGAAACTGGAGTTATAAAGAGCCTGGATGAGATTGGGGCAGTGGGACACCGTGTGGTACATGGCGGGGAGAAGTTTGCTTCATCCGTAATCATTACAGAAGAAGTGAAGAAAGCAGTTGAGGAGTGCAATGATTTGGCTCCCCTACATAATCCTGCAAACCTGATTGGTGTAAACGCATGTGAAAATTTAATGCCAAATACTCCTATGGTAGCAGTATTTGATACAGCATTCCATCAGACAATGCCGGAGAAGGCATATATGTACGGACTGCCTTACGAGTACTATGAAAAGTATAAAATAAGACGCTATGGTTTCCACGGAACAAGCCACAGTTTTGTGTCAAAGAGAGCAGCGGAGCTTATTGGCAAATCTTACGATGATACAAAGGCAATCGTATGCCATCTTGGAAACGGAGCAAGCGTATGTGCGGTATTAAACGGAAAATCCGTGGACACATCCATGGGACTTACACCATTGGAAGGTCTGGTAATGGGAACCCGTTCCGGTGATATTGACCCGGCTATTCTGGAATTCCTTGCGAAGAAAGAAAACATGAACATTGAACAGCTCATGGACATACTCAACAAAAAGTCAGGCGTACAGGGATTGTCAGGCTACTCCAGCGACTTTAGAGATTTGACAACAGCATCACAGGAAGGCGACAAAAAGTCACAGATTGCCCTCAAAGTATTCTCTTACAGAGTAGCAAAATATATCGGAAGCTATGTAGCTGCCATGAATGGCGTTGATGTTATCGCATTTACAGCTGGCATCGGAGAAAATGATGAGCTTGTGCGTGCTGAAGTATCCACATATCTTGGTTACCTGGGAATAGAATTTGACAAAGTGGCTAATGATACAAGAGGAAAAGAAATCGAACTTTCCCTGCCAGGCTCAAAAGTAAGAGTATTTGTAATTCCTACAAATGAAGAACTGGCAATTGCAAGAGAAACATTAGCTCTCGTAAAATAAATCTGGAAAAGAAAAAATATATGTGTCTGATTTATCAGAATATTCAGAAAATGGAGTGCAAAAGGGTCAGACCCCTTTTGACTCTTTTCTGTCAGAATCTGTAGTTTTTTTGTTGACAAACTTATTTTACATGGTATAATAGTTTAGGTATGAATAGGAGTGTTAAAGATGTTAATTAACCTATCAGACGTTCTGTCAGAACAGCATAAGGCAGTAGAAGAGACAGTACCGTTCGAGTTGGAGGTAATCAGACTGAAGTCTGGTTCGTTTCCTGTCATCGGTAAAGATCCTGTGCATATCCTTGTTACTCATGTAAAGGATAGAGAATTACAGATTCAGGGACAATCAAGAATCGTTGTAGAGATTCCCTGTGACAGGTGCACAGAAGATGTGAAGCAGGAGTTTATACTTGACTTTACAAAATATGTGGATTTGAATGTATCTGATGCTGATTTGAGAGAAGATTTAGATGAGTCAAACTTTATTGATGGATATCATCTTGACGTGGACAAATTGCTCTTTAATGAGATATTGATAGGATGGCCGACGAAAGTTCTATGCAGTGAAGACTGTAAGGGCATTTGCAATGTTTGTGGTCAGAACCTAAATCTGGGTACCTGTGACTGTGAAGACACAGGGGTTGACCCGAGAATGTCAGTTGTCCGTGAATTGTTTAAGAATTTTAAGGAGGTGTAACCTATGTCTATCTGTCCAAAGAATAAATCTTCTAAAGGTAGAAGAGATAAGAGAAGAGCTAATTGGAAGATGAGTGCTCCAAACCTTGTGAAATGCAGCAAGTGCGGAGAGCTTATGATGCCTCACAGAGTATGTAAGGCTTGTGGCTCTTACAACAAAAAAGAAATCATTTCTGTTGACTAGTACAGAGAAGACAAGGCTTTCCGGGGAACCGGGGGGCCTTTTTTCGTATGGCTTTAGCCAGTTGAGCAGGGGGGGGATTTCTCAACAGGGAGATGAAGAATATCATTTTAAGTAAAAAATTGGGAACGATTTTACGACGATTTGTATGACAAACGAAGGTGTGAAGACAACATCAGGTAAGATGTCATAAATCATCTGATATAGAGGAAACGCTGACTTTTAGGCACTATAGCGCATGATGAAGACTCACGTAAGCTGTACTTTACTTACAACAAAAAAAAATTATTTCTGTTGACTAGTACAGAGAAGACAAGGCTTTCCGGGAGACCGGAAAGCCTTTCACCCATTCTTATCATAGGAGATTCTTATTTACAGACTTTTCTTCACAGTCCTGTTTTTATCCGGCGGTGGGCAGAACCCGGGATAAAAATGATATTGTGCGTTCTTCTCTCGGTGCCACGAATATTTCTTCTGGTCTTCCTTCTTCTACAATATATCCGTCTGCCATAAAGATGACCCGGTCAGCTACTTCCTTGGCAAAGCTCATCTCGTGGGTGACGACAATCATGGTCATGCCATCCTTTGCCAGGTTTTTCATAACCTCCAGAACGTCTCCCACAAGTTCCGGGTCGAGGGCGGATGTGGGTTCGTCAAACAACAATGCTTTAGGCTGCATGGCGAGTGCTCTTGCGATTGCGACACGCTGCTGCTGACCCCCTGACAGTGTGGAGGGATAGTCATTGGACTTTTCCGCCAGCCCCACCTTGTCGAGCAATTCCAGTGCGGTCTTTCTCACCGCTGATTTCGTTCCTTTTTTTGTGAGCAGAGGTGCCAGCATAACATTTTCCAGAACTGTTTTTAATGGAAACAGATTAAATTTTTGAAAGACCATGCCAACTTCCTCGCGAAATTTTCTGATATCATATGCCTCATGAACTACATTGTCCCCTCTGTAGTGTATTGTGCCGCCGGAAGGCGTTTCAAGTCTGTTGATACAGCGTAGAAATGTACTTTTGCCTGAGCCTGAAGGGCCGATAATACAAACAACCTCCCCCTCCTCTATATTCATATTGATATCTTTTAGGACTTCTAATTCCCCGAAACGTTTTGATAAATGACACACCTTCAACATAATATTCATTATAGTCACCTCATTTTCTTTTCAATGTTTTTTTGAACCACAATTAAAATAGACAGCAATGCCAGATAGAATATTGCAATTGTTGTATAGGTTTCAATGGTTTTAAAGCTTAATGCCGCATAATTCTGCCCCATATGAGTAATTTCATTTACAGCAATAATGGATAAGAGAGCTGTATCTTTCACAGAGATAATAAATTGGTTAAAGAGAGCCGGCAGTGCAGTTTTGAAGGCCGGGGGAATGATAACATGAACCAGCACCTGCAGATTGGACATGCCAAG
Source organism: Muricomes sp. (assembly GCA_049840515.1). Lineage (GTDB taxonomy): Bacteria > Bacillota > Clostridia > Lachnospirales > Lachnospiraceae > Muricomes. Next base: position 99,151 of record JASGKW010000002.1, on the reverse strand, counting down.
AGAAAGAGAGGCTTCCTTTTGCCCCGGGTCAATGCCCAGTAACGCACCTTTCACGATTTCAGAAATAAATGCGCCAGAATTCAATGCAATTACCATAATTCCCACAGTCGTACTGTCCAGGTCAATGCCAAGAAGTTTGGGGATTACATAGTATCCGTACAGTGCCTGCACCATAAGCGGGGTGGCTCTGATAATCCATATATAAGTATTGGCAATAGTCTTTGTAATTCTGTTGTTTCCTTGTAAGGCATAGCCGCACAAGCTTCCGATGACAGTCCCGGCTGCAATTCCCAGAATTGCAATGAGAAGTGTAAGTTTCAGGCCCTGAACCAGCATTGGCAGCAGAACATTTAAAAATGATACAGTCATACAGTCACATCCAATCTTTTTTATTTAAATATGCAGGCTTATATTTATTACTCACACCATTTTGCATAAAGTTCATCCAATGTTCCGTCTTTTTGGAGCATATTCAGTGCTGTGTTAATCTGTTCTAAGTATTTACAATCTTTTGAAACTGCAATTGCATAAGGGGCCTGTCCCTGATTGAATTCTTCTCCGGTTACTTCTAGTTTGGTATTTGCCGTTGTTTTGATGTAAAATGCAGCTCCCGGTCCGTCCTGAATGACAGCATCCACTTTTCCCTGCTCCAATGATTCATATGCCGTTGTTATGGTATCGTGGACTTCAATTTCAGAGTCCGGCAGGTTTTTTGTTGCATACATGTGAGATGCTGTACCTTTTTCAACAGCCACTTTTTTCCCGGACAAATCATCTACTCCTGCAATGTCTTTTGCCTTTTCTTTATTTATCATAACGACCTGGCCGGAATCACAGTATGTATCTGTAAAATTCATAACTTCTTTGCGCTCATCTGTTGCACAGAGTGCTGCGGCACCGACATCAAGTTTTCCTCCGGCCAGAGAGGCGGTTAAGGCTGAGTAATCCATTGCCTGAATTCCATTGTCAATATCGAATCCGAGAATTTTCTGAAGGTCAGCAAGCAAATCTAAATCATATCCGATTAAGGTTTTTCCATCCTCATCATAATATGAAAACGGTCCAAATAGCCCGGATGTGCCGACCTTGAGGGTAACGCCTTTCATAGAATCCTGCACATCTGACGGCGCTGTTTTTGCTTTTTCTTCAGTCTGGGTGTCTGGGGAAGCGTTGTCAGAGGGTTTCTGGCACCCTGCCAACATGGTTATTGTCATTGTTGCGATAAGTAAAGCAGAAAATATTTTCCTTTTCATAATTCCATTCCTCCTATCATTGTTTTAAGTTTATAAAAACGAAAAGGTGCATTACAATTTCTGTAACGCACCTTCGCATTGTTTATTTATTATCCACACCGTAATTCGGTGTTAGCTTCCGCAATTGCTTCTACACATTTATAAAGAATTTCAAATGCTTTATCACAGTCCGACTTTGTCACGATGAGGGGCGGAACCATGCGGATAATATGGCTTCCAATTGCTGTGATTAACAGATGTCTCTCGAAAGCTTCGTGTTTAATATCTGTGGCGTCAATGTATTTGTCAAATTCTACGCCGACAAGAAGCCCCTGTCCTCTGACCTCTTTCATGTGAGGCAGCTTCTTTAACTTGTTCATAAAATAATTTCCCATTTTGCGGGAATTTTCGGCCAGATTTTTGTCAAGAAGCTCGTCTACTTCCGCAAGAGCTGCAGCGCATGAAACAGGGTGACCTCCGAATGTAGTGCCATGTGAGCCGGGGGTAAATGCTGCAGCTACTTCTGCGGTTGCACAGATTGCACCGATAGGCATGCCGCCGCCGAGTGCTTTCGCCATGGAGACGATATCCGGTTTAATGCCATAGTTCATGTAAGACATGACAGCCCCGGTCCGGCACCATCCTGTCTGGATTTCATCCAGGAGGAGGAGAAGCCCTTTTTCATCACAAAGTTTTCTGAGCCCTTTCATGAATTCCATAGAAGCAGGATGTACACCGCCTTCCCCCTGGACCGGTTCAATCATAATAGCAATGGTATTTTCCGTAACAGCGGCCTTAAAGGCGTCTAAATCATTAAACTTTGCGTAAGTAAAACCTGATATCATAGGTTTAAAGCCAATCTGACATCCATTGTCAGGCTGACCGGTTGCGGACATAGAACCATAGGTTCTGCCGTGAAAACCATCGAATGCAGTGACAATGTTATATTTATGGGGGCCGTATTTTTCAACACCATATTTTCTTGCCATTTTAATCATGGCTTCATTGGATTCTGTGCCGGTGCTTTGGAAGAAAACTTTATCCATCCCAATTGTGGTGCAGATTTTTTGGGCCAGCAGCGCCTGGGGAATGGTGTAAGGATAGTTAAATGTGTGCATTACATCTTTTAGTTGATTCTCCACGGCGGCAATCACCTTTTCATTGCCGTTTCCTGTACTGTTTACTGCCACACCGGCATAAAAGTCAAGATAACCCTCGCCATTTTCATCGTAAATATACATATCCTTTGCGGTTTCGGCAATCATATCAAATCTCTCGTAAGTATCAATCATATATGTGTCTACCAGAGCTTTTAATTCAGTTTTTGTCAATCCAGTGTCTTTTAATTTCATTCTGGTCACCTCCGTGTATGGTTAATGTGGGAAGCCGATTGCGCAATCTGCCATGTTGTGTTTAAAAGCAAAAAAACGACGGCAATTCCCTAATAAGAATCACCGTCGTTTCCGTCTCACCTTTATAACAGGGAGTATACTCTGTAAAATAATATATTGTCAATAGTTTTTTGAAATTTTATTTACAGTTGACAAGGGAAGATTGTATAATATAGAAAACTATTGAGAAAAGATTTGGAGGTGGGAAGATGGAAAGAAAAGTCAAGAATCAAATCAGAGGTTTCCATACACAGGATGGGGCTGGCGTGAATTTGGTCAGGGTACTGGGTAATACGACAGTGGAGGAGTTCGACCCGATTTTGATGCTGGATTCTTTTGACAGTACAAATCCAGATGATTACACTGCTGGTTTTCCCATGCATCCGCACCGCGGAATTGAGACGGTGAGTTATGTATACAAGGGAAAGATGGTGCACCAGGACAGCTTAGGGAACACAGATGCCATTTCAGACGGCGAGGTTCAGTGGATGACCGCAGGTTCCGGTATTCTGCATGAGGAAAATCTTCCAGAGTCAGAAAGAATGCTGGGAGTACAATTGTGGCTCAACCTGCCGGCAAAGGACAAAATGACAGCGCCTGCATATCACAGTATTAATAATAATGAGATACAGGAAATTCCTCTGGAACATGGAAAGCTGAGGCTGCTTGCCGGAAAATATGAGGACAAGACTGGATACATGAGCAGATATCTTCCTCTGGATTATTATGATATACACCTGGAGCCAGGAGGAACTGTTGTAATTGATACAGAAAAAGAGCGGTCTGTTATGGTATTTACCTTAACAGGTGAGGCAAATGTCGGGGGAGAGGTGATAAGCGAAAAAACGGCTGTGAAGCTTACAGAAGGGGATAAAGTTGTAATAAAAAGTACAGGCAGGGCTGCTCAGGTATTATTTATGAGCTCCACAGTTTTAAAAGAACCAGTAGCATGGGGAGGTCCGATTGTAATGAATACAAAGGATGAGCTGTACAAGGCCTTCAAAGATTTGGAAAACGGGACTTTCCTGCAGAAAGAAATATCTTATGACAGCGAATAATGAAAGGAGAATTTTCTTATGAATATTACAAAAGCTTTAGAAAAACGCAGAAGTTATTATAACATTAACAAAGAGCTTCCAGTGAGTGAGGAGCAGGTTATTGAGTTGATTCAGGAGGTAACAGAACTGGTTCCCGATGCATTTAATATGAAGAGTTCCAGGGTTGTCATTGCTTTGGGAGAAAAGCAGAATCTTTTGTGGGATTCTATCTATGATGCGTTTGACGGGATGGTGCCAAGAGAAAAGATTGATAGTTTTAAAGCGGGCGCAGGAACTGTGCTCTATTTCTATGACAATAGTGTGGTGGAGGGATTACAGAAGCAGTTTCCTCTGTACGAGGCTAATTTTCCGGTTTGGGCAAGTCAGTCCAGCGGAATGCTTCAGCTCAGTGTCTGGAGCGGTCTGCGTCAGCTGGAAATCGGCGCATCACTGCAGCACTATAACCCAGTGATTGATGCTAAAGTGCGTGAACTTTTTGAACTTCCGGAATCTTATATTTTAGTTGCACAAATGCCCTTCGGCGGAATTGTGCAGGAGCCAGATTCAAAGGAGAAAGAAGACATTTCAAAAAGAGTCAGGGTTGAAAGATAAAGCGGGAAATTTGTTGTTGATTTTTGTATTGATGTCTAGTAGAATTAATGCAGTGGCGTTAGGAGGAAGAAAGAAATATGTCTGATATTACAAGAGTTGCCCTGGATGCTATGGGCGGAGACAATGCACCGGGAGAGATTATCAAAGGTGCGGCAGAAGCTGTACAGCGAAGGAGCGACATCAAGGTTTTACTCACAGGGCAGGAAGAGTTGTTAAAGAAGACTTTATCAGAATATACTTATCCAAAAGACCAGATTGAGATTGTGAATGCCAGTGAGGTTATTGAGACTGCGGAGGCGCCTGTTATGGCAATTCGCAGAAAGAAAGATTCCTCCCTCGTGGTAGCTATGAACATGGTGAAGAACGGGGAGGCGGATGCTTTTGTATCTGCCGGCAGTTCAGGAGCCATTCTGGTTGGAGGCCAAGTGCTGGTGGGCAGAATTAAGGGAGTGGAGAGACCGCCTCTGGCACCTCTTATCCCCACAGCCAAGGGTGTATCGCTGCTGATTGATTGTGGAGCAAATGTAGACGCACGGCCGTCACATCTTGTTCAGTTTGCAAAGATAGGTTCCATTTACATGGAGAGTGTTGTCGGGAAGAAAAATCCCACAGTAGGAATTGTAAATATCGGTGCAGAGGAAGAGAAGGGGAACGCACTTGTGAAAGAGACATTTCCTCTTTTAAAAGAATGCAAGGATATCAACTTTGTGGGAAGTGTGGAGGCCAGGGACATTCCTGCCGGAGATGTGGACGTTATCGTCTGTGAAGCTTTTGTGGGAAATGTAATACTCAAGCTTTATGAGGGCTTAGGCAGCACCTTGATCAGCAAGATTAAGGGAGGAATGATGAGTTCTCTGAGAAGTAAGATAGGCGCACTTCTCGTAAAGCCCGCATTAAAAGCCACACTGAAAAATTTTGATGCCAGTGAGCACGGCGGAGCACCTCTGCTGGGATTAAATGGGCTGGTTGTAAAAACACATGGAAGTTCTACTTCAAGAGAAGTATGTAATTCAATTATCCAGTGCGTCACTTTTAGGGAGCAGCAGATTAATGAGAAGATAGAGCTTGCCATCCAGGCGCAGGAAGAAAAAAAAGAAGAATAGTGTAATAAGAAAGGGAACAAAGTTATGGAGTTTGAAAAATTACAGGAAATTATTGCAGACGTGTTAAATGTTTCAAAGGATGACATCAGCCTGGAGACTACATTTGTGGATGATTTAGGAGCAGATTCCTTGGATATTTTCCAGATTATTATGGGAATTGAAGAAGAATTTGATATTGAAATTGACAACGATGAAGCTGAGAAGATTTCAACAGTTCAGGATGCGGTTGACCAGATTAAAAAGGCTGTAGAATAGATAGCAAATGGATGAAAAAGCCCCTGTGGGCTTTTTCATTTTCATAAGGAAAGGACAGTTCAAGGAGGAAATAGGGACAATCTTTTTGGAAGGAAATAAATGTATATGAGTGATAACTTGAAGGAATTAGAAGAAAAGATAGGATACAAATTTCAGGATTTTTCTTTGCTGGGACAGGCTATGATGCACAGTTCTTACACGAATGAGAAGCACTTGGAAAAGCACCACTGCAATGAGAGGCTGGAGTTTCTTGGAGACGCAGTGCTGGAGCTGATTTCCAGTGAATATTTATATTTGGAGTCTCCCAAGGTATCCGAGGGGGAGCTGACTAAAACCAGGGCAAGTATGGTGTGTGAACCGGCGCTGGCTTTTTGTGCGAGAGATATTGATTTAGGCTCTTACCTGCTTTTGGGCAGAGGAGAAGAGGCAACAGGGGGAAGACAAAGGGAGTCCATTACATCAGATGCATTGGAAGCTTTGATTGGTGCAATTTATCTGGACGGTGGTTTTACTAATGCAAAAGAGTTTATTCATCGGTTTATATTAACTGATTTGGAGAATAAGAAGCTCTTTTTTGATAGCAAGACTATTTTGCAGGAGATTGTACAGGCTAGGATGGAAGAGGGGATTTCTTACCAGCTTGTAAAAGAGGAGGGACCGGACCACAATAAGTCATTTTTTGTGGAGGTTCTCATCGGCGACAAGAATTATGGTGTGGGAAAAGGAAGGACCAAAAAGGCAGCGGAGCAGGAGGCGGCCTATAAAGCGATACTAGAATTGAGAAAAGAAAAATAAAGCAGGTGTTATATGTATTTAAAAAGCATTGAAGTACAGGGCTTTAAGTCTTTTGCCCATAAAATTAAATTTGAATTCCACAATGGAATTACCGGTATCGTTGGTCCAAATGGCAGTGGAAAGAGTAATGTGGCAGATGCAGTGCGCTGGGTTCTCGGGGAACAGAGAGTAAAGCAGTTAAGAGGCGGCACTATGCAGGATGTTATTTTTTCCGGCACAGAGAACCGCAAGCCGCTCAGCTATGCGTCGGTGGCAATTACACTGGATAATTCAGACCACCAGCTTCCTGTGGATTATGAGGAAGTCACTGTCACCAGAAAGCTTTACCGCTCAGGTGAGAGTGAATATCTCATTAACGGTGCAGGGTGCCGTCTGAAAGATATCAATGAGATGTTTTATGACACAGGAATTGGAAAAGAAGGGTATTCTATTATCGGGCAGGGCCAGATTGATAAAATACTCAGCGGAAAGCCTGAGGAGCGAAGAGAGCTGTTTGATGAGGCCGCAGGAATTGTAAAATTTAAGCGGAGAAAGAATCTTTCTGTGAAAAAGCTGGAAGAGGAGCGGCTGAATCTTACCCGTGTCAATGATATTCTCACGGAGCTGGAAAAACAGATAGGACCTTTGAAGCGCCAGTCTGAGGTTGCAAGGGAATATCTGAAGAAAAAAGAGGAACTGAAAACCTTCGATATCAATATGTTTCTGCTGGAGACAGAGCGCATAAAAGATCAGATTAAGGATGTGGATGCCAAGCTGCGAATCACTCTGGATGAGCTGGAAGAGGCAAATGTCAAATATGCGGATATGAAGACAGAGTATGAAGCCATTGAGGAAGAGGTGGACGGAATTGATTTCTCCATCGAGAAGGCCAAGAGCCAGCTCAATGAGACCAATCTCTTGAAACAGCAGCTTGAGGGGCAGATTAATGTCTTAAAGGAGCAGATTAATACCATACGGATGAATGATGAGCATTATGATAACCGCCTGAATGTCATCCGGGTAGAAATAGAAACAAGACAGGCACAGAGTGGGGATTTAATCAAAGAACAGGCTGAAGTCAAAGTCAGGCTGGATGAGGCTGTTAAAAGTAACACAGAGGCCAGAGAATCTCTGATTGATGTGCAGGCAAGGATAGCCTCCGGCACGGCTGAGATTGAGCAGTGCAAAGGGGAAATCATTGAACTTTTGAACAACAGGGCATCTACCCGTGCAAAGATTCAGCACTATACAACCACCCAGGAGCAGATTACCATTAGAAAATCAGAGTTGGGACGGATGCTTTTGGAAATGTCCGGGGAGGCCCAGAAACAAAACGAAGTTTTGGCGGAATATGAGGCCCAGTTAGAGCAGATTTCGGGAAAGATTGCAGAATATGCTGAAGAAATCAGCCGGAATGAGCATGAAATCGAACAGCTCCAGAAAGAATTGTCAGAGAAACAGGAGCAGCATCGCATTGGTCAGACCGCATATCACAGAGAGTCCTCAAGGCTGGAATCCTTAAAGAATATTACAGAACGCTATGATGGCTATGGCAACAGTATCCGCAAGGTTATGAGCAATAAGGACCGGGAGAAGGGTCTTATAGGGGTGGTTGCCGATATTATCAAGGTAGACAAAGAATATGAAATTGCAGTTGAGACGGCTCTGGGCGGAAATATCCAGAATATTGTCACGGATAATGAAGAAACTGCAAAACGAATGATTGCTTATCTGAAACAAAATAAATTTGGGCGGGCGACATTTCTCCCTCTCACAAGTATGCGCACAAGCGCCGAACTTCGTCAGCCAGAGGTCATGAAGGAAGAGGGAGTTATCGGTGTAGCCAGCACCCTTGTCCATGTGGAGCCGCAATTCCAGGGGCTGGCAAATCAGCTTCTTGGCAGAACTGTGGTGGTCAATCATATCGACAATGGAATCCGCATTGCCAGAAAATACAAGCAGTCTCTGCGTCTGGTTACTCTGGATGGAGAGCTGATTAATCCTGGCGGTTCCATGACCGGAGGTGCTTTTAAGAATTCAAGCAACCTTCTGAGCAGACGAAGGGAAATCGAAGAGTTTGAGCAGACAGTAAAGCTGCTGAAACAGGATATGGATGACTGTGAGTTTTCCGTAAATGAGATAAAAGCAAAGCGAGCCGCATGCTACAGTGCTATTGATGAACTCCAGCAGAAGCTGAGAAGGGCCTCTGTGGTCGAAAATACTGCAAAGATGAATGTGGAGCAGGTGCAGACAAGACAGAGGGAGGCTGCTCAGAGGTACGAGACCTATCTGAAAGAGCAGGAAAGTCTGGAGCAGAAACTGCAGGAAATTTTAGATAACGAAGATTCCATTCAGATGGAGCTGGAAACTTCAGAAACATTGGAAAAAGAATTGAATGTGCAGATTGAAAAGCTGCAGAAAGATTTGGAAGCTGACCGGGAAAAAGAAGCCATCCAGCAGAAACATTCCGAGGATGTCCATCTTGCCTGTGCTAGCCTGGAGCAGCAAAATGCATTTATTTCAGAAAATATAGGACGTATCCGGGAAGAGATTGAGAAGTTTACAGCGGAACTTGACGAGCTGGATGTGAATAAGGGAAATGCATCCGGAGAAATTCAGGAAAAAGAAAATAAAATAAAGAATCTGCGGGATACAATTGAGAACTCAAAAGAACTTTTTGCAGAAATTGACGCGGAGATTAAAAGCCAGACGGTGAAGAGAGATGAGCTTAATCAGAAGCATAAAGAGTTTCTCGGGAAACGGGAAGAGCTGTCCAGGCATATGTCGGAACTGGACAAGGAAAGTTTCCGCTTAAACAGTCAGAAGGAATCATATGAGGAAGCTTCCGAGAAGCAGATGAATTATATGTGGGAAGAGTATGAGCTGACTTACAACCATGCTATGGAGCTACGCAATCAGAATTTGACGGACCTGTCATATATGAAACGGCAGATTCAGACGCTGAAAGGCGAGATTAAGAAGCTTGGAGATGTCAACGTCAATGCCATCGACGATTATAAAAGTGTTTCAGAGCGCTATGAATTTTTGAAACAGCAGCATGACGATCTGGTTGAGGCAGAGGTTACTCTGATGAAAATTATTGATGAGCTGGATGCGGCCATGAGAAAGCAGTTTGAGGAACAATTTGCCTTGATTTCCAAGGAGTTTGACAATGTATTTAAGCAACTGTTCGGAGGCGGAAAAGGAACCCTTGAGCTGATGGAGGATGAAGATATCCTGGAAGCAGGTGTCAGAATCATTGCACAGCCGCCTGGAAAGAAGTTACAGAATATGATGCAGCTCTCCGGCGGGGAGAAGGCACTGACAGCTATCTCACTTCTTTTTGCGATTCAGAATCTGAAGCCCTCCCCATTCTGTCTCCTGGATGAGATTGAAGCCGCTTTAGATGACAACAATGTGGTGCGTTTTGCTCAATATTTACATAAGCTGACGAAACATACACAGTTTATTGTTATTACACATAGAAGAGGCACAATGACTGCGGCGGACAGGCTATATGGTATTACAATGCAGGAAAAAGGCGTGTCGACTCTCGTATCGGTAGATTTGCTGGAAGAGGATTTGGATAAATAAAAAGGGAGGAAGAGAATGGAAGAGAAGCAGGGCTTTTTTAAACGGCTGGTTTCAGGCTTGAGCAAGACCAGAGATAATATCGTCTCCGGTATGGATAATATTTTTCATGGTTTTTCAAAAATAGATGATGAATTTTATGAAGAGCTGGAAGAAACATTGATTATGGGCGACCTGGGTGTGCACACCACCATGGAGATTATTGAAGATTTAAAGGAAAGAGTGAAAGAGCAGCATATCAAAGAGCCTATAGAATGCAGACAGCTACTAATAGACAGTATTAAGAATCAAATGGATGTGGGCGAGACCGCCTATGAGTTTGAGGACAAGACATCTGTGGTTTTTGTGATTGGCGTAAATGGAGTGGGGAAGACAACCACTATTGGAAAGCTGGCAGGGAAGTTTCGTGAGCAGCATAAAAAGGTGATTTTGGCAGCAGCAGATACTTTCCGGGCTGCAGCCGGGGAGCAGTTGAAAGAATGGGCGAACCGGGCGCAAGTGGAAATGATAGGCGGACAGGATGGTGCGGACCCGGCATCGGTGGTATATGATGCGGTGGCAGCGGCAAAGGCCAGAAAGGTGGACATCCTGTTGTGTGATACAGCGGGACGTCTGCACAATAAGAAGAACCTTATGGAAGAGCTTCGCAAAATCAACCGTGTCATTGAGCGGGAATACCCGGAGGCACATAAAGAAACACTGGTTGTGCTGGATGCAACCACAGGGCAGAATGCACTGTCCCAGGCAAAGGAATTTAATGAGGTGGCGGATATTACAGGCGTCATTCTGACAAAAATGGATGGCACTGCAAAGGGCGGTATAGCAGTGGCCATACAGGCAGAATTGGGAATCCCGGTAAAGTATATCGGCGTAGGAGAAACTATTGATGATTTACAGAAATTTGATGCTGATGAATTTGTAAATGCTCTGTTCTACAGCGAAGCATCAGGGGAGGATTAAAATGTTAACATTAGAGAAGTTTGAAGAGGCAAGTGAAATTGTAAAACGTGTGACCAATCCCACAAAGCTGATATATAGTGATTATCTCAGTGATGCATGCGGCGGAAAGATATATTTAAAGCCGGAAAATATGCAGCACACTGGTGCTTACAAATTGAGAGGGGCATATTATAAAATCAGCACATTATCCGAAGAAGAAAGAGCAAAAGGGCTGATTACAGCTTCTGCGGGAAACCATGCCCAGGGTGTGGCTTACGCGGCTCAGAAATTTGGCTGCAAGGCAATCATTGTTATGCCTACAGTCACGCCGTTGATTAAAGTGAACCGCACAAAGAGCTACGGTGCGGAGGTCATTCTTTACGGAGATGTCTATGATGACGCCTGCGAACATGCCTATGAGCTTGCCAAAGAATATGGGTACACATTTGTCCATCCTTTTGATGATATGGATGTGGCTACCGGACAGGGAACCATCGCCATGGAGATTGTTCAGGAGCTTCCCACTGTAGATTATATCGTTGTTCCAATCGGCGGGGGCGGTCTTATCTCCGGTGTTGCCACATTGGCAAAGATGCTGAATCCGAAGATTAAGGTTATCGGAGTGGAGCCTGTGGAGGCGGCCAGCATGACTGCGGCCTTAAAAGCAAATCAGGTGGTGGAGCTGGACAGTGCAAACACCATAGCAGATGGTACGGCTGTTAAGTGCGTGGGTGTAAAGAATCTGCCTTATGTACAGGAAAATGTGGATGATATTCTTCTGGTGGATGATGATGAACTGATAGGTGCGTTTCTCGACATGGTTGAAAACCATAAGATGATTGTGGAAAATTCTGGCTTGCTTTCCGTTGCTGCTTTAAAACAGATGGATTGCAGAGGAAAGAAAATAGTCTGTGTTCTGAGCGGCGGGAATATGGATGTAATCACTATGTCTTCTGTTGTGCAGCATGGTTTGATTCAGAGGGACCGTATTTTCTCAGTATCCGTTCTGCTTCCGGATAAACCAGGTGAACTGGTAAGAGTGGCTGCCACAATTGCGGAGGCTCAGGGAAATGTTATCAAACTGGAGCACAATCAGTTTGTGAATACAAACAGAAATGCGGCAGTGGAGCTTCGCATTACAATGGAGGCGTTCGGAACAGATCATAAGCACAGAATCATGGATGCACTGGAGAAGAAAGGATTCCGTCCTAAATTAATCCGTGCAAAACTGTATTAATCAAAAATTAAAAAACAGCCGCTGCCTTTATGGGCACGGCTGTTTTGATTAGCAGAACTTATATTATCTCTTTCCGAGTTTCTTTTCCAGAAGTGCATGAAGTCTGTCTGTGGGGTTGAGTACTGCTCCGATGGTCGTATCATGATTCAGTGAATCAATAATAAGTGCCAGAAATTTACTCATATCTGCTTTGACAAAATAAGGCTTCTCATCTACGATTGGAGGGAGATAAGTGAGGTTTGTTGTGACAACCTTGTCTATATAACCCTTTTCATAATACTCGTCAAATTTCTCAAATCCTTCGGTAAACAATCCAAAAGTCGTACATACGAAGACACGTGCTGCGTTGAGCGATTTCAGTTTCTTTGCCACATCCAGCATACTTTCACCGGAAGAAATCATATCGTCTATGATGATTACATCTTTTCCTTTTATATCATCTCCCAAAAATTCATGAGCAACAATAGGGTTCTTTCCATTGACTACGGTAGAATAATCGCGGCGTTTGTAGAACATACCCATGTCCACACCAAGAACACTGGAAAAATAAACTGCACGGTGCATAGCTCCCTCGTCAGGGCTGATAACCATCAGGTGCTCTTTGTCCACTTTCAAATCAGGGACAGCGCGGAACATTGCTTTCATGAACTGATAGGGCGGGTTAAAGCTGTCAAATCCGCTTAAAGGAATTGCGTTTTGTACTCTTGGATCGTGGGCATCAAAGGTGATAATATTGGAAACACCCATATAATCCAACTCTTCTAATGCAATTGCACAGTCAAGAGATTCCCTCTTTGTGCGCTTGTGCTGGCGGCTTTCATAGAGAAATGGCATAATGACATTCACACGGTGCGCTTTGCCTCTGGCGGCAGAAATGATTCGTTTCAAATCCTGATAATGGTCATCCGGGGACATGTGATTCACCCGGCCATTGAGTGAGTAGGTTAAGCTGTAATTACACACGTCAGTCATAATAAATAAATCCGTTCCACGTATGGATTCGTTGAGAGCTCCCCTTGCCCTCCCCGGAGCCAAATCTGGGACACTGGTAATCTGCCAGATAATTTTTGGATTCATAGTTTACATATAGGGGGGATGAGGTTTTCACTTCACAGGCTGTATTTTCACGGAATGATACGATATAGTCATTCACTTTTTGTCCAAGTTCTTTACAGCTGTCCATAGCCACAATCTTTAAGGGGGCAACAGGAAGTATTTTTTCTAATAAATTGATGTTCGACATGATTTTCTCCTATGTTTAACGAAGTTTAAAGAGACGGGAAATCCAGTCTCTGTACATATATGGTTATATCATTTTTTTTAAGTAAATTCAAGTACAGCTTGCTAAAACTGTACATAATACAGTTTTTACCGGAATGGAAATTATGTTTATTGTACTATTAATGTTTCATAAGGTATGGTATAATGCAAACTGAACTTGAAAGATATAGAAAGGTAACAGATAAATATGAGTAAACCAGTAGTAGCGATTGTAGGAAGGCCAAATGTGGGAAAATCAACATTATTCAACGCTTTGGCAGGTGAGATGATTTCAATCGTAAAGGATACTCCGGGGGTGACAAGAGACCGAATTTATGCCGATGTAAACTGGCTGGATAAGGACTTTACATTAATTGACACCGGAGGAATTGAACCAGACAGCAAGGACGTCATTCTTTCTCAGATGAGAGATCAGGCGCAAATTGCTATTGATACCGCAGATGTAATCATTTTTATTACGGATGTGAAGCAGGGACTTGTAGATTCCGATTCCAAGGTGGCAGATATGCTGCGCAGGTCGGGGAAACCGGTTGTTCTTGTAGTAAATAAGGTGGACAACTTTGATAAGTTTATGCCGGATGTATATGAGTTTTATAATCTTGGAATTGGTGACCCAGTTCCTATTTCTGCCGCTTCCAGACTAGGAATTGGAGATATGCTGGATGTTGTGACAGAATATTTTCCGCCCGGCTCAGGGGAAGATGAGGAAGATGACAGGCCAAGAATTGCCATTGTGGGAAAACCAAATGTAGGAAAGTCCTCTATCATCAACAAACTTTTGGGTGAGAACAGAGTTATTGTATCAGATGTGGCGGGAACTACCCGCGATGCCATTGACACAGAAATTATTCATGATGGGAAGGAATATATTTTTATTGATACAGCGGGTCTGCGCAGAAAGAGTAAGATTAAGGAAGAACTGGAGCGTTACAGTATCATTCGGACTGTAACTGCAGTGGAGCGCGCGGATATAGTTCTGATGGTTATTGATGCTGAGGAGGGTGTGACAGAGCAGGATGCGAAGATTGCCGGAATTGCACATGAACGAGGCAAAGGTATTATAATCGTAGTGAATAAATGGGATGCCATTGAGAAGAATGACAAAACCATGAAAGAATATGAGGGTAAAGTCAGACAGATTTTATCGTATCTTCAATATGCAGAGATTATGTTTGTATCGGCATTGACAGGTCAAAGGCTGCATAAGCTTTATGACATGATTGATGTAGTCATTGAGAATCAGACACTTCGAGTGGCGACAGGGGTGCTCAATGAGATTATGACAGAGGCAGTGGCTATGCAGCAGCCTCCGTCCGACAAGGGAAAACGGCTGAAGCTGTATTATATCACACAGGTTTCTGTAAAGCCGCCTACTTTTGTCATTTTTGTAAACGACAAAGAGTTGATGCATTTTTCTTATACAAGGTATCTGGAAAATAAAATCCGGGAGGCATTTGGTTTCCGGGGAACATCTTTGAAGTTTTTTATCAGGGAGAGAAAGGAAAAGGAGCAATAATATGGAGCGTATAATCTGCCTTCTGATAGGATATGCATGTGGTCTGCTGCAGACGGGATATCTCGTAGGGAAGATAAAACATGTGGATATCAGACAGGAAGGAAGTGGAAATGCAGGTTCCACCAATGCTGTGCGCGTGATGGGATGGAAAGCCGGGGCATGGACTTTTTTGGGGGATGTGCTGAAATGTGTGGGTGCAATTTTTCTTGTCAGGTATTTGTACAGGGGAAGTGAAATGCTTCCGCTGCTGTCTATGTATGCAGGCATGGGAGCCACTTTAGGGCATAATTTCCCGTTTTACCTTCGGTTTAAGGGCGGCAAGGGGATTGCCGTGCTGGCAGGCCTTGTATTATCCACGGGGCTTATGCTGGTACCGATTCCCCTGGCAGCGTTTTTGATAGCAGTAATTTTTACAAGATATGTGTCACTGGGTTCACTGCTTGCATCATCACTGTTTTTTGTGGAAATACTTATATTCGGAGGGCTGGGACAATTCCATATGGCGGCAGCTTTCCAGTATGAGCTTTAC
Source organism: Muricomes sp. (assembly GCA_049840515.1). Lineage (GTDB taxonomy): Bacteria > Bacillota > Clostridia > Lachnospirales > Lachnospiraceae > Muricomes. The sequence continues at coordinate 83,654 of JASGKW010000002.1, read as the reverse complement.
ATATTAGTTTTGTTACTTACCGTTCTGGCATGGTACAGGCACAAAGATAATATCAAACGGCTTCTTGCGGGCACGGAGAATCGATTTGGGTCAGGCAAGAAAAAGGCCGTTGAGCAATAAGGGTGAAGGAGGAAAATTATGGCGAATGTAGGTGTATTGGGAGCCGGAAGTTGGGGAACCGCACTTTCTGTTCTGCTTCAGGAGAACGGAAATCAGGTTACAGTGTGGTCCATTCAGAAAGAAGAAGTGGAGATGCTTTCTGAAAAGAGAGAACATGTAACAAAATTGCCGGGGGTAAAACTGCCCCAGGAGCTGATTTTTACTAATAACATGGAAGAGGCAATCACAGGCAAGGATTTTCTGGTATTAGCTGTTCCATCCCCATTTACAAGGGAGACAGCAAAAAAGATGTGCCCATATGTAGAGAAAGGTCAGATTATTGTAGATGTGGCGAAAGGAATTGAGGAGTCTACCCTCATGACTTTATCCCAGCAGATACAGCAGGAGATTCCGCAGGCGAATGTAGCTGTCTTATCTGGTCCAAGCCATGCGGAGGAGGTCGGAAGAAAACTTCCCACCACCTGTGTTATTGGAGCAAAGACAAAAGAAACGGCAGAGTATCTCCAGTCCGTCTTCATGAGTCCAGTGTTCCGTGTTTATACAAGTCCGGATATCCTGGGGATTGAGCTGGGCGGTTCCTTAAAGAATGTAATCGCGCTGGCGGCCGGAATTGCTGACGGGCTGGGCTACGGAGACAATACAAAGGCCGCTCTGATAACAAGAGGAATTGCAGAAATCGCAAGACTCGGAGTAAAAATGGGCGGAAAAATAGAAACATTCACCGGACTGACAGGAATCGGAGACTTGATTGTTACCTGTGCCAGTGTACACAGCAGAAACCGCAAGGCAGGATACCTTATCGGACAGGGTAAAACCATGGAAGAAGCTATGGATGAGGTAAAGATGATAGTAGAAGGAGTTTACTCTGCAAAAGCTGCCGCAAAGCTGGCGAAGAAATATAACGTTTCCATGCCGATTGTGGATCAGATCAATGCTGTCCTGTTTGAAGGCAAGAATCCCGCAGAGGCGGTGGAAGAACTCATGCTGCGCGAATTGAAAAGCGAGCACTCCGCACTGCCATGGACCGAAAGCAACTTAGCGAGTCCGAGCGATGGCGACGGAAGAGCTTAGTGCGAGGTCGTTCCTTGAGATTAACAAGGTGCTTGCGAGTTTAGCGAAAGGAACTTCATTAAAAGGGGAGGCTAAATGTCTTATGACATTTAGCCTCCCCTTGAATTGTACGGATTAAACTACTTTCCAACGTTTGAGTGTTGGTAATAATGCTGTCATTTCATTTCTTGCCTTTTCCTCACCAATTGATTTTGCCAAAGCTGGTACAACCATTTCAATTAATTCTTCCACAGATAAGTCTGGATCTGTAAAATCCCCATTCCTGTAGCAGTTTGTACAGTAAATACTTGTACTTCCATCTGGCTCTATAGCCATAAAGTGCGCATGTTCTTTGTTGAATGGTAATCCACAACTTTGACACATTGATACTTCGCCCATCTTTATCATTCCTTTCATCCAATGTTATTTATATAATAAGTTTATCATATTTTACAGTGTATTACCATATTTTGTTAAATATTATCAGTTAATAATTGATTATAATTAAAAATTATTAGTTTAATAAAAGTGCACTATGCATATCACATTGAACATTAACGGTGTGGTAAATATTATTTTTAATCTTTGGACTTGCCGGAAAAATACATAAACTTGATTTTTTATGCATACATTGATATCAGCATAACAAGGGGGTATTTTTATGGATTCATTTCAGTTATACAAAGATATGAAAGCAAGAACAAATGGAGAGATTTATATTGGTGTGGTTGGTCCTGTTCGGACAGGCAAGTCAACATTTATTAAGAGGTTTATGGATTTGCTCGTACTCCCCAATATGACAGATGAGCACGCAAAGGAGAGAACGAAGGACGAATTGCCCCAGTCTGCATCAGGCACGACAATTATGACAACAGAGCCCAAATTTGTTCCCAAAGAAGCGGCAGCGATTAAATTATCTGATGATGTAGAGGTGAAGATACGTTTAATTGACTGTGTAGGTTATATGGTAGAAGGTGCATCCGGCCACATTGAAAATGATGCGGAGCGCCAGGTAAAGACGCCGTGGTTTGAATATGAGATTCCATTTACAAAGGCAGCAGCCATAGGAACTCAGAAAGTAATCCATGACCACGCTACCATTGGAATTGTAGTTACAACGGATGGCAGCATCGGGGACTTGCCCAGGGAAAATTACATAGCAGCGGAGGAGAAAACGATTAAGGAGCTGCAGTCCATAGGAAAACCTTTCATCGTTCTTTTGAATACACAGAAGCCCTACACGGATGATGCAAAAGCTTTAAAAGAGGATATGGAAACAAAATATGGGGTATCTGTATTGCCGGTGAATTGTGAACAGCTCAGAACCGAAGATATTCATAATATTATGCGCCAGGTTTTGTATGAATTTCCTATATCAGAAGTGGAATTTTACATTCCGAAATGGGTGGAAATGTTATCAAGAGATCACAGGATTAAGGTGGATTTGCTTCAGAATGTAAAGGCAATCATGGGGGCAATGAAGGATATACGCAGTACGACCAATCAGGTGCCCCAGACAGAGAGCCCTTATATAGATAAGGTTACCGTGGACAAAATTGAGATGGATACAGGCAAAGTCAAAATTAAAATTGGCATTGACGGAAAATATTATTATGAAGTATTAAGTGAGCTCACAGGCACAGACATCAAAGGTGAGTATGAGCTTATATCTGCCATGAAAGAATTGGCAGCCATGAAAGAAGAATATACCCAGATAAAAGATGCTTTTGCCGATGTGAAAATGAAAGGCTATGGCATGGTAAGCCCGAAACGGGAAGAAATTGCAATGGACGAACCTCAGATTATAAAACAGGGAAACAAATTTGGGGTAAAAATCCGCTCAGAGGCTCCATCTATTCATATGATACGGGCAAACATCGAGACAGAAATAGCTCCGATTGTGGGAAATGAAAAACAGGCCCAGGATTTGGTAGAATATATCAAGGCTGAGAGCGAGACTCCCGAAGGTGTGTGGGGAACCAATATATTTGGAAAATCCATTGAGGAACTGGTGATGGATGGAATGAAAAATAAACTGACTATGATAAATGATGAAAGTCAGGTGAAATTGCAGGATACCATGCAGAAAATTGTGAATGACAGCAATGGGGGACTGGTTTGTATTATTATTTAACTGGAGGCCTGCCGGTGAGATTAAAAAAATAATATATTGTCTAAATAATTATGGCGGTCTGAAAGTCTTGTAAAACAAGAATTTCAAGCCGCCTGCTGTGTGATGATAAATGTATACTTCTTGAACTACTAATGTTCAAGAAGGTATAATTTCAGGAGATATTTTTTAAAATTTCCTGATAGCGCCTTGTGGCAAGTTCGCTTGTCTGCCCCTTCTTACAGAATTCGAGTCTGGCAAGCTTGGGGACAACCCTTTCAACAGGCAGTTCTCCCTGTACTGTTTTTAATTCTAACATTTTTAATGCTTCTAAAAATCGCTTGTCTTTTTTGGCACTCTCATAAAATGACAAAACATATACATAGTAAAAAAGATTATAACCTCGAAATGGATATTCAATTTGCATAAATAAAGAACCAATTCCATAATGGCAGGGGCTGATAGGTTTGCGGATTACCCAATGCTCCAGCAGAAAATTAACTGCCTTATCCAGCCTGGGGTCCCTATTGAAATAGCGGGAATAGCGAAATAAGTCCAAGGTTACCAAAGTGGTATAGGGTGTTGAATATTTTGTTTCTTCTCCCTTTCCGAAACTGTACTTTTCGCATTTCCATCCGCCATCCTCCTGCTGGGTTTCAAGGAAATATAAAAAAGACTTTTCAATCCTGTCATCAGAAGAATAACCCATGCAGCATAAGGTTTTTGCAGCTAAAGCAGTGTGACAGGGATAAATTCCACCTGTGGGAGACATTTTAATTCTGCCATCACTTTTCCAGTTGCTGAAAATAAGCTCAGCTACATTCTTTAATATTTCATCAGCAGGTGAAACTCCTAATTCCAGCAGATATAAAGCACTTTCCAAAGTGGTATAGGGAGCACCTTTTAATAATTTGTGGTCAGCGGTTGTCCAGTAATCTCCACCATTATCATATCTGTGAGACAAGATTGCTTCCACATCAGATAAATATTTTTGATCAACGCTCATATACTTCACCTCATTTTTATCACTTTCAGATATCATACAAATTACTCATATTCCAGTTGTTGTATAATTTTAACATATCAGTTTGCAGACTGTCCATCTTATCGTGCCGTGTAGTATAGTTCCGATAATAGTGAGAAAAAACTTTTATTAAATGTTATGGGACTACTAATGTTTCATCAGGTATGGTACAATATTTCACAAACGAGTTTAATGCAAGGAGAAATAAGATGAGCAAACAATATGAAAAATTAGTGAAATGCTATGAATATTATCAGTCTATAACAGAGTTTAAGCCGCGTGTGGGTTTAATTCTTGGTTCAGGTCTGGGAAATTATGCGCGGAATATGAAAGTGGAATGTGAAATTCCATATGGAGATATTCCCGGATTTCCGGTTTCCACGGTGGAGGGTCACGATGGAAGGTTTCTCCTGGGCTATATCGGAAATGTGCCCGCGGTTGTAATGAAAGGGCGTGTCCACTATTATGAGGGATATTCTATCGAAGATGTGGTGCTTCCTGTAAGACTTATGAAGATGATGGGGATTGAAAGTTTGTTTCTCACCAATGCCTCAGGCGGTATCAATAAAAAATTCCATGAGGGCGATTTCATGCTGATTACAGATCAAATATCCAATTTTGTGCCCTCACCTTTGATAGGAGAAAATGTGGCAGAGCTGGGGACACGTTTTCCAGATATGACACATATTTACGATGAGGAGTGGATGGCTTTAATCCGCAGTGTGGCAAAAAAAGAGAAGATTAAGATTCAGGAAGGGGTTTATGTGCAGACAACCGGACCTAATTTTGAAAGTCCAGCGGAAGTCAGAATGTTTTCCGCTCTGGGAGCAGATGCAGTGGGAATGAGCACTGCCTGCGAAGCTATCGCGGCCCGCCATGCGGAAGTGCGGGTGTGTGGAATTTCATGTGTTTCCAATATGGCCTGCGGTATTACGGGGGAAGAGTTAAGCCATCTGGATGTTCAGGCTGTCGCGGACAGAAGGTCGGAGGAGTTTGAGCGTCTGGTAACCCGGATTATTGAAAAGATGTAGAAAGAATCTTAGGACTTAGGAGAATCTGGAAGAGGAAAACAAGGAGGAAAAACGGATATGAATATTCGGATTTATAATGTGAGAATCCTGACAATGGAGGCTGAAAAAGACATTTTTCAGGGCGAGGTGTGGATAAAGGGTGACACCATCGCTTATGTGGGACCTGCTGTCTCTGGTGCAGAGGAAACCTGGGACAAGGAGATTGATGGTGGGGGGAATCTTTTGATGCCGGGCTTTAAAAATGCCCACACCCACTCCGCCATGACATTTCTGCGCTCCCATGCGGACGATATGAAATTGGATGAGTGGCTGCATACAAGAGTATTTCCGGCGGAGGCGAAGCTGACAGGCGATGACCTTTACTGGCTGAACAAACTGGCAATCATGGAATATATGACCAGTGGTGTTACAGCAGCTTTTGATATGTATTTCCAGAAACCAATCATAGAGCGTGTTGCCATAGAAACAGGATTTCGTATGGTAATCTGTGAGAGTATCAATAATTTTGGCGGCACATTGGAGGAGGTGGAAGCGGATTATAAACGTTACAGTCAGGACCCGGACAAGCTGGTGTCTTATCAGCTTGGATTTCACGCAGAATACACAACAAGTAAAGACTTGATGGATGGGCTGGCGGCACTTTCAGAAAAATACAAGATACCAGTCTATGCACATTGTTCAGAGACAAGAAAAGAGGTGGAGGACTGCCGCAGCAGGACGGGCATGACTCCCATCGCTTACATGGATTCCCTTGGCTTATATGCGCATGGAGGCGGATTGTTCCACGGAGTGCATTTGGATGAAGCAGATTTTCAGATTGTGAAAGACAGAGGATTGTATATCATCACAAACCCTGCATCAAACCTGAAGCTGGCGAGCGGTATAGCGCCCATAAAACGGTATCTGGATATGGGAATTCCGGTGGCTATCGGGACAGACGGTCCGGCAAGCAATAACTGTCTGGATATGTTCAGGGAGATGTTTCTGGTAACTGGATTACAAAAGGTAATCTGTGATGATCCTGAAGCCGTGCCGGCAATGGAAGTGCTGAAAATGGCTGCAGTAACAGGCGCACATGCCATGGGACTTCCAGAGTGTGACACAATAGCCAAAGGTAAAAAAGCAGATATTATAATGATAGATTTGCAGCAGCCAGACATGCAGCCCATCCAGAATATAGAAAAGAATCTGGTTTACAGCGGCAGCAAGCAGAATGTAAAAATGACCATGGTTGGAGGAAAAATCCTCTACCAGGACGGAGAATATTATCTGGGTTCTTCCAAGGAAGAGATATTTGCCAAGGCAAATGAATCAGCAAGACGTATCTTGGGATAATTTCAGATTATATACAGAATATTCTGAAAATGGAGAGCAAAAGGGACAGTCCCCTTTGAAAAGAAAGGAGTATAAGATGATGCGTATTACCTATTTGAGTCACAGTGGATTTCTTGCGGAGTTGGAAACTGTCTATTTTTTGTTTGATTTTTATAAGGGAGAACTTCCTGAGCTGAAAAAGAATAAGAAATTTTTTGTTTTTATCAGTCATGCCCACTATGACCACTACAAGAGAGATATTTTTGAATTGAGAGAGCGTATCCCTGGAATTTGTTTTATCCTTTCTAATGATATTGAGGCTGAGGCTGGGGAAGATGTTACTTTTGTTGGTCCAAATGAGGAAATAGAGGTGAATGGCTGTAAAATCAGAACATTCCGCTCTACGGATGAAGGTGTGGCATTTCTGGTGAAGTACGAGGATGATACAATTTATCACGCCGGTGATTTGAACTGGTGGCACTGGGCGGAGGAGAGCCAGGCTTATAATACAATGATGAGGCGCAATTATCAGCATGAGATTAATAAACTCAATAGTACAAAAATTGACGTTGCGTTTGTTCCGGTCGACCCACGCCTGGGTGAACAGTACTGCTGGGGGCTGGATTGTTTTATGAAACGCACGGATACTCAGTTTGTATTCCCTATGCATTTCTGGGAAAATTACGGAATTTTTGACAGGCTGGAAATGGAAGACTGCACAAAAGAATATATAGATAAAATTCAGCGTATCACGGAAGAGGGACAAGTATTTGAACTGTCAAAATAGGAAAAGAAATTATGAAATAAATAGATGGAGATACAAAACATGCATATAAAGTTATATACAGATGGAGCTGCCAGAGGAAACCCTGACGGCCCCGGTGGTTATGGGACAGTGCTGGAATATGTGGACGCAAAAGGGATGCTGCATACAAAAGAGCTGTCACAGGGATATGTGAAGACTACAAATAACAGGATGGAGCTGATGGCCGTGATTGCAGGGCTGGAGGCTTTGAACCGCCCCTGCACGGTGGATGTTTATTCAGATTCAAAATATGTGGTGGATGCATTTAATCAGCACTGGATTGACGGATGGCTGAAAAAAGGCTGGAAACGGGGAAAGAATGAGCCTGTTAAGAACGTAGATTTGTGGAAACGGCTTTTGTCTGCAAAGGAACAGCACAGTGTCACATTTCACTGGGTGAAGGGGCATGACGGCCACCCTCAGAATGAGAGGTGTGATGAGCTGGCGACCACGGCAGCAGACGGAGAGGGTCTGATTATAGATGAAGGGCTGGTGCAGTAGTTTATGGAGACGAGAGGAAAAACAAAGGGACTGAATCAGGATGTAATCAAATATTTTGCGGCGCTCACAATGTTTTTAAATCATTTCGCCCATGTATTTTTGGCACCCGGAACAATTCTATATGAAGTCTTTCTGGACATTGGATATTTTACCGCTATTACCATGTGTTATTTTCTGGTGGAGGGCTTTGAATATACCCATTCCAGAAAGAAATATGGGCAGAGGCTGCTTATATTTGCCTTGATTTCGCAGATTCCGTACAGTCTTGTGCTGGGGATAGAGCAGTTAAATATGCTGTTCACCTTATTGCTGTGCTTTTTTATTCTTATTATCAGGGACGAGGAAGAGTGGGGCGCCTGGAGAAATGTTTTAATTATCTTGATTTTATTGTTTTCTATTTTTTCAGACTGGGCGGTGATGGCGCCAATCTTCACTTTGATGTTTGTACAATGGAAAGACAATAAGAAAAAAATGGTTGCTGCCTATGGAATTGCAGCGGTATTATTCGGACTTTTTAATTATCTGTCATACCTGTCTTTATATAGCATGGGGAAGGCTCTGTTACATGCGGGATTCTCAGTTCTGGGAATCGCGGCGTCAGGTATTGTTATAATTTATTTTTACAATGGGCAGAGGGGGCAGAGAGGAAGAAAGTTTTCAAAATGGTTTTTTTATATTTTCTATCCCGCACATATTATACTGCTGGGACTAATCCGGCTGTGTATGTAGTGCTGGACAGAAAGAAAAATACATAGTATAATACATAACTGTGTTAAGTAAGACAGACAATCGCGGCTGCAGGTGCCGAAAGGCAGCAGACGAGGAAAGTCCGGGCTTCACAGGGCAGGATGCCGGATAACGTCCGGTGGAGGTGACTCCAAGGCCAGTGCAACAGAAATAAACCGCCTGGGATTATGTCCCAGGTAAGGGTGGAAAGGCAGTGTAAGAGACTACCGCCTCCCTGGTAACAGAGAGGGCACATGTAAACCCCATCCGAAGCAAGACCAGATAAAAGCAATGTGGCTGCCCGTCACGCTTTAGGTAGGTCGCTTGAGCCTGATGGCGACATCAGGCCTAGATAGATGATTGTCCAACGACATAACCCGGCTTATCGTCTTGCTTAACCATAGAAAAAATACAAGTTACCAGAAAACAACAATTGTGCTGTCAGACTGGAAGTATCCAATCAGGAGAGCAGATTGCACAAATAAGAAGGCAGGAAATTATATGGGAATGCGAGTAAATACAGAGCTTGCCGAGACCGGCAGATTTAAAAGCGGAATATCCGCTGTCTGACAAGATTCAGAAAATAAAGGCAAAAAGAGATGAAGAAATCCGGGACATATTCACTGGAAAATCAGACAAGTTCCTTGTTCTGATTGGACCTTGCTCAGCAGACAATGAGGATGCTGTCTGCGAATATGTGAGCAGGCTGGCTGGGATAAATGACAAGGTTTCAGACAAGCTGCTGCTTGTTCCAAGGATTTACACAAATAAACCAAGGACAACAGGCGAGGGGTATAAAGGCATGCTTCATCAGCCGGACCCGGACCAGGATCCGGACCTTTTGGCTGGTATCATTGCCATCCGAAAAATGCACATTCGTGCCATTGAGGAAAGCGGCATGACGGCGGCAGATGAGATGTTATATCCGGAAAACAGAAGTTACCTGGATGATTTATTGTCCTATGAGGCTATCGGTGCACGTTCGGTTGAAAATCAGCAGCATCGTCTGACCGCAAGCGGTATGGATATCCCGGTAGGTATGAAGAATCCTACCAGCGGAGATTTTTCTGTCATGCTGAATTCAGTGGTGGCAGCACAGAGCGCCCACACTTTTATTTACCGGGGACAGGGTGTGACAACTGACGGAAATGAACTTGCCCACACTATTTTGAGGGGCGGGGTTGATAAATATGGCACATGCATACCAAACTATCACTATGAGGACCTTGTGAGGCTTTTGGACATGTATAACCAGAGAGAATTGAAGAATCCGGCGGCATTGATTGATGCCAACCACTCCAATTCAAATAAGCAGCACAGAGAGCAGAAGAGAATTGTCAGTGAAGTGCTGCACAGCCGTAATTACAACCCAGAGTTGAAAAAGCTGATTAAAGGCGTGATGATAGAAAGTTACCTCACAGAAGGCTGTCAGAGTATTGGAAACAATATGGTATACGGAAAATCAATCACGGACCCTTGTCTGGGATGGGAAGATACAGAGCAGCTTCTCTATAAAATTGCAGAAAACTGTTAAAAGAAAAGGGATGTTCCAAAAGTCATTTATAACTTTTGGAACATCCCTTTTGATATGTTATTGATTTATGTTCTCGGTTTGCTTTACTGCTTTCCTCTGTATTTTTCTTCGCAGTATCTGCAGCGGTATGTCTCATGCTCCTCATCAGTAAGTATGAATACATGCTCCAGTCCCTGTTCAATAGAAGTGATACATCTGGGATTTTTGCAGCGGATGACATTTTTAATTTTCTTTGGAAGAGTCAGCCGTTTCTTTTCTACAATCTCATCATTCTGAATAATATTGACTGTAATGTTGTGGTCGATAAAGCCGAGAATATCTAAATCCACTACATCTATAGGGCACTCGATTTTTATAATATCTTTTATACCCATCTGATTGCTTTTTGCATTTTTTATAATGGCAACACAGCAATCCAGTTTATCAAGGTGCAAATATTTATAAATTTCCATACTTTTTCCGGCATCAATGTGATCTAACACGAATCCCTCTGAGATGCGGCCTACATTTAATTTACTATTTACCATAATTACCCTTCTTTCTTTTCAACCTAATCCACATGTATATCCAATAAAGTGAGAATAAGTGCCATTCTGACATATACTCCGCACTGCACCTGTTTGAAATATGCAGCTCTTGGGTCATCATCCACTTCCACAGAGATTTCATTTACTCTTGGGAGGGGATGGAGTACATACATATCTTCTGGTGCCAGCTTCATTTTTTTCTTGTCAAGGATGTAGAAATCTTTCATGCGCACATAGTCTTCTTCATTGAAGAAGCGCTCTTTTTGTACGCGGGTCATATATAGAATATCCAGAGTTGGCATTGCGTCTTCCAGACGAACTACCTCCTCATAAGGGATATTATTCTTATTTAACACATCGTGGCGGATATAGTCGGGAAGTCTCAGTTCTTCCGGTGAAATCAATACAAAACGGATTCCTTCATAGCGGACCAGAGCGTGAATCAGGGAATGAACTGTGCGCCCAAATTTTAAGTCTCCGCACAGACCAATGGTCATATTGTCCAGCCGGCCTTTTACATTTAAAATTGTAAGCAGGTCTGTCAAAGTCTGAGTGGGGTGCTGATGTCCGCCATCCCCGGCATTGATGACAGGGATAGAAGCGTGATGGCAGGCAACCATAGGGGCACCTTCTTTTGGATGGCGCATAGCACAGATATCCGCATAGCAGGAAATTGTTCTGATTGTATCAGATACACTCTCTCCCTTTGCAGCGGAGCTGGAGTCAGCGGAAGAAAATCCCATAATACTGCCGCCTAAATTTAACATGGCAGCCTCGTGGCTCAGTCTTGTGCGGGTACTTGGCTCATAAAATAATGTGGCAAGTTTCTTGCCGTCACAGGCGTGGGCATATTTCCCAGGATTGTTCTCTATATCCTGTGCCAGATTTAAAAGTTTATCCAATTCCTCAACGGAAAAATCCAGAGGACTCATTAAATGTCTCATAAAAAACCTCCTTACAGTCATAAAACATCTTCTTGTTACTTATATTGAAGCAATTCTTCTACAGGTTTACGTTCTGGTGCTTCAGGGTCTATATCAGGATATCCTACAGCAATCAAAGCCGCCAGTTCCTGATTTTCAGGAAGGCCCAGAAGTTCTGAAACCTTATCTTCATCGAAAATCCCCATAATAACAGTGCCGAGCCCGTGGTCTTTTGCTGCAAGGCAGAAAGACTGGCATGCCACTCCTGCGTCAAACATGTCCCACCCATCTTTCTTCTTCGTAGCGTAGTTACCGTCACCGTCAAGACCAGAAAGCCCTTTTACCACAGAAACAGCAATCAGCATAGGTGCCTGACTGAGGGTTTTTGCATTAGAAGGACTGACAAAATCGCTGGCAATTTTCCCAATAATAAAAGAATCTTCAATTGCAATATAACGGGTAATTTGGGTGTTTTTCCAAGAAGGAGAATAAGATGCTGCAGAAACAATAGAATCAATTAAAGAATGGGAAACTGGATCCGGTTTATATTTACGGATACTTCGACGACCTCTGATACACTCGATAACGTTCATTTTATACCTCCCTGTTCAAATTCTTTTCAACTAATGATATACCAAAACAAAAAGATTTTCAACCAAAAATTTGCATAACTAAATTGTATAAAAGATTTGGAATATTTGTTTAAATGTATTATAATGATTTTAGTTTGTGCGAAGGAGAAATAAAAATGGCTACATTGGAAGAACTTAGGTTACGATTAGATGAGATTGATGAGCAGATTGCGATATTATATGAAAAAAGAATGCAGGCTTGCCGGGAAGTGGGGAAGCTGAAGGTAAAGGAAGGCAGAAAAGTTTTTGACCGTCAGAGAGAGCGGGACAAGCTGACAGAGGTTTCTGCAATGGTGTCCGGGGAGTTTAATAAAAAAGGAATCACCGAATTGTACGAACAGCTTATGTCCATGAGCAGGAAGCTGCAGTATCAGATTCTTGTGGAGGCCGGAGCGCTGGGAAGACTGCCGTTTATTGAGGTGGACTCTCTGAATAAGCAGAATGCGAGAGTTGTTTTCCAGGGAGTGGCGGGTGCCTATGGACAGGCAGCCATGCACCATTATTTTGGGGAGGACTGTAACAGTTTTCATGTACGGACATTTCGGGATGCCATGGAGGCAATTGAAGAAGGTTCAGCGGATTATGCCGTACTTCCTATTGAAAATTCTTCTGCAGGGGCGGTCAATGAAATGTATGACCTCCTTGTGGAATTTGAAAATTATATTGTGGGTGAAACAATTATTCCAATTGCCCACACTCTGTCAGGCCTGCCGGGAACCAAACTGGAGGATATCCAGAGAGTATATTCCAAGGCAGAAGCATTGATGCAGACAACACGTTTTCTGGATGAACACAGCACCTGGCAGCAAATCAGTGTGGTAAATACAGCCATTGCAGCACAGAAAGTGCTTGAGGACAATGATAAGACCCAGGCGGCTGTATGCAGCGCATATGCGGCTGAATCATTTGGGCTGTCTGTTCTGGTGGATAATATTAATGATGAGCCAAACAACTCCACGAGATTTATTGTGGTAACTAACCAGAAAATCTTTTTGCCTGACGCTTCAAAAATCAGCATTTGCTTTGAGGTGCCTCATGAGAGCGGCTCGCTGTATCATCTGTTATCTCATTTCATATATAATGATTTGAACCTGACCAAGATTGAATCTCATCCTGTGGAGGGAAAGAGTGGGAATACCGGTTCTTTGCAGACTTTGAGGGGAATCTGGGAGATGCGGCGGTAAAAAATGCAATCAGGGGACTTCGGGAAGAAGCGAGAAACTTGAAAATTTTGGGCAATTATTAATAGTATATAGAGAAGAGGAGAGTTATGCGTACAAATGAATTAGTATTGTACAAATATATGGAATATTGGAATATTCTTCAGGATGTGGAAGTTCTAATGGATGGTTACCGCGATAAAGAATGTGACAGGGAGAGCCTGAGGGGCTTGTTTTTTGACTCTGCCCACACTCTGATTGAACTGTCTGCGGAGCATGGATTTGAAGGAAATCTGTGGCACACTTTTCTGGCATTCTTATTGGCCAGCCACGAGAATGCATACAGCACATCCTGTGAAATTACAGGTGGGGTTGAGGGAAGTATTAATGACATTGCGCTCCATGATTTTGTCATATTTAAAGAGTTGTTCCAATATGACTTTGAGGAGCTGGCAAAGGAATTGGGGGTAGAATGGTTTTCTGCTCTCAAAGATTACAAGAATACAAATAAGGGCGGAAAGGTATTTAATAAACGAATCCGCGACAGAATCTGCGACCTTGGGAAAGCACTGGGAGAAGCAGAAGATGCAGAATCCTTTAAACAGATTGTGACACAATTCTACGGTGAATTTGGTGTCGGGAAACTGGGACTTCACAAAGCTTTCAGGGTGGAGCGCCCGGAAAACAGTATAGATGACATAGAAATCAGAGGAGAAATAAAAGGGGCGCAGATTGTTCCGATTTCCAATATTGCACATGTACATCTGGACGACCTGGTAGGATATGAGCCTGCAAAAGAAAAGTTAATTGAAAATACAGAAGCATTTGTGGAAGGAAGAAGAGCCAATAACTGCCTTTTATATGGAGATGCAGGGACAGGAAAATCCTCTTCCATTAAAGCAATACTGAATCAATACTACGATAAGGGACTGCGTATGATAGAGGTTTACAAGCACCAGTTCCAGGACTTGAACTCTGTGATTACTCAGATTAAAAACAGAAATTACAAATTTATTATTTATATGGATGATTTATCTTTTGAGGAGTTTGAGATTGAATACAAATATTTGAAGGCAGTTATCGAGGGCGGACTGGAGAAAAAGCCGGATAATGTGCTTATTTATGCCACATCTAACCGCCGCCATCTGATTCGGGAGACATTTAGGGATAAGAGAGACAGGGATGAGGAACTGCATACCAATGACACGGTTCAGGAAAAGCTGTCCTTAGTTGCCAGATTTGGCGTCACTATTTATTTTGGTTCTCCTGACAAAAAAGAATTTCAGTATATTGTAAAAGAGTTGGCAAGACAAAATGAAATTGAGATGCCGGACGAAGAGCTTTTCCTCCAGGCAAACAGGTGGGAGCTCGCTCACCGGGGAAGATCAGGAAGAACCGCCCAGCAGTTTATTGATTATCTGCTGGGGCAGAGAAGGTAATTTATGAGAAAATATATCAAGAATTCAGGCTGTCTGCTGCTCCTGTGCATGTATCTTATAACTGTACTGTCAGGCTGCACCAATGAACTGACACCGGGGAAGCTGATGTCCAAGGTGACTGAAAACTTGTCCAAGGTGAAGTCGGTTTCCAATTCTCTGGATATGTATATTGATATGGAAAGTGTGCTGGAGTCGACAAAAGTATCCATGGATATGGAGATGGAAAACACAACAAAGCCCATGGCAGGTCATGCCAAAGGAACTGCCCA
Organism: Muricomes sp.; assembly: GCA_049840515.1. Classification (GTDB taxonomy): domain Bacteria; phylum Bacillota; class Clostridia; order Lachnospirales; family Lachnospiraceae; genus Muricomes. Next base: position 68,489 of record JASGKW010000002.1, on the reverse strand, counting down.
GGTAGACATGAGCGGCACAAAACTCGGAAGTGATATCGAAATATATCAGGTGACGGAGGATAAAGAATTCGTTACTTACAGCAGCATGTATGGGGAATGGAGCAGAGAAACGGCCAGGAATCCTAAGAAAAGTGCATTCAGCGGAAATTTATTTCAGGAAGCAGGAAATTCTGTCAAGTCTTTTCGGATTGCGGAGGAAGCTGTAACAGTGGAAGAAAAAGAGTGCTATGAAATGTACGGAGATATAACTGGAAAAGAGCTTTTTCAATTCATGGGCCCTGATGTGGTGGGGGCATTTGGTTTGATAGAGATTCCCGAGGGGGATACCATTGAAAAACTAAAAATTCCGGTTACCATAGATGTGTACAAAGAAAAAATGCTTCCGGCCAGAGTGATGATTGATATGACAGATGTTATGAACGAGCTGTATGAGCAGTACGGTAAAAGCACGAATGTAAATAACTTTATGATAAAACTGACCTACACAGAATTTAATCAGACTCAGGAGATTACAGTGCCTGAAGATGTGAAAAAGGCGGCAAAAGCCGCCTTATAAACAATTTGTGTGACAGTGTTATTCTACTTCCTGGATTTGGGAGATATCACTGTCTATGACCAGAGAATAGTTTGTATAGTAGACTACGAAACCAGGTTTTCCGCCTTTGGGTTTCTTGACATGTTTCTTTTCTACATAGTCTATCTCCACTTTTTCACCACCCCGTGCCTTGGAATAGTAAGCTGCGAGACGCGCGGCTTCCTCAAAGGTGCGGTCGGGCAGTTCTTTTCCGTCTGTCTTGACGATAACATGTGAGCCGGGAATTTCTTTGGCATGAAACCACCAGTCGTTCCCCACAGCAAGGTGAAAAGTGAGTTCTTCATTTTGAAGATTATTTTTTCCTACATATATATGGAAGCCGTCACTGGATATATAGTGGAACGGCTTATTTTTTATTTTTACCTTTTTTCGGGTGAATTTTCTGCGCATATACCCTGAGCTGATAAGCTCTTCTTTGATTTCTGTCAAATCCTCCTCCGTCAGGGCAATATCCAGAGAGTTGCTGATGGATTCCAGATAAGTGATATCATCTTTCGTTTCCTGAATAAACTTGGAGAGTGCCTCAAAGGTACGTTTTTGTTTATTATATTTGTCAAAATAGCGCTGCGCATTTTCCTGGGGAGTTTTAGCAGAATCCAGGGGAATACTTACCATTTCATTCGTATAATAGTTCAAAGCTTCCAGTTTTTTGGCACCTTCCTCCAAATTGTACCCGTAGGTGTGAATCAACTCCCCATAAACCTTATATTTATCCCGGTTTTCGGTATCACGGAGCTTGCCTGAACTGTAAGTCATATTTTTTTCGGCTGCGTTCCAGGGCGGTTTGTACAATCTGGCGCAAATCGGAAGATTTCTGCCGGATTCGGGTGAGCATATTTTTAGAGGCATAATAAGTTTCCAGCACCTGGGACATAGTAGGAAGGTCTTTGCGGGTGTAGCTGTCAAAGTGTGTCAGAGGCAGGGCCGAAAAGTCTTTAGGCTCCCTCCCGTCGTAATAAATAACAGGGGTAAACTGATTTTCTTTTACCGCGGAAAAGAAAATGTGAAACTGATTATATAGGTGGCTGAGTATATCTTGTGAGAGGTCCTTTGGAGAAACAGAGGAGTCCACCCCTGACAGATAACAAATTTCCTCCGCAGCCACCGGGCTGATACCTGTAAAGCTGCTATAAATTGCTTTCGCAAGAGGAAATGGCTTTGCGGCAAGCTGCTCTGAAAAATCTTGTGCCGCCACCGTCAGCGGGTCAGACTTGTCCATAGTATCTGGGACAAAATACTCTCTCCCCGGAAGAACTTCCCGCACGGAACTCATCTGTGCAGATACACGTTTGATACTGTCAATAATAATGCCCTCCTGATTGCAGAAAATAATATTGCTGTGTTTTCCCATAATTTCCACAATCAGGTCTTTTTGGCACAAATCTCCTAACTCATCCAGATGCTCAACTGTAAAATGAATAATCCGCTCCAGCTTTGGCTGATATATGTCTATAATCCGTCCATTGCTGATATGTTTGCGAAGCAGCATGCAGAAATTGGGGGCGGACATAGGACTCTGCTTATTGGTTTCAGTTAAATAAATAAGAGGCAGAGAAGCGCTGGCAGAGATACACAGCCTCTTTTGTCCGGCGGGGGATTTTATAGTAAGCAGCAGCTCATCTGTCTCAGGCTGTGCAATTTTGGCGATTCTTCCGCCTAATAATTGTTCTTTTAATTCGTGGACCAGGCAGGCCACGGAAATTCCGTCAAATGCCATGATAAATTCCTTTCTAGTTCAACTGTGCAATTCTTATATATACAATAATTTGTTTATTATATCATGAAATTTGTAAAAATTCATAAAATAATTGATTGTTTGGGGAAATAATGATAGAATGCTTTAAGCGAGTATTGTTATAAAATAACTTGGACAGAGATACTTTGTTTTATTTGGCGGGATGAGGGACGCTATCAAGTTGTTTTTGAAAATATATCAAGGGATATAGGGAGAGAGTTATGGAAGTGGTGAAAACAATTAAAAGGGGAGTTTTCTGTCTAATTATGGTCTTTTTTTTCCTGAACCTGACAGGCTGCGGGAGCAGAGTATCTGTAGACAAAGAAAAGTCTCCAGTTTTAGAGTATGTGGAAATATATTCTAAAAATTCTGGAACAGAAGATTCTCAGCAGGTCAGGGTGAATCTTTTTTTTGATAGGGCAGTTCAGGTGAATGAAAAGAAGGGAGACAGTATTCGTCTTACCATTGGCGGGAAACGAATTCAAACTGGAGAGTATCAGGTCAAGTTGACAGAGGAGCCGGGCAAAATATCAATTATTATACCGGTTACTTCTATAACTACGGCAGAGCTGGAACTTGGGATTTCTGAGAAGGCGGAGGCTATAGCACTTATCACAGATGAGACAGGGAAATATGCAGCTCAGGAATTTACAGTCTCAGGGGTTGTTCCATCAGGCGTAATGCTGCAGGATGTGGCAGATGAAAATGGGAAGACAGTTCCCAATCAAAAGCGGGTTGTTTCGCCTTTTTCAATCCGAAGTATTGCCTGGCTTCAGTTACTAGACCAGGGTGAACCTGTGGAAGTCTCAGATGCGCCATCCTCAGAAACGATGGAAAATGCGGTGGCCGTTCACGGACACGAGTTCCTCAGGGACAGCAAGAGTGATGTTGCGGAAAATATCACTCAGGTCATTAATACATATTATGGGGATGCATATGAGGCAGTATGCCAGGACGATATCATTACGATTCAAAGCAAAACAAATCCTGGAAATACTTCCCTGGGCCTGGCACTTTATACCTACATAAAAGTAAATGGAAAAGAACAGGTATCTAAAGCAGAGGAGAAAGCTCCCGCTAAAACTAAGGTGGACCGGGTATTGACAGATGAAGACAATACTTTTTCAAACGCTCTTCATATGACTTACGCGGACGGACAAAATTCCCCTTATGCATCAGGACAGATACTGTATAAGAATCTGCGTATAACAGGGAAATCTGTGGGGGAGGAACAAATTTACTCAGTTTCTGATTTGGAATCCCTGGTCAGCATTTCTTTTAAAAATAATGCCATGTATAGCCTGGGGCTCGCCGCGGAGAGAAAGGAGATTTCAGATGAGGAGGGCACACTGCATAGTTGGCAGGGAATTGACTTCAGGAAGTTTCTGGATTTATGCAGAGGTGAGTCGGGGGAAGAACCTGTTTATGTCGAGTGTACATGGGAAGACGGAGTGAAAAAGCAAGTCTTTCGTTTAGATGAGATTGGAACTGAGGAAGCAGAGAATCCTGCACTGATTGCATTTGGAAAGGATGGGCTTCCCATATTGCCTGAAGAGGAGGGGAATACCCCATTATGTCTGATTTTTGAGGATGGCACTATATTAGAGGGAATCACTCAGATTATTATAGACAGTTCAGATGCACCCCAGGATCCCCATTATACGATGCATCACCTGCGGGACAGGTACAATGCCAGCAATGACATCAGCATTACTTTTAATCTTTATAAGGGAGAAGAATTGCAGGAATCAAAGGTGGTTACAACAAAAGAGCTGGAGGAAATGGCCCTGGCCCATCCTGAAGCTATGCAGAGAGGTTACTATGGTGTTTATGGAAATAAAGAGACGTTTGCATCTATGGGAACCGGCGGCTGGCTGGATTATTTTGAGGGAATTAATCTGTACTGGCTGATTAGTCAGGAATTAGGTGAAATTGATGATTCCGCCAAATTTCAATTTTATGACAGGGAGCAGAAACTATACGCTCAAATTGATGACAGCAGTTATCTAAAAGATTCACAGGAAACAAAGGAATATTATGTTCTGGACAGAGAAGGCAGAGTTATCCCGGGTGCAGTTCCTATGCTGGCATATGGAAAGAATGGGTATCCGCTATTAAAAGAGCATGAGCATGAAAGTGCAGAATATGTGGCTTTTAACTTCCTCAACCATAAACTGGAGGAAAAGGGAATTGCCACAGAAATTGGAGTTGTAAAAAACCACAATGGTCCTTTTATCGCCGGGCTGGGAAACCGGGATGGCATGTACGGCGGCAATCAGAAAGAAACCGGAAAAGATTGCGTGCGCATTGACATCGTTTGTAAGGACTAATAGTAATTTGCGGGATATTATCAAGTGAAAGGAGCAGCTATGGAGAAAAAAATATTAAAGGTAATGGCGGCAGTTATGGCAATGGTGATTGTTTTCTCATTTCATGTCATTCCGGCGTCAGCATATTTTGAGCGAGGGCAGGTAGAGGTTTCCTGCGGTACCAACAATGTTTCTGTCGAGGCGGCCCAGGAAACCTATGTTTCCGTGTCAGTATTCCCGTTGGAGGATAGCCATCCGCCAGGATGTGGTATGGGAGAGTGCCCGGATAGTTGTGGTCCGGGGTGCGCGGATGAGAATGGAAACTGCATTTGTGCGGGCGATGTATATCAGAACTATTCTACAAGTGTGTCTGTTACTTCCAGCAACCCTGCCGTGGCTGTTGGAAGCTATTATGGAGGAACCCTTGTGATAACAGGAATTTCACCGGGAGATGCAATCATAACATTAACGGCTAATTTGGTAGAGTGGGCAAGCGGGGGAGCCAGCGTAAATGTTCATGTGCCTGCACCTGCACAGCAGCCAGACCCTGAACCTTCCCAGCCATCTCAGCCGGACCCCAAACCATCTCAGCCGGACCCCAAACCATCTCAGCCAGATCCCAAGCCGTCTCAGCCGGACCCCAAGCCGTCTCAGCCGAATCCCAAACCATCTCAGCCTGTACAGCCTGATGATAATAAAGGCAAGGGAAATCAGCAGGGAACAGGCCAACAGGGAACAGGCCAGCAGGGGAAAGGACAGCAAAATGGACAGACAGGCGGCTCATCCTCAAATCAAAGCGGAAATACACAGAATAGTGTGACTGGTGATTCCACAGGCAATTTGGCAGGCGGCTCTTCGGGAACTTCCACAGGAGACTCTTCTGGCACTTCAGCTTCGGGGCAGGAGGGCGGCAGCGTCCAGAGTGGAGGCGGCTCAACTTCTTCCGGTGTTTCACAGGCTGAAGCTGAGAAAACAAAAGAGCTTATGGAAGAGATGGGGGCGGAAGCAGACAGTCACAAAACAGCAACAGTTACAGTGCCGGATTTGGCTCCTGAAAAGGAATGGACCGTATACAGCCTGGGAGATGGTTCTGATGAAGAAGAATCAGCCACAGGAAATGCAAAGAAAGACCCTCTGAAGACAGCGGCTGCTGGGACAAGTGCGCTGTTGTTTCTTGGAGGTATTCTGGGAGAATTAATTGGCTATAAAATACGAAAAGACTAAATAAGAAAAAGTGAGGAATATACTATGTTTTCATCTGGAAATCTAAATAACCTATTACGAAATATCAGCAGTTCTCTGCGGACACCTGTTATTATTCTTCTATTGATAATGATAGCAGTAACCATTGTACTGGTTGCAATGCTGGCAACAGAATTTTTTACTGAGCACCGTCACTTAAAGATATCCATGCCAGAAATTATGGATCAGCTGGAGGAGGAAGGTCTGCCTGTACAGGAGTGTGTTGAGCAGAGTGGCCTTTTGAAACGTCAGAAAGCTGCGCTGCTGGAATTGACAAAACACCCGGATATCTCTGATTTTACAAGGGAGGCCCTGGCAGTCCGTCTGCTGGAAGAAGAGAAAGGCCATTATGATTCCATCGTAAATGTGTCAGATTTGATTGTCAAGCTGGGACCGGCATTTGGACTTTTGGGAACACTGATTCCTCTGGGACCTGGTATTATTGCTCTGGGACAGGGACATACGGAAATTCTGTCTCAGTCTCTGCTGACAGCTTTCGATACAACCATAGTGGGGCTGATGTGCGCAGCCGTTGCGACGGTTATTTCTACTATAAGAAAAAAATGGTATAGAAATTACGGCTCTATTTTAGAAACATTAATGGAATCTGTTTTAGAAGTGGAGAGAAAAAATGATTAGACGATTTGGCTCCCGGCGCCTGAGCCGTGAGAATGGGCAGAATGAAGATGTTACTCCCATGTGGGGAGTGGCAAATATGGCAGATGTAATGCTGGTATTGGCGGTTGGAGTTATGGTTGCTCTTGTGGCTAACTGGAATCTGGATATTGGCATTGGTTCAGTAAAACAGCTAAATGCAGACCAGGGAGAACTGAGAGAATTGTCAGAGTTCACTACGATGAAGGACAAGGACTTTGCAGAGAAAATAAAGAAATCTGGTCTGGAAGAACTGGGAAGCGTTTATGTGGAGCCAGACAGCGGGAAAATGTATGTCATTGTGGAAGGCTCTGGAGAAGTGGAGGAACCCTGATGCTGAAAGTTTCAAATATTTCCAAAAGTTTTGGAAAAACACAAGTGTTAAAAGATATCAGCTTTCAAATTCAAGACGGGGAAATCTATGGATTGATTGGATATAACGGGGTAGGAAAGACAACCCTTATGAAAATGATTTGTGGCATTTACCGCCCCGATGGCGGGAAAATATGGATGGACCATAAACCAATGTATGAAAATCCGGAAAGAAAAAGCGATAGTTTTTTCATGACAGAGGAAATTTCTGCATTTTCAGAAGCCAATCTGGAAACTATGAGAAAATTTTATAAAGGATATTATCCTAACTGGAGCGATACAGTCTATGAGAGACTGGTGAATGTGTTCCATATGGATTCAGAGCGGAGAATCAGTCAGTTTTCCAAGGGAATGCAGCGCCAGGCAGGGCTCATTCTGGCATTTTCGGCCAATACAAAGCTGTTGCTTCTGGATGAGGCATTTGATGGACTGGACTTTGGAATCCGCAGGCAGGTGCGCAGCATGATGCAGTGTTATGCCAGGGGAAGAAATGCAGCCATTTTAATTTCGTCCCACAACTTAAATGAAGCTGGAAGAACTTGCAGACCGTGTAGGTATGATTTCGGAAGGGCAGATGATTTATGATGATTCTACCTGCAGCATGAAAGAACAATATCAGGTATGCAGGCTGAAAGAGAATACCTCACTCACAAGGGATGAACTGTCATCAATCGGGGGCAGATGGGTGATGAGGCAGGCAGGGGAGGACTATTATATTCTGCACGGGAACGCCGGATGAAGTGCAGACCCGCATAAAGCCATGGATGCAGGAGATACAAGAGATTCGGCCTATTAAACTGGAAGAATTTTTCCAGAAAGAGAGGAATGAGAACGAAATTGACTGGAATGAAATATTCGAAATCTAAAGTACTTAGGCATGATGTATGGCATGTGTTATCCAGCCAGTATTGGCTGTTTGTTATTTTACTTGGACTGTTTTTAATATTGATTCCTTTTTCAACAGCCGGGCTGCCGGGACAGTCTATTTTTAATGTGGAGGTTACCCATGCACAGATAAGATTCCGGTTTATACATGAGATTTTCTCCTTTTTGTACATATGGCAGCCATAGCAGGTGGCATTGCTATGGCATTGAGTCTGTTTTCCTTTCTCAGAAACAAGAGAGATACAACGATTTTTATGTCTCTGGGAATGAACCGCTGGCAGCTTTTTTCTGTGCGTGCCGGAGTGGGAATGGCAATGCTCGCAGTGTCCATATGCCTTCCGATGCTCTTGTCATTGTTTTTGAATAAACTGGCATTAAATTTGTATCCGGGAGCGGTACAGCACTTTTTCTATGTGAGTGCAGGGCTTTGTCTCACAGCATTTGTGAGTTTTTTCTTGATGGTATTGGTGTGTGCCCTGTCAGGTACGCTGATGGAATCTCTGCTTTATGGAAGTGCTCTTGCAGGAGGAATGACAGTACTGCTCTATGGATGCAATCTTCTCATGAATGAACTTTTGTGGGGCGGAGCGAGAGGAATCACTACATATTCAGGAAGTCCTATTTCAAGAGAGAGCCTTATATCAGCTTGGAAAACCTGGAATCCTCTATTGTTTTTTTATGAGGAGCTGCAGAATCGTTCTATTTTTCTGCGCTCAGGTACACAGGAATTTCCAAGCGCGTTAAGTTATTCTGTTTTGTTATTCTGGTGCGTTATTCTTGTCTGCCTTTTCGGGGGAGCTTATATGGCTCTGAAATACCGTAAAGCGGAGATTACCGGGGTGACGGGCACGAATACTGTGTTTTCGGAACTGGTAATTGGAATTACGGCCTTTTTCACAAGTGCTGTCGTGTTTTCTTTTTTGTACGAGTACCTAAACAAGCTGGCTTTTTTGGCTGGTACGGTTGTTTTTCTGCTGATACATCTCTTCTGGAGAAAAACTATATTTGCCTATGATATCACAAAGAAAAGAGCAGTGGCGTCCGCACTGACACAACTGGCAGTCGCTGCCTGCTTTGTAGTCGTGCTGACTACAGATGGATTTGGGCATACAACCCGGGTTTTGCAGAAGGAAGATTTTGTGAGCGCTCAGTTCTCCTATGTAGGAACACCGAACTATTTGTCTGTCCCCACTATCGGAAGCAGTACAGGAAATGGCTATTATGTGCAGAGCAGAATAGAAATTACAGAACCACAGGAAATAAAAAAGCTTACTCGTATACAGCAGGAATTTATAAAGACAAAAAGAGCGAAGAGGCAGCTAAATAAGAAAGTATTTTCAAAGACAGTTGTACCTTATGATGTGGAATTTTCTTATAAAGACAGTATGGGAAAAGAGTATTACTGGTATTATGACAGAGCATCCATGGACCAGCTTGCGGCACTTCTTGCGGCAGATGAGTTTGAGAGTGTGAAGAGGGGAAGTCAAAAGGCTGTGAAAGGTGATATACAGTCGATTTCTTCTGTCTGGTCTGCGCAGGCATACAAGGAAGGGGATATTTACCTTGCCAATAGTCGTTATTCCAAGAGAGACAAGCTGTCTCTGGATGAGGAAGAAAGACAATCCTTATTGGATGCGATTGCAGCGGATGTGAAAAATCAGACATTTCAGGATGTTTACTACCCTGAGAATGAGGCAAAGGCTATTTTAATGTTCACAAAAACAGGAGAGCATGATTTTGAGAGTTTTTCCTATCATCTGAACAATACCTTTGTTTACGTGACAGAACAATTTACTAATACATTAGACTGGCTTGAGGCAAAAGGCTTCTCAGTGCAGCAACCGGAACAGGTAGAAAGTATTACACTGCAGAAATTTAATCCTTATGAAAATATCAATGGACTTTCCTATCCTATGTCAATATATTTTATGTCTTACAGGGGAGATACTTTGGCAAACTTTCTGGTATTAAAAGATTTTGGAAAAGAATACACAATAACGGGGAAAGAGGAGCTGTCTCAGCTATCTTCTCATCTGCGGAATACCTGGTTTATGAATGAAGGAGGATATCTGGCGGCAGTAAAGACCGAAGGGGTTGATGGTTATGCTTATATGTTCCTTCCAACGGCTGATGTGCCGGATTTTGTAAAAGAATAGAATTTATTATCTAAATGGAAGAGTTGGGGAAGGAGAACTGTGATGAACAGAAGAAAAGGATGGCAGGTGATACTGTTTGCCGGTGTACTTTTATTAGTATTATTTCTCCTTTCTATTTGTGTAGGGCGTTTTTCAATCACACCAGGACAACTATTGGAATTAGTGACGGAACGTTTACAGGGAGTGCAAAACGGCACCAATGCGGAAACCATCTTGTGGGAGGTGAGAATCCCCAGGATTTTAGCGGCTGTTTTAGTGGGAAGCTGTCTTTCTCTGTCTGGGGCCGCCTATCAGGGGGTATTTCGCAATCCTGATGGTTTCCCCTGACCTTCTGGGAGCATCAGCAGGTGCCGGATTTGGAGCAGCATTGGGAATTTTGCTGGGACTTTCCTCCTTTATAATCCAAATGCTTGCCTTCGGAACAGGAATCATTGCGGTACTTGTGACCTGGCTTCTTCATCGTACCATGGGCGGGCAGGATACCAATGACCGGATTTTGCTGGTGTTGAGCGGAATTGTAACCAGTGCTTTATTTCAGGCACTTATATCTATTGTAAAATATGTGGCAGACCCATTTGATACAATGCCTTCCATTGCATTCTGGCTGATGGGAGGGCTGACTTACGTAACCGATGTGGATGTGAAATTTTTACTGATTCCTGCATTGGCAGGGGGAATTCCTCTTCTTTTAGTCCGATGGAAATTAAACCTTCTAACCTTTGAGACGGATGAGGCGGCAGCTATGGGTATTTCAATCCGTTTTTACAGGGGGCTTGTAATTTTCTGTGCAACCTTAATGACCGCGGCCTGTGTGGCAGTGGGCGGCATGATTGGATGGGTGGGCTTGATTGTCCCTCATTTTGCCAGAATGGCAGTGGGACCGGATTACCGTAAAATGCTGCCAGCTACTGTTATTTTTGGAGGAGTTTTTCTGTTGCTGGTGGATGATATGGCGCGGTTTTTATTTGCCCAGGAATTGCCTATCGGAATTCTCACAGCCCTGGCGGGGGCTCCGGTTTTTGCTTTGCTTTTGATTAGGAGAAAGGGAGAATTTTTATGAAAAAGATACGTGGAATGTTCAGGAGAGTACTCAAGCTCTCCGCTAAAAAAGCATGTTTTGCTTTGCTGATTGCGGGGAGTGTGTTTGCGCTTTCAGGCTGTGGAAATTCTGCGGTAGAATATCAGATTACAGTGGAAGGAACATTGGAGGAAGCAGGTGTAGTGTCCTGTTTGGGATATGACATCAACGTATATGCGGACCAGGCGAGCAACCCCTGCGGTGGCTGCACAAAGCAGCCGGTTCACCTGTTTGTTGGGGACTCTGCCCAGGATGTTGTGGAAGCGATACAGGAGTCTATCGGAGAGAGCTGATGACCTGTGGAAGGTCAAATCGGTAGATAAAGACCACATTATCTTACAGGAAAAGACAGCGGGACACTATTACACAGATTTCTGTTCCAGGTGCACCTAAAGGAGTAACATTAACTACGAAAGTTTTGAAGGGGGATGTGGAGATAGTGTCCTCTCAGGATGCTGCACAAAATATGGCCCCTTCTTTAAATACAGCGGTAAAAGGTAAAGAGCCATTGCGGCTGGCGGCAGTTTACGGCCCTTCCTATGAAGCTTTGACAGTGCTGGGTGTGGAAGACAGGATTGTGGTGCGCGCGGATGTACAGACAGATGATTTCCCATGGGCCGAGAGAGTGTTTAAGAGAATCAGTGATATACCGGCACTGGATAATGTGCATACTGCGGTTAACATTGAAGAACTTATGAAATATAACCCTGATATGGTTTATACATTTCCCAGAAATAATGAGTTGTCCCAGCTTGAAAAGGCGGGGATTCCAGCCATAGCAGGAACCTCAACGAAGCATTTAAGTGATGTGAAAGAGCAGTTGATGGAATATGCGGAGACGTTGAATCAGGATGCGGTGGACAGGGCGACAGCCTACGGGGCATATTTTGATGAAAAGTTAAAATATGTTACCGATATCACAGATAAAATTTCGGAAGAAGAGCGCCCCAAGGTATATTATGCGGGAGTGGATATCCTGACTACTTATGGAGAATATTCGGATATACCGGAGGTCATAGAGGCGGCAGGAGGAATTGCAGTATCGAAAGACCTGAAAGCCGGAAGCCGGACCCAAATTGATCAGGAACAGTTTTTGGCCTGGAATCCAGATTATATATTTATTGATCACGGTGGAATGAATGGTGGTAAAACAGCAGCAGAAATCCGTGAGGGGCTTTATAAACAAAAGAATCTACAGAAAGTGGAAGCCGTAAAGCAGAAACAGGTATATTTGAGCCCATCCGGTGTTTTTTACTGGGATATGGGATTACAGAAGATTCTTCTGGTAATGCAGATGGCACAAATACACATCGGGAGGAGTTTGCGGGATATGGATATGGAAAGAGGTAATGGAATTCTACACTAAATTCTATGATTATTCTCTTACCAGAGAAGAGGCAAGGCAGATTTTAGAGAGAGAGTCTTAAAAGCAGCCAGGAGGACAAAGGATGATTGAAATCATATCTGCCCGGATTGGTTATCGGGAAAAGGGAAAGGAAACAGTGATTTTTCCAAGCTTGAGCTGTGCAGATTGGCGAGGAGCCCTCTATTGCATACTGGGAGGAAATGGAGTTGGGAAGACTACACTTTCAGAACTGTTTTAGGCTTCCTTCCATTATTATCCGGGGATATAAGGATTGACGGGAGAAGCTTCCACAACATTTGGAAGAAAAGAGCTTGCAAAAATAATTGCCTATGTCCCACAGTATCATACGCCGCCTTTTCCGTACACAGTGCAGGAGGTAGTTTTGATGGGACGTGGGGTGCACATTTCAGAGACAGGAGCCCCCAAAGCCCGCGATATAGAAAAAGCAGAGGAAGTTATGGAAGAGCCTGAATTTTGCGGCTCAAAGAACATGTTTATACAAGGCTGAGTGGAGGGGAGAGGCAACTGGTTCTGATAGCCAGGGCACTTGCACAGGAAGCAAGATATCTTCTGATGGATGAACCGGCTGCAAATCTGGATTATGGAAATCAGATTAAGATGCTGCAGGTACTGCAAAAACTTTCACTTAGAGGAATTGGAGTGTGCTTTACATCTCATCACCCGGAGCATGCGCTCTGGTGCCAGAGTGAAGTTATAGCTATGGCAGGAAGAGATGTTTTGTATATTGGAAATGCAAAGGAGGTGATTACAAAAGAAGTGTTAGAAGAAATGTATGGTGTACCAGTAACCATCAGGGAAATGTCAGATGGTGCAGGACAGGAGCGAAAGATTTTGATTCCTGTTTTTTAAAGGAAAAGTGAAAAAGGAAAGAAAGGAAGAAGTGATGAGATTAAGAAAAGCATGGAAATCTGTGCTGGCATGTGTGTTGGCTGCAAGTTTGACATTCGGCATGAACATGACAGCGTTTGCTGAAGGCGATGCACCAGGAACAGAAACTACAGTTGAGGGCACACCAGCGGCAGGAACAGATGAAACACAGGGAACACAAGGAACAGAGCAGACTGGAGACAACAAAGACTCTGAAACAGATGGTCAGACACAGGGGACTTTGGATGCCACCCAGCCAGGAGGAGAGAGCACCTGGCAATACAACAGGTGAGTCTCAGAACACTACTGCGTTTATGATGTAGGTGTACAGGGAGTAACAGAGAATACAATCACAAACACAGGATTTACAGCGAGCAGCACTCATAGAGGACCAATTGTAAATGATTTAGACGATCAGGTATTTATCACAACGATACAGTTTGGATCCGAAATTCAACTGTCTGCTGGCAGTAGTAATATGGATGATTTCTTAAAAGAAATCACTATAAAATCACCTGGTGGTGAGTCCAAAACAAAAGATGAGGTAGCTCCTGAGAAAATAGCTAATTATAGTGCAGTTTACTCAGAAGCCAGAATTGAGGGTAATTCGGTAGTTATCGAAACCCATATTGGATCCGCAGGATATGATGGCGCAATGAGTATTTCAGCTAAAGCATCAGATGGAGCGCTGGCGTCTTTAGTCGGAACAGATGGCTCAAAAATAGTTTTGACAGCAATGAATTACTATATGCCAACTGGGGTGGAATTTGAGACAGTAGACCAGACAGCGGAGAACAAGCGTCACTCCTGCATCCGTGACAAAAAGAGTAGTAATAAACCAGGCTACAAGAGGAATGATGCATGTAGTTGTTCTGAAAAATGGAATTCCTCTTGGCACAGTTAATTCTCGTGGGGCAAATGTAACACCTCACAATCATGGTTATCTGACTGTGACAGGAGAATCATTTGCACAATCATTTGTTGCTAAACCAGTAGGTGAGTCAACAAGTGGAGGAGCCTTATATAATTTTGGAGTTCAAATGGCTTCACTTGTGAATCTCAAGGCGATATTTTCACAATCACAGGAACGACACCGGAAGAGGGAGCAGTCTATGACATTCTTGTTGTAGGTTACCCAAGAGAACCCAGACATCTGACTAATGTGGACAAGAGTGCTCTGAATGATTACATTGGACAGCACAACACGTATGACACAAAAGATTATACAGCCGAAAGCTATGCGGCATATGCTGATAGTTTTGCAAAAGCCAAAGCTGTTGCTGGCTCTTCTTACTATTCTCAGGACGAGACAGATGCTGCCAAAGTAAATTTGCAGAATGCAGTAGACGGACTGGTCCCGGCAGAGGCGCCTCCAATGGTACCCAACACCACCCGAACACTTACAGGGGAAAATCTTTCAGTAGCCATGAAGGCAAATGATGGTGGAAGTACTATTGCAGACTGGGGCAGTAAAATTACGAAAGTGATTTTCAACGGGACAGAGCTTGAGAAAGACCAGTATAAAATATCAGGTTCCTCATTGGTATTGGTCCGTACAGATGACAAGCCGTTAGTTACCACAAGTTCCCGCCAGACACCAGCAAAGCTGATTGTGCAGGCGAAGAGTTTGGTACATTAGAGACAGATTTGACTCTGGTGAATTATGGAGCTAAGACGTTCCAGATCAGAGTGGTGGATGGGGCAGGAAAGATTCATCCAATCAAGAAACTTATACATGGGACGATCTGGAGAGCATGAGACAACAGAGTACTGCTTATTACAGTGTGGCATGCGGCATGGCAGGACTGCGTACATTCAAGGCAGAAGGAGTTCTTCTCTCTGATCTTTTCAGAGATGCAGGGGTTACCTTCGGTGCAGGAATGGAACTTCAGGTGCGCACCAATGACATGGCAAAGACAGAGAATGATTCAGCAACAGAAAATGCTTATTATGGAAATGGAAGGTTTACCTATGAGAAACTGATGGGCAAGACCAGATATTATCTGAATGGCGTTTACACAAATGAGGACATCAAGACCCGTCTGCTGGCCGCATGGCAGAAAATTTGGCGAGGATGCAAGACGGATTATGGGAGAAGCTGACAAAACTGCAGTTGAACCTATGATAGGGCTTCGCTATGTGGAAAGTATTTTCCGTGATGATAAGGGGGCTTCTCCAGCAAATGCACTTTACAGCCAGATGATTACCAATGAGAGAGCAATGCGTTTCTTATTTGGTCTGGCGATGATGACAATGATAATACTCTGATTAACTCTGAGACAACTACTTTCTCAGCTACATACACAGCTTTCGGAGTGGATATCATTGATCCAAACTATGTAGAGCCAGTTAAAGATGCACCAACAGTATCAAACACAACTCGTACACTTACAGGAGAAAATCTGTCAGTAACCATGAAGGCAGTTCCAGGTGGAAGTACTGTTGCAGACTGGGGCAGCAAGATTAGCAAAGGTTACTTTTAATGGGGCAGAGCTTGGAAAAGATCAGTATACAATATCAGGTTCATCACTGGTACTGAATCGTACAGATGACAAGCCGTTAGTTACTCCAAAGGCCCGCCAGACAACAGCAAAACTGGTTGTGGAAGCAGAAGGATACAGTACAGTAGACACAGATCTGACTCTCATGAATTATGGAGCAAAGACGTTCCAGATCAGAGTGGTGGATGGAGAAGGAAAAATCTATCCAATCAAGACTTATACATGGGACGATTTGGAGGGCATGAGACAACAGAGTACTCTTATTACAGTGTGGCATGTGGCATGGCAGGACTGCGTACATTCAAAGCAGAAGGAGTGCTTCTCTCTCATCTTTTCAAAGATGCAGGGGTTACCTTCGGCGCAGGAATGGAGCTTCAGGTGCGCACCAATGATATGGCAAAGACAGAGAATGACTCAGCGACAGAAGACGCTTATTATGGAAATGGAAGGTTTACCTATGAGAAACTGATGGGCAAGACCAGATATTATTTGAATCCGCGTTTATACAAATGAGGACATCAAGACCCGTCTGCTGGCCGCATAAAAATCTGGCGAGAATGCGCAAAAACGATTATGGGAGAAGCTGACAAAACTGCAGTTGAACCTATGATAGGGCTTCGCTATGTGGAAAGTATTTTCCGTGATGCCAAGGGAGCTCTCCAGAGAATGCACCTTACAGCCAGATGATTACCAATGAGAGAGCAATGCGCTTCTTATTTGGTCTGGCGATGGATGACAATGATAATACTCTGATTAACTCTGAGACAACCACTTTCTCCGCTACATATACGGCGTTCGGAGTGGATATCATTGATCCAAATTATGAGCCACCAAAAGAATCTAAAAATGTGATTGAAGATTCCAGTACAGGAATAAAATTGCAATATGAAGATGGAACAGCATTTGATGATGCTATTGAATTGATGTTGGAACCAAAATCAAAAGAGGATACAAGCAAATTAAATGCAAATGTGGATAAAGTGGCCAAAGGATTTGTACTTGGCGGACTTTATGATATCCGTCTTTTGAAAAATGGTGTAGAAATCCAGCCTGGCAAGAATGTAAAAATCAGCATTCCACTGACAAAGGAAATGAAGGAATTGACAGATTTAAAAGTGGTATATATTGATGATGATGGAAACGTGACGATTCTGCCAAGTGAGATTGTAGGTGCAAATATTGTCTTTGTAACAAATCATTTCAGTGACTATGGTGTCATTGGAAAGGTGGCAGCTACAACACCAGGAAAAGAAGATCCGAAAGACCCGACAACACCGGGAAAAGAGGATCCGAAAGACCCGACAACACCAGGAAAAGAAGATCCGAAAGATCCGACAACACCGGGAAAAGAAGATCCGAAAGACCCAACAAAACCAAGTAAGAGGATCCTAAAAAAGCACCAGCTTCAGAAAATAAGGGTAATCCTTCTAAAGCTGCTTCACCAAAAACAGGGGATGAGACACCGGTTGTATTATATTTCATAATCAGCAGTATGGCAGTTCTCTGCATGGCAGGAGTTGGAGTTCTCAGACTTAGAAAGAGAAGATAAGAAAAGATAGGAGCAGGAATGAATATAACAGAAGAAATGTTTTACAGTCATCTAGAAGGAAGAATTCCGTGCTATTCTGGAGAAACATCAGCTTTCTCCAGAAAATCTGGAAGTGAAAGGCGGTCCTTTGACGGCTCAGGAGGCAATTGGTATTACCAGAAGACAGGATTTTCCTATTATCACCGGAAAAGAATCTATGCTTCAGGTTAAAGTCCAGGGCCACATCGGACAGTCGTTCACAGATGCAACCTGTGCATTTAACGGGACTCTGGCAGAAATACTGGAAATGGATATCCAAAAAGATCCTTACGCAAAAGCATTATTTATTGCAGCTTTAAATGGTGTGATGGATATGCTTGGGCTTACGGACCGTACAATCCACTGTAAAACGGAAGGTCCGGAGCAGTGTGCGGTAGAAGTTGGCAATTACATGGAAAAGCATTATAAGGGAAAGAAACTGGTACAGGTAGGTTATCAGCCCGCAATGCTGGAACGGTTAGCCGGGATATTTCCTGATTCAGAGTACAGGATTCTGGATTTGAATGCAGAGAATATAGGGCAGATTCGCTATGGAAAGCTGGTGGAGCACGGTATAGACGCTTATGAAGATGCTGTGTTAAACTGGGCAGATGTGGTACTTTGCACCGGCAGTACCATATGCAATGGCTCTATTCTTAACTTCCTGAACCTGGAGAAAGATGTGTTGTTTTACGGAACGACACTTGCAGGTCCGGCATCCATTCTAGGATTAAAAAGACTTTGCTTTGCTGACAGATATCAATAAGATATCCAGCACATAATGATTAAAAAAAGCGGCCATTCTCATAAAGGGGAAACCTGATATATGAGGTGGCTGCTTTTCATTATGAAATAGGTTGACCAGAACAGGTGAACTAGAGTATAATCTAACTTTACAGGGATACTGTGCTGTGAGATATGAAAAGACAGCCAGCCAGGCAGATATTGTATATTTGCTTTCACTGGTTTATGTGTATGAAACAAGATATAGAGGCGAAATGATAGAATCAAGAGGAAGAACAGACATGATAAAAAGCATGACAGGTTTCGGAAGATGCGAGGCTGTAAAAAGTTCCAGAAAGTTCACAGTCGAGCTCAAAGGCGTAAATCACCGCTATTTGGACGTAAATATCAGAATGCCCAAGAAGCTTAATTTTTTTGAGACTTCTATACGGGCGTTATTGAAACAATATGCCAATAGAGGAAAGATTGATATTTTTATTACCTATGAAGATACGTCAGAAAATCAGGTATCCTTAAAATATAATGCTTCTCTGGCGGCGGAGTATCTAAAATATCTAAAGCAGATGGAAGAGGAATTTGGGCTGGAAAATGATATAAGAGTGTCTGCACTGTCACGTTATCCTGAAGTAATTACTATGGAAGAACAGTGTGAGGACGAGGAGGCTGTGGAATGGCCTGAAAGAAGCCCTGGAAGGGGCCTTTTGTCAGTTTGTGGAGACAAGGGTCACAGAAGGGGAGAATCTAAAGAGGGATATCCTGGAGAAACTTGAGGATATGGAGAATATGGTTTCCCACATTGAGGAGCACTCCCCCGGGATTGTAGCGGAATACCGCAAAAAGCTGGAGACTAAGGTCCAGGAGCTTCTGGGGGATACGCAGATAGAAGAGAGCAGAATTGCCGCAGAAGTGGTTATTTTTGCTGATAAAATCTGTACGGATGAGGAAGTAGTGCGCCTGAAAAGCCATATTAACCACATGAAGGCAACTCTGGGTGAGGAAGGAATCGGCCGCAAGCTGGACTTTATTGCCCAGGAAATGAATCGTGAAGCAAATACCATTCTTTCAAAAGCTAACGATCTGGAAGTTTCAAACTATGCCATTGGTCTAAAGACAGAGATTGAAAAGGTGCGGGAGCAAATTCAAAATATTGAGTAAAGGAAGTTAAGTCAGTTATGAGAAGGAAGGGAATTTTGATTGTTGTGTCCGGTTTTTCCGGTGCTGGAAAAGGGACTTTGATGAAAGCGCTGCTCAGCCGCTATGAAGAGAATTATGCGCTCTCTATTTCGGCTACAACCCGAAAGCCGAGAGAGGGAGAGGTTCATGGGCGAGAGTATTTCTTCATAACAAAAGAAGAATTTGAAAAAAAGATTGCACAGGAAGAGCTGATAGAGTATGCTAAGTATGTAGAAAATTATTATGGGACACCCCGGGACTATGTAGAAAAACAGTTGAATGCGGGCAAGGATGTTATTTTGGAGATTGAGATTCAGGGAGCTTTGAAAGTAAAAGCATCATTTCCTGAAACAGTACTCTTATTTGTAACACCACCTACATCGACCGAGCTGAAAGAACGGCTTGTGGGCAGAGGTACGGAGACAATAGAGATAATTGAGTCCAGGATGAAGCGCGCAGCGGAGGAAGCTGAGGGCATGGAGCAGTACGATTATCTGGTTGTCAATGATAATTTGGAACGCTGTGTGGAAGAGATACATGCAGTTATCAGGGCAGAACACTGCAGAAGTTTCCGTAATATAGAATTCATGAAAGAAATAAAAGAAGAGTTAGGCGCAAAAATTGTAAAATAATTTGAGTGCAGAGTCAGGCAGCGCAGAGAATTGCAAATGTCCGTCTGGCCGGAAGTTTGAAAGGAGAATAATCAAATATGCTACATCCATCTTACACAGACTTAATGAAAGTTGTAAACAAAGACGTTGAAGAGGGCGAGACAAAGATTGTAAACAGCCGCTATTCTATCGTATTGGCAACATCCAAAAGAGCAAGACAGTTGATTGACGGGGAGCCATCCCTTGTGTATACAAGAGATATACAAAAGCCCCTTTCAACAGCGATTGAAGAACTGAATGAAGGAAAATTAAAAATTATCGCTGAACATGCAGAAGAATAAAAACAAAGAGAAAGCAGATGCACATAGGGGTATCTGCTTTTCTGACTAACAGGAGGTTTTATGAAGATACTATTTATTTCTCTTGGTTGTGACAAGAACCTGGTAGATACAGAAGTAATGCTGGGACTGCTTGCGTCCAGAGGATATGAAATGACAGATGACGAGACAGAGGCGGATATCATAGTGGTAAACACCTGCTGCTTTATCCACGATGCAAAGGAAGAGAGCATCCAGAGTATTCTGGAGATGGCAAAATATAAAGAGGAGGGGAACTTAAAAGCCCTCGTTGTAACCGGATGTCTGGCACAGAGATACCGCCAGGAGGTTTTAGATGAGATTCCAGAGGTGGATGCGATTCTGGGAACCACATCTTATGATAAGATTCTGGATGTAATTGATGAATCATTAAAAGGCAACCAGTCTGTAGCTATGGCAGATATAGATGCACTGCCAAAGGTTTCCACAAAGCGGCTGGTGACAACCGGAGGACATTTTGCTTATCTGAAAATAGCGGAGGGCTGCGACAAACACTGTACCTATTGTATTATTCCCAAAATCCGCGGAAATTTCAGGAGTGTCCCCATGGAGCAGCTGATAGAAGAAGCGGAGTATCTGGCAGAACAGGGAGTCAAAGAACTGATTCTTGTGGCACAGGAGACAACTCTCTACGGCAAAGATATCTATGGCAAAAAGTCTCTCCATCTGCTGCTGAAAGAACTGTGCAAGGTAAGCGGTATCCGCTGGATACGCATCTTGTACTGTTATCCGGAAGAAATAACCGATGAATTAATACAGGTAATCAAGGAAGAGGAGAAAATCTGTCACTATCTTGATTTGCCAATTCAGCATGCAAACAATGAGATATTGAAACGCATGGGAAGACGGACGACAAAGGAAGAGCTGGTGGGCATTATCGGCAAACTTAGAAAAAGATTCCAGATATCTGCCTCCGAACAACACTTATCACAGGCTTCCCTGGGGAGACACAGGAACAGCACGAAGAATTGGTGGAATTTGTAGATGAGATGGAATTTGACAGACTGGGCGTGTTCACATATTCACCGGAGGAGGACACACCGGCGGCTGGAATGCCTGACCAGGTTCCGGAGGAGATAAAAGAAGAGCGCCAGGCTGAACTGATGGAGCTTCAGCAGGAGATTGCCTTTGAAAATGCAGAAAATATGGTAGGGCAGGAAGTTCTGGTGATGATTGAAGGCAAAGTGGCAGATGAGGATGCTTATGTGGGCAGAACATACAGAGATGCGCCGAATGTGGATGGTCTAATCTTTGTAAATACAGAGGAAGAATTAAAATCAGGAGATTTTGCAAAAGTAAAAGTATCTGGTGCAGTAGATTATGATTTAATAGGAGGATTGGTGTAATGAATTTACCAAATAAACTGACTGTGTTGAGAGTCATTATGGTTCCTGTTTTTGTGTTCTTCATGCTGACAGATGTGGGTGAGCTTGCAAATAAATGGATTGCACTTGCTCTGTTTGTTGTTGCCAGCTTTACAGATTTTCTGGACGGGCATATTGCAAGGAAGAATAATCTGGTCACTAACTTCGGGAAATTTATGGATCCCCTGGCCGATAAACTTTTAGTCTGTGCTGCTATGATTTGTCTGATAGAGGTGGGAAAACTGGCGTCCTGGATTGTTATTGTGATTATCAGCCGGGAGTTTATTATCAGTGGATTCCGTCTGGTGGCCTCTGACAATGGCATTGTGATTGCGGCCAGCTACTGGGGAAAGTTTAAAACAGTATTTCAGATGGCTATGATTATTCTGCTGATTGCAGATTTGGGCGGTATTTTTGACTTAATCAGCACAATCGTTATTTGGATTGCACTGATTTTGACGGTTGTTTCACTGGTAGACTATGTGGCGAAAAATAAACAGGTGTTGACGCAGGGAGGAATGTAATCATGTATCCTGGTTGGGTGTTGCAGGAAACTGGAAGCAAGGAAATCAGTCTGGAAGATCAGGTAGTACAGGAGCTGGCAAAGAGAAAGTTTACAATAACGACTGCTGAGTCCTGTACAGGCGGTATGATAGCGGGGACACTGGTGAATACCGCAGGAGCTTCGGATGTGTTAAATGAGGGGTATATTACCTATTCTAATGAAGCAAAAGAGCGGCTGGCGGGTGTGAGCCATGAGACATTGGAAAAATATGGTGCGGTCAGCGAACAGACTGCGAAGGAAATGGCGGAAGGCGCGGCGAGAGCTGCAGGAGCCGATGTTGCGCTGAGTGCCACCGGTATCGCAGGTCCTGGCGGCGGCACAGAAGAGAAGCCGGTGGGTCTGGTTTATATAGGATGCTATATATGCGGCAGGACGAGTGTGATAAAATGCCAGTTTGCAGGAAGCCGTATGGAGAACAGAATGTCTACGGTGGAGGAAGCGCTCAAACTGGCCTTGAAAGAACTCAAAAGTTTATAAAAAACAAGTGAAAATTTGACTGAAAAAACAAGTAAAATAATGTCTTACAAAGTCCCCTGCAAAGCCCCTAAACTTGTACAAAGTAACAATTGACGGATGTTAAAAACTGTGCGAAAATATCACATATACGGCGTTAAATAAATATCAGATGCCTATAGGAAGATAATCATACGTATTTGAAAGGAGTTTTAACATGATTTATTCACATGAAGTAGAAATGATGTGTCCGGTAGCTCAGGGTACAAATCACGGACCAGCTCCAATTCCGGAAGAAGCAAAATGGGTACAAGCAAAAGAAGTTAAAGACATTGCGGGTCTGACACACGGTGTGGGCTGGTGTGCTCCGCAGCAGGGTGCCTGTAAGCTGACTTTGAATGTAAAAGATGGGATTATTCAGGAAGCGCTGGTTGAGACAATCGGATGTTCAGGAATGACTCATTCCGCTGCTATGGCATCTGAAATTCTTCCAGGAAAGACTGTTTTAGAAGCATTAAATACAGACCTTGTCTGTGATGCTATCAACACCGCTATGAGAGAATTATTCTTACAGATTGTATACGGAAGAACACAGAGTGCATTCTCTGAGGGCGGACTTCCAATCGGTGCAGGTCTGGAGGATTTGGGAAAAGGGCTCCGCTCTCAGGTTGGAACAATGTACGGAACATTAGCTAAAGGTCCTCGTTACCTGGAGATGGCCGAAGGTTATGTAACAGGAATCGCACTGGATGCCAATGATGAAATCATCGGATATCAGTTCGTAAGCCTTGGAAAATTTACAGACTTCATAAAAGCAGGTGATACCCCAAATGACGCATGGGAGAAATCAAAAGGTCAGTATGGACGTGTCGCAGATGCTGTAAAAATTATCGACCCTCGTGAGCAATAATAAGGACGGGATTAGAAGTGAAGAGTTTATTTTTCACTGCAATCAAATATTACACAAATTACATAACGAACGGGTAACACTGAATAAATCAGGAGGACAATTAAATGGCTTTATTTGAATCATATGAAAGAAGAATTGATAAAATCAATGAAGTGTTAAATGGCTATGGCATTGCTTCTATTGAAGAGGCTGAAAAGCTCACAAAAGATGCCGGGCTTGATGTATACAACCAGGTAAAAGGAATCCAGCCTATTTGTTTTGAGAATGCTTGCTGGGCATATGTTGTAGGCGCAGCAATCGCAATCAAAAAAGGATGTAAGACCGCAGCTGAAGCTGCAGCGGCAATCGGAGAAGGACTTCAGGCTTTCTGTATTCCAGGTTCTGTTGCTGACCAGCGTAAGGTTGGACTTGGACATGGTAACTTAGGAAAGATGCTCTTAGAAGAAGAGACAGAGTGTTTCGCATTTCTTGCAGGACACGAGTCTTTTGCGGCAGCAGAAGGTGCTATCGGTATTGCTGAGAAAGCAAACAAAGTTCGTAAAAAACCTCTGCGCGTTATTTTGAATGGTCTTGGAAAAGACGCTGCAAAGGTTATTTCCAGAATCAATGGATTCACCTATGTGCGCACAGAATATGACTACTACACAGGAGAACTGAAAGAAGTGGAGAGAATTTCTTACTCTGAAGGACTGCGTGCAAAAGTAAACTGCTATGGCGCAAACGATGTACGTGAAGGTGTGGCAATCATGCACAAAGAAGGCGTAGACGTATCCATCACAGGAAACTCTACAAACCCGACACGTTTCCAGCACCCAGTAGCAGGTACCTATAAAAAAGAATGTCTAGAGCAGGGCAAAAAGTACTTCTCAGTAGCATCAGGCGGCGGTACAGGACGTACACTTCACCCAGACAACATGGCTGCAGGTCCGGCTTCCTACGGTATGACAGATACATTGGGACGTATGCACTCTGACGCTCAGTTTGCAGGCTCTTCTTCTGTACCGGCTCACGTTGAAATGATGGGATTGATTGGAGCAGGAAATAACCCGATGGTAGGAATGACTGTAGCAGTGGCTGTATCCATAGAGGAAGCAGCAACAGCAGGAAAGTTCTAAAGATAGAAAATGAAAAATGCAGGAAGTACCGCAATCTTAAGAGATTGCGGTACTTTTTTCATCTAAGGATATTTTGGGAGAAATAGCCTCAAAACTTATGGGAATTTGCTAGAAACTAACATATAACTAGCATATACAATTAACATAAAAGGCTGCTTTTATCTGTTACTCCATGAAAAGCTCGATTGACAGTCGTAGAATGATATAGTATTATAGGTTCGTAAGTAATAACTCTCAAAGGAGAATTGCAATGAACTTTTATTTAACCAGCCAACTTAAAAGGAAACTTAACTCTGTACAATCCACACTGATGAAACATTGTGCAGAGTATAGCGTATATCTTATTGAACATTAGAAGTTCAATAAGCATACCTTCTTGAACATTAGAATTTCAAGAAGTATAAATTAACGCGACAGGATTTCATCGGAAAATGACAGGATAGCTATACCCTTTTTTAGAGGGTTTATTTCTGGATTTTCCGTGTATGACTGTAGTGCGTAAATGGGCTATGGACAATGTTTTGTCCATAGCCTTTTGTTTTTATGATGATTTAATTTAGGTCAAAAGCAGAAGGCTCGTACACTTGTGTGCGATTGCGTTCTGCTTTTTTACATTTAAAGGATATTTGTTTTTACAAAACCAAGGAAGGAAAGATATATTATGAGCTTATTAGAGATTGAAGGATTAACACATTCGTTTGGAGAGAATTTACTTTATAAAAATGCAAATTTAACTCTTAACAAAGGAGAACATATTGGTATCGTTGGACAGAATGGAACGGGGAAAAGTACACTGATTAAAATTTGTACAGAACAAGTAATGCCGGACGCCGGAAGGATTATCTGGCAGCCTAAGATATCGGTTGGATATCTGGACCAGTATGCCAAAATAGATGGAAATGTGACGATGTACACTTTTTTGAGAACGGCTTTTTCAAAGCTCTATGATGTCGAGAAAAGAATGATACAGCTTTATGAAAAAGCTGCCAATGACAATATGGAATATTTGGAGCGCGCGGCCAGACTCCAGGAAGAACTTGAAATCCACGACTTCTATTCCATTGATACACATATTGAACAGGTGGCAACGGGTTTGGGGTTACTGGCGCTTGGTCTTAAGCGACCGATTGAACAGATGAGCGGCGGACAACGTGCAAAAGTTATTTTAGCAAAAATACTTCTTGAAAAGCCAGATGTTCTTTTGCTTGACGAGCCAACAAACTTTTTGGACAAAGAACATGTTACATGGCTTGCAGATTATCTATCTGGTTTAGAAAATGCCTTTATGGTAGTATCCCATGACTATGCTTTTTTAGATAAAATTGCAAATCGTATTTGTGACATTGATAATGATACGATAACAAAATATTTTGGTACTTACTCCGAGTTTTTGAAAAAGAAAACATTATTACGAGAAGATTATGTGAGGAAATATTTGACGCAACAAAAGGAGATTAAGAAAACGGAGGAATTTATCCGCAAAAATATTGCGGGGAGAAAATCGAAAATGGCAAAAGGACGGCAGAAGCAGCTTGAACGAATGGACAAAATAGAAACATTGGAACAAAAAGAAATAAAGCCTTATTTTCATTTTCCAGAACTGCCTTTGACTGCCACAGAACATTTACTTGTCAAACATTTGTCTGTTGGGTATTACTACCCTGTTTTATCTAAGATTGATTTTAGTATAAAAGGAGGTCAAAAGGTAGTTATCACGGGTTTTAATGGCATTGGAAAATCAACATTATTAAAAACCTTAGTTGGACAAATCCCTGCTATGCAAGGTCATTGTCACTTCTCGGAACAGGTAGTACTTGGTTATTTTGAACAGGATTTGATTTGGCTTGATGAAACACGAACACCAATTCAAATTGTTTCGGACACATATCCCAATATGGTGGTGAAAGATATTCGGAAACACCTTGCTCAATCTGGCATTTCAAGCAAACACGCTATGCAGTCAATAGGAACGCTGAGCGGTGGTGAGCAGGCAAAAGTAAAGCTGTGCCTATTAATGCTGAAAAAATGTAATTTTTTAATTATGGACGAGCCAACTAATCACTTAGACATTCAGGCAAAAGAGGCTCTAAAAGCTGCTTTATGTGAGTTTTCCGGTACAGTCTTACTTGTTTCACATGAGGAAGCTTTTTACCGGGATTGGGCAAAACGGATAATTAACATTGTGAATACACATATCACTTAACATATTCTATAATTTGTATACTAAAATGCCCCTAAATCGTTAACTTTCCTGCTCGTTGTTTTTGATGGGTGAATGTAGTATAATTTAATTCAGTAAAGGGGGAGCGTATGCCAGAATTACTAAAAAACAGATATAATTATGAGTCAGTTTATGAGCTGGCTTTGAATATTAAAGCTGTATATCATTTGTTTCAGGTCGACGATTTTGTCAACCATGTTATAGATGAGACATGGGATGAGCTGGGGCTGAAAGCCCGTATGCGGCAAATTGCTATAAACTTAGGAAAATATTTGCCGGCGGATTATGAACAGGCGCTTGGTATCATTGATAAGGTTATCGCGGGGTATCCCGCAGGGTTTAACGACTTTTCTTTAATGTGCTTCCCGGATTTTGTTGAGGTCTATGGGCAGGATGAGTGCCACCTGGATTTGTCAATAGCAGCGTTAGAAAGGTATACCCCGTCTTCATCTTCTGAGTTTGCGGTGAGGCCATTTATCATCAACTATGAAGAGCGTATGATGCAGCAGATGGCCGTCTGGACCAGGCATGACAATGAGCATGTCCGGCGGCTTGCCAGTGAGGGCTGCCGTCCCAGCCTGCCATGGGGACAAGCATTGGCCAGCTTCAAAAAGGACCCGTCGCCAGTTCTTGATATTTTAGAGAACCTGAAGGCTGACCCGTCACTGTATGTCCGCAAAAGTGTAGCCAATAATCTAAATGATATTTCCAAAACACATCCTGACCTGATTGCAAAAATTGCAAGGGACTGGTATGGTGAAAACAAGTACACCGACTGGATTGTAAAGCACGGGAGCCGGACACTTCTTAAAAAGGGCAATAGGGATGTACTGGATATTTTTGGATTTGCAGATGCTGAATGTGTGAATGTTGGCGGCTTTGCGCTGGAGGCTGCGTCTGTTTCTATTGGAGAGGATATGAGATTTTCTTTTGAAATTGAGGCAAAAAAAGAAATCAGGGTAAGGATGGAATATGGCATTGATTATGTGAAAGTAAACGGCAGGCGAAGCCGTAAGATATTTCAAATATCCGAGATTTCTTTAAAGGAAAACGAGAAGAGGCCTTACACAAAAAAACATTCCTTTGCAGATTCAAGTACAAGGAAGCATTACCCTGGCATCCATTTGGTTACACTCATTGTAAATGGCGTTGAGCGGGGTACTCTGGAGTTTGAGGTATTGGCAGCTAAATAGTAATCAACAACAAAGTATGATAGAGGAATAGAGGAGCAAATATTATGACAATTTTAGAGGCAATCAAAGAGCGTCACTCAGTACGTGACTATACGGATAAAAAGATACCAACAGACATTGTGACTCAATTACAGAGCGAAATAAGTGACTGCAACAAGGAAAGTGGTCTGAATATTCAAATTGTAACGGAAGAGCCTAAGGCTTTTGATAGTTTTATGGCGCATTACGGAAAATTTAGTGGTGTTAAAAATTACATTGCTCTTATCGGCAAAAAGTCTTCTGACCTTGATGAGAAACTGGGGTACTATGGAGAACGGGTTGCTCTGTTTGCCCAAAGCCTTGGACTTCATACTTGCTGGGTGGCGATGACGTTTAGTAAGGGTGTTACAAAGAGCAGGTGTGAGATAAAAAATGACGAAAAATTAGTGTGTGTTCTTGCCCTTGGCTATGGAAAAACACAGGGAGTAGGGCATAAATCTAAGTCAATGAGTGATGTCTGCACTGTGAACTCAGAAATGCCGAAGTGGTTTGAGGATGGAATGGAAGCTGCTCTGCTTGCACCTACTGCAATGAATCAGCAAAAGTTTTTATTTTCTCTTGATGGGAATTGTGTTTCAGCAAAAGCCACCGGTGGTTTCTATTCTAAAATAGACTTGGGTATTGTAAAATATCACTTTGAAATAGGGGCAGGAGCAGGAAATTTTACATGGCAGAATAAAATCGTTTAGAAGGCGGCAGGAGAAAATATCATGGATGACAATAAACAAAATCATAAACGGAGAGTTCGATACAAAGGAACCCACCCGAAACAATATCAGGAAAAGTACAAAGAGTTAAACCCTGAGAAATACCCGGAGACAATTGAGCGGGTCATTCAAAAAGGCAGTACTCCAGTCGGGATGCATATTTCAATCTGTGTAAAGGAAATTCTTGAATTTTTGCAGATTAAGCCAGGGCAGAAAGGCCTCGATGCCACCCTCGGCTACGGCGGGCACAGCAAGGAGATGATGAAATGCCTCCAGTCTCGGGGACATCTCTACGGTCTTGATGTGGATGCGGCTGAGATGGAGAAGACGAAGGTACGTTTAGAGCAGGCTGGCTTTGGTCCGGAAATATTTACTGCCATTAACATAAACTTTGCAAATATTGACCAAGTAGTGGAGACTACAGGTAAATTTGATTTTGTTTTAGCTGATCTTGGCGTGTCATCTATGCAGATTGATAATCCCGAAAGAGGTTTCACCTATAAAAAGCCAGGACCTTTGGATTTGCGCCTCAATCAGGCGAAAGGAATATCCGCAGCCCAGCGTCTGAAACAGGTCACGAAAGAGGAACTGGTCGGAATGCTTATAGAAAATGCGGATGAACCTTATGCGGAAGAAATTGCCACGGCTGTCATTTCGAGAAACAGGAAAGGGATGCCAATTTTGACAACTCAGGATTTGAGAAATGTTATTGAAGAAACCCTGACTTTTATTACAGGAGATAAGCGAAAAGATGCCGTCAACAAATCTTGTCAGCGGACATTTCAGGCACTTAGAATTGATGTGAACCAGGAGTTTGAAGTATTGTATGAATTTTTGCAGAAACTTCCCTATGTGCTTAATCCCGCAGGGCGTGTGGCAATTCTGACCTTTCATTCAGGGGAGGACCGTATTGTCAAGAAATTATTCAAGCAGGGACATAAAGAGGGGATTTATTCAGAAATTGCTATAGATGTCATTCGCCCATCGGCGGAAGAGTGCAGCAGAAATGGCCGGGCACGTTCCACGAAGATGCGCTGGGCGATAAAAGCATAAATTTATTTGAGACTTTTATTGCATACTTCTTGAACTACTAACGTTCAAGAAGGTATATTTCTTGAATTACTAATGTTCAAGAAGGTATATTTCTTGAACTGCTAATGTTCAAGAAGGTATGCAAACACAAATACGACTTTGGAGGAGCGGAAATGAAAGGAAAAGTGGTAGTAATAGGATTGGGGCACTTGGGTGCTCATGTGATGCAGACATTGGCCCTGCGGGGAATCGCAAATGAGATAGTAGGGATAGATTATAACAAGGAAAAGGAATATGGGGAAACCAGGGATTTAGCGGATATGACGCCTTATTTGTCAAAGCAATGTAAAATAAGAAGCGGAAGTTACAAAGATTTGTCTGATGCGGATGTGCTGGTCCTTACAGCCAGCGGAAGAGTGTGCGATGAGGACCGCCTGAAAGAATTAGAAGGGTCTATGGAAGTGGTCGATAAAATCATTCCGGAAATACAGAAAAATAATTTTAAAGGTATAGCTGTGGTACTCACGAATCCCTGTGACCTGATTGCCTACTATTTGGACAAGAAAATTGATGCTGCCGTAATAGGTACAGGTACAGCTCTTGATTCTGCGAGACTGAGAAGCCGGGTAGGGGAAGCTCTGGGGGTAGCCCCCGCCAGTATAGAGGGATATTGTCTGGGAGAGCATGGAGACAGTCAGATTATTGTATGGTCTCAGCTAGGGCAGGAGCAAAACGGGCAGACGAGTTATTGACAGAGCAGCAGAAACAGATGATTGAAAGGGATACAATTGAGGCTGGATGTAAAATTGCACTCAGCAAAGGCAGCACAGAGTTTGGAATTGGAATGGCTGCCAGTGAATTAATACAGGCAATTTTGGGGGATGAGCATAAAGTCTTGATGTGTTCCGTTAATCCAGAGGGGACGTATGGTCAGTCCGGATGCTTTGTCAGCATACCATGTGTTGTCTCAGAATCAGGAGCAAAACCGCTTCCGGAAATGGAACTGACAGAAGAAGAAAAGACAGGATTTGAAAATAGTTGTGCACTGATGAGGCGGATGATCGAAGAAAAGATTGATTAAAGTGTTTTTTCAAAAGAATTAAGGGGAAAACCTGTGAAAAAGACAATTGTTTTTGTATTAACCGTACTTATATTATTCCTGGGGTCATCAGCACAAAGTTATGCACTGTCGAATGAACAATCTGCGGCAATACAAGCGGTGCTGGATGATGCCTGCCGTATATCAGGGGTGCCGGGAATGTCACTCTCAATACTTCATGAGGATGAAGCATTGTACGTTTCTTCTGGATATGCAGACAGAGAAAAGAAAGTACCGGCCAGTGAAAATACGCTGTATGAATTAGCCTCAGTCAGTAAGGCGTTTACTGGTATGGGTATTTTGCTGCTGGAAGAGCAGGGACTACTGTCAATGACCGATTCGGTTCAAAAATATTTACCTTGGTTCACATTAAAATATCAAGGTAAATCTGTCGACATGCAAAAGGTTACACTGAATTATTTTCTCCATCACACCAGCGGACTGACAAATGCACGGCACACTCAAAGTATTCCGCAGGGCAATAAGCCAGATTTGCTGAGAAAGACTGTGGAAACTCTTGTAGATGCTGAATTGGCGTTTGCTCCCGGTGAACAGTACAGC
Organism: Muricomes sp.; assembly: GCA_049840515.1. GTDB lineage: Bacteria > Bacillota > Clostridia > Lachnospirales > Lachnospiraceae > Muricomes. Next base: position 36,977 of record JASGKW010000002.1, on the reverse strand, counting down.
TATGGAACCGTTAATTATGACGTATTGGGACTGGTTATTGAGACTGTGTCGGGGCAAAGCTATGAAGATTTTATGAGGGAACAGGTATTTCAGCCCTTAGGTCTTCACCAGACGTATGTTTACAAAGAAGATGCCAGAGCCACCGGACAGTTGGCACAGGGATACCGTTCTTCTTTTTTTATGACAATTCCATATGATGCACCTGACTATGCCGGAAATAAACCTGCAGGTTATATTATTTCCTGTACAAAAGATATGGCGCGCTGGATGGGCATACAGATGGGGATTGTGCAGGATATACCCGAAAGATTTCATGCAGTTATCAAAAAGTCTCATCAGGGCGATATATCAGTTCCGGCTGCCAATGGAATGTATTATGCGGCGGGCTGGTCGGTAAATGCTGAGCAAACAGTGATAGAGCATGCAGGGGTCAATCCCAATTTCAGAACCGAAGTGGCCTTGCTGCCAGATGAAAGAACAGCAATTTGCCTGCTGACGAATGGTACAAATACCAACGCCAGTCTGGTACGAAAAGTCAAAGATATATTAGACGGGAATTTAAAACAGTCATATGAAATGAGCGGAACACAGTTTATGGACATTGCTTTGTCTTTTGCCACAATTATTCTGTGCATGTCAGCCATTTTGCTTTTTTTCTCAGGGCTGCGCAGAAGAAAAACGAAAATGCCGCAGCCGATGACAAAAAAGAGAATCATTGCAACAGTGCTCTTGCTGATTATTACAGTTATTATGTGCGTAACATGCGCTGTCTTAGATTGGTCTGTAATACTTGTCTGGCAGCCATATAGTATTTTGACAGCTTTGCTTTCATTGACAGTATTAATGACAAGCATTACATGGTTTGTATACAATCGACGATATAATGTGCCTCTTATGAAATAAAGTTAAATAATTGAATTTCAATTTTATAATGGAAGTAATATAATTGAATTATCATCAGGAGAAAAGAGGGGAATTTTATGTTTATTGATTTGACGGTTTTGATTACACCCGAAATGATTGCGGATGCACAGGGGAACGAAAAGAAAGCTCTGGCTGGTCATTTGGGGACACATTTTGATGTAATGAATAAGGAATTTCCAATAGAATATGTGGAGCGCAATGCAATTGTGTTTGATGTAAGTTCAATTAAAGACCGGGACATTGAGAGTTCTGATATTGATATTTCAAAAGTAAAGAGTGATATGTTCGTGGGTTTTTATACAGGTTTTATTGAAGAAGAGGGATATGGCACCAAGAGATATTTTAAAGAGCATCCTCAGCTCTCCGATAATTTAATAGAGAATCTTTTGGATTTGAAGATTTCAATAATAGGGGTTGACTGTGCTGGAGTCAGGCGAGGTGTGGAACATACACCCAAAGACCAATATTGTGCAGACAGAGGTGTTTTCATTGTTGAAAATATCTGCAATTTAAAGGCAGTGCTTTCTAAGGAGGGCAGCAGAGAGTTTACAGCAAATACCTATCCAGTTAAATATGCAGAAATGACAGGTCTGCCTTGCAGGGTAGTGGCAAAAATATAAGAAAACAATTATTATACAATCTAGAAGGAAAACGGATAAAGTTAGATTTTGCCACAAAAATTTAAGTGTAAGAGGTGAAAATACATTGTCTTCAAGTAAGGGATATTTAGAGTTTATTTTAGAGCAATTATCGGAATTAGATGAAATTACATACAGGGCTATAATGGGAGAATTTATTATATATTATCGCGGGAAAATTGTAGGCGGAATTTATGATGACAGGCTGCTTGTAAAGCCCGTTGAATCTGCAAAAGCGTTTATGCCAACTGTTTCTTATGAATTGCCTTATGAGGGTGGAAGAGAAATGCTGCTGGTGGATGATGTAGATAATAAAAGGTTTTTAGCAGAATTGTTTGAAGCCATGTTTGACGAGTTACCTGCGCCTAAACCTAAAAAGAAGGATAAAGAAATATGAACTGGAATATAAAGGAATTTGATGAGTTAACAATAAATGAGCTATATGAAATATTAAAAGTACGGGCAGAGGTTTTTATTACAGAGCAGAATTGCGTGTATCAAGATTTGGATTCAAAGGATAAAAAGTCCTATCATTTATTTTTGGAAGACAACGAAAAAATCATAGCTTATTTGAGAATCTTGCCGAGAGGGGTATCTTACCCGGAAGCTGCTATCGGGAGAGTGTTGACGCAGGCGGCACATCGGAAAAAGGGCATATCCAGGGAAATGTTGAAGAGAGCAATAGATTTTATTGTGGATACGCTGAAGGAAGATAAAATTAGGATTTCAGCCCAGCGATATTTATTGGAATTTTATAAAAGTCTTGGATTTCAGCCCACATCTGATGTTTATTTGGAAGATGGAATAGAGCATATCGAAATGCTGTATCAAAAACAAGCTTTATAAAGAGGAGAATTGGATTGAAAACCATAGGATTAATTGGCGGAATGAGCTGGGAAAGTACAGTTACCTATTACCAGATTGTAAATGAAATAGTGAAAGAGGAACTTGGAGGATTGCACTCAGCAAAGGTTCTGTTGTACAGCGTGGATTTTTCTGAGATTGAGAAATGTCAGGCGCAGGGGGATTGGGAAAGAAGTGCAGATATTTTATCCGAGGCAGGCCAAATTCTGGAGAAAGGCGGCGCAGGCTTTATTGTGATTTGTACAAATACTATGCACAAGGTGGCGTCTCAGATTCAAAGTAAAGTTAGTATTCCTATTATCCATATTGCGGAAGCAACTGCAGAGGAGCTAAAGAAACATAATATTACAAAGGTGGCGCTACTGGGAACAAAATATACTATGACCCAGGAATTTTATAAAACAAAGCTGGCAGAGGCTGGCATTACAGTTATTATCCCGGATGAACAGGAAATTGAGGCGGTAAACAATATAATATACAATGAATTATGTTTAGGTATTGTTTCAAAGGTATCGAAAGAAAAATATCAGGATATTATTAATTCCTTCGCGAGAAAAGGTGCCCAGGGGGTAATTCTTGGGTGTACAGAAATCGGTCTGTTAATTGGGCAGCAGGATGTGGATTTGCCTGTATTTGACACAACCAGAATTCATGCATCAAAAGCGGCAATGTTATCCATACAGGAATAGAATGCAATTTGTTTTTAATATTTGGTTTATTCATATAAAGGAGGAAGCAGACTTTGAAATGGAACAGCGTTTTATATGATAAGTCTCAGGCATTTGTTTCTGAGTATGGCAATAGTTTGATTTCATTTGTCCCGCAAGACAAGGAGCAGTGCATATTGGATATAGGCTGTGGAACAGGAGATTTAACTCAAAAGCTCAGGGAAGTTTCTGGAGATATTATTGGAATTGATGGCTCAAAAGAGATGATTGAAATGGCAAAGTCAAAGTATCCGCAGCTGAAATTTGAAATTATGGATGCCTGTTGTCTGCCATGGGAAAATAAGTTTGATGTAATTTTTTCCAATGCTGTGTTTCATTGGATTTCTGCACAGGAGAAGCTGTTGAAAGGAATTTATGCTGCGCTCAGGGATGGCGGAAAGCTTATCAGTGAATTTGGGGCCAATGGGAATATTTATCAAATTGAATCAGCTTACAGAATCGTTGTACCATCATACAAAAGTCCTTTCTATTTTCCAACGGTTGAAGATTATTCTTCTTTATTGCAGAAAACAGGGTTTGCTATTGAAAAAATCTATGACTACAGCAGACCTACGCCCCTGCCGGACGGGAAAGATGGTCTGCGAAACTGGATGAAACAGTTTTTCGCAAGTAACTTATCTGTATACGAGAAAGAACAGCAGGAGGGTATTTTTGAAAATGTTGAAAAGCTGTTGGAAGAGAGTCTGTTTGACGGCACTAAATGGGTAGCTGATTATAGAAGAATTCGTGTGATAGCGTCTAAATAGTGAATTTGCATTTGATAAGGAAAATGAGGCAATTATGATACTTCGAGAATATAAACCGGGTGACTGCATTGTTATGGCGGAGTTATTCTATAATACTGTGCACACAATTAATGCAAAAGATTACACAGAAGACCAGATTGCGGCCTGGGCGACGGGAAATATTGATTTGGAAGCATGGAATTCTTCTTTTCTGGAACACAATACTCTGGTAACAGAAATAGACGGACAAATCGTAGGTTTTGCAGATATGGATAAAACCGGATATCTTGACAGACTGTATGTCCATAAAGATTTTCAGAGAAGAGGGATTGCTGTCTCGCTGGTAAACAAGTTAGAAGAGTGTGCTTTAAAATCCGGGATATCCAGCTTTTGAACTTATGCCTCAATCACAGCAAGACCATTTTTCGAGAAACAAGGCTATGCGGTTGAATCAGAAAATAAAGTTGTTCGGGATGGAATTACACTGGTCAACTATAAAATGATTAAATATTTGCCAGAGGGAATAGCCTATGAAGCTTAGTTGAATTCATAAAGGAGACAAAACATGACAGACGAGATTAAACGATGCAGTTGGGCGGTAAAAAGTAAATTGGAGCAGGATTATCATGACTGTGAATGGGGAATCCCAGTTCACGATGATAGAAGGCTATTTAAAATGCTTATCCTGGAGGGACAACAGGCGGGATTAAGCTGGTCAACGATTTTAAAAAAGAGAGATACACTTTGTGAAGCTTTTGATAATTTTGAACCGGCAATCCTCATAACCTATAATGATGAGAAGATTGAAGCGCTCCTGCACAACGATGGAATTATTAAAAACAGGCTGAAGGTTAATTCGGTTGTCAATAATGCTAAGGCATATTTTAAGGTTTGTGAAGAATTTGGCTCTCTGGATAATTATTTGTGGTCCTTTGTTGATTATCAGCCTATTATCAACCGATGGACCAAAAGTGAAGAGATTCCAGCCAGCACACCTCTTTCAGATATTATGAGTAAAGATTTGAAGAAACGTGGTTTCAAATTTGTTGGCACAACAATCATATATGCGTTTATGCAAGCTGTTGGAATGGTAAATGACCACTTGATTTCATGTGCATTTCATCCAGGAAATCAATAGACAAACTTAGGACAGAAAGGGAACAGAATATGAAAATTGTATTGATTCATGGACAAAATCACAAAGGTTCTACATATAACATAGGAAGAATGCTGGCGGAAAAAATAGGGGAGGACATCACAGAATTTTTTCTGCCCAGAGATTTTGGGGAGTTTTGTATTGGCTGCACAAAATGCTTTATGGTTGGCGAGTCAAAATGTCCTCATTATGATAAGCTGACACCTATTACTGAGGCAATGAATGAGGCTGATGTTTTAATCTTAGCCAGTCCCGTATATGTATTTCACGCAACAGGCCCGATGAAGACACTTTTAGACCACTATGGTTATCGCTGGATGGTTCACCGCCCGGAGGGAAGAATGTTTCAGAAACAGGGAGTGTGTATCTCCACAGCCGCAGGCGGCGGGATGAAATCTGCCAATAAGGATATGGCTGACAGCCTGTTCTTCTGGGGCATACCGAAAATCTATAAATATGGGCAGGCAGTTTATGAAATTTCTTATGAAGGGGTCAGCGATAAAATAAAGAATAAAATTGACCACAAGACAACTGCGATGGCAGAGAAGATTAAGAGAAACCATGGAAAGGTAAAGCCTGGGATAAAGACAAGAGTATGGTTTTTTATTCTGCACCTGGTACAGAGAAAAGGAATGCTGGAGACAGACCGAGCTCATTGGGTGGAAAGAGGATGGACAGGAAAGGTGCGGCCATGGAAACAGCAGAAAGGGGAAGGTGTTCTGCCAGGGGGAAATTAAATGGAACTTATTTTACCTGAAAGAAGATATTTAACTTCTTATAAGGAGGCCAGGGAAGAATATCTTAAGCATAAAGTTAAGGAATATGAATTTCTTGATGCAGATAAATCGGATATTTTTGAAATAATAAGGAATACCAGAGATGGTGTCGACCTGCCGGAGAGTTATGTGTCGGCAACCTATCTGTGGCTTGTTGATCAGGGAGAGTTTATCGGGGAGGTTTCAATCCGGCATAAGCTTACAGAATCATTGCTGCGTTTCGGTGGAAATATCGGATATGGCATCCGATATTCAAGGTGGAGACAGGGGTATGGCACCATACTTCTTCAGCAGGCGATTAAATATTCTTTTGAAGTTATCGGGCTGGATAGGGTTCTCATTACTTGCAGTGACAGTAATGCTGGTTCTTACAGGGTCATTGAAAAAAATGGGGGTATTCTGCAGGACAAGATTGTAAATAAAATCAATAACATGGATAGATTGACGAGAAGATACTGGATTAGCTGTAAATAGTGATAAAATTCTGCGTGTTTCATAAATAGGAATTTCGTAACAGTTCAGCCATGCAGCTTGAGTTGGCTGCTTTGCAGCCTTTTTCACTGCTGACTCAGTTAAAACTCTTGCTTATGGCAGAGTGCCATATGCAGACATTTAAATACAATCTGTTGCAAGCAAGCTCACACAGATTGTATTTAAATATTTGCGCATGGCTGAACTGTTACAGAATTTCATGAGAATTAGAGGAAAATATTGTAAGTGCCGTTATTATGAGGTAAGATAGAGGAATGATTTGGCAAATACATAAGATGAAAGAAGGTTAAGACTATGCTTTGGAAAGACAAGTATGAGTTGGGTGATCCCAACATTGATGAGCAGCACAAAGAATTATTCCAGAGAGTTGATGAGTTTATGAAGAACCTGCGCTCTGCAATTCCATGGGAAGAAAAGGTGGAAAGTGTTAATAAGACGCTGGAGTTCATGAATGGCTATGTAGTGGAGCATTTTCGTGATGAAGAGGAATATCAGCAGAGAATTGGATATCCCGGCTATGAATTGCACAAAAAAATACATAAAGATATGGTAGATTATGTTCTTCAGGTGACTGCCGAATATGAAAAGAGTGGTTTTGATGAACAATTGATGCAGCAGTTTGGCGGAAAGCTGCTGGCATGGCTGATTAATCATGTTGCCTCAGAGGACCAAAGGATAGCAGCCTATGCAATTGAAAGGGGGCTGACCGGAAATGAATAATGTATTATATGATCCATTTATGGAGGCTACACGCAATGTGTTTCAGCTTATGTTAGACCTTTCAGATGTTTCACATTCTGTAGTGGAAGGTTTTGAGAATAACGACGGGCTGGATGTATCCATCGGCGTAATAGGAGACCTTGCGGGAGAAGTTGTTTATCATTTTCCAGAAGATACATCGCTCAGCATGGTAAACATTATGAGTGGCATGGAGATTGATTCTGTGGATGAGTTTGTAACTTCCGCTATCTCTGAAATTGCAAATATTATCAGCGGAAATGTTTTGACGGAGCTTGCACAGAGTGACATGAAATGCGATATTCTGCCGCCGGTATTGTGCACCTCAGGTGAAGATAAAGATTATGAGTTGATGACAAGCTGCCTGATTTGCACAGATGCGGGCACTATGGGAGTGGACATCAAATTAAATCAGGCATAAGAAAATTAATTCATATGTTTGCGCACGATGCAGGAGATAACGCCTGCAAGGCACAGACCAAGCAGCATATTGTGAAGGGAGCCGAATACATCAAGGGCTCCCTTTATTCCGTTTAATGGGGCGTAAGAGCCCAGCGTGTCAGGTAAAAAGGAGCAGAGCAGAAAAGAAACATAAGAAGCAATGTAGAGGAAGACAAAGGAGAGAAGCCCTCTTCCTGTATCCTCCCTGTAAACCTTTCGTCCTTCACGGATTCTTTGTCTGGTCATGGACCACAGAAGGGCAATAAATTCAAAGAACAGCACAATACCGGCAACTGTGGCATAGGCAAACAGAGTATAATTCCTTTCCGTCAGGATAGTCTGAGGGTCCCCATAGGGAGCAGCTCCGCGCCAGAAATTATAGGCAAGGACACCTATTGTTCCTGCGGTGATAAGGTAAGATACAATTTTCACAACAAAACGGGCAACACGGTAAATTGCCTTCGTACCATATTTAGCAGTTTTTCTGGCAGGGGAAAGCAAAAGAGACATGTCAGGCCCGGAACGTCTGCGGCGTCTGGAGCGGGAGAGCTGTCATCCCGGTCCAAGTCATAGTCATCTCCGTCATCATAAAGGTCTGCATCATAATCGTCCCTGTCATCATAAAAATCACTTCTGGAATTATCTCTTTTATTGCGGGAAGCCCTGCTGTAGTTGTTCTTTTCGTAAAGAGAAGTATCTATAACAACGGTCTCATCGGTCAATTCTTTTGTATCATGTTCTGCATCAAAACTATATGTGAAAGGAATATCTTCCTCATAAGTTACTTCAAAATCGTCATCAAAAAAGGTAGTCGTATTTTTTGTGTTGCGCATCAAATGCCTCCTTAATTTTTTCATGTAGGTCATTGTATAACTTTTTTTATATATACTCAAGGGATTTCATTAAAATTTCAGGAAATGTTTCTTATTTCTAAAAAAAGTGGTAGAATAAAAACGTTGTGTTTATGGAACTGGTTCAGAGAGGAGGCCATTATGATAACAGATATGACAGAAGGAGCGCCGTCCCGAATTCTTTGGCGGTTTACGCTTCCCATGCTTATCAGCGTAATGTTTCAACAATTTTACAGCATTGCAGACAGTGTGATTGCAGGAAAGTTCATAGGGGTAAATGCCCTGGCTGCGGTAGGAGCATCTTATTCAGTGACTATGATGTTTATGGCGGTGGCTACAGGATTGAATATAGGGTGTTCCATCGTAATATCACTGTATTTCGGAGCAAAAGAATATAAAAATATGAAATGTGCAGTGAGCACATCTCTTTTGTCGGTGGTGGGAATCAGTATCATCCTGACAATCGGAGGATTGATTTTTAACCGGCCATTGATGGTTCTCTTAAAGACTCCAAAGGATATATTTAAAGATTCTATGCTTTTTCTAAACATATACATATGCGGTCTGGTTTTTCTATTTCTATATAATATCTGTACAGGAATATTTACGGCATTGGGAGATTCCAGAACGCCCTTATATTTCCTGATTGCATCCTCCATAGGAAATATTATTTTAAGTTTGATATTTGTGACAAGATTCCATATGGGAGTGAGAGGTGTGGCATGGGCTACATTTACGGCTCAGGGATTTTCTTCTATACTGGTTCTTGTAACCCTTAGAAAACGGCTGCAGGGCATAGCGGGGGAGGGATATAAACGTTTTTCATTCCCCATGCTGGGTAAAATTATGAAAGTGGCAGTTCCCAGCATTTTGCAGCAGAGTTTTATTTCCGTGGGAAATCTGTTTGTACAGGGGCTTATCAATGGCTACGGTTCTGCGGTTGTAGCCGGTTACTCTGCGGCCATAAAAATCAATATCTTTGCGATTACTTCTTTTAGTACCCTCGGAAATGGGGTGTCCAGTTTTACAGCACAAAATATGGGGGCACGAAAAACAGAGCGTGTTTCCAAAGGATTCCGCTGCGGGGCCGCTATGGTTTTAGGTATCGCAATACCTGCCATTTGTCTGTTTTTCTTCGGAGGAAGATTTCTGGTGGAATTATTTATGGGGGAGGGCAGCGGAAAGGCCGCCGATGTAGGCGTGAAATTTTTGAAAATTGTTTCTCCATTTTATCTGATTATCTCTTTAAAGCTTATTGCTGACGGAATATTAAGAGGTGCGGGAGCTATGAAAGCTTTTATGATTGCTACATTTACAGATTTAGTTCTCAGGGTGGTTCTGGCTTTTGTATTGTCTCACTTCTGGGGTGATACTGGAATATGGATGTCCTGGCCGGTGGGCTGGGTGATGGGGACAATAGTGTCTATGGCATTCTATTTCTCAGGAATATGGAAAAAACAGCGAGTCATCTAGCCTGGATGAAAGCAGGGAAGCGTTGACGTTTCGGCATAAATCCATTATGATAAATGGAGTGAAATGGTGAGTGAGGAGTGACATATGAATGTTTTAAATATAGAACATGTGACTAAAGTATATGGAGAGAAAAGCGTTCTGGAGGATGTCTCCTATGGAGTTCACAGGAGAGACAAAATTGGTATTGTAGGTATCAACGGAACAGGTAAGACTACAATGCTGAGGATGCTGGCAGGTGAGGAAGAGCCGGATGCAGGGCAGATTGTAAAACAAAATGGTCTGCAGATTGCTTATCTTCCCCAGAATCCTGAATTTCCAAAAGGGGCTACCGTGTTGTCTTATGTTCTGGAAGGAATACCGGACACAGACTGGACGGCGAAGAGTGAGGCGAAAAGTGCTCTGAATAAGCTGGACATCAGAGAACACGATGAACTTATCGAGCATCTTTCCGGGGGCCAGAAAAAGAAAGTTGCACTTGCCAGGGTTTTGTCATCTTTCTTTGATGTTTTACTGCTGGATGAGCCGACAAACCACTTAGATGGCGAGATGATGTCCTGGCTGGAAGATTACTTACAGAAGTTTAACGGTGTGGTGATTATGGTTACACATGACCGTTATTTTCTGGACCGGGTCACGAATAAGATTTTAGAAATCAGTCATGGACAGTTATATGGCTATGAGGGAAATTATTCTAAATTTTTGGAACTGAAAGTTCAGCGGGAGGAAATGGAGCTGGCTTCCGAGAGAAAACGCCAGAGTATCCTCCGCATGGAGATAGAGTGGGCAAAGCGGGGATGCCGCGCCCGGACTACGAAACAAAAAGCTCGGCTGGAAAGGCTGGATGCGCTAAAAAGCGGCGGAGGTCCTGCGAAGGAGCAGACGGTGGAGCTGGAATCCCCTGAGACCAGAATGGGAAAGAAGACGGTGGAGCTTCATCATATCAGCAAGAGCTACGGCGATAAAAAGCTGATAGAAGATTTTAGTTATATTGTTTTGAAAAACCAGCGCCTTGGTTTTATTGGGCCAAATGGCTGCGGAAAGTCCACACTGCTGAAAATTATGGCCGGTTTGATAGAGCCGGATGAGGGCAGGGTAGAGATTGGAGAGACAATCCGGATGGGTTATTTTGCACAGGAAGTCCCGGATATGAATACCGAGCAGAGAGTGATTGATTATGTGAAGGATATTGCAGAGTACATTCCCACAAAAGACGGAAGGATAACGGCTTCCCAGATGCTGGAGAGATTTCTCTTTACACCTGATATGCAGTATGCTCCTGTGAGCAAGCTTTCAGGGGAGAGAAGAAAAGGCTTTATCTTCTCAGTATTCTTCAGTCAGCCCCCAACTTCCTTGTGCTGGATGAGGCCAGCAATGATATTGACATTCCTACCATGACAATTTTGGAGGATTATCTTATGACATTTCCGGGAATTGTGGTGACGGTATCTCATGACAGATATTTTCTGGATAATGTGGTGGACCGGATTTTTGAATTTGACGGCAGCGGACATTTGCGGCAGTATGAGGGCGGCTATACAGATTACCTGGAGACGAAAGAGCGGGAAACGGATTCTTTAAGCGAAGAGAAAGGCTCCGACTGGAGAGCTGAAAGTGAAGACAAGAAGGTGCCAAAAAAGGATTGGAAACAGAACAGTCCTGTAAAGCTGAAGTTTTCATATAAGGAACAGAAAGAATATGAAACAATCAATGAAGATATAGAAATACTGGAAGCAAAAATAGCACGGCTGGAGACGGACATGATGTCCAATGCGACCAATTCTGCAAAATTGTCTGAGATTATTGAGAAGAAAGAGCAGACAGAGGCACAGCTGGAAGAAAAAATGGAGCGCTGGGTTTATCTGAATGACCTGGCCGAGCGGATAGAAGAACAGAAGAGTTAGAGGGGGATAAAAGAGATGAAAAAACCTGTACTTGTAATTATGGCTGCGGGCATGGGAAGCCGGTACGGCGGCTTGAAGCAGATTGACCCGGTAGATGAAGAGGGGCATATTATTATGGATTTTTCCATATACGATGCCAGGAGGGCAGGATTTGAAAAGGTAGTTTTCATAATCAAAGAAGAAAATGAGGAAGAATTTAAGAAAAGTGTCGGTGACAGAATCAGCGAATACATGGAAGTGGATTATGTATATCAAAAGCTGGATAATCTGCCGGAAGGTTTTTCGGTTCCCGAGGACAGAGTAAAGCCTTTTGGAACAGGACACGCCATTTTAAGCTGCAAAGATGTGGTGGAGGGACCTTTTGCAGTGATTAATGCGGATGACTATTATGGAGTGTCTGCATTGCAGTCCATTTATCAATATTTATCTGTGTTTGAGGATGACCATAAGTACAGATATGCTATGGTGGGATACCGCCTGTCCAATACATTGACGGAGAACGGCTATGTGTCCAGGGGCGTATGCCAGGTGGACGAAAAAGGTTATCTCACAGGAATTACAGAGAGAACTCATATTGAAAAAACAAAAGACGGTGCGGCCTTTACAGAGGATGATGGGAAGACATGGAATCCCGTGGAAAAAGACTGTATTGTGTCTATGAATATGTTTGGATTTACGCAAAGTATGTTGAAAGAATTAGAAGAACGTTTCCCGGCATTTCTGGAAGAAAACCTGAAAACTTCTCCTCTGAAATGTGAATTTTTCCTCCCCTCAGTGGTGGGAGAGTTAATTCAGGAGGGGAAAGCAACTGTAAAGGTTCTGAAATCAGAGGACAGGTGGTACGGTATCACTTATAAAGAAGACAAACAAAGTGTTGCAGATGCGGTTGTCCGAATGAAAGAGCAGGGCGTTTATCCTGTACATCTCTGGAAATAAATGGTGGATGAGTGGAGAAACAAGGTGAAATCAGTGTAACATCACAACAGTTGGAAAGGAAGGTAGGCATTCATGGCAATATTAGTGGCAGGTGGCGCGGGTTATATTGGCAGTCACACATGTGTGGAGCTTTTGGAACGAGGGTATGAGGTAATTGTAGTCGATAATCTGTATAATTCCAGTGAAAAAGCACTGGAGAGAGTGGAGCAGATTACAGGAAAGTCCCCGAAGTTTTATAAAGGAGATATACTGAACAGAGAAGATTTGGAATCTGTTTTCCAGAAAGAAAATATTGAGGCGGTTATCAATTTTGCTGGTCTCAAGGCTGTCGGTGAATCTGTAAGGAAACCCTGGGAATATTATTATAATAATATTGCGGGAACTCTGGTTCTCTGTGATGTCATGCGCAATCATGGTTGTAAGAACATGATATTCAGTTCTTCTGCCACTGTGTATGGAGATCCTGCGGAGATACCCATTACGGAGCAGTGCCCCAAAGGGGAAATCACCAATCCTTACGGAAGAACAAAGGGAATGCTGGAGCAGATTCTTACAGACCTGCACACCGGAGACCCAGAATGGAACATTATGCTTCTCAGGTATTTTAATCCAATTGGTGCACATGAATCTGGCCTGATTGGGGAGGACCCCAAAGGTATCCCAAACAATCTGGTTCCCTACATTGCCCAGGTGGCAGTTGGAAAACTGGACTGTCTTGGTGTTTTTGGAGATGATTACGATACCCCTGACGGCACTGGCGTGAGAGATTATATACACGTTGTGGATTTGGCTGTGGGCCACGTGAAGGCAATTGAGAGAATGAAGACCAGCAAAGGCGTGCACGTTTATAATCTGGGAACGGGTGTGGGATACAGCGTACTGGATGTGGTGAAAGCTTATGAAAAGGCGTGCGGTAAAACAATTTCTTATGAGGTAAAACCGCGTCGGGCGGGTGATATTGCCACCTGTTACTGTGATGCATCTAAGGCGAAGAAGAGCTGGGATGGACTGCCCAGAAGGGGATTGAGGAAATGTGTGCAGATTCCTGGAAGTGGCAGTCCATGAACCCGGATGGGTACAGGTCAAATTAAGTGAAACTGTAATAAAAATTTCTTGACAAAGGTCGGGTAACTTGGTATGATGAAAAAACAGAACGCACTCTGTTTTTTGGTTTCTAACGTTTATGAGGAAACAAGTACCAGACCAAGACTGCATAAGCATGGAAAGTAGGGAATGATATGAGAAGACAGGTTTATTCATTGCTGGTGGACAACAATCCAGGTGTATTGAGCAGGATTGCAGGTCTTTTCAGCAGAAGAGGGTACAGCATTGACAGTATCACCGCAGGTATGACTGCGGATGTCAGGTTTTCAAGAATCACGGTTGTGGCAACTGGAGATGAACTGATTCTGTCCCAGATTGAAAAGCAGGTTCGTAAACTGGAAGATGTGGTTGAAATTAAACTGCTGCAGGACACAGAGTCAGTCTGCCGTGAGTTGATTATGGTAAAGATTCGCGCCAACGCCGCTCAGCGCTCAGAGGTGATTTCAATTGCAGATATATTCAGAGCTAAGATTGTAGATGTGGAAAAGGAATCTATGATTATAGAGCTGACCGGCAATCAGTCAAAGCTGGATGCGTTTCTGAATCTCCTGAATGGCTATGAGATATTAGAATTGGCGAGAACCGGAATCACAGGATTGGGAAGAGGAATTAAGGACGTTACATTTTTAGATTAGGAGGAATTTGAACATGGAAGCAAAAATTTATTATCAAGAAGACTGTAATCTTGCGGTATTAGAGGGTAAGACTATCGCGGTAATCGGTTACGGAAGCCAGGGACATGCACACGCATTGAACTTAAAAGAATCGGGTTGCAACGTAATCATTGGTCTTTATGAAGGCAGCAAATCATGGGCGAAAGCGGAAGCACAGGGATTTGAGGTATTTACAGCAGCGGAGGCAACAAAGAGAGCTGATATCATCATGATTCTGATTAATGATGAGAAACAGGCAGCAATGTACAAAAATGATATTGAGCCAAACCTGGAAGAAGGAAACATGCTCATGTTTGCTCACGGATTTGCAATCCACTTTGGTCAGATTATACCACCTCCATATGTAGATGTTACAATGATTGCACCAAAAGGACCTGGACATACAGTAAGAAGCGAGTATCAGGCTGGAAAAGGTGTCCCGTGTCTGGTAGCCGTTGAGCAGGATGCATCCGGCAAAGCACTTGATAAAGCTTTGGCATATGCACTTGGAATCGGCGGAGCGAGAGCTGGTGTTTTAGAGACTAACTTCAGAACAGAGACAGAGACAGACCTCTTCGGCGAGCAGGCTGTACTTTGCGGCGGTGTGTGCGCATTGATGCAGGCAGGTTTTGAGACATTGGTAGAGGCAGGATATGATCCAAGAAATGCATATTTTGAGTGTATCCATGAGATGAAACTGATTGTAGATTTGATTTATCAGTCTGGATTCGCAGGAATGAGATATTCAATCTCTAATACAGCAGAGTATGGCGATTATATCACAGGACCTAAGATTATTACAGAGGACACAAAGAAAGCTATGAAGAAGATTCTGTCCGATATTCAGGACGGTACTTTTGCAAAAGATTTCTTGCTTGACATGTCTGAGGCAGGCGGACAGGCTCACTTCAGAGCAATGAGAAAGCTTGGAGCAGAGCATTCATCTGAGAAAGTCGGCGAGGAAGTAAGAAAGCTCTATAGCTGGAGTGATGAAGATAAATTAATTAACAACTAAATTAAATATATTTGTAGCTGTAACCCCGGTATTTGTATATACAAGTGCCGGGGTTATTTTCAGTTTTGCGCATTTCCATCCCCCCACAGGGCTTGTTTTGGGTATTTGCGTCATGTATAATGAAACCTGTTTAGAAGTGGCGAAGCTATCTTGCTTTCAAAAGATGAGGAGAGGGGTTACATTAATGCAAAAAAGACGGAGTATTTTATTGATTTTATTGACATTATTTGTGTTGACAGGCTGTACAGGGAATGCGGACAAAAAAGAGGAATCAGCTGCAGCATCCCAGGAGGCTTCTTCAAAATCACAGGATTCCCTTACAATTTCTATTGGAAGTGGTTTTGATGACGGTAATTTTGATCCATGTAACGGTTACGGCATCTATGGATATGATTTGTTTCACACTTCACTTTTGAAGATAACAACAGACGTCAAGACAGAATGTGACCTGGCTACAGACTATCAGGTCAGTGATAATGGTTTGATTTATACCTTCACCATCCGGGATGATGTCAAGTTTTCTGACGGACAGGCATTAAAGCCGGAAGATGTGGTATTTACATTTAATACCACAAAGAACAGTGGTTCAAGTGTAGATTTAACGATGATGGAGAAGGCAGAGGTTGTCGAGGGCAATAAAGTGCAATTTACCTTGAATAAGGCATATTCTCCTTTTACCCGCACAGTAGCTCTTCTGGGCATTGTGCCGGAACATGCATATAATGACAGCTATGCGTCTAATCCGGTAGGAACCGGTCCCTTTAAGGTAAAGCAACTGGACGTAGGACAGCAGCTTATTGTGGAACCCAATGAATATTACTATGGGACGAAATCGCAGTTCAAACAAATTACATTTTTGAGCATTGATGAGGAGACTGCCCTTACCGCCGCAAAGTCCGGTCAGCTGGATTTGGTTATGGTAAATCCTGAATACGCAAAGGAACCTGTCGACGGCATGCATATCGAAACCATCAAGACTTCAGACAACAGGGGATTTAATTTGCCATGTATCCCTGAGACTGTAAATGCTGCGGGGGAAACGGTTGGAAATAATGTTACGTCAGACCCGGCTGTCAGAAAAGCGCTGAATATCGGTATCAGCCGCCAGGAAATCATTGATAATGCCCTCAATGGAATCGGAACTCCAAGCTGGGTGCGTTTCGAGGGCTTACCCTGGGCCAATGAAGAACCTGGGCTGAAAGACGGGCAGGTCAAAGAAGCAAAAGCCCTTTTGGAAAAAGCAGGCTGGGTGGATACAGACGGTGACGGAATCCGGGAAAAGAACGGACTTAAGTGTGAATTTCGCATCACGGGGCGCACCGATGATTTACAGCGCTATAATCTGGCTGTCGCTCTCAGTGAAAATGCAAAACAGCTTGGAATCAATATAATTGCGGACGCTCTTGACTGGACAACCTGTAAGCAGATTGCCAGAAATGTTCCCACCTGCATTGGAACCGGGGATTACAATTTCATTGATGTTTATAATGCGTTCCACTCCTCTTTTGCAGGGATTGATGTGGTAAATCTTAGTAATTCCGCTATGTATTCCAATCCCACAGTTGACAAATATCTGGATGAAATGGTTGCAGCCACCTCGGAGGATGAGGCGATTGAGCTCTGTAAAAAAGCACAGTATGACGGTAATACAGGGGCGAATGTTGATTTCCCCTATATCTGGCTGGTCAATATTGACCATACCTATTTTGTGCGGAACGGTTTAAATCTCGGCACACAGAGGATTCACCCTCATGGTCACGGCGCACCTGTCATCCAAAATTTGAATGAATGGACATTTACAAAATAGACAAAAAATGTGGGAAAGACGCTTGAGTCAGAAAGGCTCAGGCGTCTGCTATATGATTGGAGATAAACTTAATGAATCCACTTTTGAAGCATGTAATCAACACCTTGTTCCGCATGATATTTTTGCTGGCAGGAGTCAGCATTGTTACATTTTTATTAATTGTCTCTTCCCCCATTGACCCGGTTGACGCCTATGTGGGGGCCGAATCTAATGTGTCACAGGAGCAGAGGGAAAACGTTGCCCAGCATTGGGGGCTTGATAAGCCGCCGGTTGAACGCTACTTCACATGGCTCTCAAACATGGTGCATGGCGATATGGGCATGTCCATCACCTATAAAATGCCGGTGACACAAATTCTGGCAAGCCGTTTTCTCGCCTCCCTTACTTTAATGTCGGTGGCCTGGGTATTGTCCGGTATACTTGGATTTTTTCTGGGAGTTATGTCCGGGGCAATGCAGGGCAGTCTCTTTGATAAATGCGTGAAAACATTTTGTTTTATCTTGTCCTCCACGCCGACTTTCTGGATTGGGCTGCTGCTTTTGATGTTGTTTTCCGTAAAATTGGGCTGGTTTCCTATTGGATTATCGGTTCCTATCGGAAAGCTGTCCAGCGAGGTGACTCTCATGGAGCGGGTTCATCATCTTATATTGCCTGCATTTACTTTGAGTATCACCGGAATTTCCAGCATCGCTCTGCACACCAGGGAGAAAATCATTGATGTTTTGAAAACAGATTATGTGTTATTTGCCAGAGCACGCGGGGAAAGCAAATGGACTCTAATAAAAAGGCACGGGTTAAGAAATATCGGGATTCCGGCCATAACGCTTCAGTTTGCTTCTTTCAGTGAATTGTTTGGCGGAAGTGTGCTTGCAGAGAATGTATTCTCTTATCCTGGGCTGGGCAGTGCCGTAAGTGCCGCCGGGCTAAAAGGGGATGTTCCGTTGCTTCTCGGCATAGCCCTTTGTTCTGTGGTATTTGTATTTGTTGGAAATCTGACTGCGAACCTTCTCTATGGAATACTGAATCCTCAGATTCGGGAGGGAGGCAGGCTAAGATGAAATATTTCAAACAGAAATATAAAATGAACCGAAGAACAAAAACATTAATTCTGGCAGGCATCATTATATTGCTGCTTGGGGTTATTTCTATAGCCGGGATAGCCATGAGCCCTGAGCTCTACGCCCCTGATTACGCGGCAAAAAAATTGGTTCCTTCTCTCACCCATCCATTTGGGACGGATTATCTGGGAAGGGATATGTTTTATCGTTCAGTGAAAGGTCTCTCCACCAGCATTTTGATTGGTACGCTGGCAGCAACAGCCAGCGCTTTTATTGCACTTGTGTTTGGATTGCTGGCAGCGACCGCGGGGGGATGGGCAGATAAAGTTGTTTCCTATTTTGTGGATATGTTTATGGGAATTCCTCACATGGTTCTGCTTATGCTGATTTCTTTCATGCTGGGAGGGGGGCTTAGAGGTGTTGTCATAGGTGTTGCTCTGACACACTGGCCAAATCTGACCCGTGTAATCCGCGGGGAGGTTATGCAGGTCAGAAACGCACAATATGTTAAAACCTCCCGGAAGTTTGGAATCAGTAAGATGCAAGTTGCATTTACCCATATTGTGCCCCATGTACTGCCCCAGTTTATAATCGGATTGATTTTACTGTTTCCCCATGCCATTCTGCATGAGGCAGGATTGACATTCTTAGGTTTTGGCCTTCCGGTGGATGCACCGGCCATCGGCATTATTTTATCGGAGGCACTGAAAAATATTTCTGTCGGGATGTGGTGGCTGGCTTTATTTCCGGGTATAATGCTGGTTATTGTTGTAATGTTGTTTAACAAACTGGGTGAGTATATTAAGCTGCTCATAGACCCGGAAAGCGCACAGGAATAAAGGAGGAATTAAGATGAGTACATCCAATATACTTGAAGTCCGGAATCTGTCTGTTTCTTTCCTCATGTATGGGCGGGGATTAGAGCAAAAGAAAATGAATGTAATTCATAATTTGAGTATAGATGTGAGAGAAGGAGAAATTCTGGCTGTTGTGGGTTCCTCCGGGGCGGGAAAGAGTCTGCTGGCCCATGCTATACTGGGGATTCTGCCGAACAATGCACAGATAGATGGTGAGATGTTATACTGCGGCAGAAAGCTTACCGGGGAATGGCAGCAAAAACTTCGGGGAAAAGAAATTACATTTGTCCCGCAGTCTGTTGAATATCTTGACCCGCTGATGCAGGTTGGCAGGCAGGTGATTGGTGTCAGGGGCAAAAAGGGGAAACAAGAGGCCCTATTTAAAAAATTTGGATTGGCTGATTCTGCAAAGAAGATGTATCCGTTTCAACTTTCCGGGGGAATGGCGAGACGTGTTTTGCTGTCAACCGCTGTGACTGGCGATGCAAAGCTGATTATAGCGGATGAGCCTACACCGGGATTGAGCAAAGAAATTGCACAGACTGCCATGGGGCATTTCCGCTCACTTGCCGATGAGGGGTGCTCAGTGATGCTGATTACTCACGACCTTGACCTGGCACTGGCATATGCAGACAGGATTTCAGTTTTTTATGCCGGGACGGCGGTTGAGACAGCCACGGCAGAAGATTTCAGGTCAGGAGAGGAGGCTTTGCGCCATCCATATACAAAGGCATTATGGCGGGCAATGCCTCAAAATGGATTTCATCCTACCGAAGGTTCACAGCCATATGCGGGAGATATTCGGGAGGGCTGCTTGTTTGCCCCGAGATGTCCAAAAAGAACGAAAGACTGTGAACAAAGTTTTTCCATGCGTCCGCTGCGGGGAGGAGAGGTGAACTGTATTCATGCTACTTGAAGCAAAAGGAATTAATTTTCAGTATACCAGGAATAATATGATATTAAATGAAGTGAATTTTGGAGTTGATGCGGGAGAACGAGTGGCACTGATAGGTCCATCGGGCTGCGGCAAGAGCACTCTTTCCCAGATTTTGGCCGGATATCTGACACCGTCCTCGGGAAATGTACTTTTTAATGGAAAGTCCCTTCCAGAAGAAGGCTATTGTCCGGTACAGTTGATTTATCAGCACCCGGAGAAAGCAATTAACCCAAGGTGGAAGCTGCAAAAAACTTTAACTGAGGCATGGAGGCCGGATGAAGCTTTTTTGGCAGAAATGGGAATTGAAAAAGAATGGCTGACGCGTTATCCCAATGAATTGTCAGGAGGGGGAGCTGCAGCGCTTCTGTGTGGCAAGAGCATTGGGTCCTCAGACTCAGTTTATCATTGCCGATGAGATGAGCACCATGCTGGATATGATAGCCCAGGCACAGATTTGGAAGCTGATGCTCAACATAGTGGAAAAAAGGGGACTGGGACTTTTGGTCGTGACACACAGTATTGAGCTGGCAGAGCAGATTTGTTCCAGAGTGGTGAGGTTTGAAGAGATTGCAAACGTGCCTGAAAAATAAAGAAGCTTTCCCAATACGTAAAAAAACATCCACTTGACGGGAGTGGATGTTTTTGATTCTCTATCTATTAAGCAATTGCGTTTACAGCCTTTGCCAGACGGGAAATTTTTCTTGAAACTGTGTTTTTGTGATAAACACCTTTGCTTCCTGCCTTGGCAATCTCTGTAATAGCAGCCTGTAATGCTGTCTTTGCTGTTGCTGCGTCATTCTGTGCTACTGCAGCTTCTACTTTCTTTATAGAAGTTTTAACTTTAGACTTAATCGCCTTGTTTCTTGCAGCTTTTGTTTCATTTACTAAAATTCTTTTCTTAGCAGATTTAATGTTAGCCAATCTGTACACCTCCAAATATGTGAAATTTTCAAAATAGTGAATAAATAATCCCGGCAAAATCGGACACGGACGTTTCGCGCGGAACATACTCATTTATTTTATGATAAGGAACAATGGTTGTCAATACATATTTCTGAAAATATTGTAAAAACTAGCTGTAAAGTTACAGTTCAGCCATGTTATCCGCAAAAAACACCGCGCAGCAGCCAAATCGGGCTGTATGGCGGAAAGTGTACAGCAAAGCTGTGTGCCAGAGCTGCAGGGAAGAACTGTAATAACCATAAGAAGGAAGAGTGAGGACTGGAGATGCTGGACAAGTATAGTATTAGAACAGATTTAGCCCTGGAAGAGAAAGAGCGGTTTGAATCCGACAATGTGGAAGTGCAGGGAGTTATTCTGGAGGAGGAATACGATGAGGAGAGAGAACTCCGTATTTCCAGAGTGCGTATTGAAACGGAAAATGGTGCAAAGGTTATGGGTAAACCTGTGGGAACATATCTTACTTTAGAGGCTCCTAATCTGGCTGTTCCAGATGAGGGATACCACAGAGAAATTTCGGAGAAACTGGCAGAGTTTATCGGCGAATTGATTGAAGAAAAGGGTATAGAAAAAAGAAATGATTTGTCAGTGCTGATTGTAGGGCTTGGGAACCCTCATGTAACACCGGATGCGCTGGGTCCCTATGTTGTTGACAATCTCTGTGTGACAAGGCATATTGTGAAAGAGTATGGAAAATATGCCATGGGCATGGAACACGCCAATATGGTGAGTGCCATCGTGCCGGGAGTTATGGGCCAGACCGGAATGGAAACTGTGGAGATTATCAAAGGTGTTGTAGAGGAGACAAAGCCTGACCTTGTAATTGCAGTTGACGCGCTGGCCGCGAGAAACAGCAGAAGATTAAACCGCACTGTGCAGATAGCAGACACAGGCATCCACCCAGGCTCAGGGGTTGGCAACCACAGAAATGGGCTGACAAAGGAATCTCTCGGAGTTCCTGTCATAGGCATAGGAGTGCCCACTGTAGTAGATGCGGCCACAATCGTAAATGACACGATGGAAAATCTGATTCAGGCGCTGGAGACATCAGAAATGCTCAAAGGTGTGGGCGATGTCCTGCGCACTTATAATGCTGCAGAAAAATATGAGCTGGTAAAAGAACTGATTTCTCCACATCTAAATGGTATGTTTGTGACTCCCAAGGATGTGGACGAGATGGTAAAACAAATCAGCTATACTATTTCCGAGGGAATGAACATTTTATTCACTAATGCACAGCAGGCATAATGGACATGCCGGGGTCATATACATGGAGAAGAGCGGAGCTTCTCTGTAGGGCGGCCCCGGAAGATGTTCTTTTTGAAAGAAGGCAGCGTATGAAGCAATCAGCTTTTCTGCGCATGGCGGCAGTTGCCTTAGGCACTCTGGCATGCATTAGTATGATATACATAAGTGGCAAGAATATGGCGGGGCAGTGGAGATTTACAACCCAGGAGACTGTACAAAAATGTACAGAAGAAATGTACATGCCAGGCCTGGCTTATTTAAAGAAAGATTCAGAGCCGACAGCGATACAGTGGATAAAAAAAACAGCATTGTCCTGGCTCCCGCTGGTGAGATATGTGGAGCAGAAGGAACCATACGAATTAGCTATAGAGGATGAGGAAACCATTGCAAAAATACTGGAGAATCAGGCAAATGATGAAAATATGATTGACGAAAATGGAAATCTGATAGCAAAGAATCCTCCTGTGGAGGAGATTCCGCCTGCTCCTCCGGGAAGTTCTCCCATTGATATGTCCATTGAAAAGTTGAGAGACTTCAATTATCTGCTGGGCAATTTTTATACAGTGGACAGCACCACCATGATTGGGCCGGAGCAGTTGAATGTAGATGACCTTCTTGGGAGAAGCATGAAAGTTGACACAACAGGTGAGGAGCCCAAAGTTCTTATTTTTCATACCCATTCCCAGGAAGCATTTGCAGACTCTGTGCCGGGGGACCCAAATACCAGCATAGTGGGGGTGGGAGAGTACCTGACACAGCTCTTGAATCAAAAAGGAATTAAGACCATTCATGACACCGGGGTTTATGATATTATCAATGGGCAGCTTGACAGAAGCAATGCATATGAGAATGCGGAAGCTTCCATCCGTCAGGTTCTGGACGCAAATCCTTCTGTAGAAGTGGTGATAGATTTGCACAGAGACGGAGTGGCGGAGGGCACCCATCTGTTAACAGAAGTCAATGGAAAACCTACCGCGAGAATCATGTATTTTAATGGATTGAGCCGTACAAGGACAAATGGAGATATTGCTTATCTCAACAATCCATATATTCAGGATAACCTTGCATTTTCTCTTCAGATGGAGCTGGCATCCGAGAGTAGACATCCGGGGTTTGCCAGACATATTTATCTGGGAGGATATCGGTATAATCTGCATTTGAAGCCTAAGTCACTGCTGATAGAGGCGGGAGCACAGACAAATACAGTGGAAGAGATGAAAAATGCCATGGAGGTTCTTGCGGATACACTCCATTATGTGCTGACAGAATAAAATATATTTGAACAAGGCCACAGTTTGTGATAATATGGACACAGACTGTTATGAGCCAAGACTTGGAAGAATCAAGTATTGGCAGTAATAAAAAGAAAGCATTCATGCCGCTGAAGCGGGGAAATTCAGCTTAAGCGGCAGGGATGTATTTTGCGGAGAGAGGTACTATGGGAAATAAAAATACATATGATGCGGACAGTATTTCTGTATTAGAAGGGTTGGAAGCGGTCAGGAAAAGACCTGGTATGTATATAGGAAGCGTTTCAACAAAGGGATTGAATCATCTGATTTATGAGATGGTGGATAATTCGGTGGATGAGCACCTTGCCGGCCACTGCACTGAAATTCATGTAACTTTGGAGAAGGACGGCTCGGCTACGATTGAGGACAATGGCCGGGGTGTCCCTGTTGGTATGCACAGTAAAGGGGTATCTGCGGAGCGTGTCGTATATACCACACTGCATGCAGGGGGAAAGTTTGATGATTCAGCATATAAAACAAGCGGAGGGCTTCATGGGGTAGGCTCTTCTGTGGTAAATGCGCTTTCTGCCTATATGGATGTGCAGGTCAGCAGGGAGGGCGCTATTCACCATGACAGATATGAGCGGGGAGTTCCGGTTATTGAGCTTAGAGGATGGACTCCTCCCTATAATCGGAAAAACAAGAAAAACGGGAACAAAGGTTAATTTTCTCCCGGATGACACGATTTTTGAAAAAACAAAATTCCGGGCGGAGGAAGTAAAAAGCCGGCTCCACGAAACGGCCTATCTAAACCCTCAGCTCACGATTATTTTTGATGATAAAAGACAGGAAACGGCGGAGCATATTGTTTACCATGAGCCGGACGGGATTATTGGATTTATTAAAGATTTGAATAAGAAAAAAGAAGTGATTCATGACCCCGTTTATTTTAAGGGAACCTCCGAAGGTATTGAGGTGGAGGTTGTGCTTCAATATGTCAATGAATTTCATGAAAATGTGCTGGGATTCTGTAATAATATATACAATGCGGAGGGGGGAACACACCTTACCGGGTTTAAAACTACATTTACTACAGTTATGAACCAGTATGCGAGGGAGTTGGGTGTTCTGAAGGAGAAGGATGCCAATTTTACGGGCGCGGATATCCGAAATGGCATGACTGCTATTGTTTCCATCAAACATCCAGACCCCAGATTTGAGGGGCAGACTAAGACAAAGCTGGACAACCCTGATGCTGCGAAAGCTACAGGAAAGGTGACCGGGGATGAGATTACACTGTATTTTGACCGGAATCTGGAATCTCTGAAAAAAGTCCTGTCCTGCGCAGAAAAGGCCGCTAAAATCAGAAAAACAGAGGAGAAAGCCAAGACAAATCTGTTGTCCAAGCAGAAATATTCTTTTGACAGCAATGGAAAGCTGGCAAACTGTGAGAGCAGAGATGCCGGCAAGTGTGAGATTTTTATTGTGGAGGGAGACTCTGCGGGAGGCTCGGCTAAAACAGCCAGGGATAGAAATTATCAGGCGATTCTGCCTATCAGAGGAAAAATCCTGAATGTAGAGAAAGCCAGCATTGACAAAGTACTGGCGAATGCGGAAATTAAAACAATGATTAATGCTTTTGGGTGCGGATTTTCAGAGGGGTACGGGAATGACTTTGACATTACCAGGCTGAGATACGACAAAATCATTATCATGGCGGATGCCGATGTGGATGGAGCACATATTTCCACATTGCTTCTGACATTATTTTACCGGTTTATGCCGGAATTGATTTATGAGGGACATGTCTATATTGCCATGCCTCCTCTGTATAAAGTGATGCCTAAAAGCGGTGAAGAAGAATATCTTTATGACGATAAAGCGCTGGAGAAGTATCGGAAAACCCACAGCGGGCCTTTTACATTGCAGCGGTACAAAGGTCTGGGAGAAATGGACGCTCAGCAGCTCTGGGAAACCACTCTGGACCCGGAAACAAGAATGCTCACACTGGTGGAAATTGAAGATGCGCGCATGGCATCCGGTGTGACTGAGATGCTGATGGGAACAGAAGTGCCGCCAAGGCGGGCTTTCATATATGAGAATGCCACAGATGCAGAGCTGGATATTTAAGGCAGGAAGGTGAATTAAGATGAGTAGTGTTGAATCACAGGTTATCAGAACCGAATATTCTGAAATCATGAAGAAATCATATATTGACTATGCCATGAGTGTCATTGTTGCCAGGGCTCTGCCGGACGTGAGAGATGGTCTGAAGCCGGTTCAGAGAAGAACCCTGTATGATATGTATGAGCTGGGAATCAGGTATGACAAGCCTTACAGAAAATGTGCCCGTATTGTCGGGGACACGATGGGTAAATATCACCCTCACGGTGACAGTTCCATATATGAGGCACTGGTGGTGATGGCCCAGGAGTTTAAGAAGGGAATGATTCTGGTAGATGGCCACGGCAATTTCGGCTCCATAGAAGGTGACGGGGCGGCTGCCATGCGTTATACAGAAGCCAGGCTCACAAAATTTACCCAGGAAGCATATCTGGCTGACCTGGATAAAGATATCGTGGATTTTGGCCCAAACTTTGACGAGACCGAGACGGAGCCGCTTGTTCTTCCGGTGCGCATCCCAAATCTTCTGGTAAATGGTGCGGAGGGAATTGCGGTAGGTATGGCCACAAGCATTCCAACCCATAATCTGGGCGAAGTAATCGATGCTGTAAAAGCATATATGAAAAATGATGAAATCAGCACAAAGCAGTTGATGAAATATATCAAAGGCCCGGATTTCCCCACAGGGGGCGTTGTAGTCAATAAAGATGAGCTGCTTAATATTTATGAGAGCGGACAGGGAAAAATCAAAGTCCGGGGGAAGGTGGAAGTCGAGGAGTTAAAAGGCGGCAAAAGCCAGCTTGTTATAACCGAGATTCCGTATACCATGATAGGCAGCGGGATAGGCAAGTTCTTAAATGATGTCTACAGTCTTGTGGAATCCAAGAAAACCGGGGATATTGTGGATATTTCCAATCAGTCATCCAAAGAAGGAATCCGCATTGTGCTGGAACTGAGAAAAGGGGCAGACGTAGAGAACCTGAAGAATATGCTCTATAAAAAAACCCGCCTGGAGGATACCTTCGGTGTAAACATGCTGGCGGTTGCAGACGGACGGCCTGAGACTCTGGGACTGAAAGCAATCATTGAGCATCACGTGGACTTTCAGTTTGACTTGATGACCAGGAAATATACCACACTGCTGCAGAAAGAGCAGGAGAAAAAGGAAGTTCAGGAAGGCTTGATAAAAGCCTGTGATGTTATAGATTTAATCATAGAAATTCTCAGGGGAAGTAAATCTGTAAAAGATGCCAGAGAATGTCTTGTAAATGGAGTTACAGAAAATATTACATTTAAATCCCGCATATCCCAAAAGATGGCGGCATTGCTCAGATTTACAGAAAGACAGGCTACAGCCATACTTGAAATGCGGATGTACCGGTTAATCGGTCTGGAAATTGAGGCTCTTCAGCGTGAGCATGAGGAGACATTGAAACGTATTGCACGCTATGAAGATATCCTGAATCATTATGACTCTATGGCGGATTTGATTATAGAAGAACTGGATTCTTATAAAAAGCAATATGGACGCAAGCGCCGCACTATGGTGGAGAATGCAGAGGAAGCTGTATTTGAAGAAAAGAAGATTGAAGAGCAGGAAGTTATCTTTTTGATGGACAGGTTCGGATATGCAAAGACTATTGATACAGCCACATATGAGAGAAATAAAGAGGCGGCCGACAGTGAGAATAAATATGTGATTCACTGTATGAACACCGGGAAAATCTGTATTTTTACGGACGGAGGTAAGATGCACCAGGCAAAGGTGATGGACCTGCCCTACGGAAAGTTCAGGGACAAAGGAATTCCCATTGACAACATTACCAATTATTCCAGCAGTGAGGAGCAGATTATCACCATATGTGACGGGGAGCAGATGCGGTTTGCAAAACTGCTTTTTACCACGAAGCAGGGAATGATTAAAAAAGTGGAAGGTACAGAATTCCAGGTGTTAAAGCGCACCATAGCCGCTACAAAACTGCAGGAAGAGGATGTCCTCATCGGCGTAAATGTTGTGACCGAGAATCAGAATATTGTACTCCAGACAAAAGGGGGATATTTCCTGAGATTCCCGGCAGTGGAAGTCCCGGAGAAGAAAAAGGGAGCCGTGGGGGTAAGAGGAATCAAGCTTCAAAAGAATGATGAGGTAGAACAGGTTTATCTCTTTGAAGAGGGGACAGAGACCAAAATAACATACGGAGAAAAAGAAGTGACATTAAACCGGCTGAAGCAGTCGAAGAGAGATGCCATGGGAACCAAGAGTAAAAAATAGAAGTTCTTTCGCATTTATGCGTGATATAATCTACTAAGTCGGAATTCTAAATGCTGTAAAACGAATGGCAGAAGAGGTCCATTCCAATGTTAATATCAGGAGGAAATTAATATGGCAGTTCACCAAATAGAAGAAGCAAAAAGATGCTTGAATTGTAGAAAGCCTCAATGTCAAAAAGGGTGCCCAATCTCAACCCCCATTCCGGCTATGATTCAGGCGTTTAATCAGGGAAAGCTTAATGAAGCAGGTAAGATGCTGTTTGAAAACAATCCAATGTCTCTTATCTGTTCCTTAATCTGTAATCATGAAAAGCAATGCGAAGGTCATTGTATTCTGGGTAAAAAAGGGCAGCCGGTCCATATCAGTAGTATTGAAAATTATATATCAGATACTTGTTTTGAACGAATGGAATTGGTGGAGGTGCCCAAGAAGAATAAAAAAGTTGCGGTAATTGGTGCCGGTCCGGCAGGGCTTACAATCGCAGTGCTGCTTGCAAGAAAAGGTTATTATATCACTATTTTTGATGCAAAGGATAGAATAGGTGGAATTCTCCAATATGGAATTCCTGAGTTTCGATTGCCTAAAAGTATATTGGAAAGATATCGGCAGAAATTGATTGAGTTTGGAATCTGGCTCCGTCCAAATACTGCAATCGGCGAATCCCTCACAATTAATGATTTATTCCGTGATGGTTATAAAAGTATTTTCATCGGTACGGGAGTTTGGAAGCCAAAAGCACTAGGTATAAAAGGAGAGTCACTGGGAAAGGTTCATTTTGCAATCGACTATTTAGCAAATCCGGACGTGTATTCTTTGGGCAAAAAGGTTGCTATCATAGGTATGGGCAACTCAGCCATGGATGTGGCGAGAACTGCTATTCGGAAAGGTGCCAGCGAAGTGACATTGTATGCAAGAGGACTTAAAAGCAGTGCCAGTGAGAGTGAAATCGCCTATGCCAAAGTAGATGGTGCTCGATTGGTATTCGGAAAGAAGATTGTTGAAATTACCGAAGAGGGTCCGGTTTTTTGCAATGTTCATTATGATGAAGATGAAAATGTTCTCGGGGTTGAAGAAGAGACCATACAGATTGTTGTGGATTCAACAATCATTGCAGTCAGCCAGGGACCAAAAAATCGTCTTGTAAGTACAACAGAAGGTCTGAAGGCAACAGATAAAGGTCTTTTAGAGACCAATGATGAGGGGGAAACGACCCGTGAGGGGATTTTTGCTGCCGGAGATGTTGTATTAGGGGCAAAGACAGTAGTGGAAGCGGCGGCTTATTCTAAAATTGTAGCTCAAGCAATGGATGATTACATGGAGGGGCTGGATTAGAGAAACAATAAAGGCTGTTGTAAAGGAGTCCGGTGAGAATAACCGGGCTCCTTTTGGGCTGAGGATATTATATTAATATGTCATCTGCTATATGTCGTATTTATGTTACATTTATGAAATATTTACGTAACATATTGCAAATATATTTTTTTAATGATATAATTCTTTTGGTATTAGGTATTTATCTCAAAATCTCTGACAATGTAAAGCGTCGTGTATTTATATTACAAAAAAGAATAAGCCCGTATAGCTGTTTTGTCGGTCTATGGCTTTATTACTGGGAGGAAAGAAATGAAAAACAAATTACTAAGTCTTTTGGCAGTCACACTCATCACAGTGGCAACTATTTGTTCAAGCCTGACTGTGGAGGCAAAGGATGTCAAAGATTATTCTGATGTTCATGCAGGAGCATGGTATTACAATTATGTTGCAGATGTATCAGCAAAAGGATTAATGACTGGAACGAACGAGAGCACATTCACCCCCACCGCAAACCTCGAAAGAGGTCAGTTTGCCACTGTTCTATATAGAATGTATCAGTCTCCTGCAACTGACTATGAGCGCCGTTTTGCTGATGTTCCAGACGGCTATTTTTATTCCCTTCCAGTTACTTGGGCAAATAATATGCAAATAGTCACGGGATATGAAAATGGTCTTTTTGGTACAACAGATTACATCACCCGTGAGCAGATGGCTACTATGCTGTACAGATATGCAGAACAGGCGGGTATGGACATATCAGCCAGTGCAGACCTCAGTAGCTTTCCAGATAGTACAAGCGTCAGTGAATTTGCCAAGAAAGAGTTAGAATGGGCGGTAGGAGCCAGAATTATAAGCGGTGACCAGGGAAAAATCAATCCACAGGGCAAAGTTTCAAGGGCTGTTTGTGCCACTATGATTTCTCGTTTTACAGGAAATATTAGTATTGACGATGATGGTGCGGGTACATCATCCGGAGTAGGCAGTGATGTGGCAAACCTGGCGCTCACGAAAGTGGGCTGCAAATACAGTCGGCAGAAAAGATATGAAGAAGGATTTTATGACTGCAGTTCCCTGGTTTATAGATTGTATATGGAATTCGAAATTAAACTTCCTGTGATTGCTTCTGAGCAGGGAAAGTATATTGTGGATAATGGTCTGGAAGTGACGAAAGACAAACTGCAGCCGGGAGACCTCATTTTTTATGCCTATGATGAGAATGGAGAGTTCCGCAACATCTCCCATGTGGGGATATACATAGGAAACGGCAGAATGGTACATGCTGCGGATGAAAGCAGAGGTGTCGTGAATGACCCATATGAGTCGCCTAATATTGTCTTATATGGAAGACCAGACATGCTAAAATAGTGTAACGCGGTGAAAATCTGGGCCGATGACAATTATTTATGGTTTATTTCCCTTGATTTTCCTGAAAAAGGGTGCTATACTGATTAAAGTTATATAAGGAACCTGGCGGAAGAGTGAACGAGAGTTCACTCTTCTTTATGTAATTGGCAAAGAAACCAGGTTTGATTTAACCGGATTGATAAAAAGCATAGAGAAAGGGAGTTTAGTGTGTCGAGAAGAGAACAGTATGAACAACAGACAGAAGAGCTTTTGGAGCCGATTGTCAAGGGCTTTGGGTTTGAATTGGTAGATGTGGAATATGTGAAAGAGGCCGGAACATGGTATCTGCGGGCTTATATTGATAAGCCGGGCGGAATTACGGTGGATGACTGTGAGGTGGTCAGCCGGAAGTTTTCAGATATTCTGGATGAAAAAGACTATATAGAGGACGCTTATATATTTGAAGTGAGTTCTCCGGGACTGGGCAGGCCGCTGAAAAAAGAAAAAGATTTCAAGCGGAGCCTGGGAGAAGAGGTAGAAATACGAACCTACAGAGCTATTGATAAGCAGAAAGAGTTTGTTGGAATATTAAAAGATTATGATAAAAATACTGTGACTATAGAGTATGAAGATGGGTCTTCACAAATTTTTGAAAAGGGTGAGATAGCGCTGATTCGCTTAGCCTTAGACTTTTAAGTGCGGTTTGGCTGGCTGAACTGTAACAATTTTGAATTTAGACCAGGAGGAAATAATAATGAATACAGAACTATTAGAGGCATTGAATATTCTTGAACAGGAAAAGAATATCAGTAAAGAGACGATGCTGGATGCAATCGAGAATTCTCTCATCAGTGCATGCAAAAACCATTTTGGAACATCAGACAATATAAAAGTGATCATGGACAGGGAAACCTGTGATTATTCAGTATATGCTGAAAAGGAAGTGGTCGAGGAAGTATTTGACCCGGCCTTGGAAATCAGTCTGGAGGATGCGGAGAAGATTGACTCTGCACTTCAGATTGGGGATGTGGCACAGATTCCAATCGAATCTAAATCTTTCGGAAGAATTGCCACACAGAATGCGAAGAACCTGATTCTTCAGAAAATCAGAGAAGAAGAGAGAAAGGTTGTTTACGATCAGTATTTTGAGAAAGAAAAAGATATCGTGACCGGAATTGTACAGCGCTACGTTGGCCGCAATATCAGTATCAACCTTGGAAGGGCTGACGCGATGCTGACCGAGAATGAGCAGGTGAAAGGAGAAGTGTTCCATCCCACAGAGAGAATTAAGCTTTATGTGGTAGAAGTGAAGAACACACCAAAAGGACCCAAGATTCTGGTATCCAGAACACATCCTGAGCTTGTAAAGCGTTTATTTGAAGCGGAAGTGGCAGAGGTAAAAGATGGAACTGTTGAGATTAAGAGCATTGCCCGTGAGGCAGGTTCGCGCACGAAGATGGCAGTATGGTCAAATGATGAAAATGTAGACCCGGTAGGCGCCTGTGTGGGAATGAACGGTGCGAGAGTGAACGCTGTTGTAAATGAGCTCCGCGGGGAAAAGATTGATATTATTAACTGGAGTGACAACCCGGCACTGTTGATAGAAAATGCGCTTAGCCCGGCAAAAGTCATCTCTGTTATGGCGGACCCTGATGAAAAAGCGGCAAGTGTTATTGTACCAGATTACCAGCTTTCCCTTGCTATCGGAAAAGAGGGGCAGAACGCGAGACTTGCAGCTCGTCTCACAGGATACAAGATTGACATCAAGAGTGAGAGCCAGGCTATTGAATCCGGAGGCTCCCGGAAGATTATATGGAGCAGATGGGTATCGAAGAAGGATACGGAGAAAACTATGAGGAGGAATATCCTCAGGAATATGAAGCGGCTGAAGATACAGATTATGATGAAATAGAATTTATTGAGACTGAAAATGAATAATACCCTTATGTGAGGTGAAATAATTGGGCAATAGAAAGATACCTATGCGCAAATGCGTTGGTTGCGGTGAGATGAAGCCAAAAAAGGAAATGATGCGTGTTCTGCGGACAACGGAAGAGGAATTTGTCTTAGATGTCACTGGCAAGAAGAACGGGAGAGGTGCTTATCTGTGCTGTTCCAAAGAATGTTTTGACAAGGCAGTGAAAAATAAAGGACTGGAGCGTTCTTTTAAACAGGCAATTCCTGAAGAAGTATATGCGTACCTGGAAAAGGAGATGAATGAAATTGAACCAAGATAAAGTGTTATCTCTGGTAGGGCTTGCCACGAAGGCTGGAAAGGCTGTGAGCGGTGAGTTCATGACAGAACGCGAGACAAAGTCCGGTAAGGCAGCACTTGTGATTGTTGCAGGTGATGCTTCAGATAATACAAAGAAGAAGTTCCGTGATATGTGTGAATTTTACAAAGTTCCAATCTATGTTTACGGTGATAAAGATATTTTGGGGCATGCAATGGGAAAGGAATTTCGGGCATCTCTGGCAATATTGGACCAAGGATTTGCAAGAGGGATTCAGAAACAAATAGAAGCAAAAGACAATACAATTGCATAAGGGAGGTAGTTTTATATGGCAAAAATGAGAGTACATGAACTGGCTAAAGAGCTGGGGATGGAAAATAAAGAATTAATGGATGTGTTGGCAAAGAAAAATGTGGAGACGAAGAGCCACATGAGTTCTCTGGAGGATAATGTGGTAGAAGAAATGAGAAAGAGAGCAAAAGGTGGAAATTCTGCACCTGAGGAAAGAAATGCCGGTGGAGAAAAACAGGCGGCAGATTCAGAGCCTAAGAAGAAAAATATTGTGCAGGTATTCCGCCCTCAGAATTCTAAGAGCGGCAGCCGTGTGCAGGGAGGCCAGCGCCCGCAGGGGAATACTCAGGGCCAGCGTCCGGCTGGAAATACCCAGGGTCAGCGCCCATCTGGAAATACTCAGGGACAGCGCCCGGCAGGAGCTGGGACACAGCAGCGTCCGTCAGGCACAGGAGCACCGCAGCGACAGGCAGGAAGCGGAACTCAGCAGTCAGGAAACACATACGGACAGCGCCCTCAGAGAAATCAGCAGAATCAGCGTCCGGCAGGCGGCCAGCAATATTCCTCCCAGGGAAGAGGACCGGTATCTTCTCAGGAGAACAGACAGGGCGGCGGCAATTATCAGGGACAGAGAAGTTCATATGGTCAAAACCAGAGAACAGGTGAAGGCGGACAGAATCCGCGTTATAACAACAACCGCGGACCAAGACCGGCAGGAGGCCAGGAGAGAAGCTTTGGCAGAAGTCAGGACAGAACTCAGGGTCAGGACAGAGGATTCAACAGAAACTTTGGCGGACAGGGCGGCAGACCTGGGGCAAACAACCAGAGAAACACAAATGGTCCGGTGCGCGGGCAGGAACGCCGTGACGGCAGAAAAGGAAGATAAAGACGCAATTTCAACACCATTGGTAGAGCAGCAGAAAGTACAGAGAAATAAAGCAAAAGAAAAAGAAAAAGAATATAAGAAAAAAGAATACAGAGATGGCGGATTTGACAGTAAGAACAAAAAAGGCAAGAAGCAGAAACCTGTGGTAGAAGTAGTAAAACCGCAGCCAAAACCTGTGGAGAAGAAGGAAGAAGTAATCAAGCAGATTGTTCTCCCGGAAGTGCTTACGATTAAAGAACTTGCTGATAAAATGAAAATTGTACCTTCTGTCATCGTGAAGAAGCTTTTCCTTCAGGGAAAGATTGTCACAGTAAATCAGGAAGTTGACTATGAGACAGCAGAAGAAATTGCGATGGAATTTGATGTTCTCTGCGAGAAAGAGGAAGTCATAGATGTGATTGAAGAACTCCTGAAAGAGGACGAAGAGGACGAAAGCAGCATGGAAAAACGTCCGCCGGTAGTGTGTGTTATGGGTCACGTTGACCACGGTAAAACCTCCCTTCTGGATGCAATCCGCGATACAAATGTAATCGGCCGCGAGGCAGGCGGAATCACACAGCACATTGGTGCCTATGTAGTGGAAGTAAATGGCGAGAAAGTTGCATTTTTGGATACTCCTGGCCATGAGGCGTTTACTGCAATGCGTATGCGCGGTGCAAATGCGACAGACATCGCTATCCTCGTTGTAGCTGCGGATGATGGTGTAATGCCTCAGACTGTAGAAGCGATTAACCATGCAAAAGCTGCTGGAATTGAGATTATCGTAGCTATCAACAAGATTGATAAGCCAAGTGCAAATATTGACAGAGTAAAACAGGAACTGGCAGAATACGAACTGATTCCAGAGGATTGGGGCGGAAGTACAATTTTTGTACCTGTGTCAGCCCATACCAAGGAAGGTATTCAGGACTTACTGGAAATGATTCTTCTTACAGCGGAAGTGATGGAGCTTAAAGCAAATCCAAACCGTGCTGCCAGAGGTCTTGTAATTGAGGCAGAGCTTGGACAAAGGAAAAGGTTCTGTCGCAACAGTTCTCGTTCAGAAGGGAACACTTAGGTGGGGGATGCTATTGCAGCCGGATCTGCTCACGGTAAAGTAAGAGCCATGATGGATGATAAGGGTCGCCGCGTGAAAGAAGCCGGTCCATGTCAGCCTGTAGAGATTCTGGGCTTTCAATGACGTGCCAAATGCAGGTGAAATATTCGTGGGATGTGATACAGAAAAAGAAGCAAGGAATTTCGCAGAAACATATATTTCACAGAACAGAGTGAAGATGCTGGATGACACAAAGTCCAAGATGTCACTGGATGATTTATTTAATCAGATTAAAGAAGGCAACCTAAAAGAATTGAATATTGTAGTAAAAGCGGATGTTCAAGGTTCTGTGGAGGCGTTGAAGCAGAGTCTTCTGAAGCTTTCCAACGACGAAGTTGTCATCAAAATCATTCATGGCGGTGTCGGTGCTATTAATGAGTCCGATGTCAGCCTTGCATCTGCATCCAATGCGATTATCATTGGATTTAATGTAAGACCAGACGCAACTGCAAAAGAAATTGCAGACCGTGAGGGTGTTGACCTGAGACTGTACAGAGTAATTTACAGTGCAATTGAAGATGTGGAAGCAGCCATGAAGGGTATGCTGGATCCTATATTTGAAGAAAAAGTTCTGGGCCATGCGGAAGTGCGCCAGACATTTAAAGCTTCCGGTATTGGAACCATCGCGGGCTCTTATGTACAGGACGGCATATTTGAGAGAGGATGCTCAGTGCGTGTCACGAGAGATGGAATTGTTATTTTTGACGGACCTCTTGCATCACTGAAACGTTTTAAGGATGATGTGAAAGAAGTAAGGGCAGGCTATGAGTGCGGCTTTGTTTTTGAAAACTTTAATGATGTCAGAGAAGGCGATCTTGTGGAAGCATACAAGATGGTTGAGATAGAAAGAAAATAGAACCGCAGATATGGCAGCGATGATATAAAGGAGCGATTTTTATCAGAAAAAACAGTCTCAAAAATACCAGAATCAACACAGAGGTCCAGCGTGAACTGAGCAATATTTTACGCGAAAAGAAGTCGAAGACCCCCGTGTTGCTCCTATGACTTCTGTTGTAGCTGTAGAGGTGGCTCCAGATTTGAAGACTTGTAAAGCATACATCAGTGTGCTGGGAGATAAAAAAGCACAGGAGGACACCGTGAAAGGATTCCAGAGTGCGGAAGGTTATATCAGAAGGAAGACTGCGAGAAACCCTGAATATGAGAAATACTCCGGAAATCAAGTTTATAATGGACCAGTCCATTGAATACGGAGTAAATATGAGTAAAAAAATTGACGAGTTAACCCGGAATTTGAAAGATGAGGCAAGAAATAATATGAGTATATCAATATCTACTATCCTGCAGGGCATGAAAACCGTAACTCTGGGCGGACATACCGCCCAGACGGAGACTGTCCAGGTCCATGTTTAGGGTTATATAATTACTTGAAAGAGCAGTATCCAGAAATAGAGGCCGATGTATATTTAGAAGAAATACCGGAGCCTTACCGGATAATCAGCAGTGCGGATAGAATTAAAACACAGTATTTTGGCAGATAAACAATATGATTTGTTTATCTGTCTGGATTGTGGGGACGAGGACCGGCTTGGATTTTCACTCCTATGTTTAGAAGCGGCGAAAAAAACATTTTGCATTGACCATCATGTTGAGCAACCGAACATTGCCAGATGAAAAATACATTGTAGTGGATGCCACTCCACATAGAGCTGATGTTAGATACAATGCTGGAATAAGGATAAAATCAGCCTTCACACAGCCGAAGCTCTTTATATGGGCATTGTCCATGACACTGGTGTGTTCCGTATTCCTGCACCTCCCCTGAGACTATGGAAGCGGCGGCAGAGCTAGATGCGAAAAGGTGTAAATGGAAGTGAAGTTATTCGCAAAACTTATTATGAGAAAACATATGTACAGAATCAGCTTTTAGGAAGAGCATTGCTG
>JASGKW010000001.1:0-10292 GCA_049840515.1 Muricomes sp. | reverse complement strand
TATTGCTAAGGTTAATAGGGAAACACGAAGAATCCTACAGTACCCTATCCTAGTGTATTGTTTGCCAAACAGTAAGGGGAGAATGTCATTCCTCTTTAATCATTCTCATAAACATGTGTTCCTTCCATCATAAAAGCCCATGAGCAGTTCCTCCACGAATTGTAATTTACTGAATTATTAAATTTTAAGAACAAAATCCAACTTTGTTTTTAATGTAAATAGTATCTCATTAATTCTGGTGAGGTGCTGTTTTGTGTTCTTTTTTGAAATGTAAAGATTTCATGCAATAAAAGATTGAGAACATTGACAAATCAGAAAAAAACATGATATAGTTTGAATATAAAATTACTGACAACTAAATTGGACATAATAAAAGGGAGGAGCAACATGGGTGTTTATGAATTTCAAGCTAAGAGTACAAAAGGAAATGATGTAAGTTTAAAGGACTATGAGGGAAAAGTTCTCTTCATTGTAAATACTGCAACCGAGTGTGGATTTACACCGCAGTATGAAGATTTAGAAAAGTTATACAAGGCACATAAAGACCAGGGATTTGAAATTTTAGATTTCCCCTGCAATCAGTTTGGAGGACAGGCTCCCGGAACTGACGAAGAGATTGGACAGTTCTGCTCCCTGAAATTTGGAACAAGCTTCCCGCGCTTTTCTAAAATTGAAGTAAACGACGCGCACTGCCGTTATATAAATATTTGAAAGAGCAGAAGGGATTTGCCGGATTTGACCCGGACATAGGCTGACTCCTGTTTTGGATAAGATGCTGGGGGAGGCTAATCCAAATTATAAAGATGAGCCGGATATCAAATGGAACTTTACAAAGTTCTTAATTGACAGACAGGGCAATGTTGTACAGCGGTTTGAGCCTACAACAGATGTCTCAGAGGTGGAAAAGAAAGTGAAAGAGTTATTATAATCATAGAAAGAGTGAGGGGAATGCAGAGTTTATATTATCTGCATTCCCCTCATTTGCAGGATTTGTTGGTTGTATTTGCAGATTCAAAAATATATAATAAAAAGGAAAATGCGATTACTATGAATAGGAATTGTATATGCAGCAGGAGCAAATTACGAGCTTAATAAAAGAATACGCAGAGAAAGGTCCTGGAAGCAGGCTGTCTGAAGAACAGGCGGAGAAGACCCGATTTGACTGGGCTGAGGATGTATGATGAGCCTATCATTCGTTTCTCGGATGCGGAAGCCCCCTTATATATGGGCTTAAAAGAACCAGAGGTGATAGGGCCCCACGTTATACTGCCCGGTGAATGGCTTCCCGGTGCAAAAACGGTCATCAGCTACTTCCTCCCATTTACAAAGCAGGTGCGGGCGGGGCAAATTCCCTGGAGAAAGACCGCCCTGCTGATGAGTGGCTCCATGGGAGGGTGGAGGGGCAGGTGTTTATCATGGGTCTCTCGGGTTATCTGTCGGAAGAACTTATCCGCGCGGGATATCAGGCGAAAATACCTGCTCTGGATTCGAGGTATTTTACGGTTGAAGCCCCCGGAAAAGATGGGTTAGGTTATACGACCAACTGGTCTGAGCGGCATGCGGCATACATATCAGGGCTGGGGACTTTTAGTCTGTCATGTGGCATGATTACCTCAAAAGGAATGGCGGGAAGATTTGGAAGTGTCATTACAGATTTGGAAGTCAATTCCACCCGCCGGGAGTATGAGCGCTATGATGAGTATTGCACAATATTATGGCATGTGTCCGGGAAATGCCCTGCTGGCGCTATTTCAGAAAAGGGGAAAGACCACAGGCTGTGTTCTAAATATCTCCAAAAAACAAGGGAACAATTTTACCCACATTATGGATGCGGCAAATGCCAGGTGGGAGTGCCCTGTGAATGTGAGTTACCCAGGGAAGCGCCGGAAGAGTCGAATAAGTATATTGTAGTAGAAAGGTGAATGATAATTATGGAAAGTAAAGTACTGAGAGAAGAAGCATTTGAGTTGCTTAAGAAATATAATAAGGAGCCATTTCATATTCAGCACGCACTTACAGTAGAAGGAGTTATGCGCTGGTATGCCAAATGAACTTGGATATGGTGATGAGGCAGATTACTGGGCAATCACCGGTTTACTGCACGATATTGATTTTGAACTTTACCCGGAGGAGCATTGTCAGAAAGCACCTGAACTTTTGCGGGAGGGAAATGTGGGTAGGATATGATTCATTCCGTCTGTTCCCACGGATTTGGCATTTGCAGTGATGTGAAGCCGGAGCACGAGATGGAGAAGGTGCTGTTTGCGGC
Source organism: Muricomes sp. (assembly GCA_049840515.1). Taxonomy (GTDB): domain Bacteria; phylum Bacillota; class Clostridia; order Lachnospirales; family Lachnospiraceae; genus Muricomes. The sequence continues at coordinate 8,023 of JASGKW010000001.1, read as the reverse complement.
GGATGAACTGACAGGATTGATTGGCGCCGCGGCTTTGATGCGTCCCTCCAAAAGTGTGATGGATATGGAAGTTTCCAGCATAAAAAAGAATTTAAAGATAAAAAGTTTGCAGCCGGATGTTCCAGAGATGTGATACGGCAGGGCGCTGAAAATCTGGGATGGGAATTAACTGATTTGTTTGAGAAAACCATACTGGCTATGCGTTCCTGTGAAGAAAATATTGCCTTGAAATGGAGAAGTTTAATCCATAATGTGAGATGATTTCAGCCGTTCCAGCAGCAATTGCAGATTTGTTATAAGTTTTTTCACTAGATAAAGTGTTCAATTTTTTCTACCTGCTTCAGTTCATTTTCTGAGTGATTCAAAAGGCAAAGAAACTCATGCAGAACATCATGGCGGTAAAGCAGATAATTTCCGGCCTCAAGCCCTTTGGCTGTGGCTGTCAGATACCCATATTTTTCCGAAGAAATATACCCTCTTTCCTTCAAGGTATTTACCATTTTTGAAGCGGAAGAGGATTTACATGCAAATTTTCAGACAAAGCCTGGATTCTCACCACATTCTGGACTTTCAGCATACGGCATAGCATTGCAAGGTAATCTTCCATTGATGCAGTTAAATCATCTGTGTTGTGAAGTTCATAACCTTTCTGGGTATAAAAACCCTGTCTGTTATTCATTTTAATCCTCCTCCTAATCACTTTTAAAATTTTACTTAGAAATGTTAATGTTCCGATAAGTGTAACACAATGGCAGATATTTAATATTATAGAATCAGGAAAAAAGTTTCCTTATCCTAAATTCTACTGGCAAGGTGGTGGCACTTATGAAAAAGGAATTATCTTTAAATGATGTAAATCCGGGGCAGAAGGCTGTTATCCGTGAACTCAGGTCAGATGAAAGCATTCACAGGCGCCTTTTGGATATTGGACTGGTAAAAGGGACGAAGGTGGAATGTGTGGGGAGAAGTCCGGGAGGGGACCCGAGTGCATTTTTAATACGGGGTGCGGTGATTGCCATACGCTCCGAAGACTGCAGGGATATTATGAATCATATACCGGAGGGAGAGTCGAAATGGAGAGTAAAGTAATTGCAATAGCGGGAAATCCAAATGTAGGAAAAAGTACGGTATTTAACCATTTGACAAATATGCACCAGCACACAGGAAACTGGGCTGGAAAGACAGTGACAAATGCTACAGGGTATTGCACTACAAAAGAGTATTCTTATAAAATGGTCGACATCCCGGGAACTTATTCTTTAATGGCACACTCAGCGGAAGAAGAGACGGCCCGGGATTTCCTCTGTTTTGGCGGGCCGGATGCAGTGGTGGTGGTTTGCGATGCCACCTGCCTGGAGCGGAATCTGAATCTTGTACTGCAGACATTGGAAATCACAGGAAATGTGATTATATGTGTGAATCTCCTGGATGAGGCAAAAAAGAAAGGGATACATGTAAAACTGGATGTTTTGTCCCAGGAATTGGGCGTGCCTGCGATTGGGATGGTGGCCCGTGATGGGAATGGAATTGATTTACTGCTGGATACACTGGATGACAGAATGAAAAGCAAGGATACAAAGCCTGTAAAAAATGGGGCCAATATTGTTTACTGTGGCATATTGGGAGGAGGCAATTTCACTTTTAGTGCCGGTGCTGGAAGAAATGCTTCAAAAATCCACTGGAGAGTAGCTGCGCCGATGCCCGTTGGTTTGCCTTGAAATTACTTGACCTTGATGAATCTATGGAGAAGAGTATTTGTAATTATCTGGGCAAAGATATCTGGGAAACTCCAGAGCTGAAAGAAGCGTTGTTTCAGGCAAAAAGTTTGCTGGAAGAGAAGAATGTGAGCAAAAAACAGGTGGAGGAAGAGGTAGTGTCTTCCGTCATGAAGGTTGCTGAAAGAATAAGCGGCAGAGCTGTGATACATACAAAGAAGAGAGCGGATATCAGTGACAGGAGGATAGACAGAATACTCACAAGCAAGCACCTGGGCTATCCAATTATGGCATTATTGCTTATGTCAGTGCTGTGGATTACCATAGTGGGGGCAAATTATCCCTCAAGAATGCTGTCGGCGGGCTTTTCATGGGGGCAGGAGGCTGACAAAATTGTTTCTGTATGCGGGGGCGCCCGAATGGCTGCACGGGGTTCTGGTTTTGGGATTATACCGGGTGTCCGGCTGGGTGATATCAGTAATGCTTCCCCCTATGGCTATTTTTTTTCCCTTGTTTACGCTGCTGGAAGATGTGGGGTATTTGCCGCGGATTGCTTATAATTTGGATAAACCTTTTAAAAGATGCCACGGATGCGGAAAAATGGCGCTGACAATGTGCATGGGATTTGGATGCAATGCGGCGGGAGTGACCGGGTGCAGAATCATTGATTCGCCGAGAGAGCGTTTGATTGCAATTTTGACAAACAGCCTTGTGCCCTGCAATGGCCGTTTTCCTACCTTGATTGCCATTATATCTATGTTTTTAGTGGGAACCTCAAAAGGAGTAGGAAGTTCCTTCTTGTCGGCATTATTACTGACTGGATTTATTCTTCTGGGAGTGGGAATGACATTTCTGGTGTCCTGGCTGCTTTCCAAGACTATCCTAAAAGGAGTTCCCTCCTCCTACACCCTGGAAGCTCCGCCTTACCGCAGACCACAGGTTGGCAAAGTTATCGTGCGTTCTATATTTGACAGAACACTGTTTGTTCTTGGGAAGCTGTGGTTGTGGCGGCCCCGGCTGGAGTGATTATCTGGGCGGCAGCAAATATTTTTATAAAGGATCAAAGCCTGTTAAACCATGCGGCTTCCATGCTGGACCCACTGGCAAAGGCACTTGGGCTGGATGGTGTAATTTTGCTGGCATTTATCCTTGGACTTCCTGCAAATGAGCTTGTGGTGCCGCTTATCATTATGATTTACATGGCGCAGGGCAGCATTTTGGACATGGGGAGTCTGTCTGAAATGAAAACACTGTTTGTAAGTCATGGCTGGACGTGGGTGACGGCAGTATGCACAATGCTGTTTTCCCTTATGCACTGGCCCTGTTCCACCACTCTTCTGACAATAAAAAAAGAGACCGGGAAATGGAAGTGGACATTCGCCGCACTTGCCATACCAACCGTGGCGGGGATGGTGATGTGCTTTCTTGTGGCACAGACAATGGGGATTTTTGTGAAATAAGATTTCGGGGGATGAAAAATAAGACAGCAGATTTCATATAGCTGAAATCTGCTGTCTTATTCTTTTTTTATAATACAAATTTGCTCCCCACGAATATCCAGACAAAATGAGGATGTCTTTTCTCTCAGCAACCCTTTTTCGTTATCAGTTTATTTAATCATCTTAAAAGATTTTCTTTTCAGGATTTCTCCGAAAAGTTTTGTTTTATCAGGGCGATATTTCTAATAATTAAAAAAATAATTCTCTATACTGCAAATTTTTTATCGTTTCTTCTTTTGCGGGTGCGAAAAAATATGATTTCCCTTGTTTGATTAACAAAATGGAATCTATGTACTAAACTTAATTTTTTATAATTTCTGCCTTACAAACTACTTTCTTTTTGCAGTAGGGACAAAACAAGATTTTTTTGTTTACCCCAACATTCACTCCTTTAAATGTTTCATAAATACTCAGTTTTAGTTCCTTGCCACAATCAGAACACCTCCAGCTTCGATACTTCATACCCCAGATAAACATTAACAATGCTCCTGATATGACAGTAACCAAGCCTACATATGTAAATATAATATTAATGAAGCTGCCGAAGGAAACCAAAATAAATCCTAATAAGAAAATTAATAATCCTAATTTAAAAAGATGTTTCATCATTTCTACCCTCATTTATCATTAATATGTCAAATTTATAATTTATCGAGCTGAAGATTATGCTCATTTTCTTGGGATAAGTTTAATTTTTTGATACGCCTTTACACACACAGAAATAATCAAATAAATTATAAGTCCATTAAGTAATAATCCCAATGGATTTAAGTGCATTGACATAAGGAGACAAAATTATCAACTACCTTAAAGGGCAAAACATAGGATAAAATAATTTCAATCCATAATTCTTGTCAAATTCAACAGAAGTTGGGGTGTCAATAGAAATTATCTGCCTCATCAACTGAGATTTACAAGGATATTTCTACATATATTTTTTCTTATACTCGTCAGTATGCTCTATGAGACATATCCTGACCCCGTTGGGGTCCATCACAAATACCTGACGTCCAACTGTCGTTGATGCAATTTCTCCGACAGTATCATAACCTTTGCTTCTGAGGTGCTCTATTGTTTCATCCAAATTATCGACATCTGTTCCAACCGAATAAAGGCCTATTTCAAACTGCGGTGACTCTATCAATTCTACGCAGGCGCCTTCTGCACTTTTCATAATTGTGATACCTCCAACGGGGAAGTCCACATGGTAGCTTTCGGTGAATCCAAGCACATCTCTGTAAAACACAACTGATTCCTCAAGGTTCCTTACAATCATTGTTGAATACTGTACTGATATCCTCATATTATACCTCCTCTTTTCTATACGGACCAATCACATACCTTCGGCTAATCATACCACATACTGCTGTTTTTTTCCATCGGCGTTATGCAAGCTGTCATTCCGTTATCCTTTATGTTGCTTACAGTTGACTGTAGAGCGTATAATAGTTTCATGCATTAATTTGAGAGAAATGAATTAAAAGGGAGATTTAGTTTATATGAATGGGACGATAAGAAGTAATATTAAAATAGGCTCAAGAGTCATGGTTGTGCAGAAGCAGGACCAGAGAACCGGAAAATTGACGGAAGGTATTGTGATGCGTATTCTCACTAATTCACAGAATCATCCGAGGGGAATCAAGGTTATGCTGGAAGGTGGAATTGTGGGAAGGGTGCAGGAAATTTGTAATGCACCTGCCGCAGATAATAAGAAAAACTAGGAAAGGCTGGACATTAAGATGAATATACAGATATTTGGCACAACAAAGTGTTTTGACACCAAGAAAGCTCAGCGGTATTTCAAGGAGCGCGGCGTGAAGTTCCAATTTATAGATTTGAAGGAGAAAGGGATTAGCAAAGGCGAATATAACAGTGTGAAGAAGTCCGTTGGAGGGCTTCACAAAATGCTGAATCCCAAATGTAAGGATAAGGATGCTCTGGCGTTGATTCAATACATATCAGATGAGGATAAAGATGAGAAAGTGCTGGAGAATCAGCAGGTGTTATTGACACCGATTGTGCGGAACGGCCAGAACGCAACTGTTGGATATCAGCCTGATGTGTGGAAAGGATGGGCTTAGGTTAGGAGATGTTTAAGAAGTTGATTTTATTTATATTGAAGCCTTTGTCTTTTCTGCCTGCAATTATTATGATGTATGTGATTTTCAGTTTTTCTGCCCAGTCAGGTGTAGATTCGGGGAATTTAAGCTACATTGTAAGCCATAGAATTGTGGAAATCGGCAATGAGGTATTGGAGAAAAATTTGGAGGACTGGGAGATTGATGAGATTGCGGGTGAGATAGAGTATCCGGTGAGAAAAGCCGCTCATATGACAGAATATTTCCTGCTGGCAGTTGCAGTGTCCTTTCCCTTTTATGTGTATGGACTCCGGGGATTTGGCCTGGTGGTGGTTGCGGGTCTGATATGTGTGGGGTTTGCATGCGGGGACGAGTATCATCAGTCTTTTGTGGAGGGGAGAGGCCCTTCTGTCAGGGATGTTGGAATAGACAGTATTGGTGTGTTTTTGGGAATTACTACAGTCCGCATTTTCTGCTGGACAGTTCTTGCGCCTGTGAGGATGATGGAGCGCAGCAGACGCCGGAGAGAAGAAAACGCCAGCGTGAACGGCAGAGAAGAGGGCACAGGAGGTCACACAGCCGGTGGGAAGAATATTAAATAACTGCCGGTTTCTAATTTGACATAGCCATAAAATAATTATATAGTGGTTAGATAAAACTAACTTATTGAGAGGATTATATTATGGAGTTAAAGCAATTAGAATATTTTGTGGCGGCCAGTGAGTGCGGCAGTTTTAATAAAGCGTCGGAATGTCTGTACACATCTCAGCCCAATGTCAGCAAGGTGGTGTCAAGCCTGGAGAAAGAACTGGGCAGGGACCTTTTTGTGCGAACCAGAACGGGAATCCTGCTGACAGCATTTGGTGAAACGATGAAGGAATATGCCCAGAATGTGCTGAAGAACGTGCAAATTATGAATAGCATGGCGCCGGTAAATCCTGGAAAGAAATTATCTCTGTCCACCTATCCGAGTAATATGATTGCAAGGCTTCTGGTCGATTTTTATAAGGAGATGGGGGACGAATATGTCGTTGAGTACCTTCAGGGGACGGTGGAGGAAATCACGGACAATGTTAAAAAAGGAATTTCAGAACTTGGTATTGTTTTTATCGCTGAAAAGCAACTGACGGCTTTCCAGCATATTTTAGCGCACAAAAATTTAAGCTTTTATACATTGGATACGAAAGAGGTGTGCGTCTATGCAGGGCGCAATAACCCGCTGTTTCACAGAGACAGTATTGATTTTTCAGAATTGCCGGACCTAAAATTTATCAGAGGTGTGAGGGATTATTTTTCCATGGAGCATCATCTGGAATCTATAAGTCTGGGGGTAATCAGCACGGAGAAGCTAAAACATGTTATCTATTCCAACAGTGACCATATGACCATTGATGTGCTGCTGCATACGGATATATGCAGTCTGGGTATTAATTTTATGGCCGAAAAATATGAGCAGTATGATATAAAAACACTCGCAGTGAATAACTGTGAGCCTTTTCTTGTCATAGGTTATGTTGCCGCTGATGACAAGGAACTGAGCATGCAGGCCCAGTGGTTTATTGAAAGATTAAAAGATGTGTTATAACAAATTGTTATATCAAGAACTTCCAAAACGATATTAGTTAGAGTTGACTAACTTGTGTTACACTCACATATAGTTGAAAAAAAGGAGGAAGTTTTTGTGAAAAGAAAAATTTTAATGCTAATTATGACAGGCATACTTGCAGCTTCTGTTATAGCAGGCTGTGGTAATAAGGGGCAGGAGACAATGAAAGAGACCACCGCCGAAGAGTCAGGCAGGGAAGAGCTGGTATTTGTTAATTATAGAGATATCAGAGACTTAAATCCCCATCTATATGCCGGTGAAATGTACGCCCAGGAAATGTTGTATGAAACTCTGGTAAATATTACAGAGGACGGATACGAGGGGTGCATCGCTGAGAGCTGGGAAGTCAGCGAAGACGGAAAGACTTATACATTTCATATCCGGGATGGGATTACTTTTTCTGACGGGGAGGTCTGCGATGCCAATGCGGTAAAAGCAAATTTTGACGCTATTATTGAAAATAAGGACAGGCATACATGGCTGGAAATGATGAACCTTTTGGTGGGAGTTTCAGCGCCGGACGAAAAGACTTTTGTAATTGAGTTGTCCGAGCCTTACTATCCAATGCTCACAGAGCTTGGCGTGACAAGGCCATTTGCAATGATTTCACCCAAGGCAATGCAGGACGACAGTACAAAGGATGGGGTGAAGGAATATATCGGAACAGGTCCCTATGTATTAACTGACTTTGTGACAGATGAATATGCAGTGTTCGAGGCAAATGAAAATTACTGGGGAGAAGTGCCGGATATCAAAAAGATTACAGTTAAGGTAATTCCGGACAACCAGACTAGAATTATGGCACTGGAAAAAGGTGAGATAGATTTAATTTTTGGGAAAAATATGATAGATGCCGATGCGGTCAATAAATATGTGGACAGTGAAGACTTTGAGGCTGCCCTCTCAGACCCCACATCTACGCGGCAGATTGTTTTAAATACATCCAATGAAATCTTGAAAGACAAGACTGTGAGACAGGCAATCCAACATGCAACAGATAAGAAAGCGATTTCAGACGGTATTTTCTATGGACTGGAAAAGCCGGCGGATACCTTGTTTGCAGAAACAGTTCCATACTGTGATATCAACTTACAGCCATATGCTTATGATACAGACCAGGCAAAA